>JAXMBV010000020.1:0-133280 GCA_046349695.1 Planctomycetaceae bacterium | reverse complement strand
TCGCCGCCGGACAGCTGACTGGGCAAGTGATGCTGACGTCCGAGCAGCCCGACCTTCGACAACCAGTCTTTCGCTATCGTCTGACGCTGAATTCGGTCAACGCCACTGAGAATCAACGGCAGTTCCACGTTCTGAAGTGCGGTTCGCTGAGGCACCAGCTGGAACGACTGAAAGATGACACCGATCGTTCTCAATCGATATTCCGCCATCTGATTCCGCGAGATGTCTTCCAGCCGCTGATTGTGAACCATCAGCGAGCCTTCACTCGGTCGGTCCAGCCCTGCCAGAAGATTCAGCAGCGTAGACTTACCGGAACCACTCCGTCCAATGATCGCCGTTCGCTCGCCTTCCTGAATCGTCAGCGAAATCCGAACCAGCGCTTCTATGCGCTGGGTTCCGATTTGGTACGTGCGAGTTAGCTGTTCGGCATGAATCATGTGATGCCTGTCTATCGTTGTTGGCCAAACAAACTCTTACCACTTCGCGAGACTTCACCACGGGAAACGCGGCTGGCAAACAATGCGCCGCGCCAGCTGAAGAGCTCAACCTGACTTTCGCTTCTTGGAAGACGCTTTCGCAGAAGACGCTTTCGTGGAACGCACAACCACCGAGCCGCGACCGGTTTCTGCGAACGGAATGGTGTTCAGAGCCAGCGCTGCGTCGATCAAACTGGCGACCTCTGGACGACCAAGGACCGAGGCACTTTCAACGTCGATCGAACGCGCCATCGTGCCGGGCCCTTTCAGCAGCTTCGAAGGATCCGGCAACTCCTTGCCCCGATTGAAGTAGAACTTGACGCCGCCCTCACTGCCTCTGATCGCGAAGAGGCCCTCATAGCCGTGATCATTCGGCGAATAGCTGATCACGAAGCAGTCGCGATATTCGTACACAAGTTCGCAGGCTGTGGGCATTCGTTTCCTTAACGAACGCCGCAAAGCACCGATCAGCCGCTGATGATCCGGCGCAAACTTTTCCACAAGCCTGTGCAGCTCCGCGTCGGCCGCTCGTCGCTCTGCAGCTGGCTGAGTGGTGCTAACCATCGACGTCTTCGCTTTCGCCGTGGGCTTGCTGGTGACTCGCTGAGATGCTGCCTTCTTCTTTGCCATGTTCCCTCCTCAACCAGCCTCGCCCATTGCGTGGAACGACCACTTCACCGACGCCATTGTTCCGGCGAATTCAAAAAGACCCTCTGCAACAGAAATTGTCTGAGAAGTGTCCCACTTCCTGCCAGAAATGCACGGCACAAGTGGTTTGCAGAGAACACAAAGGGCGCACAAGATATGTGCCTCGTGTCACCGACGCGAGAACTCTCACACTCTCTCTACGAAGTCTGCACATTCATGAAACGCATATTCACCTTCATCGCCACACTGTTACTGCTTCCGCTGAGCTTTGTCTCGGCGGGTGACCTGAAACTGGCGGCCGTGTTTTCGGATCATATGGTGTTGCAGCAGGGCAAGCCGGTGCCGGTCTGGGGCTGGGCTGATCCCGGCGAAAAGATCATCGTCGAATTTGGCGAGCAGAGGCAAAGCGCGGTCGCTGATGAATCCGGACGATGGCAGGCGAAGCTCGAACCGTTGTTCGCCAGCGTGGAATCACGAACCCTGACCGTGCGGTCGGAGAAACCGGATCGCAAACTGGAAGTCACAGATGTTCTGGTCGGCGAAGTCTGGCTGGGCTCCGGTCAGTCCAACATGGCGATGACCGTCAACCGCGCGAAGGATTTTGAAGCAGAACAAGCAGCAGCCAGGTTCCCGCTCATTCGGATGTTCAAAGAAGACTCCAAAGGAGCCGCGACGATTCAGTCTGACAGCAAAGGCAAGTGGACTGTATGTTCGCCGGAAACCGTCGCAGGATATTCTGCGACTCTGTACTTCTTCGGACGTGAGCTGCATCGCGAACTGAACATGCCCGTCGGGCTGATCAATTCGTCCGTCGGCGGAACTCCGATTGAAGCATGGATCGCCGCGGAGGCTCAGGCGTCGGTGCCCGAGCTGAATGTCGGTGGCAATGCGAAAACACTCGACGAAGCCACGATGAAGGCGAACTACGAGAAGCAGATTGCTCGCTGGAAGACTCAGACTGAACAGGCCAAGAAGGACGGCAAGCAGCCGCCGCGTCGGCCTCGTGATCCTCTGGAATCTGTGCCAGGCGGTTTGTTCAACGGCAAGATCGCGCCGCTGATCCCGTACGCGATTCGAGGCATCGTTTGGTATCAGGGCGAAGCCAATTCACAGCCCGGCAAAGGCGCTTTGTATCAGCATCAGTTGCCTCTGCTGGTGAAGGACTGGCGAGCACGCTGGGGCGAAGAGCTTCCGTTTGCCTGGGTTCAGCTTCCCAACTTCGGCCGAGATGGAGAAGGCTGGTCGCTGGTGCGTGAAGCGATGCTGAAGACTCTGAGCCTTCCCAAAACGGGCATGGCGATTACCGTCGACATCGGTGAAACAAAGGACATCCATCCGAAGAACAAGCAGGACGTCGGCCATCGCCTGGCACTGTGGGCGCGAGGAGCCGTCTACGGTCAGAATGATGTGGCGACGTCAGGCCCGGTGCCAGCGGGACACAAGGTTCAGGGTGATGCGATCGTTGTCACGTTCCGTCACACCGAAAAAGGCCTGGGCGCCAAAGGCGGCGCACTGAAAGGCTTTGTGATTGCCGGCGAAGATCAGCAGTGGAAACCCGCAAACGCCCGCATCGAAGGCAACACGGTCGTCATCTCCAGCCCCGACGTCCCCAAACCCGTCGCCGCCCGCTACGCCTGGTCCGCCGACCCCGACTGCAACCTCTTCAACCAGGCCGGCCTCCCGGCGTCACCCTTCCGAACGGATGATTGGCCGGTGAATGATGGAAGGTGAAGTGTTATGAACACAGATCGGCGAACTCCGGCAGCTGTGGTTGTCGGTACGGGCTTCATTGGACCTGTGCACGTCGAAGGGTTGCGCCGTGCCGGTGTGCCTGTCGCTGGAATTGTCGGTTCATCGCCGGAGAAATCTCGAAACGCAGCCGCGCGACTCGGATTACCTCGGGGCTATGAATCGTTGACAGAGGCGATTGCCGATCCGGACGTCGGCGTCATTCACCTGGCAACACCGAATCGTCTGCATTACTCGCAGGCGGCGGCCGCATTGAGGGCCGGCAAGCATGTGATGTGCGAAAAGCCGCTTGCGATGACATCAGTCGAATCTGCTGAATTGGTGCGGATCGCCGAAGCTTCGGGGTGTGCCGCGGGCGTCGCTTACAACATTCGCTTCTATCCATTGTGTCATGAAGCGGCCACCAGAATGGCGAATGGTTCGGTCGGTGAACTGTTGCATGTTTCCGGCTCGTACGTTCAGGACTGGTTGCTCTATGACACCGATTTCAACTGGAGAGTGTCAGCTCGGGACGGGGGAGACTTGCGGGCTGTGGCTGACATTGGAACACACTGGCTGGATCTGATGCAGTTTGTCACAGGTCACAGGATTACGGCCGTCTGCGCCGACCTGCGGACCGTTCATCCGACTCGCCTGTGTCCATCAGGTGGCGCGGAGACTTTTTCAGAGTCACCGAAATCGGCGGACTCGGCGGAGAGGATGGCTGTGACGACGGACGATTGTGGTGCCGTCATGCTCCGTTTCGACAACGGCGCGAATGGATGTCTTTGGGTTTCGCAGACAACAGCGGGCCGCAAGAACTGTCTCCGCTTCGAAGTCGCGGGGACTCGGAAGTCCCTTGCGTGGAACAGCGAAATGCCAAATGAACTCTGGATCGGCCAGCGTGATGGTGCCAACGAAATCCTCATGCGAGACCCATCGCTTCTGAGTCCCGAAGCCCGCGCGATCACAAATTATCCTGGGGGACACAATGAAGGATTTCCAGACACTTTTAAGCAGCTGTTTTCCAGTTTCTACAGCTACATTGCCGCGGGCGACATGAAGCGCGCCACACCGTTCCCGAGTTTTGCGGATGGACATCGGGAGGTGTTATTGTGCGAAGCCGTCCTGCGCAGCTCTCGAGACGGTTGTTGGGCCAGCCTGTGATCTCAGCAGCTTCAGCTCTGGCGTTTCGAGCGTCGTGATCTGGGCTTTGCTTCACTCTCGATCTTCTTCAGCTCGTCAATTGCTGCTTGAAAGTGTTGATCCACCGCTTGCGGAAGAGCAAGCTGGGCCGTGTGGAATTTTTCAAACTCGGATTCGGCTTTCAAACGAGCCGTTTCGTGGGAGATCTTTCCGGCGTGGTTGAGGATCTGGCGTTCGGAGAGTTTCAGGAAGTCGTCGAGCTTGGTGATCCAGTCACTCATGGACATGGGCCTCCGGCTGGTGGCCTGGAGTTCCGCAAAGTCCAGATAAGCGGATACGATCAGATTCAGGGCCCGAAGTTCCTCTTCGCTCAGATAGTTTTTGGCGATGCTGACATCCGGCTTTCGCACCGGGCCGGAAGGTGCGTTCTTCCAGTTCGTCAGCCCCATATGAGGCTTCGCAGAGTCGGCTCGCGCGGCGATGACTTCCGCTGCCGTATGACCATGTGCAGCCCAGTGCATTTTGTTCTGCACGGTCTGAAAGAAGAGCTGTGAGGATTCAGCCGATGGATCGTAATCGATACTTGTGGCGTAGATGTCCGTGATCTTCTGATAGAACAGTCGCTCCGAAGATCGGATGTCACGAATGCGGTCCAGCAGCTCGTCAAAGTAATCACCGCCCAGCGTCCGCCCTTCCTTCAAACGCTGGTCGTCCATTGTGAACCCTTGACCAGGAGTTCCGAAAGTCGTGCTGTGGCCCATTGGCGAAATGATGTGCCTCGAGCGGATCGGACGCGGTAACCGACAGCCAGAATGACGTCGAGTGAATAGTGATCGACGTTGCGGGAAACGTCGCGATCTGCTCGCGCTGAACTATCCGGAAATCCGAATAGTTGCTTCTTCACCACCGTCTTGTAGATGTTCAGCCAATGTTCGTTGACCGTTGGCACCGACACCCCGTACAGCTCCGCCATCAGTTTCTGTGTGAGCCAGACGGTGTTGCCGTCCAGTCGAACTCGAAGCTGTGATCCGCCGTCCGTGTAGATCAGGACCTGTCCCCTGAGCGCGAGTGGGCTTGATGCGTCGCTCATGAATGGCTCCCAAACCAGCGGGAGCGGGCAACCTGTTTGGATGTGGTTTCGATGATCATGTCTGAATCAACTGACCTTCAAGCTGGCGTTTGAGTCTCGTCATGGTGCACACTGGCGGCAGTTTACGCTAATTTTGCGGCAGGTCAGCCGATTCACAGAGCTCACCAGCACAAACTTTGAAATCAAAGTGCCTCGTGTCTCCGACGCGAGAACTCCCCACTTGAAGTGCTCGGACTGTCGGGGCACATTGATCCTGAAACACAGGAGCAGACAATGAAGCTCAGAGAATTCCTGCGGACGCTTGATCCGGCTCTCAAGCTGCGGCTGGTAGTGACGATCACGCTGATGCTCCTCGCAACTCACCCAGTGGCGGTGGCGGGCGAGACGAAAGCCGCGAACGGAATCACAGCAACCGTCAGGCAGCCCGTGCATCCGATCCTTGTTCGCAATGAGCACGGTCCGCTGATGCGAATTGTCGTCGATACAGGTGAAAAGCCGGACGTCGCATTCCAGGCTCTGACGGTTTCACTTGCAGGCACCGATGATCTGAATGACATCGAATCACTGACGCTGTTCTCAACGGGTGACCAGGAGCCTTTCTCCCGGTGAACCCTGTCGGCGATTCGATGCCGCCCGCAGAGACCATCACCTTCCGAGGTGCCTCGCCGCTGAAGCCCGGGAAGAATGTCTTCTGGCTTTCGTGTCGACTCAGACAACGCGTCCATCTGCAGCATCAGATCGTGTCCTCCTGCACAGCGATCGAAACATCCGCGGGAACCGTGACGCCGGAAAACGACGTCGCCAATTCGAAGCATCGCATCGGCGTTGCTCTTCGCCGTCACAACGATGACGGCGTCCACACCTATCGTATTCCGGCGCTGACAACGACAAAGAACGGTACGCTCCTGTGTGTGTACGACATGCGTCGACGCATGGGACGTGACCTGCAGGAAGACATCGATATCGGGCTCAGCCGCAGCACGGACCGCGGCACGACCTGGGAACCGACTCGTGTCATCATGGACATGGGTGAATATGGCGGACTGCCTCAGGAACAGAACGGCTGCAGCGATCCAGGCATCATCGTTGATCGACAGACCGGCGAGATCTTCTGCTTCGCCGTCTGGATGAACGGAAAGCCGGGCAAGCATCAGTGGAATGATGATGGTTCCGAACCGGGCTTTGAAATCGGCACGGCTGCTCAATTCATGATGGCCCGCTCAACGGATGACGGACTCACCTGGTCGCCGCCCGAGAACCTGACTCGACAGCTCAAGCACGAATCCTGGTGGCTTCTGGCGCCGTCTCCGCAATCGGGATTCTGTCTGGCGGACGGTACACTCGTGATGCCGGTTCAGGGGCGCACGGGAAGAGATCGACTGGCGACCTTTGCGACCATCATGATCAGTCGCGACCATGGGAAGTCGTGGACTGTCGGTCAACCGGCATTCGAAGGCGGCAACGAATGTCAGGCCGCGCTGCTGAGCGACGGCTCCATCATGCTCAACATTCGCAACGACCATGAACGGTTCCGTGCGGTCGCTGTGACTCGCGATCTCGGCCAGTCGTGGCAGCAACACCCCACCAGTCGCAACACCCTGATCGAACCCAATTGCAATGGAAGTCTGCTGATGATCGATACGATGTGTTATCGAAAGCTGCAGCCCGTGCTGTTCTTCGCAAATCCTCACACGCAGCAGGGGCGGACTCATCACACCGTGCAGGTCAGCTTCGACGACGGAATGACATGGCCTGATTCGCATCACTGGCTTCTGGATGACGGCCTGGGAGCCGGCTACCCGAGCCTGACTCGCATCAACGCGGACTATGTCGGAATCGTCTACGAAGGAAGCCAGTCGCATCTGGTGTTCGAACAGCTGGCAGTCGCCGATCTCCTGGAACCCACACGGCGACATTCTTCGCGCGACGTGTGGCAGCGAGCCGTCTCGGCCGAAGGCATGCAGTTTCTGGAACGGCGTCAGCAGTCTCCTCCGTTCGGTGCGGAGCACTTCGATCTGAACGGCCTGCGAGCCGGCATGGGAACTCGTCAGGAACCCGCGACGCCCGGCGTCACGCTGACAAAGCTCACGGTCGGCGACGTGCCCTGTGAATGGGTCATCGCGCCGGGAGCAAATCCGGATGTTCGACTGCTGTATCTTCATGGCGGCGGCTGGGTGTCTGGTTCCGCCGGCAACTATCTTCCGCTGGCCGCTGAGATCTCCGCTGCGGCTGGCTGTGCGGTGCTGATGCCGGATTATCGTCTGGCTCCCGAGCATCCGTTTCCGGCGGGACTTAACGACTGCGTTGCCGCGTACGAATGGATGCTGGCAAACGGCCCCAATGGTCCGTCAGCAGCCAGCTCGACATTCATCGCGGGGGATTCTGCTGGAGGAAATCTGACACTCGCGACACTGCTGGCTTTGAAGCAACGGAACATCAAACTTCCGTCAGGAGCGATTCCGATTTCGCCGGCCACGGATTTCACGTTGTCCAGCCAGTCTCTGAAATCTGTCGTTGATCCGATCATCAGTTCGCGCACCATGCCGGAATTTCGTGAGCGATATCTGGGAGCCACAGATCCGAGTGATCCGCTGGCATCACCGCTGTTTGGCGACTTCCGAGACCTGCCGCCGCTGTTGATTCAGCTGGGTGAACACGAAATGCTGCGCGACGATTCTATTCGAGTCACCAAAAAGGCTCGCGCTGACGGCGTCAACGTGACACTCGAAATCTGGCCAGGCATGGTCCACGTCTTCCAGATCCGAGGACTCCCGGAATCCCGCGAAGCCATTCAGCGCATCGGCACATTCATCAAATCGAATCAGGCTCGGTGACCTCAAACTTCATCGTCAGAGATTTGCCTCTGTCGTTCGCCGCGTGAGCCGATACACTTGGCAGTCCAGCTCGAACACAGTCCTTCCGTCACGCCCTGCCATTCACCAAAGCGACGCCAATCCGGAGATCAATCCGTGAATCCCTACTTCACACTTCTCAGGTCACTGAAACACTCGATCGTCGCGATGATCGCAGGGCTTGCGGGGGCCGGTGTCGTTTTCGCAGAGGAGCCCTTCGAAAAATTCCTGACGACTCATTGCATCCGGTGTCATGGTCCGGAAAAAGTCGAAGGCGATATTCGCATTGATCAGCTGTCTCGTGACTTTCGTCTGGGCACGGATACTCATCACTGGGCGGAGGCGATCGACAAGGTAAACAGCGGCGAGATGCCTCCAAAGACGGAGCCGCAGCCGACTCAGGATGAGATCGCAGCGTTTGTGACGGATCTCGATGCACGGCTTCGCGAGGGCCGCGCGCTGCGAATGGCGGCGAGGCCCCCCGTGGCACACTATCGGCTGAGCCGCAAGGAGTACCAGAACACGGTCTATGATCTGCTCGGTGTGCGCTACGATCCGACGATGCCCGGGGAATTGAACGAGGATACTCTGTGGCACGGCTTCGAACGAATCGGTTCCCAGCTCACGCTTTCTCCGTCGCACATGGACCGATACTATCGAGCCGCCGAGATTGTGCTGGATCGCGCTTATCCGGCAACATTCTGCGAGGCTCGCAAAGTTCGAAAGACGGCGGCAGAACTTCGCTACAACGGTGGAAAGGAACAGCAGGTCGCTCTCGACAAATTCGGTATCAAGCGTCCTCTGCGATACCTGCTGTTTCCCGGTCGAGTCCAGAATGCTCTGTCGTCGCACTGGTTTGGACCGACCGGCCCGGAACACAGCGGGCTCTATCGCATGCGTCTGCAGGCGAGCGGTATTCGACCACGCGGCGGACAGCCGGCTCATCTGAGCATCGGTAAAGAAACCAGCGAAGAGACCGTTGAGGGCCTGATCGAGTTTGACATCACCGCGCCGGAAGACAGCCCGCAGGTGTATGAGTTCGACGTGTTTCTCGAGATGCCGACTCAGTTGCACTTCTGCGTTGTGGCAACGGACGGAGTGGATCGGCGAGGCGGAGCGGCGTTCCGGAATGCTCTCACCAGCGGTTCGTATATCTTCACTCACAGCAGCGAAACTCTGCTGCTGAATCCCAACGCGCCGCAGATGTTTGATGACAAAGGCAACGGGCTCTTTTCGACCGTGTTGCTGGACTGGATCGAGTGGGAAGGACCTCTGCTGACAGACGATGAGAAAAATCGTCGAGCGGGCATCGTGCCTCCGGACAACGCCACACCGGAAGTCATCACCGAACATCTGCAGCGATTCGCTGAACGAGCCTGGCGCCGGCCGGTCAACCGTGATGAACTGGCAAGGTATCTCCAGTCCTGCCGCACAGAACTCGACGCCGGCGCGACGATGGCGGAGGCCTTTCGAGTTTCGATGCAGGGCGTGCTCACGTCCAGAAATTTCATCTATCTGGTGGAAGGCGAACCTGCCGCGCGAGAACGTCTGACGGACTGGGAACTGGCGTCGCGGCTGTCTTATTTTCTTTGGAGTTCCATGCCCGATGATGCATTGTTTGATGCGGCGCGACGCGGTGAGCTGTGTTCGGCGGATGCGGACAAAGCATCGGCCGTTCTGGAGCAGCAGGTGGATCGAATGCTGTCTGACAGTCGGGTGAATCGTTTCATCGAGGACTTCTCCCGGCAGTGGCTGCAGCTGCACCGAGTCGGCATGTTTCCGCCCGATAAGAGTCTCTACCCGGTCTACGATGACTGGCTCGAAACCAGCCTGCGTGCTGAGCCTGTGGAATACTTTCGCGAAGTCGTTTCGCAGAACCTTTCGGTCTCCAGCTTTCTGGATTCGGACTGGACGATGGCCAACGCGAGGCTGTGTGATTTCTACGGCCTGCCGGAACCTCAGGCGGATGGATTTCATCGAGTCACGCTGAAGCCGGAAGATCATCGAGGCGGCTTGCTGACGATGGGCGCGGTCCTTGGACTGACCTCCGACGGAACTCGCCATCGTCCCGTGCATCGCGGTGTGTGGCTGAGCGAAGCGATCTTCAACCGAACGCCACCTTCACCTCCGGCCAATGTCGATCCGATTGAACCGGTTCCGCCCACCGGCAACAAGGTGACGATCCGCAAGAGAATCGAAGCTCACGCGAGCAACCCAAGCTGCGCGGCCTGTCATCGCAACATCGATCCGCTGGGGCTGGCCTTTGATCAGTACGACGCGATCGGACAATGGCGGACTCGCGAACATGTCCCGACCGGCGTCGGTGAAGATCCGCTCGTCGATGCTACCGGAACAATGCCCGACGGCCGCCCCTTCCAGAACGCCGTGGACTTCAAACGGTTGTTGATTGAAGACCAGGACAAAATCGCCCGAGCCTTCATCGAACAACTCTGCACCTACGCTCTCCGCCGAGTCCTGACGGTCGACGACGAAGATGATCTACGCTTGATCACGGAACAAGCGAAAAAGAAAGGATACGGAGTGAGAGACACCATCCGAGCGGTGGCGACGTCGGGGCTGCTAAGGCAACGATAAGCGAAGGAAGAAATGGTTAATGGTTATTGGAGAATGGAAAATGCAAAATGACAAAGGATGGAAAGGAGCGGATCTGGAAGAACGGTTGCTGGATTTTGCGGTTCGCGTTGGCAAAGCCGTTGATGCACTACCGGAAACGCGACTTGGCCGACACATTGCCTCGCAACTTGTACGATCCGGGACATCTCCCGCACCCAACTATGCAGAAGCCTGTGCCGCAGAGAGCAAAAAAGACTTTATTCACAAACTCGCCATCGTTTTGAAAGAACTTCGCGAAAGTTCAATCTGGATTCGTTTGATTGTTCGATCAACACTACTACCGGAACAACGCCTCGAATTGCTTCGAGACGAGTGTGACCAGCTCTGCAAGATCATCGCCAAATCACTGGTAACCGCCAAATCCGGCTCGTCAACTTTCGTCAAAGACTGAGTCACGCCCTGTCGCCAATTCCAATTTGCATTTTTCAATTTCCAATAATCATTAATCATTCCTCCCGCAGCCTCTGCCTCTCGTCTTAATCCCAATCGCAACCACCATCACCCCCACCCCGGAGCGACCATGAACTTCCTCCCCCAATCGTGGCTCATCGATCGTCGTCACGCTCTCCGTGCCGCCGGGACCTGCATTGCACTGCCGTTTCTGGAGTGCATGGTTCCACTCAGGGCCGCGGAGGTGAATAGCGAGTCTCCTCGGAGAGCGGCCTTCATTTATCTGGCCAACGGAGTTCACTCGCTCAATTACCAGATCACGACGGAGGGTAGGGATTATGAGTTTTCCCGATCGCTCAAGCCGCTGGAGAAACATCGCGATGTGATCACGCCCATCAGCGGGCTGCATCATCCCGGCAGTCTCGGCCATCATCACAACTGCATCAACATTTGGCTGACCGGAGGAAAGATCGGGCCATCGGAACGCAACACGATTTCGGTGGACCAGAAGATCGCCGAGGTGACGTCGCAGCATACTCGGTATCCCTCACTGGAGATTGCTCTGACCGGCGGATCGCTCGCGTGGACCGCGGACGGCGTCGGTCTTCCCGCGCTGCGTCGCTGCAGTGAAATTTTTGCATCGCTGTTTGAAGAACCCAAAGGCGGCCGGGATGCTCAGAGAAAAGCGCTGCGTCGCAAAGCGAGTGTGCTCGATGACAACCTTGCGGAAGTCCGACAGCTCGAACAAAAAATGGGAGCCGCCGACAAAGGGCGACTCGACCAGTACCTGACCTCAGTTCGTGAAGCGGAGATTCGTACTCGTCGAGCCGACGCATGGCTCGATACACCGCTGCCGGTGATCTCTGAAGCGGATCGCAGGCGAACGAATCGGGATGTGGCGGCCACGATGGCGGGAGATTATTTCCGAACGGTCTACGACCTGATTCTGCTGGCCTTCCAGACCGATGTGACCCGAGTCGCCACGTTCAGTCTTGGCGGTGAAGGCGACGCATTCTCCATCCCGGAGATTGGCATCACCGAGTCTCGGCATCAGCTCAGCCATCACGGCGGCGACCCGGGCTACATGGAAAAGCTGACGAAGTATGACACGTTTGCGATTGAACAGTTCAGCTACTTTCTGACTCGCCTGGGCGAGACCAAAGATCTGAATGGGAATCCGATGCTTGGCTCCACGATGTCACTCTTCGGCAGCGGCATGACATACGGGCACAGTCATGGAAACGCCAACTTGCCGCTCGTCCTTGCCGGTGGCTCCGACCTTGGCCTCAAACACGGCAGCCATCTCGACTTCAACCAGGGCCACTTCCAGGGCTATCAGCTCGACAAGCCCTCCGAGCATTATTCCCTCTGCAGCCGCCCCGCCAACCCCGATGCTCACATGAGCAACCTGCTTCTCCTCATGGCACAGAAGATGGGAGTTGAAGCGGACGGGTTTGGGGATAGTAATAAGGGGGTCATTCTTGGTTCTTAGTTCTTAGTTCTTGGTTCACTGTTGTTCGTTTTTGTTCTTTGGGTGTATTTTGGGGGCAATAGTCGCGAAGCGACGACAGCATGTAGCTGCGAGCGTCAGCCCGCAGACAGACAGTTCAACACATCATGAGCCGCGAAGCGGCAACAGACGATTTCGAAGTCGAACACATGAATCAATCACGGGTGCTGTCGCCGCTTTGCGGCTCAATCGCTTTTCCTGGGCATTCCTTCTGCGGGCTGACACCCGCAGCTATATGCTGGCATCGCTTCGAGATTAATCGCCATCTCAGGATGTTGTGCGCGTTTCTTGCGTTCATCGTTCTTCTTCCTGCTCCGCTCGTCAGCCAGGAACCAGGAACAAAGAACCAGGAACAATCGTCAGAACCTTTTCGCCCCCAATCCGGTCAGTTTCCTCCTCTCGCAAAATCCCACACTTATCGTGGCGAACTGGTTTTCGTCGATCACCCGAATCGCAGGGGCAGCATTCGGTTGCAGGGGTCGGGGATGTTCTTCCGGAACGATCCTCATCCGTTCGCGATGCTGCCCTATGGAATCGTGCGCTATCACGGGGCGCCGGCGGATCTTCGAGACGTTCCTCTGGGAACGGTGATGCATGCTCACGCGTTTCTTCCGCCGGATCCGACGACGTCTCCCGTCCCGGTTCTGCCCGTCGATAACAAATCGCAGGACGCCAATCACAACCGCGGTGCTGGAATCGCTCCCGCGGAGAATCATGTGCTGCTTCTGGAAGACGAACCCAGCTTCTGTCTTCGAAACGGACTGGTCTGGAAACTGAAAGAGATCGAACTCCAGAACAACGCCGGAATGATCACGGCCACACGCGAGCAGCGCGACGGAAGCAGTAGCGAGAAGCCTTCCTCGGAATCACTGACGTTCGACGCTGCAACTCGGATCTGGCGCGGGCGAGAATTGCTGCTGGTGGAAGATCTCGTCAGCGAAGGCTCCTGGCCGGCGCAGGGAAAGAAGAGTCTGGAAGACCAGGCGGTGTTGCTGGGAATTACGTGGAAGCCCACGCCGGACGGTGTGTTCACACGGTTTCACGTTTCTGACATCTGGCTCGATGAGGCCTCAATGCAGCGAGCTTCCAAAAATCAGACAGAAGTCCACAAAGCCTTCATTCGAAGTCGCTGGATGCCGGCCTGGATCGATGCCGTGGAGTACGGCAAGTTTGGCAACGCGACGGTAACGGCCACGCTGTTCGGCGGAATGGACGAATCGCTTTACGCTGACTTCCGAAAAGATGCGCCGGCCATGATCAACGCGGTCGAAAATACTCTGAAGCATACTCACGGAGCCTACAGCCCGGCTCACATGGCTTCACGAGGTTCGATCATCGACATCGTTCGGACGTCCGGAGAAATTCCTGTCGGCAGCAGCGGAATTCAAATTCGATTCCAGACCGACCTGATCATCGAAGGACTCCGGCCCGGACGCGTCGTACGCATTCGCCCGGATGCCTGGCCGGTGGTCACAGTGCCTCGCGAAGAGTATCTCAACGACGCAAACAGCCTGGAAGAACGCTTCCCGACTCCTGCGATCTTTCCGAAGTACTGACTCCCTGGCGGACTTGAGTACGCGAGCCGTGGTTCTACGATCAGGTACCTGGCCCATTCGGCTCCAGAGCAGCAAGCCTCGCTTCCAGCGCTGCAATCTTCGCCTGAAGCTCTTCTACGACAGGAGCCACCAGTCTCTGCGGGAACCGTTTGTGAATATGTTGCGGACAGTTGACGTCCCACGCTTCGATCTCAAACAAAATGGCCCGCTCAACTTTGCCGGGATACGTTGAATCACGCAGCTGGTCGAACAGCGCTGGATCGGAATCCACAACGCGAGCCTTGCCCCACAGCTTGATGCGGCGGCTGCGCACGTAGTCCATCAGAAAGATGAACGCCCTGGGATTCTCGGAAAGATTGCCAAGCGTGATGTACTGACGATTGCCGGCAAAGTCGGCAAACCCCAGAGTCTTTTCGTCGATCTTTCGAAGGAACCCCGGCGACCCTCCGCGGTACTGAATGTACGGCTGACCTTCGGCGTTAGCGGTGCCAAGATAGAACATGTCGAGATCGGCCAGGAACGCCTCCAGTTCCGGCGTCACGTTCGTTTCCCAGCTTCCTCCTGCCTCCATGCGAGCATAGCCGGAACGCGATCCTTTGCTGGTCTGGATACTCTTTACGGCGGGCGTAAAGGCAATGTCGCTGGAGAACTGACGCATGAAAATGCTCCTGAGCCCGGTAAAGTTTGCTGGATCCCGCCGCGTGAAACAACGAGCCGGCAGGCTTCATCGAATTGATGACAGCGCTGCATCATCGACTGGTCGAGCGCCCGGCGCGGGCCAATGGAATTTTCGTTCTTGCTCGTGAATTGCAACATCGTTGATGCTGGCTTCGCGACGACGCATCAGGCCGTCATCGTCAAACTCCCAGAGTTCGTTTCCGTAGGCTCGAAACCACTGAGCATTCGCGTCGTGGTATTCGTATTGAAATCGAACGGCAATCCGATTCTCTGTGAAGCTCCACAATGACTTGGCGAGGCGATAGTCGAGTTCCCGGTTCCATTTCACGATCAGAAACTCTCGAATCTGATCGCGGCCAGAAAGGAACCGCTCTCGATTTCTCCATTCGGAATCTACCGAATAGGCCAGCGACACTCGATGCGGATCGCGACTGTTCCATGCATCCTCCGCAGCCCTGACCTTGGCTGTCGCTGTCACAATCGTGAACGGCGGTCGAATAACGTTCATGGGCATGCCCTTGAGTTCCGTGACATCGAAATAGCGGAACGGCGCAAGCCGTCCGGTGAGTCGTTGAGTACCAGAGGGCTCGCGCAGTTCCCGCCCTTCGCCCTTCCGCTACATTCGCAATCAGACATTCACTTCCGAACAAAAAGCCCAAACGACTAATGCGCCGAACAAGCTTCCGTGCCGCACTCTGAACCCGCGTGAGTTCCGACGGGCTCGGCTTTCGGAATATCAAGATCGGTATCAGCCACGTTGTTAAGGAAGTTGGTGAAGCATCCAAGGACAACGCTTGCAACAATCTCGACAATTTCGGAATCGCCAAAACCAGCACCCCGCACAGCGTTCAGTTGCTTCTCGCTAACCTTGCCACGAGTCTCCAGCACATCATTCGCAAACGCCAATGCGGCCTTGGTGCGACGATCTTCGGTGTGGCCGGTGCGGCCTGCAAGAATGTCGTCCGGTGTCAGCCCTGCTGTCGGAGCAATGGCACTCAGGATGGAGGTGCAGTAACTGCAGGAGTTTGTTTCACTGGTCGTCAGCTTCAACTGATTGTGCAGCTTCGCGCCAATTCCGACCTGGCTCATCGCCGTGCTGAACACGAGGAAGCTGTCGAGCACAGCCGGTGAATTCGCCATCACTCGAACTGTGTTGGGAATCATCCCAAAAGCCTGCTGCACCGTGCTCAGCAGCTCTTTGGTACGGCCAGTGGCGACTTGCGGATCGACAGAATTCAGACGTTGCATTGATCTTCTCCAGAACTCTTCAGAGTCGTGACATGTGGTCTGCCGAACGACGTGCTCGACACAACCGATGGCTTGGGAACTCACCCTCACCAGGGAACTCAGCAAGAATGTCTGAAGACAAATCACTTTCCGTGCCAAAGACGAAATGGTTCCACAAGTCTATGCAGAGAAACGCTTTACGAAGAATCACGGCCGCACGCTAGAAACACGAAATTTCGTCATCGCACGATATTTCGTTGCCGTATGACGAACTTTCGTCACAATGGCCACATGGCAATCGCAAAGAAAGACTCAGGAATCGTCGGTGACCCAAAGCGGCTCCTTTTGGAGCTTGCGTCGCTTCAACAGTTCTCCGAGCTTTTTCCGCTCGCAGTCCAAAGATTGGCCGAAGGGCCTTCCGTCGCGCTGGTGCGGATTTGGATTCTGCAGCCGCCTCTGCCCGACGATTGTTCCAGCTGCCGCTTTGCGAATGAGTGCCTGAATCGAGAACGTTGCCTGCATCTCGTGGCAAGTTCCGGCCAGTCACTCAGTGATGCGGAAGGAAGCTGGCAACGACTTGATGGTGCGTTTCGTCGATTCCCAATCGGCGTTCGCAAGGTCGGACAAATCGCCGCGACCGGACAATCACTCGAAGTCGCGAATGTCGAACAGGATCATGCCTGGGTTGCTAACCCCGAATGGATCGCCGCCGAACGCATCACGTCCTTTGTCGGGCATCCTCTGATGCATCGCGGTGAAGTGCTTGGCGTGCTGGGTCTCTTCGCCAGGAATCCGCCAGGCGCCTCCTGTTTTGAATGGCTGCGAATGATTGCCGATCATCTTGCTGCAGCGATCGCCAACGCCCGCGCTCTGGAAGAGATCCTCTCACTCAGAAAAAGGCTCGAAGAGGAAAACGAGTATCTTCGGGAAGAAGTGCAGCAGGCGGCGATGTTCGGTGATCTGATCGGACAGGCGCCGGCACTGCAGGCTGTGACTCATCAGATCCAACTGGTCGCACCCACAAACGCCGCCGTCTTGATCCTCGGCGAAAGCGGTACAGGAAAGGAAGTGGTCGCCCGCGAGATTCACCGTCACAGTCGTCGAGCCGATCGTCCGCTCATCAAAGTCAATTGTGCAGCCATTCCCAGAGAACTCTATGAAAGTGAGTTCTTCGGTCATGCCAAAGGTTCGTTCACCGGGGCACTGCGTGACAGAGCCGGTCGGTTTGAGCTGGCTGACGGTGGCACACTGTTTCTTGATGAGATCGGTGAGATTCCGCTGGACCTGCAGGCCAAGCTGTTGCGAGTTCTTCAGGAGGGCGAAGTCGAACGCATCGGAGAAGAACGAACTCGAAAGATCGACGTTCGTATCATCGCGGCTACCAATCGAAACCTCCGAGTCGAATCTGAGGCCGGTCGGTTTCGACAGGATCTGTTCTACCGTCTGAGCGTGTTCCCGATGGAACTGCCTCCACTGCGAAAACGCGTCGAAGACATCCCGTTGCTGGCCGAACATTTTCTTGATCATTTCGCCCGCCAGCTGGGACGCCCGCGTCCGCGATTGACGCTGGCCAACATCAGGGAACTGCAGGCTTACGACTGGCCCGGAAATGTTCGCGAACTCCAGCACGCCGTCGAACGGGCCTGCATCGTCGCTGCTGATGGTCGTCTTCGATTCGATTTGCCGTCCGCTCCAAAGAAACAAGCCCAGGCTGCGGAAACGCTGAATGCGCAACGCATTCTGACAGACGATGAACTGCGATCTCTGGAAGCAGAAAACATTCGTGCCGCTCTGGCACAATGCCATGGAAAGGTCTACGGCGCCAACGGGGCCGCGGCGCTGCTGGGCGTCAAGCCGACAACGCTGAACTCCCGAATCAAGTCCCTCGGCATCCGGGAAGTCTGAACGACGGTGGTCACAACTCCGGAGACTCGCTTCCGGCAGTTTTCAAGCTCACATCATCAACGAACAAAGTCGCCGTCTGATCTCCGAACGAATGCGCGGAAATGCCAATTTCCAGACTGTCGTACACGGCACCTCTGAATGGCAATGTGGGGCCGCGACCATCGACCACGAGTTGGTCATCCTGCCAGATCTGAACATGGCCGTCATCCGGATGAAGGTAGATGTGCCATTTGACCTTCACCCATTGGTTCGTCGGAAACGACACTTTGCGGTCGGGTCCCTGACGATACTTTGGTTTGTCGAGCGCCTTCAGCTCCGCACCAAGCTCGCTGCCGTCGAACAGCATGAGTCGGATGCCTGGTGACTCCTTGACGTCTCTGGTTTCAATGTCTGCCAGCGTGAAGGGCGTTGTGGTTCCATCGATTCGATACCACGCCTCAAACCAAAGGTCTTCACCCTCTTCGAAATAGACAAATCCGGTTCCGATCGACGCCTTCGAACAGACCATCGACGACGTCTTTGCCGGACAGACACATTTCAGCGACTGCTGACCACTATGAGCATACAATTTCGACGGAGCGACACTCGCATCAAGAAACCCCGCGCCGTTGCGGAGTATTTGTTTGCGGAGATCAACATAGTCAGAGACCGTTGGCGTCTGAGCGGTCTGAAGCGTGAACTCCGTCCATTTGCGTTCTTCGCCAATCAGGGCCCGCAGACCATCCGATTCTTCGGGAAGATCTTCGAAGCCATCCGAAGACTCCTTCAGCAGCCGATAACGTTTGCCGGAATCCAGGTCAACGCGGTAAGCAACGCCTCCTTCTTTCACAAAAGTGCGAGCAATCAGTTCGGGATCGAACACTCGATCAACCCACGTCCAGGTGCCCCGCTCCGTGATGACTCGAAACACATTGCCATCATCCGCCAACACGTATGGAATGCCGTCGAGCGTCGCCGTCCGCAGAACCCTCTCCGCCGGATACGCCTGCACTTCCTCCGGCCCCCGCCGCCACAGAAAAAAGGCCGCCAGCACCAGACCAGCAAGTACCAGAAACCACTGTTTTGAGCGGGACTTCACAGGAGTAGCTCCGACCGTTGAATAGCCAGTGACCGGGATGCACGACTACGTCACCTTGCGGTCACATTTCAAAGAAGGTGTTTCGCCACACCTGATCTATTCTTCGATTGACTCGCAGCGGAGCCTGCCGCTTTTCAAAATTCGGCTGGCAAACTTTAGATCACATCCGTGCGGCCATTATTCGGGTCAGACGCATCCTGCTCGAAATCCAGTTCTTCGTATGCCACGCGGAAGACTTCCGGGGCGTAATACGTTTTGATTTTGGTTCCGGCGAGCTCTTGAAGCACCCCTGCCGCAACGAGTTTGTCGACATCAGCCTTCGCTGTTGGGTATGACACGTCGTACTTGGCGGGCAATGCAGCTACGGTCAAGAATGGATGATGAAAAATCTCCTCGACAATTTGCGATAATCGCACATTGCCTCCAATAGCGTTGACACGTATCGTGAATTCTTCCCTCACTTTTCGAAGTCTCTCGCATCGATTGACGGTCGCCCTCGCCTGATGAATCGTAGCCTCAAGGCAGAATTTGACCCATTCTGCCCACCGAGCCTCTGTGCTGACCTCAAACAGTCTTTGCATGTACTCACTTCGATGATTATCGAAATACTCGCTCAGATAGAGCCAGCATTTTGTCAGACGACATGCTCTGGTTATCATGAGAGCCAACAACAGTCGCCCGATACGACCGTTGCCATCGATGAATGGGTGAATCGCCTCAAATTGGTAGTGCACCAGAAAGCAGTCGATCAGAGGGTGAAACGGTGATTTTGAATGGATGTACTTCTCCATGACATCCAGACAATGCAACAGCATGTGTGGAGGTGGAGGGATAAACCTCCGATCTGTTCCGATGGCAACCTGAATCCGTCGGAATTCACCTGGCGCTTTGTCTTGTCCTCGCACGTTTTGTAGTAATGTTGCATGCAGCTCACGAATCAACCTCAATGAGACCGGCAAGTCACTGTTGTTTCCATGCCTCAATGCCCTTTGGTAGTTGAATACCTCCAGATGATCATTCAGCGGGTCCGACTCAGATGTAGGCGTGACGGGATCCAGTTCGAACAGAAAAAGCTGCCTCGGAGTGGCTATTGTACCCTCAAGTTTCGAGGATCGGATGGCCTCACGATCGGCCGTTGGTCGCAACAGAATTTCCGGATTCGGCAGTGTGCGTCCAATGCCTTCCAGTAACGCAATTTCCTTCGTTGCTTCGAGCAGAAGTGGCCAGATGTCCTCGTTCATTTGCCACTGTGGCGGCAAGTCCGATGGCACAAAAGAGTGGTCATTGCCATCTATCCTGACGAGTTGACCTGGCGATCGACAGCTGAACAAAGAGACATCCATTAGGCCACCTTTGCCTTGATGATTTCACTGCGTTTTTTGTGTTCATTAAAATTTTCGGCCGTTTATTTTAATCAACTTCGGCGGATTAAAGCGGATTTTAATGGAAGAAACGCCGTGTTTTTGAGGATCTTCAATCTGCGGGCAGCAGCCGTCACGCGCCCCCGCTGAACCGTCCCTCCCGGTCGCCTTCGGTCGCCATACCCTCAAAGGAGCAGTTCATGATTCCGCGAGCTTGCTGGTTCTTCTTGTTACTCACACTCGTGACTCTGCCATCGGCAGTTGGCGACGAGGCCTTGGCAGGAACCACGGGAAAGTTTCGACTGACGTTGCCGCCAGTGATTTACGCCGTGCCGGGCGTTGAGATGAGCCTGTACTTTGAGAACACGGTGCTGGTTGCCGAGGGGCAGAAGGTGACGTTCGAAGTCGAGTGCGCACTTGGCACGACCGAGGCTCGACGCTGGACGCTGAACGCCACTGAGCAACAGGTCGGAAGCGTGCCGCTCAAGCTGAAAGTCAAAAACGAGTCGGGTCAGGTCGTTGAAGAAGCGACGACTCAGGTGCACGTTGCATCAGCGGATGCCGGGAAGGGAAAGGACATCACGCTGTTGATTGTCGGAGACAGTCTGACTCATGCGTCGGCCTATCCCAATGAAGTGGCAAGGCTGCTTGCATTGCCGGGCAATCCACGCTGGACAATGATTGGCACACACAAACCGGCCGGAGCTGCAATGGGCGTTGCTCATGAAGGTTATGGCGGATGGACATGGGCGGCGTTTACGTCCCGCTTTGATTCGAAGAACCCCGAGCCAGGTTACACCGGAAGCAGCCCGTTCGTGTTTGCCGTGGGTGAACCGCCGCAGGCAAGGCTGGATGTCGCGCGGTACTTCGCGGAACGTGCAGGAGGAAAAACGCCGGACTTCATCACCATCATGCTCGGGATCAACGATTGCTTCAGCTTCAATCCGGACGATCCCAGATTGCTCGATGAGCGGATCGATGGCGTGTTCAGGGAAGCCGACAAGCTCATCGCCGAGTTCCGTCGCGCGGCGCCTGAGGCCACGATCGGCGTTTGCCTGACGACTCCGGGCAACAGCCGCGATGCGGCTTTCGTGGCGAACTACAAAGACCGCTACACCCGCTGGGGCTGGCGACAGATTCAGCATCGCCTGGTCGAACGCCAACTGACTCACTTCGGCCATCGCGAGGCCGAGCAAGTTTGCATCATCCCCACGGAACTCAACCTGGATGTCACAGACGGCTACCCCGACAACAACGCCGTCCATCCCAATGCCACCGGCTATCAACAGATCGGAGCAACGATCTACTGCTGGCTGAAATCCCGCTTAGTGGAATGAGCGACGACCGCAACGGTTTACAGCTAATCAGTGAGGAAGCCGTAGCCACGTCAAAACTGCTTCGTGGCAGATCAGAAATGATCGACGAAGTCGACGGGCTTTTAGCGGACGAGGAGCTTTTCGAAAGCGAAAGTCACTCGGCTGCCCGGGGAGAAGGGGATTAGAGCAGTAGAAAGTAGACCGAGCAGAAAAGAGAAAGCGAATTGGTTGATTACGTCAGACGTCCCGGAAAAGCTCTCGGGCGTAAACGCTCTACTGCTCTGCTTTCTCTTTTCTACTCTCTATTTTTGGCCTGCGGCCAAAAATCGGGCTAGCGGGATTTGAACCCACGACCTCTTGACCCCCAGTCAAGCGCGCTAGCCAGGCTGCGCTATAGCCCGTGTGAGCGGGATGGTAGCGTGCGGGATGGCGGGAGGCAAATGGCGAGTCGGGATTTCGGTGGACGGGATTTCAACACCTGCGGATTCCTTCACTTGATCGTTCGCACAATGCGAAAACCAAGCGAATCGTACTGCGAGGCGGGGAGCAGGCTGCCGATGCGGCGAGAGGTCAGGACCTGGCGGTAGGCTCGGGCTCCACCGCCGCGGATGGCTCGTTCCGATGCAGCGGATACGCCTCGATCGTCGCACCACTCTTCGACGTTGCCGTACATGTCGAACAGCCCATACTCGTTCGGACGCAGCAAGCCCACGGGTTTGGCAAAGATCGAAGTCGACACACGCTCTTCATCATCCTCAGCACTCTGACCGGTTTTGGCCAGGTACTGCGAGTGATTGGCTTCATACCAGCCGTATCGATCGACCTGCAGCGTATCGCGGCCGAAGCTGCAAACGGTCACTGCTCCTGCAAGACTTGCGAATTCCCATTCCGCATCCGTCGGTAACCGATAGCCCGGTGCCTTCAGAGATTCCGCGGTACTGGTCCACGCGTCTTGTTCTTCCGGCGTCTCCGGATAAAACAGCGGCAACCCCTCCTTGGCCGACAGCCAGTTGCAGTAGTTCAGGGCATCGTTCCAGCGCACGACACTTACAGGGGAATCACTCGTCGGTGAAAACTGCGGATTGACATAGTGGCTCGGATTGAACGCGTGCATCTGATCGCGAGTCACTTCTGTCGAACTCATCAGGAAGCGACGTCCAATGCTCGGTGCGGCCGTACCGTCGATTTCCACCAGTGTCAGCCCCTGAGGAATTCTCTTCCATCGCTGTCGCTGAGCATCATCGGCGGAGGCAACAGCTCCGGAAGCACCGATCGGTACGGAATTCAGCACCTGAGTCAGTCCCCATTCACGAAGCACCCATTCTGCCCCCGCATGCACTGCAGCGTTGGGATGAGTGTGATAAAGCCGGCCGACGGATGCTGTCAGTTCCCGCATCGCGTCCACTTCCTGATCCGAATAATCTCCGACGATCAAAAGCAGCCCGGCGAGAATTCCTGGATCGGTTTCACTGCCGAGGCGACGAAGAATGCCTTTCAGCGGAAAGCGACGTTCGGGCAAAAAGCGAATGAGATACGTTCGACACGTCATATCGCTGGAAAACGCCAGGTCTTTCCAGAGTGCATCCAGCTGCAAAGACTGAGTCCCCCGCTGCTCGGCCGATGTCAGCAGCAACGAGCTGGCCAGTGCCCGACGATGAGCATGGCGAACAAGCTCTGATTCCGACGCGCTGGCGGCAGGAGAACTTTCGATGGCCTGCCAAAGGACGCTCTCATCCAGCTTCATTGGACTGTTCAGCAGCCGCTCAACCTGCCAGTCAGAAGCGTCCAGCAACAGGTCTGTTCTTTGGACTGCGTTATCTTCGGTGTACCCGATGATCAGCGACAGAGCGAAGCTGCCGGAGACGTCTTTCTGATCACGACCGATCCACTCCGTCAGCGATGGAAGTAACTGCTGTTTGATGGGCGCCAGAGTGGATTCGATGATGGCATAGTGATTGGGATTCTGACTGCAGGCTTCCAGAACGAGTGATACGATTTCTTTTCGCGAGACGTTCCATCGCTGTTCCGAGTCCTTGTCACGTTCTGCGTCTTTGTCCGGGGAGTCTGAAAACCCGGCCAGCAGCTGAACGGCGCGAAAACGATCCATGCCAGAAAACGGCGGACTGTTTTTCTCACCCATCGCCCCGGCACGATTTTCGATGATGCTCCAGCATTGTGGAACGAGCTTGTCCGCAAATGAACTGAGCGCAGTTCCGGCCACGGGAACGTCGGCGATGTCGGCGTGTCGAATGGTGTAGTCAAACACTTCCTCCACATTGGCGTCCGACCATTTCAAGGACGCGATCTGGAAAAGAAAGCGCTCACGCGAACCTTCTTCAGCGCTGACGACCGCATTGTCGATGGCCGCTCTTGCAGGTGTTCCGAACTGATGGAGCTCGTCGATCACTCGTGTGACTTCACCGGGAACAGACGTGGCCAGCTGAGTGATCCTGGCCTGCGTCGCAGAGCGTGATTCGAAGCGATGCCACGCCCAGAACAGCAGCAGTACGCTGGCTGCAATCAGGCCCGCGGTCCTCAGGATTCGGAAGTCGGCCGCCGCCATCAGCTGGCTTTCTACAGCGGACATCTGCCGGCGTGAAATCAGGCAGCGCATCAGGCACCATTCGACTGGTCCCGGCAGGTGGCGAGCATCCTGGTCGAAGCTCCAGTAGCGCGCCTGTTCGGCCAGCCGCTGTCGCACTCGGCCCTGCAGTGACTCACGCCGTTTGGCCATCAGCCATTCTCGAACAGACGGAACCAGAAAGTCATGCGACAATTGCCACGCGGATTGTTCTGACCCCTGGCTCCCTGAAGCTTCCGAACGAGTCCGATCGATCACATCGGCGCCGGTGATCAGCTTCAGGTCTGTTTCCAGAATGACCATCAGTGCGGTGAAGCGAGCGGGATCATCTTTGTATCCGGACACTTCCAGCAGCTCTGCTCGCGTTCTGCGACTGGCTTTGATTTCCGTACCGGGATCCGGCAACAGGGCTTCCAGAATACGACGTGCTGGTTCTTCATACGCACGCTGATGTGCCGGCGAAGACGATGTGGAAAACGACTCGGTCAGGAAGCGTGCTCCAATGCCTGACGCACCGCCAAGCTGTCGGAGCGTAGCCGGTTTCCATTCCCGCGACTTCACCATTTCGGCGAACAGAGCCAGGTGCACGGGAATGACTTTGCCGTCCGTCGAAAGACTGTCCACCGCCCCTTCCAGAAATCGCTGCTGATCCTTCGACAGTGACGCGGGATCCAGCGGAAGCTGCGCATAGCCGCGTCCGAATTCCGCCAGCACCTTCTGGGAATGCTGACGATCGAACAGATCGATCAGTGTGGCGTTGCGTCCCAGCTGCAGAGGAACTTCCAGGACTTCCATGAATCGGCTGAGTGCCAGCCAGAAGTCATCGCGAATCAGCAGCAGGCACTGCAATCGAACTCCGTCGCACTGCCGCAGTGCTCGAAGCAGCTGAGTTTCCTTTGGATCAGGATGAGCGTGCAGCCACTGTTCAAACTGATCAATGACGATCAGCAATGACTGACCTGGTCGCAACCCAGCCCCTGTGCGAATGGCCGTCAGCAAATCGACCAGATCACCCGACAGACGTTCGTGACAGCGTCGATCAATGGCCGTCATCAGCTGTCGTTCGGTCATGTCGACACTGGCTTCGACGAACGCAGTCAGACACGAATCCGGCAGCGATGGCAAAATGCCGGCACGTACCAGTGATGATTTTCCGCAGCCCGTTGGCCCAAAGATCACACCGGCCGTGTGAAGATCCGGTGCTTCTTCCCGTTGAGTCACCCAGTGTTTCCAGTGACCGATGATCACCGGCAGCCCATCGCGGTCTCGCACACCAGGCAACAGGTCCGGATAGAAGCCTGCGTCAGCCCGAGTAAACGCGCGGAGTCCTCGAGGAACAACCGTGCCGGGATGAGTCGTCCGCACGTCGGTCCTGAGATTCTCTGACGGCACAATCGTCGTGGTGCCGTCGGCGGGAGCATCACCAATCCTGAGCTCGCCAGGATCCCGCGTCGCGGAGTCCTTCCAGTCGCGAAGATCGGCGATGAGCGGTCCGGCATCGGTATAACGCTGACTCGCCAGCTTTGCCATCAGCTTCATGCAGATGCGACTCAGTTCGATCGGAATGCGTCCGTTCAACTGGTCCGGAGGAAACGGATCAACGGTCAGCACACGGTGGAAAACTTCTTCCGCAGTGCCTCGGGAAAACGGCCGCTCACCGGTCAGCAGCTCGTACATGGTGACGCCGAGACTGAAGAGGTCACTGCGTCCATCGATGCGGTGCCCTTCCCCTCGCACCTGTTCGGGGCTCATGTAGCTTGGCGTGCCAGCGAATCTGGTGGCATGGTTTCCATGAGTCTCACGCTGAGCCAGTCCGAAGTCGGCGACGTAGACGCGGCTGTCATGTCCGAGCAGAAGATTGGCGGGCTTGATGTCGCGGTGAATAATGCCGCACCGATGAACATGCTGCAGTGCTTCTGCGACATCGATCATCAGCCGCACGACTTCAACAGGTTCTACCGGGCCCTGAACCAGGACACGGGCCAGATCGCGGCCTTCAATGTATTTCGAAACAACAAAGCAGCGACCATCGCTGATTACACCACAGTCGTAGATCGGCACGATGGACGGATGATCCAGCTTCGCCAGCGTCCGGGCTTCGGTCAGAAACTCCGAACGAAAGGAACTGTTCTGCATCCGACTCAGGTGCGGCAGCTTGATCGCAACAAGTCTTTCCAGTTCCTGATCGCGCGCCAGATAAACGGTCCCAAACCCACCCTGCCCCAGTCTGCGGATAATCTGGTATCGACCGATGTACGAGCCTGAATGCGATTCCGCCACTTCCCCCTGCACAGCACTGAGGTCCGCGTTGACGACCTCGATCTCTGGAGAGTCATTGGGATTCGGAGCCGGACGAGTACTCTCCGAAAGATGATCCGCCCCGTGATCATCGGGCGATGCGTTCCGGCCGTTTTCCTTCATGGCATGCAAACTCAATCAGTGGCGGCTCGGCGAGTTCATCGCGCTGCCGTCGAATGAAGTCGAAGGACTGGTGCGTTTTCTTCGATGCGGCGTCTGGTGAAGATTGCAGTGTAGAAAGCCACATTACGAATACCATGCACTGCCATGCGTTGATGGGATTTGTAAGGAGATCGCCTGTGTGGAATCCGATGCCAGGACGGTCAGCCCGTCTGAGGCAGATCGAACACATTCGCGAATCGTTCGAGCACGATGGCTCGGAGTTCGCGAAATTCCGGGCGGTCGAAGCGGCCATCGTCGACAAGTTCCTGAGCCATCCGTCGAGCAATCTGCAGGAGTGACAGATCACGAACAGGGTCCGCGACTCGCAGAGGCATCGCACCACTCTGTCGAAGCCCAAGAATGTCGCCCGGACCTCGAAGTTCGGCGTCCTTCTCTGCCAGTTCAAATCCGTCGGCCGTCTTTTCCAGAGCCGTCAGCCGGTCGATGGCTTCAGGAGTCTCCGCATTCGAAAACAGAAAGCAGTACCCCTGATAACTGCCTCGACAAATGCGGCCTCGCAGCTGATGCAGCTGCGCCATTCCGAATCGTTCGGCCTGCTGAATGACCATGATTGTGGCGTTGGGAACATTCACGCCGACTTCAATCACGGTTGTCGAAACAAGCACGTCCGTCTCATGATCCCGGAAGCGTCCCATGACGTCGTGGCGATGTTCACGGTCCATCCGACCATGCAGCAGGTCCAGTCGCAGTCCGGAAAGTTCTGACTGACTGAGCTGTCGAAAAACGCTTTCCGCCGATGCAACATCATCGTCACTCTGACCTTCAACTCGCGGGCAGACGACATAGGCCTGTCGACCGGCGGCAATTTGTTGTCTGACAAACGTCCAGACTCGTGCTTCTTCCGGACCTCCAGTGATTCGAGCGGTGATGACTTTCTGTCGCCCGGGTGGAAGATCGCGGATGACCGACACATCCAGATCGCCAAACTGAGTCAGGCAGAGGCTTCGCGGAATCGGAGTCGCTGTCATGACCAGCACATGAGGACTCTCGAGTGACCCCGTGAAGGCAGCTCGCTGGCGAACACCAAACCGATGCTGCTCATCAATCACGGCCAGCGCGAGATTGCGAAACTTCACACTCTCCTGAATGACAGCCTGGGTTCCGATCACGATGTGCATGGAACCGTCGGCAATGCTCTGCAGCAGCTCACGTCGTTTCGCCGCCGGCAGTCCTCCCAGCAGAAGACAGCGATTCACTTTGCTTTCAGCGAGCAGCTCATCAAACGTTTCCCAGTGCTGTGTCGCCAGCACTTCTGTGGGAGCCATCAGCACGGCCTGTTTTCCCGCCGCAACAGCCGCCAGGATTGCATAGACCGCAATGGCCGTCTTGCCGGCGCCAACATCTGCCTGCAGAAGCCGGTGCATCGGCTGCGGCATCTTGATGTCTTTGACAATGTCTGTGACTGCGGTGTTTTGACCGTCGGTGAACCGAAAGTTGAACAGCCGTCGAATGCGCGCGTCGACCTTCGCTGAAACTTCCAGAGGGACGGCCTGAAGAATGCGGCTCGAACGACGCCTGAGCGCAAGTCCCAGCTGAAATTCGAGCAGATCGTCCAGCAGGATGCGGTGGCGACCGGATTCCCAGTCTTTGACAGAAGTGGGTGCGTGAAGGCTGCGAAGCGCCGTTGGGAGATCCGGAAGATTGTGAGCCAGTCGAAAGGACTCCGGCAACGGGTCGGGGACCAGGTGAGCAAACTGTTCGGTCACCGTGCGAACCATCTGTCGCATGGCGTCCATCTTGATGCCATCCGTCAGAGCATAGCGCGGCAAAACTCCGGCCGCGTTTTCGATGTCATCATCGGGCGACAGAACATAGACCCGAGGATTGCTGAACTCCCAGCGTCCTGCTTTCTTCTGAGGCTTGCCGCTGAAGACGACATGGTCTTCATCGCGATACTTCTTGTACATCCACGGCTGATTGAACCAGATGCCTCGAACGAAGTGCCCGTTGCAGTTCAGCAGCACGCCAACCAGCGAGCGATTGTTTCGGAGTTGTCTCAGTTCCCGGTCGATAATGATTCCGTGAACCGACTGCTCGCGATCCGGTTCCAGTCGTGGGACGGGTCGCATATCGCTGAAGTCGTTGACACTGGCCGGAACGTGAAACAGCATGTCTCGCACTGTTTCGATTCCCAGGTTCTTCAGCAGCGCTGCTCGATTCGGACCGACTCCGCGCACGTACTGAACCGGCATCTGAAGGCGAGTCACATCAGATTCGGGCGTCGAGTTGGTTGTCGTGGTGTCCGGCATGCAGGCAGAATATCACGGAACACGACACTGCAAAACCTCCACCGTCGATTACACTCCTGTCCGTCCAATGAAACAGAATTGACTCCGCTGAAAGCGCCGTGCCATGTCGACCGCAGCCATCACTAACTTTGGAGAGAACATCTCCTTTCGGCCGGCTGAACGGGTGGCTCCGCTGACGGAAGAGGAGCTGCTGCGAGTCCTGAAGGAAAATCGCCTCGGCCGAATTCGCGTCATGGGCTCGAAGCATTCATGGAGTCCGCTGATCGAGACAGCCGGTGTCGTCATCGACATGAAGAACTTCCGGCACATCCGGATTCACGAAGAGCAGGGACAGCTTTTTGCGACAGTCGGCGCGGGTCTTCAGATCAAACATCTGATCCAGGAACTGAATCAGCGCGGACTTGCGCCGCCGGCGCTTGGTTTGATTACAGAACAGACGATCTCCGGTGCGACAGCGACTGGAACGCATGGCTCCGGGCGCAACTGTCTTTCACACTATATCAACGCGGCTCGCATTGCGTGCTTTGATGAGTCCGGAGAGAACCCGGTCATCCGCGACATTCGTGATGGCGATGAACTGCGGGCGGCACAGTGTTCGCTGGGATGTCTTGGTGTTCTCACGGAAGTCACGATCCCCGTGATTCCTCAGTACTTTGTTCAGGAGCAAATGGTCCCGGTCCGATCTGTTGACGAGGCACTCGCTCTGCAGGAAGAGACGCCGCTGCAGCAGTTCTTCCTGATTCCTCATTCGTGGTCGGTCTACGTCCAGCGCCGGAAGATCTCGGAACGTGCTCAGCGTCAGAATGGCGCGGCGCTCTATCGGGTCTACTGGTTTCTGGCGATGGATCTGGGATTGCATCTGCTGATCCTGCTGACCGCGGTCTGGCTGAAAAGCCGATGGGCTGTGAGGTTTTTCTTTCGGCGTGTCGTGCCCTGGACCATCATCCCGCCCTGGAAGCCTGTGGACCGCAGTGATCTGCAGCTGACGATGGAACATGAGCTGTTCCGTCATCTCGAAGAGGAAATCTTCGTCAGACGCCGCCATGTGGAAGCTGCCAGTGTGTTCGTGCGAGAAATTCTGAGCGTCGCAGACGATGCTTCATTCCAGCTCAGTGATTCTGTCCGCGCTCTGCTGCAGCGGGCGGGGATGCTGGAAGACATCAGGACCATCGCAGGGACCTGGGTGCACCATTATCCCATTTGTGTGCGACGCATTCTGGAAGATCAGACGCTGATTTCGATGTCGTCGGCGAGTCCTTCAGCGCCGAATGAAGACTGGTACTCCTTCAGTCTGATCACGTATCTCCGACCGCGCGACCAGTTTCTGGCTGTCGCCGAATTTCTGGCGAAGGCCATGAGCCTTCTGTTTGATGCTCGAGTGCACTGGGGCAAATGGTGCCCGACGACTTCGGAGACACTGGACCGACTTTACCCGCACCTGCCGCTGTTTCGAACTCTGTGCCGGCGCTTTGATCCGAACGGCGTTTTTCGGAACCCGATGGTTGAAACAAAACTGCGACTGACGGATGGACCCGGTATCGCGGATGCTCCTTCGGTGAGTTCGTCATGAGGCACGGTCGGCGGAAAATCACCGGCAGCATTCTTAGCGGCCCCTGGTTCGCCAGGCTCATCTGCGTCGGCATAATGTTCATCTCTGCAACTGGTCTGTCGGCGCAGGAGCCGGCACAGAATGGTGATGAAGGGTCTCTGCTGCCACCAGCGTCTGGAGACCAGGTCATTCTGAAAGCCAGCGGTGCTGCGAGACCAAAAATTCTGCAGGGAGCCATCGGTGACCTGAAAGGCCACTCGGTCATTTTGCGTCAGAACAACGGACAGGTGGAAGTGATCGTTCTGCGCGACGTCCAGCGACTGGAATTTGCAAAGTCGATGGCTTACGAGACGGGGCTTCAGGCCATGCAGCAGCGAAAATGGAAGGACGCGCTGAAGGCTTTCGCAGAAGCTCAGCGGGAGGAGCGTCGTCCCTGGGTCCGTCGCGAAATCCTCAGCTCCGTCGCGGAATGCTTTCGGGCACGGCGGGAGTTTGCGGAATGCCTCAGGACGGTGGAGCAGATTCTGGCCGATGATCCTTCCAGCCGACACGTTCTGTGTCTTCCTCTGGTCTGGGACGAACGTCTGCCGGACAATCAACGGTACTCGGCTGATGTCAGCCAGCTGCGATCGAAATCGCTTGCGGAACAGCTCACGGCCGCATCCGCACTTCTAAGCCTTGATGAACATCGACGTCAGGCTGCGGCAACGCTCCAGAAAGTTCGCAGGGAAGGCGACCTGACCATGTCGCAGCTGGCGGAACTTCAGCTGTGGCGGCTTCGACTGATCGAACCGGACAAGCTGGCCGTTCTGGAAGTCGAAGAATGGCAGCGCCGCCTGAAAGAGCTGGATCGTAAGGTCCGTTCCCCCGGGGAATTTCTCGCCGGCCGTGCGCTGATGCAGCTGCATGAAAACGATCGAGCCATCACGTGCCTTTTGTGGATGCCCCTGATGGAGCCCTGGGACCCTCCGACAACCGCTGCCAGCCTTACGGACGCACTGACGCTGTTTGACCAGTCCGGTCGCAGTGAAGAAGGCCAGCGTCTGGTTCCGGAACTGGAATATCTGCAGTCTGCCATTGCGGTGCCTCAGTAGCAGAACAAAACTCGCAAAATTCTGTGCGATTCGAATTTTGACTGCGTTTGTGTGTCAGACGGGTTTTGCTGGCAGCCTCACAAGTTGACAGTGTCAGCGTTTGAATTCACGGGATAACCATCATGTTAACGTTGTCGTTTATGACGGCGCTTCGAAGTGCTGTGCTGGCGTTGTGTTTTCTGGTTGGGATGGCTCTGCTTTCCGGATCCTGCTTCGCACAGGGTGCAAAAGGCGATGCGGCCACGATTGAAGAAGCGGCAAAGGTCCTTGACCTTCGAACGCTGGAACTGCCTGCCGCGGCAGAGCCATCGGATGACAAACAGCTGTCCTCCATGACATACAACACGGCGGAAGATCCAAAGACCGCCTACAAGTTTCACCAGACTCAGCTTGTGAAATCCGGCTGGAAGGAGCTTCCAGGAACATCGCTGGACGCAGCATATGCGGCAGGCTCGTTCCAGAAATCCGGCTACACGCTTTCCATCACGACGACCATGATCAGTGAAGGAAAGACGATGGTCGCACTGAACAATCATGGCAACGTCGAACTGTCGTCGCTGCCGGTTGTCAAAGGTGCGGAATCAGTTTTCGCAAACCCGATCACCGCAATCTACTCCACCAAAGAGCCTGTTGGAAAAGTCACTGCGGCAACGAAAGAGCTGCTGACCAAAGCCGGATGGACGGCCTACGGGGAAAACAACCTCGGCGATGAACAGAAGATCTTCAACCTGAAGAAGAACGCCATTCTTCTGAACGTAATGATCTCCGTCGCGCCTGCTCAGAACAACCAGACTTCAATCATGATGAACGTGTCGCTGATGCCCGTTGATCTGCCGGCTCCCGCTGACGCAAACGAACTGCAGTTCACTCCGATGTTCAAGACTCTGAGCCTTCAGACGGCCATGGACTATGAGGCTGTTGGAAAGTTCTACCAGACCGAACTGGGGAAAAAAGGATGGAAGTCCACAGCTCCGGAGGTATCTGTGAGCGACGATGACTTCGGTCAGTCTGTGGGTCTGATGGTCTTTCGCAATCCGGCAGAAGACATGATCACTCTGAATCTGAAGAAGATCGAAGACGTCACTGATGTCACGGTCAAGCATCAGACAAAGGCAGAGTGGAAGGAAGAAGAAGAGCGGGCAAAGGAAGCCATCAAGAATGCTCAGGCTGCAGAAGAAGAAGCCGTGGCAGCGGCAGCAGCAGCCGGCGACGAAGAGAAAGAGATGGAAGAGTCTGAACTGGCTCGACAGATCCGCGAAGAAGCAGAGATGGAGCTGGAAAAAGCCCTGGGCGATGCGAATGCACAGATTGCTGAAGCACTCAAAGGTATTCCCGGTCGATCAGAAAAGCCGAAAGCCTCATCACAGAAGAAGGCTGACAAAAAGCCGACTGCAAAGGCTGCCACAAAAGCCATGGCAACAGGCAAGGAATCATCGGTTGGCACTCTGAAAATTGGCGACAAGACCTACACGCTGAAGAACATCGTTGCCTACGAAATTGACTACTACGGCGACAAAGTGACTCGTGTTTACCTGTCCGAAAAGCCAGCCAACATGACGAAGCTGAAAACCGCCCTTGCGAAAGAACGCAATGACCTCGACTTCAGCGAGTTTCAGCCTCAGGTCCGGATCACGGTGAATGCAGACGGTTCGATCGAAGCCTACGATCTGTGGGCGGATAATCTGTCCGTCAGCGGCTTTGGCAGCATCGAAGGCACAGGCGAAGTAAAAGACGGCCACATTACAGGAAGTGCAAAACTCACGGAAGAAGGCGAAGCGGGCGATCGCAAGTACATGTTTGATTTCAAGTTCGAAGCCAACGTGATTCCGCTGCCGGAAAAGGCTGAATAGTCCCGGGTTAACACCATACCGGCGAGCGGGGCGCGGTGTTAACCCGCCGGTACGTCACCGCTGAGCCGTTATTGCAGCTCGCGTGGAACCATTTTTTTGCGTTCCACTGCGAGCTTCTTCCTTTCCATCCGACAGGCTTGTCGGTCTAATCCTGACCTGTACTCGTCCGCGTTCGTCCGCGACTGCCCAGGTGGCTCTACTTCACGATTGTCAGCTTATGCCTGCAACACTCGAGATGCCTTCAGGGCGTCGACCATTGAAGACTCGACAATGGCCCGTCTTTCAGAAGCTCGCAGCAGCTCTGGCCCGGCGCGATGTGTCGCCCAATATGATCTCCGTGTGGAGTGTGATCTTTGCGACCGGAGCCTGCGGCTGTCTGATCGCCACGAGTCATGTCAGCCATGATCTTCTCAGACGAGGCTGCTGGTTACTATCGGCACTGATGATTCAGTTGCGGCTCATCGCCAATCTTCTTGACGGCATGGTGGCGATTGAAGGAGGAAAGAAGTCTGCTGTTGGTGACCTCTACAATGAGGTGCCCGATCGCATTTCCGACCCGGCGATTCTGATCGGTGCCGGCTTTGCTTTTGGCGGATGCCCGCTGCTTGGACTCGGGGCAGCGCTTATCTCCGTGTTTGTCGCCTATGTCCGCGCCATTGGGGCGAGCGTTGGGGTCGGTCAGGTGTTTCTCGGACCCTTTGCCAAACAGCAGCGAATGGCGCTGATGACGATCGTCTGCGTTGCTGGCATCGTACTTCCGGCCCGACTGCAGATTCTGCATGAGGAAAACGCGTTTGGTATCACCGCGGCCGCTCTGGCTGTGATCATTGTGGGTGGTCTCGTGACTTCTGTTCGCCGTCTCCGCAAAATCGCGGAACTGATGAAAGCTCGACAGGAAAAAACTGATGCGTCTGTTTGACCTGAGTCATCTGGCCTCGGAAGTCCGATGGACCATGCTCGGCGTCGTCATCGCGCTGGTGGTTGCCAGTATTGCATGGCGCGTTCTGAAGATGCGAAACCCCGACCGGGACTATCGCGAACTTCATCTGCGAGTGCGCACATGGTGGGTCATCGTTGGACTGTTTGGACTTGCGGTCGCACTCAACCGCACGGCGTCCCTCGTATTCCTCGCCTTTGTCAGTTTTCTGGCATTCAAAGAATACCTGTCGCTCATTCCAACGCGCCGCGCCGATCATCGAGTTCTGTTCCTTGCGTATCTCGCCATCCCGCTGCAGTACCTCTGGGTCTACCAGGAATGGTATGGCATGTTCATCATCTTCATTCCTGTTTACATGTTTCTCCTGCTGCCGGCCCGAATGGTCATCATTGGAGAAACAAGCGGCTTTCTTCGCGCTGTGGGAACTCTGCACTGGGGCCTGATGACGACGGTCTTCAGCCTGTCACACGCAGCGATGCTGTTTGTCATTCGTCCGATTGAAGCGGCTCGTTTTGCGCCTGTCTGGCCGTCGGAGATCGGGCGGCTGCATTCTGGTCCGGGACTGCTTGTGCTGCTGATCCTGCTGACTCAGGGCAATGATGTGGCTCAGTATATCTGGGGCAAGACTCTGGGAAGGCGCAAAGTTGTGCCGCGAGTCAGCCCTGGAAAAACGCTTGGAGGGCTTCTGGGCGGCGTTCTGACGACAACGCTGATTGCCTGCCTGCTGGGACCTCATCTGACATTTCTCGACTGGAAGCGTTCCCTGATCGCCGGCATGATCATTGGCGTGGGCGGCTTCGCAGGCGACGTTTCGATCTCGGCTCTGAAACGGGACCTGGGCGTCAAGGACTCCGGGACCATTCTGCCGGGGCACGGAGGTATTTTGGATCGCGTCGACAGTCTGACGTACACGGCTCCGCTGTTCTTCCACTTCGTGCATTACTGTTATTGCTGAAGAAGCTCGGAGATCGGCCATCATGTCCCGAACCCTGCGATTTGCCTTCTTCCTGCTGCTGGTCAGACCCATCATCCTGATCGTTCTTGGGCTGAATGTGCGCCGTCGCCACCTGCTGCCGGAAAATGGGCCGGCCATCATCGTCGCCAACCACAACAGTCATCTCGACGCAATGACTCTGATGACACTGTTCGGCATGAGTCGGCTGCATCTGGTCAGCCCCGTGGCAGCAGTGGACTACTTTCACAGAAACCGGCTGCTGAAATGGTTCTCGGATAAGATCATCGGCATCATTCCTCTGAACCGACGCATCGGTGCGCAACGTGATGATCCGCTCGAGCCTGTTTCAAAGGCACTGGAATCCGGCAAGATCCTGATCCTGTTCCCGGAAGGGACTCGAGGAGAACCGGAGGAGCTCCAGGAATTCCGCACCGGAATCGCGCATCTGGCAAAACGACATCCGGACATCCCGGTCGTTCCAGTCTTCATGTACGGACTTGGCAAGTCACTTCCTCGCGGCGAAGGAATTCTGGTTCCATTCTTCTGCGATGTGTTTGTTGGTGAAGAGTTCCGCTGGAACGGCAGCCGCGACGCCTTCATGCAGATCGTGTCGACTCGGATGTCTTCCCTGGCAGACGAATGCCGAAAGCCAGACTGGGAATCCGACGATACGGCGGCCTGATGCCCAACGCGGTGAAGGATTTTCCAAAGCGAACTTCAGGCGTTCTGCAGTGGAACTCGCCAAGAGTTCATCACCATGAAAACGGATCTCGGCGAGACCACCACAAACTTAGCCCAGCGCGCGCGGATACGAGTCACTGCGTTTTGTCGACGCCGAGGAACCTTCAGGTAGAAGGTGCTGGCTGCGAGGAAGCGGTTGCGATGGTCGGGGGAGACCTTGTAGTAGTCTTCCAAAGTCGCGGAACGAATTGTAGTCGCGAGTCGGCCTTTCAGGAAGATCAGCCGCGAGCCGCGTTACGCTCCAGCATCTTCGGAGATCGCACGAACGACAATGTCGTTGAGCGCCGCACGACTGCGGCAACACTGCTGAAGATGGAATCTACGGTCACGGAATCTCTCGATTCTGCGGCGCAGTTCATCAATCTTCGTGTCGCCAACCTGGCCGCGTGACTTCATCGACTCGCGGAACTGTGGCAGGAACGACGCGTTCTGAAGAAGAAGCAGCTTGCGAGTTTCTGACGAGCCAACGGTATCGAACAGGAATCGGATGGCATTCGTCGTGTCATGGAGGGAAACGATGCCGGTTTGCATCAGCAGTTCGCCGGATGCCAGATGAATCGCATCAAACAGCGACTGGGGCGATGTGCCGGCACAGCCGATCCGTCACGCACTTTGCTGCATCATCCGGCGTCCCGGTTCGCAGCACTGACAGCAGGTCGGCAGTTGCGGAAGCATCCGGCTTTCCGGATTCCAGCCGCCGCGAATCTGCGGCTAAGCCATTGATCGCCATGACCGATCCGGAGCCAGGTCGTTCTGCGACGGATTCGCGCCGTTGTGTTCAGGATGGCGTACGCCAGAGACCGCAACACCGGCCTGGCGTGTTCCCATCCAATTGTCGCAGCGTCGCCACGCATTGGCGAGGTAGATGGCCTTGTGTCCAATGCTGCGATAATCACGAGCCGCGCAAGATGCGAACAGTTCCATAGCCTCCAGCCGAGATACCGCGCGATCCCGGCGCAGCGACATCGCCTGTGCGACATCCCACGACTGCATCGACTGATGAAACACATCGCGGACTTTTCGACGGATGAACTCCCGCTTCGTCCAGGAGCATCGTCCAGTTTCGCGACATCAGAACGTGAACTCTTGAATTCAGTCCAGAGCCCACAGGATCGGCAGCCACCGGTCTTCCTCAGGAGAATTCATGCGGCAATGGCGCGACCGGACACAAGCACAGCGTGAAATTTGAATCCCACGGCCGCGAGATCACGTTTCACGCCCGCCAGCAATAAGGCGGCCAGTACTTCGCGGTAGCTGAGCCCGCCCTGATTCGCGATCCGACTTCTTCCATCAAGCGTTGTCGCGGCGTGTCTCGATCAGCCGAACGAGCGTTCGATCGTCGAAGTTGAACGATTCCCCTGACCGGACGAAGTTGTTCATCGGCAACAGCAGCGAGGCCCGGAATCACGAACCTCCGTCAGTAATGAGACCGGCAGATGTGGTCGACAGAAACGCGCGCGAAAACTGGGCTTCATGACTCACGATCCTGCTGAGGGCTGACAAACTTCCATTTCCATCATTCGATCTGCAACAGCTTACGCGTCCCGGAGCTATTCGACAAATGCCGTCGCGTCATTGTAGTGGATTCGCCAGAGATCCTATCAACGAAAGGAACTCGGGCGAGTTCCCCTACAACCAGGAACCCTTTCGCACATGATCATCACGTTCACGTCGTGCGATAACTTTGTTCGCTAACGAGGCGAAAATCCCCATGTCGCGGCCAGTGCATCGGCGCCTGTTCGACTCGGTAATGTCGCCCCAGCTGTTGCGGAGAAAGCGAGCAAATTCATGCGATAATGAAGCGGCAAGCTGCGCAGGTGAGTTTCAGTCGAAGCACGACGCAGCGAGTTCAATCCGATTGACCGGGTGTGGCATGAAATCCAGCCCGTTCCGGAGTGTAATTGTCGATCGTGATGCGGAATCGGTGATCGCTCAGGAAGTCCTGCAGAACCTCTTCCGGCAACTGCTCCAGGACGCGAACAACCCGAGCATGAAGCGCGGCATGCGGTTCAAGTTCTCTCGTGATGCTGATGAAGCGATGAGATTCTGAAACGAACGTCATGAACCATTCTCCTGCGTCATCTACCTTCGAGCCGGCTCCAGCGCCATCAGCTCTGTCGTGAACATCAGCCCCATCGCACCACCTCGATCATCTTTGCCGTTGATGGCAGGTCGGTCAAAGTAATCCTGCAGAGTCTTCTGCTTGCCGGTTCCGGTGCAGACGTTGACCAGATCACCGTTCGGGCTTGTGCGTGATTCGATCGCCGTCCATGCTCGATCAACGCTGGACTGATAGTCTTCCGGCCGAAGCCAGCCACGGCGAATTCCACGAGCCATCGAGAAACCGATCATGCACGTGCAGGAATATTCATCGTAGCTCTTCCGGATGATCGATCACCTGATGCCAGCAGTCTGTTTGGGGATCCTGATGAGGTTTCAGGGCCGCGAGGTGCCTGCGGAATTCTTCCAGCAACGGCTGAAACGCCGGATGGTCTTCCGGCCAGTCGCTCAGAGCCAGAGCAAGGCCGAGTGCCGGGAATCCGTTGCCTCGGCCCCACGCGGCTTCACACAGCGGCGAATGTCGATACAGCCCGTCGTCGCGAAGGCAGAATTTCCGCATCGAAGCAAAGTGCACCGCCGCCGCATCGAAGTACCTGCGATCACCGGTCAGCCTGCCCGTCGCTGCAAGAATCGGCCCGGCCATGAAAACAGCATCGCTCATCTCATTGTGGAACGGCATTACTTCCAATGGCTTTCCGGCGGAATCAAACATCTGATCCGCCGCGCTGCGACACAGCGCGATCCATCGCTCACGGTCTGTCCCGGAAGACTGTTCGGCCAGAGCTGCAAAGATCAGATGCCCGGCCTGCTCACTGCCGGACTTTGGCACCGGTGTCCTTTCGCCGACTCGAAACGGTTCGACAATCGTCCGAACTTCTTCCGCATATTTCGGCTCACCGGTGAGTTCACTCAGCTTCAGCTTCGCGACCAGCGGCAGTGCTGGAATGTAGGCCACCTGATCAAGCTTGTGTCCGTAAACGACCGCCAACTGCTCCGCCACTTCACGCGGCGGGCGGGCTTGTGCGAACGCAGAGCTAGCCGCGGCGCTTGCAGAGAGTGCAGCGATCAGTAGCAGAGAGAAGAATCGCATCGGTTGAATCCGGTCGCTTGAAGTAATCATTGAGCACACACTCCCCCACCGAGTTCACGCCGGTGGACAAAGGCTTCTTCACTACACATTTTTCCAAGTCGTGAGTTCCATGGTCCGGTGAAAGCTGGGTAGTGCAAAAACCGTTGAACCACCGGGGTGAACCCGGTGGCGTTGTTGTGGGTGTTAGCGCGTCTCTGGTTCCCAGACACGATTTTCCATCGCCTTGCGGAAGCCGTCATTCGTCGGTCGAATCTTCCACGCTTCAACCTTCTTCAGCACAGTCGGAGCACCGATCGTGAAAGCGGTGAGCGATGGTTTGCCCTGGTAGTCCCGATGATGAGCGATCATGGCCTGTCGGTCGTTCACAAACACTTCGACCACATGACGATCGATGTAGATTCGCACGACGACATCTTCCTCGGTGGCCAGGTCGGAGATTCGGAAAGGCGCTTCCGCCGTGCCGACTCGCAGCATTCCCGTCTCGGGCCGGAACACGATCGGCAGCCCGTTGCCATTGCCATCGTTATAGACATTGAAGCCGAACAGTTTTCCAAGAGCCTCACCGCGAGGAATCGTAATCTGCACCTCCATTGCATCGCTGGTTAGATCCACAATCTTCTGCCCCTTGGGAGTCCTTTCGGACAGGAGCGTTCGATCGACGTGCCCCACGGTGACGTTTTCCGTGACGACGGGATCGTGTCGCAGACTTTCCAGTTCGCGCAATGGACGAATCCTCAGCGTATTGTCCTTCGCGAGACTCAATTCACGAGGAAGGGACTGAATCGTGAGATCGCTCATGTGCCCGTCGTAACGATCCAGCGTCGCACACCACGCCCACATGACTCGACGACCATCAGCAGTCAGAACACTCTCCGGCGCGAAGAAGTCAGCTCGCCATGATTCGCGACTGAACAGGCTCTGCGATTCACGCCGCCAGTTCATCCGACCATGAGTCTCCGGAACGAACTGCTCGGCCTTCGCATCCCAGTCGCCGATGTAGTATCGACAGCCCAGATCATGGCTGATGCACAGCAGCATCCACTTGTCGCCAATGCGGAAGAAGTTCGGACACGAGACATCTTCGCCCCTGGCAACGTCCGGAAGATCGTGCTTCAAAAACGGTCCAACCACAAACCACGTCTTCAGATCTTTGGACTTCATCAACGGAGGATTTTCGCCCCCGGAAATGGCGTAATACGTGTCGCCGATCAGGAAGCAGTCCGGGTCCCAATGGTTCATTTGTACTTCAGTGCCGTCCGGGTTTCGCACGTTGACCGGGAATGGTTTCTCCCAGGCACTGATCGCATTGTCTTTTGCGATGGCGATCTGGTTGCGTCCGGAATTCTGACCGTGATAAATGGCGGCGGGGCGTCCTTCTTTCGTCAGGAACCCTGTGCCGCTGAACATACCATGTCCCGTAAACGCTGGCTGCAGTTTGGTTGTCTGCCATGTCCAGTGAAGCATGTCGGTGCTGGTGACATGAGCAAACGAAAACGAACGTCCTCCGTTCCACGGATGCTGAATGATGTAATGCAAATGATAGACGCCATCGACGCAGAACGCGGCGTTGGGATCACCCGGCAGACTGTCATCGCCGGGATGCATCAGATGGTAATTCAGGATCAGGTCTTCCGGCGGCTGAGATCGAACATTGCCAAGTCGTCGCTTCTGACTGGCCAGCTGTTCGACAGTGTTCCGATCGGCCGATGCGAACAAAGCCCCTGTCCGACCATCCAGGATCAGACGCCCGTTCTTCACACTCGCGCCGGGTGTGAGTTTCGTGTGAGCCAGCCGCCCGGTTTTCTCCGCGACAGAACTTGTCCCGTCAGAATCTCCATCAAAGGTCCACCATGCCCAGGGACGAAGATCGCCGGCGATTCCAGGCTTCAGTGCCTTCAGGTGAGCTTCCGTGAGGGCTGTGTTGTAGATGCGAGCATCATCGATCTGGCCTGCGAAGAATTCGTGATTGCCGAGGTGGCGAGGTCCGATGATCACCACGCTGCTGTTCGGGAAACTCTGCAGGCCTGCGACGTCGTGCCGAGAATAGAGCGTGCCGTTGCGAAAGGTCGTGATCGTTTTGCCGCTGTAGACGATCGCGAGCTGAACCAGCGTGTCTCCCGTCGATGTCTCCGCAGGGAACTTTGCCTGATCGCGCTGAGTTCGGCTGAACAGGTCACTTCCCGCCATCCACCGAGCCGGCTCCAGCTCACCAAAGACGATCCCGTCGAAATGGAAGGCGTTGTCGTCGATCGTGAGCGCGCTGCCGCCCTGCTGAGTCAGGTTCTCCGGGCAAGCCCAGACGACCAGAGTCTTCTCGGTCAGGGGCTCAGGCTTGTCCGACTGTGCTTCACACCGGAACGCAAGCGAGCCTGAGAGCAAAGTGATGAGAAGGAGCAGGTCAGGAAGGAAGCGTGAAGTCATACGACGTTCCAGGAAGAGGTGGAAAATCCGTACCGGGTGGCGAAAGAGCTTACGTCAAACGTCGGCGGATGGACATTGTGGAGCATTCGGTCCGCGAAATGCCGTGTTTTGTGAGATTCCACACTTGGCAACAGCGGGCTCCGGTCGTTGCGAAGGACAGGTCGGACCGTTACCCTATTCGCCTCGTTTTCACGTCCCGGAATGAAGATTCGGCAGACAGATTCCTGTCCGCCTTCGTTCGCCCTCAATTGCGCGACAAGAGTTGATTCGCGCTCGGAGTACTCAAATGCCCCTGGTTCCACTTCGTGTTGTCCTCGATCACGCCGCTGAGAATAACTACGGTGTTGCAGCATTCAACGTTAACAATATGGAGCAGATTCAGGCGATCATGGAAGCTGCTCGCGAGACCGATTCACCCGTGATCGTTCAGGCTTCCCGCGGTGCTCGATCGTATTCGCAGGACAACTACCTGCGACATCTGATGCTGGCGGCGTCAGAGCTGTATCCGGAACTCCCGATCGTGATGCACCAGGACCACGGCAACAGCCCGGCGACCTGCTACAGCGCGATCAAGTATGGTTTCACTTCGGTGATGATGGACGGTTCGCTGATGGAAGACGCAGCGACTCCGGCATCGTACGAATACAACGTAAAGGTGACTCGCGAAGTCGTGCTCGTGGCTCATTCGATGGGCGTCTCCGTGGAAGGCGAAATCGGCTGCCTCGGTCAGGTCGGACATGCCCCGGCGAAGCCGGCTGCGGCTCACGGTCACGACAAGGATCTGGAAAAGGAACCAGGCGACCGCGACTCACACGCAACCGGCGGCGCTTCAGGCGGCATGGATTCTTCTCACCTGACAGACCCGGCAGAAGCAGAACGATTCGTTGCCGAAACCGGCTGCGATGCACTCGCAGTGGCCATTGGAACCAGCCACGGTGCTTACAAGTTCAAGCATAAGCCAACCGGCGAAGTGTTGAAGATGTCACTGATCGAAGAGATTCATCGTCGCCTGCCGAATACTCACCTGGTCATGCACGGCAGCTCGTCTGTCCCACAGGAACTGCAGGACATCATCCGCAAGTTCGGTGGCCAGATGGAAGAAACCTACGGCGTGCCGGTGGAAGAAATTCAGCGAGGCATCAAGCATGGCGTTCGCAAGATCAACGTCGACACGGACTGCCGTATGGCCATCACCGGCGCGATTCGAAAGATCTTCGCTGAGAAGCCACGAGCGTTCGACCCTCGCGAATACCTGAAGCCAGCTCGCGACGCCATGAAGCAGGTCTGCATCGCCCGCATGACCGCCTTCGGCCAGGCCGGCAACGCCGCCAAGCTGATGAAGGCGAAGAAGCTGTCGTAGAGAAGGCTGAAAGGCTTTGGCCCGGAAGCCTGCTGGCTCGCGGCCCGGACACGCGTTCCGGGCCAACGGCCCATTCGTTTGCCTAGCCCAGCCCATCGGGCTGGGTTTTCAGGTCCTCCAACCAAAGAGGGCCAAAGGCCCGGCCGTTTGCTCCGACGATTAGTCCCAGACGTATCGCTCGTCGATCTCAATTCCATGCTTCGCGCAGAGTTGCCGGTACTCATCCTGAAATGTTCGTTGCGCGTGATGCTGTTCCTGGTGCCGAATGTACTCGTCGACTTTGTCCTTCACGGAATGACTCACGGAAAACGCGCCGTAGCCTCGCTGCCACTGGAAAAGCCGATTTCCATCCATCACCTTCTTCGCCCACTTGGATGTTTCTGTCTTCAAATATTCGATCAGACCGGCAATCGTGATGGTGCGAGACAGTCCGACCATCAGATGTACGTGATCGACATGGCCTCCCACTGACGCGCTGACACAGTCACATTGCTCGACGTGATGAGCGAGCATGCGAAACATTTGATCGCGAAGAGATTCCTGCTGGAGAAACGTTCGTCGATCTTTGGTTGAGAAGACGACATGCAGCCAGATCTGCGTGAGTGACTGTGGCATGGATGACGATCCTGTGGTGTGTCGCAAATGGCCGGGCCGTTGGCCCTGGGTGAAAAGGGCATTGTTACCCAGCCCGTTGGGCTGGGCCAGGCAAATTGTTGGGCCTTTGGCCCGGAAGTCGGGCGAAGGGCATTTGCCTGGAAGTTGCGGGCCTTCGGCACGGTGTGGACGGAAACTCGCTGATGTCATCGTGATGGATATCCCACCCAGAACCGCAGTGGCATTCGCCAGAGTTCCTGCCCCGACGACCATCCTTTTCGACAGAGAATTGGGTAACCAAAACGGCTTCAACCCAGCTGTTTTTGTGCGGATCGTCCGCCAGCCCAGTCGCGGAGATTTCCGCTCGACGAATTTCTCTGCGTTCCGGGCCAACGGCCCATCCGTTTGCCTAGCCCAGCCCATCGGGCTGGGTATGCGAAACGTCCGACCGCAGAGGGCCAACGGCCCGGAATTGGCGCAACGGCCCCATTCCGTTCCAAACGTATTCATTAACCTGCCCCTGGCGAAGCACTGGCTCTTAAGCTGTTGGGTTGCTGGGGTCCTGCGGTTACCCCACAATGAGGTTTGCGGGTTCAACGCTTCTTTGTTTGTCTGTCCGGGTTGTCTCATGCTGCGGTTTGCTTTGCCTTTGGTTGTTTTGCTGGCGATCTGGGTTCCTTCGGGCGTGGGAACTGTGAGGGGCGACGACGACACGACGGTCAGGGTCTTCATTTTTGCCGGGCAGTCGAATATGGTCGGCTCGGATTCGAAGGTCAAAGACATCGCGCTGTATCCGCCGTTTGCGGGGCTCGATCAGCCGCAGAAGGATGTTCGGTTTTCCTACTGCATTGGTCGGGAAGACAAGATGAAGTCCGATGGCTGGACTGCTCTTCAGCCGGTGGACAACGTCGTCGGGCCGGAGCTGAGTTTTGCCCGCGAGGTGACTCGGCACATCAAGGCGCCGATTGCGATCATCAAGATTGCAGCCGGAGGAACTCATCTGGGAGGCGACTGGAATCCGGATGAGCCTTCCGGGTTCAAACTGTATCCGCTGGCGCTGGAGCAGATTCGGTCGTCACTGGCTTTGCTGGATCAGCAGGGTGTCAAGTACCGAATCGAAGGCTTCATGTGGCATCAGGGTGAGAACGATATGTTCGAAGCCGACTACATGGCGAACTATGGCAGGAACCTGAAGAACTTCCTTGCGTGCTGGCGGCGAGATCTGAAGTCACCAGACCTCCGCTTCTACATCGGAGAACTCTGCACAAAGACGATCTGGGGAATGGACCTGCGTCCTCGAATGTATGCCATCAGCCTGGGTCAGAAGGAAGTCACTGAAGCGGATCCTCTGGCCGATTATGTTCCGACGAATCATGTGGGCGTTGAGATTGGTGGCGGCACTGGTCTGCATTATCACTATGGAACACTCGGCCAGCTTGAGCACGGCGTGAACTATGCTCAGGCGTACCTGAAAGCGATCGGACAATGGTCCCCGAAACCTCGGCCTCTGACGACATGGCCCTATGCGAAAGGATCACGAGTTCGCCTGTTTGTTCTCGCCGGGCATCGCAACATGGAAGGTGAACGAGCCTTCGTTCAGGACCTGAGCAAGCTGGAAGGTTCTTCGAAACTGCTGCAGGAGGATGATTCCATCGCCTGCCGATACAGCCTTGGTGGCGGCTACAAAGTTTCAACCGACTGGGAGCCTCTGGGACCCTTCGGAGAATACGACACGTTCGGACCGGAACTCAGCTTCGGCGCGACACTCAAAGCGGGCGGCGTGCAGAACATCTCGATCGCCAAGTTCACTCACAGCGGTTCGCAGATCATCGACTGGACTCCGGAAGGCAGTGAAGCGAAGTCACGCAATCTTTATCCGACCTTGCTGCAGTTCGTGAAGGATTCGGTTCAGCAGCTGACGGATCGAGGTCACGAGGTCGAGCTTGCCGGCATCTTCTATCACGTCGGCGAAAACGACATGTCGTGGGGTCCATTTCGAGAAGGAGCGGCTCCGCGAGTCATGTCGCTCATCACCGCTGTGCGTCGCGATCTGGGACAACCGGATCTGAAGTGGTATGTCAGTCAACAGCCACCGACGGATGATGAAAGCGTCAACCGAATTGACTCCATGGCCATGATCAGCAAAGCGACAGCCAGCGACCCGAACATCATTCACATTCGCCTCACCGACCTTCCTCCTCAGCGGGAGAAACTGGTGATCGAAGCCGCAGGAACCGTCTGGCTGGGCGAACGACTGGCGAAGGAATACCTGCAGAAGCGCTGACGGGAATGCTGGCAGTTGAACGCGGGGTCGTGCGTGAGTCGGACAGAAGATGTGTGATAGAAAATAACCGCAGTAAGCGGGGCGGTCGAGGACAGTCGGTACAGACCGGAGGGCTCGCGCCCTTCCGCTATTTTGGTTGCAGTGATTTACGATAACTGGGAGGCTCGTCGATACAGTTCCGCGACATTGATTCTGAGATCTGGAAGGACGGTTGATTCAGCGATTGGAAGCGGCCCCGCGTCGTGGTATTCGCCATCACGGAGCGACAGCACATGAACGGATTGGTCTCGAGGATCAATGATCCAGTATTCCGGGATCCCTGCGAGTGCATAATCGCGTCGCTTGTCGACCAGGTCTCGGTCCGGATCATCGGGGCTGACGATTTCAACGACGAGGTCCGCTGTTTCCCAATACTGTGCCTGACGACGGTGCAGGTTTTGTCCTGCGATAAACAACACATCCGGCTCACGATAGTGACGTTCGCCGATCTGAACCCGTGTGGGAGCTGTCATCACAATGCCGGCTTTGCGAGATTCGCTGGCCTCATGCAGCGCCAGAAAGATCAGCCGAGCCAGAAACTGGTGCTGCAGAGACGGCATTGGCAGGACCTCGACAAAACCATCGACCAGTTCAACCAGCCTGTTTCCCGGCAGCGAAAAGTAGTCCCCGTCCTGCCACTCTCCCTGTGACGGAAAGAGCTGCAGAATGTCGGTGCTGGGGGAAGGATCAGTCGGAATGCGGACAGACATCGCCTGTTCATCCAGGACAGGTCTTCGCGATTACGTTTTCGAGTCGCTTCGAATCGTATTCACCAGGCCTGCGAAGTGTCATTGAATCGGAACACCGGGATCTTACTTCGGAAGTCGCGGTGGTGAAACAGTTCTTTCGAGATGTTTAAGCATGAATAGCCCGGCTGACACATCGGTTTGGCCAAAGCTCGCAAATGACATTTGCGTCATTCACGCAGAGCACTGCTAACCAAACGGCGAAAGTGAGGCTAACATGAGTCCTCCCGTCTGATGCTTCTTTTGTCTTCGGATCACTGCGACTCAGGACTTGCCATGAAACTGGCGACCAGGCTGAATCTGATCATTCGCCGCATCCATTTGTACTCGGGCCTGTTTCTGGTGCCGTGGGTTTTGATGTATGGCGTCACTGGAGCCATGTTCAATCATCTCGGGCTGTTCCCGCGTATTCAGATTCAGCCGGTGGATGCAGCGACTGCGACAGCGTCGGGGATGAATGAATTTCCGGAGGCTCGGTCCCTGGCGGCTCAGATCACCGAAGCAATCCAGAAGGAAGCGGGTTCGGCAAAGATCCAGTTGCCGGAAAATCCTCAAGCGGAATTCACAAATGAGATCTCCTTCGAAGTGAAGAACAACGGACTGCAGCATGTCGTCTACATCGATCCGGTGACTCACGAGAGCTGGGTTGGAACGATGCCGAAGAACGATGAGGATCCTCAGGCTCTGCTGCCTTCGATTCGCAACATCAAGCTCACCCCGGATCCTCAGGAGACGGCTCACAAGGCCGCCGCAAAACTTCTGGAACAGGCCGGGCTGCTCAACGACAAGGATCCTCAGCCGTTTGGATGGACGAAGCTGAACTTTCTCGCGACCGTCGACGGCGAACCGGCTCGTATCACGTACGTGCTGAAGGACGGGCATATCGACATCAATCGCTTCACAGGCGACGACGGCATGCCTCTGCGACACTTCTTCCTGCGAATGCACACGTCACACGGTCAGTCACCGACGTGGAACGGCCGATCGTTCTGGTCACTGGCGGTGGACACGATGGCAATTGCTATGGTCTTCTGGGGAATCAGCGGCATCATCATGTGGTGGCAGATCAAGCGCACTCGATGGATCGGCGCGGTGATGATCGGACTCAGCATTGTCACAGCGACCGTCATGGTTCTGGGCCTGAGCGACTTCTATGCGCTGACGCGGTTGTAGCGTTATCAGTTACTGTTCGGACACTTCGATCGGCGCTGGATGGCTGGAGTCCGTTGTTCCGGAACTTCTGGCCGCCGAGTCGGATCTTGCCTTCCTCAGCATCAGCCACGCGGTTGGCCCCATGACGAGGAACATGCCGATCAGAGAATGCGGGTTGAAGGCTCGATGCCACAGCACGACATCGAAGATCATGGCAAAGCCCACCTGAGACAGTCCGATGACCGACAATCGCGCCGGAGCACCGGCCGCGAACGCGCGGGTCAGCAGCATCTGACCGGTTGTTGCGGCGAGTCCCACGCAGACAAGTCGAACCCATGCGGCTGCAGGCATTTTCAGCTGTTCCGTGAGCGTGTGATCTGCCGGCCTGAAGGACAGCAGCAGCAGGATCGTCAGCACGGAAACGGTGGAAAAATGCACGACCACCGCATTGGGTGTGATGTGCCGCAGTCGATGCAGTCCCATCAGCGCGATGGCGCTGGTGACGGATCCGGAAACGGCCGCCAGAGTTCCCAGGTTGCCTTCCGCCAGATACGGCTGCTGCATCACGTAGACTCCGAGGACGCCACAGATGACGCCGAGCCAGACGTCTCGTTCCGGGAACTTGCCAAGCACCGGCCATGACAAAACGGCAATCCAGACCGGAAACATATTCGTCAGAGTCAATGCATCCGCGATCGGCAGTCGAGTCAGCGCGTAGAAGTTGCAGAGCACACTGGCGCTGCCGGCGAGACTGCGAATCCACAGCGTGCCCGGTCGGAGGATGACGAACGATCTGCGTTCCCAAAGAACCAGCAGGCCGGCAATCGTCGCGGCGATCAGCGAACGAGACAGCGCAATCAGCTGCCAGTCACAGTCATCCTTGACCGCATGAGTCAGGGCGCCCATCACGGCGAAGGAGAACGCTCCTCCCAGCATCAGCAGATAAGGACGCATGAAACAGTTCTGTTCCCTGACAACAATCGTTGGACTGGCTTCTCGTACGGGAGTTCAGAGATCATCATCTGTTGCCAGCAGGATTATTCAAACAGGTTCTGCCCGCCGAAACATCCTATTTCCCGGTCAAAGGAACACTTCTGTGCGCCGACGTCTGTTTCTGGCGGGATCTGCCGCAACTCTGCTTTCAACGAAGCTTCCTGGTGCCTCTTCGGGAAACGGATTCCCCTGTTCCGTGAGTGACGAACCATCGTCCGTCGCAATCTCCGGAGAATCCGCGGCGAAAGGAGTTCAGGCGGATGCTGCTACCGGTCCGTCGCGCGGTCCATGGCGACGACTGATGCTGGACGCAGCGGCCGTGGAAGCGAGTGAAGGACTGCATCGCGTGTTCCATCAGGCAACGAAGCGCGATGGTCCGGTGATTGTGGCAGACCGGCCGTGGGAAGGAAGATCCGCCATCACAGGTCCCTATGTTTACGGAACCGTCCTGCGCGAAGGTGATCGGTTTCGGCTTTGGTATCAGTTGCTGAACGAAGGCAATCATGTGGGCTACGCGGAATCGTTCGACGGAGTCCGCTGGACCAAACCTGATCTGGATGTCGTGACGTTCCAGGGCAATCAGAAAACAAATCTGGTGGTGTCCGCGTTTGCTCCGGATCTGTCGTCGGGTGTCCACTGCCACAATCCTTCCGTCATTCGCTGTCCGGATTCATTTGGCCCGAACCGCCGCTTTGCGTTGTATGGCTTTGATGGAAACAGCAAAGGGCCTCGCGTCGCATTTTCTTCCGACGGCATTCACTGGGACTACGCATGGGACCATGCAAGTCCCGGGACAGCGATGCCGCTATTTTCTTCTTCGGACGTGGTGAGCTTCTTCTTTGATCCTTACGAAAATCGCATGGTCTCAACGTGGAAGACACGCAATCGTCGAGGCCGCGCGGTGGGAGTTGCCCTTTCGTCCGACGGGCTCACCTGGAAGAAGGTTCTGGATGGCCCCGTCTTTGTCGCGGACGATCATGACCCCGATGAGGCACAGATCTACGGAATGCCGGTCTTCCCTTATCAGGGGCTGTACATCGGATTGCCGTGGATCTATTCGGCCCGCTATTTTCGCTACGGTGAATACTCCGTCGACAAGCTGCACGACGCACAAAACGACTCACCGCGCACCATGGATGTCCAGCTGGCATGGAGCTGGGACCTCATCAACTGGACTCGGCCAATTCCACGACAGCCACTGATCCCGCGAGGCACAGGCAACGAAGACTGGGATCGCGGCATGATCGTGACGGCTCGCGCGCCGATCGTTGTTGGTGATGAATTGTGGTTCTACTACGGTGGCACCGACAAAGTGCATGATGAGCCACGGGCGACGGCTGCGATCGGTCTGGCCACACTGCGTCTGGATGGGTTCTGCTCGCTGAGCACCCGTGATGTCACTCAGGAAGTAACGCAGGAACCAGCGCGTCTCAGCGAATCCGGTGAAGATACGGATCCAAAAGAAGGCTGGCTCGTGACTCGACGTGAACCATTCCGAATACCACAAGTCACCATCAATGCGCGGACATGGAAGGGTGGAGAAATCCGTGCGGAAATCCTGGATCGCAAAGGGCGAGTCATCCCCGGCTTCTCCAGAACAGAGTGCAGTCCGTTCGAAGGGGATTCGGTGAAGTTTGAGCTCCAGTGGGGACGGACGACGTTTCCGCCGGAACATCACACGAAGGACTATCGAATTCGATTTCTGCTCCGAAATGCGGAACTGTTTTCGTGGCTCCCGGCGGGTCTGGATCCAGGTGAACCAGACCTCGCTCGATTTCCCGAAGCGGGGCCATGATGGGTAAATCAGGCTGGAATTTCCCCTGTTTTTCGACATCCTCAAAACTGTCCGGACAATATTTGTCTGGACAACTATTAATTGCGAGCCTACAGTCTGGACGATATTGATGGTGTCCACGGAGAAGCTCTGCGCAGTGTCAGCGGTGTTGCTCAGAATGGCATCAGAGATCGTGCGAGACGAAGTGAAACGATGGTTCCCGAACAGGCAGTTGCTTCAGGTGTTTCTGGACAGGCGGCGACCGGACTTGGTCGACCGGCCTTGCTGGGAATACTTGGCTATGTTGGCCTTCTGGTCGCGGGAGTTCTGCTCTTTTTTGCCATTCGATTGTATGGCGAAGGTCTGACAGCTCCGGCGGCCCCGGCGGACGCACGGCCGGTTGGCCAGGTCGTCAAGGGCCAGGTTGATGTTGTCGGCCACGTGATTGCGACTCTGGCTGCAGTGATCGGCTGCGGCTATTTGCTGGGACGAGTGTTTCGGTACTTCGGTCAGCCTCCGGTGATTGGCGAAGTTGTTGCCGGTATTCTCCTGGGGCCGTCACTGTTGGGTTCTGTCGCCCCGGAGTGGGCCTCCGTTTTGATTCCGTCCGCTGAGATGGATCCCACGAGTCAGGTACCAGCCGCATTGAAGGCGATCTCGCAGCTTGGCGTGATCCTTTACATGTTCCTTGTTGGTCTCGAACTGAATACGGCGCGGCTCGCGGGTCGAGCTCATGCGGCGGTCGCCGTTTCTCACACCAGCATTATTGTTCCGTTCGTTCTGGGAGCGGCTCTGGCCATCGGCTTGTATCCGATCTATTCGCACTCCGGTGTTCCGTTCACCAGTTTTGCATTGTTCATGGGATCCGCAATGGCCATCACGGCCTTTCCGATTCTCGCCCGAATTCTGACGGATCGAGGACTCGACAAGACTGAGCTTGGTGAGATCGCGCTGGGTTGTGCGGCGGCGGATGATGTCTCCGCCTGGTGTCTGCTCGCGCTGGTCGTTGGGGTCGCACAATCACAGCTCTCCAGTGCGTTCTGGGTTGCTGGCGGAGCCGTTGCATTCATCGCCTTCATGTTTCTGGTGATGCGACCGTTGTTAAAGCTGGCCAGTCGCCGATGGGATCAGGGCACAGGTCCGCTTCCTCCCCTGGCAGTGTCCGGAACTTACTTTGCGATTCTGTTTTGTTCGCTGGCAACAGAGAAGATCGGAATCCATGCGGTGTTCGGCGCATTCCTTCTTGGGGCCGTGATTCCTCACAGCAGTCGGATTGCTCAGGAGTTTGCGACTCGCCTGAAGGAACCTGCGACAGTGCTGCTGCTGCCGGCCTTCTTTGCCTACACGGGCATGAGAACACAGATCAACCTGGTCGGCGGCCTGAACAACTGGCTTTGGTGCACTGCCATCATTCTGGTGGCTGTCGCCGGCAAGTTCGGCGGCACCCTCTTCGCGGCACGACTCAACGGCCTCTCCTGGCGCGACTCGGCCGCCCTCGGAACTCTGATGAATACTCGAGGCCTGATGGAGTTGATCGTTCTGAACATCGGCCTGGATCTCGGCGTCATCAGTCCGACCCTGTTTGCAATGATGGTCGTTATGGCTCTGTTTACCACCGCAACGACGGCTCCCGTTTTGTACTGGCTAATCCGCGGGAAGAAGGCGACTGTCTGAAACGCCCTGCCCTGTAGTAGAACTCGCCAGAGTTCCTGTCGTCGACGACAGTCGTGGGAATTCTGGCCGGTTCCACTTCAGATAGGCTTCGTGCTGCGTGCTTGCGCGAATCCGTATCGGCCGTAACGGGGACGGCAGGTTTTTGGACGAATTTCACCCCAGGGGGTGCAGACAGCATCTGGTGGACGGCAAAATCCGTCGCTACAGTCAGGTTCGTTCGCTGCAAAATCCTATCGGCAGTGAACAGTCCTATCCAGTGCAGACAGACCTCTCTTCAGTCCTCAATTTCGGAGGAAACGCATGGCAGGTTCGCTGGCAGTTTGTCGTCCAGTTCAATGGGCAAGTCCGATTCTGGCCTGCCTGCTGATGGTTTCTGAAGGTTTTGGCCAGGCGACGCCGGCGAAGCAGGAACCGCCTAAGGATCCGAAGACACTGCAGCTGGAATCAATCGTGGCCACGGCCAAAAGTCAGCTTCAGGCAAGGCAATGGGACCAGGCCATGAAGACCGCCGATCAGGCTCTGGCGATCGACGACAAGTTTGGCGCGGCTCACGTTGTCAAGGGCATGGCCTGGAACGGAAAAGGTGATTTCGACAAGGCGATTGCCGAATTCGAAATCGTGACCGAACAATCGGGCCGTGATCCGGTGATGCTCCAGAATCGCGCGGATGCGTATGCTCAGAAGTCGCGTTCTCTGTTTGAAAAGGGTGAGTATCTGCCGGCGATTGATGCGGCCTACTTTGCAACGCTGGAGAAAGGCGACCACCTCGAAGCCCACCTCAATCGAGGTCTGGCTTACATGGTTCGCAGTGAGTATGACAAGGCGACTCGAAGCGCTGACCGGGCGATCGCGGCAAACGACAAGTCTGCAGAAGCCTACAGCCTTCGAGCACTCTCGTTCGTTGCCCGAAAGAACAACGATCAGGCAATGAAAGATGTGACGAAGGCCCTGGAACTGGCTCCCGGCCTGCCCTCTGCTCTTGCTCGCCGAGGAGCGATCTCTGCCTCCAAAGGCGATCTCGCAAATGCACTCAAGGACCTGGATCAGGCCATCACGGGGGATCCATCAAATCCGGAGTTCTATTGTCATCGAGCCGTCGTGTACGGAATGCAGCAGGACCTTGCAAAGGCCGCCGCGGATCTCGACAAGGCTCTGAAGGTCAGTCCCAATTATGCCCGAGCCCACTTCCAGAAGGGCATCGTCAGCTTCGAACGCAAGGAGTTCGATGCGGCTCTTGCATCGCTCGACAAAGCACTCGAAAAAAACACGCGAGACCCAATGGCATGGACTTACCGAGGACATACTCGTCTTGAGAAGGGTGATACTGAAGGTGCGAAGTCGGACTTCGACAAAGCTCTGGAGCTGGATGAAAACCTGGTCCCTGCCCTGACAGGACGAAGTCAGGCCTTCAAGAAGCTGGGGCTGACGAAAGAGTCAGCGGCAGATTCTCTGAAAGCCAAGCGCATTCAGAATCCGCCGAAGAAGGACGATAAGGACAAGAAGACGCCTGAGAAAGATGAGTCACCGGAATTTATCGTCAAGTCCAGGCCCGTTGACCCCACCAAACTTCGAGCGGCACTCGCGTCAGCAAAGGAAATCGACCGACTGGTTCAGGCGAATTATGGGAAGCATGGAGTCAGTGCGAATCCGAAGACGTCTGATGCTCAGTTCCTGCGTCGTATCTACCTGGACATCGTGGGGCGAATTCCGACCTATGTTGAGACACGTCGCTTCCTTGGCATGGCCGAACCCAACAAGCGTTCCATGCTGATCGACGAACTTCTGAACAGCGAAGGTTACGCAAGCCACAACTTCAATTACTGGGCCGACGTGCTGCGCTACACGGACAACCTGAACGTCAACGTTCGAGGGGAGCCTTATCGTCAGTGGATCAAGCAGTCACTCGCGGAGAACAAGCCGTGGGACAAAATGGTCTACGAGATCCTGACGGCGGAAGGCCTGATCTGGAAGAACCCGGCCACCGGTTATTTCCAGAGAGACTCCGGCATGCCGCTCGACAATATGAACAACACCGTCCGCATCTTCCTGGGAACACGTATCGGATGCGCTCAGTGTCACGACCATCCGTTTGATCGGTGGACTCAGAAGGAGTTCTACCAGGTTGCGGCCTTTACGTTCGGAACGACGACTCGAACTGGCGGCAATGACAAACGCTACTGGGAAAAGAACCCGACCGATCGTCTTCAGGAAGAATATGCTCTGATCGAACAGGAGGAAGAAGACCGTCGCAACAACTCCTATCGCTTCGATCGAGTCATCGATGTCAACATGATGATCGTGAATGATCAGAAGGACCGGAAGATCACTCTGCCCAAGGACTATCAGTACACGAACGGCAAGCCAGGCGAAGTCGTTGCTCCGAAATCACTCTTCGGGGAAAACGCGACCGTTCTTCCTGGCGAAGCGCCTCGTCAGGCCTTTGCTCGCTGGGTGACATCGAAGCAGAATCCTCGCTTCGCCCTGACAATTGCCAACCGTCTGTGGAAGCAGGCATTTGGTGTCGGGCAGATTGAGCCGGTCGACGACATGATGGACGGCACCGTCGCAGAAAATCCCGAACTGATGAAGTTTCTTGAAGCGGAAATGAAGCGGCTGAACTTCGACATGAAGGAATACCTGCGCATCATCTACAACTCTGACACGTATCAGCAGCAGACTCCGGCTGAGGAAATTCCCCAGGGACAGCCATACCACTTCACGGGGCCCGTTCTTCGTCGAATGACGGCTGAGCAGGCATGGGATTCCTTTCTGATCCTTGCCGTGCCTGATGACTACCATGAGCCACCGGCAGACGAACGAAACAGCCTGGTGGGAATGGACCTGCTGAAGGTCAAAGCTGATGACGTTCTGGATGCAGACAACAAGTCTCGCGAACTGGACTCCCAGTACAACAAACGCAAGCAGCTCTATACGTACAAAGGTGTGCTGCTGGCGCGAGCGTCCGAGCTGCCGTCGCCGGTTCCTCCAAATCACTTCCTGCGAATGTTCGGCCAGTCCGATCGGGAACTGATTTCTGCTTCGTCGACAACAGGCTCTGTGCCTCAGGTGCTGCTGATGTTCAACGGGCCGATCACCCACATGCTGCTGGAGAAGAACTCCACGATTTACAACAACGTGATGAAGAAGCGCACGATTCCTGACGGCGTCCGTGCGGTCTTCATGACGGTTCTGAACCGTGAACCCACGGAAGAAGAGCAGACGCTGGCCATCAAGGAAGTGACTGACAACGGTCCGGCCGGTTACGGCAACGTGATCTGGGCTCTCGTGAACACTCGGGAGTTTCTGTTTATCCAATAGCCGGTTTCAGATCGCACAGAGTGTTCGCTATGGCTTGATCGGCGCGGGTTCGAAATCCGAAGGCTCAACCCATCCGGCCTTCGGCTTTTCACCGCGCTGAAACTGTTCGTAGAAGCCATCACCATTGGTGGGCTGGTAGCGATCGAACAGATCTCCCTGGCCAGACATTCGAGGATCGTGCTGTGCCTTCAGCTCCGACTCCATGCGAGTTCGAAGTTCGGTCACGAGTGTACTGGATGCTGAATTCGCCGCGAGATTCTGCACGCAGTCCCGATCCGTATTGAGATCGTACAGTTCATCGGATGGCCTCATGCCAAAGTTCAGCCGCCAGAACAGATCTGTTCGATCAGTTCGGCCACGCTGAAGAATCAGCGTTTTTGTCGGGCTGCCGTCCGTATCGAGATAGCCTGTCTCAGGATTTCCGGCAGGCCATCGACCGGGTTCATAGTTATGCAGGTAGAGATGCGAAGCCGTGACGATGCCTCGGATCGGATAACCCTGGTTCATCGGTCGACCAACGTCCGTTCGTTCCTTTCCGATCAGCACATGATCGCGTTCTGCCACGACCTGGCCCGATTGCGAACTTTCGAAAATGGATCGCAGAGTCTTCCCGGTGATCGGCATCATTTGGCTGTCTGATTCTGAGATCCCAGCGTAGTCCAGGACTGTCGGAGCGATGTCGATGAAGCTGACAAAGTCTTCGATGATGCGTCCCGGTGTTTTGATGCCTCGAGGAAACCGAATCGCCAGGGGAACGTGATTCGAATCATGGTAGGCGTACCCTTTGACTCGGGGAAACGGCATGCCATGATCGCTGGTGACGATGATCAGAGTGTTCTCCAGGAGTCCTCGTCGTTCCAGCTCTTCCATCATGCGCCCAAGGTGACGATCGGTGTGTTCGACTTCGTAGGCATAGTCGAGCATGTCGTGGCGCACGGTTTCATCGTCGGGCCAGTAGGCAGGCACTGCGTTGATGTCGCTGAGCTTCTTGCCGCCTTTGTGAACGCCCGATTGAAACTCATAGGCCCGATGAGGTTCAGTGGAGCCGTACCAGAAGCACCACGGTTTGTCGTTCGGTGCCGCGTTCAGGAAGTCGACGAAGTTAGCCGCGTAGTCGTTGTTCCCCATGTCGGCTGTTGGCGGTGCTGCCTTTCGCTGCTGAAAGGGCTTGCCGGTGATCTGCCGAGCTTTCCCGTTCGCATCGTTGGCGATTCCCGGCCCCCAGCCTTTTCCTGTGATACCCATGTGCCATCCGTGAGTCGTCAGCACTTCAGGCCAGCTCCGAAACTTCGGAGGAAACACGGCCATGTGGTTCCCGGCTTCCTCCAGCTGCCACAAGTTTCGCCCCGTCAGCAGAATGGCTCGCGAAGGAGCACACTTCGCCATGGGCGTGTAGCAGTTTCGAAAGAGCAGGCCCTCCGAGGCAACTCGATCAAACGCCGGAGTCTTCACCCACGGCGTGCCATATGCTCCGGCATGCAATCCCCAGTCATCAGCAACGGCAAACAGGATATTCGGCGGCTCCGCGTTCGCTCTTAGATCCAGCAACACACTGAGTGACACCAGCATCAACAGGATGAGTGTTCGTTGCATGAAGAATGTGCTCCAAGCTCAAAGTTCGGACGTCGCGTGTTGGAGCAATTGAGGACAATTGCTCTACACTGCACCAGTGTTTTACAACTGTCCTCAGCCGACCGCCACAGATACCAGGAGCGATTGAGGATACGAGCTTCGCAATGTGCTGTTTCGCGCAGCGAACCGCGACAATTAAGGAGAGCTTGCCGATGTCGGATTTGCAACTTGAGCGAGCGATGCTCTCCCTGGAAGGTTTGTCACTGGGTGATGCCTTTGGGCAGAGGTTTTTCTTCGCATGGGTTCTGGAAAACGCGACCGAAGAGAATCTGCCACAAGGGCCGTGGACGTTTACAGACGATACCGAGATGGCAATCGGACTCATTCAGCATTTAAAAGCTAAGCGAACAGTTGTGCAGGATGAACTTGTGCGGATCTTTGCAGAGCGATACATCGCAGATCCAGGACGGGGTTATGGTGAGGGAGCGGCTAAACTTCGACGTCCGGAACGACGGCCAGGACTGGCGAACAGTTGCTCGCTCTCTGTTTCGTGGCACTGGGTCATATGGTAATGGAGCAGCTATGAGGATAGCTCCATTGGGGCCTCGTTCGGAGACACGATGAAACTTCAACCGGCAACCATAGCGGCTGTCATGCCGAAATTGCCACGCCATCATCCACACATCGAAGGGCATTGAAGCTCGCGGATTGCTGGCAGCCTGCTGGATAGTTCAGCATCCTCATTCACACCCGCAACATCGCAGGCGAACTCTGGCAACAGGAAAGCCAGTGACCGAATCTTCAAGAGGCAGCTGCTGATTCGATGAATGGGAATTTGACGTCGCCCGCCAACTGGGAAGCGGCGATGATGTTTCCGCATGGATACGGTACCCTTGTCTGTAGGTTGCCACTGGCAAGACACTTAACGGACTATCGCGAACGTGACGGCGGCTATCGCGTCGGAGGAGATGGACACGACGTGTGCAATGGCCGCCCTCGGTCGTCTTCTGTGCTTCTCCGTCATCGCTCGAATGGATTGAACACTGGCGATCGAACGAGAACCGCTGCCGTTTGGCTGGTAAGAGCCACAAGAACACAATCGCAGACGGCCGAGGGCGGCCATCCTACGGCGTGTTGGAGCAATTGAGGACAATTGCTCTACTCTGCGCTACAACCGATGGATGAACTCATTCGATGACAGGATCGCGTGGCACAACTCTGCCATGGGTTCCGGGCCGGCGTCGGGGGAGTCGAGGAAGGTTGTGGCTTCACGGAGTTCATCCGCCGTGATGGGGCGATTCAGTGTTCGCAGCCACAATTGACGCAGGCGAGTTTCGCGGTCCGGTGATTCCTTCTCCAGCAAAGCCGCAAGAGCCTTCGCGCGGTTTCTTGGAAGGTCGTTGTTCATCAGATACAGCGCCTGAGGAGCGACGACGGTCTGGCTTCGCTTGCCGGTGATCTGTGCGGGCTGAGCAAAGTCGAAGACATCGCGAAGTTTCATAAAGCCTGGCTGAGCACTGCGCACGACGGGCAGATAAACCGTGCGAACAAACTCCTGCTCCGGACGATAACGCCTCAACGCAAAGCTGGGGGGATTCACCGCCTTCGGCGCGAGGTTGCCCGTGTTTTCAGGATATTCCAGAGGCAACGATGGTCCGCCGTTGCAGGCCTGCAGCTCGCCACTGGCCGTCAGCATGGAATCGCGCAGTGATTCCGCATCCAGTCGCTCGGGATTCATTCGCCACAGCAAACGGTTTTCCGGATCGGTCGCCATGTTCGCGTCATCGGGATGACTGCTGAGCCGATACGTGTGACTCAGCACCAGCGAACGAATCAGCTGCTTCTGTGACCAGCCGTTCTTCATGAAGCGAGCTGCCAGGTGATCGAGCAGCTCCGGATGACTCGGCAGCTCCCCTCGTGTCCCGAAGTAATCAACCGACCGAACGATGCCTTCGCCGAACAGCTTCTGCCAGATGCGATTCACGGTGACTCGCGCGGTCAGAGGATGCCGTTCACTGGCCAGCCATTCTGCCAGCTGCAGCCGACCGCTCTGATGCTTCGGCATCGTCGGCCCCGCATCCCACGAAGCGACTCGCATCACACCGCGAGGAACCACTTTGCCCGGTGCATACGGGTTGCCTCGAATGCACACGGCCATATCGACGGCCGGAACTGCGTCCTGAATCGCGAAGGCTCGCGGAACTTTCGGAGCGAAGAATTCCGCGTGCTGCCGTTCGCCGGGAATCTGGTTGAGCCGACCCTGAATCTCGCCCTGTCGCTTTGTCAGCGCCGCTTTGTCCGCGTCGGGCTTTTCTATGCTTGCGTTCACGGTTGTCAGCTCGTCACGCAAGCGACGTTCTTCGTCTGACAGCTGGTCCATCCGCTGGCGATGAGCAGCCATGCGCGCTTCGCGTTCGCTTCGCTGAGCTTCCGACTCCGGCAGCTCCACAACGTTCAGGCCGCTCCAGATTCCATGATCGATTTTGACTGTTGAAACGCTGCTTCGAAGAGTCCCCGCCATGGCGTAGTAATCGGTGAGTTCGATCGGATCAAACTTGTGATCGTGACACCGGACACAGCCCAGCGTCATCCCCATGAACACGGTTCCAATCTTGCTGAGCTGCAGGTCGATGTGATCTGTTTCCAGCTTCAGCTTGTCAGGATTCACGATCTCGACATCGCCGACCATCAGGAAGCCTGTGGCCACAATGTGCGACGCCCGTTCTTCTGCACTACGAGCCGGCAGCAGATCGCCGGCAATCTGTTCAATCAGAAACTGATCGAACGGTTTGTCGCTGTTGAATGATTCAATCAGATAGTCACGATATCGCCAGGCGTGTTCGGCAAAGACGTCGTTGGACGTTCCCACCTGGTCCGCATAGCCAGTCATGTCCAGCCAGTGCCTTGCCCATCGTTCGCCAAACGCGCGAGAAGCCAGGAGGCGATCGACCACGGTTTCGCGGGCCGAAGGAGATTCATCCTTCACGAAGTTTTCAATGTCCGCAGGTGAAGGAACAAGACCCGTCAGATCCAGAGTGACTCGCCGCAGCCATGCATGACGGTCTGCATCTCCCACCGGCTTCATAGCTCGCTGTTCCAGAGCAGACAATACGAACTGGTCGATGGGGTCTGTTGGCCATGATGCATCCGACACTGCTGGCGGCGTGACATCACGAACGGGCTGAAAGGCCCAGTGCTTTCGGCCTTCTTCAATGTTGATCGATCGAGCTTCTTTGACGGGAGCGACTTTGCGAGGATCCGGGAGCCCCATCGCGATCCAGCGTTCAAAGTCAGCCACAACAGAATCCGGCAGCTTCGCTTTTGGAGGCATCTCCGGACCTTCATAGCGAAGCGCTTTGATCAGCAGACTGTCGGCAGGATGATCCACAACAACAGCAGGACCGGTGTCGCCGCCCTTCAGCAGAGCCGCCCGGTCATCAAGCCGCAAGCCACCCTGGATGAGCTTCGAATCGGCCGCGTGGCATTCGTAACAGTGTGTGACCAGAACCGGCCGAATCTTTGTCTCGAAGAAGTTCAGTGCGTCTTCCGAAGGAGCATCGCTCTCCTGGGCTCGAGCGAACGAGCCATTCGTCAGGCAGGCCAGGACAAGAAGCACCATGGCACTTCGTTCGACAAACTTTCGTCGGCCTGACGAAGATCCCACACATGGTCTGGCTTTGCGATTCATACGGGACTCCACGACTCATCACGTTTGTTGGTCGCCTGTCGAATGAGCAGCGGACCAGCATTATCCGTACAGCATAGTCGTCATGCGAATCGGATGCACGGCTTTCAGGAAAACCGGGCATTGCCTTTTGCTGCCGTCACATCGTACGTCGTGATTTCGAAGGGATTCCCATCCGGATCTGTAAAATAGATCGAGATCGCGGCGCCGTGGTCCTGTTCTTCGTAGCATCCGTTGATGGCATCATCGAGGTGCTTTTTCCAGCCGCGATAGTCTTCGCCGCTGACTCGCATCGCGACCGTCACATGAGTCGGCATGGGAGGCCGCTGAAACAGCGCGAGTCGAACAGACCCGCTGGCGTTCTGCACCATCAGCGGCCCATCATCTGATGCCCAGTGTTCCAGCGGCCTGTATCTCTCCAGCCCCAGCACTCGCCGATACCACTCTTCAGCAGAAACTCGATCCAGCACATGCACGTGAACATGATCAAAGGCCTGAAACGCTGGAATTGTCATCGGGTGACTCCGGTGAAGACATCATGTGCCGCTCGGCAAGCGGTTTTGTAGTGGAACTCGCCAGAGTTCCTATCGTCAACGATAGTCGTGGGATCTCTGGCGAGATCCACTACAGATTCTTTCTGGACGGTGCCGTCAATCCACGTTCACCTGCAATCCAATGGACACTCGTCCGGGTCGCTGGTGCCGCTCGGCAAGCGGCACCTACTTGGCGACCGCCATTCGGTCACCGATGCGGGCGTAGAGTTCTCTTTGCTGGCGGGAGTTTTCGATGAGGTCCTGGTCAAACTGAATGCGATCGGGTTCGAAGATTGTGATGGTCGACGAGCCTCCGAAACGGAAGTAGCCCTTTTCCTCGCCTTTGCTGACGGATGTGCCAGGCTGATACGTCTGACAGATGCTGCCAACACACGTAGCGCCGATTTCCAGCAGCAGGACGGTTCCAAACTGTTCCGTCTTCAGTTCTGTGATCGTTCGCTTGTTGGTTGCCAGGATGTGAATGTTCTGACACAGAGCAATCGGGTTCACGGAATACAGCGGGCCGTTGATTAGCCGAGCCTGGCCGGGGACGCCAGCAACCGGAAAGTGAAAGCGGTGATAGTCCACGGGGCACAAACGCGACAGCAACAGACTTCCTCGAGCATACCGCTGAGTCAATGCGTCATCCTTCAGCAGCTGCGACAGGCTGAACATCTGGCCCTTCACAAACAGCCCATCGGCCTTTGACAGATCGGGGACACACAGGTGCCGCCCGTCGGCTGGAAAGACAATGGACCGCGGGTTACTGTCGATCGGTCGCGCAGTTGGCTTCAGTTCGCGATAGAAGAACTCATTGAAGGTTCGAAAGTCGCTGACGTCCCGCAGAAACTCGGTGGGATCCAGTTCATACTGCTGGATGAACGGAGCAATCTTCTGAGCTGACGCGGGCTGATCCATTCGCCAGCCATACCAGCGAGAAAACACAAGTCGCTTCACCAGCAGACTCAGCGCCAGCCGGCCTGCCAGCGTGCCATAGGTCCAGCGCAGGGCTTTGTCGCCGTACACTTTTTCTGTGCACGTTGTTTTGCGATAGCGGTCGAAGTAAACAATGTCGTCCATGTCGATGCTCAGAACAGGATGGCTGCAGATTCGAAGGAGCAGATAACGTCTACGGGGCCGGAATGACAGCCTGCAACGTCTTTCCTCTGGCTTCAATCACAAAATGACCCAGCAGGTTCCTGTCATTGTTCTCCCCGGAAGTTTCAAGCAGCCAGACGGCACCGGGTCGAGTTCGAATGCTGAACGTTTCATCGGTTTTCAGCGCCGCATACGATCGTCTCGCACCGTTCGGACCAAGCCAGATGAGTTCGACAGTTTCCGGACGGCGATTGACGAACGTCGCGTTCAGATATTCTCCGGCCGGCTTTGATTCGGGAACGGGCTGGCTGGCATCGTGCCACGTCAGAGCCGCTGCAGGTTCATTGTTGCGAGTTGGCGATGGCGCCGACTGAAGCTGAGGATGTGGAAACGCGGGCCGCTTCAGAGTCTGCCACATCTTTGCGTTGAGCTCCGTCAGCAAGGCCGTATGCTCCGGCTGATCAGCAATGTTCTGATCTTCCGCGGGATCCGTGTCATGATCGTAGAGTTCGCGTGCAAAGACTTCGCCGCTCTGAGCATCCAGCCATTCAATGTAGCGATATCGCTGCGTTCTCATCGCGTAACCCATGTAGTCACGCCCATCCTGCTTGCGTGGAAACTGACTGAAGGCGGCGTCTTTTACCGTCGTCGTCGCCTCATCCAGCAGTGGCTTCAGGCTTCGACCTTCCAACGTTGAGGGCACTGGCAGGTCCGCCAGTTCGCACAGTGTCGGATAGATATCAACGAACTCGGTAATCGCCTGCGTGCTGGTTCCGTTCGCCTTTGCACCCGGTGCACGGATCATCAGAGGTGCGTGAGTGTCGAGTTCGAAAAGAGTCTGCTTGCACCAGCTTCCATGTTCACCCAGTTTCCAGCCGTGGTCGCTCCAGAGCACAACGATGGTGTTGTCGGACAGGCTGAGTTCATCCAGCCCGGCCAGCAGGCGACCGACCTGAGCATCGATGAAGGAGATCGATGCGTAATATCCATGGCGAAGCTCTCGCTGCTGTTCTTCGCTCAGAGTCTGCTCAAACGGAGACGGAGCGCCAGCATAGTCCATGTATCCCCGCAGCTCATAGAAGCCGCCGAGATTGCGATCGCCGAACGCCACAGCCGGCATCCCCTTCGGACGTTGTGGATTCGCCGCCAGTGGCAACGACGCTCGATCGTACAAATCCCAATATTGCTTTGGTGTAATGAAAGGAAGATGAGGCCGAATGTAGCCCACGGCCAGAAAGAACGGTGACTCTTCCGCTGCCAGCTCTTTCATTTTGCCGAGCGCGTCGGAGGTCTGCCGGCCGTCGAAATTCATTTCGTCCGGCTGCTCCTGAATCTCCGACGCAGGTCCTCGCATGCGTTCAATCACGTCCTCAGATTTTCCCTCGCTGCGCATCTGCTGACGCCAGGTCGCCAGACGCTGACGGTTCTGTTCCGAATACGCCACGACTCCCTGCGCGTTATGAGTCGGTTCATCCCAGGAAGCGGCGTCGGGAAAGGGATTGTGGAAGATCTTTCCATAGGCGACCGAGCGATAGCCGTTCTGACGAAAGTACTGCGGCAACGTTACGACTTCCGGCATCACCGACCGCATCTCAGTGACCAGATCCCAGACTCGCGTGGTGTCAGGCCGCAGACCGGTCAACAATGAAACTCGCGACGGATTGCACACGGCCTGCTGGCAGTAAGCTTTTTGAAACAGCACACCCGAAGCCGCCAGCCGATCAATGTTCGGAGACTTCACATGCGCTGCTCCGTAACATCCCAGCTCACAGCGCATGTCATCGACTGCGATGAACAGGACATTAGGCTTCTCTGAAGCACTCAGGAAATTACCCCACGGCAGGAAGCTGACAATGACTATTGTCCGAAGAGAAAAGTTCATGGCGGGTGTATTCTTGTCTGACGGGAGTAAAAATTCGCCTGGGGATTCGAACAGGCTGGATTATCCATTTTGCTGAAGGTGTGTCTCAATGCGACGATCGGGTATCAGCCAAAGCAGTGCAACCCCTGCGTAGATGATCTGTGCTGCGATGGGGCTGACGAACGTGACGGCGATGGCAATGGTGTAAGCCATCAGCGATGCCTTGCCTTTCCAGTCACTGCCCACAGCACGGGCCAGTGTTGAGGATTCACCTTCTGACAGGATGATGACCTGCTGAAGAATCCAGTAGGCCAGAGCAGACGCCAGCAGGACGCCTCCGTAGAGAATTCCTGGCACCCGTGCATAGTGATTCCTGCCAATCCATGCCGTTGCAAAGGGCAGCAAAGAAAGCCAGAACAGCAGATTCAGATTGGCCAGCAAAACACCGCCTGTGACTCGTCTGCTGGCCTGAAGCATGTGATGGTGATTGTTCCAGTAGATTCCGACATAGGCAAAGCTCAGAACATAACTGAGGAACACCGGAATCAGCGGCGTGAGAGCCGTGAGGTCATCGCCGGCCGGAATCTTCAATTCCAGCACCATGATCGTAATGATGATCGCCAGCACTCCATCACTGAATGCCTCCAGTCGAGACTTTCCCATCATCCTGAGAACTCCAGATGTCCTTTTGAACCGCCAAGATCCATCGCACTCTACCATTTCCGGCCGCTGGCCAGGAGAACCGGAAGGACAGAGAGTCACAGGATTGAACCGCGAATTTACGCGAATGGACGCGAATCAGGCACAGAAGAACTCCTGAGAGAACTTGCGGCATGAAAGACGACAGTCTACAGCTCATTCCCTCCCTGCGATTATTCGCGCCGATTCGCGTGAATTCGCGGTTCCACTCCTTGCGATTACGAACAGCGAACGCATTTCTTAGACTGTCACACTCCCACTCGAACTTTCGTAGTTCATTCTCCAGCTCGCGAGCTCGAGCTTCCAGACCTTCGGCCACAACACAATGATGGCCGCTCGTAATCTGCTCATCCTCTGTTTGAAACGATTGTCATGAAACGAACCCTGTTCTTCTTTCTGTGTTTGTCGCAGTGCGTTCAGGCTTTCGCGCAGGCGGTTTCGGAGGATGCGAAGTGGCTGACTTATCCGGGAGGTGACGGTCCGGGGAAGGGGAAGCATGTGGTGCTCATTGCCGCGGAGCAGGAGTATCGCAGTGAGCAATCGATGCCAATGCTCGCGAAGGTGCTCAGCACGCATCATGGTTTCAACTGCACGGTGCTGTTTGGCGTCAATGAACAAGGTGACGTGGATCCGACGATGCCGGTCTATCCGGAGAAGGGTAAGGAAGCGGAGTTCGGGGAACACCATATTCCGGGGCTGGAAAAACTGGAGTCAGCGGACCTCGTGATCTTCCTGACTCGGTTGCTTACGCTGCCGCACGCCGAACAGGAACAGATTGTTCGGTATATCGATTCCGGAAAGCCGATCATTGCTCTTCGCACGGCCAATCATGGTTTTCGCGGACCGTTGCCGTACAAGATCGATGGTAAGCAGGTTCGCTGGGGAGAAGACGTCCTGGGCGGCACGTTTCTGAATCATCATGGACGCTGGCACGCCGATTCCACTCGAGGCAGTTTTGACAAGGACCAGACTCAGCATCCGATTCTGATCGGTGTCACCGACATCTGGGGTGACTCGGACGTGTATCGCACCTACAAAGAAGGGACGAGCCTGCCGGCTGACTGCACCGCTCTGATCTGGGGCCAGCCACTGATGGGACGCAAGCCCGAAGACCTGCCAAACAAAGAACTTGAGCCGCTTCCAGTGGCCTGGGTCAAGCCATGGAAAACCAGCACCGGCAAGTCCGCTCGTATCTTTCACTGCACCATGGGAAGCGGCACCGATCTCAAGAACCCTGGCCTTCGTCGTCTGATCATCAACGCCGCCTACTGGGGAATGGGCCTCGAATCCGCCATCTCCGCAGATCGCAGCGTCGAGATCATCGGCACGTACGAGCCCCTCGAAAGCGGCTTCAACTACGAAGAACTTGGCGTGAAGCCACGCCCGGTCTCAGACTATCGGTAGTCATCAAGATGAGGGCCAACGGCCCGGCCGTTGCCCGGTATTCAATTTCCGATCGACCGTTGTTTTGAATTCCCCGCATTGCGATATGCACCCTGGAGCGATCATTACGTCGGCAGTCGCCAGTAGCAAACTGCCGGGCCGTTGGCCCTGATGGTTTCCATGGCATTGTTACCCAGCCCGCTGGGCTGGGCTAGGCAAACGGCTGGGCCTTTGGCCCGGAAGTGCGGTTCTTGCGTTGCTTAATCGGCGAAAGCACGTGTCGTATTCCTCTGCGACTGTACTCCGTTAGCGAGCCGGCCCGAGCCGTCTGGTGAATTCAAAGCGCATCTCACCGGAGGGCTCGCGCCCTTCCGCTACTTGTCAATTGCTCCTCACGTCTCGACTCTGTTGCTACAGTACGCCGCGGTTTTCCACTGGCCGAATCCTGCTGCTGGGTTGAAATGTCATGATGCGATCAAGTCGAAGGGTGATTCTTCTGTTCCTGTTCAGTTTGCTGAGCGTTCCGATGTCTTCGGTGCAGGCCGAGGATTGGCTGACGTATCCAGGCGGTGAAGGTCCCGGTAAGGGAAAGCATGTTGTTCTGATCGCGGCCGAGGAGTCGTATCGGTCCGAGCTGTCGATGCCCATGATGGCTCGCATTTTATCCCGACACGGTTTTCGATGCACGGTCTTGTTTGCCATCGATCCGGCGACGGGAACCATTGATCCTCGAGTCAACAACAACATTCCGGGACTCGAGGCGCTGCAGACGGCCGATCTTCTGGTGGCCTTCCTTCGCTGGCGTGAACTGCCGGATGAGCAGATGAAGCACATCATCGACTACACAGAATCCGGTCGACCCATCATTGGCATTCGCAACGCCACGCATCCGTTTCGATACTCAAAGCGGCTCGACAGTCCCTACGCAAAGTACGATTCCGCGAGCAAAGATCCCGCTGGCGGCTGGGGACGAAGTGTGCTGGGCGAGACATGGGTTTCGCACTACGGCAAGAACCTCGTCGAGAGTACTCGCTGTGACATCATCAACTTCGCCGGCAGTCATCCGATCTTCCGCGGCGTTCAGCGCAGCTTCTGGATTCCGGACGATGTTTATGGAATCAGCGAGAAGCTGGAAGGCGACAGCGAGCCTCTTCTGCTGGGTCAGCCTTTGACCGGCTGGACATCTTCCGATCCACCGGTTGCTGAGAAGCCACCCGTACCGATCGCATGGACGAAGTCATACACCGGTGCTTCCGGGAAAGCCGCTCGAGTCTTCACGACGACGATGGGGCACGGCGATGCGTTTCGGATCGAGGACTTTCGACGCATGCTGACAAACGCCTGTTACTGGTGCATGAACATGGAAGATCAGATCGATCCGTATGCGGATGTCGCGATCACTGGTGAATACGAACCTGGACCGGCTGGTGCCGGCGGGTTGAAGACCGGGATGAAGCCAAGTGATGCCACATGGACCGCGTCCACCGCGGTGACGTACACGCATCCCGTTCGAGCCGTCATCGATGATACTCAGCCTGGCTGGCGAAGTCTGACCGAAGCCGACTTTGCTCGCGTCAATAGTGCGGACGACACATGGAGCTGGAAGGATGGAGTCCTGCATTGCACAGGACAACCCGTCAGCGTCCTGAGGACTCAAGCGCCCTTCCGCAATTTTGAACTGGTCGTGGAATGGATGCACGAAAAGCCAGGCGGCAACAGCGGCGTGTTTGTCTGGACAACACCGGAATCTATCGAACGACTGACAGCGGCCGGCAAGCCCGGACTGCCTCAGGGAATCGAAGTGCAGGTGCTGGATCATTCCTTCACCGACCGTATGAAAGCCAATGGTGCAAAAACGGACTGGTTTGGAACGAACGGTGATGTGTTCCCGGTAGGAGTCAAGATGACGCCGTTTCCTCCGACGTCACCGGATGGAAGTCGCAGCTATCCTCGACGCCACATGGCCTTTGGTCATGGCCACTGGAACCACTATTACATTCGAGCCATCAACGGCGAAGTGCGTTTGTGGGTGAACGGCGAAGAAGTCTCCGGCGGCACCGGCTGCGATCCCGCCCAGGGCTTCCTGTGCCTCGAAAGCGAAGGCTCCCCGATCCAATTCCGTCGGCTCCGGATTCGGGAACTTCCGTAAGCCTTGTTCGAGGCACACGTCACGCCCGAAACACAGATTCTGCGAACGGACGCCTGACGATGTCCGGAACCTGGCAGTCCACGGCCGGGTATCCGGCCACCAGCAGCAGATAAGGGCGTTCGTGGTCGGGGCGTCCGAGAATCCGGTTGAGGAATTGCATCGGGCTGGGTGTATGTGTCAGCGTCGCGAGCCCTGCATGGTGCAGTGCGGCGATCAGGAACCCCGTAGCGATGCCAACAGACTCGCTGACGTAATAGTGTTTTCCTTTTCGACCGTCTGGCAGCGGCATCCACGAGCGTGCGAAGACCGCGATCAGCACCGGAGCCGTTTCGAGAAACGGCTTGCTTGCATCGGTTCCGAACGGCTGGAGCGCATCGAGCCACTCCTGTGGAGCACGGTGCTCATAGAATTCTCGCTCTTCCGCTTCTGCCGCGACACGCAATTCCGATCGGACGGCCGCGGATTCCACAACAACGAACGACCACGGCTGCAGGTTGGCTCCACTGGGGGCAGAAACTGCGACTTGCAGTGCTGCGTCGATGATGCCCCTTGCGACGGGTTCCGGTGAGAACTCGCGAACCGTGCGACGACGCAGCATATGCTCCCGAAAGTCCTCTATGCGGGCTTCTGCTTCTTCCAGCGGAAATCGAACATGCTCGGTGTAGGGGCGATGTGAACTCACGGGATCTCCGGAACTGCCTGAGTGATTCGTTCCTTGTCAGTCTGTAAGCGTTTTGCAGAATTCTCGCAAGCGGGTCGCGGGCACGACAAACGATCGACTGGCTTCTTCGCCGATGAACCGGCTTCCCAGGATCGTCAGTCCCATCAGTTCGCCGTCATGGAAGATCGGAGTTCCTTCCGGCAGGGCCGCATCAACAGCGAACAGAGCCTTGTAGTTACGATCCACGTTGTGAGTCGCCAGCCGAAAGTTCTGCATCACATTGACTGCCGTCACATGCACTGACGTTTCCGAGAACTTTGCCTGCGCTCCCATCGTCAGCGCGGTCAACGGAGCTCCGATCTCCAGTCTGGGATCGAAACCTCCCTGCAACTCAGCATTCTCATCCAGCGTGGTTCCCGGAATCACCTGCACCGACTCGGGCAGTTGCGCGTCTGTGGCCAGCCGATACAGGGAGAACTCTTCTGTGCTGCGATCGTCATAGACGACCTCGATGGGAGAACTTCCGTCCCATTCGACGAAACAGCGATCGATGGCGTGCGGTGTTCCATCAGGCACGACCGTTGCGGGTCCCATGGTGATCACAAACGATTCGTTGCGCGTCCTGACTGGCACGCACGGCACTGCTCGACGCGACTTGTCCTGAAAGAACACAAGGACCAGTTTGCCAATGGTGTGGGAGACCGGATGCGGTGTTAGGCTCGCTTCGGAGATTTTCTCCGCATCACTGTCTGCGGGTAAAGGCTCGCTGGGCTTCTCCCTGAGATCAGGCAGCGGTCGATGATCGCTCACAGGAGCATCATCTGGAAACGGCAGTTCGAAGGTGTCGGCTGGCAATTCACGATTCACCTGCCAGTCGCGATTCGTCCCTTCGTAACTCCAGCTCAGTTCTTCGGGCTTGAGATCGGGTGAGACATCCACACTCTCGTATTTGACTTTGCCTGGGAGCCAGAGGCCGGGCAGGATTTGCTGATGGTCTCGGCTTTCAATACGTGCGTATTCCTGCCACGGTTGTCCTTCAGCGTAGCGGACTACGATTGCTCGGCGGACCACGATTCTGCGTTCGGTGTCGATCCAGAAGCGGTAACGACGCTGTTCTTTCTCGCCGCGCGGCGTGGTTTCGACAACTGTGACCGGGCGACCGTCCCATTCCGTACGCTCTGCGATCTGAGCACCCCGAGAGCGGATGATCTCCGTGACCGATTTATTCTGATAGTGAGTCGTGAATTCTCGCGGATCGACTCCATGCCAGGACAATACGCTGTCGATCGACGCTGTGGGCGGATTGTCCTCATACGATGTGAGTTGTCGCGCGACACCGTTCTGAAAGACGCCGACCCACCGACCGCGATAAGTCCGAGCAGACCTGCCGTCCGGTTCGATGTTGACCTGTTGTCCGTCGGTCTCGTTTCTCGATCGGCCTTCGCTGTCGACGACTGCCTTCGTCGTGAGCTTCATTTCCAAAGTGGAATCGAACGGCAGCAGAAACCGTTGCCGTTTGATGTAGTCGGTCGTTACGGACAGGTTCTGAATTGCGGCATTGGTTTCGTCGAGACCTGCGACGATCGTTTCTAAAGCAGCGGCACGGCGCGAGCCGTCCGGTGTTGACGTGTCGCTTGTTGATCCACGCTGTTGAGACCGGAGGGCTGGCGCCCTTCCGCTATTTGTGCCGGGTTCATTCCAATTGAGATTGGGATTGAGTAACTCCTGAACGCGGCGGTCGATGATCTGCTGGCTGATCTGCTCCCGCATCTCGATCGACTGCTGGATGCTCTGTAAGCGTTTAGCGAATTCGGCCAGCTCGGCACGCTGGAGACTCTGTCGAGTTTCAAACGCCTGACGCACGGTGTCATGCAGCTGGGACCTCAGTGTCTCGCCCGTCGCGGGATCGGGGAGTGGCTTTCGCAATTGGTCGGACAGACTTCGGGCTCGTTGTTCGAGAGCATCGTATTGTCGTTGCAGGTCGTCGGCATTTTGCCCATTGAATCCGAGTGAGAAGGTGAAGGTCTGGCCGTCTCCACGAACTGGCACTGAAAAATCAACCGCAAGAGGTTCCGGCCCAAGGGCGGGTACATTCACACGAATCCCTGTGTCGTCGCCACCGGTGGCACTTGCAGCGTTCGCTGGCTCAGTCTGTGGCTCAGGCGTATCAAGCCGTTGCAACAGAGCCTCAACTTCCTCCGCCACCGGTCGAGAGCCACGGACGATCAACGAATTTGTCCGTTCATCGATCGCAACCGACAGCGCGGAATTGTAAAGCTGGTCGATGATTCTGGCCGCTTCGGTCGCTCGCGTATGTTTCAATGCATAAACCCGAAGGTCCTCCGTTTGCTTTCGTGGAAGCACCGCCTCAAGTGTTTCTGGCCCATGGAGACCATCATCGTACAGGATGGAGGCCCATCGTTCGCGGTTCAACAATGCCACCACACGGGCGACGTCAGCAAGATTCACCTCCGGCCGAGTCCTGATTTGAACCACGCTGTATTGCCGAGGATCAGTCCGTGGTTGAGGTTTCACGTTCACGATGCAGGAAGCCAGCTGTAGCTGAGAGATGCCGCGCAACAGTTCCTGAAACCGCTTCGAATCCGTCAATGGAGGACCATCGATCGTCAGGACAATGTCCCGCGATTCGTTCGGATCGTCGTAAACCGCTATGATGCCTTCCACTTTCAGCGGTTCCAGATGGCCTAAAAATTCCCGGTCTTCCCGTCCTTCAAGAATTCTGACGGCAAGCGGCATTGGATGACCGGCCGAATGCTCTCCTGAGGGAACCGTGACTGATCTGTCGCCAGGTCCCGCGTTGTCAGGTGCCGCCGTTATTGCAGCGATTGCAGGATCGGGAATCGGGACGAGCGACGCATCAATCTCACGCGGCACAACGTCGTCACCATAAAGGGCCTTCGTGATGAAAAACTCGCTTGTGATCGTTGTTTCCTGTTCGCCGTTACGAACAGTAAACCGTACTTCGCCGTCAATAATCTGTGGAGGTCTGTCCTTGCCGAACGCCTTGATGTGATTGACTTCCCACTCCAGGACAGGTTCTTCCTTATCTTCTGGCGTACTCCGGAGACGTTTGGGAATCCAGTGGCCACTGACGGGAAACATCCACAGTTCAATTTGGCCCTTATGCTCATCGGCCGTGATTGTGATGTGCGGAAAGATGTCATCGAACGTCAACTTACAGTTTTCGGGTTTGGGTTCGATGAAGACGCCCAGCAGTGCGAACGGAACGTCGAGCCCCTCAGTTCCTTCGCAATCGCCACTGGAACGCTTGTCGCTGGCCGGTTCGCCGTCGACTCCGCGACTCAGGCATCGTTTCCAGGATCGGTTGTCCCAGAACGCGGACTCATATTCGGTATCAAGGAGCATGCCTGGTGGGAGACCCATCGACTCAAGTGCCTTGACTTCACTCGCATTGCGGAGCTTGATGACTTCGCGATGCCGGATGTGAAATGGCGTGTGGGCTTTACGAAACGCCTCCAGATGGCTCAGCAACTGTTCCAGACCAGGAGCCTGTAGTTCGGCGGTCGGCGTTGTCTTCCCGGTAATCCCGGGCAGGAAAACGACCTCCGCCGGCGTGGCCTGGCTTTGATCGCCTTCCGACTCGGATCCGAGCGTCTGCTCCTGCGCGGGCAGTCGACTTGTGGTGCCAGCCAGCAACAGTACCGTCCATAAGAATTGCGCCGGCAAGAGACGATGACGATGAAACATGAGGTTACTCCTTATCCATCGCGGGAGACTTGTCCCACAGCTGTTGAGAACGAGATTCGAGTGGAACAAGATCGCGCGAGAAGCCACTGATATCTGAGTCATTGGCGCCCCATGCAAAGTCAGCGGCAGGGCGCGAGCCCTCCGGTGTGGACTCCGTTGTCATCGCGGCGGACTTCGTATCATTGAACGGCTCACGGCGTGCCGTGAAATTCTGGAGCACAAATGCCGCAAAAGAGATCATCGCACCGGCCGCAACCAATCCGACGATGCGGCGTCCCCAACTCGCGAAAGGGCGCAAGCCCTCTGGTGTCGCTCCGATCAGCCAGGACCAGGACCGGAGGGCTCGCGCCCTTCCGCTATTTGAGTGCCGGCAATCCGGAGGCAACGCAACCGCCGTCGGTTGCTGTACATGAGCCAGGCATTGCTCGAGTAACTGAGCGATCTCCTGAGCCGATTGAAATCGTTGCGAGACATCTTTGGCCAGCAGCTTGTTGACAATCCCTTCGAGCCATTCCGGGATCGCTGGATTGACTTCGCGAATCCGGCGCGGTTCGTTGTCGGTGATTCGACGCAGCACGCCGTAGTTTGTCTCGGCGCGAAACGGCGGGCGACCGGTACACATCGTGTAGATCACGCTCCCCAGGCTGAACAGATCGCTGCGGGCATCAACAGCGTCGCCGCGCGCCTGTTCGGGAGACATGTACTGCGGCGTGCCGGGGTGATAGCCGGTGTGAGTCAAACTGGCATCGTCGCTGGCTCGGGCCAGTCCGAAGTCGGTCAACAGGGTTCGCTCGATGCCCTGTTCCAGAAGAATATTCGAAGGCTTCACATCGCGATGCACAAGTCCCTGAGCATGTGCGGCTGCCAGTCCCGAGGCTGTCTGCATGGCGATGCGCAGGATTTCACACAGTTCCAATGCCCCGTTGCGATCAATGCGTTGCTGCAGCGATTCCCCGGCCACATACGGCATGACGAGAAACGGGGATTCGCCATCGGTTTCTACATTGTGAATCGCGACCACATGTTCATGAACCACAGCTGCTGCCGCACGGGCTTCCCGAGCAAAGCGTTTGCGAGCCGCCCCGCTGCCAGCGAGATACGGCGCGAGCACTTTAACAGCGACCGGACGATTCAGCTCCGTATCAAAGGCTTTGAAGACGACTCCCATGCCGCCGACGCCGATCAGTCGCTCGACTTCATACCGACCGATCCGTCCCAGCATCTCCGGATGCGAGGGTGCGGAAAGCAGCTGCCGCGCCATCGAATCGGTCCACGCGGTCGGATGCCTCTGCCAGCGTGTTCGAATCCGTTGACCGGAGGGCTTGCGCCCTTCCGCTAATTGAGCCGTTGATCCGTCCTCAATGGCCTGATCATCACCATGCAGCAGGCTGTGCTTCACAATTCGCCACGTGGCTGGCTCCGCGGCCAGCTCTTCAAGTCGCAACTGACAGCGAGGGCACTGGTCGACATGCAGCGCTGATGATCGTGCCTCTTCGCTGTCTTCGTCGCACTGCAGCAAACTCCGCAGGCGATCGTCGGAGCATGTCTGTTTCATAAATGTTCTCTCTACTTCAAATAGCGGAAGGGCGCGAGCCCTCCGGTGTCTGTTCGAATGAAGGCCGCCGGCCCATCGGTCAAGAATTTCTCAGTTGGATTCCTTCAATGCACTCATTGGAGATCAATCATGTACTCACCGGAGGGCTTGCGCCCTTCCGCTACTTATGCTTGGCCGTAGTTTGAGCCGCCGATGTCCTGAGAGTTACGGACATAAAGAACGGCGGCTTCCAGCGACTCGGTGCTGTTCAGATGCCTTACGCTCCCGTTTCGAGTCCACCACTGCTCTCGAAGTGCGTCCTCCGTGATGCCATGGTTTCGTTCGTCCTCCTTCAGTCTTCTCGTAGCCCACGCCTTCAATTGATCTCGAACCAATTCACCATCGCAATCTGGGGCTGTCACGACAACGTGACAATGATTGGAGCGGCAATTCACTTCATGCAACGTCCATCCGCGTTTCATACAGTGGTCCTTGACGACTGCATTGACGATGTCTCTTTGTGCGGTGTTGAGCAGGATGGGCTCCTCCGTCATTTGATCTTTGCACCAATCCATCAACAAAGGCTGCGCGACTTGATCTCCTTTGTGCCACTTCGTCCAGCCACGTTCATCTCCGGGAAGCCATGTTCCGTAACAAGTCCACGTGATGAAGTATCCAAGCGGCTGATCGTCCATGGTGTGTCCTCACAAAAGTAGCGGAAGGGCGCGAGCCCTCCGGTGTCTGTTCATGTGTTGATTTTTCCGTAGTTGAGTTCTTAGTACTACCGATCCTTTATGTGTTGGCTTCGAAAGGCACTCATTGGAGATCAATTCATGTACTCACCGGAGGGCTTGCGCCCTTCCGCTACTTTTTTACACTCAACGGAGGGCTTGCGCCCTTCCGCTATTTTTGGTTTTGTTCTTCTACTTCAAATTGCGTGGCAAGTTCACGAAGGCGACTCATCACGCGACTGCGGGCGATGTAAACGTTGCCGACGCTGATTCCCAATTGCTTCGCTGCGTCGGCGATCGAGACTCCTTCCATGTGCGTCAAATGAAAAGCGTCCCACGTGACTCTGACGACCGACTCACGCACCTGTTCGGCGGCCCAGCGGTAAACTTCCTGCTGATATTCGAGATCAAACTGACTTGAAAACTGTCCGGCCGGTGCTGGAAGACTGGCCAATGTGTCGATCGCTTCTTCGCCGCCGCGCCCAACGCTGCCGGGAGGTCGACGAGTCAGTACATTGATCGCGATATTGCGGGCGATCGTGAGCAGCCAGCTTCGAAACCGCCCGCGTTGCGGTTGTTCCACCCACTTTGTCACGGTCGAAGCAACCGCAGCAAAGACTTCCTGAACTACGTCGTCCGCGTCGGCGGCCTGCAAACCCTGCCGAATCGCCAGACGAAACACGAGCGGTCCGTAGATCGCCGCCACTTCATCCCATGCCGCGACGTCCGCCGCGTCTTTTAAACGCAGAATCAGACTGGCTCGGGTTTCCGGCGGACTGGGATTCATGAAGCCTCACTGGCATGGCGAACGATCTTCTCAGAGTTAGGTCACACTCGAGGCCGATTTCTTGCACGCAATGTTACAATTTTCCGATGATTGCCGAGTTTTGCCAGGCTGACATTCGGTCAACACGAGAACCTTGTTCGACCCAAACCTTGCGGGCTTCAATGGGCGTCTTCTTTCCCGGCAGAAGTTCAAGATCCTCCAGCGTATTGTGGGAACGAAACGCGGAATCGGGCGATCGTAGCCAGTTCGTTGCTGCCGCCGGAATCGACTTCGATCGCCAACGTATCGCCTGCCTCGAGCTTCAACGGCGTTTTGAGCTGAAAGATCAATTCATGCGCGGCCTGATCTTTCGCCAGCGGAGGCACTGTCCAGCCGGTGTCGGTCGCGTGGTCGATCAATGAAGAGCACTCGTCATCTTCGGGAGTTTGCAGGTTCGAACACGTGTCCCAGTCAAAAGTGCGAGAGGTGCCATCTTCGGAAGTGATCGATGGTTTCACTTCAAACAACTTGAGTGTTCGATCAGGCATGCGACCAAGTCGGCGATCTTTGAAACGACTATCAGGCAGTAACTCCAGACGCAACAAGCCGATCGTAGTCGCTTCTGCAAAGTAAATCTTCATTGTCGGCGCTGACCAGTTCGGACTCGGCAGACTCAGCTGCACCGAGTCGTCGTCGAGAATCATGGCGGTCTCGTTAGATGCGGATGTGACCGAATCCGGTCGGCGAGTTTTCCAGGCCGTTGCCTTTTCGGCACCGCGGCCATCTCCAGCCAGTCTGAAGGTATACTCGACCTTGCCTCCGACAGGCGTTTCGATTTCGACTTCCTGTCGTTCAGCAACGGGCACGATGGAGTTGTAGCCATCCGGATACTTCAGAATCATGTAACTCCATGTGGCAGAACCAACGAGGAAGCGTGCGTCGCCATTGGCGTCGGTGAGTGTCTCTGAATTCTGTTGAGGTCCCAGGATATCACTGACGACCGGCTCGGCCCAGAGTTCGGCGAGTGCTCGTTCGCGATCGAAGCGAACTCCGGCAATCCCTTTGCCCGTTTCACTGTCAACCGCGTGGAGGATCAGCTCACAGGCTCGATCGACGACCATGACAACCTCGAGTGCGTCTCCATCGGGATGGGCCAGAGTGCCGACATAGGGAACCGGCTGATCTGCGCTGAGCATCAGATGATGCTGAATGCGTTCGAGATCACGCAGGATCGCGGTGCCCTCCTGATCGGTCGTGGCTGTCGCAGCTATCGTTCCATTCTGCGGTCCTTCATAGCGACGTGCGGTCACCTTTACGCCCTGCACAGGAGCGGCCGTTTGCGAATCGATGACTCGTACGGTCATGGCTTTCATGCCGTCGGCCGCATCAGGCTTTGCTTTCTTCTGAAGCACAATCCTCAAAACGTCTCCCGGCACAGGCGCGCCGTGCCAGGCGCGATAGTCCGGATGGTAAACGCGAATGACTGTCTGATGCGGAACTGTCTGTTTGTGCTGGAATCGACCGCCTTCGTCGGTTGTGGGTCCGACGAGTCCTGGATGTTCCACGCGGCATCCGGCGATCGGTCGCCCTTCTTCATCGACGACAACGCCAGAGACAAAGTCCGCATCAGTGTGTTCGACGATCTGCGTTCCAGGGCAGAATCGAAGCCATGCCGAATCAGGGTTTGTGACGGGCGGCTTGGCGTCATTGGGGTGAGGCGAACCGTTGGGTTTCGCTGGTTCAGATGGCTTGTCTGGCGAGACGTTACCCTCACCGGAGGGCTTGCGCTCTTCCGCTGATAGATTGCTGAGAACAAGTGTCAAAGATTCAGCCACAAGTTTGCCGGAAGCATCGGTATGATCGGCGACCAAATTCTCGCCCTGAGCGAGATCCGGACCTTTCTTCAGCGCCGTCTTTCCGGGAACACCCGGACCGACGATCTTCAGTCGCAATCGTTTGACGATCATGCCACTGAAGAGTCCTTTATCAGGATCGGGTGATATGGTCACCAGTTCGTTTTCACCGGGATCCGCAAATTTGATCGGCCCAATGGCCCATGAATCGTTCCACGGTGGCTGCAACTCCGCACGCGGTTTGCGAACCTGAATCTGATACTGTGCAGTAGTCGGTATCTGCTTAATCTCGAACCGACCATCTTCATCTGTGACAACCTGCGCAATCACTTCGGACCCTGGAGGCAATTGGTCACCTGTCAGCGACACCGAGTAATCCTTCAGTGGCTGGTCGTCTTCCCCGATCAGCGTGCCGGAAAATCGGGCGGCCGGAAGCATCACGAAGTTGATCTCCCGCGGCTTGTCAGGAAGGAATACCTGATTCGGTTGAACGCTCCATCGCTTTGCGTCCTCTGCACTCAGAGCTTCCAGGCTGGCGATCCCACCTCCCTGCTGACAGAACGTCTTCTCAAAGTGGCCGTCAAGCTGCGCAGAGATGATTGCCGCCTGAGTCTGCGCGGAGGGTTTTCCATCTTCGCCGTTTGCCATGCGGATCCCAAAGCCAAATCGAAAGTCATACTTTCCGTTCTCGTCGGTGATGCCGCTTCCGCCCATGTGAAGAGTACCGATCCCCGTCATCGCGCGAACGGTGACACCGGCCAGCGGTTTTCCTTCACCGTCCGTGACTCGCCCGATCGCTCGCCACGGGCGCGCGGCCTGATCATCTTTGGCCGGCTGCGGTGCAATCACTCCCGTGGCTTTGCAGGCCGAGAAGACGGCTTTGAGATCGCTCGCGGGATAATCAGGCGCAGAACCGACGACCACACGCAGCGGACCGTTGAGCCCGATTGGGTCAGACGACCGAAAACGCCCCACGACAGGCAAGAGTGTCTCGGTGAGCGTTGCAACCGCGCACGACGATTCCGCCGGATTATCGGCCCACGGATCACTCACGCGGCAGCGCTGGTCAGCGTCGAGAAACACAGAGATCTTCGGAACGTCGCGCTCAGATGGTTCGCTCCCGGGCAGGCTGCCATGGTAGTAACGATAGGTTTCCTTGCCTTTGGGCTCGATGACAAAATCTGCGTCCAGCTTAGCGCGACATTCTTCGCTGGGTCCTCCTTCTGAGGGCCATCCATCATAGGAATGATCAACGATGCAGCCGGGATTGCTGAAGTCCACGCAATGCAGTTGCTCCGCGATCACTCGTTCCTTCTGTTCCCGCTGCAGACCGCGCGGCTTCGGCCAGCCAGTGACAAACCACAGGACAGGCTGTCCGGTTTCCCAGACTGCTGCAAACATATTGCGATTGGCAAAAAAACCAGCCGCCATCTGGAGACGACAATGTCGCCCCGGCTTTTCGTCTGTACCGTTCCAGATGAGCACGGCGGTCGTCATCACATCGGCACCGTGAAACACTTCCTGGTCAATTCGAAGATCCGCGTCGCTGGTGATCTTCCAGCGACCGCCCTTACTGGATGACACCACGGTGCCGTCTTTGGATGTCACTGCGTCCTGATGTGTGAGATGAGCAAACGGATTCATCTCGTTGAAATCCCCCACCGCCTTCTTTTGATCGTCGCTGGCCTTTGTTCCTTCATCCGCGGGGGCCTTGTTGTCCTGGGTCACCACCGATGCGTTCGGTTCGCGACCTTCCTGAGCGCGCGTTTGGGTCGTCGGCCAGAACAGAGTGATCAGAATTCCCAGGACGAGAAAGGTTGCGGCGACTACGCTGACCGGACTTCTCGGATTCTCTCGACCGTCCTGTGCCATCAGTCGACGAACACGGGCGATGAGTGATCCGTCCCGGAGACCCATCGCAAGACTTGTTGCAGCAGCGCCTCGGAATTCTTCCACCGCGAGCAAGGCACGACCGTATTCGATCCGATTGCCAAGCACTGCGACGACCACATCGTCACAGCAGTTTTCGCGTTCCGTTCGAATGCGATTCGACAGCCACCAGACAACCGGATGATAAAAGAAGAAAGTCTCAATCAATGACTGAAACAGGTTCACCAGATAGTCCCAGCGTCGAACATGGGCCAGTTCATGAGCCAGGATTGCTTCCAGCTGGCCGGCAGGAATACTGGCCAGCAGGCTGACAGGAACCAAAATCACAGAACGCACGCAGCCAACCACGACCGGGGAACGCACGACCGACGAAGCGAGAATGGTGACTCGCTGACGAATCCGCATCCGCTCACACAATCGATGCAGCAGATGTTCCGCGCTGGGACCCGCCGAGGAGACTCCGGTGCTCAACAGACGTCGAACACAGAGCAGCCCCCACACGGGGCGAACAGAAAACAGCAGCACTCCGACGCACCATCCGAATACAATTGCCGACAGCCATGGCCGCAACGCCGTACCCACCGTCCTGGAAATGTGCGCAACTGTTGAACCCGCAGCATCTGAAGGAACTGCAGAAGCCAGCGCATCGGGTTGCGGCACCGGATCATTCGAAGCCACATTTTCGGGCGGCACAGAAATCACGACCATGGCCATCGGATCGGCATGATCCCCGGGGTTCTGCTCTGAATTCGCAGAATCGCGCAGGGATCTGTTAGCAGGACGATCAGCCCGAGCGTCGGACAACGATGGCAGTGCCCACCACGTCAGGAAGGGGCTTGCGACCATCAGCAGCAATGCTGCGGACAGAATTCCATATCGCGAATGAGATGAGTGCTTTCGCAGCAGCCGAGTGAAGACACCAGCAATCAGGCCAATCAGAGTCAGCTGCCAGAGGGAATGAACCAGCAACCATCCAATGCGTTCTACGATTGCGATCATGGGATACTCTTTGGGTTCAGGGGCGTGGTTGTTGGTGGTTTGGTTGTTGGTTCTTGGTGGTTTGGTTGGATTTCGCAAGCCGAAACGTGAGTGAAAGGTAAGGGCTGCCGCGTTTTGGGTGATAATCCCTCGCTGACTCGCCAGATCAGGAGTCAATAACTTGCCAGCGTTCAGCTGAATTCATGTCGCAGACTCACCGGAGGGCTTGCGCCCTTCCGCTAATATCACAACGACTCGCTGCCCGCCTACGACTTGTCCATTTCATCCAGCAGTCGACGCACTTCTGTTAGTTCTTCTTTGGAGGCTGTGGCCCCTTTGAGTGCATGCAGGACCAGATGCATGGCGGCTCCGTCGTAGACCTTTTCGACGAGGTCTCTCACAATCCGTTTGCCAGCGGAATCACGACTCATGGCAGCACGGTAAATCTGCGGCGATGCTTCGTCATCGCGTCGCACAAGTTCCTTTTCCAGCATGACCGACAGCATTTTGACGGTCGTCGAATACGTGGTTTTCTTCACCGCCTGAAGGGCATTGTGAATATGCCGCGCAATGCTCGGACCGTCATCCCAGAGAATCCGAAGAATCTGAAGCTCAACCTCTGTCGGCTGACTGGAAACCTGCCGGGCCACAAGCCTGTCCTCCTGCTGCGTTCTGATTGTGTGACGAACGAATTCGCCACTTCAGTGTAGCGAACGAATTCGTCACGTCAACAGCGAATCGAGGGATGGCTGGCCTGGCGTTTACTCCCGGAATGTCCATGTCGTCGGCGAACCACTGGAACTGCGCAGGGTGATTGACTGGATCTGCAGGTCGCCTGCCATGCGAGGTGGCGTGATTCTGATGTGAATGAGTTTTCCCTGAACAGGCAGCTCCACGGTTGTTTCGCCCCAATCGTTACTGGAAGGCCAGTCAAACGAAGCCACTTGCTGGTCATTGAAGTCCTGCTGACCTGACACGCGCCAGCTTACAGTGGCCATTCCGCCTTCTGTCTGGAGCGATCGAAGAGTGAGCGTGACCGGACCGACCAGGTCCAGCCCTGTGTGCGCAAGAAATGTCCTTCCTTTTCCGTCGGCAACCGGTTTGACGATCAGCCCGCCGTCTTTGACAGTGATTGTTCCGTTGCGACAAACCCAGCCCTGAACGGAACCCGCTTCAAGATTCATGCCCTTGCGTGCTGCCGGCATCGCTTCCGTCTTACTGACATGCGCAGCGAAGAAGCTGTTGTCCTGGCCATTGTCTGATTCGGGCGGCCCCGGTGGCTTGAGTGTGGCGCTCCATGCGTTGAGCCTGGCTTCAAGCTGAGAGGCGATTTGCGGATGTTCGGCGAGACGATTGTTAACGGCAAGTTCTCCATCCGGCTGAGTGACATCGAACAGAAATTTTTCGTGATCGCCCAGCTGAACGAGCTTCCACGGAAACTCGAGTACGGCGGCCTGAGAACGCCAGCGCCAGTACAGCGTGTCATGTGGAGCAGCCTGATTCGATCCCGTCACGAACGGTATCAGGTTGACCCCATCCAGCGTGGGATCTGATGCCAGACCCGCAACAGCATTCGCCGTCGCAGCCACGTCCAGATTCACGACGGGATGTTCAAACACTCTGCCTGATGGAATCGTACCTGGCCACGCAGCGACGAACGGCACACGCACTCCTCCATCTGTCAGCATTCCCTTTTCGCCGACGAGCGGTTCATTCAGCGAACCATTCCACGCTCCTGGCTTCAGTGGAGCCCCGTTGTCTCCAATAAAGAAGATCAGTGTGTTCTGTTCCTGCCCCATCGCCTTCAGCCTCGCTCTGATCTGCCCCAGACCGTCATCCATTGCGGCGATCATTGCCAGCGCCTGTCGGCGTTCCCTGGGAAGATGTTCAGGCGTTTGGGAGAACCATGGTTCTGGTGACTCCAGCGGAACATGCGGCGCATACCACGCGAGATACAGAAACCATGGTTGTTCAGATTGTTTTGAGCGGCGATCGAGGAACGACAGCGCGGCCTCCGTTTGAACGACAACACGAAATCGATTGTCATTGACCAGATGAGGGGCATCAGCGAACGGAGTCCCATCGAGCGAATGTGAGGCATAGAACTGCCTGAGTTCCCCACGAAAGTACTCGTCGAAGCCCTGACGATGCGGCATATGTTCGGGCACGAGACGGGACTCTTTGCCTTGTCCCTTTTCGCTGCGAATATCGAGATGGCTTTTTCCCACCCAGCCACTGACATACCCAGCGGGCTTCAGTCGCTCGGCAATTGTCAGTTCGTCCAGTGGCAGCGGGCCCTTGTTGTTGTCTTCGACTCCAAAGCGTTGTTGATATCGCCCTGTGATCAAACCGGCTCGCGAGGGGACACACTGCGGCGCTGAAACGTACCCGCGAGTGAACCGAACGCCGTCCTTCGCCAGCTGATCCAGGTGCGGCGTGCGGATCTCTTTGTCAACGCCCTGCATTCCCAGGTCCGCCCAGCCATGATCGTCCGAATAGATCACGAGAATATTCGGTTTCCGGGCAGGTGTGTCGGCTCGGCTGCTACTGTCCTGAAATGTAGCGAATGCCAATGCGAAGAGAATGATGCGTGGGATCATATTCCGTTCTTCTGTTCGTGATCTTGCTCGCAGGTTGTCGTGCTGTAGTGGAACTCGCCAGAGTTCCCATCGTCAACGCGGGTCGGATCTCTGGCGAGATCCACGACAAACGGGCGGCCTTGCTGAGTGCCTTGCTGACCAGCGGACACAGCGCGTGGACACTTTTGAGTCACGCGAGTTTACCCTTCGATACGTGAACCGGCAAAGCGGGCAAGCTCCTGATGACAAATGCTGTGTCTGTAGAGCGTGCGTGTTACAAACGCATGTCGACCTGAGGTCCTGACGTCCCGGCGATTGCCCCGACGATTGACTCTGCTTCCGGGCCAACGGCCCACTCATTTGCCTGGCCCAGCCCAACGAGCTGGGTCAGCGGGGACTCAGGAACAAGAGGGCCAAAGGCCCGGCAGTTTGCAGTGGTGCTCAGGCCCAAACGAATCGCTGGCCGATGCTTCATCGATTCCGCAATCAAATGCGGAGTCACCGTCACTCGCCGCGGCTCCGGAGCTCAGATCATGACGGTGTTGCAGATGGCCGGGCCGTTGGCCCTGATGGGGTCGATGGTGCTGTTACCCAGCCCGTTGGGCTGGGCCAGGCAAACCGCTGGGCCTTTGGCCCGGAATTGGGGCGACGGTGATTTCCGGGCAAACGGCCCGGCCGTTTGTGATTGTGCTCAGTAGGTTCGGTGTTTCGCGGGTGTGGTGCCTTGAGGGCTGATGCCCAACCGCTCGCCTGGGGCGGGACTCGAAAAATGCTCGATTTCGCTTCTCAGTGTCGGGACGGGGGAGGGCCGTCTGGAAATGGATCCTGAGCAGAATTACCATCTTGGAGCGTCTTTTCGCCCTTCAGTCCCGGTTGTCGAAAGCCCGACGTTATGCCCAAGGTCAAGTTTGTCAACGAGAAGCTCACTGTCGACGCCGCTGAAGGTGAAGACCTCCGCACTGTCGCACGCAAGAACGGCGTCCAGCTTTACTCGGGGCCACACACCGTGGTGAACTGCATGGGCATGGGCACGTGCTGCAGCTGCAATGTGGTCATTGCCAAGGGGCAGGAGAACGTTTCAAAGAAGGGGATCCTCGAAAGTCTCTGGAAGTGGCTGAACCCGCTGCTCGGTCTGAAGATGATCAGCAACCCAGGCAAAGAAGTTCGTCTGGCCTGTCAGACTCGCGTCAAAGGCGACTGCGAAGTCGAAACTCATCCGCCGATCAACTGGCACGGCGAAAAGTTCTGGGGCTAAGACCGACTGCGAAATTGTCCGAACAAAAGCAAAGCCTGGCGATCATCGCCAGGCTTTTTTTGTGTCTTCGTTTCCGCGAAGGAGTCTGCTACTTGCGGACAAAGCGATAGCCAACACCTCGCACGGTTTCGATCAGATCCGCGGTGTCACCCATCTTCTTTCGCAGAGACCGCACGTGGACGTCGATCGTACGTTCCAGAGAATTCGCATCCTCGCCGCGAGACGTTTCCATCAGCTCGTTGCGGGAGAACGGGCGGCCTGGCTGCGACATCAGAGTCCACAGCATACGAAACTCCGTCGGCGTCAGATCCATCGGAGTTCCATGCAGTTTGGCCACATGGTTTGTCCGATCGATCTCCAGCCCGTGAAGTTCCAGAATCGTCTTTCCGGTCTCCGCGGTTTCAACTCTTCGCAGCAGAGCACGGATGCGGTGTATCAGAGGCTGAACGCGGAAGGGCTTGGTCACGTAGTCGTCGGCTCCCATATTGAAGCCAACAATCTCATCGGTTTCCGCGCTGCGAGCCGTCAGCATCATCACGGGAATCGTGCGAGTCTTCGGTTCGGCCTTCAGAGCACGGCAGATCTGCAGACCGTCGATGCCGGGAAGCATCAGGTCCAGAACCACAAGGTCGGGAAGCAACGACTGGGCTCGAGCCAGTCCGGATCGTCCTTCACGCTCCCAGACAACCGCGAATCCTTCTTTCTGCAGGTTGTAGATGATCACATCCGCGATGGACTGTTCATCTTCGATCACAAGGATAGTCGGCTGCATTGAACGGGCGCTGCCTTTCAGCAACGGAGCATCTACTCTGCGCCACCGAGCCTGTTGGAACCGGCTCGACGTGGCAGTCGCGGATGCCGAATGATGGCACCTTCGACCAGGTAAACAACATCCTCTGCAATATTCGTCGCGTGGTCCGCCACTCGTTCCACATGGCGGATAACAGAAAACAAATGCAGCCCGGGTTCGATCAGTTCAGGTCGCTGCTTCATGACCGTCACGACATCATCGATCAGATCACGATTCAGCTGGTCAACGTGTTCATCACGCTGGCACACCTTTCGAGCCGCATCAGGGTTCTGCTCCACAAAAGCATCAATGCTGTCATGCAGCATGCTGAGTGCTTCACGAGTCATTTCCGCCAGCCGCTCCGGCATTGGAAACGCCCCGTGTGCCGCAATCCCTGCCGATCGTTCGGCAATACTGACGGCAAGGTCCGCAACACGCTCCAGTTCTGCACAGATCTTCATCACCACAGCAACGCGGCGAAGGTCGTTCGCCACCGGATGGTAGAGCGCCAGGATTTTGAGGCACTCTTCTTCGATGCGAATATCCCACTCGTCCACTTCACCGTCCCGGCCGGAAAGCTCCTGAGCCAGTTCCGTCTGTCCGGACCGAAGTCCGTCAACGGAATCATGAATCAGTTCTTCCACAGCAGAGCACATCGACAGAATACTGCGATGCAGGTGCTCCATCTCCCGCACAAAGTGAATCGTCATGGAATCGGTCCTGACTCTCTTCGGACGGCCGGAGCAGAAACTCCCGCCGAACTATCGCCCTGAATTGTTAAGATCTGGTTAAGAATCCCGCGGGAACTTACGTGATCCCGGTCTTTTCGGAAAGCAGAACCGACTGTCGAAAAACGAGCGCCGGCCCGACACTTCACCATCAGCCGAATCGCCCGGTGATATAGTCTTCTGTCTGTTTCTCTGAAGGACTCGTGAAGATTTTCATCGTGGGTCCCACTTCCACCAGACGCCCCTTGAAGAAGAAGGCAGTCTGATGACTGACACGGGACGCCTGCTGCATGTTGTGAGTCACAATGACGATCGTGTAGTTCGCACACAGCTCGCCAATCAGATTTTCAATGCGGTCGGTACTCGCCGGGTCCAGAGCAGAAGCCGGTTCGTCCATCAGGATGATGCGAGGATTTGTGGCCAGTGTGCGAGCAATACACAGTCGCTGCTGCTGACCGCCCGACAGCGCCATGGCTGATGTGTTCAGTCGGTCTTTGACTTCATCCCAGAGTGCGGCTTTGCGAAGGCAGGATTCCACCAGATCCGCCAGCACCGCACGGTTCTTTTCCCCGGCGACTCGGGGACCGTACGCCACGTTTTCGAAGATCGACTTTGGGAACGGAGTCGACTTCTGGAACACCATGCCGACATGCTTTCGCAGCAGCACGACATCCACCGCCGGATCCATGATGTTCTGGCCTTCGACAAGGCAGACACCTGTCGACCGCGATCCTTCGACCAGGTCGTTCATGCGATTCAGGGTTCGCAGAAAGGTACTCTTTCCGCATCCTGACGGCCCGATCAGTGCGGTCACTGAACGTTCCGGAACCATCAGCGAGATGTCGAACAGCACCTGATGTTCGCCGTAATAGAAATTCATATTGCGAACATCAATCGCCGCCGCATGTGCGGACGTGTCGAGGTTCCGATCGACACCCGGCACTGAAGGCGGGACGGACATGGCTGATGTGATGGCGGGCATGTGAATAATCCTGTTGCTACCAACGCAGCTTTCGGCTGGCCCGCGCTCGCACAATCATGGCAACCGCATTGATGGACAGCAGAACAAGCAGCAGCACGACAATGCCGGAAGCCGCAACCGCAGTGAAGCGGTCCTGAGGATCCGGCTGCTTCGACCAGTCATAGATTTCCACCGGCATGGCCGTAAACTGGTCAAACGGCACACTCAACAGCCGTGACGGTTCCGTCACAAGCTGCACCGGAGATTCAATTCCGCCGGGACACATCGAAGTGACCGTCAGCACGCCAATCATCATCAGCGGCGCGGCTTCTCCCATCGCTCGCGAAACCGACAGAATGACGCCCGTTGCAATCCCGGGCAGCGCGGCTGGGATCACCTGACGCCAGATGGTCTGCCAGCGAGTTGCTCCCAGTGCCAGTGATGCGACGCGGATCGACGCCGGCACAGCTCTCAGGGCTTCCTGAGACGCAATGATGACGGTTGGCATGATCACAAGACTCATCGTCAGCGCACCGATCAGAACGCTTCCGTCAAAGATCGACAAATGAATCAGGCGAACTCGAAACATCCCGGCCACGTTGATCGCATGCTGACCGTCAAACAGAGTCTGCATGAACATCATCATCGGTCGAAATGCGGTCAGGCCCAGAATTCCGTAGACGATTGAAGGGACACCGGCCAGGTTCGAAAGATTCACCTTGATGACTCGAACGATGAAGTTGTCCTTTGCCAGTTCCTCCAGGTAAACCGCTGAACCGACTCCAATGGGAATCGAAAACACGGCGGTCATCAGAACCAGCCAGAACGATCCCCAGATCCCGGCCAGGATGCCGCTCTTCGTGGGATTGATCGAGTAATGATTCCAGAGAAAGTCCGGCGATAACCGACCGAGACTGCTCCACAGGATCGAACCGATCAGAACCAGCAGAACCATCAGGGACGCGTACGTCACAAGCCGACAGACCCACGAGAACACTCGTGAAATCAGCAGACGGCGGCGAATGTAGGTGTCTGCGCCGGAGGTGAAGCTGACTCCGCCCGTTCGAGATTCCGGAAGGCTCATTGATAAACCTCCCGATACTTTCGAAGGATCCAGCCGGAGATCAGATTGATGATCAGCGTGATGGCGAACAGCGTAATTCCCACCGCATACATACTCATGCGGCTAATCGAATCGGCCGCGCTGTCACCGGTGCTTGCATGCACCATGAAGCCCGTCATCGTCTGAGCACCTCGCAGAGGATTCAGCGTGAAGACCGGATTACCCCCTGCGGCAATCGCGACCGCCATGGTTTCGCCAATGGCTCGCGAAAACGCCAGCAGAAAGGATGCAAGAATTCCGGACAGCGCGGCAGGAACAACCACTTTCGCCGACACGTCGAAGCGTGTGCTCCCCAGAGCGTAAGCCGCTTCACGCAGACTGCGAGGAACCGAGCGGATCACATCTTCGCTGAGCGATGCAATCAGCGGCGTCACCATGATGCCCACCACAATGCCCGCGCTCAGACTGTTAAAGATCGCGATGTCCCCGCCAAACAATTGAAAGAGTGGTTTCAGAATAACCGGTGTGATGAACTTCAGGGCGAAGAAGCCGAACACGACCGAAGGAATCCCGGCCAGGACTTCCAGAACCGGCTTGATCCACTCACGCTCTCTGGGATCTGCATATTCGCTCATATAGATCGCCGCACCCAGACCGGCAGGAATACTGACGGCGGCGGCGACGAAGGCCACCAGAAACGTTCCGCTCAGCAATGGCCAGATGCCGTACTTTCCGCCCGGTCCGTCGGTTGGCTTCCAGTGAGTCCCCGTGAAGAATTCCCACAGCGAGACTTTTTCGAAGAAGGCTGTCTTTTCACCCGGTGCATAAACAGCATTTGACAGCAGCACCATAATGATGGCCGCAGTCGTCAGCACAGACAGCGCAGCACAGAAAAACAGAGCCCATTGAATCAATGTCTCATGCCTGCGATGCTGCCGGCGAGTTGCCCAGGAGACGGGCGTTTCAGACATAGTCAGCCTGCGTTTCGATCGACAGACGCTGCAGTCACCTGGCTGACCACTTCAGCTCCACTGCATTCACTGTCTTTGCGGCCATCCGTGCCATCGGTGTTGACAAGGCCAGAGTCTACAAAGAAAAGACTTCGTGCGAAGCGAGTCGCCCCACACGAAGCCCAGGTTCCAGCGTTTGATTACTTTTTCAGTGCCGCGTCCAGAGCGTCACGGCTGGCTTTCAGCTCGTCGTCGTGCAGAGGCACATATCCAACCGCGCTGACCTGTGACTGGCCATCATTCAGGCAGAAGCGGACGAAATCCTGAACCTCAGGACGCTCGAGCGACGACTTCTTCACGTAGATGTACAAAGGTCGTGACAGCGGCTTGTATTCTCCGGAGCGAACGGCTTCCGGGGTCGGAGCAACCCCGGCTGCAGCATCGTCTGTCGCCGAAATCTTCAGAGCCTTGACCTTGTCCTGATTGGAGAAATAGTACGCACAGCCGAAGAAGCCCATGCCACCCTTCTCACCGGCGATGCCCGTAATCGTGACATTGTCGTCAGCACTCGCGCCGTAATTCTCTGTGATCTGATCTTCTTTGCCGTTGATGACTTCTGTGAAGTAGTCAAACGTTCCGGATTCTTCGCCAGGCCCAAACAGAGCCAGCGGAACGTCCGGCCAGGCAGGATCAACATCCTTCCAGGTCTTCACGGTGCTGCCCGGAGCCCAGATCTTCTTCAACTGAGCCACGGTGATCGAATCGACCCAGTCGTTCTCTTTGTTGACGCAGACGGTCAATCCGTCGAGCGCAATCTTCAGCTCGACCAGTTCGATGCCTGCCTTCTCACAATCCGCCTTCTCAGAATCCTTCACAGGCCGAGATGCATTCGCGATGTCGATTCGGCCGGCAATCATTTCCTTGAATCCAGTGCCGGTGCCCGTCACCTTCAACTGGACTTTGGTGTCAGCGAATTTCCCTTCAAACTGCTCCTTCACAGCAGCAGAAATCTTGGCAACGGTGCTCGAACCGTCGACCTGAATTCGGCGTTCCGTGGTACCGCCGGTCGCATCCGTCTTCGGTGCGTCTGAACCACCCTTGTCCTTTGGGGCATCAACGGATTCAACAGTGCAGCCTGAGACGACTCCCAGAAAACACATCGCAGTGACGGCAACAAACTTCCTCAATGTCAGCATGAGTGGGTCCTGTGTGAAGAAACGCCCGCTTTTCGGGCCAAAAGCACGCTCCACACAAGTGAACAGCCCAATTGTTAAGATTGTGTTAATTTCGCTCCGTGAACTTCCAGGATTGTCCGACGGCTCTGAATTCCGGCCGTTCAGAATTCCTGCGACACCGGCGGACCTGAAGGAGCAGGTTCATTTTCGGCGTTGTTCGGGGCATCGAGTTCCGGATGGGTCTTCCGGAAATTCTCCCAGGCCGCTCTTACTTTCGGATCGTCCGGCGCGAGGCTGATTGCGGCGAAATACCACGACCGTGCCATCTCAGGTTCTCCCAGAGACTCCGCCAGTTCCGCCAGCTGCAGTCGCATCTCCGCATTGTTTGTATCGCGAACCATCGCCTGATGGGCCGCGGAGAACTTTGAACGCAGGTCCGCAATCTCGCCCGCGCGATTGCGATACTTCGTGGCCTCGTCGACATTCCCAACGGCTCCGTAGAAGTCGGCCAGTCGGTGATGGTATCGAAGTTCATTGGGATATTTCTGCAGACCCTTCAGAAGCATGGCGATTGCAGTCTGAGGATCGCCGGATCGTTCACTGGTCATTGCAGCAACCAGCAGCGCGTCGGGTTGAAGAGGATCCTTCTGCAGCGCTGCGTTCGCAAACTGCTGTGCTTCTTCAAAACGACGAAGGCTGAAACAGGCCTGAGCGCGCCATGCCAGCACTTCCGGCCAGTCACCTGCAGGCTCAAGCACAGCCATGGCTTCTTCGTATTTTCGAAGTCGAATCAGGCAGTCTCCCCAGGCCGAACGAATTTCGTCCGTGACCGGCTTGCCTTCCGGCGCGCGACGGACGGCTTCCTCGAATGCCAGAGACGCATCTTCAAAGCGTTCGAAGTCCCGGAGGATCGTGGCCTTCATGTAGTGCGGGCGAAAGTCATTAGGCTCTAGACGTATGACCTGTTCCAGACTGATGATGGCCTGCTCCATTGCTCCCAGATCGTACCAGGCCGATGCCAGTAGCCGATGAGCTTCAATGTCATCGAGGTTCCATTCCAGCACCTGACGCAACAGCAGCACAACCTGCTGATACTGCTTTGAGGCATAGAGAATCGAGGCGGCCTGGTAGTAGGATTCGCCGCGCGTGTCCGGATGCTTGTTCGCTTCACTGAAGACGACGAAGGCCTGATCCAGCCTGCCGCTGCCTTTCAGCACATGTCCTTCCAGCAATCGGGCATGTGGCTTCCATTCGTCATACTTCGCCAATGCCGACTGACATTCCTGAACTTCACTCCAGTCCGAACGAGCCACTGCTGCCCTGCCCCGCGCGTAGATCTGCTGCGGATCTTCCTTGACCCAGAGCCACGCTGTTCCGGCTCCGGCAAGAAGAATCAGCAGGCCCGCCAAGCCCAAAGCTCGCGCCCGCTTCATCGAATCATCTCCGCTGAGGCGCTGATGGGAGTAGTGCTCAGAAAGATCGGTCGGAACAATCCTCCGGCACCGTACCAGTCGTAGACACGGAAGACCACAGACACTTCTCGCCTGCCATTCACTGCGGGAACATCGGCCACAGTACTGGAAACATCAAAGCTGCTGCGCTCTTCAAAGGCCGTCTTTTTGCTGGCGATGTCACCCGCAGTTCCCATCAGCCTGCCGTTCACATACAGCTCATAGTGATCATCCGCGCCTTCGACACAGACGTAGACTGGCTGACCGTTCCAGCTTTCCGGCAACTTCACTGTGATGCGATACCACGCCCAGCCGTCCAGAGTTGGATAGCCCAGTCCTTCCCAGTGTTTTCCAATCGACATCGGCTTCCATTCGGCTGGTTCTGGAAGTTCCGGCTTCTGCCAGTTGCGTTCAACGCCCTTATTGTCAGCATCGATTCGAAACAGCCACTGCTGATCCGTGAGGTCAATCTTCTGCTGCGTCAGCTTGCCTCGAAGAGCCTTCACGGTCTCTTCTTTCATCGCCGGAACGTTGAACCAGTCGGAGTCCAGTTCCGCGAGCCATCGATGCAGCAGCCATTCACCCACGGCATTGGTCTGCCCGTGATGCTTCAGTGCGCTCACCATCAGTCGGCCTTTGCCAACACGCGTCTGAAAGACCAGTCCGTGAGTCTTCACTGTCTTGATATCGTGGTTGTCCCACAGCATCAACAGTGGACGCATTTCACTGAGCCACTGAATGTCCGGAACAACCGGACCGGCCAGATCAAAGTGCTGCAGATCGTTGAGCATGAAGTCCAGCGGAGCAAGCTCGGGATGAAGAATCGGCCCGCCTCGAAGAAACCAGTGCTGACTCAGCGGGAAGCTGCCTCGCTCGCCATCTGGAATCATGAGCACATCCGCGCCGTTCTCCAGTTGCTCGAGTAGTTCAGCATCAAACCGCGATGCCACGTGAATCTCGCCACGTGACGATTGTTTGCGCGCAGAGTCCGCAGGTACGGCCGCAGCCGAAGCCGAGGTCTGATGAAGCGACTCAGTGAGTTCCTTCGAAACACCCTCATGCACCTTCACGGGACGGTGCTTCTGCGACGGCGGAGTCACCCACAGAGTCCAGTCGTTCATTGCGATCGGCTGACCAGCGGACTCCAGGGTCACATTCAGCACAAGCTGCTGGGGCTGTTGAGGCTGGTGGATCTCAGAACCATAGAACTTCGTGAGAGGCACCGAAATCGGACACACGTCCGTCACCGCCCCGGCGGCGAGTTCAGCCACATCGAAAGTCTGTGACCACAGAGCTACCGGAGATTTTGATGACGTCGGTTCGTGAAGCGAAGTGATCGTCACGTGAGCCTTCGCATGATTCAGTGCGTCTCCAAAATTGCTCAGGCCAATCGTTGCGGTGAGTGTGTCGTCCAGTCGAAAGCTCCTGCGATCGTGCTCCGTTTTCAGGATCAGTGTTCGATCACCATGCCAGTCCCAGGACTCCGCTGACCATTTGGGTTCGCCGCGAAAATCCATCAGGCCCATGCCGGCAAATGGAAAGTCACGAACGACGGATACGACGTAGCCTCCATGGGGCACTTCGCGGCGGTACGTTTCGATCTGAAACTTCCTCATCGCCAGAGCGTAGCTGCGGGAATCTCGTTCGATGTCGGCCACAGAAGCAGCACCCATGTCACGCGAACGATCGGCCAGCCACTGCACATTGGCGTCCAGAAATCCGGGCAGCCAGAACGGTCGGTCCTGCCCGGTCATTTCGATCAACGGAGCCGGATCGACCCACGTGTCTGCCGCAATCGCTTCGCCCAGGACCAGTGGTTTGGTCCCGTTTTCCGCAATGTGTTTCTTTAAACGATTCAGCGTACCGACCCACGTGTGATTATTGCCGTACGGATGATCGTCGTAGAAATCATGCACACGATTCCATTCAATCCAGCTACTGTCATCTTCGACCACGGAACCTGGAATCTTCTGGTGACACAGATCGTAAAGTGTTCGAATCACATTCAGGTCGGCTGATGTCCCCGTCTCACACGTCAGACTTCGAAGCACGACGCAGGGATGAATACGGTCGTAGTGAAAGAACTCCGTGAACTCGTTCTGCAGAGTCGGCAGCTGATCCGGAGTCCATCGGGAATGCCACGTCGGATACTCCATCCACGCCAGCATGCCGGATTCGTCGCACAGTTCGAGATACTTCTTTGGCGGGACCCAGAGGCAGAACTTCATCAGGTTGAAGCCGTAGTCCTTCGCCATCTGAACCTCTTTCTTCCAGAAGTTCGGATCACGCGAAGGCGATGTCTGCGGCGGCGCGTAGCCCCAGTTCAGAATTCCGCGAATCTGCAGCGGCTGACCATTCAGCAGAAGGCGATCGCCGTCGACTCGGATGCTTCGGAACGCCGCTCGCGTAGTTACTCTGTCCAGACAACGTTCACTTTCACCAAGAAGTTCAACATCCACGTCATAGAGAGATGGCTGCTTCGGACTCCATGTCTTCGCACCTTCCAGCTTCCATTCGGCCGTGAATGTCGTGCTGCCCAGCGACAGAAGTTCCGCATGGATTTCAGGCGACACAGGAAACATTTTCGAGGTGACCAGATCCGTTGTTCCGCGTTCGCGAGCCGTGATTCGAACGGCGGTCGGCCCTCGGTCGGTTTGTCCCAATGTTCGAATGGGGACATGGAGTTTCAGGAGCCCGGTTTGAGGATCGCCGAATGCAGCCAGTTGCAGCGAATCGATATTCGTGGCTGATCGAACGGTCAGAGTCACATCCTGCCACAGTCCTCCGAAGTGAGGTGCGAACACGGGAAGGAATCCCTGCGAGTTATGTCCGACTCGTTCATCGACGCGGATCAACAGCTCAGCTTCCTCTGCTGAACCGGACTTTCGCACGGCCTCGGTGATGTCGCATTCAAACGGCGTCCATCCGCCCAGATGACTTCCGACTTTCGCGCCGTTGCACAACACTTCCGTTTCCGTGGCGGCGGCGTGAAGAGTCACGATCAGCCGCTGCTCATCATTCAGAGACGGGACCTTGAAGCGTCTGCGATACCAGCCGATGCCATCAAATTTCTCGCCTTCATGCGATTCAAAGTCGGACGGAACGGTCACGGACTTCCACGTCGTTTCATCATCCCGGCGAAACGACCAATCACCATTCAGAGATGTTTCAGCACGCAGCGTTTCCTGAGCAAAGCTGTGATCCGAAGTGACGACCAGCATCAGCACAGAAACCACGCTGGCCAGTCCGAACGGCGAACTCCAGCGTGGCCAATTTGACCTCGCCGTGACCGCGGGTTCGCACTTCAGGGACAAATGGACCTGTTGCATCATGATCTCTTTCCTTTTCATCCTGCACTGACGCGACGTGTACCTGGAAAGGCTCGAATCCGCAAACCAGGTCACCTGTGAATGCGTGCACCCGTCGGTCGATGTGCGGATCGGATCAAACGTAGGTATTGGATCGATTATTCAGGAAGCAATTGCAGACGAGCGACGTCTTTCGTGACCCGAAGCCGCTCGGTTCCTGACCTAAGCTATCGGAATGAAGTACGGCACCGAGTCAGGTGCATGATCGGAACAATATGTAAATTCTGCGCAAACCAACGTGATCCGGACTGAGCGCAGACAGGGTTCGGAAACAACAATCCATCGAGTGACACCATCACGCGAACGGACCATCTCTGACAGGCATTGCTTTGAAGGATTTTGTAGCGGAACGGCGCGAGCCGTCCGGTGAATGCATGACGCGGACTCACCGGAGGGCTCGCGCCCTGCCGCTACAATCACGGCGTTTTTGCTGAGCAGAATTCTTCAAGGCGTGCATGACAAATGGTTATTGATGGTTCGATCGGAACAATTTTGAAACAGGCACCTGAGGTTGGAGTTATGTCACGAGTTTTCTCGTTGCCCCTCGTGTTCACACTTTTGCTGCTTCTGTCACCAATGGCCGGCGGACAGGAAACTCCCGCTGCCACGACTCCACAGGATCCACCGGAAACACCGGCTGCCGGATCACTGGCGGAGAAGTGGGATCGCCTGATCTACGTTCCATTCAAAGAACTGACTCGCGTCTTCGATAATCAAGGCGCGTCGGTTGTGCTTCCGTACGCGGAGTACATGGATCTTTTGAAGAAGGCACTGGAAGCGCAGAAGAATGTTCCTGCCAGCCAGGATGTGATTCTTACTTCGTCGACGTGGACCGCCAGCGTTGAAAAAGACCTGGCTCGTCTCACCGTAGAACTGAAGCTGAACGTATTGAAGGCGGAAGGCTGGGCAACTCTTCCGCTGACATTTGGGCCAGCCGCCATTGGAAAGGTTGAACCTGATGATGGTTCTGTGCTTCTGAAAGGCACGGGCCAGGGAACCTATGAGCTGCTGATCAAGGGAGCCGGACAGAAGACGGTCAAGCTGCAGCTGCTGGCGACTGTGAATACATCACCGGAAGATCGGTCGTTCGCCATTCAGTGTCCGCCCACAGGCATCTCAGAACTGACCGTGACGATTCCTGAACCGGATCAGACGGTTCGCATTACTCCGCTGCAGGTGCTCCTGCCAACCGACGGGATTGCCGTTGAAGGCAAGACTGTGGCAAAAGCCAGCCTCGGCGCGACCAATCAGTTTGAAGTGCACTGGAATCCTCGAGCAGGTTCGAAGCCTGTGATGGATCTGCTGGCCAGTGTTTCCAGCCAGACAACAACTCGAATTGAAACGGGACTGCTGCAGACAAAGACCACGTTCAACTACGAGATTCTTCGCGGCGAACTGCGAGATGTCACGATCCTGGTTCCTGCTGATGCGAGAATCATCGACGTTGTCGCCGCGGCTGGTCGAATTCGAGCATGGAATGCCGAAGCTGTCGGAGAAACTCATCAGGTTGTCAAAGCGGAGCTGCTCGTTCCTGCGACAGAAAAGTTCCAGATTGAAGTTCAGACCGAACGAAGTCTGTCCGGTGATGAAGTGCAGCTGATTGGAAAATCGGCTGACGGAAAACTTCAGGGTGTCCATGCTGACGCGGTGGTTCGTGAAGCCGGCAATCTGTCGATCGTCACTGATCCCTCTCTTTCCGCCATCGTGAAGACACAGTCAGGCGTCAAGCAGATTGCTGCCGGTGTTGGCGGTCAGTCGGGCGACGTGGCGAACATCTGGGAATACAGCGGCACGTCCGGCCAGCTGACCGTTCAGATCAAGCCCGTGGAACCTCGACTGCTGGTCAATCACTCGATGCAGTATGTCTTCCGCGATGACGAGCTGCGTTTGCGTTCCGTGCTGAAGTACACCGTTGAACAAGCAGGCGTATTCCAGCTGTCGCTGAAGGTCCCGGAATCTCTGACCATCGACAGCGTGTCTGCGGACGGCATGAGCGAATTCAATGTCGACAAAGGCACCGGCAAAGTCACGCTGTCACTGACTCAGCAGCGCATGGGTGCGATTGAAGTGACCGTACAGGCTCATCAGGCATTCAATTCATCCGCCGAAAACGCTGAAATGGAATTGCCGACTCTGACACCGGAAGGTGTCGAACGTGAGACCGGGGTCGTGACCGTGTTTGCACCGGAGTTTCTGGACGTCATCACGGTTGATGAGAAACTGGCAGGTCTGTTTCCTGCAAGAGATTACGCCGTCGAACAGCTTCCCCGCCTTCGACACATCGCAACCTGGGACTTCACTCGCCGACCTGTCACGCTGTTCGTTCGCACGACACCTCGACCAGCGCAGATTTCTGCGTCGGTTGGCACCACGGTGCGTGTTGATCCCGAGCTAATGAAGCAGTCGTCGGTGATTACCTTCGATATTCAGAACGCCGGGATTGATACTCTGCGAGTTGCCGTGCCGGAAGCTGTGGCCAACGATGTTCGCTTCCGGATGCTCAACAGCGGCCATTCGATCCAGCAGCGTGACAAAGCGGCTCAGGCAGAAAATGGCTGGGTCACCTGGACGCTCGTTCTTCAGGACGAAACGACCGGCAGCATTCAGCTGGGTGTTGACTGGGACATTACTCTGAAGAAACCGGAAGGCAGTGATGCCACGGCCGAACAGTCGCTGACCGTTGAGCCTCCTCGTGTGCTGGCTCCGTTCACCGAAGAACAGGCGAAGCGACGACGAGTCGTTCTGACAGAGACTCGAGGTGAAATCCGTCTGCTGCGACACGAATCACTTTCGATCACCGCAGACTCCCAGGGAGAAACCACGGAAGCCATCGACGTGCGCGAGCTGGAACTGATGGAACAGGATGGTTATCTGGCCTACCGCTATTATTCTCAGCCGGCCTCCGCCACGATTCGCATTCGCCGTCATGAACTGCATGAAGTGGCAGCGACCGTGGTCTCGCGAGCAGCCTACGATGTCGTCACCGAACGACAGCCACTGGCAACATGGCGCGTTCGACTGCGAATCACGACCAGTGAGCGTCAGCGACTTCGCATTGATCTTCCAAAGGACTGCGACCTGCAGGCACCGCTGCTGAATGATCAGCGAACGACGATCGAAAAGGCAACGGACGTCAAAGCCAGCGATGGCTGGGACGCGTACTATGTGAACATCAGCCGGGGATCAACGTCCGATGAGGAGTTTTTGCTGACTCTGCTCTATCGATGTCAGATCGCCGAAAAGGATGCTCGACCGTATCCCGGATTTGGTGGCGTCCAGACTCTGTACCTGCCAGTGATTGGAACGGACGACGGTTCGACAGTCGTGCAGCAGGTGAAGCTGGCAGTCTGGTCACCGGAAGACATTGCCTTCACGGGTGATCCGGATCAGTGGGCGCAGGAAGGTCGTATGCCTCCGTCTATCACTTCACCGTTCCGATCTCCATCAGCGCTGCCGGCAGCCGCGGCGATGAATGACTGGATCCTTTCAGGCATCTCTGCCACCTCTGACTTCCCGACTCAGGGCAGCGTTGCTGTCTTCCGAGCTGTCGGAGGACAGAAGCAGATTCAACTGACGTGGTGGAGCCGACCGTTCCTGTTCTGGATGATCAGCGGCACCCTGGTCGTGATTGGACTGATCCTGCGTCGAACAACATGGGACAACCGAATCACGGTTCTGCTGCTGTCCATCTTCATTGTCGCCCTGCTCTCGCTGGGACGTGGCAGTGCTGTGCCACACTATGTCGGCATGGCATGGCCCGGCATTCTGATCGTTGGCGCGATCTGGGTTGCAGGACTGGTTCTGGGGCAAAAGAATGGAAACGGCACGACTAACGGAAACGGGCATTCCGGCAATGGAAATGGTCCGCAGAACAACGGCGGATCCGGGGGCAATGGCGGCCACAACGGCTCAGGTCCGCCCGCCGCACCAGCCTCGCCAGTGCCGCTGATGGCGACCGGTTCGGCCACAGTTCCAGCCAGCCCTGCAGCGCCGGCAGAATCCTCGTCACAGACCAATGACGGAGGTGGCAAATGAGAAGCGTCTCTTCCTCAGGCGTCGATTTCTGTCTAATTGAACGGATTCGCAGGCGTGTCATGACATCAGCTCGCTTCGCCCTCATCGCAGGCATCCTGTCCGTGGTCGGCACAGTGACGGTTTCCGCACAGGAAGTCCCGCCAACGCCGCCGGAGGCCACTGTGCCTCCGCGCGCTCCGAATGAAAAGTTTATTCCGGCCGACCAGCTGGAGGCGGTGTTTAACCGAGATGGTCGAGGCGTGCTGATGAAGCGCGCTGAGTTTCAGGCATTGCTTGAGAAAGCTCGTGCCAACGCTGCGAAGTCGAAGTATCCCGTTCCAGTTGTGATCGAAAAGGCCAGCCTGCGAGTCACGCCGGGCGAACAGCTTGCCGGCGTTCGTATGGAATTGAAGGTGACGCAGTTCGAAGATGGCTGGCAGGTGCTTCGAATTCCCGTTGCCAACCTGCTGGTCGAGAAAGCCGAAGTGAACGGCAAGTCCGCCATCATGACATGGGAACAGAATGGCGAATCCGCCCTGCTGCTGGCTCATGAGAAAGCTGAAACGTTTACGGTCGTGCTTGAACTGTCTTCGCCCATCGGCATTCTCGGAAGTGACCGCACAGCTGCCTTTCAGCTGCCTCAGATTCCTGCCACGGAACTGACGGTCAACTGCCCCGCCGGCCGTCATCTGATGGTGAATGATCTGAAGCTGGAGCGACCTGCGGCGGAAGACGCCGCGGCCGATTATGTCATTCCCGCTGGAGCTGCTCCTGATATCCGGCTTCGCTGGGTCGTTCAGCGCAGGGAGACGGAAGCACAGACGCTCGTGTTTGTCAGCACGGACGCGCAGCTGCGTGTTCAGAAGGAAGCGATTCGATGGGAGAGCAATTCTCGCATCAGTGTGTTTGGCGGAACGATCAACCAGGTAGTGGCTCAGGTTCCCGCGCGCATGGAAATCACCAGCATCGAATCCGCCGGACTGGAATCGTGGACGCTGGACGATGATCCGCAGCAGGCCGGACAGACGCGAGTGACGATGACCTGGCGACAGCCTTTCACGAACGACCGTCTGGTTCATATTCGAGCAGTGACGGTTGCCACCGGGCAGACGTCGCATGACATTCCGACACTGAAGTTCAACGATGTGACGTCTCATTCCGGACGTCTCGTGGTGACTCATGAAGAAGGCCTGCGGCTGGCGGCAAAGACCGGCGGCGGCATTCGATCTGTTTCCGCTTCAGAGGCCGGTGTCTCCACGGAAGCAGCCGTCTTCGACTTCTGGCAGCAGCAGTTTGAGCTGAGCGTTTCGGCCCGCCCGCGCGATCGTGAACTGTTTGCGGAATCGCTGGGCGTGCTTCAGATCGACGATACCGCAGTGACGTTTACCGCCTCGCTGACCATTGAAACACTCAACGCGCCTTTGTTCGAGCTTCCTGTAACGCTGCCAGCAGACTGGCAGCTTTCTTCCGTCTCGGCGGCCGAACAGCAGGTGACCTGGAATGTCGGCAGCGATGCGGCCCATGTGGTGATCAAGCCCGAGGCAGCCGTACCAGCAGGCGGGATGCTGTCGCTGACGCTGCAGTTTCAGCGAGCAATCGCAGACCCGGACACCGAGCAGAAACTGAGCCTGCCGGTTGTGCTTGCGGAAGGCGTCACCGTCGTCGGCGGAACCTATACGATTCGCGGTTCAGACGACCTGGTGATCACGCCCCTGACTCTGACCGGACTGACCGCCATCGGTGGCAGCGCCGGAGAACAGGTGTTTCAGAATCCTGGCACCTCGATCGGCGGCGAACTCTCCATCGTGCGTCGCCCGGCCAGACTGGCCAGCCGATCTGTCCTTCGAACGTGGGCGGACGTGCGCCATCAGTCGCTGGATGCGGAGATCATCGTCGACGTGCTGAGCGGAACCATTCGAACGCTGACCGTTCGAGTATCAGAATCGCTTGGACCGGACGTTCGGTTTTATGTGCAGAGTGTCGGCGCTGTTCCCGGCCTGACTCCGACTCGCCCCATCACATCGGTCTCGATTGTGGAACAGACCGCAGGGACACCGCAGAATGGGCTGCGTCCGTTTGTTCTGAAACTGGATCACCGTTTTGCCGGATCACTGTCACTCCGCGCGACAACCGAACTGGATCGCGCCGCTGAGGCTCCGATTTCCGCTCCGGTCGCCGAAGTCGCAGATGCTGTTCGACAGCACGGTGTACTGGTCTTTGAAGCGTCTCCCGATCAGCAGCTGATGGTTGGTGGTCAGGTGAAGGATATTCCAGGTCTGTTTGTTGCCGATGCGGGGCTTGTTGATCCTCCCGATGCCGAAACCGGCCGACGCATTGCGCTTACCTATCGATTTGTGCAGCCCGGGTATACGTTCCAGGTAACGGATGCTCGATTCGGAACCATTGCGGTTCCTTCTGCCATTTGCGAAGAGTTGCAGAACATCTGCACTCTGAATCAGTCGGGAACGGTTCAGCGATGGTGCCAGGCGAGGTTCCGTACGTCCGGCGTTCAGACACTTCGATTCCGGCTGCCCGGCAAAGATCCGTTCCTTTGGTCAACCGTGCTGAATGATGAGCCGGTCGAAGTCCGCCGCGAAGGGGATGATTATCTTGTTGCCCTTCCAACAGGCTCCGAAGATCAGCAGCAGACGCTGACAGTCCTGTTCGAGGCGGCGAACGACAGGACAAGTGCCTTTGGAAAAACCAGCCAGAGTCCCGTTCAGTTTCTGATCGATGCCGGAGCCGATTCAACGGCCTCCATCGATGTGCTGAAGCAGACGTGGCAGGTTCACTATCCGCCGTCGACAATGCTGATTGAGAGTGAAGGACCATTCCGTGCGGTGGATGGTTTCGACCAGCCAGGCTGGCTCATGTCACTCTGGAAACTGGAAACCCCGACGGGAGCAAAGATCAGGAGCCTGCTGATTTCCATGAGCATCTTTGCGGCTGCACTGTTCGTCATCACGCTTGCAGTCATTCGGAAGCGATGGTTCGCTCTGGGTGGGCTTGCGGTGGTGAGTTGTCTGGCGCTGATACTGATTCCTTCTCTGGTGAAGCAGACGCGGAACTCAGGCAGCGACAGTGCGCAGATGCTTCCGTCGCCCGATTATCTTGCCGATGATGTTCAGTACCTGCCCCCGTCAACCGCGGCGCCCATGGCTGCTGCTGAGTTTGATTATGCCGTTCCCAATGCTTTCGCAGCCGATCTTCCGGCTCCAGCAGGAGCCATGGGTGGTCGAGGCGGGTTTGGAGGTGGCGGTGGCGGAATGGGTGGCGGTGGAATGGGCGCGCCAGGTGCTCCGGCAGCACTGCCCGGACAGCCGGCCGATATGCTCCAGCAGCTGAATTCCGCTGTTGCAGGCATGGTCCCAGGTTCCGGCGCTCCTGAACCAGCCGCTCCGCCAGCTCCTCAGGCAGTTCCTCAGTCAGAACCTCAGGCAGCTGCTGTCGCACCCATTCTTCGAAAAGGAGTCGCTCGGCTTTCTGTGAACGTCAATCTGGAGATACCGAACGATTATCTGAAGCGACAGTTCGTGTCTGTCGCAGATTCCGTTCATCGTTCAGCCATTCTGGATCTGCGCGTTCAGGATCGTGAACAGATCTCGATCGTTCGCCTGATCGCAGCAGTACTGTCGATCTTTGTGATCTGGAGGCAGCGCAAGCGATCAATACTTTGGCAGCTGGCCATCGTTCTTGTTCTGCTTCTGTGTTCTGCCGGACTCATTCCGCTGCTGAGCAACAAGTGGCAGAGCATTCTTGATGGCGTTGCGTTTGGTGCCCTTGCGGCTGCCGCCATGATGGCGCTGATGGCAATCTGCACGTGTCTGAAATCACTCCCTGCAGCAATCGTCCGAATCTTCAGTCAGAAGACGCCGATCACGACAGGTTTGATGATGTTGGTGTCCGTTCTGTCGCTGAACGGCGAGCAGACTCAGGCACAGGACCAGGATACTGTTGCTCAGCCGGACATTGTTGTTCCCTACAGTCCCGAGGAGCCGGCTCTTCGTGCAGACAAGGTCTTCATTCGACACGATGATTTTCTGAAGATCTTCCAGCAGGCCAACCCGGATGCTTTGCCGAAGAATACAGCGAACCCGCTGGGGTCATCGGTCGTGGCCGCCTACTATCGCACGACAGACCTGAAGCAGGTGGACGGTACAAAGCATGCGATGAGTTTCGAAGGACGTTATGTCGTCTGGTCTGACTCGGATCAGCCGGTTGCCGTTAACCTTCCGATTGGCTCCGTTGCCATTCGCAGTGTTCAGGTGGACGGCAACGAAGGATCACTCACGCCGTTGCAGATTGGCGAATCGACCGCTGACCTTCCGGATTTCGCGGGCCAGCAGGTTCAGGTGGGCCGCACGGTCGGAAACAACATTGCACGTGCAGCGAATAATAATCCGGCTTACTCGGTGCAGATCCAGGGTCGGGGACTGCATGTGGTCGACATCAAGTTTGACATTTCAGCGACGATTGAAGGTGCACTGGGTCGAGCCGACTTTCCGTTTCGATCGGTTGCGGCAGGTACGCTGGAATGGACCCTGCCTGCGGACGACCTCGATGCCAAGGTCAATGGCCGAACCAATATCTACCATCGTGACGGGCGAAAGGTAATCGTGCCGATTGCACAGCTGTCGACCGTCCGACTGCAGTGGCTTCCAAAGATGCAGAAGGTTGCCGGCGATGTTGTCTTTCACTCGGTGACCGCATCAGCTCTGTCGGTGCAGGATTCCGGACTTCAGCTGCGAACATCGGTTGGTCTGACAGTCCGTCAGGGTGAAGTGAATGAACTGGAAGTCACGATTCCCGAAGGATACTCCATTCAGTCAGTGACGGGTGAAGATGTCGCCGGATGGACGGCTCAGAGTACCGATGCCACTCGCTCGCTGAAGCTGCAGTTCCGACGTGCTGTGAATGATGGCACAAAGATTACAATGCAGCTGTTCGCCGCATCTCCGTCTGCCGAAACTCTGGCATCGCTCAGCGTGCCGATTTCGATTGTTCGAGGATCAAGCCGAGACACCGGAACGGTTGTGCTGCGAACCGGGCCTCAGTTCCAGACGCGTGCGGATGCACTTTCCGGGGTCAGCCAGATGAATCCTGGTGAGGCTCCGAATCCTGACGGTGAAGAGATGCCTGGTCGTCCGATGATGGCCTGGCGTTACACACGGCATCCTGCCAGCGTGCTCGTGAAAGTCAGTCCGACGGCGGATGAACTGATCACGCAGTCGATGCATGCGGTGAGGCTTGAAGAACAGCGGCAGCTCTGGAGTTCGCGGCTGACTCTGCAGATCAAGGGCTCACCACGCTCACGGCTGGATCTTGTCGTTCCGAAAACGTGGCTGGCTCTGGACGTGTCTGCCACCGCGCTGAAGGACTGGTACTTTGTCGAGAGTGACGATCCGGCTGCGACCACACGAACGCTCAGCATTCAGCTGACGGACGCTCGCAGCGGATCCATTCAGATCGCACTTCAGGGACAAATGAACCGAGACGCAGACCGGACGGTACTGACGCTCGCTCCGCCACAGTTGGCAGGTGCGTCTCAGTCTCGGGCGGAAATGTCCGTCTGGCTTGATGCGGCATCTGAAAGCGTGGGTGTCGGCGAAGGCAGCGACTGGGTTCTGAAGCCGGTTCCAACCATCGATCCGAGCTTCCGTGAAATCTCCCTTGTCAGTCCTTCCCTGGCCTTTGCCAGCAACGCGAAGCAGCCTGGATCCATTATTGTCAAACTGCGTGAAGCCATTTCCACTCTGATCGCAGAATCCGTCACGGTATCGAATGTGACAGAGACGTCACTGGAAATCACGCTGGCTCTGAAATGGCAGATCGCCCGAGCGGCTGCGAATCAGTTTGCGGTTGAGCTTCCAGCTCCTCTGGCTGCATTGATGACGTTTGATGTTCCGGGACAGCGGAAGCTGGTGCGGGAAGATGCCGGCAACGGAAAAACTCGCGTGATCTTCCATCTGCAGACACCCGTGACCGAACAGTACTTTGTTCTGGGGAACGCAAATCTGCCGTTGCCATCAGATCGAGTTCTGAAGGCCGATGTTCCGACGATGGTGATCCCGGGCGGTGCCCCGTCAACGCTGTCGGGACAATCACACTTCTGGGTTCTGGTGAACCAGTCCGGCGGGCTTTTGCAGCCCACCGCAGAACAGCCTGCAGACCGAGTCAGTGTGGAACAGATCTCCACTAAGATTCCACCTCAGCTGCTTCAGCAGGCCGTGCTGATTTCTCGCCTGAAGCCTGACACATCCTCATGGAATCTTGTGTATCCCGAGCGTCAGCAGGTTGCACCGGCGATTGTCACCCTGGCGACTCACGTAACCGTTCTCTCCGATGATGGAAGCTGGCGCAGTCTGCATCAGCTTCAGGTCACAAACGAATCGCGTCAGTTCCTTCCGGTCGTGCTGCCAAAGGATGCACGGCTGATGTACTGCCTGGTGCAGGGGCGACCGACTCGCGTCGTCGTTCGTGGCACCGGGGAAGATCAGCGTTACCTGATTCCGATTCCGCAGTCTGGTGCTCTGGCATCCGGATTTGATGTTTCCTTTGCTCTGGCGGGACGCTTTGCCGACTCTGTGGAAGCGGTCCGAACAAAGTGGGCCAGTGAGCGACTGTCGATCCCTGTGCCGACGTTCCCGGAGTTTCGTGAAGATCCGGAGTTCGGAATTTCCATCTCGCGCAATCGATGGAGCATCTACGTTCCGGAATCATGGCATGCGTCCGAGGTTCGGGATCCGGCACTCACGAATGTCATCAAGGCCCGCAATGAAGAGATTGAAGATGCGGCCGTGCTTTCGGAAATTGAACGATCGCTGTCGTTGCTGAGTGTCGGCGGAAACGCGGCAGGTGCTCAGGGGCAGTTTGGCCAGCAGAAACTCGTGCAACAGCTCGACGACCAGATGTCGCGACTGCTGTCACTGACATGCAATGACGCAACCGTCAGTCAGCAGCGTGATGAAGTCTGGAGAAAGCTGGAAGTGCTGCGAGCTGAGAACGGCACTCAGCCGTCCAATGCCGCACAGGCAGGAGGCGATATGGGGATGCAGCAGTTTGGAAATGGATTTCTGTACGAACAGGATCTTGGGTCAAACCGTATCCAGAACGACAACAACCTTTCGTTCTTCTCCTTCAACAGCAGGATGTACAAATCCGGCTACGGGAAAAGATCCGGAGATACATCGGGTGCCGTGGAAAGCGAAAAGAGTTTTCGATTCCAGGTTCAGATTCCGGATGTCACAGAGGAGGCTCTGGATGCAAAGAAAGAACTGTCCGATCGTTCTGAGGCTGGAGAAAAGAGTGACAACGCTCCAGCGTTTGGCTCTCGTCAGCGGACTTTCCCGGGTGCTAACAAAGCCAGCGAAGCTCCGAAACCTGCGGGCGGCGAGGATGCAATTGCAGGCAAGCGTTCACAGCTGATGCAACGTCGTTCGAAGAGCATTGCTCCGGAGGAAAAGGCGATGGAACAGGCCCCGGCTGATCCGTTCGCTCAGGCACCGGCTCCACAACAGATGGCTACGACTCAGGCAGGCGGTCAGTCCCCTGCATTCAGCGTGGATCCAACAACGGCTGCGGTTGCTCCACCGGCAACGCCTTCCGGCCTGCTCTCGCTGCAGTTCGATATTCCTCAGGAAGGATATCGCCTGGATTTCCTGCGCGTGGGTGGCAATCCAAACCTGTCTCTGGATGTCCGATCTGCGGATGCTGTCAATCGCGGAACGGGCCTGGTCTGGACTGCCGTCTGTCTGATCGGCGCTCTTGCATTGCTGTTTGCGGCCCGAGCCGGCAGCCTGCTGGTGTTCCTGAAGCGACTGGCGATCGTACTGATTGCCGCCGGACTGAGCCTTGCTGTGCTGACGTCCGGTTCAACGGCCAGGGCAGGGCTGACAGCCTGCGTGGTCTCCGCCCTGATCCTTGCCGTCGTGGTCATCATTCAGGCTCGAAAGCGAACCTTGTCGGCCGCCACATGAGAATTCACTGAGAATTCGAATCTGCCGGCACGAAAGATTTGTACACACCCGAAGAATCCGGGCCCTGAAAATCGTGGGATTTCCAGGGCCCGGTGCACTTCCAGTCGAACAGTGTGCACGTTTCCAATTATCATGTTTGGCCCTGCGGCTGGCCAGGCGAAGGTGCTTTCGCTGCGCGCAGCCATTGTTGACTGGAAGAGTGAAGAGCAAGAGCTATGGGTAAGCCAACAGGCTTCAAGGAATACGCACGCAAGGTTCCGGCGGATCGAGAACCTCTTCTGCGAGTTCTGGACTGGAAGGAATTCCACGAACACATGCCGGAGACCGACCTGAAGATTCAGGGCGCTCGATGCATGGATTGTGGCGTCCCGTTTTGCCATACCGGCGACATGATGGCCAACATGGCCTCCGGATGTCCGATCAATAACCTGATCCCGGAATGGAACGACCTGGTGTACCAGGGTCGATGGCGTGATGCTCTGGAACGTCTTCACAAGACGAATAACTTTCCGGAGTTCACCGGTCGAGTCTGCCCGGCTCCGTGCGAAGGTTCCTGCTGCCTTGGCGTCATTGAACCCCCGGTCACGATCAAGAACATTGAATGTGCAATTATTGACCATGCGTTCGAGATGGGCTGGGTCATTCCTCAGCCACCGCAGGTCCGCACCGGCAAGAAAATCGCCGTTGTCGGTTCTGGCCCTGCAGGACTGGCCGCTGCGGCTCAGCTGAACAAAGCCGGCCACTGGGTGACTGTTTACGAACGCGATGATCGTGTCGGTGGACTGCTGATGTACGGCATTCCCAACATGAAGCTCGACAAGAAAGAAGTTGTCGATCGACGCGTTCGAATCATGGAGCAGGAAGGCATCACGTTTTTCACGGGCATGGCGGTTGGCAAGGATGTACCAGCGTCACAGCTTCTGGAAGACTTTGACGCAATCGTGCTGGCCACTGGTGCGACTCGCCCGCGCGACCTGCCAATCCCGGGACGTAATCTGAAGGGTGTCCATTATGCAATGGACTTCCTTCGCCCGAATACTCGCAGTCTTCTGGACAGCGGACTGGCCGATGGCAAGTTCATCAATGCGAAGGACAAGCATGTGGTCGTGATCGGTGGCGGAGATACCGGGAATGACTGCCTGGGAACGTCCGTGCGTCATGGCTGCAAGTCGATTGTGAACTTTGAAATCGTTGAAAAGCCGCCGCTGGAGCGTTCGCCGAATAATCCGTGGCCGCAGTGGCCTCGCGTTTTCCGAGTCGACTACGGTCATGAGGAAGCGGCTACAAAGTTTGGCGAAGATCCTCGCCGGTTCGCTGTGCAGACTGTCGAGTTCGTGGATGACGGCCGGGGGAATGTGAAGGCCGTCAAGACGATTGATGTCGACTGGCAAACGATGACCGAAGGTGGTCCTCCGTTTGTTCCAATACCAGGCACGGAAAAAGAATACCCCGCCGATCTCGTCTTCCTCGCGCTCGGGTTCCTTGGCCCTGAACACCCGGTTGCGGACCAGCTGGGAGTCAAGCTGAAGGAAGGCCGTGGCGGAATGAGCTGGTACGAAGGCGACCACGGAAAGTACACGACCAGCAATCCAAAGGTTTTCGTCGCGGGCGACTGTCGCCGGGGACAGAGCCTGGTTGTATGGGCGATCAATGAAGGCCGTGGAGCAGCCAGGGAAGCGGATCGCTTCCTGATGGGTTCCTCCGACCTTCCGTAGTGTGATTATCAGGGCTCGGATCGAACGGATTCGAGCCCTTTTTTGTTTGGACAACGGATTGTCCGGAAGAGCACGGAGCAACAGGCGAGTTGCCGCGGTTCTTCCCTCGGTGTTGTGTCACAAGTCCTGTCTGAACGTCCCTGTCCCGGAAAATTGCAGCTATGGTTCCGTCTGCTCGCGTCAGTTCCTTTCTGAATCTTCGCCGCTCTGGCATAGCCCTGTGTGCCATCGTTGCCACACTGCTCTTCGCATGGAAGGCACTTCCTGCAGCGTCTGCGCAGGATCCTGTGCCCGCTGAGGAAAAGAAAGCCGCGGCAACTTCGGAAGCAGAACCTGTGGCCGCTCCGCCCGGCGTCAGCGGGATTGCACAGACATCCGAGACCGTGGCGGACGAAGGTGGTCATGCGGAAGGACATGGTGGTGGTCACAGTGATCCCGTCGTTCCGGTTTTGATCGGAATCATCGTCATTCTCCTCGCAGCCAAGATTGGCGGACACGTTTTTGAAATGATGGGACAGCCGTCGGTTCTTGGCGAACTCGTCTTTGGCATGCTGATCGGAAACATGCCGCTGCTTGGCTACAGTGGTCTCGAGTTTCTGACGGTCGACTACAACAAACCGACAACGATCAGTATCCAGGATCCTCAGGCACTGGCGGGCATCTCCATCGACCATCTGTCACGCATTGGAGTCATTCTTCTGCTGTTCCAGGTGGGACTGGAATCATCCATCGGTCAGATGATGAAGGTCGGACTCTCTGCTCTTGTCGTTGCAGTCATTGGTGTGGTTTGCCCGATGATTCTTGGTTACGGTGTTGGCATGATGATGCTGCCAAAGGCTCACTGGGCCGTGCATCTGTTTCTGGGAGCCACGCTTTCGGCCACCAGCGTCGGAATCACCGCACGAGTGCTGAAGGACCTGGGAAAATCGACAACGAAAGAAGCACAGATTGTCCTCGGTGCTGCTGTGATTGACGACGTTCTGGGACTGGTCGTCCTGGCTCTTGTTCAGGGCATTATCGTATCGCTCGATGCAGCCTCACGGGGCGCTGCGTCGTCCTTCGGCGCTGGCGAACTGGGGATGATCGTTGGGAAAGCGATGGGGTTCCTTGTTGGCGCACTGTTTCTGGGACGTCTGGTGTGTCGTCCTCTGTTCCTGATCAGCAACGCAGCACGAGGCAAGGGACTGCTGGTCAGTTCGGCGCTCTTGTTGTGTTTTGTCCTGTCGTGGCTTGCGAATCTTGCCGGCCTGGCACCGATCGTTGGCGCATTCGCAGCAGGTCTGATTCTTGACGACGTCCACTATCGCGAACTGAAGGAGAAAGAAGGCATCCACCATCTGGATGACCTGATCCGCCCCCTCACCGACATGATGGTACCGATCTTCTTCGTGGTGATGGGGATGAATGTCGATCTTCGAAGTTTTGCAGACCTGAATGTGCTGGGTTTGGCTGCCTTGCTGACAATTGTTGCCATCATCGGAAAACAGGCCTGTGCCCTTGGAGTTCTTGAAAAGGGCACAAACCGCCTTGCTGTGGGTCTCGGTATGATCCCGCGTGGGGAAGTCGGTCTGATTTTCGCGGCGATTGGACTGAGTCTGAAAATTGGCACGGAACACATCGTCGACAGCTCCAGCTATTCGGCGCTCGTGGTCATGGTGATGGTGACGACCATGGTGACTCCGCCGCTGCTGAAATGGAGCCTCTCAAAACCGATTCCAGGCAGTCATTCGTAATCGCTCCCGCGAAAAAGGCCGATGAGATGCAGACACCCTTGCCTCCTTCTGCCACAACCGAAGCACGGAACGCAGCGACGACAGAGATTGATCGTCTGAGCCCGCTGCAGATTGCTGCCGTCATGGCGGCCGAAGACGCAAAGGTTGCGGCCGCCGTTGCGGCGGAAAAAATGGCCCTCGGGCGGGCCATTGATGGAATCACGGAACGCATGCGGGCCGGAGGTCGTCTCATCTATCAGGGTGCAGGAACCTCCGGTCGGCTTGGTGTTCTGGATGCCAGCGAGTGTCCGCCGACGTTCAGCGTTCCTCCCGGTCTTGTGATTGGCGTCATCGCCGGTGGCCGCGAAGCTCTGACCACGGCGATCGAAGGAGCTGAAGATAACAGTGCCGCCGGCGCTCAGGATCTGGCCGCGCTGACTCTCACGTCACTCGATACGGTCGTGGGAATCGCCACCAGCGGCCGGACGCCCTATGTCCTGGGTGGCATCGAATACGCTCGAAAGACAGGATGCCTGACCATTGGCATCGCCTGCAACGAAGGTTCGCTGCTGGCTCACATGGTCGACATCATGATCGCACCTATTGTGGGGCCGGAGGTCATTACCGGATCCACACGACTGAAAGCCGGTACAGCAACGAAACTTGTTTTGAATATGCTGTCCACCGGCACCATGATCCGACTCGGCAAGACCTACGGAAATCTGATGGTGGATCTCCGGGCCACCAATGAAAAGCTTCAGGACCGTTCCATCCGAATCGTGATGGAACTCACAGGACTCGACCGACCAGCCGCCTCAGAACTGCTGTCAGCATGCAGCGGTGAAGTCAAAACAGCGATCGTGGCACATCGTCGAGCTGTGCATCCGGAAGAAGCAAGACGTCTGCTGAACGCCGGCAACCAGCAACTTCGAACGGCCCTTGAGCTTCCTGCCACGTAAGGCATCACCCAAAACAAACGCAAAAATTAGCGGCACGGCGCGAGCCGTCCGGTAATACGCAACGTTAATAGCGGAACGGCGCGAGCCGTCCGGTCCCGCAAGCCGTCATGGCCCAAAGAACAAGTCTGCCAAAAACTCGGCCGCCGGATTGCGCTGAGGAAGGCCAAAGAAACTTCGGTCCTGTGCCGTCGGTTCCGTGGATCCCGGGATCGGAGTCACATCACTGCGCTGGCTCCAGGGAGTCTGTCGAACTCCCGAGGCCTGCTCGACGCGCGTCACTTCTCCATGGTCAAGCCAGATCAGGCCGCACTCGCAGCACGTATCCACGACCACATTGCCGGGACCATAGTAGGGATGCACATCCATTTTGGTCTTGCAGGACGGACAGGAGACTCGACGCTCATAGGCGACTGGATCAATTGGCCTTGGCTCTGCCGGCTCAACCCCAACTCGCCGTGAGACGCGTTCACTCACGATCGCTCCGAAGTCCACATTGCGAAGCAGCAGACCAAAGCAGTCACCACAGAAAAGGACATTGCGCCCTTCCATCATTCCGGACTGAAGTGATATGTCACAGCACGGGCAGCAGGATTCCAGTGTCTGGCCCGTTGGCAGAATTCGATCGGCAGAGATCTCAACAGGCTGAACGAGCGATGTGCAAAACTGGCATCGATAATAGGACTGCCCGGCGACCACATTGGAAACTCCGCCACACTTCTGGCAGCTGATCGCGATTGTTGCCTGTGTCACCATGCTGAAAACTCCCCGCTGAAAACTCGTTCACTTCAACACCTCACGGCTGTGAGATCTGGTGAACCATAAGTCGAGGAGGGCTCTGTGCTCCTGGGGGCCACTGGAATTGGTCCATCGCCCCCGCCATGTCGTAACGGTTTTGTCACGTGTTACGAATCTGACGCGGCTGCATCAACTGCTCATTCATCGCGAAATGGCAGACTAGACCGTGACGCCCAGCGGCTCGGCATTCTCAAGACGCTGAGAAAGATTCTGAATTGCGTCGAGCAGATTGGAACGGCGATAGGTGTCGTCCGGAGTTGGATTTCGCATTTCCAGCATCACTGAGCTGCGAACATAACGCAATCCGCGCAGCAGCATTTCACGCTCGTCAGCCGTCAGTTCAACCTGAACCATACTTTCCATCGCACCATTCCTGACCAGGTGCAGATCCGGCATCCTCCTGACGCCGAAACCAGCGAGTAACCAGGCAACCTCGGCGACCTCAAATCGCCGAATGAGCTATCGGCCAAGTCTACGCGCGCCGTTGTCCCTTCTCAAGCGGCGTACCATGTTTTCAGAAGCCGTGACCTCGAGCAAGACCCGAATGCAGCGAATGAACTCTCAGCACAGCATCCGCCGGTCAGAACCTTTCTGCCGTGGAACGCCAGGCAAATTGACTGCCCTGCGGGGAATCGGAATAAATCTTCTGAAGTTTTGCCCCGACAACGGAACTACTCGGCCCCGGCTCGCAGCAGACCCTGTCGATACGCCTGAGCCATTGCGCGGGGAACGGAGGCTTCGGACAGAACCACTTCTGCCTGGTTTTCCTGAGTCAGCGCACGCATTTCCTGTTCGTGTGCAACGGCCGCTGCACGACGTTCTTCCGCATGTGCGCGAGCAATTCGCATGTCGGCTTCTGCCTGGTCTGCCTGAAGGCGAGCACCAACGTTGTCACCGACGTCGATGTCGGCGATGTCGATGGAGACGATTTCGTACGCGGTCTGTGAGTCGAGGCCTTTGGCCAGCACGGCCTTGGCAATCAGCATCGGGTTGGCAAGAACTTCCTTGTGAGTCTCGCAGGAACCAATCGCAGACACGATCCCTTCACCCACTCGGGCGATGACGGTTTCTTCTGTCGCACCACCGATGAGCTGAGTGATGTTGGTCCGAACCGTCACACGCGCTTTGGCTTTCAGCTGAATTCCGTCCTTCGCAATCCCGTCCAGTGTTGGACGACCGGAACGAGCCGGGTCCGGACAGTCAATCACCTTCGTGCGAACGCTTGTCTGCACCGCTTCAAGAACGTTTCGACCAGCAAGGTCAATGGCCGCTGCTGTATTCCAGTCCAGTGCGATCTGAGCTCGATGGGCTGCGATCATGGCTCGAACGACGAGCGGAACGCGTCCTCCGGCCAGCAGGTGCGACTCCATCGCGTTCGTGGTGACATTCGAGAGACCCGCCTGGACCGCCATGATGCGTGAATCCACAATGATCTGAGGATTCACTTTCTTCAGTTTCATGACCACCATCTGCAGTGGCCCAATCATCGCCCCTGACATGAAGGCGCGAAACCACAGCGAGAAGACCGAAGCGAAAACGGCAAAGAAGACCAGGGCAATCAACCCGAAGATGATGCCAACACCAATCAACAGCATCTGCAGGAACGAGACTGACCCGTCATCCACCTGAGCCAGCATCAGTGGCAAACTCGTGCTGAGCATGTTCGCTTCTCCGCCAGTACTTATGTTTCAACAAGACGACCGAAGATTGTAGGAATTTGCCCCTCCAGTACCAGCGTGGTGCTGCCCAACTTTCAAATCGCCAGGTTGGCTCTCCCTTCCAGTGTCCATTACAGTCTGCAAAAACCGTTACCGGAGCAGACTCGCTCCCTTGTGCCTTCTACTTTCGGAGTCCATCGTGAACATTGATGCGCGTGTTGCAGAACTTGGTTTGACCCTCCCTCCAACTCCGGCGCCAGGCGGTGTCTACACGCCTGTTGTTGTGGTTGACAGGATGGCCTACGTCAGCGGACAGGTACCCTACGGCCCCGACGGAAAGCTGATTATCGGACGTGTCGGAGCGGAGATGACCGAAGAACAGGGCGCTGCCGCTGCCCGAGCTGTGGCGCTCACAATGCTGGCGACCATCAAGGCCAGCCTCGGCAGCCTGAATCGTATCCGCCGCATCGTCAAGGTTCTGGGCATGGTGAACTCCACGCCGGATTTTCAGAAACATCCTGCCGTGATGAACGGCTTCAGCAACACCATGGTTGAGATCTTCGGAGACGCCGGCAAGGCCGCTCGCAGCGCCGTCGGAATGGGCTCCCTGCCCTACAACGTCCCCGTCGAAGTCGAAGCCATCCTGGAACTGCATCCGGAGTAGGGCATGGATGGTTTTCAGTGTTCAGCGTTCAGTAAAAACGGCGAATCGCAGGCGTCTGCACAGTGTAAAGCGATTATCCCCAATCGCTCACCACTCACTGAAAACTGAACACTGAAAACCTCCCTTCCCCTACCTCCTGTGCCGGACTTCACCGTCGACGATTGTTGCGGTGACTTGCCCGGAAAGCACCTGACCGTCAAACGGAGTGTTCCGGCTTTGCGATCGGAACTTCGATGAATCGACTGTCCACTTCGCACCGGGGTCGATCAGCGTAATGTCAGCCGCAGCACCCGGTGTCAGTGTTCCATGCGGCAGGCCCAGAATCTTTGCAGGGCCGGTCGTCAGCTTGGCAATCAGCTCGGACCATGTCAGATGTCCGGGCTCAATCAGCGCTTTGACACAGACCGCCAGAGCTGTTTCCAGGCCACAGATTCCGAACGGCGCGATATCCAGTTCGACCTGCTTCTTCTCCAGCGCGAGAGGCTGATGGTCAGTTGAAATGGCTGCGATCGTACCATCCTTCAAACCAGCAATCAGCGCCTGAACATGATCGCTGGACCGCAGCGGTGGCAGGCATTTGTGCATGGTGTCGAACTGGTCCATCACGTCATCCGTCAGCAGCAGATGGTGCGGCGTGACGTCGGCAGAAACCTGAATGCCCACACTCTGAGCCTGGCGGATTCGGCTCACGGTGTCCCGTGTCGACACGCACATGATATGAATTCGACCGCCGGTCAGTTCCGCCAGTGCGATATCACGTCCCGTCATAATGTCCTGAGCAGCCGCCGGAATGCCGCGAAGCCCCAGCCGAGTTGACTGGAAGCCTTCATGCATGACGCCGCCATCCGCAAGTTCCGGCACCATCGCGAAGTGCAGAATCGGTCGATGAAACATGCGTGTGTATTCCAGAGCACGACGCATGACTTCGGCATTGGCGACGGGAGTGCGAGCATCTGAAAATCCGACAGCCCCGCCCTGCACCAGCTGACCAATCTCCGCCAGCTCTTCACCCTTATGCTGCTTGGTCACCGAGCCCAGCGGAAACACTCGACAATGACCCGCTCGTTCCGCCTGCAGCCGAATAAACTCGGCCGCAGACCGATTGTCGACAACCGGGTTCGTATCTGTCTGCGCCGCGATTGATGTGAATCCGCCCGCCAGAGCAGCAGCCGTTCCCGATGCCGTACATTCGTCTTCCTCATGCCCCGGCTCGCGCAGGGAGACGTGAAGGTCGATAAAGCCCGGGCACACAATCAGTCCGGCAGCCTCTTCAACCTGAGTACCATCCGGAACATCTGGCGCGGACTCATTTGCGCCCCACACCGCCGCGATTCGGCCGTCCCGGATCAGAACCGATGCCAGACCGTCCCGACCGTTCGCCGGATCGATGACACGACCACCGTGAATCAGCAAACTGCTCATGCTGCGTCCTGTTTCTTTTGATGTTCACGTGCCAGCAGACTGAGTGCCGCCATTCTGATCAGGAGTCCGTTGGATACCTGATTCAGAATCACCGAATGAGGACCGTCAGCAACATCCGGTGTCAGTTCCACGCCGCGATTGATCGGTCCTGGAGCAAGAACCAGCAGGTTCGGACGAGCTTTCCTGATTCGATCTCCGTTCATACCGAACAGGGTGGCATACTCCGCAATCGACGGGAAGAAGGCTCCTCGCTGCCTTTCAAACTGAACTCGCAGCAGATTCACACAGTCGACTTCAGGAAGGATGTCATCCAGGCTCCAGGCCACATCGACACCCAGCTGCCGGATTTCATTTGGCACCAGCGTCGACGGACCGCACACAATGACCCTGGCACCCAGCTTGACCAGACCGTGAATGTTTGACCGAGCCACTCGACTGTGGCGAATGTCACCAACAAGAGCCACCGTCAGCCCGGCAATCCGACCGCAGTGCTTTCGAATCGTATAGATATCCAGAAGGCCCTGCGTTGGATGTTCGTGAGTCCCGTCGCCGGCATTCAGCACTCCCGCCTTCAGATGCCTTGCCAGCAGGTGCGGCGCGCCGGGCGTTCGATGGCGACAGACAACCAGATCGATCCCCATCGCCTCAATGGTCAGCGCGGTGTCAATAAATGTCTCACCTTTGGACAGACTGCTCGAGCTGGCAGTGAAGTCCACAGTGTCGGCTCCCAGCCGGCGTGCCGCGAGGCTGAAGCTGGTTCGAGTGCGGGTAGAGTTCTCAAAGAACAGGTTGGCAACAACGAGCCCTTTCAGAACGCTCAGCCGCTCCGTTCCGCCATTGGTGACCTGATCATAATGAGCTGCCAGATCAAGCACCGTGTTGATCTGGGCAGCGGTCAGTCGCTCAAGTCCCAGCAGATGTTTTTCGCCCCACGGTCCGCTTGTCGGAAGATCAGCCAGTTGCATAGGAAGGCCGCCTGCTCCAGTCACCACGGTTGTTTGCGCTGACTCGACTGCCCCAGAGGCAGACTTCAGACGCGTCACGCTTCTTTTCCGCGGGGCGACTTCTACTTCCCTCAAGCCGGTCATTCAATGAGTGGCCCTGTCAGACCTGCATTTTCCTGAGGGAACTGATGATCAGGGGAGACTGTGACAGCCCAAGCAGCTGGGGCAAAAGAACTTACGACGATCTCCCTTTCGAAACGATCACAGCAAACCCCACCACGGACGGGAAAACAGGCAATTCAGGGCCTCTTTTCGGATCACGAAGCAACGACCGGTCAGAGAGTTTTTGTGTGCATGGCAAAGCTGAAATGTGCACAGTCCCGCATGCACGTCAATTCCGCGTCTGGTTTCAGGAATTGCCTTGACGATAACGACGAAGCCCCGAAGTGAGCAAATTCCACACTGTGTGGGCTCAGGGATTCGCCAGTGATCATGTCACCCGCAGTGACTCCGGCATGCTCAATGGCAGGTTGACCAGACTTTCGGACAAGGAACCTTCGGGAGGAAGGGCAGGTCTGAGAGGTCATGGATGAGCGCGAGGGATTGGAAATGGTCCGACGATCATGGAAGTCGCTCCTTGCGAGTGTGGCCCTATTTGGCGCCCTTGCGACAGTGAACGTCGCAGTAGCCGGCGAAGGCTGCACTCCAGGCTGTGGTGACTGTCACAACTGTGAACAGATTTTTGCAGATGCTGGTCAGAAGCTTACTGATCAGCTGGCCTCGATGAGCTGCTGTGGAAACGGCTGTGCAACTGAAGGAGCCAGCTGCTGTGCTCCTCAGTCCGTCTGCGAAGACGGATGCAGCGACCCATGCGGCGACCTTCTTTCAGACTCCTGCGGCGAAGGCTGCGGCGAAGGTCTGTTTGACGAATGCGGCAGCGGCATCGACGTTGGTGGCTGGACTCAGTTCGGCTATCAGAATGGACCGGACGGTGCATTCACCGGCAACGGTGCATTCAACGACGTGAACTTTGGACCCGGTGCTGGTTTCAGCAACGCCAAAGAATGGAACAACTTTAACCTGAACCAGCAGGGCCTCTACATCGGCAAGACAGCCGATGGATCCAAGGGCGTCGACTGGGGTTTCCGCGCTGAAATGATCTACGGTGCCGATGGCAACGAAGCTCAGTCATTCGGAAACAACCCTGGCAAGTTCGACTTCGACCCATCATGGAACCATGGTATCTATGAATGGGGTCTGCCACAGCTGTATGCGGAAGCAGCCTTTGGTGACCTGTCTATCAAAGCCGGTCACTTCTACACGCCAGTCGGATACGAAGTGATTCCTTCCGGTGGCAATTTCTTCCTCAGCCGTCAGCTGACCTTCTATAACAGCGAACCATTCACCCACACCGGCGTTCTCGGCACCTACTCTGCTGGCGATAACCTGCAGATTCTTGGTGGCTGGACGGCTGGTATGGACACGGGCTTCGACCGGCTCAACGGCGGCAGCAGCGTTCTGGGCGGATTCATCTATACGCTGTCAGAAGCAACCACTCTGACCTATATGATGACTGCCGGTAACCTCGGATGGCGTGGCGACGGTGCTATCAACAGCATCATCCTGTCACACAACTGGGACGACAAGTGGCAGTCAGTTCATCAGTTCGACGTTCTGAATTCGAACCTCGGATCAAACTTCGAAACGACTGGTGTTGCTGACAACTCCACTGGCCAGATCAACTACCTGTTCTACACCATCAACGACAAGTTGAAGGCTGGTGTTCGACAGGAATGGTACAAGGCTGACGGAACTTCCTACAACACGCTGACCTACGGTGTGAACCTCACTCCGATGGAGAAGCTGGTCATTCGACCGGAAGTTCGTCATATGTGGGCACCAGGAGCAACAAACTCACTGGCTGCTCCAGGCCACGACGATCTGTTCAACCAGACCGTCTTCGGTATCGACGCAATCGTGACCTACTGATCCGTCAGAAGGACATTCGCGTAACACACAGGGCCACGGCAGTTCGCTGCCGTGGCCTTTTTTGTTTGTACGACCGTTTCAGTCAGACGCGTCACTTCCCGGCCTGAAGGACCTCGTAACCGTCTCCAAATCTCTGAGCGGCAATAGTGGGATCCATGTTGAACAGCGTGCGACCGGTTGGGACCCAGCGCCGACCGTCCCACTGAAAGACGGCACACGCTTCTCTCACCGTCGACACTGCTTTGACGTGCTCCATGTCACCGCCTTCAATCGCCTCAAACGTCAGGTTCACAGACGACAGACGACTGATCTCCCCGGTACCCTGCTCGCGCAGCATCACAAACCCGCCAGGCCATTCGCAGCCTTTCCAGGTCAGTCCTCGAGGCAGGCCACTGGATGATGCCACCAGAAAGTAATTGCGGTGCAGCTCTTCGCGATGCTGTTCATAAGCGCGATTCAGGCGATTCTGCAAACGGCTTTGAGCAAACGACCGGAACAGCTTTGAAATGAACGACATTGTGCCCTGCCCGCTCGAACTTCTGCTCCCCCGCCGAAAGACCGCTTCCGGCTCCTGTAAATTCTGGAGCTTCACAGCCTCATTCCTGTCCGGCTGTCTGCCTCTGTCGTTATAGTGCTTTCACTGGAAATCTCCACCTGATCCCACGTTTGATCCAATGATGCTCCCCTTTCTGCCTGCAATCTGCACGATGCTCGTTCGCCTTGCCCTTGGCTTCTGGGTGGGCGGTGCAGTGCTGTTCGTCATCACCAGCGTCGCCGAACAAACGTCGCCGCTGTTTGATTCCGTCGCACGCGATCGGCTGGCAACAATCCGGTTCCCGTTCTACTACCTGTTCTGCTGGATCTGTCTCGGAACCGCTCTTGTCTCTTCGCTGCTGGGATACGTCTGGTCGTCGGGTTGCCTGCGACGGCGTCTTTCCATTGCTGCCGCCCTGGTCGTCATTTCGCTGAGCATCGCCATTGCAGATTACTTCTGGGTTTACCGCCCGCTGCAGGCTCTCATCATTCCCCCGGGCGAGGTGCGAACGCAGCAGTTTCAGACACTGCACGACAGATCGCGTCATATCAACGAATTGCACCTGACGATCGCACTTGTGGCTGCGATCGTGATCTGCCTTCCTGAAAAGGCTCAGGCAACCTGCCCCCCATCGGCAGACTGACCATGCAGATTGCCGAAATCTTTGAATCGGTGCAGGGCGAAGGACCATGGGCGGGCACTCAATCGCTCTTCATCCGCACGTCCGGCTGCAACCTGCGGTGCTGGTTTTGCGATACTCCCTACACATCCTGGAAGCCGGAAGGCACCGCCTGGACGCTGGCGGAGCTTTGCCACCGGGTCGCCGAAAGCTCAGCTCCTGACGTGGTCCTGACAGGCGGAGAACCCATGCTGGTCCCCGACCTGGTGCCGCTCACCGAATACTGCAGAAGCCTTGGCAAACGCATCACTGTTGAAACGGCCGGTACGGTGGACCTGCCGGTAACGGCAGACCTGATGGCGATCAGTCCCAAACTGAGCAACTCCAGCCCAGAGGATGCCACCTGGAAGCAGCGGCATGAAGCATCACGCTTCCGACCGGATGTCATTCGGGCGCTGACCAGTCGCTATCAGAGCATCCTGAAATTTGTGATCGACAAACCGGAAGATGTGACCGAACTTCAGCAATGGCTCCAGCAGATTCCTGAACTGCAGCCGTCCATGGTTTGGGTGATGCCGCAATCACGAACTCGCGAACAGCTCCGGGAAAAGTCGCCGTGGCTGCGCGAGCTTGCCCGCAAACACGGCTTCAACTTCTCATCGCGACTGCACATCGAAATGTTCGGCAACCAGAGAGGCACTTAGTCCCGCGCGCCTGCATACTCTCAGCACAATAAAAAAGCCCCGCTGTCAACAGCGGGGCTTTGCATTCAATCAGGCTCGGCTAGCCTTCAACAACCGGAGCTGCACGGCGTCGAGCCTTCACTCGGTCGCGTTCGCCGACAAACTCGATAATCGCCTTCTGGCCGGCATCACCAAGTCGCACGCCGGCGGCGCGGACGATACGGGTATAGCCACCCTGACGATCCTGAAAACGCTTTGCCAGTTCGTCGAACACGATGTCGACAGCAACGGCGTCACGAAGTTCTGAGAACGCACGGCGACGCAGTGCCAGAGCCGGGGCAGTGGCAACAACCCACTTCTTACCCTGCTCGGACTCGCGCCACTGGTTCCATTCATCGCTGCCACGCTCGGCTGTCGTTCCCAGTGAAGAAGCAGACTCTGAAATCTTCAGAGCCTTGCGTCCCATGGTGACGATCTTCTCAACCAGCGGGCGAACTTCCTTTGCCTTCGCAAGAGTCGTGGTGATACGACCAGCAACCTTAGGTTTCTGCTCGTCACCCTCTTCCGAACGCACAGTACGAATCAGGCTCACAGCCATGTTGCGAAACATCGCCTTACGATGCGATGCGTTTCGCCCAAGCTTTCGACCAGCACAACGGTGTCTCATGTCCGAGACTCACTCACACAGAATTTCCAGAAACACTGCCCGCCTGAGACCTCTCAGGCAGCTCACTCATTCAGTTTACTTCAGCTGCTGATTCGGAAGTCGCATCCCAAGTCGCAGATCGATGTTACCAAGACGCTCGCGAACTTCCTCAAGCGTCGTCTCACCGAAGTTGCGAACCTGAAGCAGCTCATCTTCCGTCCGAACAACAAGATCTCGAACCGTGTTGATGCCAACGGATTCCAGACAGTTTGTCGCTCGGACTGAAAGGTTCAGTTCAGCAAGGCTCTTATTGAGCTTCTCTTCCAGTTCCATATCAACCGGTGAATATCCCGTGGCTTCCATCATGCCACGCAGACCACCTTCAGGACTGGATTCCGGACCTGGCTCACGGAACGTGATGAAGCAGTTCAAATGCTTTCGCAGAATCTTGGCGGCCTCAACCAGAGCCATCTCCGGAACGATTGTTCCGTTCGTCCAGATCTCAAGGATCAGACGGTCGTAGTTCGTTCGCTGACCAACTCGAGTTTCCTCGATCAGATGACGCACTCGCGTAATCGGTGAGAACGCAGCATCGAGCGGAATGATGCCCACTTCGGGCTCATGCTGATACTGCTCAGTCGCAGGAACGTATCCTCGACCATTCTCAACAGTCATTTCCACATGGAAAGGAACGTCATCAGTCATGGTGGCGATGACAAGATCCTTGTTGATCACTTCGACCTGATCATCACAGATCACGTCTGCACCAGTGACAACACCACGAGTATGCTTTTCAATCTTCAGCGTCTTACTGGAAGCACTGTGGTTCTTCACCACGAGTGACTTCAGATTCAGGCAGATGTCGGTCACATCTTCGACCACACCCGGAATCGTTGTGAACTCGTGCTGCACACCCTGGATACGAGCCCGAGTGACAGCGGAACCTTCGAGGCTTGACAACAGGATTCGTCGAAGGCTCGTGCCTACCGTCGAACCAAACCCACGCTCGAATGGCTCAGCAACGAATCGACCGTAAGTCGGCGTACGAGTATCTCGGTCAACCGCAACTCGACTCGGCAATTCCAGACCACGCCAGCGAATTCTCATTTCAGCCCCCAAACACTGGTTTCAACAGCGCCAATTGCAAAACACCAATTACACACGTCGTCGCTTTGGAGGGCGACAACCGTTATGTGGAAGCGGTGTGATATCTTCAATCGACTTGATTGCCAAACCAGAGGCCTGCAGACCAGTAATCGCGCTTTCGCGACCGGCTCCAGGACCCTTCACGCGAACTTCCACTTCACGAACGCCAACCTTGGAGGCCTTTTCGGCCACCACTTCGGCTGCTCGCTGGGCTGCAAAAGGAGTACTCTTTCGAGAACCCTTGAAACCAACCGTACCAGCGGTGGCCCAGCAAATCACATCGCCACCAGCATCTGTCATCGTGACAATAGTATTGTTGAACGTCGCCTTCACGTAGGCGATGCCCTTGTTCACATTACGGCGGATCTTTTTCTTCTTAACCTTTGCCACGTCTCACTCTCGCTCAACAAACCGACTTGGAAATCACGCCGACTTTTAGTGCTTCAGGTCCTTCACGCCCTTCTTCCCTGCAACGGTCTTCTTACGACCTTTGCGGGTTCGGGCGTTCGTCTTTGTCCGCTGACCGCGAACTGGCAGCCCCTTGCGATGTCGGATCCCGCGGTAACACTGGATCTCTCGCAGACGGCCAATGTCCTGCTGAATCTTGCGACGCAGAGGTCCTTCAACGGTGTAATTCTTGTCCAGATGGTTCGTAATGCGGCTGACTTCGTCTTCTGTCAGTTCCGAGGCACGAACATGTGGATCAACACCCAGCTCGTAGCAAATCTGGACCGCAAGATACGGGCCGATGCCGTAGAGGTACCCCAACGAAATGTACGTTGGCTTATTATTTGGGATGTCGACACCAAGCACACGGGGCATGTCACAAACTCCAACTCAACTCGTGTTCCGAAACAATCAGCCCTGACGCTGCTTGTGACGCGGATTTGATGAACAGATTACGAAAATCTTTCCGCGACGCCGTACCAGCTTGCAGAAGTCACACACACGCTTAACGCTTGAACGCACTTTCATGACTCATCAGTCCCGGCAACCAGGTTGCACTCTTGATGGCTGCACTAATTGTCTGAATCCAGCAGTCCAGGATAGTTTCGCATCACCAGATGCGAGTCAATCTTCTGAACCAGATCCAAAGCAACAGAAACGATAATCAGAAGCCCCGTCCCGCCAAAGAAACTGGCAGTCACGAAATCCTGAGTAATTGTATTTGAAATGATCGTCGGAATGACGGCGATCACGGCAAGGAACGCGGCACCCACGTAGGTAATACGGAGCATGACCTGCTCAAGATGAGCAGCCGTCCGTTCACCAGGCCGGTACCCCGGAATGAAACTTCCGTTGTCCTTCAGATTCTCCGCCATGTCCTTTGGATTGAAAGTGATCGCTGTCCAAAAGTAGCAGAAGAAGTAAATCAGGACCACATACGACAGGCTGTAGATGAATCCCTGCCCCGGAGAGAACAGTGAACCAATCCATGCCAGGCCGCTGCCGATCGTAGAATCCGGCCCAAAAATCATTCCCAGCTGCCCGAACAGGAAGAAGGGAATCATCAAAAGACTGGAAGAGAAAATGATGGGCATCACGCCAGACTGGTTGACTCGAAGAGGCAACCACTGTCGATTCCCACCCATCACTCGACGCCCGCGAACATGCTTCGCGCTCTGAATTGGGATGCGACGCTGGCCCTGAGTAATAAAGACAACCACGGCAATCACGGTGACAAACACCACCGCCATCACCAGAATTCGTTCAATACCAAAATCACTGCCGATACCGATCCCCGTGGTACGGATGCCGGTCACCCAGCGATCGACAATCGCGGGCATACGAGCAAGAATACCAGCCATGATCAACAGACTGATTCCGTTACCAACACCGTAAGCATCAATCTGCTCACCAATCCACATCAGGAACACCGTACCGGCAGTCATCACAAGGGTACCGAACAGCACCCAGTGAAGACCCCGATAACCTTCCAGAAGCACCGATTCGCCAGCCTGATTTGGCAGCATCGACCACATCAAAGCGAAGCTCTGGAACAGACACACAACGACTGTTGCGTATCGAGTATACTCATTTAAACGACGACGCCCCGACTCCCCTTCCTTCTGGAGTGCTTCCAGAGGCGGATAGACGGTTGCGAGAAGCTGAAAAACGATCGACGCAGTGATGTAGGGCATAATGCCCAAACCGAATACCGAACCACTCTGAAGTTCAGTCGCGGAGAACACCGAAACCATCTGGAACAACCCGCCAATCCCTGCGGTCGCTCCCGACCGAGCATTCTCCATCACCTTCCTGATCGACTCATGGTCAATGAAAGGCAGAGTGATGTTGAATCCCAGTCGATAGACAGCCAGGAGGATGACGGTCAGCACGATCTTGCGGCGCAACTCTGGAATGCGAAAGATAATCATCAGTTTCGCAAACATACGCCTCTCCCCGTGAACAGATCCGTCTGACGACTAGTGAATCGAAATCCGTGTGAACGAGCCACCTGCGGCGGCAATCTTCGCTTCAGCAGAAGCTGAAAAACGATGCGCAGAAATCTTCAGCGCCTTAGTGACTTCGCCGTCACCCAGCACCTTCAGCTCGTCAAATCGAGTGCTGATGATACCACGTGCGACCAGAATTTCCGGAGTAACTTCGGCGCCTGCTTCGAAGTTCTCGTTCAGAACACCAACGTTCACGACCGTCACTTCCGGTGCGAAGTAGTTGTTGCTGAAGCCACGCTTCGCAACTCGACGGAACAGAGGCATCTGGCCGCCCTGGAACCCTCGACGTGTCGAAGAACCAGATCGGCTGAAGAAACCCTTATGACCACGTCCCGATGTCTTGCCATGGCCTGAACCAGGACCGCGACCGATACGCTTGCGTGGCTTGCGTGGCTGAATACCAACCTGAACATCATTCAGAATCACAGCGACACCCCTCGCAATCGTTCAATCTGCTCACGTGTTCGAAGCTTCTTCAACGCTTCAAATGTGGCCTTCACAAGGTTCAGCGGATTCGTTGAACCATAAGCCTTTGTCAAAATGTCGGTAATACCAGCGGCTTCAACGACCGAACGAACGCAGTCGCCGGCAATCACCCCGGTACCAGGCTTCGCAGGCAACAGCAGAACTTTCGAAGACCGAAACTCACCAATTACCTGGTGAGGAATCGTCGTGCCAACGATCGGAACAGACATCTGAGAACGATTCGACTGCTTGGTCGCCTTCTCAACTGCCTGAGGAACTTCAATCGCCTTGCCGTAGCCGTACCCTACTCGACCATTGCCGTCCCCGGTCACAACCAGAGCAGCAAAGCTGAATCGACGACCACCCTTGACCACGCAGGCACAGCGACGAATCTGAACAACGCGTTCGCCGGAATCACTTTTGACTTCTGCTGTCGACACCAGACACCCCTGTTACCGAAAATCCAATTGAATCAAAAGTCCAGACCGGCCTCACGAGCCGCGTTGGCAAGCGCTGCAACTCGACCATGATATCGAAACGTGCCTCGATCAAACACGACCTCGGTGACACCAGCGCTCTTCGCACGCTCAGCAATCAACTGTCCAACCTTCGCAGCAGCATCGGTGTTGCCACCGACTCCGCCAGGTCCGGCGATTGCGGCGTCGACCGTACTGGCAGCCGCCAGTGTCTTCCCCGCTACGTCGTCAATGATCTGTGCGTACATATGACGATTGCTTCGGAACACCGACAGTCGTGGACGACCATGAGCATTCCGAACGATATGATTGCGGACGCGAAACCGTCGTCGCTGTTGCTGCTTGGCAAGTCGAGAACTAACACTCATGGCAGATGCCCAGTTACAACAAAATGACCAGATTACTTGGAACCAAACGCCTTACCGGCCTTACGGCGAACATACTCGTCCTGATATTTGATCCCCTTGCCCTTGTAAGGCTCAGGAGGACGCACTGCTCGCACTTCCGCGGCGAACTGACCACATGCCTGCTTGTCGCAGCTCTTCACAACAACGTGAGTCGGGTCAGGAACTTCGCACTTCGTACCTGCGGGAACTTCCAGCACGATCTTATTTGCGAAACCAACCTGCAGAGTCAGCTTGTTACCGGACAGACTGGCATTGTAACCAACCCCGGTAATCTCCAGCTTCTTTTCGAACGGCTTCACGACGCCATTCACCATATTCTGAATCAGACTGCGAGTCAGACCATGCAAAGCACGGCTGCTCCGCTTGTCGTCAGGTCGACCAACCGTCAATGTTGATCCCTCAACCTTGACAGCCATAGCCGAATGAACATTCAGTACCAATTCGCCGGCAGGGCCCTTCGCTGAGACGCGGCTTCCGCTCACCTCAACCTTGACGCCGCCAGGAATGGCAACAGGTTTTTTTCCAATTCGCGACATGACACTTCAATCCGACGGGGTCTCAGGACCTGACTACCACACCTGACACAACAACTCGCCACCGACACCCTGCTTGCGGGCTTCTCGGTTGCTCAACACACCCTTCGACGTTGACAGTACTGAGATTCCAGTACCCTGTCGGACGTCCTTCATATCCCCAGCAGCGATGTAAACACGGCAGCCGGGCTTGGAAATTCGTTCCACATGCTGAATCACATGTTCGCCGCTCGGACCGTACTTCAGGTTGACTCGAAGAGTCTTGTGAGACCCGTTTTCGAGCACTTCGTGATCCCAAACGAATCCCTCACGAGCCAGTGCTTCAACGATCGCAACCTTGATGCTTGAACAGGGAACATCCACGTACGGACGCTCCACGCGCACACCGTTCCGGATCCGAGTCAACAGGTCAGCAATTGGATCAGTCATCATCTCAGCAATACCCTTTAACGCTACCAACTGGCCTTCTTGACACCCGGAATCAACCCGTCCAGAGACAGGTTGCGGAAGCAGATTCGACACACCTTGAACTTACGGTAGACCGCACGAGGACGGCCACAAAGTACACAGCGATGCTCGATTCGGCTGCTGAATTTGGGCTTTCTCTTCGCCTTCTCAATCTTTGCTTTGCTTGCCATTGTTCATTCCGCAAACTATTCGTGCTCAAAAAATTCAGCAATCGCTGTGCTAGTCATCTGACTTGAACGGCATTCCGAATGCCCGCAATAACAGCCGGCCTTCGTCGTCGGTATTGGCCGTCGTCACAATCGTAATGTTCATACCCTGAGTGGCAGTCACTGTCTCCGGGTCGATTTCCGGGAACACCAGCTGCTCGCTCAGGCCATAATTGTAATTTCCGTTACCGTCGAACCCCTTCGCGCTGATCCCTCGGAAGTCGCGAACTCGCGGCAACGCCAGAGTGATCAATCGATCCAGGAAGTCGTACATTCTCTTGCCACGCAGGGTGACTCGGCAACCGATCGGCTGGCCTTCTCGAAGACGAAATCCAGAAACGGACTTCTTCGCTCGAGTGATCTGCGCCTTCTGTCCAGCCAGCTGTGTCAACTGCTCAGCGGCCTGATCCAGTCGCTTGCGATCTTCCACAGCCTTGCCAACACCCATGCTGACGACGATCTTCTCGAGCTTCGGAATTGCGTGAATGTTCTTCCGCCCGAGCTTCGTCTGCAACTCTGGAACGATACGAGTCCGGTAGTCGTTCATTAACCGAGACATAACGCCACTCTTCCCCACCAAACCGAATCGTTAGACCACTTCGCTCGCCAGGCTCACGATCTTCATGAACTTGCGATCACGAAGCTCTCGAGCTACGGCACCAAAAATACGTGTACCCTTCGGATTGCCGTCGTTGTCCACGATGACAATCGCGTTTCGGTCGAACCGCACATAAGAACCATCCGATCGACGGGCTGGCTTCTTCGTGCGAACAACGACACCCTTCACAACCGAACCGGCCTTGATCGCGCTGCCAGCGAGGCTCTTCTGAACGCTCACGACAACGATGTCGCCCAGTCCCGCATAACGGCGACGAGTACCACCCAGCACCTTAATGCAACGGGCGGACTTGGCGCCGGAGTTATCAGCTACGTCCAGCAATGTCTGCATCTGAATCATGGTAACACCTCTGACTCCGCAACGTCGTTACGGATACTCAAACCTCAAACAGTTGCCGACGCTGCTTCGCTTGCTGCGGCATCCGAACTGATCACGCGAACGAGAGTCCAGCGCTTCAGGCGAGACTTCGGAGGACACTCCTCGATCTCGACTCGATCACCCTTCTTCGCCTTACCGTCCTCGTCGTGAGTGTGGCAAATGGTCCGACCACGAATGATCTTCCCGTATTTCGGGTGCTTCATTCGGCGATCAATTTCCACACGCAGCGTCTTTGGATTTGTGGCGGCTGCGACGGTGCCAATCAACGTCTTCTTCATCGTTCCTGATCCACTCAGACCTTGTTCAGTTCTCGTTGACGCTGGATCGTCAGGATCCGCGCAATCGTCTGCCGGAGCTTCCTGGCGTTACTTGGAACGTCATTCCGCTCTGTCGCTGCCTGAAGACGAAGACGAAACAGCGCCTTCTGTGCCTCACGCAGCTCGTGACCGAGCTGCTCGTCAGACATTTCCCGAATTGCTGATGCCTTCGACATCACTAACCTCTCAACTAAATCTCGGGCCGACGGCCCACCAGTCTGACTCGCACCGGAAGCTTATGAGCTACGCGGTTAAAGCAACTCTTCGCAGTATCCTGAGTGACACCACCAAGTTCAAAAAGGACGGTCCCTGGTTTGACAACTGCAACCCAGCGATCCGGTTCCCCTTTACCTTTACCCATTCGAGTTTCCAGCGGGCGAGCCGTCACCGGCTTCTGCGGGAAAATCCGAATGAATACTCGGCCTTCGCCTCGAACGTACTGATTCGCTGCAATACGGCAGGCTTCAATCGTCTGCCCCGTGATGTGACCAGGATCCAGTGACTGCAGAGCCCAATCGCCAAACACAACTGTATTGCCGCGAGTTGCCTTACCTCTTATACGCCCTCTTTGGCTTTTTCGATGCTTGACCCGCTTTGGCATTAGAGCCATCTGCAGTCTCCTCGTTCGAATAGTCGCCCAAATCGATCCACACTTTAACACCAATTACGCCCATCGCTGTCTTCGACTGGGCAAACCCATAATCAATGTGACGTCGCAGAGTTGACAGTGGAATCGATCCCCGACTCGCCTTCTCACAGCGTGACATTTCTGCCCCGCCGAGTCGACCGCTCATCTGAATCTTCACACCCTCAACACCTGCACTCATCACTTCGTCGAGCGTCTTCTTGATGGCTCTTCGAAAACTGCCGCGCTTTTCCAGCTGCTGGGCAATCTTCAGTGCCACCAGTCGAGCATCACGGTTTGGATTCGTGATCTCAACAATCTTCACGTCCATTCGGCGGCCGGTCAGTTCTTCCAGTTCCGCCTTCAGTTTGTCTACTTCCTGACCCTTTCGCCCGATGATGACACCAGGACGGGCCGTGTGCATGTGCACAACGACCTGGTCTCGAGTTCGCTCAATCTCCACACGGGCGATTTCTGCAAACTCATACTTCGTTGCGACGAAGTGCCGGATCTTCTGATCTTCCAGCAACAAGTCGCCAAACTCGCGCTTCGGGGCGTACCAGCGGCTTCGCCATGTTTCCATCACGCCGATTCGAAACCCGGTTGGGCGTACCTTCTGACCCATAACAATTCCCCGAAACTCTCAAACGTCTGAAAATCAACCCAGCTCTGGAGCATCAACCGCCACGTGAATGTGCGCTGTTCGACGGCGAATCAGATTCGCCATCCCGCGAGCACGTGCATGCACACGCTTGAACATCGGACCACCGTCAACTCGCGCTTCTGTAATGCGGAGTCGATCAGGATTCCGAACGCCACGGTCTTCTGCATTCGCAATCGCACTCTTCAGCACTCGTTCGATAAAACGAGCTCCACGGTTTGGTTCGTACGCCAGTGCATTAAGACCCTGCTCCGCAGTCTTACCGCGGATCATGTCAGCAAACGGACGAACCTTCGTTGCCGAAATACGAGCGAAGTGATGAGAGGCACGAACTGCGGCCATGACTACTTCTTACCTTTTGAACCGTGACCTCGAAATGTTCGAGTCGCCGAAAACTCTCCCAGCTTGTGACCCACCATATCTTCCGTCACGTAGACGCTGATATGAGCACGGCCATTGTGCACAAGGAAAGTATGCCCAACGAACTCCGGAGAAATGGTACATCGGCGAGACCACGTCTTCACCGGCTCCTTCCGCCCGGCAGAGTTGAGCTTCTCAACTTTCTCGAGCAGTCGAGGGTCAACATAAGGACCCTTCTTCAGCGAGCGACCCATTCAACTACCCTTCCAGAACTGATTACAACTTGACTTCACCGTAGCGAACTGAAATACGTCGACGAATGATCGCTTTGCCCGATGCTTTCTTTCGATTACGAGTACGTCCACCCTTCGAAAGAACGCCACGTGGGCTACAGGGATGACGACCCCCGGAATTTCGACCTTCCCCGCCACCCATCGGATGGGCGACAGGATTCATCGCAGTACCTCGAACGCGTGGTCGAATCCCCTTCCAGCGATTTCGACCCGCCTTGCCGATCACAATGCTGCTGTGCTCGGAATTTCCAACTGTCCCAATCGTCGCTCGGCAGGTGCTTGGCACTCGTCGAACTTCACCGCTCGGCAAAGTGATCTGAGCCCATCGACCTTCACGAGCATTCAAGGTGGCTCCCATGCCGGCACTGCGGCACAGCTGACCACCTCGACCTGGCTGCATTTCAATATTATGAACCACCGTGCCAAGCGGAACATGACTCAATGGCATGCAGTTGCCAACGTTAGGCTCGACACCGATACCGCTTTCAATGACGGCACCGGCCTTCAGGCCTTCCGGAGCAATGATGTATCGCTTTTCGCCGTCCGCATACTCAATCAGAGCAATGCGGCAGCTTCGGTTCGGATCATACTCGATGTGCGTGACCTTGCCCGCTACGCCGTCCTTATCGCGCTTGAAGTCGATAATTCGGTACATGCGCTTGTGGCCACCACCACGATGCTTCGCAGTGATCTTGCCCTGATTGTTTCGTCCGCCCTTTTTCTTGTAGCGAACGATCAGTTCCTTCTCAGGACGCTTGTTGCGATCAGTGATCTCAGAGAAATCACTGACCGATGCACCGCGGCGACCTGGTGTCACTGGCTTGTAAAATCGAATACCCATATCCAACACCCACTTTGATTCAGTGTCCGGCGAAACTCACAGCCGATCCTAGAAGAACGCAATTCGGTCTTCATCGTGAAGCTTCACGATGGCCTTCTTCCAGTTGCGAGTCCGCCCTTCAATAAACTTGTGCCGACGAGGCTTGCCGATTCGCGTCTGAGTGCGAACAGAGACCACTCGCACCTCAAACAACTGCTCAACCGCCTTCTTCACGTCAGCCTTCGATGCCAGCGGATGGACTTCGAAGGAATACGAGTTCAGCTTCTCTGAAAGGTGCGTACCCTTTTCAGTCACCAGCGGGCGACGAATCACCTGATGCGGCTCGAGAGTAACACCTGATTCGAAAAATGTGCTCATGATTCCACCAACCCAAATCAGGCGTTTCGACCGAGAATACGATTCAATTCGCCAACAGTAATCACAAGATGACGCTGACGCAGAAGAGCAAATGCGTTCAAGTCACTGCCCGGCATCACCATCACACCTTCGATGTTTCGAGCCGATCGCCATACGTTCTGCTCAACACCGTCAGTTGTCAGCAGCACAGTCTTGCCCTGCAGGCCAACAGCCTTCAGGAAACCAGCCACCTTCTTTGTCTTCGCTTCAGCACAGTCCCACTTCTTCAGCACAATCGCCTCAGAATCCTGGAACTTACTGAGCAGAGCCATTCGCATTGCCTTGCGAACAGCCTTCTTTGGCATCCGATAGTAGAAGTCACGCGGCAACTTGCCGAACGCGCGACCACCACCTCGACGGATTGGACTGCGGATCGTACCCATTCGAGCGCGACCAGTGCCCTTCTGCTTGAACAGCTTGCGAGTACTTCCCGCAACCATCCCGCGCGACTTCGTCTGCACTTCACCCACTCGACGATTAGCGCGATACATGACAACCGCGTCGTGGAGCAACTGCTTGCAGATCGTGTCAGAAACTTCAGACGGCTCAAATGAGTACGTGCCGCACTCGGCACCCGCCATATCTCGAACTGGAACAGAAATCATGGATCCACCAAACCGGACTAAGCACGATTCTTCACTGAGCGACGCACAACCACAAAACCACCCGTTGGGCCCGGAACGGATCCTCGGACCAGCAGACAGTTCGTGTCGCCATCAACACGGACAAGCTTCAGATTCTTGGACGTAACACGCTCAGCACCATAATGACCAGCCATCTTCGTTCCCGGAAGAACGCGAGAAGGGTCAGCACTGGCACCGATCGAACCACGCTTTCGGTGAACTCGCTTTGCACCGTGACTTGCCGGCTGACCATTGAAGTTGTGACGCTTCATGCCACCAGTAAAACCACGACCCAGAGAAACACCAATCACATCAACCCACTGAACACCTTCGAGAGCAGAAGAACCAAGCACCTGCCCAACCGACAGGCCATGCCCGGCATCATCCGTCCGAAATTCACGAATAAATCGCTTTGGCTCACACTCAGCCTTTGCAACCGCAGCCGCACCGGCCGCAACTCGCACCTGCTGACGACGCCCACCCAATGCCGCCACATGCCCACGCTGAGCACGAGAAGCCTTGCCTCGAGGGCGATCCCCAAAACCTAACTGAACCGCATCGTACCCATCCTTGTCCTGAGTTCGCACTTGCAGGACAACACATGGGCCAGCTTCGATCACAGTCACAGGCACAATGACGCCATCAGCATCATAAACCTGCGTCATTCCGACTTTTCGACCTAGCAATCCGACAGACATA
>JAXMBV010000019.1:57500-133494 GCA_046349695.1 Planctomycetaceae bacterium | reverse complement strand
GCGCGGTTGGCTGGTCGAAGTCAATGACCACAAACTTGTGGTGCATTCGAGTTCCAAAGCCGCCCGTTGGTTCGGACTTAAACGGTTCCGGGACATCCTTCGCCGTCAGTGCCTGCGGATTCACCGGAGCAATGTTGCCGTCTGTCTTCTGCAGGTTGATTCCTCCAACCTTCTTGTCCGCAATGCCGTAGACAAACAGCTTGTTGCCTTCCGTGACTTTCGTGATGGCATCTCGCAGTGAACCATGAGACATCCCCAGAAAGGCCAGCGAATAGAGAATGCTGGACGTCGCCTTAGTGGCAATATCGTCTGCCAGTTCCGGCAGAACCTGACGGGCCTGGGAATGCGGCGAGAACGTCACTTTTGCCTTCACTCCGGTGAGCCCAAGATCATTCCACAGTGTTGACGGAGAATCCCCGAAGTCGCCGGGATTATTGCTGGCCCAGTATTGTTCAAAGGCTTTCACGAACGGCTGAATCGCCTTGGCACCTCGCACGACCACAGCATGATTGTTCTGCACAAACAAGCCTCGCCATGCGAAGTTCGTCGATCCGCACAATGCCGCCTTCACTTTGGGCCCGTTGATGACCAGCGTCTTGTTGTGCTGCAGCTGGCCCATGTGCTGGCGCTTCACATTGTCAGCGCCAGCGGACTTCTTCAGCAAATCGGCCAGATGGTTTTCCGACGATCCTTTGTCCGGATGCGGAGGACTGTCGTCGATGATAATACGAAGACGTTTGCCCAGCTTGCTGAGCTTTTCAGTGATCTCCGGATGATTGAAGTCGTAGGCCACGACGGAAACCTGTGCCTTCTTGTCAGCAATGGCCTCATCCAGCAGCTGCAGCATTGCGCGCCAGGCTTCGAATCCCATCCATGTGTAGGCTTCCTGAGCCTTCGGATTTGTCGGTTTGAAATTCCAGCCCTTGTCTGCTGTTGCCGGCAGCAGTGTTGACATGCCTTTGTCTGAATCTGCAAAAGTGTCGACGAAGGCCTGTGAGGAAATAAACCCTCGAGTAAAGTTGACGGCCATCTTCCCTGGGATCGTCTCAGACCCCAGCGCGACGGATGCTTCCTGCGGATCGCCGTAACTCAGTTCGTCCCGCTCGTTCATGAACACCGGCGTGACGCGATAGTGATATTCGCCTTTGGAATTGCTCTCATGCGGAAAATGGACCCATCGCCACTTCTGAATGGGCGCCATCCGACTGGAGGATTTCTTCGGCTTGCCGTTGTCCGAATCGAACGACAATCTGTTCGACACAGCCTGAAATCGATCTTTTCCTGGTTCTTTGTACTCGATCGCAAACCCGACAAAGTCCTCCGGCGGCTTCCCTTTCTTCCAGTTCATCGCCAGCAGCGCCATGCCGTTGCCTCGATGAATCTTCAGGGAAAACAGAGCTTTGGCGTTCTTCCCGACAACGAATGGCCCGTCACTCATATCCGAAAACTCCCGGTGCCGCTGGGCGAGCAGCCGCACAATGAATGAGAAATTCTATGTCACCCACGAAGGCGGATTTTCCCCACGAATTGGTGGGAAGACACTACGGTCCCTGGTAACCCATGTCAATCAACTACTGAAATTCGGTTCATCTCGAGGCGATTGGCGTGCACGTCGAGCGGTTTGGTACGATCGCCCGAGGTTCGATGACACTCTCGGGAGACAACGATGAATGATGTTCAAGACCGGGCTGCTTCCATTGCACTTCATCGCACATGGCATCGCCGATACGTTACGCAAGCGATCCTGGCAATTGCCATGCTTCTCTCTTCGCCGCTGATCGCTCAGGAGACGCCGGATCGCTTTGACATTCTTCTTGAAGGAGGCATTGTTCATCGAGGGGATGGCAGCGAGCCTTTTCCCGGGTCCATCGGAATTCGCGGCCAGAAGATTCATGTTCTGCCCGTTTCCACGGTAGCGGCGAGTACGGCTGCGATGCTCGCTGATGTGCACATCGACTGCCGTGGTCTGGTCATCTGCCCTGGTTTCATCGACCTGCATACTCACAGCGATGACACGGTGGTCGAAAAGAACACTCGAGCCGGAGTGAACTATCTTCTGCAGGGCTGCACGACCATGGTCACCGGCAACTGCGGTTTCGGTCCGGTGGATACCGACAAGTATCTTCGCCAGATCACGAATGACGGATCTGGCACCAACATCGCTCACTTGATTCCTCAGGGCAGTCTTCGATCCGAAGTCATTGGCAAGGGTGATCGCACGCCGACCGCGGAAGAGCTTCAGAAGATGAAAGACCTCGCGGACAAAGCCATGAAGGATGGCGCGTATGGCATGACGACCGGACTGATCTACATCCCGGGAACTCTCACGAAGACGGAAGAGCTGATTGAGATCGCGAAGATCGTCGGAAACAACAAAGGCATTTACGCCAGTCACATACGCAATGAAGGCGGCGAACTGCTGGCCAGTGTTGATGAAGCCATTCGCATCGGTCGTGAGTCCGGCTGCCGAGTTCACGTGTCTCACTTCAAAGCCAGCGGTCGTGAGAACTGGGGAACTCTCCGACTGGCCATTGAACGCATCGAACAGGCTCGCGCTGCAGGAGAACTCGTGACGGCCGATCAGTATCCGTACACAGCTTCCAGCACTTCGCTTGAGGCGACTCTGCTGCCAGCCTGGGCACGCGAAGGCGGTCGTGATGAGCTGAAGAAGCGGCTGACAGACGGCGAAACCGCAAAGAAGATTCAGGCCGACGTGGAAGAATCTCTGGCCAAGGCGTCACGCATTCAGCTTGCGTCATGCAACTGGAACCGAGCATGGATCGGGAAATCTCTGGAAGAACTGGCCAAGGCACAGAACCGACCGACGGTGGAGATTGTCCTTGAGATTGAGCGTAACGGCGGAGCTTCGGTGATCAACTTTGGAATGAATGAAGAAGACATGCGACTGGCCATGCCGTTGCCCTGGGTCGCCACCGCCAGCGATGGTGGTTCGAAGATCCCGACATCCAGCATGCCGCATCCTCGATCCTTCGGCACGTTTCCTCGCAAGATCGGACATTACTCGATCGAGGAGAACGTACTGAGTCTCGCGGCCGCCATTCGAAGTTCGAGCGGTCTGCCCGCGGAGATTCTTGGTATGTCCGACCGAGGACTTCTGAAGGATGGTTACTGGGCCGACATCGTTGTCTTTGACCCGGACACATTTCGAGATCGTGCGACGTATGAATCTCCGTATCTGACTCCTTCCGGCATCCGCCATGTGCTCGTGAATGGAACGTTCGCCGTCTACGAAGGTCAGGCCACCGGTGCCATGGCCGGAAAGGCGTTACGAAAGTCCGGAGCCAACACGGACTCAACGGAATCAAAAGAGAAGTGAGGCAGGAAACGGCATGACTCAAGCCGCACAGGTTCGTATTCGCCAGGCAACACCGGATGATGCAACGGCAATCGCCGAAATCTACAACGAAGCCATCCTGACGACCACAGCGACGTTTGATACGGAACCGAAGTCGGTCGATGATCGAGCAAACTGGGTGCGTTCGCATACGGGTCGCTTCCCGGTCCTCGTGGCAGAAACTTCCGTGGGAGTCATCGGCTGGGCTTCACTCAGCCCCTGGTCTGACCGCTGTGCGTATTCGGACGTCGCCGAGACGTCGTTCTATGTTCACTCGTCCGCTCGCGGCAACGGCATCGGCCGAGCCCTCAAACGGGCCATCATTCAGGCTGCTAAGGACGCCGGGTTCTTTACATTGATTGCTCGAGTCGCCGAGGGCAGTGACGCGAGCCTGCATATCAATCTGTCCGAAGGCTTTGCCCTCATCGGCACGATGAAGAAAGTCGGCTTCAAATTCGGCCGCCGCCTCGACGTCCATTTCCTGCAACTGATGCTGCAGCCCGAGATATCATCGCCTCACTGAACTACAACTCAGCAGACACGCCTACTCCAGATCAACGCTTGTCACGTCTTGTTGAGCCAGGTGCCGCACGGCATATACGACAACTTGATGATCGTGAATTGAAAAGAGGATTCGATGTGTCCGCTTCCCTGAGATCCCAAAGACCAGTTGTCGCAATTCAAAATCAAATTTGTCTGACCTCGAACGGTTTCCCTTCCCGCTGACACTTCAGCTGTAACGTGGTACCGGCCTGAGAAAAGCGATCCGTGGCCGTGTAGTACGTGAAGTCGGAAACGGTTTTCCATCGATTTCCAGGATCTCATCGTCCGGCCTGACCCCGGCTCGTTCAGCCGGTCCATCCGGACGCAGCAGCGACTGGACCTTCATTCTTCCTTCGTTGTCGAACTGAAAATTGAACCCGGTGCCGCCAGCGCAAACGACGCTTTGCTGGCAGACGGCAGAGGGTCGAGCCACAGTCGATGTCCCGGCAAATCTACGGTCATGTCAAAATGTCGAAGGATTGGCATTCCGATTGCGTTTCGAAGACTCGTGCCAACTGGGACATTCACAAACGTGATGCCGCCGATTTCAAGTCGACGAAGACAGTACGCTTCAATCGTTCGCCTCACCCCAGCCGCGTCAACCGTACTGCCACCCAGCGCAGGGCATTTGACTGCCAATTTCTTCGCTCAGTAATTGCAGGATGCTCTCTTCCAGCATGAGGGCGTGCATGGATCCCGAGTCGACGGCCATGGTTGTGCTTTGGCCTTCCGACAGGTCCACCTGTATCTCAAGTGAAGGCGTTGAATTCCGTAGTGGAATCGAAGACTTTTCTTCTGGCAATTCCGATTTGCGGATTCGCGTAAACCGTGACCCGGATGAGATACGAAATGGCTGCCTTCCCAAACTATTCATTCCGGCGACTACAAGGCAACGGTCTTCCACAATAAGCCCCATCCATTTGGAAAAATCACATGCAGCAGTCTCCATAGGCTGCAATTGCTCCCCTGAATTGCAAATTCAATATTTCCGGAGACTAGCGATAACCCCTTTACAAACGCACTATTCCCCACAACCGGTCGCCATTGTTCCTTTTGGAGACCGACCAACTGGTTGTACACCGAAAGATCAATCAGGCATGAATCTGATCCAGTGTCAACCAACGCAGCCATTTTCAGACCACCCACCTGGACTGGAACGAACGACAGCCCAGAATACTGAGACAATTCCTCGCAATCCTGCTTGGAATCCTCCTGCTCTGCGAATTCGTCAGGGAGTGAAGCACCTCCCAGAATTGTCCAAATCAGCAGCGTCAGAATCACGACCCAACTCCACGAAAAATGCAGACATCGGCTCAGAGTACGACTCACCCGTCGACGGCGCGAGGTCCCTGGTCCGCCCACTCAAATTGCTCAGTTGCGTTCCAGGACCAGTGCGGCCGTTCATGTTGTGCTAAGGTGTTGGTAACGATATTACGGGTGTCCAGTTGAAGCTCTTATCATGGGCCTGCTGGACTCCCAGGAATAGGCTCCATTTATCCTTTGGGGCGAACAGATTCGTGTTCCACGACGACACTGTTGATGTTGTGTCACTGAACTGATAAGCACCTGAGGTAGGTCTCAGCCGGTGTGCTGACAAAGATCGGCTGCAAGAGACCAACCTCTCCCCATGTGTGATTAGACTCTCCCGGCTTGTGTCCCATCCCGGAGCCTGCGATCGCCCAGCCTGGCGCAAGTCCCGGAATCAAGTCTCTCTGGACGCCGGCCGCCGCTCGGACCAGAAGATCTTCCGCGTTACCCTCACCAACTCGATCGGCACTGGTGATGAGTTTGGTTGTCTGTCCCAGTATGACTTGCTGCGAGTCGAATCTTCCGTGCCATTCCGGTACCAACTGCCCAGTCGCTCCGAGGTTCTTTGAATACGACAAATTCAGTTTCTGTGATTCTCCAAGATAGGCCAACGTGCTTGTGGCCGTGGTGACATTACCATCTGCGGCCGTGAACTGACTTCGCGAAGCCAATAGCCTTCTCTTGCCGGAAGATCCTGTCAATCTTCTCTGACATGGTGGAATCTGTGTCGAACTTCACGTCAAAAAACAATTCCGACAGGCCGTCTGCAGACTTCTTATGTTTCATCACATCAAGACTTGCAGAACCTGGATCCTCTGTGGAGGATTGTGCCATTCCACAGTTTGCCTAATTCGGTCTTCGGCACCAGGAGGAAGATCTGACACAGTGATGTCAAGGGTACTTGTAAGATCCACTGTGGACGAACCGACAACAGCCGCTCCGAACTCTCCGGTAACAGCCCATGAAGTCGAAAGCGGTACTCCGAACAATGTGATAGGAGTGCCCGCGGTAAAACTCAGAGGCAGTGCGGCATGCTTTTTCAGAAGCATTGAGGTTCAAATTGTTGCCAAAGGCGTTCAGAAATGATGCCGACGAGTTGATGCCTGACTGAAGCGAATCGACAGCACTTCCGTTATCATTCGTGCCGCCTGCCTCGAACAGCATCGTATTCATAATCGCTTTCGAAGCCTGGAGTTGCCCAGCCATCGCTTCAGGCGTACCCTCCAAAGGCCTTTGAAGCAGCTGTGACTTGATGGAATCAAACAGTACTATTTTTTCAGACGAATAATCCGTGATCATCGAATACGCCTGATCAACATTAGCCGGCTGACCCTGAGGCGGTCCAGTCAATAATTGCCTCAACTCTAACTGTTCAGAACCGCTGTATTGCCATGCTCTCCGTCGTGGTCGATAGGTTGACCGAATGGCACTCGCAGCGAGTCTCACCTCATGGCAGCGCTGCATGCAAAACTGAGAACTCCAGAACTGATCAAGTGAGAGGTTGTGTTGTGTTGTGTTGTCATCGACCTACCGTCCTTACAGGAATTGATGGAGTTGGTGCACTCGATGATCGCAGCGTATCACTGGTATTGAGAAAGTCAATTGGTACGGAGGTTACCGGAACGACCACCTGAAGGGCTGACGGCTTCTCGCAGAGCTGGCCAGAGTATAGAAACGCAAGTCGCTGGAATTCCACGGGAGTGGATCTTTGGCGTTGTCAGTTTTGCTGAGGACGGATGGCCCATGCAACTCAGTTCCCTGCGAGTCGTTCTCGGGATGATGTTGATTGGCTGGCAGTCACGATCAACAAGGCATTTCGCGTTGGAATGGTCCTGAATGGATTGTCCGACAATGTGTATCGTTCAAGTCTGTCGCACGGATACCAGATGCAGCTTGATCCGGCTGTATCGAACGTGCAAATACAGAACACTACTATTCGGAACTTCGACACAGGCGTCCGCATCAAGGACTGGGTGAATGGACTTCGATTTAAAGACTGCGATCTGACCAGAAATCGACAGGATCGCTCCATTGGCAACTCCACAGCAACTCCTCAAGGTGTCGTTTTTGAATGATGCAAATTAGAGTCTGACAGACTCTCTCGGATCACCTCGGGTTTCTTTGATGGAGACCTGAAACGGTGGAAATCACTTACCGAGCGAGCTGTCAGGCGTTATTCTCTGGTGCCAGAAGCATTCACGACATCACTTCGTCGCCCGAGGACTTCGCATGAATCACCTTCAGTGGAATCGTCGCCAGGCATTGATTGCCGGTGGTCTGGGAACGATGAGCCTGGGGATGCCAGGCGTGGTGATGGGGACCGATCAGGTCGATGGTTCCGGAAAGGCGGTTGCCGCCGAAAAGTCCTGCATCTTCGTTTTGCTGTGCGGCGGTCCCAGTCATGTCGACACGTGGGACATGAAGCCTGAAGCTCCGGTGGATTATCGAGGTCCCTATCAGCCGATCGAAACCAAAGTCCCGGGCATGCAGATCAATGAGATGCATACTCGACTGGCAAAGCTGACGGATCAGTTTACGCTCATCAATTCCATGTCTCATCCAGGGTCGATCAGCAATCACTTCGATGCGATGCATAACCTGCTGAGCGGCCAGTCGGAAAAGCGAGTCCAGCAGGGCGTCTCCGACGAAAAACCTTACCTTGGATCGTTCGTCGCTAAGCACAAACCGAGTACTCGAAATTTCATCTCCAACGCATGGCTGATCAAATGCGTCGGACCTCCCGTCTTCTGTGCGCCGAATATCGGGTTGGGTGGTTATCTGGGATCAGCCTACGCTCCGGTGTTCGTGGGCTCGGAAACGAATCATCCGGCGATGCCTGACTTCAAGCCGCCGCAGATCTATGACACCTATGATGAAAAACGATTCGACGAACGGAAATGGCTGCTGGGGCGTCTGGATTCGAATCGTCTGGATCGCGACAAGCAGGTCAAGGACTGGTCCGACCTTCGCGAAAAAACATACGACGCGATGACGCGATCAGAAGGACGACTGGCCTTTGATCTGACTCGCGAACCCATCGAAGTCCGCGAGCGTTACGGCATGCATCCGCTCGGACAGAACCTTTTGCTGGCTCGCCGCATGGTCGAAGCCGGCGTTCGCTTTGTGACCGTCAACGGATGGACCGGCCAGGCGGAACACGACAAGGCCGGTCCCCCGAGCAGCAGCTGGGACATGCACGGCGGAAACATGGGGATGGGAAACGCCTTCGGCGATGGCTCGTACGGCATGGGCTTCTGTCTGCCTCGCCTGGATCAGGCTCTCTCCTCGCTGTTGTCGGACTTGAAAGAACGAGGACTGCTGAAGAACACGCTGCTGGTGGTGACCGGCGAATTCGGTCGCACGCCGTATGTCTTGAAACAGGATCCTCCCGGCCGACAGCACTGGCCTCAGTGCTTTTCATCAATCATTGCCGGAGCCGGAATCAAGGGCGGTCAGGTGTACGGCAAGTCCAACAAATACGGCGAGTACCCCGTTAACAAACCGGTTCGCCCGGAAGAACTGGCCGCCACCATCTATCACGCGCTGGATATTCCCATCAACAACCCGCTCGACGCCACCGGACTTTCACGTTCCCTGACGACAGGGAAACCCATCATGGAGTTGTTTGGCTAAGCATTGCAGGATCTGCCCTGACGGCTTGTCGAAAACGGGATCTTATCGAAGCCGGGCGGGCAAGGCTCCTGCCGAGCCGTTAAGAGATTGCGGAAACGGAACCGGGAACAACGCCGATCCCGTTCCTTGTTCGCTCGTTGTCATTTGAGATTGGGGAACGCCATTGACGCCGCAAACACGCCAAGTAAGTAACAGATTACAGTGCAGATGATCGCGTGACGCCATTTTCCACGCCACCAAAACCTACCAGCATAGATGGCCCCACCACCGACAAAGGCCATAATCAATGTGCCAGTCAGGAATTGAGGTGGAGTGCTGTTGTTAACGCCAAACGGACGAAATCCGACAGCGGCCAGCAGAAAATTGAGTGTGGAAAGCAGGAACAGGATTGTACCGAACAGTATGAGCAGTGCGGCCGGAATTATCCGCCACCGTGTGGCTGGCAAAGATCTTGTTGCAGGTTCATGAGGTGATTCATTCATACCGGAAACTCTATCGAGTTGTCATGCTCAAGCCAAATGGCACACCTGATGAAGGGTACCACTCAAGTCTTACTGCATTCCAAAGGCTCGGAAGAGTGATGCTTCGGCAACAAGAGTCTCAGCCAGGTAGAAATAGTACAACTCTCGCCCAACAGTTGCTGTCACGACGGTCATTTCGCCGTCCGTTGTACCCACCGCCCTGGCACTCCAGTCTCCTCCTTCGAGGACGTGATCCACGATCGGTTTCCCCTTCCGTTTCGCCAAATCGCGCTGGTCGACAATCTGCTCCATTCCTTCAGGAAGGAGCTTCCAGATCATTGCACGTCGATAGAGATCCAGGAATGGTGTGAAATTGTTGCCATGCGTCTTCGGGTCGGACAGGTCTCGAAGTTTGCCGAGGTCTGCTACAAGCCGAAAGAAAGGCCTGGCAGAATCTTCAGGAGTCTCCTGTGACGTTTGAGTCGCAGGAGTCGAGCCAAGTTCCAGGTGAAGGCAGTCATGATCGACTCGCGCGGCCACAGGTGACAATCGCTGCACCACATCAGAAACAGGCGATCCTCGGTTTGCTGATAGCAGAGCCAATTGAGAATTCACCACGGTTCGCACATTTTCGACGTCCACATGGCTGTCACCACAGAACGCAGCAGCGCTCAGAAACGGATTCTCTGCATGAGCGCCAAACGTCAGTGACAGATCCAGTTTCAATCCGCCCTCGGCCTTCTCCGCAAGTCTTGGCAAACCAGCAGACTGCGTCAGCCGCTCAAACGCCTGCCTGGCAACAGGTTCGAAGACGCCAGGGATCAGGCAACAAACATCCATGGTGGCAAGAGCACGATCAGCGTGAGGCCGGGAAAGACTGGAAGAAGTCCGAGTGGCTCTCATGAGCTGATCAAAGGCGGAATCCTTCTTCGCCTGAATCCGAAAGCCCGCTTTCATTGGAGCGTCGTTTGTCGGATACGACATCCAGGCTGTTAGTTCGTTGATATCAAACAGCATGGAACGCGCGACTTCCTGGAGAGCCACTGCCGCATCATGTCGCTCACGAAACTCAGTCTCGCCTTCCGCATCGGCTCGCTGCATCTGCACCCCAAGGTGCCCGCTGAGCACTGTCATGAACTGCTGACGAATCGCTTCGGGAACATGCTTCAAGCCAGCCCAAAGGTACTCATCATTCCCTTTCGCCTGCGCAAGCACATCCGACAGTACAGACGAATCTTCGAAATGCAGCGCCGCATCACTTCCGCCGAGGAAGATGATACCGTCGAAATACGACACGTACACATCCTGCCATGTGTATGTCGGCTGCCCAGGAACAGCAGGTTGCGGAGCCACTCGAATGACCTTCTGGAACTCACTTCCATCCATGGATGCTCCTTCACCGCGAGCCTCCATCAGAGTTCCCAGGAAATCATGAAACACATCTGGCCCCGAGACCGTCCAGAATCGGCATTTGGCCAATTGCTGAGCCCCTGTCAGGCAATAGATGATGCCCGTCTTGCCGGAGAAGCCGTCTTTGTTCCGAATCGTATAACTGGGTTTGACCGTGAGCCCGTTCAGCTGAACAGAATGAAGCTGGTCCGTACATTCAAACTGGCTAATTGCCGTCAGACGCTGCTCAGCCCTGAACGTCAGATCGGCTTCCACAATCACCAGCAACGGCTGAGACTTCTGCCCCAGAACCGGCGACACATTCACCAGCAGCGGCACAACAACAAGGAACCAGCCAGGCATTCGAAACATCGATGCGCCTTACTTTTGATGAAAATCATGGATGCCAGTCAACTCAGGATTTCGCGGACGACTCGGCCGTGGACGTCGGTGAGGCGGTAGTCGCGGCCGGCGTGGCGGAAGGTCAGTCGAGTATGGTCGATTCCCAGCAGATGCAGGATCGTGGCGTGGAAGTCATGGACGTGCACGCCGTTCTCTGCAACCTTGCCGCCGATCTCATCTGTGGTTCCCCACGTCATGCCACCCTTGATGCCAGCGCCGGCCAGCCATGATGAAAAGCAGGCACTGTGGTGGCCCCGGCCTTTTGTCCCATCAACACCCGGTGTCCGGCCAAACTCCGTGGTCCAGACGAGCAGTGTATCGTCCAGCATACCTCGCGCCTTCAGGTCCTGCAGTAACGCAGACAATGGCTGATCGATATTCCTGGCATGGTCCGCATGCTCGGCCATGTTGCCATGCTGATCCCAGTTGTGGCTGCTGCTGCCGTCGACGATTTCGACAAAGCGAACTCCTCGTTCCGACAAACGCCGAGCCACCAGGCATTGCCACGCGAATCCCTGATTCTGACCGTCCTGAAGTCCATACAGTTTTCGAACAGACTCCGGCTCCGAGGCGACATCGAATGCCTCAGGCGCTTCTGACTGCATTCGAAAGGCCGTTTCAAAGCTCCGGATTCTTGCGGCCAGCTCCTGATTCCCCCGATGCTGCTGCAGGTGTCGATTATTCAGAAGCTCGCTCAGCTGCAGCTCACGCTCCTGAAGCGCCGCCTGCGTGCGAGCTTTCAGGTTGGCCACCGGCTCCTCGCCGCCGATCACACGGACGCCCTGGTGGTAGGCGGGAAGAAAGTCGTTGTTGAAAATCTGAGTCCCCGCATACGGCATCGTCGGTGCCAGCGCAACAAACGAAGGAAGGTTCTGGTTCGCTGTCCCAAGGCCAAAACTGACCCACGATCCAATGCTGGGACGTGAGAAGAAGAACGAACCAGTATGCATGCCGAGCGTCGCGTTGTAATGCTCGTTGTCGTTCCCGTTTAATGAACGGATGACACAGATGTCATCCATCTGCTGACGAAGAAACGGAAACAAGTCACTGACCAGAGTTCCGCAGTCTCCGCCAGGATGAAAATCCCAAAGCGGTTTCAGGAGCACACGCTGTTCATTCGAAAGTCCACCGCCAGTGCCCGTCTTCTTCCCGTCCGCCTTGAAGAGCTCCGGTTTGTAGTCAAACGTGTCCATATGCGACACGCCGCCGTTGGAGAACACAAAGATGACTCGCTTTGCTTGCGCTTCAAAGTGAGGTTCTTTGGGGGCCAGTGGATCGCCCTCCGCATTCTGAGCCAGCAGTTCACTCAGCAGGCCAGGCAGCAGAATCGAGCCGGCAGACAGTGAGGAGATCAGGCGACGTCGGGATGTGGGAGGCATAGGGCGTTCCTGGCGGGGGCTGAGTTCTTGGGGGCCTGGTTCTTGGTTCTTGGTTGTCAGTGGATGTAGACGAATTCGTTGAGGCGGAACCAGGATCGGACGAGTGCGGTCCATGCTTGCTGCTCGGCGTCGGCATCCGAAACCAGAGATCGTGCGTCGTCCAGAAACTGCTTCGCGGCCTGAGCTTCATCGGGTTCGGGTGCTCTTGCAAACAGCATCAGCCAGGCATGCTGAATTCGCTTCTGCGAGTCCGGAACTTCTCGACGAAGCCGTGCTGCCAGGGATTCTGCCTGGCGATGTACCAGTTCGTCGTTCATAAGAAACAGGGCCTGAAGCGGTGTCGTCGTTGTGAGTCGTGCTCCGACGCTGGTGGAGGGATCGGCTCCGTCAAACACCGACAGCCAGGGATGCCGCTGAATTCGCTGAGTCATCAGGAACACACTGCGATGGTTATGGTCATAGACCGCTTTGAAGGGATGATGCTGAGTAAAGTTCCATGTGGATTCTTCCGGAAACGGATGCGGGCCGGGACGTTCCAGATTCAGGTTGCCTCCCAGAAACAACAGGGTGTCGCGAATCGTCTCCGCGTCCAGTCGGTGCATGGGATACCCTGACAGTGTTTCATTCGCAGGATCGCGTTCGACGGCAGATTCGGTTCGAATCGATGACTGCTGCCATGTGCGTGATGTCAGGATCAGCCGATGCATGGCTTTGAAGGATCCTCCTGACTCACGAAACTTCACGGCCAGAAAATCCAGCAACACCGGATGAGTCGGTAAGCGACCCTGATGGCCAAAGTCGTTGGGTGTGGGAACGATGCCCTTTCCAAAATGATGCTGCCAGATCCGATTCACGATGACACGATCTGTCAGCGGGTTTTCGTCCGCCAGCAGCCATTCTGCCAGTTCGCGTCGACCGCTTTCCGTTGAATGCCCAGGCACATCCGTGCCGCCAAGAACCGTCAGGAATCGACGCGTGACCATATCACCGGCCTGATTGGGATTGCCCTTCAGCTGAATCGCTGCATCCTCGTGACGTCCTGTTTCTGAAACGGCATAGGCCAGCGGAATCAAAGGCCTGCTTTCCTCATGCCGAGCCAAAACATTTTTCGCTTTCGCAAGTTCGTCTTCGGACGACTGATCCTTCTGCTGTTCCTGCAGCTTCTTCTGCTTTTCGACGGCATTCTCAAGTTCTTTTCGGCGTGCCGACCAGTCCGCAAGTGCCTTCAGCGCCGCATCGCGTTCTGCATCAGGAAGCAGCGGCACAAGATCTCTCTGTCGTTTTTCCAGCTCGATGCCCGGCCATGGGTAGCGAGTGTTCTGAAAGATGCCGTACAGCGCGTAGTAGTCGCGAGTCGTGACAGGATCAAACTTGTGGTCATGGCAGCGAGCGCAGCTGAGCGACGTTCCCAGAAATGTGCGTCCGAGATTGTCCAGTGTGTCTTCAATCGTCAGGTGCTGAGGATAATCATCCACTCGCGAACCAAACCGTCTGGCGTTGGCGATGTACCCGGTGGCGATAATTCGCGATTCACGTTCCTGCCAGGTTTCTCCACCACGCAGATCGCCAGCCAGCTGGTCGCGGACAAACTCATCCCACGGCTGATCACGGTTGAAAGCATCAATCACCCAGTCGCGATACCGATGCATCTGCGGAATCGGATAGTCCGAATTGTCACCTGCGGAGTCTGCGTAGCGAACCACATCCAGCCAGTGACGTCCCCAGCGTTCACCGTATCGAGGTGACTCAAGTAAGCGGTCAACGACCTTTGTGAATGCCTCCGGTGACGCATCCGCAAGGTACGCATTGAGTTCCTCAACGGTGGGCGGCAGACCAATCAGATCAAACGTGACTCGGCGAAGAAGCGTCGCGCGATCTGCGTTGTCCGATGGTGCGATGCCCTGAGCTTCCATCTTTGCCAGCACGAACGAGTCAATCTCGTTGCTCACCCATTTCGCGTTCGTCACCGCGGGGACTTCGGGTTTCATGAGCGGACGAAGCGACCAGAATTCGCGAGCCTTTGCGATGTCGATTTGCTTCCCGGTGTGGCGAGTCGCTCTGGATCTAGGATCCGGCGCACCCATTCGGATCCATTGTTCCAGATCACATATTTCGTCTTCACTGAGTCTTTCATCCGGTGGCATCTGAAGCGAGGAATCTGTTCCTCGCACTGCTGTCAACAGCAGGCTGTGTTCGGGATCACCTGGCACGACTGCAGCGCCCAGTGTTCCCCCGCGGCGAATCGTAGCGCGAGAATCCACGAGCAGTTCGCCATGCAGTTCTTTTGACTCCTGACTGTGACATTCGTAGCAGCGTTGAATCAACAGAGGGCGTATTCGCTTTTCAAAGAACGCAAGGTCGTCTTCGGAGATCGGACGCTCCATGCCATCATGTTCGCCCCGCCAGATTTCAATGCCGGAGAAATTCGCGGCGCCGCCTCGACTGGTGAGAAGGATCCGCCCGCCTGCCGGCTTAACGATCCACGGGCCCAATTTCTGCCACTGGCCAGCACTTCCGCTTTCCACTTTGTCCGCCACCACTCGGTCGTTCAGGCGAACCGAATACGTCTCGGAGTTGTTATCTTCCCAGACATACAGGAACACGGTGTACGTGCCGTCCGGAATGTCCGTCAGCACAATGCGGTTTCCTCCCCAGCGGCTGCTGCGAATCATCTTCGCTCGCATCTCATCAGTCGGCGGCACCAGGGGCACATTCTGGTTTTCGAACGCTCGATCGTCGCACTGGTACCACAGAGCATCGCGACCGTCCCACATGTGACCGTCGATCGTGACAGGCTCACCGTTCAGATTCAATCCGCGAAAGAACTGTGCAGGCTCCTCGGCCGATGTCGTTCCAACGGTCGCAACAAAGAGCAGCAAAGCAAGGAAAGACTGCTTCCTCATATCAGTTGTCACGTGGTTCTGAAGGTGTGGTGGTTGCGTCAGCGACACGAACGGATCTTACTGATTCAAAGCCTTTGCCGTCAGCAAGTATCCTGAAAGTCGAAGCTCGGTGTACAAAATGACCGGCCGGAAACGTGACGTCCGTGAGTATTGTACTTATCCTGACGGAAGCTGAAGACTCGCTTCGTTCTTCCCTCCACCATTCCTCCGTGAGCATCTCCATGACGCGCCCTACCCGTTTCTTCGATTGTTTGCTTCCGCTTCTGTGTCTCTGCCTGACTTCTGCGAGTTATGCGATCGACGGCATTCAGGACAACATTCCCGACAAGGTCCGACGCATTCCGGAGCTGGGTGTGGAGGTTCCGGCCGATCGAGCAGACTCGATGCGAACTCAGCTGAAGGTGATTCAGGATAAGATCGCGGCCGTTCGAGAAACGAAGGACGCCCGGAAGATTGCTCTGCTGTCTGACGTCATGATCTTCGAACGAGCTGTCCGGTGTGCTCTGGACTATCAGGAATTCTTCGACGTCAAAGAATTCGACAAAGCCGATGCTCTGCTGCTTGAAGGCATCAGGCGAGCCGATCAGTTGCTGGCAGGCAAGCCGGAATGGATGACTCAAAAGGGGCTTGTCGTGCGAGGCTACATCAGCCGCATCGATAACACCGCGCAGCCGTATGGTCTGGTGATTCCGCCGACGTATGCCATCGATCACAGCGTGCCGACTCGCTGCGACATCTGGTTTCACGGGCGAGGCGAAAAGCTGAGCGAAGTGAATTTCCTGTGGGACCGCATGAAGAACCCGGGTGAGTTTACTCCGGACCACACGATCGTGCTGCATCCCTACGGCCGTTATTGCAACGCGTTCAAGTTCGCCGGCGAAGTCGACGTCCTGGAAGCTCTGGAGGATGTTCAGAAGAATTATCGAATTGATGAAGACCGCATCAGCGTTCGAGGCTTCTCGATGGGCGGAGCGGCCTGCTGGCAGTTTGCGACTCATTATGCCGATCGCTGGTTTGCGGCCAATCCTGGAGCAGGGTTCTCCGAGACGCCTCAGTTCCTGAAAGTGTTTCAGAAGGAAGAACTGAAGCCGATGCCGTGGGAGCAGACGCTCTGGAATCTCTACGACTGCGACAAATGGGCCCTCAACCTGACTCACTGCCCGACGATCGCCTACAGCGGTGAGAACGATTCACAGAAGCAGGCGGCCGATGTAATGGAAAAGGCATTGGCGGAGCATGGGATCAGACTGAGGCATATCATCGGAAAAGGAATGGGGCATAAGTTCGATGCGACGTCGAAACTCGCTATCGAAACATCACTGGGTGAGCTTGCTGCGAAGAAGAGAACTCCGTCGCCTAACCGTCTGCGATTCGAAACATACTCATTGAAATACAACAAGATGCACTGGCTTCAAATTGATGGGATGGAAGAGCACTGGCGAGCCGCACGTGTCAATGCCATGCTCATTTTGGACATCGAAGATTACAAGTCTGACGCAGTACTGGTCATGGCGGACAACGTGACGGCCTTTACTCTGACGTTTCCCGCTGGCTCGTGGTCGCCTGATTCACCGCGCGGTGACCCCACAACGGCACCGAAAACCAGGATTCATATCCGGCCGTTGAAGAATTCTGTCCACCCGAGTACAGCAGTAGAGGAAAAGGTGGTCATTGATGGCCCACTCTCCGATGGCTCCCTTCACTGCAGTCTCGTTCGTGACAGCTCAGGCAAATGGCGCGTTGCTGAGTCTCCGGAGCCGGGCCTTCGCAAACGCCACAACCTCCAGGGCCCAATCGACGATGCCTTCATGGATTCCTTCATCTTCGTTCGCCCGACCGGAACAGCGGCGAATGAAGTTGTTGGCAAGTGGGCGGATGCGGAATTGACTCGAGCCATCGAACACTGGCGCCGACATTTCCGAGGCGACGCGCGAGTTGTCAATGATGTGGATCTGACGGATGAGATGATCCAGTCATCCAACATCATTCTGTGGGGTGATTCGAAGTCGAACAGCGTGCTGGCAAAGATCGCCGACAAGCTTCCGATCCAGTGGACAGCTGAAAACATCTCGGTCAAAGACAAAATCTACGACGCGAAAACGCATGCGCCGATTTTGATCTATCCGAACCCCCTGAATCAGAATCGCTACGTCGTGCTCAACAGCAGCTTCACTTTCCGAGACTACGCGTACCTCAACAATGCTCGCCAGGTCCCCATGCTCCCCGACTGGGCCATCATCGATCTGACCACAGCCCCCAACGCCGTCTGGCCCGGCAAGGTTGTCGATGCCAACTTCTTCGATGAACAGTGGCAGGTGAAAGGTCAGTAACCGATCGCAGAGTTACATCGTAGAATGGCCGCCCTCGGCCGTCCTGGTGCACTTTGGGCTTCCAATTTCGAGTCGCGACTGCGGAAACGCATCTGGTGTGACACAAGAGGACGAGGGATGTTGTGAAGAAGGAATCGCAGACGGACGAGGGCGTCCATCCTACGACTATTTTTGTCAGACATTTTTTGTCAGACCACAAACGCGACCACCGCATCACGCGGCCCGCCCCCGAGCTTGCTGACGCTCGCTCGACCCCTCCCTTCGCTTCGCGTGGGTGGGGAGCTGTTTCGTGCGGACTACGAGGACAGGGGAAACGTAAACGGCTGAGGACAGCCGTTCTACACTGGGAAAACGTTCAAGCAGACTCTTGACCTCGCCCGATTAATATGTAACACTCTTGTTACATATGGAACCGGAATCGATGGACGCTGTTTTTCTGGCTCTGGGGCACCAGGTCAGACGCAAAATCCTGGACCTCGTGCAGGCAATGCCCGGGTGCAGTGTTGGCGACGTGACGAAATACTTTGACGACATCAGTCGCATTGCCGTGCTTCGGCATATGGATGTGCTGGAGACTGCCAATCTCCTGATCTCACGCAAGGTGGGGCGACGTCGCGAGTTGTTCTTCAATGCGGTTCCCATCCAGATGATCTACGACCGCTGGACGACCGAATACAGTCGTTTCTGGGCCTCCCGCGCGCTCGACCTGAAGTACATGATCGAACAGAAGATTCAGAAAGCAGACTCATGACGGCCACGACTCAGATCGTCCACAAGGTCATCATTCGCGCATCGATTCAGCAGGTCTGGGATGCACTTACGACGGAGGGCCAGGTGCTGCCCCACTTCTTTGGTTCCGTGATGCACACGACGGGTTTGAAGCCGGGTGCTCAGCTTCGAATGAGAACTCCGAATGGCAAGTACACGGGAGTCGTCGGGGAGATTCTGGAGGTCAATCCTCCTTATCGCTTCAGCCACACGTTCCGATTCACGAACCTGAATGATCCGCCCTGCCGTGTCACGTATGAACTGAAGGAAGTGGATGGCGGAACCGAGTTCACTCTGATCTCGGATGCCGTTCCCGCCGGCACAAAGACAGAAAAGCAGATGGCTCAGGGAGGCGGCTTCATTACGAATGTTCTGAAGTCTGTCGTTGAAACCGGAAAGCCCTCTTTCGGCTATCGACTGCTGCTTGGGATCATTCGTCTGTTCCCAAGCCCCGCAGCCTGCAAGTCGGAACTGTGGCCGATGGATCGCAAGGTCTGAAACTCCGGCAATCTGTGTCCTTCTCCGTGGCCGTAGTGGAACTCGCCAGAGTTCCTTTCGACAGCAAACATCTGCTCATTTCAGGTGCGTTTATCTCCTTCCGGAGCCTTCTTCATGCAGGTCGACTTCAAGCCCGATTTCAAAGTCACAGACGCCGAGTGTCGAAAAGCCACTGGAAAGACGATCAAGGAATGGTTCAAGGAGCTGGAGGCTCATCCGGAATTCAATCGCAAGCGAAGGGAAGCGATTCAATGGATGTATGATGCCACTGGAAGAGGCTCCGATGTCTGGTGGCCGACGACGATCTGGGTGGAGTATGAAAAGAGCCTTGGCATCGTGAACAAGAAGGATGGGCTCGCCGAAGGCTTCAACATCTGCTGCACGAAAACGATCACAGCTTCCGTTGCGGATGTTTACAAGGCATGGACAACTGCGAAAGAACTCGCAAAATGGTTCGGCTCCGACGTGAAAGCCAAAGTGGCTGATAAAGGCCAGTGGTCCGATGGCGACGGAAACTCGGGAGAATTCCTGCGAGTCCGCGAGAACAAGGATCTGCGATTCACCTGGAACAACTCTGACGCCGCCGCACCAACTCTGGTCGACGTGACGTTTCAGGACAAAGGCAAAGGCAAGACCGGACTGATGCTGAACCATCAGCGCATTCAGAATCGTCCCGAAGCCGATGGCCTGCGAAACGCATGGTCAGCCGCGTTTGAGCAACTGAAAGCAACTCTTGAAAAGGGCTAGCGGTAGGATGGCCGCCCTCGGCCGTCTTGGTCCACTTTGGGCTTCCAATTTCGAGTCGCGACTTCGGAAACGCATCCGGTGTGACACAAGAGGACAAGGAATGTCGTGAAGAAGGGAATCGCAGACGGACGAGGGCGTCTATCCTACGGCAAGTTTGCGACTATTTTTGTCACTCATTTCTTGTCGGACCACAAGCGCAACCACCGCATTGCTGGGCCCGCCCCCGAGCTTGCTGGCGCTCGCTTGACCCCTCCCTTCGCTTCGCGTAGGTGGGGAGCTGTTTTGTGACGGTCCACGATGACAAAACGAAATCGCAGACGGACGAGGGCGTCCATCCTACGGCAAGATTGCGACTATTTTCTGTCACCGATTTTTTGTCAGACCACAAGCGCAACCACGGCATTGCTCGGCCCGCCCCCGAGCTTGCTGACGCTCGCTCGACCCCTCCCTTCGCTTCGCGTGGGTGGGGAGCTGTTGTGCGTGGCCTTATTCTTTTGGTGTCTCAAGCCGTTGTAAGGCTCGGTTTGCCAAAGCTCTCACGACGGGATCGTCATCGTTCTTCAGCTCCAGCAGCTCACTCCGAGCGGCCTCGGGGGCGAGATCCGCGATGATCTGCATCGCGCTGAGTCGCCTGTCGGCGGATGATCGTGATCGTTCACTTTGCACGTATGCCAGCAACGGAATTGTTCCGGCCGGTCCCAGTTCCCGAATCTGCTGAACGTACAGCGAGGACATTTTGGTTTCGCCGATCGCTGCCAGCATCTGCTGAAGTAGATCCTGCAGTTCCGGATCATCCGCAGCTCCCATGACCAACAGCGGCAGCTGCCAGCTGAGAGACGACAGTCGATCGCCGATTCCCATCGTGACCGGTTCCGTCTGCCCTTCGATCGCCATTCGCTCCATCGGTGCCATCGTGCAGGAGAATGCACCTGGAACCTGAATCTCGACCGTCTTCGGCGACAGACTCTGGCACATCGTGACTCCAGGGCGTGCAGTCCACGAAGAAACGGATTCCGTCGGGCAGACGAATGCCGCAAGCGTCGCCGCTCCGGCCTTATCAGGCTCAGCCGCTTCTGATGAAGGGACCTTGACCGTAATGCCCTTCGGTCCGTCAGCGCGACACCAGATCATGCCGCTGACCAGATGCAGCTGATTCGATGTTTCCACAACGACTTCGGTGTCTTCACGCAGTCGAGTCTTCCCGTTGGTTGGCAGATCCAGTTCGCAAAGAACGCCGGGCTGAGTCCTGACGGTTGTGCCGGCCGGAAGTGATCGCGGCTGCATCGAAACCAAGATGGTCTCCGGCTGTCGGTTTGGAGACTGCACAATCACAGGGCCAGTGGCCCGAACCAGCATGGCTCCTGGATGAAGCTGATCGGCTCTCGCCTGCACGAGCGAATCAACCCATTCCTTTGACGGAGCACGCACCACGGCCGACACAGCGAAAAGGCACAGAATCGCCATAACCACCGTCATAACGCTGCGACGAGGCGTCTTGCGTGCGCCATGGAATCCATTCGTCTCATCAGCGGTCAGTGTGACACTCACGACGGACGCGACCGGAGCTCGCGGTGCAATTTGATCACGCTCGTCGAGCCGTTTCAGAAAGTCCGTGACGTTCAACTCACCAGCCCTTAGAACTCGACGAATCGTCACATCCAGCTCCTGCAGCTGCGCAAACTCTTCTCGCTCTGTGGGATCATCCAGCAGTCTGCGTTCGGCCGCAGCCTGATCGGCCGGCGCGAGTTCATGATCCAGCAGCTCGTCTTTCCACGTGGATGGAAGCGAGCGATCATGGTTGCGGTCATCATGGGATTCAGGACGATTCGGAGTCATGACATTACGCTCCCCGGTCGACTCAACCGCAGTCGCAGCGACTGCCGTGCGCGGCTGAGTCGTTCGCTGACGGTGGCACGAGCGACGTCGAGCCATTCTGCAATTTGTTCGTAAGTCATCGCATTGAAATAATGAAGAATCAACACTTCTCGCAGATCCTCCGGAAGCAACTGAAGCTCCGTGAGCACCAGCTGATGTTCTTCCCGGTCTGCAACAATTTGATCGGGCTGGTGAGTCTCTGGCATGGCCACAGTGACATCATCGAATCCAGCTGACGTCGGGAGTTTTCGATTTCGCCGCAGCCAGTCGAGACACACATGAATGGCGATCCCTCGCATCCATGACCGCCATCGCTCAGGATCGCCCAACGAAGAAAGTCCTGTGATGGCTCGCAGCAATGTCTCCTGAGCCATCTCCTCGGCGTCCGCTCGCTGACGAACTCGAGCCATGCAGCAGGCCAGCACACACGGATACGCTCTGCGCGCGAGTTCACCCTGCGCGGACCGATGTCCCGCAATCGCCTGACGAACTACGGCAATGTCGTCATCACACTTCATAAAAACCAAATAGCGGAAGGGCGCGAGCCCTCCGGTAACGGACATCGGGGCACTGCAGCACCGGACGGCTTGCGCCGTTCCACTCATTCGTTTGGACACATCACGAGCCGGAACAGTGTCGTTTCAGCAGAACACACAGGCTGGCGGATTCCCAGGCAATTTCAAATTTCCTGAAAAGTCACTGCGAACCATCAATTTCTGCCAGCCTCATGATGCCCGCCATGCGACTCCCGCATGCCCATGTGCCTCGTGTCTCCGACGCGAGCCCCCCCCCCGCAACGCGTGACAAGACTCTGATTCTGAAAGGAACTCTCATGAAGACACTGTCCGGGCTCATCATCGTTCTCGCGATGGCCAGCGGAATGGCCACGTCGTCACTCTTTTCACCCGCCGAATCATCGTCCGGTTCAGCTCAGGAAGCCACAGCCCAGAGCGAACCATCGTCGCCGCTGATCGTTCATGAATGGGGAACGTTCACGACTTTTTCCGGTTCGAATGGAGTCCATCTGGACTTCCGTCCGCTGCTGGATCACGAGCTTCCCTATTTCGTGATGGATCGAGCTGAGCAGGCCGGAACAATCTGGCTGGGGAAGGGCCGCATTCGCTCGCGTGTCCGCATGGAGACTCCTGTCACCTATTTCTATACCGATGTGGAACGGACAGTGACGGCCAGAGTTCGCTTTCCCAAAGGCATGCTCACCGAGTTCTATCCCCCGGTTCGTGAAATGGCACCGGCCTATGATCTCAACGCGGCAACTCGTGGCGACGGAGAACCCATCGCTGATGGACTGCTGGACTGGGGAGCGATCCAGCTCATTCCTGCGTCGTCACTTCGCCCAGGCGTAAAAGATCCGAAAGCGGCCGAGTGGCTTCAGGAAGTGATGGCTTCCAGGATCCTGCCGGAAGCCAACGGCAACCATTATGCACTTGCTCGCGAAACCGATTCGGCGTTCGTTTACTCACGATGGCCGGGTGTGGATCTTCCGGAATGGATCGAGACTCCTTCACAATCTCCCTCCGGTGCCGTGAAGTATCGTCCGGGCCACCATATTGAAAAGTTCCTGTTCTACCGTGGCGTTGGTCAGTTCGATGTTCCGGTACAGGTCACAACGGATGACAAGGACCGAGTCGCCATCGCCAACAAGGGTTCTCATCCGATCTCCGGGATGCTGCTGCTGACGGTGAACGGCGACCAGCTCAGAATGGTCCAGGTTCCCGACTGTGCCACCGGAGACACTCAGACTGTCGTCCTTCCCAAAGAACCAATCGGAATGGACGAACTTCGCATCGCCATGATCGAGCGATTGGTCGCTGCAGGACTGTTTGAAAAGGAAGCCACCGCTATGGTCAACACATGGCAGGATTCATGGTTCACGGAACAGGGAACCCGGCTGTTCTACCTGGTGCCACAGCAGACGACCGATGCGTTGCTGCCACTGGAAATTTCACCGGTTCCGGACAAGACCGTGCGAGTCATGGTCGGACGTGTTGAGATCATGTCGGCGACTCAGGAACAGCAGCTGATGGCCGTGCTGAAGCGATCCGCTCAGGATCGAAAAGTGGCCTGGGCCAAAGCCGCCGAAGAAAAATCACCGGTTGCTCCAACGCTGCCAGTCCCGGTGGAATTCATCACGCTCGGCCGCATGGCAGAACCCGCTCTTGCTCGACTTCAGGCGATCGCCAAACAACGCGAAGTCGCAGACGAAGCCGAACTGCTGCTGAACCAGCTTCGCGGCGAAAATCGCTAGTAGTGTAGCACGGCTGTCCTCAGCCGTTGCCTGACTGTTGCTGCGGTTCGGGAGCGATTGAGGACAATCGCTTTACACTGTAGCGGACCTCGCCAGAGTTCCTGCACGTCAACAACATCCAGAACCATCAGTGTAGAACGGCTGTCCTCAGCCGTTGCCCGATCGCTGCTGTGTGTCGGAAGCGATTGAGGACAATCGCTCTACACTGTAGCGGACCTCACCGGAGTTCCTGCACGTCAACAACGTCCAAAACCATCAGTGTAGCACGGCTGTCCTCAGCCGTTGCCCAATCGTTGCTGTGTGTCCGAAGCGATTGAGGACAATCGCTCTACACTGAAGTGGGCCTCACCGGAGTTCCTGCACGTCAACAACGTCCAAAACCATCAGTGTAGAACGGCTGTCCTCAGCCGTTGCCCGATCGTTGCTGTGTGTCGGAAGCGATTGAGGACAATCGCTTTACACTGTAGCGGCACTCACCAGAGTTCCTGCACGTCAACAACATCCAAAACCATCAGTGTAGAACGGCTGTCCTCAGCCGTTGCCCGATCGTTGCTGTGTGTCGGAAGCGATTGAGGACAATCGCTTTACACTGTAGCGGAACTCACCAGAGTTCCTGCACGTCAACAACATCCAAAACCATCAGTGTAGAACGGCTGTCCTCAGCCGTTGCCCGATCGTTGCTGTGGGTCTGAAGCGATTGAGGACAATCGCTCTACACTGATCAGATCATGATGACTGCGTCGCTCAGTTCGTTTCGATCATCGGAACTTCGAGGCAGTTTGGCGGCGAGCTGCGTTGAGGCGAGTTCCAGAAGGCTGGAGATGGCATTCGCGATCGATGTCCTCTTTAGCTGATTCGTCAGGGTCTGACACCACTCGTCCAGCTGAGCCTGACCGCACGCGGCAAGCAGTCGTTCATCAGCCAGAAGAAAGGCTCTGTGTTCAAACACGGACACATAGATCAACAGCCCCGCGCGGCCGGGAGCATGATGAATTCGCTGATCGAAGAACACCATGCGAGCCGCTCGGGCCACTTCGTCATCGATTTCACGACGAGGAATAAACAGACGGCGCAGGCCGGGTGAGACATGCGACAGCCAGACGCCGCAGAGAAAACCGAACAGAATGCCAAGAACAACTCGACCGATCAGGAAGTAACGAGGATCAGGTCCCCAGCTGCCATGTTCCGATGATTCGTAAGGCCAGAACCAAAGCAACGCCGCGGAAACAAGCATGGCTCCCCAGACGCCTGCAATATCTTCAGCCCGATCATAGCGTCCGGAGTCCCTGGCAATCACTGGGACAAATTCAGCGTTGGTGACGGATTCCGCTTTGACGACAGCCTGCGTGATTTTCGACCGATCGGCTTCAGACAACATCATCGTCGCTTTCATGTTACTTGAATGGAGTTGCTTGCTTCACAAAGAGGCGCGAACGGAGTTTCACGTTACCACGACCCGCTGGCTCCGCCACCGCCGGAGAATCCGCCGCCGAACGAACCGCCCCCAAATCCTCCACCACTGCTGCCGCCACCACCAAAGCCACCAAAGCCGCTGCCACCCCATGGTGATCGTCGATCGTGACTGGTCAGCATCGAGACGAGGATATAGCCAATGATCCCGAACACACCAGCCCACAGAATCCACGCGAGTCCCTGACTGCCGTTACGAGCAATCGACACAATCGTGAAGACGGCCAGACAGGCCAGCCCAATCAGGATGCCAGGATGGATCGAAGCGCCTGATCCATGCTGCGGCTGGTAGCGAACCGACGGGGTGCCTGATTGCGCTGAGGGGGTTGCAGGGTTTGCGCCCGCATTGCCCGTGTTACCAGGCATCTGGATTCCGCCCGACATCGCAATCAGTTGAGTCACGCCTTCCCGAATTCCCCTGGAATAATCTCCCCGCTTGAATTCCGGGATGATCGACTGATCCATGATTTCCTTGCAGCGTTGGTCGTATTCGTGTTTCCAGCCACCGCCCAGCTCAATGCGTGCCTTGCGATCATTACGACTGACGATCAGCAGAATGCCCGTGTTCCACGAGATACCGTTGACTTCCGCATGACCAACCTCCCACTGGTCGAAGAGAAAACGAGCAAACGTCTCGATCCGCATTCCTGCTCCCCCATGGCTCTTCATGTCGTTGATCGTCACGACGATGATCGGGGTCGCTTTGTCCCGCAGCAGTTTTTCGCAGTCAGCGATGATCGACGCTTTGTCCTGAGCGGTCAGAAGGCCCGCTTCATCGCGCACAAATTCCTTGTCGCCCGGACGCTGAAGATCAATCTGCTGGAAAGCGGTCGCTTCTGAAGTCAGCAGGAGACTGAACAACGCAGTCAGCAACATGAGTCGATTCATAGGGACCCTTGTGAGAAGTTTGCAGACGGGTGTTGAGTAATAGCAGGGGAAGAGGAACTCTGGTGAGTTCCTCAACAGGCGAAACAGGAACTCTGGCGAGTTCCACTGCGGCAGGTGCTGTCGTTCAACAGGGCGAAGTGTGACAATCGACAATCAAACGTCCACTCGAACTGGTCAGATCACGCGAATTCGAGGAATTGTTGGTCCTCTGTTCCGTTTCGATAGACTTGAGCCGTGTGGTTTCTATCTTTCCGTCCCACTTCGATGAACTGAGAACACCGGGAGTACAGGCTGTGCAGGTGAATGACGACAAGGCAATTCGGCGAGTTCTGGACCTGATCTCCATTCAGGGCGGAAGCGGCAACGAACTGGAAGTGTCCACATGGATTCAGAAGCAGCTGACAGATGCCGGCGTTCCTGAGTCCGCCATCACGATCGACACCGCCAACAAAAAGAGCCCGGCGGGTGGCAACACTGGAAACCTGATCGTCAAGCTGAAGGGAACCATCAAGGGGCCTCGCCGTCTGCTGATGGCTCACATGGACACGGTGCCTCTGTGCGTCGGATGTCAGCCTGTTCGCGAAGGTGACTGGATTCGTCCGAAGTCCAAAGAGACCGCGCTGGGCGGCGACAACCGCGCTGGGTGTGCTGTGGTGCTGACAGCAATCCTGGAGACACTGAAGCAGAAGCTCGACTACCCGCCGCTGACGCTGCTGTTCACTGTGCAGGAAGAAACTGGCCTTCGAGGTGCCCGATTCCTGAATGCATCAAAGCTGGGCAAACCTGAACTGTGCTTCAATTGGGACGGTCGAGATCCCAACAGCCTGATCGTTGGTGCTGTTGGTGCCAACAACCTTCAGATTCGCATCGAGGGCATTGCCAGCCACGCGGGTGCTCATCCTGAAGACGGTGTCAACGCGGCGGTGATTGCGTCGCTTGCCATGGCTCAGCTTCAGAAAGGTGGATGGCACGGACTGGTTCGAAAGGGTAAGAACCGAGGCTCCAGCAATCTCGGAATCATTCGAGGCGGTGATGCTACCAATGTCGTCATGCCGCTCGTCACGATCCAGGCCGAGGCTCGCAGTCATGACAACCAGTTCCGACAGCAGATCGTGGCGGCATGGCGCGACGCTTTTGAAACAGCGACTGACAGCGTGACGAATGCTTCCGGTCAGTATGGTTCACTCAAGTTTGTGGAAGACGTTCGCTACGAGCCTTTCCGAATCGAAGACAGCAGCGACTGTGTTCAGATCGCGAAGGCCGCATCGGAAGCAGTCGGACTGAAACCACAGCCTCAGATCTGCGACGGTGGCCTGGACGCCAACTGGATGGCCGCGCATGGATTCCCGACCGTCACACTGGGTTGCGGCCAGCATGACATCCACACGGTCAAGGAACGACTCCACGTCCCGGATTATCTCGCCGCATGTCGTGTCGGACTGCGACTTGCCACTGGCACATAGTTCATTCCGGGATCGCAGCGAGCACCAGGATTTCTCAATCGTCGTTTCTCCGTGAGCGTCCGGCAATCTCCTCAGGTTGTGCTTTCGCATGGAAAGTGCGGCACGTAGAATTACGAGCCTGCATTCACTTCCTGCCTGACCACACCTTCCAAATTCGGCAATGGTTACGACGCGTTTTTCGCGTCTGTTTCCGTTCCTGACCTTGATGATCACTGAGGTCCCACGATGCCGACTCACCGTGCCCGCCCTGCTCTTTCCGCAGTCGTCACAGTCCTCCTGCTGCTGTGTTCCGCGCGGGTTGTGAAGGGACAAGTGGACTTCAATCAGCAGATTCGTCCGATTCTGGCCGAGCATTGTTTTGCCTGTCACGGTCCGGACGCGAAGAAGCGAAGTGCTGAGCTGAGACTGGATGTCGAAGCAGACGCCAAGATCGCCGCCATCATCGCCGGCGCACCGGAAAAAAGTCCGCTCGTCGCTCGCATCGAAACATCGGACCATGAATCGATCATGCCGCCCGTTTCCACCGGCAAGACGCTGTCCGCACAGGAAAAGGAGACGCTGAAACAGTGGATCCGCGAAGGAGCGAAGTACTCGAGTCACTGGGCGTTTCAGCCGATCGGCAAAGCGGAAGACATGCTGAAGTCGATCCCGCCCTCGGAGTTCCCCGGCGCGGGCACAGTGGACCGATTTCTTCGGCACCGTCTTCAGGAAGCCGGGCTCAGCTATTCGCCGGAAATCAGTCGGGCTCAGTTCATTCGCCGCGCGACATTCGATCTCACCGGGTTACCTCCGACATGGTCAGAAGTCGAAGCATACGTGAATGATGCTTCGCCCGACAGTACTCAAAAGCTGATCGACCGTCTGCTCGAATCACCGCGGTACGGCGAACGCTGGGGAAGACACTGGCTGGATATTGCCCGCTACGCTGACACTCATGGCGGAGCAGCGATTGGCTTCACGACCTTTCCGTTTTCCTACACGTACCGCGATTACGTGATTGGTGCTTTCAATCACGATCTCAGCTTCGATCGATTTCTTCAGGAACAGATTGCAGCAGATCAGCTGGAACTGCCAGAAAACGATCCGGCTCTGGCAGCTCTTGGATTTCTAACCGTCGGCATGCAGTTTCGAAATTACCACGACACGATCGATGATCAGATCGATGTGGTGACTCGAGGACTGATGGGGCTGACGGTCACGTGTGCTCGTTGTCATGATCACAAGTTTGATCCCATTCCAACGACAGACTACTACGCTCTCTATGCCGCGATTGCTCCCAGCAAAGCACCAGCGATGCTTCCGGTGATCGGCAATGTCAGCGACGAAGCAGCTCGCCAGGCGTACGATCAACAGCTGGCCGATCTGAAGCTGAAGTATCAGCAGTTTGCCCATGAACAGGGTGAGGTTCTGCGTCAGCGGCTTCGAATGCAGGTCGGCCTGTACCTGGCGGAAATTGCGAAAGGGCTCGGCGAACAGGACACGTCGACCGTATTCCTTTCGTACCGAACCGACGATATTCGCCCGATCCTGTTCAACCACTGGCGTGATTATCTGGCAGGTCTCAAAAAGGACGATCCTGTTTTTGGGCCATGGCTGGAGATGCAGTCGTGGGGCTCCGTCCCGGAAGAAGAATTCCGGAAGCGCTGCGATGAGTACATCGGACGTTTGTCTGCGGAACTGGACGCGGCAGGGCGAACTCCGGACAAGCTTCATGCTCTTCGAGGCGAACCGCCAAAGTGGAACCCTTTCGTCATCGATGCGCTTCTGGAGAAGAAGCCAAAGAGTCTGCTGGAGGCGGCCGTGATCTACGGTCAGGTGTTCGCGACTCAGCAGAAGCAGTGGCAGCAGGCGCTGATGGAAACGGCAACCGAGGCGACACCGGAAGGCAGCGTGCTTCCCGATGATCATCCCGCTCACATGGTCATTAACAGTCCATCGCACCGACAGATTCGTCATCATCTGTTTGGCGAAGGCACACCGTTCGATCTGACGGATGAAGAAGCCATTCGGCTGACGAATCGAACAATCTCCGACCTCGCAAATGGCAAGAAGGGCGCGATTCACGGGCTGAATCTTTCAGCACCAGGGTCACCGCCGCGAGCCATGGCGATTCAGGAAGAGATGAAGCCGAAAGAGGTTCATGTGCTCCTTCGAGGCAACCCGCTCGCACGCGGAGAGACCGTGAAGCCGCATTTCCTCTCGGCACTTCCGGCAGATCACTCGACCTATCAGGATGGACACAGACGACTCGGTCTTGCTCAATCGATTATCTCCGACTCGAATCCGCTCACCGCTCGTGTGCTTGTCAACTGGGCCTGGCAGAATCACTTTGGCGTGGGCCTTGTTCGAACTCCGGACGACTTTGGAGTGCGCGGTCAGCCACCGACTCATCCGGAACTGCTGGATTATCTGGCCGATGAGTTTCGTCGGAACGGCTGGTCGCTCAAATGGCTGCATCGTCAGATCATGCTGAGCGACGCGTACCGTCAGGGAGCTGTGGAGAACGAGAAGGCTCGCGAGATCGATCCGGAAAACCTGCGACTCTGGCGCATGCCGCGGCGGCGTCTGGATTTTGAAGCGATGCGAGATTCCATGCTTTCGGTGTGCGAAGAACTGGACACGACGATGGGAGGTCGCCCGATCGATCTGAATGCCAGCCCCGCGATTCCTCGCCGCAGCGTCTATGGATTCGTCAACCGTGACATCATCGCGAACCTGATGAGCACTTTTGATACGGCGAACCCCAACGCCTGCACAGCGCGACGACCTGAGACGACAGTGCCACAGCAGACTCTGTTCGCGCTCAATTCCGACTTCATTCAGGATCGTGCTGCAAAGCTGGCCGCTCTGACACGACCGGCGAATCCCACGAGCGATGATCAGCGCATCATGGATCTGGTTCGCAGGGCTCTTTGTCGTACTCCGGATGAAGAAGAGGTTCGGCAGGCTGCGAAATTCCTGACGGACGCGGCGAGCGATCCGGCCTCCGCGAGCGATCCAGAACGTCGCTGGGTCCTGCTGGCCCATGCATTGCTGGCGTCGAACGAATTCACATTCCTTGACTAAAGCAATGCTCGGAATTTATGTGTCCATTTAGCGGTACGGCGCGAGCCGTCCGGTGACACAAACACCGGAGGGCTCGCGTCGCTCGCTACTTTGAATCTTTGGCGGAATTGAGTACCCATGAGCAGGAACGTCGTACCGGTCCTCGGCTTTGTCTGGTCACTGCTTCTGTCATCCGCGATGGCTCAGAGGGACGTCGCACAGCCGATCGAGATTCAGGTGGTTGATCGGGAAACAGGCCGAGGCATCCCGATGGTGGAACTCGTCACCGTCGATGACCTGACCTACATGACCGACAACGCGGGACGGGTGGCATTCCATGAACCGGAGATCATGGGACAGACGATCTTCTTTCGAGTCACCTCTGCAGGGTACCAGTGTCCGAAAGACGGTTTCGGAATTGAAGGCGTTCGTCTGAAGCTTGAGCAAGGAAAGTCGCATCGCATCGAGATGAATCGGACGAATGTTGCCGAGCGACTGTATCGCATTACCGGACGAAATTTGTATCTCGATTCCGTACGGCTTGGTAAACCCGTGCCGCTGAAGAATCCACTGGGAGCTGGCATGGTTCTCGGTCAGGACTCCGTGCAGACCGCGGTGCTCAACGATCGCATGTATTGGTTCTGGGGCGACACGAATCGGTTGTCGTATCCCCTGGGACTGTTTCGCACGGCCGGAGCCACTTCACCTCTGCCGGGACACCCCGGGAATCAGCCCGCGGAAGGAATTGATCTGGATTATTTCACCAACGAAGAAGGCTTCGCGCGAGCGATGGTGGATGTGCCGCAGAAGGAAGGTGTCGTCTGGATTCATGGGCTCTGTGTCGTGACGGACAAAGACCAGAGGCAACACATGGTCACTCAGTATTCCCGTCGCAAAGGACTCGCCGAGCCGGTTGAACAGGGCCATCTCGTCTGGAACGACGATCGGAAGATTTTCGAAATTCTGGAGGTGATTGAACTGTCCGACACATGGCGCATTCTTCGAGATCATCCGGTCCATGTGACGGAGAACGGTGTGGACTATGTCTGTTTTGGCAATCCGTTTCCGGTCACGCGAGTTCCCGCGACGCTTGAAGCCATCCAGAATCGAGAGGCCTACGAATCATGGACGTGCGTCGAATCAAAGAATGCGGCGGGTGCCACAACGCTGGATCGTGACCAGTCCTGGCAACTAATCTGGAGCTGGAAGAAAGCTCCGCCGGTGACTCAGCGGGACGAACAGACGTGGATCAAATCGGGCCTGATGAAACCCGAGGAAGCTCGGCTGCTGCCGATCGACGCCGACAAGCCGGATCGTCGAGTCCTGATGCATGCGGGCTCTGTATTCTTCAATGCGCACCGAAACCGCTGGATCATGATTGCGAATGAAATTGCATGGGACAAAACCAGCCCGTCACATCTCGGCGAGGTTTACTATTCCGAAGCGGATTCCCCCACTGGTCCGTTCGTGAAGGCTCTCAAGGTGGCGAGTCATCCAAAGCAGAGCTTCTACAACCCTCTGCATCATCCGGAATTCGATGAAGACGAGGGACGGCACATTTACTTCGAAGGAACGTACACGAACAGCTTTACCAATTCTCCTGCGACACCTCAGTACAACTACAACCAGCTGATGTATCGCCTGGACCTGGACAGCAAGAGGATCACTGAAGTGTTCAACAGGTAGTTGGCCGGTACATCCTTCTGTTGAACCATGTGGGCAAGCGCTGCGACGTGCCAGACATGCAAATCGCACTGAACGCACTCGGAGGGTTGACACCCTGCCGCTCGCCATCAGTGCGTGTGATGTTGAAGGAACTCTGGCGAGTTCCACTACTGTTTGTTAATTCGGGTTCTTTACCAGCCAGCTGATGAGTTCATTGATCTTGGGTGGCTTACCCTGCCACAGAATGCCGATGCGATAGATTCTTGCGGCGGCGGTGACGCCGATGGCGGTTCCTGCGAGCAGAATCACGATACTCAGCAGGATCTGCCAGGCGGGAATTGTGGCTCCTGTGGCCAGTCGCAGAGTCATCATCAGAGGGGTCGATGGCGGGAAGAAGCTGAGCGTTGTGGCCAGCGTGCTGTTGGGTTCACGCACGGCGTTGAACCAGACCATCAGAGGCAGCATCATCACCATCCACACGGGCAGCAGAAGACTCTGTGCTTCTCGCAGCTGACTGACGCACGCAGCGATGGCCATGAAGATGGAACTGAACATCAGCACGGCCAGCACCTGATAAATGATAAACCAGGGCACAATGCTGTACGGGATCGACTCCCCGTACCCCTGATAGTTTGCGAATGCCAGGCCGCCGGCCGCGTACAGAGCAAACACGGTGATCGAACCACCGACGTTGCCAAGCAGCTTGCCCGTCATCAGCTGCTGAGCATTCGCTGACCCCAGCAGCACTTCAGAAATGCGAAGTGTCTTTTCTTCAAGCACGCTTTCGAGCATTGGCTGAGCCGACATCATGATGATCATGAACATCAGCATCATGATGCCCATCGGCAGAAAGATCACCGCCAGCTCATTAGGCTTTTCTTTGCTGACGATCTTTCCATCTGTATCCCGATAATACAGACCGCCCCCGCGAACAGATGCGCGGCGTTCCAGTTCCATCATGACCTTTGGGAGTTCGACAGGAGATACGGACGCAGAGAGTCGATGCGCACGAATGAGCTGATTCAGACTGGTTTCAGCCCATCGCTTCGCATCCGCCAGCGCTGCATCTTCTGCAACGTAGGAGATCTCCGGCAGCTTCAGGGAGTCTGGCGTCAGCTTTTCCGGCTGGCTCAAATCCGGAGTTGCAGCGGTCAGGACTTCGGCAGGAATCTCAATGAAGGCGTAGAGTTTGCGATCCCGAATCTGCTCGGACAGTTCCAGACGCTTGTTATCGTCAAACCCCTCCGCAGGAATCTGTTCCAGCACATAGCGATGAATTTCTTCCATCCCCATGGCCTTGCGAGCTTCTTTTTCTTCACGATCTTCCGAAGACATCTTCGGCTTTGCCTCGGTGTCTTTGCCATCCGCCGAAGATGTTTCCTGGGAGTTCTTCGCATCATTCTCCGCGGACTTCGCAGGAGCATCTGCCTGCAGCATCAGGTTGCGCTGATCGGCAGCCATCTTCAGCGGAAGGAACAGCTGTCCGGTGCGGTCGATCACCACAATCCGCCGATCCTCCGCCTTCTCAATGCCTCGCAGCAGCTTGGGAATAATCATGCCGCCCAGCATCAGGATCGGCATCATCGCCATCCCAACAATGAAGGCTTTCGTGGCCACCATCGCCTGATATTCACGTCGGGCAATCGTCAGTATTTTTTGCATTATGATGCTCAGTGTCAGTTGTGTTCGGAATCAATCGTATTGATGAACGTAATCAAATTGCTGTTGTCTTTGCATCAGCAGGGACAGCAGCAGCGGGACCGGCAATGCGAATAAAGATGTTGTGCAGTGACGGACGAAGAAGCTCAAAATGTTCCATGCGTGTTGTCGTCGCAAGATGCTTCAGAACATCATCTGCATGCTCCCCGGATTTCAGCTTCATGTGCAGGAAGGGACCGCGAGTCTCAATGGCTTCCACGCCGGAAATGAACTGAGGTGCAGTCTCGCCTTCTGCAAATCGAATGCGAACTTCATCCGCCGGGTAACGCCGCTGAATCTCCGCGACGGTCCCGTCGAGCACCTTGTTGCCGTTGTGAATCATGAAGACTCGTTCGCACATCCGTTCCGCGACATCCATCTCGTGCGTTGAAAAGATGATCGTGGTGCCTCGGCTTCGAACTTCCTGGATGGCTTCTCGCAGCAGTTCCAGATTCACAGGGTCAAGGCCGCTGAAGGGCTCATCAAGAATCAGCAGCTGAGGGCGAGCAATCACGGAGGCGACGAACTGAACCTTCTGCGACATCCCCTTGGACAGCGATTCAATTTTGCGGTTGCCCCAGTCTTCCGCGCCAAGTCTCTTCAGCCACGACGTGATCTCGGAATCACAGTCTCGAAATCCCTTCAGACGTGCGTAGTACCTCAGCAGGTCACGAACCTTCATGCGGCGATACAGGCCACGTTCTTCGGGAAGGTAACCCACTCGGTCATCCGCACATTTTCCTTCCGCCTGGCCAAGCACTTCGATTCGACCACGATCCGGGAAGAAGATTCGCAGAATCATGCGAATGGTTGTTGTCTTGCCGGATCCGTTTGGACCAATGAAGCCGTAGATCGATCCTTCGGGAATTGCCAGGTCCAGATCCCTCACGGCGGTGTGTGAACCAAATGTCTTTGTCACACCTTCCAGCCGAACTGCATGGTTTGTCATATCGCCGTGTTGCCTGATGAAAAAATGAGTTCCGTGCGCCACGCCTGAATGTTTGTTAACCGCCTGGCCGCCGCCAATCGTCAGAAGAGCGGGAACGCAGGATTTTGCCTGCGGATGGGTCAGATTTCGAAGATTGACGCAGAATATTCACCGGAATCTGGCAATGTGAACGATTCGGAACCGCTCATGCGAGCGGTGGCCATCTTTTCAGCACTCCACAGTTTGCGAGTCCTGGGAAAGCTGGCAAAGGCATTTGGCGGACCGCTGTTCTAGGAAATCCTCAGGCCCGCTACGATTCCCGCACCACACTCAGGCTGCCGTTGAAAGGCGGAGTCACAACTCGGACGGGCACGAAGAATGGCAGGCTACGATGTGCGGCGAGAAGGCAGAGGAAGTGAATGCGCAAGGTCCTCCTGAGGTTTGTGTTCGACAACGCGTGGCAGTGGCAGTCCGTCGGCAATGAACTGCTGGTTGGTGTCGGCTGGCTGATTCTGCTGTGGCAGCTGATCTGTATCGTCGCATTTCTGACGATGTATCTCCGGACGAAGAACGCGGCCGAGTCTGCGATGTCGGTTGCATTCTGGCAGATTATCCCATCCGTCCTTGGATTCCTGCTGTTTGCTCAGCCACCCATTGGACTCGTGAAATCGGGACTGCCCGTCTTTGGTTACGGATTCATGATGTTCCTGGGATTCGGGTCCGCCAGCTGGCTCGCGTCTCGGCGAATCCGGTCCATCGGGCAGGCACCGGACGTGATCTGGGACATGATGATGTGGGCTCTGATACCCGGCCTGATCGGTGCCCGACTGTATTATCTGCTGGAGTATGGTGCGCAGGTTTATGGACGTGCGCCAACACTGCGTGACAAACTGCTGGCGACCGTTGCGCTGTGGGACGGCGGTATCGTGTTTTACGGCAGCGTCGCCGGTGGCATCATTGGAATTTTGATTTTCTGTCGACGACGCGGGATCAGCCCGATTGCGATGTTTGACGTGCTTGCTCCTTCCTTATTTATCGGTGAAGGATTTGGACGCATTGGCTGCTTTCTGTATGGATGCTGTTTTGGCAAGGCCTGCCATCTTCCGTGGGCCGTGAAGTTTCCTCCGGACAGCCTGACGTTTGAAAAGCTGGTTGAATGGAGGATCATCAATCCGGATGCAGACACAACGATTCCTCTGCACCCGACACAGCTCTACAGTTCCGGCATGGCCTTTCTGCTGGCAGGGATTCTGGCCTGGTTCTACCGACGCCGACCATTTGACGGCAGCGTCATGTGCCTTGCCTGGATTCTGTACCCCATTAACCGTTACATTCTGGAAACGTTCCGAGGCGACGTCGCGCCGGGCAGCGTGGGTCTGAAGAAAGCTCAGGTCATCAGCATTATTCTGGTCGTGACCGGAATGGTGGCCATGTACTACTTTTCGACTCATCGAAAGCTCACGAAGAAAACGGACGACAACGCCTCCGCGGGCATTTCCTGATCAGCACTGACAGAAGGCTCTGCGAAGGCGGAACAAGACCAACATCAGCAAGAGGCGTCCGTGAATTCGCAAAGTGACCTGCAACTGATTGATGAAGCTCTGCAGGGCGCGAGTCACGCATTTGACGAACTTGTGCGCCGCTACCAGGACCGACTTGTTCACAGTCTGGAACATTGCCTGGGCTCCCGCGAAGACGCTCTCGATGCGGCTCAGCAGGCCTTCACTCTGGCATGGCGCAAGCTGGCGTCGTTTCGTCGGCAGTCCAGTTTCTACTCGTGGCTGTACCGCATCGCCCGCAACGCGGCCGTCAGCAGTCTGCGCAGACAGCAGCTGCCTTCGGGTTCTCTGGAACAAATGAACGAGGCCGCTGGGTTTGAGCCAGCGGACCGACACGGTGATTCTGCGCCCGACCACGCGATGCAGCAGGAGGAAAACATCCGGCTCGTGCGCCAGGCACTGCAGCAGATTCCCGAAGAGTTCCGCTCACCACTGGTGCTGAAGGAGATCGACGGATTCTCCTACGAGCAAATCGCAGAAGTGCTCGACATCCCCCTTGGCACCGTCCGCAGCCGCATCTTCCGAGCGCGTCAGGAACTGATCGAACGGCTGACTCGGGCTGATAATCAATAGAGATAGCGGAACGGCGCAAGCCGTCCGGTGAAATGAATAATGCTTATTGGAAATTGAAAAATGCAAAATGCGGGAGCCATCAGCCGCCCGTGCGAATGAACAGCTGCCCCAGCTGAGCGACAGGAGTCTGGTAGACCTGCTGCAGCACCTGAGCCGCATTGGGGTTCTTTCGCAGTTCTGCGACCAGAGTCTGGAAGCGAGCAGGACCGCCCTGAGTCATCAGGAACCGGACCAGCAGATAACCGACATCGCCAACTTCTTCCGGTGCAAAGGTTCCATCGGCAAAGAACTTGGCTGGATCGTCCACGGTCGCTACGGCCTTCGTCGCGCGTGATGGAAGTGCCTTGATGAATTCGGAGTCACTCGGGATTCCGGCTTCCAGCATGCCAAAGCCCTGCTTCAGCCAGTCAGGCAGCGCTGCTCCATCGCGTCCCAGGTAGGACTGACTGATCAGCGAATTCATCAGCTGTTCCGCAGAAAGTGATGAGTCGGAAGCGGTGTCGCCCACATCATGCATTGCGATGTAGGCGGTTTCGAAATTCCCGTTGATCGTCGAATGTCCCGAGATCACTTTCGGAGTTCGTCGGTTCATCAGCACCGTGTTGAACTCTTCGTAGTCGAAGCGATCCTTCGTTGCGAAGATAATCAGGCGACCTCGGAAGGCCTTTTGCCCGCCAGGCAGCGGATACTTCTTTGCAAGTTCCGCAAGGTGCGTTTCTGCTTTCGTCCCCAGGTCCTTCAATCGATCTTCAGACACCGTTCCATACAGATAGAAGTTGTCCGTTGTCGCCGACACACCTTCGGTTCGAGGCGACACGCGTTTCCAGAGCGCAGCCGCCTGTTCAATTCGGCGCTTCTCGAACTCTGCGTCCGTCATGCTCGCCAGCTTTGCGGCTTCCAGTTCTTCGTCCGTTGGAACAAGAGTTCGGATGGGGGCCTTGGGATCGGTCCCGTCGAACTTCGCCCCTTCACGAATCCAGGTTTCCAGGGCAGTCGCCTGAGACAGTTTCAGCTGTGCCTGACCTGCGGGCATCTTGAGTGGCTCCTGTCGCAGCACGAGATCCACGATGTAGCTTTCATCCGGATTGCCAGGAACAATCGTATTGCCCGTTGGCCCGCCCTGAAGCAGCTGTTCGAAGGTGACCAGTGAGTAATTGCCGCGAGGATTGTTTCCGGAGTGACATCCGGTGCAGATGTTGACCAGCCACGGAGCGACGTCCTTTTTGAATGAGACTTTCTCCGTTCCATCCGCCATCACGACTTTGACGGGTGGTTTCTTTTCAACCAGCGAATCACCAATCTTGGCGCTTGCATCTTTTCCGTCGAACGCAGCGCCCTGCTCGATCCATCGCACAACAGTCAGGATCTCTTCGTCCTTCAGCTTCGCTGCACCGGCGGGCATGCGTTTCATGTTGTCGGGCGTTGCCAGCCGAAGAGCCAGCAGGCTGCGATTCGGGACTCGGGGAATGACGATCTGGCCGCTCATGCCGCCCTGAGCGATCCCGGCAAACGTATCGACTCGCAGATTGCAGGCCTGCTGCTCGGCACCGTGGCATCGAACACAGTTCGCGGTCAGAATCGGAGCGACTTCCCGCTCAAAGCTGACCGGGATCTGATACTTCGCCCGTTCAAGCGCTGTCTTGAAGGTTGTCCACGAACGATCTTTTTCGTCGTCGGCAATGGACAGTTCTTTGACGCGATCTTCGGCCTTCTGGATCAGTTCCTTCGCTTTGTCCACTTCCTTCTTCTTCAGGAGAGAAGTGACGTCCTTGAGCTCCTTGGTGAGTTCCACCAGTTCCTTCTTGGTTTCCGGCGGAATTGCGGCCGAAGCACACTCAGCGAGAAGGACAAAGCTCAAAAGCAGAAGGAACGAACGAATCAGCATGTCATCACTCCGAGGACAATTGTCCCGGGTTGGTGGTCCAGCCAGTTGCCGACCGAACCCAGGCGAAACCGAGTATACCCATGTCAAGCGTCAGAACCAAACTTCTGTTCCGACTGTTGGCGAGTACTCACAATTCTGTGTTTCACTTTGACGACTGCTCCGGGCGTGCTTAGACTGGCGGTTCCTTCCTACGCGCCCTCCCAGCCATATGTTCTTCGGAAAACCTCCCTCCATGGCTGATTCCTGCCTGAAATCCTTCGTCAAAACTCACATTTTGCGGCTGGTACTCGTTGCCGGCGGCGTTGTCTGCCTTTCCGCCTGCGCGGTGGCTCAGGACCCTGCCGTGGAGCGGGTGGAAACCAGCCAGCTGCGGCCCGGACAGCGCGCCACCGTCACGGTTTACGGCAAGCAACTGACCGGTGCTCTCAGTTTCTGGACACCGGTCGGCATTCTTCGGCCGAAAGAAGGAACGGATCTGGCGAAAGATCAGCCGGTCACACTGGAAGGCGACATCAGGGCAGACGCAACACCCGGCATCTACCCGGCTCGGTTCGTCACAAATCATGGAGCGTCGGAAGCCACCTGGGTCGTTGTGGATGATCTCACCACGACCGCAATCACTGCGGATGCGGATAACCGTGCGACCGGACAGGCGCTGACTTTGCCATGCTGTCTGTTTGGGCAAATCAACCCGGTCGTTTCAAAGACATTTCGATTCAGCATGACCACGGGTCAGGTTCTGAGCGCCGAAGTGTTCGCTCGCCGAATTGGATCCGATCTGGATCCTGTCCTTCGACTGATCGGCCCGGATGGCAAAGAAGTTCTCTACCGCGACGACATGCCCGGCGGTGAAGGCGATACTCAACTGCAATGGACGGCCGCATCCGACGGAGAATATCGGCTGGAGCTTCGCGACGTCCGATACTCCGGTGGCGGCCGACACTTCTTTCATCTGCGTCTTGGAAAACTGTCGCTTGTCACCACCGCAAGTCCTCGCATCGCCCGTCTGGGACAGAATGTCTCTCTGATTGGCACCACGGGCGATCTGGTTGGCGAAACTCCAATGCCCGGAACGGCAGACGCTTCCGGAGCATTGATTCCCGTTTCATTCCGCTCGGCGGATGCAGAGGCCAGCGGCATCGCCTCCGTCGTCGCGACCAGCAATCCTGTTCAGACGGAAACGGAACCCAACGATGCAAAAGATCAGGCGACCGTGATTGCTGCTGATACGGCCGTGCTGACAGGAACGTTCCAGAAGACCGGCGACGTCGACTGGTTTCGCATCACGGCAACCGAAGCGACACCGCTGCTGATCATCGCGCGCACTCGCGAAGTGGCCAGTCCGTGCGACGTGATCCTCGAACTGTACAATGCCGAGGGAGGAAAGCTGGCGGAGTCTGATGACGCAGGTCCGCGTGATGCTGAAGTGTCCGCTCAACTGCCTGGTGCTGGTGAATTCTATTTGAAGGTCACTGAGATCGCGGGACGTGGCGGCGCAGCATGGTCATGGGCACTGGATGTGTTTCGGGCACGCAAATCGGTGAGAGCGACTGCTCCCGCGGATCGGCTGAATGTTCCTCGAGGCGGCAATGCGGCAATGCCGCTGACTCTGCGACGAATTCAGTATGACGGGCCACTTAAAGTCGAAGCCGTTTCTCTGCCAGCCACACTGAAAATGAATCCGTTCGTCGTGGGTGCGAAACAAAGCACAGTTCCGATCGTTCTGACCGCCGCAGATCCGGCAGCGACTGCTTCCGATGCGGACTGGGGACCGGTCACGCTGAAAATTTCAACACCGGACGGAAGTCTTCCACCGGCCGAACTGCAGCTTGTTCCGCCGCCACCCAAGAAGCAGGATAATGAAGTCTTCCGCAGCGCGCGAGTCCGATCGGATGTGTTCGCGGCGGTGGCTCCGGCAGCGCAGTTTTCGTTCACGGTGGAACCAGCGACCATCACGATTCCTCAGGGAGGCATGGCCTCTGTGACCATCAAGGCAACTCGAGCGGCTGACTGGACGATGCCGATCGAAATTGCCTATTCAACACCGGCTGACCAGGTATCACCAGGGCTGACCGTTGCTGGTGGTTCGATGCCGGCCGGTGAGTTTGTCGTCAACATCACGACCGCTGCCGATGCTGCGGTTGGGCCCTGCACAATCTTCCTTCAGGGCAAGGCCAAAAAAGACAATACCGAAGTCGTTCAGCCGGTTCCTCCGATCCAAATTGAAGTCACGGCAAAGTAATCCGCGTTGAGAGTGTCTCGGACAGGCTTCCTCAGCCCATCGTTCCGAATCTCCGATCTGCACAGGAAAGTGCTTTATGAAACAGATTCAATCGATCATGCTTGTGCTGGCACTGATGGCCTCCGTCGTTCAGGCCGAATTGCCGACGCAGTCGCTGAATGTGCAGCCGTCAGAAATCACGCTGACGGGTCCTCGCGGAATTCAGCAACTGATTGTCACGGCGAACGCTGACGCCGCGACCATTCATGATGCGACGGCGATTGCGGAATATCGCAGTGAAAATCCGGCGGTGGCGTCGGTCGACAAAGGCGTCGTCAAAGCGACTGGAAACGGCACGACCGTCATTCATATCTCGCGAGCCGGAATGGAAGTCACTGCGAAGGTGACCGTTTCGCAGTTCGAGAACCCTGCCCCGGTGGCATTCCACACAGAAGTCCTGGCAGCACTGACGAAGTCCGGATGCAACATGGGAGCATGCCATGGTTCGCCATCCGGCAAAGGCGGTTTCCGGTTGTCACTGCGAGGCTACGATCCGCCTCTGGATCTGGTGACTCTGCGAGGCGAATATTTCAATCGCAGATCCAACGTGCTGAATCCCGACGAAAGCCTGCTGCTTCGAAAGCCGCTGATGGAAGTGGCTCATGGCGGTGGCCGACGTCTGCACGTCAATGATCCCAGCCATGTCATGCTGAAGCAGTGGATTGCCGAAGGCATGAAGACTGAACCCGAAGGCGCTCCGGCGCTGCTGAGCATTGAACTGTTCCCAAAGCCGCGCGTTCTGCGAGACGGGGCCGATCAGCAGCAGCTGATGGTCAACGGCCATTTCAGCGACGGCACGGTTCGCGACATCACAGCGCTGACTGCGTTCGATACGTCCGACGAAAGCATCGCGGCCATCACACCATCAGGCGTTGTGACTCGGGAAGGTCGAGGAGAAGCGACGATTCTGGCGCGCTATCTCGACAAGATGTCAACGACTCAGATTTCCTTCCTCACCGATCGCCCTGATTTCCAGTGGCCAAATCCTCCGGAAGAAACTCGCATCGATCAGCTGGTCTTTGGCAAACTGAAGCAGCTTCAGATTCAGCCGTCAGATCTCTGCAGCGATTCCGACTTCCTGCGTCGTGCGACTCTGGACCTGACAGGTCGCCTGCCAACCCTGGAAGAGACTCAGGCATTTCACGCGGACACGAATCCGGCAAAGCGAGCAGCACTGGTCGATCGGCTGCTGGCTTCCGACGATCATGCTCGGTTCTGGTCGATGAAGTGGTCTGACCTTCTTCGATGCAACAGCAAGAAGCTCACGAAGTCCGGTGTTCACAAGTTCCGACGCTGGCTGTATGACGTCGTGAAGAATGACATGCCGCTGGATCAGTTTGCCCGCGAACTCCTGACGGCAACCGGCAGTACTCAGCAGAATCCGGCTGCCGCCTACTGGAAAGCCGCGCGTGACGAAATCGACGCAACTGAAACAACCGCTCAGCTGTTCATGGGCGTCCGCATTCAATGTGCGAAGTGCCATAATCACCCGTTCGAAAAATGGACTCAGGATGATTACTACGGAACGGCAGCAGCGTTCAATCGCGTTGGCCGCAAGGAAACAGGCCTGCCCGACGACGAGATGATTTTCGTTAAGGCCGGCGGCGAAGTGACTCAGCCACGAACCGGCAAACAGATGAAGGTTCGACTGCTGCTGGAAGGCGATGTCGATGTTCCCAATGATCAGGACCGTCGCGTTGTGTTTGCGAACTGGCTGACCAACAACAGCAATCCGTTTTTCGCGAAGTCACTGTCCAACCGCATCTGGGGCCATGTTGTTGGCAAAGGCATTGTGGACCCGGTTGACGACTTCCGTGATTCCAATCCACCCTCCAATCCGGAACTGCTGAACTACCTTGCGGATGAGCTGCTGAAGAGCGGCTATTCCTCACGTCACTTGATTCGCACGATCATGAACAGCCGCGTTTATCAGCTCAGCTCCCAGCGAAACAAGTTCAATGCGGATGACGAAACCTATTTCAGTCACGCGACAACTCGCATGCTGACGGCCGAGCAATTGCTGGATGCGATCTGTGCGGTCACCGGTCAGCAGGAAGAATTTTCCGGAATGCCTGGAGGCACGAAGGCGGTTGAACTTGTGGATCCTCCTGAAGGTCACAAGTTCCTTCAGGTCTTCGGGCAGCCGCAGCGAGAACTTCCCTGTGAGTGTGAGCGGTCCACGGACAGCAATCTGTCACAGGCTCTGCAGCTGATCAACGGCCCAACCGTCCACAACAAGCTGCGTGCTGATGCGGGCAATGTGCATCGCTGGGTGGCTGAAGGAAAGTCGGATGCGGAGATCATCGATCTGCTGTACCTGGCCGCGCTCAGTCGACCAGCACTGCCTCAGGAACAGGCGACCGCGCAGGCTCACATCAAGGCCAGCGAAGATCGCGTCAAAGCCGTGGAAGACGTTGCCTGGGCTGTGATCAACAGTAAAGAGTTTCTGTTCCAGCACTGATTCTGAATTCGCCCGGCGTTCTGCCTGGCGAAGCAGACAACGATACGGGTGCCTTATGCAGTATCAGACGCGTCGACACTGGATGCGACAGTGCGGAATGGGGTTCGGAGGTCTCGCGCTTGCAGACCTGATCAGTTCCTCGGCCCGCGCTGAAGACACAGGCGGCGCGATGATGACTCATTTCCCCGGCAGGGCGAAGCATGTCATTCATGTCTTCCTGAACGGCGGCGTATCGCAAGTCGATACGTTCGACCCAAAGCCCGAGCTGACTCGGTTTGCGGGAAAAATGCTTCCGTATGAAAACCTGCAGACCGAACGAAAGACGGGCGTTGCCCTGCCCAGCCCGTTCAAGTTTGAACAACATGGCGAAAGCGGAATTCCGGTCAGCGATATCTTCCCGAAGCTCGCGAAATGCGTGGATGAAATGACCGTGATTCGGTCCATGCATGCCGAACTTCCGAGCCACGAAATGTCGCTGATGCTGATGAATACGGGCGACATGAGACTCGTGCGACCAAGCATGGGGTCATGGCTGACCTGGGGCATGGGTTCCGTAAATCAGAACCTGCCCGCCTTCGTCGCACTGTGTCCTGGCGGAATGCCGGTGGGTGGAGCCGGAAACTGGCGTTCAGCGTTTCTCCCGGGTGCTTTTCAGGGAACAAAGATCGACACGTCCAACCCGGATCCAACGCGACTGATCGACTTCCTGCAGAACAAACGAATCTCATCTGATGAACAGACGAAGCAGTTCGAATTCCTGCAGAAGCTGAATGCTCGTCATTCGCAGGACCGGCCCGGCGAAGCCATCATCGAATCGCGCATCAAGTCCTTTGAACTGGCGTATCGGATGCAGACCGAAGCCAGTGAGGCCTTCGACGTGTCCAAAGAACCAGAGCATATCCTGAAGCTCTACGGCGACGGACCTCAGAACCGTCAGCTGCTGATGGCTCGACGACTGGTGGAACGTGGCGTTCGGTTTGTGCAGACATGGCACGGTGACATGCAGCCATGGGACAGCCACTCCAACATCGGCGAAGAACACCGTCGCTGTGCCAGCCAGTGTGATTCGGGTCTGGCCGCTCTGATCATTGACCTGAAGCAGCGAGGGATGCTGGATGAAACTCTGATTCTGTGCACCGGAGAATTTGGCCGCACTCCGTCCGTTGAAATGGGGCAGGATGGAACGGGTGCAAGTCAGGGCCGCGATCATAACCACTGGGGATTCTCGCTATGGATGGCTGGCGGAGGAATTCGCAAAGGAACCGTCTACGGCGCGACGGATGATTTCGGCTTTCGAGCGGTCGAAAAACCGGTGTCGATCCATGACCTCCATGCCACCATTCTGCACCTGATGGGTTACGATCACGAACGCATGACCTACCGCTATGCAGGTCGCGACTTCCGGCTGACAGATGTCTTCGGAAAGGTGATTCAGGAAATTGTCTGAGGCTCGACGGATAAGAGGACTGAACGATGCGATGTGCCCTTCTGGTCGCGTGGATGATTCTTCTGTCAGGCAGCACTGTTGCTCAGGAAGCGGACCTGATCCTGACCGGCGGTCGGATCGTCACGGTGAATGCGGGCTTCGAGATTGTCGAAGCGATGGCGGTTCGCGGCGACAGAATTCTGGCTGTTGGTACCAATGAGGAGATTCGTCGACTCGCCGGCCCGAAGACACAATCCGTTGACCTCGCCGGAAAGATGGTACTCCCGGGGCTCATTGATTCTCATGTTCATGCCACCGGAGCTGCCGTCTACGAATTTGATCACCCCGTTCCCGAAATGGAAACGCTCGACGATGTCCTCAAGTATGTCGCGCACCGGGCTGACGTTCTGGAAGATGGTCAATGGATCGTCCTGAATCAGGTGTTCATCACTCGACTGCGAGACCAGCGTTTTCCGACTCGCTACGAACTGGATCAGGTGGCTCCGAAGAATCCGGTCTATTTTCGAACTGGGCCAGATGCCGCGCTCAATTCGCTGGCGTTGCAGCTGAATGGAATTGATAAGAACTTTCGGATCACCGATGGTCAGCCAGGGCGCATCGAGACGGATCCACAGACTGGTGAGCCAACGGGCATCATTCGATCGGCCGGACGATTCATCACCATGAAGTCGCCGGAGAAATCGCCTTCGTTTGACGAACAGAAAAGTCAGCTTCGAAAACTGCTGGCTGACTACAACTCCGCAGGCATCACCAGCATCGTCCAGCGCAGTGCGGATGAAACGGCAGTGAAACTGTTTGACGGACTGAAGCAGGATGGTCAGCTGACCTGCCGCACGTTTCTGTGCTGGGGAGTAAATCCAGCAGGAGAATGGGACACCGTTGTCGCGCAGATTGAAAAGGCGGCAAACCATCCTGCTCATGCGTACGACAATATGCTGTGGCTTCGCGGTGTGAAGGTCTTTCTGGACGGCGGAATGCTGACTGGCAGTGCGTGGATGCGAAAGCCATGGGGAGTCAGTTCGATCTATTCCATCAGCGATCCGGAATATCGCGGAGTGTTGCTGATCGAACCGGAGAGGCTCTACCAGATTGCTCGTCTGTGCCTTGAGAAAGACCTGCAGATCACAGCTCATTCCGTAGGCGACGGAGCCGTCCATGCTCTGCTGGATGCGTATCGCCGCGTCGACGAAAAAGACTTCCCGGTTCGCGACAAACGACCGTGTATCACTCACTGTAATTTCATGAGCGAGGAAGCCATTCAGAGCATGAAAAAGCTGGGCGTGGTTGCCGACATTCAGCCCGTGTGGCTGTACCTTGACGGAAAGACTCTGCTGCGTCAGTTCGGCGAAGAACGAACTCGCTGGTTTCAGCCCTACAAAACCATCTTCGAACAGGGCGTGATGGTTGGCGGCGGCTCGGATCACATGCAGAAGATTGGCAGCTTCCGCTCCGTGAATCCCTACAACCCCTTTCTGGGAATCTGGACGACGCTCGTTCGCCAGCCACGCTGGACGGACGATCCTCTGCATCCTGAGGAGAAAATTACTCGGGAACAGGCGATCCGGTTTTACACGATCAACAACGCGTGGCTGACCTTTGAAGAAAAAGAAAAGGGCTCACTGGAACCCGGTAAACTCGCCGACTTCATTGTGATTGATCGTGACTTGCTGACGTGTGATGTGAATGCGATTCGCGAAACGACCGTCGAGCAAACATGGCTCGGCGGTCGCATGGTTTATGAGCGAAATGCAAAGAAGGACTAGCGTCTGGTGCGCCCGGCTGTAAAGGACCGACAGAATCGCTCTGGCAAGCTGTTTCATAGCGAGTCGTCTGAAAGGAACTCTGGCGAGTTCCACTACAGCTGAAGACAGACGTTCAGTCAAACGCGGCGATACAGGATTTCCATGGTGCGAACTTCCTCGCCGTTTTCTTCCGTCATCCACGTTGTCATGTCGTGCGTATCCGGATCGATCAGCCGAATCTCGGTGCGTTTCCGGACTTCCTGCCCCGAATGCGGATGTTTGAAGCTGGAGAACATCGTCCAGACTTTTCCGGTGGCATCCACGGTTCCGGTTTCCATCTGCATCATTGAAGACGCGTTGTCGATCCAGAACCCTTCGTACTGCTTTGTTCCAAAGTTGTAACCCCAGAATCCCTGACCCAGAAATGCGGGCCATGGTCCGGGGCTCGGGTCACCAACATAGTTCTGAAACAGGTAGAGACCATCCAGCTGGAACGATGACGTCATCGTTCCTTCGTGAACCATCGGATCGCCGGGCCCGAAGAACAGTTTCACGACCGCTCGAAACGTGCCTTCAAAAGGCTTCAGCAACGCATGCTCAGCACCAGGAGTCGGAGGACCGGGATGCGATTCGCTCATAGCAGCGACCTTCCTGAAAGATGACGGAAACGCACTAATCCAGAACGTCAAATTCGACGGGATCCATCACATCTTCTGCACCGTTGTAGTTAATCGTGATTTCTTCGCCTGGCTTGATGTCTCGCAGAGCCTTGAATTCCTTGACCTGCCTGCCTGCATCATCGTATCGAGCGTTCGGCTGGTAAGAATGATTGTAGAGCGATCCAAATCCCAGCGCGAGTGCCACTTTGCCTTTGCCGTATTCAAAGACATACTGCGACAGGAAGCCACCGTGCTCACACTCCAGAACTTCCTTCGCGGGAATCACCAGCAGCGGAACGCGTTCAAAGACTGTACCGGCCTTGATCAGCTCGCGAGCAAAAACGCCACGGCCTTTGCCTCGGATGGATTTGACTTCAATGAGCGGTGATGCCGTAAGTTTCATGAGTAAGCTTGGAACGTTGAAGGATGAAAACAGGAGGCCTGAAACGAACGCGGTGGAGCGTGCTGATGGCCACTATGCTGCTCTGCAGAATGTGGTCGCGGGATGGTGATGGATTCCGTACGCAGACTCAAGCGAGTTCCGTTCTTCAGAGCAGCAGTCCCTCGACACCGTTGCTCGCACAGCCATCTTTGAACCATTACTGGACTACACGCTGAAGAGCACGCTGCGGGCTTCGAAAAAAACAGGGCCGGGAGAAAATCCCGGCCCTGCGACGAAGAACTTCAGAATCGGCGTTCGCCCGAAACTCACATATTGATCTCGTAACCCTTGCGGCTTTCGCGAGCAAGGAATGCGTTGGCCTGAGCATCGCCGATAATCTCACGCTTCGCCGGATCCCAGTTCACCGCGCGGTTCAGTCGCATCGCGATGTTGCTGAGATGGCAGATTTCCAGCATGCGGTTGTGTGACCACACGTCGGAAATCGGCTGCTTCCGGCTCTTCATTGCTTCGGTAAAGTTCTGCGTGTGGTTTTCCGGAACCGGTCCACCATAGACATCGGTGATCGCACTTTCCGGCAGCGGCTTCGTCTTCAGGTCTTCGACCGGCTTGCCAGTGATCTTGCCGCGATTGACGAAGAAGCGGCCTTCGGTTCCTTCGAACAAAATGCCGTTGTCGCCTTCGCTGGTAATGATCATCTCCACGTCATTCGGCATATCCACCCTGATGCGGAATGATGTAGCCGCGTTGTACTGATCCTGAACGGTCGGGTTGCCGTCCTTGTACTCCACCGGCAGCTTGAACTGCACCGGAGTAACCTTACTCGGACCGGTTTCTGTGGCGCCCAGTGCCCAGCAGGCGATGTCGACATGGTGAGCACCCCAGTCGGTCAGCTTGCCGCCGGAGTATTCATGCCAGTTGCGGAATGAATAGTGACAGTTGCTGAAGAGAGGAACTCCGCCACCATAACCTTCCCGCAGCTGAGGCAGCGCGCGGTAGTCGACCTTCGGTGCAGGACCGAGCCACAAGTCCCAGTCGAGCCCTTCAGGAACGGGAGCCACCGGAATCACAGGAGACGCTTCCATTGAGTCGATTCCGCAGGTCACTCGTTTGACGGTGCCGATGCGACCATGCTTCACCAGAGCCACAGCGGTCAGAAATCGATTATCGAATTCACTGCGCTGCATCGTGCCGACCTGGAAGACTCGTCCGGTCTGCTTCACGATCTTCTCAATGAGCTTGCCTTCATCGATCGTCAGCGTCAGAGGCTTTTCGCAGTAGACGTCTTTGCCGGCCAGCATGGCTTCGACGGCGATCTTCGTATGCCAGTGATCCGGCGTTGCGATCATCACCGCATCGATGTCCTTGCGATCCAGCACCTTGCGGTAGTCGGCGTAACCGTCTGGCTTCTTCTTCTGAGCCTTCTCGGTTCGTTCAATGTTGACCCCCAGAACTCCTGAATCAACATCAGCCAGCGCAGCGAAGTCTGCGAACTTGAATGACTTGCTGGTGATCGTCCATCCCTGGTTTCGCAATCCGATGGTGGCAAACACCGGTCGATCATTGGGAGACATGTAACCGAACGCGCGATTGGCGGACGGAGCCCAGATCGCAGCAGCTCCCAGAGCTGCAGCACTCTTCAAAAATCCGCGACGACCGGCGGAAGAACTCTGATTCGACATAACGTGGAATCCTCAGGAAGGGTGGAAGTCGTTGAATTGACTCCGTCATTGTGATGAAAACACGGCTCTTTCGGAAGCGATGCCGAATGCTGGCGGAAAGTACGGTCTGACACTCAGAACAACTTCAAAGCGGGGACAGGTGGTCTGGAACATGAATCAACGTTGTGAGGAATCGGAGACTCATTGGCAACCGGACACAATTCGAGCCACAATCTGGCATTGTTGAACAGCAGTATTCCGATCTTTTCCATCGGACGGAGAACATGTGACTTCATGAGCCGTGCAGAGGATACCAGTTTCCTGAATCGAGCTTCCGGGCCGACTCAGGAACATGCTTTTCGGTCCGGTCCGCGCATTGTGAAGATCGAGACCGTGATTCCTCATGAAGTCATGCCAGGGCTTCTTGCTGTTCGCGTTCATACGGATGCCGGTACCGTCGACGGTGTCCCGGTGATCGGGCACGGAGAGACGTACTACATTCCCACCGCCGCTGCTTCGGTGGTTCATGATTTCTTTGCACCGCGACTGCTTGGCAGTTCTGCCACAGCAATCGAAAGCCACTGGCGGTTTCTTTACGAACGAATGACGGCCTTTGCCGGAACCGGCGCTGAACTGCGAGCGCTGTCGGCGATCGACCTGGCTCTGTGGGACATTCACGGACAACTGCTGCGTGCCCCGATCTGGAAACTGCTGGGTGGCCCGGTTCGAGATGCCATTCCGGTCTACAACAGCTGCGGCGGTCCGTTCTATGGCAAGTCGAATCGAAAGACGCCATCGGCTTCGGGCTGGCCGGGGCACGGCGATCCGGGACAACCGGGTCCGCTGGAAGACAACTGGGCCAGCATGAACGCTCCTGAAGACCTTGCCGAAGAACTCGTTGCGCTGGGTTATCGAGGCATGAAGCTGTGGTCGTTCGATGCTGTGTACCGTCGCAGCGGAGGTCAGTCGGTCACATGGGCCGACATCCGCGAAGGCATCGCGCCGTTCGAGAAGATTCGCGAACGCGTGGGCGACCGCATCGAAGTCATGCTCGATGGACATGGCTTCTTCTCGCTCGCAGCGGCTCGACGAATTGCCGAGGCCATGGAATCGGTGAAGCCTCTTTGGCTCGAAGACGTCATGCGACCGGATTCCGTGCATGCGATGGCCGCGTTTCGTTCTCAGATCAAAGTCCCGGTGGCCGTGAGTGAGATGCTGGTTATGGCTGACAGCTATCGTCAGGTGCTGGAAGCTCAGGCAGCAGACTACGTCATGATCGATCCCACCTGGGTTGGCGGCATTTCGGCAAGTCGTCGCATCGCCGAACTGGCACAGCTCTACAATGTCCCGACCCTCATGCATGACTGCACCGGACCGATGACTCTGTTCGCTGGTCTGCAAATCGCCGCATCCAATACCGGTGTTGCGTTTCAGGAAACCGTGCGAGCTCATCTGACAACACTGTATCCATCGCTGATCGATCAGGAAGTTCGTGTCGTGAATGGCACGCTGCCACTTCCCAATCGGCCTGGGATTGGCATACGCTGGCTGCCGGAATTGTTCGATGAATCTCATCCCGGCTATCGCAGCTCTTCCCTTTGACCGCTCTCTTCTGTATTCAGAGTTATCTATGAGTCGATTTGCACGATCGTTTGTGCTGGCCCTGGTATTCTCAGCACTTTGCCAGTTAATGAACTCCGCCAGAGCGGCTGACGACGTGCGTCCGCCAAACATCATTTTCATCATGGCGGACGACCTTGGATACACGGATGTTGGCTGCTTCGGAAGCCGCTACTATGAAACTCCGAACATCGATCGCCTGGCCCAGCAGGGAATGAAACTGACGGCGCATCACCATTGCCAGAACTGCGCTCCAACCCGAGCAGCCCTGATGACGGGTCAGTACGGCGCACGGACCGGCGTGTATACCGTCGGAGGCATCGATCGCTTTGACTGGAGCAAGCGGCCTCTTCGGCCTGTCGACAACGTGACTCAGCTGCCGCTCGATCGTGACCTGATTGCGAATCAGCTGAAGTCGGCAGGTTACGCAACCGGCATGTTTGGAAAATGGCATCTCGGAGAACGTGGCGATCACCATCCTTCCAAACGAGGATTCGATGAAGCAATCGTCAGCGACGGCCTGCACTTCGATTTCGAGACGAACCCGAAGACCGATTATCCCACAGGCCAGTACCTCGCAGATTTTCTGACCGATCGCGCCGTTGACTTTGTGACTCGGCACAGGGATCAGCCGTTCTTTCTCTACCTGCCTCACTTCGGTGTTCATTCACCGCATCAGGCCAAACCGGAACTGATTGCAAAGTTCAGAGACAAGCCTGGTGTTGGCGGTCACAACAATCCTACATACGCCGCCATGATCGCATCTGTCGACGAAAGCGTTGGCCGAATCATAACAACGCTCGATGAACTCAAGCTGGCGGACAACACCGTGCTGATTTTCACGAGCGACAATGGAGGTGTCGGCGGCTATGTTCGAGAAGGAATCAAGGCGAGCGGCGATGTGACCGACAATGCACCGTTGCGAAGCGGCAAAGGAAGCCTGTACGAAGGAGGAACTCGAGTCCCATTCATTGTTCGCTGGCCCGGTGTCACTTCAGCCGGAACGGAATGCGGAACTCCGACCATCCACGTGGATATCTTTCCGACACTGCTGGAGATCGGACAGGGCAATAAACCCCGACAGGTGCTGGATGGCGAAAGCCTCGTCCCGGTGTTCCGCGACGCTTCGGCCCCTCTCAAACGCTCGTCCATTTATCAGCACTTTCCGGGATACCTTGGAGCCGGCGCGGATTCCTGGCGAACAACTCCGGTCAGCCTGATTCAACAGGGCGATTGGAAGCTGATGGAGTTCCTCGAGGATGGTCGACTGGAACTCTACAACCTTCGCGATGATCTCGGTGAATCGAAGAACCTTGCGAAGGAGAATCCGGAGAAGACACAGGCGTTGTACGATGACCTCAAAGCATGGCGAGAACAAATTCACGCACCGATGCCCACAGAGAATGTGCCTGACCCGGACGCCAACAAGGCTGCTCCAAAAAAGAAGGGCAACGGAAAGAGGAAGGCGGCGAAGGCAGCAAAGTCAGGGGACTGAACTACGACCAACAGCCAGCGGATCGCCAGTCATCCGTGCCGACAATCGAACACTTATCTTGTAAGGAACATCATCATGCGGATCTTCTCTGCGATCGTCGTATTGACCGTTCTGTCAGCGGCATCGTTTGCCGTCGCGCAGGAACAGTTTCAGCCTCTGTTCAATGGGAAGGATCTGACCGGCTGGGTTCTGGTGAACACGCCTGCAGAAACCTGGTCTGTTCAGGAGGGCATGCTGGTTTGCAGCGGCAAGCCAATCGGTGAGCTTCGTACGGAGAAGATGTACCAGAACTTTATCCTTGAAGTGGAGTGGCGGCATATGGTTCCCGGCGGCAACGCAGGGATCTTTGTCTGGGCCGACGACATCACATCGAAGGGCGTTCCGTTTCATCGCAGCGTGGAAGTTCAGGTCCTTGAGAATGCCTATGGGCAAAGCCAGCACCACACGACTCACGGCGACATCTTTCCGATTCACGGCGCGACGATGACGCCGATCAACGGTCGAGGCGGCAGTCGCGCGTTCCCAACGGAGGAACGGTCAAAGCCATCGCCGGAATGGAACCACTATCGAATCGAATGTCGTGATGGCTCAATCAGTCTGGCCGTGAATGGCAAGGTCGTGACGCAGGGCAAAGACGCCAGTCCCCGCAAAGGCTATATCTGCATCGAATCCGAAGGTGGAGTTGTGCACTATCGCAATCTGAAGATTCAGGAACTGCCGGATACTCCAGTCGATCCGAAACATGTGGCCGTTGCCAATCGAGGATTTCGGAGCTTCTACAATGGGCTCAATCTGAAGGGATGGACAACGTCCGAAAATGGAAAGAAGCACTGGCAGTCCAATGACTGGGTGTTGTCGTACGATGGCAAGGGTGAAGATGTTGACGCGAAGATGCTGAAGAGTGCGGAGCCGGTTCGCGGCAGAACATTTCTCTTCGACATCAAGCCAGGCGAATCATTCGACGGCGTAGCGATCGCTGGCCTGATGCCGCCGACGAAGTACACAAAGAAGGGCGAGTGGTCTCGCGTGGAATGCACGATTGAAGGCGGAAAGATGAACGTCACCATCAACAACGAACTGGTCAGTGAAAACAATCTGGTCTCTGAGTCCGATACGTTTGGCCTCTATGTCGTCGGCGCCGCGGAGTTCGCGAACTTCTACGTGCGAGATCATTCTGCCAGGTAAAGCGTTCCTCGAAAAAATCCCTCACAACGTCAGGTGTTCGGCGTGCGAATCTGGCACGGCTGCAGCAGGATGTGGGACGATTCGCTCACAAACCAATTCTTCGTCCTTTCAGTTTCAGGAAAGCATGATGAATCCCGTGGTGACCTCATGGAACAGGTTGCTTCGGTCGACGTGAACTGAGTAGCGTCTACGAGTGGCTGAACGGGCATGATCCATTTGCGACATGGTCCACTGACGCCACTTCCCTCCCCGAATTTCGGCTCATCCCTCCAACTTCCAACTTCGTCTTCTTCGAGCTTCCCATCACGTTGCTCGGAAGAACTTCATGAAAGCCGCCAGGTGATCTCATGAGTTCGAAGCGTTTCTTTTGTGCGTGCGTCAGCGTTGCCCTGATTGCCTGCATTTCGTCCGTCAGGGCTGATGATGCAACCGAGTTCTTTGAATCGCGCATTCGGCCGCTGCTGATTCAGAAATGTGCCGAATGCCATACAGGTGAGACTCCCGAAGGTGATCTGAAGCTCGACAGCCGAAAGGCGCTGTTGAAAGGCGGCATGAACGGCCCTGCTCTGGTCGAACGAAATGCGGAAGCCAGCATGTTGCTTCAGCGAGTCATCACAAACGACGCAAAGAAACAGATGCCGCCGGAAGAGCGGCTGTCCGATTCAGAAATCGCAGATCTCCGAAAGTGGATCAACGATGGAGCCACATGGCCTGATGGAGCCGCGTGGAAATCTGACGACGAGAAAAAGGCGCACTGGGCATTTCAGCCGGTCAGAGATGTGACGCCTCCGGCAGCGGGCAATCCGGACTGGTGTCAGACACCGATTGATCAGTTTATCGCAGCGGAGTATGAGAAGAACGGGGTTGTTCCTTCTCCGGCCGCAGACAAACGCACGCTGATTCGACGCGCCACTCTGGATCTGACGGGCCTGCCGCCTCGGATTGAAGATGTGGAGGCATTCCTTGCGGACGACTCTTCGGACGCGTTCGCCAAAGTCGTCGACCGCCTGCTCGCCAGCGCCGAATATGGAGAACGCTGGGGACGTCACTGGCTTGACCAGGCGCGTTACGCGGACACCAGCGGAGATGGAACGGACACGCCGATTCCGGAAGCAAGGTACTATCGAAATTACGTCATTCAATCGATCAACAGCGATCTGCCATGGAATCAGTTTCTGATGGAACAGGTTGCCGGCGATCTGATGGCTAAGCAGCATCCGGAAAACCCTCGGGCCAACGAGCAGATCATGGCCACGGGCTACATCGCACTCAGTCGGCGATTCGGAAACTCAGCCTTCGCATCGATGGAACTCATCATTGACGACTCCGTGGATACGATCGGAAAGTCCATGCTCGGACTGACCCTTGGATGTGCCCGGTGTCATCATCACAAATTTGATCCCGTCACGATGAATGATTACTACGGGATCTATGGCTACTTCGAGAATACTCAGTATCCGCACGCCGGAACAGAACATCAAAAGGAACGGTCACACTTTGTGTCACTCACAAAGAACGACACATGGCCTGCATCGTATGAATCCACTGAGGCATGGGCAGTCAGCGACCGAAAGCAGCAAACCGGCGACACTCAGATACGAATCGGCGGCGACACGCATCAGAAGGGCGAGAAGGCTCGCCGTGGCTATCTTTCCGTGATCAGCAACAGCTATCCGGAAATTCCTGAAGGCTCCAGCGGTCGTCTGCAGTTCGCTCAGTGGCTTGGCCGGGACGACAATCCGCTCACCACACGCGTCGCCGTGAACAGAGTGTGGCAGTATCACTTCGGACGCGGCATTGTCGAAAGCAGCAGCAACTTTGGAGTTCAGGGATCAAAGCCCAGCCACCCGGAACTGCTCGACTGGCTGGCCCGTGATTTCGTACGTCACGGCTGGTCACTGAAGGCACTTCATCGACAGATCATGCTTTCATCCGTGTATCAGCTTTCCAGCCAGCCGAATGATGTGTCGATGGCAAAAGACCAGGCAAACAGAACCTGGTGGAGATTCGATCGACGCCGCATGGACGCCGAGACGATTCGCGACAGCCTTCTGAGCGTCAGCATGCTGTTGCAGCCCGGTGAAAATGGGCGCCATCCATTCAAGCCAACACCGGAACTAAAGTACAACCAGGGACATCCGTTCGGTGAAGTGTTTGATCACAAACATCGCTCCGTGTACCTGATGAGCGCTCGTCTGAACAAACATCCTTTCATGGCTCTGTTCGATGGCCCTGACCCGAACAAAACGACCGAGAATCGACGTGAGAGCACGGTGGCTCTGCAGGCTCTGTACGTGATGAACAGCCCATTCATGAAGGAGATTTCAGAAGCCTTTGCTTCACGGCTGATGACCATCTCCGCCGAAACACCACAGCGACTGGATGAGGCGTGGCAGCTTGCATGCAGCAGACATCCTGCTGATGAAGAACGTGCTGATGCCGAGACATATCTATCTGAATATCGTCAGCAGATGATCGCTGCCGGCAAATCGGAGACTGAAGCAGACCGGATGGCATGGACAAGTTTTGCACGAGCATTGCTGAGCAGTAACGAATTCCTGTACATCGACTGATGACCATCGACATTGCACCAGAGCCATTACGACTTCGCCCGGCAGACATCTTCGACACCAATTCAGCAACCAGCGGGAACTCAGTCATGAGCACGCATCGAAAATCACGGCGAACACTTCTTCAGAGAAGTCTTCAGCTGGCAACTGTCGGAGCAACGTCGGGTTTCCTTTCGAAGCTGGCTCTTGCTGACACACTCAGCCCCCTCGCGCCACGGCAGCCGCACTTCGAGCCGAAGGCGAAACGAGTCATCCTGCTGTTCATGCCGGGTGGCGTGTCACATGTTGACAGCTTTGACCCCAAGCCCGGCCTTCGCGCGGCCGACGGCAAGGCTGCGGGAAAAGAGCGAATCTACACCGGCAGCATGTGGGGACATCATCGCTGCGGTCAAAACGGCGTACTCATCAGCGACCTGTTTCCACACCTCGGCGGCTGCATGGATGACCTGTGCCTGATTCGATCGCTTCATGGAGACAAGGGTGATCACTTCGAGGCGACGCTCAGTATGCACTCCGGCACCATGGCGGAAGCCCTGCCTGGTATCGGTGCCTGGGTGAGTTATGGTCTGGGAACAGAAAACCCGAATCTGCCATCTCACGTGGTCTTTGCTGAGACGCTGCCATACGCAGGCGCTCAGTCATGGGACAGCAATTTTCTTCCCGCCTATCACCAGGGAACTCGCATCACACCCGGAAATGACCCGATCCCGAATCTTCGCCCCGATGGTGCAACGGCAGCGATGCAGAGCAAAGAACTGGCTCTGCTGAACCGAATGAACCAGCGACATCTTGCCGGACGCCGGGATGATTCTGACCTCGCGGCACGAATGTACTCGTTCGAGGCCGCCACCGGACTGCAGTCCAACGCACCGGAGGTCCTGGACTTCTCAGACGAGTCTGATGCAACCTTCGATCTGTATGGAATTCAGCGCGACGATCGAAAGAGCTTCGGCTGGCAGTGCATGGCGGCCCGAAGAATGAGCGAACGAGGTGTTCGTTTCATCGAAATTGTCGACAAGGGTAACTGGGATGCACACAGCAACATGAAGGGCTATCGAAAACTGGCTCAGAATACGGACAAGGCGATCGCCGGACTGCTGACAGATCTGAAACAACGAGGCCTGCTGGAAGAAACTCTGGTTGTCTGGTGCACAGAATTCGGGCGAACGCCATCGTCCAAGAAGACCGAACTGGATGGGCGCGATCATTATAAGGATGCATTCACCTGCTGGCTCGCGGGAGGCGGAGTCAAAGGTGGCTATGTCCACGGAGCGACCGATGATGTCGGGGAAAAGATCGTGGAAAACCCCGTCCACATCCATGACTTTCATGCCACGATCATGCATCTCCTCGGCTTTGACCACACGAAGCTCACGTATCACTTCAGCGGCCGCGACTTCCGCCTGACCGGCCTCGCAGGAAACGTCGTCACCGACATTCTGCGAACCTGATCTTCGCCTGACCAGAGAGACAGCGATCTGACAAAAAACGTTGCCACTCGGTGCCATTGCCACTCGGTGCCATATTGCCACTTGGTGCCATGCACCTACAGTCATTTCCAGCGTAGTGAAACTCGTCAGAATTCCTTTCCGCCCCACAACGTAGTGGAACTCACCAGAGTTCCTGGCTGCACCCACAACGCAGCAGTCTTTCGGTCTTTCGGTGCCACGCACCGGAGTTCTAAATCGCTCGGCATGCACCGCCAACGCAACGCGAGCGTTTGGAGCCCGAAAACTCGTGGCGTCAGTCCGCACGGACAATCAAAAAACAAGTGTTTTTACTTATCTTTTCACCAAAGGTGCCATGCACCGCTGGTGGCTCACCTTGCCTGAAGACCTGGAAAGAACAAACACGTGGTCGGACGACTTTTCCTGGCAGCCACCGGAATTCTCTACCTCTACCTTGCCCTCTGGTGTTCGTTCCAACCCCAGGCGACATCCAGTCTGGTTGGGTTTCAGCTTCAGGGCGGATCCGGTCAGTCTGAGTTTCTGACAGTCTACGGAGGACTTGAATTCGGCCTCGGACTGGTGTTGATCTGGCCCATCGTGCGACCTCAGGTGACTCGTGAGATCCTGTGGTGCTGTTTTGTCATCCATGCGTCCCTGGTCGTCTTCCGAACCATCGGATTTGTCCTGTACTCGGACATCCGGACGACAACCTGGAAACTGGCAGCGGGTGAATGGGTGATCCTGATCGCCTCTGCAGCACTGCTCCTTCTGTCCGTGCCGCGAAAGACAAACACGGCCGCTCCGTAGACTCGGCTGGCCACGGAATCTGCGCAGTTTCTGATGAAGTCTGGCAAGAACTGAACCTGGGCCATAGATCCAGGGAGCAGTCGAACTGTGTGCGCAACAACGTGTCAGAGATTCAGTCTTTTTGCTGAAGAAACCAGCATCGGTGCATGGCACCTGAAGTCGTGAATGGAAATTCCGGGGGCGGAACACTTCGGAAATGAATCCTGTCCGCCTAAAATTTCGGGCAGTATTTGCGTCGGTATCAGCGGGCACGGAAGGCTGCAACGAGCGAGTTGAGTGGCGAACGTCTGGAAAGTCGATTCGGTGAAATCCGGAATCACGGCGACAATCCGTACCCTGGGGAATCTGACTCATGCACTGGACATCTCGCTATGGCTTCATCGCTGGTGTCTGTGTTGTTCTGTTCGTGTGCTCTTCACCGACATTCGCTGACAAAGCGACAGACGACTTCAATCTGGCTGTCGGGCTCTACCGAACTCAGCGATACGACACGGCCGCGGAGACCTTTGAGAAGTTCCTGGCGGACTTTCCGGAGCATCCTCGACGAAATCTCGCCCGGCTGTACCTCGCGCTGTCATTGAACTCACTGGAGAAATATGAGCCGGCCCGGGTGCAGCTCGCCGAGTTTCTCAAGGCCGAACCGGAAGGAAAGAACTCGGCAGAAGCCCGCTATCGCCTGGGAGAATGCAGCTACTACCTTCGCGACTACAAAGCCGCTTCCGAACAGCTGTCAGATTTCCTGAAGCGGCACAGCGAGAATCCCTTGTCCGACTGGGCCCGACTGTTTCTGGGGGATTCGCGAGTCGCCCTCGGAGAGTTTGACGCAGCGATCCAGACTCTGGAGCCGCTCCTGAAAGGTCAGGCGGATGCGGCGATGCAGTCTGATGCTCGCTTCAGTCTTGGCAAGGCCTATGAAGGACTCCAGCAGCCCGAGAAAGCTGCGGAACAATATCGAGCCGTCGTTGCTGCAAAGAGTTCAACCACTGCGCCGCGTGCGCTGAATCGACTGGGACAGCTTTTGCTCACTCAGGAGAAGTACACTGAGGCACTGACAGCGTATGAACAATTGCTGGAAACAAAACCGGGAGACTCGCTGCTGATCAGTGCTAAGCTCGGTGCGGGTCGGGCCGCGATGAAGCTGAAGCAATATGAGAAGGCCGGAGAGTATCTGAAGTCCATCCCTGCCGATTCACCCTCCGGCCCTCAGGCACTCATGCTCAGCGCCGGCGCGCTGCAGGAAACGGGAAGGATCGATGAGGCGCGGCAGGTTCTGACGGATGCTCAAAAAGCCGCCGGGAATTCTCCGCTGGCCTTTGATATCGCTTTCCAGCGGGCTCAGCTGGAGCAGCAGGCTGGTCAGGGTGCCACGGCTGCAAAGTACTATGAAGATATCGCAGACCGCTGGCCGGATCATGCGCGTGTGACAGACTGTCTGTTCAACGCAACGGAACTCAGCATTGAACTGGGACAGAGTGAACAGGCGGAGCGGCTATGGCGACGCCTGGCGAAGGACTTTCCGGAAAAAGTTGCGGGGCTTCGAGAGCAGATTCTGCTGTCCCGCCTGTTTATGGTCCGCAAAGAATCTGATAAAGCCATCCTCACTTTGCAGCAGGCATTACCAAAAGCCACAGATCCCGCGTCCCGAGTGGTGGCGGTTGGCCGCTACTATCTGATTCGCGCTGCCTGGGAAGCTCGACAGCATGAACTGGTGACGCAGGAACTTGCACAGCTTCTGAAACAGGTACCGGCTGACAGCCTGGGAGAAATGCAGGGCGTTCTTGCCATTGGAGCCCTCAGCAGCCTGGAGCGGAAAGAGTATCCCGAGACATTGCGACTGGCAGACCTGTTTCTCGCGTCGGCAAAACCATCCGGCCAGAAAGATGATGTGCTGGCCGCCAGAGCAGTGGCCTGCTGCTCGCTCAGGAAATTTCCGGAAGCACTCGACACACTGAACTCCCTGATCAAGTCTTCCCCAAAGAATCCTCAGACCTGGACCGCTGTTTTGCGATCCGCAGAATCCGCGCTGGACCAGGGAGCCTCCACAGAAGCCGAGTCCCTTTTTTCTCTGGCAAGTCAGCATCCGAGCGATGCCGTCATCCAGGAAGCGGGACTCGCTGGAATTGCCTGGAGCCGTTTCCGCGGAAAGCGGTTCGCTGAATCCGAAAAGGCGTTCGACGAGCTTGTGCGACTGCATCCGACGTCGACTGATCTTGCTCAAAACCACTTCATGAAAGCGCGAAGCGTCGACGAACAGAAGGAACCGTCAAAAACGGCAGCAGCCTATCAAAGCGTCTTCGAAATTCTGACGAAGGACCAGCCCCCTGCCCCGGCCGGCGCGGACGAGAAACCTCCGCTTCAATATGCGTTCGATGCCGGACGCCAGGCGGCTCGCGGACTTGAAAAGCTTGGCAGGATTGACGATGCCGATCGCGTCTGGCAGGCCGTCGCACGTCAGTTTCCGAATGCGAAGCAGGCCGATCAGGTCCTTGATGAATGGGCCTGGATGAATGCCTCGGCCGAACGCTACGAACGATCGGATGCCATTCATAAGCAGCTTCTGGAAAAGTTCCCTGACAGCCCTTACGCAGGACAGGCGCGGCTTTCGCTGGCAGAGAGCAGTCTGCAGGCAGGAAAACTGGACGACGCTCTGAAGGAGATGAAAGCGATTGTTGATGATGCTCGCTACGGCGCTTCAGAAAAGGAACGTGCGCTGTTCCACATCATTGAACTTCAGGCCGCCAGTCGAACATGGGAACCAATGAAGGCCGCCGCGGACCAGTTCCTCGAAAACTACAGCAGCAGTCCGCTGGCGCCACAGGTTCGCCTGTTCCTGGGAGACGCTTTGCTGCAACTGGGCAAACCCACAGAGGCCCAGAGCGTACTGACGGAACTGAAGAAGGAGATCGTGGAAAACAAAGTTCCGAAAGAGGACTGGACGGATCGAGTCTGGATTGTGCTTGGAGAAGTGTCTCTGGCCGCGAAGCAGTACGATCAGCTGGATGTCCTTGAAAAGGAACTTCGCGATCGCAGCTCGGCATCACCGTTTCTGTTTCAGATGCTGGATGTTCAGGGCCGACGCTGGAAGCAGCAGGCACCGCCGAACTTTGACAAGGCCCGAGAATATCTGACTCTGGTTGTCACGGATTCGCATGCTGAAGGCACGGAAACGGCGGCCCGCTGCCAGTCCCTCATTGGCGACACACTCGTCCTTCAGTCACGACTCGAAGATGCGGTCATGGCATACTTCAAGGTCTACCTGAACTACGGTCGTTATGACGAACTGCGCGCTCAGGCTTTGCTTCAGGCGGCGTTGTGCGAAGTTCAGCTGGAAAAGAAAGAGGCTGCCGTTCGGGATCTCAGAGAACTGATTGCCACGTTTCCGACATCTGCAGTTGTCCCAAAGGCGAAGGAAGAACTGGGCAAACTTGGAGAAACTGCAACGAACAACCCGTGATTCCTCTGACAAAGCTGGCCTGCTGTGATCTCGCACCGGGCCTTGGTACCATGTGGAAGCAGATGATGATTCGTCATCGCTTCAGCAAAGGACAGTGTCGTTCACCATGATGGTATTCCGCAAATCTGCTCTCCAGTTCCGGATGGCCGCCGCAGTTGTGCTGCTGGCTGCCATTCTCGCATCGTGTCACGGACTGGCCCAGGATGCTCCTCCGGATCCTCGCAAGTCCACTCCGGCCCCTGCCGCAGCCGGTGCAGAAGGACCAGGAAGCAACGCCGGAGCGAATTCCTCGCAAAGCGCACCGGCTCCGGCCGGGATTCCGACCGACCCGCTCGGCATTGCCGATGCCATGGGTCGACCGTTCACGGCCGCGTTCATTGCGGCGTCTATCATTGGAGTCTGGTCGGTCATTGAACGTCTTGTTGTTCTGCGACGGCGCAGAGTGATTCCGAAGGCCTTCGTGGAACGGTTTCTGATGCACCTCCGTGCCGGACGCATGGACAAGACGGAAGCAATTTCCGTCTGTCAGCAGAATGAAAGCCCGATGGCAGACGTCTTCCTGCATGGTGTTCGAAAATGGGGTCGACCCAGTGTCGAAGTGGAACAGGCCGTGCTTGACGGTGGCGAACGTCAGATCAGCCAGTTGAAAAAAGGGCTCCGCGTTCTGAACGGCGTCTCCACCCTCAGCCCGCTCATCGGACTGCTCGGAACTGTGGTAGGGATGATTCGTTCGTTCAACGACATCGCCACTGCAGGAGCCATGGGACAGACTCAGACACTCGCCAATGGAATTGCTCTGGCTTTGCTGACGACCGCGGTAGGGCTGCTGATTGCGATCCCGGCGATGGCCGCTTATCTGTATCTCGCCGGGAAGGTCGATTCACTGGTGATGGAAATGGACCGACTTGGGCAGGAGCTGGTCAATCTCATCTCGGCCGAAGCGCTGCGAGACCGAGCGGTCCTTGCACCTCCGCCAGCCCCTGCTGCCCTGCCCCCGGCGGAATCTGCTCCTCGAACGCGAAAGCCTGTGCCTGAAAAATGAGTAACGAAGTCTCGGAGCAGAAGGCACGGATGGCTCGCCGCGTTTCTGTCATTGTTCCTGTGTACAACGAACAGGCCAGCCTTGTGCAGCTGGTCGACGAGATCACAGCCGGCATTCGAGACCATGTGGATTCGGTCGAGATTCTGCTCATCGATGACGGGAGCACAGATGATTCCTGGAAGGTCATTTGCTCGCTGGCGCAGCGGGATCTGAGCGTCTCAGGAATTCGCTTCCGCCGCAACTTCGGAAAAGCGGCCGCTTTGACTGCCGGCATGCAGGCCGCAACAGGGGATTTGATCCTGATGCTGGATGCCGACCTGCAGGATGACCCGGCCGAATTCCAACATCTGTTGAGCCGAATTGACGAAGGCTACGATGTCGTTAATGGCTGGAAGCAGCGTCGTCTGGATCCGTGGCACAAAGTGTATCCCAGCAAGGTTTTCAACTGGATGGTGGGTTACCTGACGGGCCTCGAGCTTCATGATCACAACTGCGGACTAAAACTGTTTCGCAGTTCTGTGGCGAGGGAAGTTCGGATCTACGGTGAACTGCACCGGTTCATTCCGGTGCTTGCTCATGCGCGAGGATTCCGGGTGACTGAAGTGGCTGTCAATCACCGGCCACGGCAATTCGGACATTCCAAGTACGGAATGCGAAGGTTCCTGCGAGGGCTGCTGGACCTTTGCACGGTCAAGTTCCTCACAAGCTTTGGAAGCCGGCCTCTGCACGCTCTGGGCGGGATCGGGCTCACATTGTTTATGATTGGGCTGTGCGGGCTCAGCTATCTTGGAATGATCTGGCTGCTGATGCGTCTGAACCTGATGGGCATGGCCTCCATTGGCAGTCGACCATTGCTGACGTATTCGATCGTCTCCATCCTTCTGGGCGGCCAGGTGCTGTCACTGGGTTTGCTGGCCGAACTGATCGTGGCGAACACAACCAGGGACGTCGACACGTTCAGCATTCGCGAAGTCACTCAAAAAGCCTGACAGGGAAACCTTGAAGCCACTGACGTATCGCAGTGCACCCATGGACGACGTCGGCACCTTTTCGCCATCGGCGACAACCTTTCAAAACGCTCGAAGGTAGTGAACTTGCTGCTCCTCCCGCAGGGTTCGACCAATTCCTGCGGCGTCATAATCCAACTAATCGCTACAGTCAGCCATGCGTAGAGAATCTGCCACGATGATGCAAAAAAACAGCAGAATCGAGGCGGATCGCTCAGGATGCTTGCACACTCGAAAGCGGCGTCACACCCCGTCACTCCGAATTCCGGACCGTCTCGTGCCTCACGATATTTCCAAAGGCCTGAATGTACTTGCTCGCGGTTTGCGACCCTACGTCGCCGCGCGCATCCAGCAGGCTGGGGAGATCCGGGATCCGCGGCTTTCCAGCGACGTGGAATCGTGGGACGCACAGGCACTTCTTCTTTTTATGTGGGACTACTGGAACGATTTATTCCGCTCGGATCTCACATTTGTTGAACGAAGCCTGATCAGTGAATTGCGGGAGTTTCGTAATCGCTGGGCCCATCAGACTCGGCTCAGCGATGCGGACGTTTATCGAATCCTTGATGACATTGAACGACTGCTTCGAGCCATCCACAGCGACGAAGCTGAGCAGGCGGCTTCCCTTCGACGCGAAGCTCTGAACCGCCTCTGGAATGCTGAGGTCCGCGACCAGCAGCAATCAAAGCTCTTCAGCCAGTTGTGGCCGTACATCATGTGCGGAGCCAGCGCTTTCGCCCTTGATGCAGCCATCATTTCGTTCGGCAAAGCACCGTGGTCATGGCTGCTGTCGATGCTGGTGTTTCTGGCAATGATGCGGATCGCATGGCGTCAGGCCCTGCGTGAAAACCTGCATCGTCCGGGGCCCCATGAGTGCACATCCTGCGGGTGTATCATCTACACCGTCGACTGCCCATATTGTCAGGCTGCCAAGTCTGACCCGGCTGCAGAAGCGGCTGAGATTCTGCTGCCACTGTCGAGGTCCTGGAAGAACTTCCGACTGTCACGAACTTCTTCGCCGGGCAGTCGTGAATCTGCTTCCGAAGCGCCGCACTAGCAGTGATGTCCGCAAAAGTCTGCAAAAGCCTCTGATTTTCGCGAAATCCCGGGACTTTTCGTGTGCGGATTTTTGTCCCGGTGCCTGGACCGTTACACTCCGCCCTCCGAGGTGTTCTTCAACTGCGTTGATTTTGCGCGCTGAGGGTGGGGGAAAACATGGCAGGTCGACCGGCAAAACTCGCACTGGCAAACGGTGTTATTTGTTCAGGCGAAGCCTTCGGAGCAGATGGCGAAGTTGATGGTGAAGTGGTGTTCAACACCAGCATGACCGGGTATCAGGAAATCCTGACGGACCCGTCTTACACCGGACAAATCGTCACCATGACGTATCCTCTGATTGGCAACTACGGGATCAACGCGGAGGACGTCGAAAGCCGCGGCCTGTTCCTGAAGGGCTTCATCGTGAAGGAGCTGTGCGAAGCTCCCAGCAACTTCCGGTCTAGCGAATCGCTCGACGCGTACCTTCGAAGAAACAACATCATCGGCATCCAGGGCATCGACACCCGGTCGCTGGTTCGTCAGATTCGTACTCAGGGTGCGATGAAGGGAATTCTGTCTACAACTGACCTGGACGACGCTTCTCTGCTGAAGAAAGTCGCAGCAGCTCCAGGGCTCGTCGGACGCGACCTGGTTCAGGAAGTGATGCCTCAGAAGAGCAGTGGCTGGGACGACCCTCTCAGTGACCTCGGCAGGCCCTCCGACTTCGTCTCCGGCGCGGAACGCACAGATGGGCCTCATGTTGTTGCCATCGACTATGGCATGAAATGGAACATCGCCCGTTACCTGCGTGACCTGGGCTGCCGCGTGACTGTTGTCCCGGGTACATCCACCGCTGATGAGATTCTTGCGATGAATCCGGACGGTGTGTTTCTGTCGAACGGACCTGGAGACCCGGAGCCACTGACTTACGCGATTGAAACAATTCGCGGGCTTCTCGGGAAGAAGCCGATCTTCGGGATTTGCCTGGGTCTTCAGCTGATGGGCCTGGCCTTTGGAGGGAAGACCTACAAGCTCCGATTTGGCCACCGTGGTGCGAATCAGCCTGTTCTGAATAAGCGGACAGGACGCGTCGAGATTACGTCCCAGAATCACGGTTTTGCTGTCGATGCAGCCAGCCTTCCGGACGATATCGAGGTCACTCATATCAATCTGAATGACCAGACGGTCGAAGGCATCCGGCACAAACTGCATCCGGCTTTCGGAGTTCAGTATCATCCGGAAGCCGCGGCCGGACCACACGACAGTCATTACCTCTTTAGCGAATTTTTGCAGATGATGCAGGGAACTGCTGTCTAAGGCCTGATCCCGCAGCCATCCTGCCATCTGACTTCCTGACACTTTGCAACGTTACGAAAGCAACCTGCCATGGCTCTTGAACGCACTCTGATTCTGGTCAAGCCTGACGCTGTCCAGCGACGACTGATCGGCCGCATTGTCTCCCGCATCGAAGATAAGGGACTCAGCATTGTCGGCATGAAGATGATTCAGGTGACGCCGGAACTGAGCAAGCAGCACTACGCCGAGCACGTCGCGAAGCCATTTTATCCCGATCTGGAAGCCTTCATCACTTCCGGACCGGTGGTCGCCATGGTCGTGGAAGGCCCTGAAGCCATTACTGTGATGCGAACGCTGATGGGCAAAACCAATGCTCGCGAATCAGCACCAGGAACCATCCGAGGCGATCTGGGTGCCAGCCGTCAGATGAACCTGATTCATGGCAGCGACGGTCCTGACGCGGCGAAGAAGGAGATTGCCACCTACTTCAAGGACTGCGAAATCGTTTCCGCTCCGACAGGACTGGCTCCTTACCTGTGGGCCAAAGAAGAAGAATAAGTCTTTCGACAACCGAAACCTGCCCCACAAACAGCGCGTCACTGACAACAGTGACGCGTTTTGTTTTTGCCTGTTCGTGACACAACGAAACGATTGCTCCAATCGTTCATCACCCTCGCCATGGCTCAGCGAGAAGCGGACGGAATCCACGGATTCCACGACGCGTAGTACATCGCCTTTGGACTTGCTGCGTCGAGAAACTGACTGGTCATGTCCGGCGGATCTGCAGTCGCCCCGATCAGTGCATCGACGAGACCTGGCGTGGAGCGATATTCAAACGCTGCATAGTCAGTGCCCAGCTTCAATTCTTCAGCCATTGCGGCGATCGCATCTTCGATGTAACCAAGTTCATCCACAAGATGGTTGTCCAGAGCCTGCTGCGCGGTGTAAACCTGACCGGTCGCCAGCGCACGTACAGCGGCATCGTCCAGCTGTGGTCGCCCCGCATCAACAATACCCACAAACCGGTCGAACGCGTCTTTCAGTATCGCGTCCCAGACCTGTGTTTCGCGCTCGGTCATATCGCGAAACGGGTTCAGAGTATCCTTGAGGGGGCCGGTCACCAGCGGTTCCACTTTGACTCCAATCTTTTCGGCCAGTTCGCGAGCGTTATAGCGGGCGATGATCACTCCGATGGATCCGGTCCACGTCGTCGGCTCTGCAAAGATTCGGACCTTCTCCCCCGGCGCCATCGCGATGTAGTATCCTCCGGACGCAGCAATTCGCTTCATTGAAACATAGACAGGCTTGTCCCTGGAGAGTTTCTGGATCTCCCGGTACAGCTGGTGACTGTCGGCGACAAATCCGCCAGGACTGTCGATCGAGAGGATGACTCCTTTCACGGACTCGTCCTTTGCGGCCTGCTTGATCTGCCTCAGCCATCGTTCGGTGAATGGCGGCGAAATCGTGCCTTCGAAATTGATGATCGCGATTCGATTGTCTGACCCTTCGGCACCAGAAAAATGCTGTTCCGGGATTCCGGGACGAACGTAACCCAGCGGGTCGGTCAGAAACCAGACATTCATAAGCAAAGACACACACAGCAGGACAAATCCGACGCGGCGAATCCAGCGTCGGGGCGGACGAGGATCCACGCGAATCACGATCGTCGATTCGCCGGCTGATACGGTCGCGGAACTGCCTGACGCTACGGTGACTTCCTTTGCCATAACCTTCTTCCGACTGCAAAACAAACACTGCACGAATGCACGGGTCTTAGCGGCATTTGCTGCCGAAGAACAATCAACAACTGTTCAAAACCATCCCTGAAATCTGCCAGAGTGCTAAGACAGAAAAGCTGCGGCAAGTCTTCGGGTGATTCCGGTTGTGCGTATCGTAGCCATCCTGTCTGTCATAACGACCGCAAAACCGGACCAACTGGAACAACCAGACTTTTCGGAACCGACGATAGACAACAGCGGCGTCTCGACATTGTGCAGAAACATGTCGGATGGCGTCATGCTGTTTTGGGACTGCCCGGAACAGAGTAGTTCTTGAGTGAACAGGGATGGAACTCATGAAGACTCGCCGATTCGTCCGTCGCGCGCTGCTGGCCGCGGCTGTTACAACTTCTTCGATCCAGTTCAGTTCTGTTGCTGAAGCCTTTCAGGCGGCTCAGCAGCAGGGGAAACCGTCTCCTGCACCTGCCGGAACTGTTGAACAGGAACTGCAAAAGCTGTTTAACGAGAGTGGGCAGCCAATGCCGTCCATGAAGCAGAACGAACTGCCAAACGCTCAGCAGCCGGTACCTGCGACCGTTCGTCCGAAGGCACAGACTCCTCCGGCAAAGAAGAACTTCCTGCAGAAGTTCGTTGGCAAGATTACTGGCAGCGAAAAGAAGGAAGCCGAAGCCGCTGTCGTACCACCGGTTCCGCCGGACTACAAAGAACCAGCTCCAGCGCCACCTTCAGGAAATGCTGCTGGAAACGTCGCACAGAACCGACCGACGAACAACATGGCACAGCCAAAGACAGCAGTCCCTGCCGTGCCGACAAATCGTCAGCCCCAGCAGAATGCGCAGGTGCGACCTGGCCAGCCTCAGAATGGTCAGCCTGGTGCCGCACAGCCACAAAATCGAACGGTGGCCAATGCACCTCAGAAGGTCGCGCAGCCTGTCCCACAAACCGCCGCTCGACCGCAGCAGGTACCGATGCAGAAAGGAATGCCGGTCCCGGCAACTCGGCCTGGGGCAACCACAGTGCAAAATGCCCCGGCAGGGAATCCTGCGGTCAATGCGGCCGCTCCTCAAAATCAGATGAGGACCGCTTCGACCGCAGCTCCGGCTGCCGGCGGCAATCAAGCGGCTTCCACTCCGGCTCCTGCGGCAGCAGCTCCAAATGCTCAGCCCGTTCGGCAGAAGTTCGTTCAGCCAGGTTCATCACCCGCATTCATGCCTCAGGCGACACCGGCCCCGGCGGCAATTCCCGGAGCTGCGGTGAATCCGACGAACAGCATTCCCCGGCAGATTCCAAAGCCCGCTGTTCCTGATGATGATTTCCAGGATCCGTTCGAAGGGGCTGAACCGGCAGAACCATCGGATTCTCTTGATCTCGACTCGCTCATCATCCCTGACTCTCAGGACACTGCAGCGAAAGTCGAAGGGCCTGCTAACGCTCAGCCTTCAGTGGCACCTCAGGTCAAAAGTACTCCCGAAGCGATCGCTCCTCAGGACAACGCTCCCGCAGAAGTCACTCCTGTGAAGCCGTTCGTGGAGGGTGAAGAAGAAGCACCGAAGCCGGAAGACAATCCTTTCACAGGTGTTCGCCTGAATGATGACGAGCTGGAAGTGTTCCAGCAGGCTCCTGCACCTGCCGCGGAAGTGACACCGGCAGCACCATCGAAGTCACCAACGGCTCAGCCTTTCACAGCTCAGCCCGACGAATCGAAGTCGGTTCTTCTTCCACCTGCAGAAGAGGACGAGATGCTCGGTACGCCGGTACCTCCGGTGGAAGATTTTGATCCGAATCTTCCGGCGATCGCTCTGCCTCCGGTTGAAGAAACCGAATCCGAGCCTGTCGATCCTGCAAAGAACCCGATGCTGATCGTTCCAGACCTCGACAACGCTGCCGGACAGCCACTGCCTCCGGTAGAAGAACCGTCAGCCCCGTCAGAGCTTTCGACAACGCCGGACACGGAAACAAAACCTGACAGCCTGATGATTCCTTCCGCAGAAGCAGCGGCACCTCTGAAGAATGCTGAAACGGAACGCCTGCAACAGGCTGCCGAAGCCGATCGACGTCTCCGCCAGCAGCGACTGATTCAGTCTCGAGCCGATCGAACGGGATTCAAAGGCTTCTGCCCCGTGGCTCTGCGTGATCGTCGAGATCTCATCGACGCACAGGCAGAATACTCAGCGACGTTTGGACTGCAGACCTACGAATTTTCGTCTGCCGAAGCTAAGGCGGCTTTTGAAAGCGACCCATCACGATACGCTCCCGCTGCTGGCGGAAACGATGTCGTGGTCCTCGTCAATAGCGGCGAAGAACAGGCAGGCATTCTGGACTTTGCCCTTTGGTACCGTGACCGCCTGTATCTGTTCCGATCCCGCGAAACCATGACGCTGTTCAACAAGGACCCGCAGAAGTACGCAAACCAGTACTAAACCATCAGCGAGTCTTCTGTTCTCGCAAACCCAACGCCAACCACCTGCCTCGCACCCCGCGACCACAGGTGGTTGTGTCGTTTCAGCCACAAGGCCGAAGGCCTAACACTGAAAACTGAAAACGGAAAACCGAAAACCCCTCCCTACCTCTTCCTTCCGCTCGGGATAGGCACAAGTTCCGGAGTCTTCTTCTGACCGCTTCCCACTTTAGGAGGTTCCGGTGGCAACTCCGCGTCTTCTCCAAAAAGCGCTTTGTTCCAGTTCGTTGTGAGCAGCAGATCGAAGCCAGGGTTCTGCTCTTTCACCTGACACGAACAGGCGCCGCAAAGGAACTCCGTCAGATCATGAATCAGCTCCGCAGAAAGTTCGGAGCCAGGAATCACTTCCAGTGCACGACCGCGGCCGAACACTGGAACTATCAATGGCTGCCCGGCTGCGGCGGCTTCTGACTGAAACCCTGTCAGCTGCCGGACAAGATAGGCTTCCTTCACATCCGCTGGATCCACTTCCAGAACAGAAAACTGCAGAAGCAGAGGCACTTCAGAATACAGTTCCGACCCAGGCAGGCCAATTCCCTCCGGCAACTCCAGCTCCCCCGGCAGGATCTCACATTGCTGCTTCAACAGATCACGAGCTTTCGCAGTCAGCGTCTCGTCTTTCGAACGAATCAGCAGCCATACGACCGCATCACCATTTTGCAGCCGCTTCACCAATTCGTCTCGCACAGGAGATGACAGCAGCCCGGCGTCACGCAGCTGAGCAAGACTTCCACGCCAGTGATTGACCACCTTGTCTTTGCCTTTGGCCGCGCGAGCCACCGCAAAAGGCAGTGTTACGGATTCGCTGCGTCCGGAACCACCAGTGTTGCCAGCTGCCGACTGAAGTGACTCCCACAGCCGCTGATTTTCGGGCGTCATTTCGCCATGGACGTCCTGTCGAATAACGGCCAGATTCGATGAGCCACCCTTTGCCACAGAAGACTCTTCAAGCCCACTGATCAACGCTTCGTCGTCCGGCGCAAGCTTTGAATCGAAGAACACAACCAGTTCGCTCGCATCCGCCTGCCAGCGTTCCAGTGCAAAGCGAAACACAGGAACATTGCACGCCACAGCAGCAGCTGAAAGCAGCAGTGTCACAGCAATCGCAACACTCAATGATCGTCGGTTCATTCCGGAGTCTCTTTGAGAGAGCAACAATCAGCCGGCCATTACTGGAAGCAGATGACTCGGCCATCCAGCGTCGTCAGAAACAGCTTGCCATGAGCACCCGCCAAACCGTCCCAGGACGGCAGCGTATCAAGCTCGATGGTATTCTGAATCTCGCCGGTCTCCGAGTTCACCGTGACAAGCTTGCCGCCCTGCTTTCCTTCGATCGCCGCATCCTGAGTTTCCAGCAACTGTTCAACACCCTTATCTTTCGCTGCCAGCTGCTGGAACGTCGCTTCTTCATCGATCAGGTCCGGCGGGCCGACGATGTACAGGTTGTAGCCCGCAAGCACCATGGCTCGCACATAGATCGGAACATCCACGTTCCATTTCGGCTCGACGATCGTGCCGCCAGCATTGCCCGCATTGGCGTTGCCCTTCTTCTGAGCGGCTCCCTTCTTGCCGCTGAACTGTATGGCCTGACCAAACTTGCCGGCAACCACTTTCCCACCGCTCAGCGTTCCATTGTTTCGGTTCAACGACATGTCCCGCGCTGTGCCGTCGTCAAAACTGACCACCAGCGCCGGATCCGCATTCATCTCGGAGGCTTCTTTGAATCGTTCCGCAACGGCTTTGGCATCCACCGCATGAAAGTACAAACGTACTTCGTCAATGATGCCCACAAACTGATTAGGAGAATCGTATTCGCCAACAGCTCCGCCGACGTCGTCACCAATCTCGAGACCCTGAGCAGGATCTTTGGTCAGCAACGCACTGGCTTTGCCTTCGCCGACCAGTTCACCGTCCACATAAAGCGTCATCTTCAACTGCTCATCGACAACACCGACCAGATGATGCCAGCCGCCGACAATTCTCTTTGGACCGGAGATCGTGCTGAGCGTGCTGCCGGATCGAATGTGGAACGTCGGCTTTCCTGTTTCCAGCGTCAGAGCAAATCCTTCCGCCGGACCTCCTCGCGCGACAATGACTCCGTTCGGATTTGTTGCAGTCATCCATGCTTCCACCGTGATCGGCTTGCCGGCTGGATTCAACGCGGGTGCTTTGACGAATTGAGCAAACTGGCCGGTAGGAGCCGCATTTCCCTCATTGCCCTTCTTGATGAAACCTTCCGGTACTGGAGGAGGTTCAGGGACTGCCGCATAAAGCTGGCGTTCCATCGTCGTCGTCCAGCGGAAGTATTCCGGCTTGCGACCGTATCCAAACACATAGCCTCCACCGTTCACAAGCAGATTGCCCGATGGTGTGAAACGGCCTGCCTGATAATATCCGGCATGGCCACCGGCGAAGTTTCTTCCAAGTACCCAATAGGATCGATGGAACCAGCTGTCATCCAGAAATCCCATCGGTGCAAACAGGTGCACGCCCTCGCCTCGCTGTGCGGACCCCTGTTCGACGAAGTCGCCTGACACCGGCCCGATCTCCAGACGATTTCCCTGAAGATCAAACTTCTGTGACTTCATGTAAACGAACTTGCTGTCCGCCACCAGAATGTCGGGCAAGCCCACTGGCATCTGCAGGATCTTGAGCTTCTCCTGCATGTTCTTTCCCGTCTCCGGGTTTGTTTCATCCATGATGGTCTCGGACCGTTTTCGTCCGGATTCAAAGTCGAGCCGAACGAGTCTCAGGCCACCATCGAGAAAGTTGGAACGTCCCGCCACGGCCCAGATCACACTGTCCTTGATCAGGACGCTGCCATGAACAGGCCAGAGTGATTCCAGCTGCTCAAACGCCATCGCTCGACGATCCAGCGGAGCAACTCGGTAACGCCAGATGAGCTGACCATCGTCCGACTTCAGACTGTAAACCCAGCCGTCCGTGCAGCCAAACACGACACGGCCACGATGAACGGTCGGCGGAGAATCGATGCGGGCTCCTGCGACGAACGTCCACTTCGTACTGCCGTCGGTTTCGTTCAGTGCGTGCAGCGTGTGAGCATCCGTCTGAGCCACAAACACACATCCATCGGCAATCACAGGCGGCGTCAGACGTCCGCCAAGTTTGATGTCCCATCGCGATTGGACTTTGGCAGCGATGTCCTGTCGAGTCGTGCCGCTGCGACCTTCATCATGGCGAAACGTCGGCCAGTCATCATTGCCGTCAAACTGCTTCACCGCGGCCAGCGCTGATCCGTAAGCGGGGCCCTGTTCGAGACGACCTTCTTCCGGAACTACTCCTGGAATTGGGCGAGTTTTCGCGAGCGGAGCCAGGGCGTTGAATCCGAACAGCTTGGCTTCCGGATAACACGCACAGTTATGAGGCGGCGTGTAGGTGAGCCCGTTGCAGGGCATGACTCCATACAGACATCCACCACGCACCCAGTGATGAATGTCCCAGTGCTCTTTCTTGTAGTCGACAAATTCCACTCCCGTACGAGACGGGATCAGGAAGTTGTCGGTCGCCTTCGAAATGTAGCAGCGATGATGGAACCAGTAGGTGTCGATGTCCGGAGCAAACTCCTTCTTCACTTCACCCGTGCGAGGATCCCGGCCTTTGAAAATTCCCGTGTCCTTTCCTGACGTCATGGGTGCACACCAGACCAGACCATCAACGACCATCAGGTCCTGAGGGGACTGGTATCCGGAATTGGGATGCTCCGCTTCCCACAGTTGCTTGCCACTCGCGGTATCCACACTGATCATTTTGCCGTCGCCGCCAGCGTACAGAACAACGTCACCATGGACGACCAATCGCGGGCCAAAGTTGAAAGTGAACTGCTTGCGGCGAGTCACCGGGGTGGTTTCCCATGCGAGTTCACCGGTTTCCTGATTCAACGCGTGCAGAATTTCTCCGTCATGGAAATAGAGCCGGCCAGAATCAGCGGCCAGCGTCAGCGGAGAAATTCGAGTTTGCTTCGCCCACAGTTTTTTTCCGGTCGACGCTTCGAAGGCCATCACGACGCGCGGCTCTTCATTCCAGAAAAACTCCTGATTCACTTTTCCCTGATCGCCAACACGACCATTCGCCGGCGCGTAATCCGCCAGCTCCGCCTTTCCCTTTCGCACTACCACGAAAAGCCTGTCACCTGTGAGAATGACTTCTTCTGTCGCATCTGTGTCGTCGTAAGTTCGCAGCGTTTCGCCGGTTGCTGCATCCAGAGCCAGTAGCGGGCCGTTGTAGCTCAGCGGCGCATAAACTTCGTTGGCTGCGGAAACCAGTCTGCGAGAAAGCTGGGTCGGACCACTCTTCAACGGCCAGAGATGACTTTGCCAGTCAGAGATTTCTCGTTTCCAGAGAATTGTGCCGTTGAACGCATCCCGCGCGATGAGTTTCCATTTGGAAGGAAGCTGAATAGAGATCCGACTTCCTTCATCCATGATGTAGAACATGCGACCGTTCGTGGACACCAGCGCACTCATGCTGGCCATACGATCATGGTGTCGCGACCATCGAGGACTTCCGACCCACTGCAAATGTCTGGGTGCAGCGACGACATCATCGTGAGCCACCGCGTTTCCCGTTGCGTCATGCAGATAATGCGACCATTCGTCGATCGACTCCGGCCACGGCTTCACCAGTTTTGAAAAACTTCCATCGGCCTGCCGCTTCAAAGCCACTCCGTTCGGAACCAGCACTCGCAGCACTTCTTCGTCACTCACTGCGCCTTGTTGTTCGATGACAATCAGGTTGACCATGTTGTCAACGTAAGGCAGTTCCGATCCCGAGAATCCAATGGCCGAAACATCTCCATAGACTCCAGCCCGGCGAATCGCCTCTCGCGCTGCCGCAACCTGAGTGTTATCCGCCGCCAGCCCCTGCACCTGAAATGATTCGTTCAATCTGAGAGCTGCCGTCAGCTGCCCATCACCAACACCAAGATGAACAACAAACCCACCACGCACTCCTGACTGTTCAAAGATCGCCGCCGCGTCCTTTGACACCTCATTGGCGAGACTTGCCTCCTGGCAAAACTGCAGAACCAGCACAGCAAGAACAACCCAACGAGCCCGCTCAATCATGGCAAACCTCATGAAGCCCAGAGGCACAAAATCCAAAACACAAGCCAGACTGTAGCGAACCCCACCGAA
>JAXMBV010000019.1:0-55000 GCA_046349695.1 Planctomycetaceae bacterium | reverse complement strand
CGTCGTCAATCCATAGTTGATGTAGGTTGACCCCAAAAAATAGCCGGGGCCACGCTCGAACCGAAACCCACATTCCGGGCATTCTTCGTTCATCCGGATCACTCCGGAAAACAATCGCCCCTTCTGACACATCGGACATTTCAGTGACACACCGCGACTGAACGCCTGTCCCACAGAATGCGGTGGGAAGCGTTTTGCCGGCGTTTTCTCCACTGTTTGTTCTTCCATGTCGCCCTCGTTTCTACTGCTCACAGCTCCTGCCAACTTCTCCAAGGCGAGTGACGGAACCATTGCGATGGCCCCAACCGTTTGCCTTCGTGGCTCCTCATTCACGAGGCTACATAGACGGTCACGGGATCACGATCCTCCTCACTGGCGAAACAAGTGATTCCCGGAAACTGCTCTCCGAGTATCCTCGCCAGCTCCTCAACCGCAGGCCGCTCACTGGGATAATGTCCTGTCAGGATCAAATTCACCCCGGCCGCCTGAGCTTCCAGAATTGAATGGAACCTGGCTTCACCCGTCACAAACGTGTCACACCCACACCGAACTGCGTCCTCCAGAAACTCAGACGCTGCCCCACACGCTATCGCCACTCGCTGCACTGTCTCCGGCCCGGCCAAAGTTGTCTGCAGAAATGTGGCTCCTGTCACTTCCACGACCTTCCCCAGAAAGTCCGAAACTGGCTCCCCGATCTCAAACACTCCCCAACGGCCAGCTCCCAGCCCAGGGATTTCACTGTTTGCACGAATCGGCGAGATGCTCCGCAGCCCCAGCGATTCTGCCAATTGCTGGTTGATCCCCTGTCCCGCGCTGTCATAAGCGGTATGTGGACTGAAGACTGCGATTCCGTTTTCAATCAGAGTCAGCACCGTTCGACCTTCCGCCGTGCGATCCGTCAGCCGCTTGGCTCCCCGAAACAGAATCGGATGATGAGTCACGATCAGCTGCACGTCGCTGTTCACAGCCTCCGCAGCAACGGCCTGCGTCAGAGTCAGGCACGTCATGATACGGCGAACGGGTTTCGCGCCTCGCCCGAGCAACAGGCCGACGTTGTCCCAGGTCTCGGCGAGCTTCCCTGGAGCAAACTGATCAAGGAACGCACACACATCCTGAACCCGAACCATGACACTTCCTCCATCCATATCCCTGTTCCAGACAGTCGAATCCCCTGTAACGGTCGAAGCATACCAACCGCAGACAATTCCGCGGATCGGAGAAGGTCACCGGTTAAGCAATTTGAAGATCAGCGGTTCGCCTCCTGAGGCCGCCAGTTTGGCCTGCTCCCGGCAAGAGGTTGCTCCATGAGCACAGCAATTCGACATCCTGGTGCGCTCACGTGTGTCCTGATCACGGTGCTCACCATCGTCGCTGCCATAGCCCCACTCTCTCCGCCGGCAGTCATGGGCATCGTCGCGGTGGGACTGTTTCTCGTCCTGAAAGTCTTGACCTTCCTCTCTCAAACACACTCGGAAGGCCGCTGGTACGATTTGCTGGCCTGGTGCTTTGCCACTCCGACGCTAAACGCCGCCGACTTTCTTGCCGGCCGGCGCCCCGGTGCGGCCGTGCGATGGAGATCCGAGTTCCTGTTGCCGCTCGCGTTTGTGATCTTCGGACTGGCAACGCTGATCTATGTGGTGCCTCTGCTGAAGTCGCAGTCTCCGGTTCTGGCAGGCTACGCGGCAATCGCCGCCCTGCTCTCCGTGCTTCACTTCGGACTTCTTCATCTTATCGTGAGCTTCTGGAATCTGGCGGGATTCAAACTCAAGCCTTTGATGAATGCTCCCTGGGATTCCAGCAGCGTCACGGAGTTCTGGGGCCAGAGATGGAATACCGCGTTCCGTGATCTGGTCCACCGCCATGTCTTTCTGCCCACACTTCGCCGCTACGGCCAGACATGGGCACTGCTCACCGTCTTTCTCGCGTCGGGACTCATTCACGAACTTGCGATCTCAGTCCCGGCCAGAGCAGGCTACGGAGGTCCTACTCTCTACTTTCTGATTCAGGCCGTTGCGGTCCTGATGGAACGGCGTGTCCCGGAAGGTCGCTCTGCGGCAACTCGGACTGTTCGACAGATCACAACCTGGATCATTCTGCTTCTGCCGATGCCACTGCTGTTTCATCAGCCATTCCGTGATCGTGTCATCCTGCCCCTGCTGCCGTGGTGATTCCAATCCGACGGTAACACTGATTCTGTCCTGAAGCAGCAGGCCGCGTCTGCTGAGGAGTCTTCACATGTTCCATCTGACTCTTGCTGATCTCATCTTTCTGAGCGGCTGGTTTCATCTCGCAACACTGACAGCCAGCGCTCAGGTTCCACGGGAGCTTCGGTTTCGTGAAGATCTGCCAAAGCTGAATCCACTCCTGAGACAGTGGGTGCTGGTGGCGGGCATCTACATCGTGTTCAACATCGTCGCGTTCGGAATCATTTCACTCTGCTTCTCAAAAGAGCTCGTCGCAGGGACACCTCTTGCCAGAGCCTTCTGCGCGTATGTCTCGCTGTTCTGGGGACTGAGACTGCTGATTCAGTGTTTCGTGTTTGATGCAAAGCCGTATCTGACGAAGTGGTATCTTCGAATCGGTTATCATGCCCTGACCGGGCTGTTCGTCTGGCAGACAGCGATCTATGGCTACGCGGCAATTCGATCACACGGATGACGGAATTGGCGTTCGTTCGGTGGATCGGTGGTTCGGCGGGGAGTTGACACGGAGGGCTGACGCGCTGACGCCCAACCGCTCGCCGGAAGGTTATTGCTTCTGTACCATGTGGCTGTACGGCCCCGGTCGTTGAACTGCTTCGCTGTGATTCCTGCGAGTGCGCGTTGAGTGTCGTGGGAAGCGATTGAGGACAATCGCTCTACATAGTGTGACGGGAAGCGATTGAGGACAATCGCTCTACATAGTGTGACGGGAAGCGATTGGGGACAATTGCTTTACACAGGGGTGACCTGCCACTTTCGAAGGTCCTGCCATGGTGATTCGCCCTGCCTTTGTTTGCTTCACGATGCTGCTGTCGAGCCTGCTGCAGGTCTCGATGTGCTCTGCCCTGTCAGCGGACGACTCTTCCAGCAAGGACACGGAACAGTCACGCGATGCCACGGAAGCCATTGCCATTCTTCGCGAACGTTGCTGGTCATGTCACGGACCAGAAAAGCATTAAGCCGGGTTGCGTCTCGACCAGCGTAAACATGCGGTCAAAGGCGGTGACTCGGGGCCCGCTTTCATTGAGGGGCAATACGAACAAAGTCTTCTGCTGCAGCGGATCCTGAGCACAAATCCGGATGAGCAAATGCCGCCCAAAGGAGAACGCCTGTCAAAGGACCAGACCGAGAAGATCGCTCGCTGGATCGCGGCGGGTGCTCAATGGCCAAGTCCTGCGTCTGGCTCTGCGACCCATTGGGCGTACCAGCCAGTGACCGCGCCGTCTCCGAAGGCTGATCATTCTCAGCACCCGTGGCGGAAGAACGTGATCGATGACTTTGTTCTCGATCAGTTGACCGAAGCCGGCATTCAGCCGTCTCCGGAAGCGCCGACAGAACTTCTGATTCGAAGACTGTCACTTGATCTGACGGGACTGCTTCCGGAACCCGAACAGGTCGACGCATTCGTGAACGACACAAGTCCGGACGCCTGGGAGAAAGTTGTCGACACGTATCTCTCTTCGCCGCATTTCGGTGAACGCTGGGGACGTCACTGGCTGGATCTGGCTCGCTACGCAGACTCCGATGGCTACGAGAAAGACAATGCTCGTCCCGATGCATGGCGATGGCGTGACTGGGTGATCGACGCCATCAACCGCGACATGCCTTTTGATCAGTTCACCGTCGAACAGCTGGCTGGCGACCTTCTTCCCGATTCAACGGCCGATCAAAAACTCGCAACCGCCTTTCATCGTCAGACACTCACCAACACCGAAGGCGGGACTGATCAGGAACAGTTTCGTTTCGAAGCCTGCTTTGATCGCACGGAAACAACCGCGTCCGTCTGGATGGGCATAACGCTCGGCTGTGCTCGCTGCCATTCACACAAGTATGAAGCGATTACTCAGAAGGAGTATTTCCAGCTCTTCAGCGTTTTTAACAACGCGGATGAATCCACAACCACTCTTCCGGCATTGCCCTCAGACGTTCAGGCATGGCAGAAGGAACATGAAGCGTGGCAACAGAAGATCGATGCTCTGAAATCTCAGCCAGACAAGGCAGCCGACCTGAAGGAACTGAAAAAGAAGGAACCACCAAGACCGGAACCTGTCGTGAGAGTTCTCGCGGAACGAACAAAGGAGCCTCGAACGACATGGCTGCTGCATCGAGGCGACTTCCTGGAACCCGTCAAAGAGACGCCGCTGACTCTGCAGGCTCCGTCGATTCTTCCACCGATCGTCCCGCGAGATCCCAGCGCGCGACCGGACCGCCTGGATCTGGCTCGCTGGCTTGTGTCGCCGCAACATCCGCTGACAGCCCGTGTCGCCGTGAATCACATCTGGGGTCATTTGTTTGGACAGGGCCTTGTTCGAACACCTGCGGATTTTGGTGTTCGAGGAGAAGCGCCGATGCATCCGGAATTGCTCGACTGGCTGGCTTCAAATTTCGCCGGCCAAAATCCAGTCGCTGACAGGACTCAGCCAGCATGGTCACGAAAGGCACTCATTCGGCTGATCGTGACTTCCGCAACGTATCGGCAATCGTCCACAGTCAGGCCAGAGCTGCAGACGATCGATCCTCAGAACCGTTTGCTGGCTCGACAGAATCGCGTTCGAGTCGACGGCGAAATCATCAGAGACATCACGCTTCAGGCGTCTGGTTTACTGAGCCGAAAAGTGGGCGGCCCGAGCGTGTTCCCGGCGTTGCCTGCCGGAATCGCAGAACTGAGTTACGCGGGCAATTTCAACTGGACGACGTCGAAGGGAGAAGACCGCTATCGGCGAGGAATGTACACGTTCTTCAAACGCACTTCGCCTCATCCCAACCTGACGACCTTCGATTGTCCGGATGCGAATCTGACGTGTATCCAGCGGACCGTCTCGAATACACCGCTGCAGGCTCTGGTCACATTGAACAATGAAAGTTTCACGGACGCGGCAAAGCACTTTGCAACGACATTGACCGGATCACCCGATGCGCCAGAAGCCGTTCTTCAGACAATCTTCCGACGCGGCTTCGGCCGACGTCCCTCGGAGCAGGAAGAATTGACCCTGCTGGCTCTTCACACCGATGCCGTCCGCTACTTTGCAACGCACACCGAAGAAGCAACACGCCTGACGGCTTCACCAGAAACCAGTCCACCAGCAACCAACTCTTCGACCGCAGTGACCGCAGTGTCAGATCCCGAAAGCACCTCCAATAAAGCCGCATGGATCGTCGTCTGTCGAACTCTAATGAACACGGACGAGTTCATTACGCGGGAATAACGAGATCCGATTTCAGCGTTGTGCGTCATCGCTCTTCGGCCCGCTCCATACGGCCGTGTTGATTGCAAAATACAGATTCTGAAACGGCGGGGCTTTGCGGCTGGAGTACCAGATGCGAAATCGACCGTCATCCAGTTGCATGACGGAATGACTGCTGACGTAATGAGATTCCCAGGCACGTTCCGGATCGGGACGCAGAATCGGATTGTCAGGATGCTTGTGCCAGTGAATACCATCGGTGCTGGCTGCAAAACCAATCCCCGTCGTCAGATGTTCGGCATCCAGATAGCTGGCGTACCACATCAGGTAGACACCATCGACCATCAGAACACACGGGTAAATCTGAAGATCGTACTCCCACGACTGTGAGATCTTCAGCACGGGCTCTTCGGTGACTTTCCACGACAGGCCATCCGTGCTGGAGGCATGTCGAATCTGCCACGGATAGCGTCCTGGCTCCGTGTACCAAAGCTGGTATCCATCGGATGTCTTCACCACAGACGGACAATAGGCCCGCGCGATCTGGACCGCTGACACATCCGTCCAGCGTCGGCCATCGTCGCTCAGCGCCTGCTGGATGGAATGGGGATCGCCGCCGCCACCCAGAGTCGCCGATGTGAACCACATGCGAAGCTTTCCGTCTTCGCGGATCACCTGACCATGATGGTCACGTAGAATCGTGGGGGTCACGATCGAACGACGAGCGGTCTCCAGCTCCAGAACAGGACCGGGGTGACGCTGAAAGTGAATTCCATCCGAACTGGTGGCCAGCCCCACTCGGAAGACTCGCTCATCGCGAGCTCGAGTCGGAGCAAGATCGTGAGCAAAGCCGCTCGAACCGCAGTACCATAGCTGATACTCACCCTTCTCTCGCCCGACCGTCGGAGCAAAGATATGAGTATCATCGAAGTGACCATTGTCTCCGAGCGACAGAACCGGCCCCTCCGAATCGCGCTGCCAGCTTTGCGGACCAAGCCAGACACGAAGCTGTTCCGGTGGCTCATCGGCCAACAGAAATGAACCTGAACCCACGGCCATGCAGAGGCACAGCAGGATCATCCAATGTCGCCACTTCACCATGGTCAGAATTCCCCTGCACTTCTCGCGAAGGCTCACTTCAGCCACTTGTCGAACCACTCAAATGCTTCGGTCTGCATTGGCACGTCAAACTTGTGCGGGCCAGGATAGAACGTGCAGCGATATCGATCAGAGGCACCCGCTTTGTCAAACACGGCCTTCATCATCCGATCGGCTCGCTGCATTTCCGGCAGAGTGAACAGGCTGTCTTCATTGTCGTTCTGCACAAGTGTCGCCGCGGGGGCTCGCAGTGCCAGGATCTCCGGATAGTCCAGATCGCGAGGCAACAGCGGGATGTAGATCATCCACGTATGTGTATGGCACTTGTGAAGAAGGTAATCTCGCCACGTTGACATCATCCCGACGCAGCACGCGCATTTGATCCGTTCATCCAGACCGCCGAGATACACGGTTCGCAGTCCGCCGCCGGAAAGCCCGGCACATCCCACTCGGCCTGCATCCACATCAGGACGACCGCAGAGATAATCGAGTGCTCGCTGGTCGTCCGTCAGAAACACACCAGGCCAGGTCGTCCCGGCACAGAAGAGACTCTTGGCCATCAGATGCTCATGCTGCCCAGCCCATGAGTTGTAAGCGGCAATCGATTCGTCCGCCGAATCTGTGATCGGCTGACTGTTCATCAGCGCGCCGCGAGCGACGTCGCTCATGTCCACCTTGCGACTGGCAAACGCAAACGTGTCATGAACAAGTACCACGTAGCCTTGGCGAGCCAGCTCGTTGGCCCAGGCCCGGCCACCGTAGTAGTCGTCCTGATGTTCTTTCATCAGAGGATGCTGGTCGGCGCCGGTCTTCGTGATCTTCTCGTGACCAAAGAACTTTCTTCCGCCATGATCGTGCAGGCCAATGACGGCAGGAAGTTTTCCTGTGACACCGACAGGCTTTAGAACAACCGCTTTGGTCCGAGGCCCATACGGAAGCTGCCAGCTCACGTGTTCAATCTGCAAACCATCGAACACTTCGGAATGATCCACACGCACATCAGCCACAGGCCCGACGTCAGGAGGAGCAAGGCAGTCCATGACTCGAGTTTTCGCCTGCTTCCGCCATGCTTCAACATCCGTGAACTGGCTCTGAAGGAACGAAAGACGAGCCGGCTGGTCTCCAACAATCCCCGCGGCCCACGGACCGTAAGCGCCGATCATGTTGGGCTCGCCGGCCGGCGGGAGCATATTCGCGATCGGTCCAGCTGCGCTCACAGAGACGGACGACGTTGCAGGCTCGCCCGCCGCTGACGATGCCATCAGCGAAACAAGACTGGCCGCCGATGCCGCTTCAAGAAATCCGCGTCGAGACAAAGCGGATGATTCTGATGATTCCGTCATGCAACGCCCCCCCAAACAAAGTTAGCGGAAGGGCGCAAGCCCTCCGGTGACTCCATCTACCAAGAGCCACAAGCCCTCCGGTGACCGCGACACCGGACGGCTCGCGCCGTGCCGCTACTTTAACACGCCCGGAATCAGACTCCAGCTTTGAGCAACCCCGGTGAGTCGTTCCTGCCGGCCCTGATGTTCGAAGAACAGTTCATCCGGTGCAATGCCAAGTGCGGCCAGAATCGTGGCATGCAGGTTCTTCACAGGCTGAACCTCGTCGACAGCTCGAAGTCCGATCTCATCCGTGGCCCCGATGCTGACACCGGCGTTAACCCCGCCGCCGGCCATCCAGACATTAAAGCCATACGGATTATGGTTGCGTCCGGATTCGCCCTGAAGCATCGGCGTGCGGCCGAATTCTCCGGCCCAGATCACAAGCGTCGATTCCAGAAGTCCTCGCTGCTTGAGATCCGCCAGCAAAGCAGCAATCGGACGATCCGTCTGAGCCGCATTCCGCTCGTGGTATTCCGTGTTGTCGCTGTGACTGTCCCAGCCAAGTTTGTCGACCGCGTTGTACGTCTGCACAACTCGAACACCCTTCTCGATCAATCGTCGAGTCAGCAGGCACATGCGTCCGTACTTCGCCAGAGCTTCGTTCGAATCATGAATGCCGTAAGCGTCCTGAGTCTCCTGCGTTTCCTGTGAAAGCTCTCCGATGTCCAGAGCTTCCGACTGCATTCGATACGCAAGCTCATACGAGGCAATGCGACCGTCCAGATCCGGCACAGACGTTCGCGCGGCCGCGTGCTTTCGATTCAGTGCCTGAGCAAAATCGAGCGTTGATCGCTGGACCGAAGCCAGTTCCTCCGGCGGCGACAGATTCAACACGGGCGGTCCAATGTGGCGGAACTGAGTTCCCTGGAAGGCGGCCGGAAGAAACGCGTTGCTCCAGTTCGCAGATCCTCCCAGTCCTCCGACTTCATACAGCAGCACGTAGCCCGGAAGATTCTGATTCATCGATCCCAGACCATATGTGAGCCACGATCCCAGGCTCGGCCGCCCGCCCAGAATCGCACCGGTATTCATCAAATACGTGGCTGGTGCATGATTGGAACTGTCGCTGTACATCGATCGAACGAAACACAGATCATCCGCGTGCTTTGCCGTGTGAGGCAGCAGCTCCGAAAACCACGCACCGCATTCCCCATGTTGTCTCCAGCGCCATGGCCCGGCGAGCAGCTCGTCTTTGCAATGATTGAAGACACCGCCCACTTTGTCCTTGTGGGCTTTCAGCGAATCCGGAACCGGCTGTCCATGAAGCCGCAACAGATCTGGCTTGTAGTCGATCAGGTCAAACGTCGACGGCCCGCCATATTGAAACAGAAAGATCACCTGTTTGGCCGAAGCCGCGTGCTGAGCAATCTTCTCGGCCAGCGGATTCAGGCGATCCGGCGCCTCGTTCCTCGATGCCGCGCCATCCGCCTTCGACTCCTGAGCCAGCAGCGAGCTGAGTGCCACGCCGGCAAATCCGGACGCAGTGCGAGCAAAGAACTGCCGCCGATCCGGTCGAACAGAGAAACTCGTTTCAGTCGACATACATAAACTCGTTCACGTTCAGGATGGCACGACACAAATCACGAACCGCAAGCTTCATGGCCTCATCCGTTCTTCCTGCCTCCCGATGTCGACTCAAGTGATCCGCCAGCATCGATTCCGACAGCCGGAGTTCTTCCGCATCCGCTTCCCGCATCAGCGCTTCACGAAAGATCGACTGAATCAACGGGACAAGGTTCGATTCGCCACTCTTCGTATTCGCAGACTTCGCTTCTGATTCCCAGTGACTCAGCATTCGATCAGCAAACGCCTGAGCATACCGCAGCCCTTCGGGACTATTCAGCAGCATCAACGCCTGAGGTGCCACGACCGTGGTATCTCGCCGAGCACACGACACGGTCGAATCGGGAAGGTCAAACGCCTGCAGAAACGGAACCGGCAGACATCGCTTGCGAATCAAAAACAGGCTTCGCACATCGACCTGATCTTCAGGGTCGGTGTACCAGCCCTGCATTCGTCCGCCGTCATCATTCTTGAGTGCTTCCAGAATGGCGGGTTGAGCATGCAGCAGATCATCCGGAACCGCTGGCCACATCGGACGACCGGAACCGTACGGCCGCAGCAACCCCGACACCGCCAGCAGACTGTCTCGAAGTGTTTCCGCATCCAGACGGCGAATGTTCTGATGCCAGAGCAATCGGTTGTCCGGATCCTTCTGCAAAGCCTCTGTCTCCTCCTTATATAAGGAGGCCTGCTGGTACGTTTCGGATGTCAGGATCAATCGATGCAACTTCTTCACGGACCAGTCATTTTCCATCAGCCAGATCGCGAGCCAGTCCAGAAGTTCAGGATGAGTCGGGCGGGCTCCGGTGTATCCGAAGTCGTTCGGAGTCGCCACGATTCCTGTTCCAAAGTGTTGCTGCCAGATTCGATTCACAAGCACTCGGGCGGTCCACGGGTTCTTTGGCGACGTCACCCATTCTGCCAGCATGCGTCGCCGACCGAAGGTCTCGTTCGATTCGTGCTCCGAGGCCGCGTCATCCGCCGGACCAATGTTGTCCAGTGATGCGCGGCCGGGGAACAGCACAGATGGAAACCCGGGACTCACCTTCTGCCTTGGCGAATGGAAGTCTCCCTGATACAGCACGAAGGTCGGCTGCGCCACCGGCCCGACTTCCCGAACGCCCATCGCCACCTGAGGATTCTTTCGCTGAGCTTCCAGGGCGGCAATCTCCTTGTCGAGCGATTCCGCGACGGCCTTGTCTTCGTCGGATTCAGGCTTCTCCGGACGCCGCGTCTTCAGAGCAGCAATCTTTTCATCCAGCTCGGCGTTGTGAGATTCAAGCTGTTCACGCTCCCACGGAAGATCGATCGCGAGATCATTCACGGGGTTGATGCCGGCGAAGAATGCTCGCAGACGATAATGGTCCGCCTGCGATAACGGGTCGTACTTGTGATCATGACATTGACAGCAGGACATCGTCAGTCCCAGGAACGCCGACGCTGTCGTGTTGGTCAGGTCCGCCTGCACTTCGGCTCGCAGACGATCTTCTTCCTGAAAGATCTCCGCCGTGCTGTCCCACTGACCCAGCCGCAGATATCCGGTGGCGATCAGTGCATCCGCCTGCTCCTGAGTCTCAGGAGAACCGGGCACAAGTTCGTCACCGGCCAGTTGCTCCTTCACGAACTGATCAAACGGTTTGTCTGCGTTGAATGACCGAATGACATAGTCGCGATACTTCCAGATCAACGGTCGATATTCGTCTCGTTCGTAACCATGAGTATCCGCGTAGCGAACAACGTCAAGCCAGTAACGAGCCTGCCGTTCGCCACCTGAAAGGCGACAGCAGCAGCCGGTCAAAGGCGCTCATGGGCTAAAGGTTGTTCATCGTCCGGCGCAGCGTCGGCTTTCTTCGACCGTCGTGCGGCAGACCTGCCAGATCCTTGCGGCCCCATGGCATCTGACATGCGACTGATGGCTTCTGTGACCACTGGCGATTCCTGCTTTGCTTTGAGCCGCGCGATGAACGCATCAATCGGATGATCGGCGCTCGAAACGGCATCCCGGGAATCAGCACGGAAGGAACTGGTACAGCCACCGGCACACGCAGCGACCATAGATCCAGCCGCTCGCCGCCGAACAGCTGACGAATCGGATTACGCCCGTCGGTGAATGCATCGCCGATATTCTCAGCGTCGCTCGTCGAACTGACTCGATACGCATCCAGTGACTCAACCGTCGGCCCCAGAATCATCATGTCGAACGACGCGAGTTCTCCCCGATCACACGTCGGCGCGCAGCCGGTCAGAGTAAAGTCGCCGATGTCTTTCCACAGATCGACCGTCACCACCGTCCATTCCACCGGAGCCTGATCGCCGACAGACACAGCCTGCCAGCCAGTCGTGTTTGGCCCTGCCACGTAGCGACCTCGCGCGTCATTCGGTTCGGGCCATTCACCGTTGCGAGCCAGTTCGAGCATAATGCTTCCGGCACCCTGTTTCTTCCATGCCAGGCGCAGAAACCGAAACTGCCCTGCTGCCGGTGTCTCGCGAATTTCAAAGTCCCAGCCTGGAATCGTCTTGGCATCTCGCTGCAGCGGCGTCATCGTCAGACTGGCGGCCCCGGAATAAGGAGCGTCTTTCGACAACCGCGCGGTGCCATTCCCGTTTGTCAGTGCGGCCGGGAAATCGGGATCGTCATCAAACAGGACGGCCACATCTTCCGGCCAGACGGCTCCGGCTTTCACCCAGTCCGTCAGCAGCTGAATCTCATCCGACGAGAGCGGCTGCTTTGGCGGCATCTGAAAATCCGGATCACCGCCCTGGACAGCCTGTACGAGAAGACTGCTATCGACATCGCCTGGAATCAGTGACGGCCCGCGATCACCACCGGCCAGCGCGTGAGTTCGCGCGTCGAGCCTCAGCTGACCTTCCTGCTTGTCCGGGCCATGGCATGAGACACATTTCGCCATCAGCAGAGGACGTACCTGATCCGCAAACCGAGCGATCTCGTCGGCTGACAGAGAATCGACTATCAGCCACAGCACACAAACAGCGCATGCTGAAACGGCAGATGCCCATGATCGCGAAAATGTCATTCCACCGCTCCTGTTGACTGACCGCCTGCGGTTGTTTCAGATACTACCGCCACCGGAGTACTCAGGGAAGCGCGATTGTTGCTCAGAAAGACCACGCCATGAAACGACGACGTCTCGGAACCAGCGGAATCACTGTCTCCGACATCTGCATGGGAACCATGACCTTCGGCAGTCAGTGCGATGAAAAGCTGTCGTTCGCGATCATGGACCGAGCTTATGACGCTGGCATCGATTTCTATGACGCCGCCGAAATGTACCCTGTGCCTCCGACCGTCGAAGCCTTCGGTCGCACGGAAGAAATCGTCGGTCGCTGGATGAAAACCAAGCCGCGTGAATCTGTCATCATCGCGACCAAGATCACAGGACCGGCACATGGATGGTTCGTGCCGCCCGTTCGCCATGGCCACTCGGCTCTGGATCGAGTTCAAATCGTGCGAGCTGTGGACGCCAGCCTGAAGCGACTGCAGACCGATTACATCGACCTGTATCAGACTCACTGGCCCGACCACGGCATGCGATACGAAGATGTGCTCGGCCCTCTGACAGAACTCGTTCGCCAGGGCAAGATCCGCGCCATCGGCTGCAGTAATGAATCCTGCTGGGGCCTGATGAAGAGCCTTGCTGCCTCAGAAAAATTCGGACTGTGCCGCTACGACAGCGTGCAGAACAACTTCAGCCTGATCAATCGCCGCTGTGAAAGCGAACTGGCTCAGGTGTGTCGCCGTGAGAACATCAGTCTTCTGCCGTTTTCACCTCTTGGCGGAGGAGTCCTCACGGGCAAATACATGCATTCCGATCCGCCAGGAGCACGCTTCACGGAATACCGCAAACTGGGTGAACGACAGCAGCGACTCGCCGATCGATTTCTGAACGAACGGACTCGGGAAACCGTGCGACGGCTGAAAGTCATCGCCGATGACCTCGGTGTCACTCTCACGGCACTCTGCGTTGCCTGGAGCAAACAGCACGACTTCGTGGCATCCACAATCATCGGAGCCACAACCCTCCAGCACCTCGAAGAAAGCCTCGCCGCCGACGGTCTGACACTGGACCCCGAAACACTCCGCCGCATCAACGAAATCGATGAAGCGATTCCAAACCCAATGAAAGAAGACGGGCTGCGACGATTGTAAAGCGATTGTCCTCAATCGCTCCCACAACACACAGCCATCAAGATCACAGAAACACAGGAAAACGCAACGGCTGGGACAGCCGTTCTACACTGGCCTCGTCCAAAGCAGATATTCACCTTCGCTGAGTTTGGCTTTCTTCGGATTATCTGACACGTAATTCTGCAACCAGCAGAATTGCTCACGACTGCGGATAATGTGATCAAAGGGCTCAGCCTGCCAGAATGGGCCCTTCTGTCCGAGATGTTTGTTGATTTTGCGTGCGGTGTACCGCATCCAACTTTGTCCAACGACGCTAAGATCAAACCCTGCGCGAAATTGCACAATCGCATGCACATGATTTGGCATGATCACAAGTCGGTCGAGATCGAATTGCTGTCCATTGCCGTACAGGACGGCATCGCGGACGAGCCTGGCGATTTCAGGATTCTTCAACAGACATCGGCCATGGCACTCATCAAGAGTATGCTGAAAGACCTGATCGAAGTGCCTGCGAAACTCTCGGCGTTCTCCAGCGGCAACGCATCGCACTAAATCCTGATACTTTCTACTCCAGCCGTCAGAGAGTTCCAGCATAAACTCTGACGGCAGCGATCGCCCTTGCAGCCATTGGTTCAACGAATGCTGCAATCGGAGCAGAACCTCTTTCGGCAGTGAATCTTCTGTACGAAACGTGACGAAAATCGCCGCGCCAGCCTGAAACCAATGAGGAAGATTTTCTGATCGCACATTCAGTCCCAGGATCAAACGGCTGAAATATTGGTTGGTCACTCTGACGGCACTCTGTGTTGCCTGGAGCAAACAGCACGACTTCGTGGCATCCACAATCATCGGAGCCACAACTCTCCAGCACCTCGAAGAAAGCCTCGCCGCCGACGGCCTGACGCTGGACCCCGAAACACTCCGCCGCATCAACGAAATCGATGAAGCGATTCCAAACCCAATGAAAGAAGACGGACTGCGACGATTGTAAAGCGATTGTCCTCAATCGCTTCCGCCACCACCTGGCACGCTGTCCGATTGGTTATTGCTTCAACTTCGCCATCTGTTCGCGATACATCTCGACCGTGCACCGGTCGGCGTTTGACTTTCCGACATGGCGAAACACTTCCTTTCGGTCAGGTCCAAGGATGATCAGTGCCGGGTAGTGGACGCTCTGTCCGTGGAACCGATAACCATCCGGAATCCTGAATGCCCTGGCCTGTTTCGCGTCCGCATCATGGAGGATCATGGGCAGTTCTTTCCTGGTCTCCGCGTCCAGGTGATCCATCCATTTGCGAATTTCCGCTTCGTCGTCGGGCTTCAGAAACACATGCACGACATCCGCTTCATCCTTCGCAATCTGTGAATACTCACGAGTGTACTTCAGGCAATACGGACACTCCGTCTTCAACAGAAAATGCAGGACAACAAAGTTTGCCTTCTGCTGACTCAGATCAAACGTCGAACCGTCCGAAAGGCACGGCAAGACCATACGAACAGTCTCCGCAGTCCCCTTCTTCGATTCATCGCTCGCACCGGCACAATCAGAGCAGAGAGAAGCAACCACCACCAGAACAGCCAAACACGCGCGCAGCATGAGACTCTTTCGTAACCAGGACACAAGAAATCAGCACAGCCCTTTGCGCCAACTCTCCCCACCGGGTTTACACGGATGGAAGTCGGCTTCTGCATTACACTCGCAAGACTAACAATCCACAGACACTTCCGAAGTCGCTCGCGCCTGGCAGGCAAGAATGACGCCACCACTGCGGTCCGAACGAGTCAGCGCATCATCGGATGCCATCGTGACTGTTCCCCGCAACAAACGCACTCGGCACTGTCCACAGACACCCGAACGGCACTCAAAATCGATCGACACGCCATGATGCTCGGCCGCTTCCAGAAGCGTCGTCGCCGGATCCACCTGAGCCTCTTTCTGGCTGCGAACAAACGTCACTCCAAACGACGATGCCTGAATCGTTGCACCTGCAACAGCAGCAGCAGGCGAAGACTTTGCCCCACCAAACGATTCCACGTGCAACTGTTGTTTCGGAACACCCAGCGAAGCTAGCTGTTCGCTGACAACCCGAGCCATTTCCGTCGGGCCACACAAGAACACCGGAGTCGTTGCCACGACAGAAGAAGGAAGACAGCCCTGAAGAAACTCCGCGGAGATTCTTCCTCGGTGGCCCGTCCATGGATCGGCAGCGCCACACTGAGTCAGTGTGATGTGAACATGCAAAGAACGATGCTGCTGGCAAAGCTGGTCAATCTCCCGACGAAAGATCAGATCCGCTTCCGTCTTCGCACAAATCACCAGATCGATCTGTCCGGGCCAGCCTGAAGCACACAGAGTCCGAAGGATGGACATCACAGGTGTCAGTCCAACTCCTCCGGCAATCAACAGGACTCGTTGTTCCTGGTCACCCGCAAACAGGAATCGGCCAGCCGGGCCGGAGACTGACAGCAGTTCGCCCTCACGCACTCGCTCATGCAGAAACGAGGACGCGAGTCCCTGTGGCTCCTTCTTGATTGTCAGTTCCAGCCACTGCCTCTGCAATGGCGACGATGCAATCGTGTAGGATCTCGCCACACGCTTGCCGTCGATGTTCAACTGCACGTTGAGAAACTGTCCGGGCTGCCACGTGAACGGGATGTTCGCTCCATCCGGAGATGCCAGCCGAAAGGTTCGAACGTTGTGAGTTTCCTCACGAATCTCGACAACCTTCAATTCGCCTTTCCATCGAGCCACCGGACTGACTGATACACCGGATTCGGCGGAAGTCGTCGACTTCATCAATGGAACAGCGGTCGATCGTGCCGCTGTCTTTCCACGAGATCCCGGCCACGCGCGAGAACCCAGCAGGATTCCCAGAACCGCTCCAAAGGCCAGTGGCTGCCGGACATCCGACTTCACCAGCATGTAGTAATGCAGGACTCCCAGAACCACAGCCACATAGGTCAGTCGATGAAGCCGCTTCCATCTTGCCGCACCAAGCCAGCGAATCATTCCGTTGGTTGACGTCACCGCGAGAGGAACCATCAGCAGAATCGCCACAGCACCGACCTGCAGGAATCGACGGCTCGCCACTTCGCTGATCGTACTCTGCAGGCTGCCCGCACGATCGTACGCGACATAAATCACCAAATGCCCGACAGCATAGAAGAAACCATAGAGCCCCAGTGCTCGACGAAACGCGATCCAGCCACCCCATCCCGTCAGCGTCTTCAATGGAGTCATCAGAAGCGACAGCAGCAGAAACACAAGCGACAGAATGCCGGTGATGTGCAGAGCAATGTTGACGGAATTCGCTCCGAGCTGTCCCGACAGGGCGTCGAGCAGCAACAGTCCGCACGGTACAAGCCCGTTCAGAATGACCAGCCAGCGCTGAAACGAAAGTGTTGTCATCGATTCACTCGCAAGTCCATGCCTTCATACATCGACGCGACCTGTTCTTCGTAGCCGTTGAACATCAGCGTTGGCCGACGACCGGCTTCCCCAATCCGCTGTTCCGTTGCCTGACTCCAGCGAGGATGATCGACACCGGGATTCACGTTGGCATAGAAGCCATATTCTTCCGGTGAGTAGCGACTCCAGCTGGTCACTGGCATTTCAGAAACCAGCGAGATTCGCACGATCGACTTGATCCCCTTGAAGCCATACTTCCACGGAACCACCAGTCGAACAGGCGCGCCGTCCTGCGGCGGCAGAATCTTTCCATAGAGCCCTGTTGCCAGAAGCGTCAGCGGGTTCATCGCTTCGTCCAGACGCAGCCCCTCCACATACGGCCATTCCAGCACATCCGTCTTTTGACCAGGCATCCGCTCGGGATCGTAGAGCGTTTCAAATGCGACGTAGCGAGCGTCCGCCTTCGGTTCAACCGCTTCCAGAACCCGCGACAGTGGAACGCCGGCCCAAGGGATCACCATCGACCAGGCTTCCACACATCGCATCCGATAGATTCGCTCTTCCGGTGCACTGATGGAATGAAGCTGATCGATCGTCAGCGTCTGAGGCTTGTTGACCAGGCCATCAACCCTGATCGTCCATCCTTCCGTTCGAAAATCACGAGCTGCCAGAGCCACGCCCTGCTTGTCCGTCGTGAATTCGTAAAAGTTGTTGTAACTCAGGATGTCCGGTTCAGAAGTGGACGGCTCCGTGGTTCTCCAGCCGCGAGCCAGCAGTTCCGCTTCAGTCAGTTCCGCATCCCGCAGACCCGCGACGGCTTCTGTCTGAACATCCACCTTCATGCGTGGATTGAACCAGCGATACACCGCAGCGGTCGCCACAGTGCTCGCCGCAATCGCTCCCGCCCTCAAAAAGCGCCGGCGGTTGAAGTAGAGCTCAGGAGGAGTCACTTCATGATCTGGAATGGATGGCATCTTCATGGTTCGCTCACCTGAGACTACTTGCCGTCTTTCATCATGGCACCGTCTTTTGCCATGCCGCCATCTTTCATCATCGCTCCGTCCTTCATCATCCCGCCGTCCTTAGCCATGCCGTCTTTCATGTCGCCCGACATCTTCATGTCGCCGGACATTTTCATATCTCCCGACATCTTGTCGCCACTCATCGAAGTGGTATTCGACATCGATGGAGCATCCGCAGAATCCGAACAGCCGACAACCAGAAGACAGCCAAGACACAGTACGACACTCATCAGCGATTTCACAGGAACACCTTTCAAAACAACGGTAGGAAACGAAAGCCCGCGATGGGAAGCGATCTTTGTGGCACAGAAGAAGCGCAGCAGCGAGGGCTGCTCATCCGCTTCGATCTGCCATTCCGTCGATCCACACGAAGGGATCGAACACCAGAACATCTGGCGATCGTCATGCAGGCAAGAGCAATTGCCACACAGGCCCGTCACAAAATCGGTTGCCCGGCGGCACTGACATTGAGACGCTGTCAGCTCGCAAGCTCTTACCTGGAATTGAAGGAAATCCCGGAATGAAAGCGGGTCACGTACGGGCCAGAGTGATCAGGCGTGTTGAGGTTCTCGCGACGGAGACACGAGCCACGATCAGCTGTTGGTTTGAGGATCAACGCCCAGACTGACGAGCAGCACTTCATACTCAAAGGCACAGCACGGACATTGCTTCAGATGAGTGGCAACGGCTTCGAGCGTAACGTCCGGAGGCGACCCCTGCTGCTGCGAATCGGCAAATACAGAGATCAGCTCAAAGCACTGATCGCAGGTCATCGCATCCGGAACGGCATCGGAAACAGCGACAAGAAGTTCTCGCACCTGATCGGGATTCAGCTGAGTCATGACAGGGTCTCCAGCACATCTTCCATCGTCACACCTCGCGCTTCAAATCCTTCACGAAGCCGAAGACGTGCATCATGAACCAGTTTGTAGACAGCATTTCGATTGCTGTTCATCCGCACGGCAATCTCTTCGACCGGCAATCCTTCGAGTGTTCCTCGAATCGCTGCTCGCTGCCGGTCCGTTAACACTGTGTCAATTAAAGTCTGCAGCAGATTCATTACGCTGCTTCGACTGGCCGACTCATCAGAAGGCTCACTCGTTCCCAGCGAGAGCTCCAGAGCCGACCCATCCGCCTGACCGAGGTCCAGGGACACATCCCGATAATAGTGCCGCCTGAGCTGACTGATCCCGATGCGAACCGCAATCGACATCGCCCACGTGGTGAATCGACTCTGACCGCGAAACGACTCCAGCGAATCCAGAATCTTCACCAGCGCCAGCTGAACCACATCTTCCAGATCCAGCTGCCCACCATAACACTGAGTCAGCGAACGACTCAAACCGCGCAGCAAAAAATCCCGCAAATCCCCCAGCGCGTTTTCACGCTGCACAGAATCTGCGGTCAGCACTTGTACCCAGTCTTCTCGACAGGGTTCGTCATGTCTCGAAAGAGTCACCCCATTGACATCCGCTGGAACTTATCGATGCTCGCCCATTTTCCTGACGGAACAGATCTGAGACGCTGCGGCTGTAATAGATCTTACCTGGCATTTCCAGTGAACTTGCTCCTGCACGGAAACAGGAGTACTGTCTTCGAACATCGCACAGTGTCCCGGGCAGAATTCCGGGGACTCACGATCGTCCACCACCGCAAACCACGCCCTTTAGAAGCGGACACGCTCTCCATGAAACACGCTATCGCCTTCTTCTGCCTCGTCGGGGCGGTCTTCTGCAGCAATCCTGCTGTCTTATGTGAAGAGTTCCCCGGAACATGGCATGCCCAGTTCGAGACATTCTCCGGAGTTCAGACGTACCATTTTCAGTTCGGCGTCAAAGATGGCGAAGCAACAGCAACGGCGGTCGTGGAAGCCAATGACGAAAAGCGTGACGTCGCTTTCACCGATGTGAAGCTCGATGCAGACTCACTGAAATTCGCTGAACTTCGAAGGCTGCAGGACCGCGAGATTCGAATCGAGTACGTTTGCAGGCTGAACGACAAAGGACTCAGCGTCTCTCGCAAAGTCGGTGATTTTGGAACGATCGAAACCATCGCAACTCGCAAACTGCCGGATCCACCTCCAGCGACACCGCCAGCTCCGGCCGTCGAAGTCAAAATTGACCGAGTGATCAAAGAGGCGTTCCGGGATCAGTTCATCATCGGTATGGCGGGCGATGTGCCGGCTCGTTATTCCGAAGCAGAGCTGACCGCAGCAGCGAAGCATTTCAATGCGGTGACTCCGGAGAACTGCATGAAGCCGGAGCGCGTTCATCCGGAGGAAGGTCGCTGGCAGTTTGAAGCGTCAGATGCTCTGGTGGACTGGGCTCAGAAGAACCAGATGTCGATTCACGGACACACTCTGGTCTGGCACGCACAAACACCCAGGTGGTTCTTCGAAAACGGAGACAGAGCCGTCGTCACTCAGCGGATGAAGGATCATATTCACACACTGGCGGGACGATACAAAGGAAAGCTCCAAAGCTGGGACGTCGTGAACGAAGCGATCAATGACGGCGGGAATGAAGAAACCGCAAAGTCGGAAGGCCTGAGAAATTCACCGTGGCTGCAGGCAATGGGGCCCGAGTATCTGACATTGGCATTCCGCTTTGCTCACGAAGCGGATCCCGACGCAACTTTGTACTACAACGATTACAACATCGAATCCGGGCCAAAGCATGCAAGCTCGATGGTTCTTCTGAAGCGGCTTCTCAGTGAAGGCGCTCCCGTCCATGCGGTCGGGATTCAGGGACACTGGCGATCCGGCAGCGTTCCGTTCGATGACATCGACAAGGCAATTTCCGACTACGCGTCGCTCGGGCTGAAAGTCAGCATCACGGAACTGGACGTGACCATTCGAGGTGCATCCGGCGGACAATTTGGAGGAGGACCGGGAGGCCGAGGACAAAGAAACTCAGCACCCCCTTCGGCTGAAGACCTGCAGCGACAGGCCGAAGACTATACCCGACTGTTTGCAATTTTCCGAAAACACAAAGACGTCATCGAACGAGTCACTTTCTGGGGCCTGCATGACCGTCGCACCTGGCGCTTCGGCCAGCACCCTCTGATCCTCGACGCCAATTCTCAACCGAAACCAGCCTATGCTGCGATTGTGAATGAGAAATGATGCCGACAAGAAGAAGGCTCTCGGTGACAATAGAGTTCCTCAGCTGGCGGCACCGTGAAGAAACTGCGAGACCAGCGCATCGGCCAGTTGCTGAGTCAGCAGTTTTCCGGGCCTCGCTCGGCGTGAAAAAAGGTTGATCGGCTGGTCAATCAGGCAGCAGAAACTCAACGCCAGAAACTGAGCATCCGAGGGTCGCAGTGCTCCTTCAGCCATTCCATCCTTCATGACCCGGACGACAAGGTCATAACGGCGCTGCGTCAGCTGGTCGAGGACTCCGTCGATCTCAGGAACGCGCGGCCCAAAGTACGTCTGAAACATCAAACGGGCCACACGAGGATCCGCGCAGCACGACTCGAAGGAGACCGCTGCAAACGATTTCAAACGGGCAGTACAGCCCGGCTGAGATTCGACGATCTGTTCCAGTTGCTGCTGACTTTCTCCGTAGTAGCGTTCGATCAGTGCGCAAAACAGAGTCTGTTTGTCAGCAAAGTGGTAATAGAGAGTCGGCTGTGTCACTCCGGCGGCATCGATGATGTCCCGGATTCCCGTTGCCGCATATCCACGCTCTGAAAACAGTGTCAGTGCATGATCGAGAAGACGATCCCGAGTCGCTTCGGTGCTTCTGCGTCGAGTCTTCATCGTGATGGACTCACTTCGCGACGTGGCTGCTTCATGTCGTGGCCGAGATTGTCAAAGATCGTGTGAATCAGATCCTCGGCTCGATCGGCCGTCAGCAGGAAGAAGCAGAACAGCATCTCATCCGTCGTTTCGTCTCCCCATGTCACTCGCTTCGGCGGAGACGACGGATTGGAAGGATTCCCCGCAGAGTTATCAAAGATGGCCTCGACTTTCAGAACCGTTCCTTTCGGCAGCGAAAACGGTCGTTCGTAGTAGTACTCATCCTGCCAGTTGTAGTTCCATGCCGGAATGTCAACCAGAATCTCCGGCTCCGCTCCGGGACGTCGCGCGGTCACCGTCATCGCTTTGCCAAGCAAATGCATGTGCGGAACGACACCCACCATCGTCACATCGCGCGGCAGCGTATATTCCGTGGACCGCCGATAGTTTGCTTCGCCGGGAGCAATGTCCATTTCATAGTTGGCCATCCAGATACTCCCCACCAGCTTGCCAGGCTGTGTTAACAACTCCGAGACAGGCTGGTCGACAAAGTAAACTCCCAGCTCCGACTGATCCGTTTCTTCTTTGCCGGACGGGTGATAGTGCACCTGAACAACCAGATCGCTTCCTCGTTTCAGATAGCGACCCATGCTGTTCGGAAGTCGCCGCGCGGTGTTCCCAACAGACCAGCCTCCCAGCGCGCCGCTCGGAAGAAACCCTGGTCCGCCAAAGTTGGCATAGCCCGGCTCGGGAGTCTTCGCATCCAGAGCTCGCGCCTGCTGTTTATCGTCCAAGAACAGCACCGAATGATGAACGACCCGACGATTGCCTGGATGAAATTCCACGGCGGCCACCATGCGATCCTCAGCCAGCTCAAGCGGGATCACAAAGTTCTGAAGGATGTCCGGACCATCGGCCGGCACCGTAAATCGCTCCGGCATGCGAACAACCATGTCCGGAGTTCCCAGCCGCCAGCCTTCGGCAAAGGACGGCGCTGGAGGCAGGTCGGCAGGATCACCTTCGGGACATCCGTTCCGCGCCCATGTCTTCAGCAGGTCCAGTTCGCGATCGGACAGCCTTCGCTCTCCGACAAATCGATGACCTGTGTCTGGTCCTGGAATCCACGGAGGCATGATTCTTCGCTGAGTCACCTCGACCAGCATGTCCGCATGAGCCACGGCTTCGCGATAATCTGTCAGCATGATCGGGGCGACCTGTCCCGGACGATGACAGTTCAGACAGCGGCTGTGAATCAGAGGAGCAATGTCACGAGCATAAGTCACGTCCGAATCTGCGACAGACTTCCTTTTGGGAAAGACACATCCCACCGGATCGGTCTGCCTCGTCGTCACCTGTTGCCCCTGAGCCGCAGCGTGCACCGCGTCCTGAAGATAGTGGTGTTCGACATTGGCACGTCGACGACCGATCGATTCGTACGCGTTATCAATGGCGCCTCGATAGACAAGCCGACAGTTCTGGTCCAGCACAAATGCTTCAGGCACATGCGTAGGTCGCAGCTGTTCCGCAAGCAGCCCTGAGCTGTCAAACAGCACGGGGAATGAAACCTTGTACTGCTCAAAATGCTGCACAGACTCACGATGAGTCGCAAACGGATCAGAAACCACGCCAAATAACCGGACGTTCTCCGGAAGATTTTTCGCGAGACGATTCAGCGTCGCCGTATACGAATTGGCCACCGGACATGTCGTCGACAGAAACACAAACGCACGAACCTGCCGAGCATCATTCTGATCCAGCCCCGCGAACTGCCCCTTCAAATCCGCCAGATCAAACGCCAGACGAACAACAGGATTGTCCGTCGCATCGTACTGTGCTCCAAACGCAATCCCGGAACCACAGAACACCATCAGGAACGGTGCAAAACACTTCACAAGCACACCTCAGATAATCATGCGTCTCGCATTCATATAACGATCGTTATACAACAGCCGCGATACAGTTGCAAGAAGTGTCTTTTTGGGGCTGGCAATACGGAATGCCACGGAGAGCGAGATTCGCAGCCGTCAGCACGGCCCGCAGGATTCCATCAGCGCCGCGATCATCAGGTCGTCACCAGTCGCGCGGGTTCGGAGACCTTCGATCGTGTGACGGCGGCGGTCGGCGGGGTGGTGCTGGCTGAGTTTCCAGGCGCCCTGGATGGAGTCGATGTGAATTCGAAAGGCGACGATGCCGGAGATCAGCTTTTCTCGGAAGTCCGCGTCCGTTGATTCGAAGGACCAGGGCTGGTCACTGGACGCTTCATAGTATTGAACCGCGTGATCGACGATCTTCAGTGCAGACTCGCAGTCTTCAACGATTCGAAGCGTTCCGGTCACGTGAACAGTCAGATAGTTCCACGTTGGCACGACGTTCTTTTCGCCGTACCACGCCGGTGTGATGTAACTGTGCGGACCGCTGAACACGGCCAGCACTTTCGTTCCATCAGCCATTTTCCACAACGGATTGTTTCGAGCCACATGCCCGATCAGGCAGGAGGCATCATTCGGATCCAAAATCAGCGGAAGATGTCCGGCAAACGGAGGTTCATGCGGTTTGTCCGGCTCAGAACCCGTGACTCCGTTGCAGACAAGCAATGCAAAGGAATGTGCCACGAGGAATTCTCTGAGAGTGTCAGAGTCCGTCATGGAATAGGCCGCCGGCACATGCATGTTCAGGATTTCCGTTCGTCTGTCTGGAACCAAAAATAGCGGAAGGGCGCGAGCCCTCCGGTGACTGCGACACCGAACACATCGTCTATGTGCGATGACTCCGCAGGCAGCATACTAAAAAAGCCCCGGCACTGTTGGGTACCGGGGCTATAGCGTGATTGTTGTGATCCTGAGGTCAGCGAACAACGTGAGCAACAGACGAGATGGCTCCACCGAACAGCGGACATTCACCCCTTGCTAGGCAGGCTGCAATCCGCTGATCACGTCTCGCAGTCGGCCACGAGCGGTGTGCAGACGTCGCTTGATTGTACCGATCGGGCTTTCAAACTGTTCGCTCATCTCCTTCAAAGACGATCCTTCGAAGTAGAAGGCCCACAGAGTTTCCCGGTCGAGACGGCCGAGCTGGTTCAGACCTTCGCGAACCTGTTCAATGTTTTCCTGTCGAAGCATTTCAGACAGAGGACTTGCGTCCGCTTCTTCCACGCTGTCGAAAGTTTCAGGCTCTACGCTGGTTTCCGCAGGACGTCGAACAGCTCGATTGATCGAGAGACGAACGGCGATCTGGCACAGCCATCCACCGAACCGATCCGCCTCCTGCAGCTGAGGCAGCTTGCGGAATGCTCGGAGAAAGACTTCCTGAACGACTTCATCCGCTTCGGCCGTGTTTCGCAGTCTCTGCATGACAATGCCATACACTCGGGACTGGAAGAGCACGATCAAATCATCGAAAGCAGACCGGTCGCCGGACTGTGCTCGCACAACAAGAGGGGTCAAAGAATCAATAACCATGAGTACAGACTCCAGTCTGAAAACACATTCGGCGCGGCACAGGGGGCGACATCCGAGTGTGTGGATTTGCTTCGCAGGAACGGCCGTGAGCTGAGGACTGCGGAAATGCAGAATGGGCCTCAGAAACTCACACGATTGGGGCAAGCGGCAGCGATGCTGCAAACACCCCGAGGCGGTTCAGGCAGAAGAAGTTCTGATTTCGTCCGAAGACGGGAGCGATTTGCTCTTCAGCTTCTGCCAGGACCAGTTTCACAACCATTGCCCTCGGTTAGGTTGAGGGCCCGCTCAGAACTCGACATCAATAGGGTCGTTGAGCGACAGAGCGACCGTCGACAGCGTTTGGAATCATGTCCATGATGCTGTTTCGAATCGCATGGTTGTCCCTGATAACGCCAGCGCATACTACGCACCGGGTCCACAGGCACTGGTACTACGACTGCAACTGCGGGAGAGGCAGAACGTACGAACAGCCCGGCAATGACGTTAGCCGCAAACGCGGTTGTCGATGCAATCTGAGCCTGAATCGTTGTGTTCAGCAGCATTGTTCTGCCTCCTGTATTTGTCCCGCGACCTGACTGGGTCTTTCGGTCCATGTGAGACGCCGCCTTCAGCGGCGTAATTAGATGTCAGCAACCACTTGCCGACTAAAGGCCGTTCCTATTCCAGTGAACCGTTCTTTCTGAATTCGTCAGCCGGAAGCCATCGGAACAGCAGGGAAACACTGAGAACCCTCCGGAAACAATCTGTGCCCGGACTTTCTCATTGGTCCTATGACACAGGATCGCCTCAGGAGGTTCGCTTCGACTATCCAAATTTCAGAAAATTTTCCGAGAACCCCTGATTCCAGTCATTTTGCACTCTGGACCAACCAGCCAGCAAGGCATAGCAACTGTACAGATGAACGGTTTTCGGATTTCATTGCGGTCGCAGCATCACCGCGAGCCACAAACGCAACTCACGGAATGTTGCGGAGCCATTTGTGGGGGCATTTTGGGCTCGCTCTGCAGCGACTAACACGACATTTCTGCGGAGCATCGTACTCGACAGCCTGTGGCTGCCATTGCTACATCAACCGCAGTGCACTGCAGGTCTGCAAGTACGATGCTTCCAGGTCCAGTGAGATTGCGTAATCGTTGGCGAGCCAGACTGGCAGGACCGGAAGTCGTTGTCCGACCGACATGGGGTAGGCCCAGGATTCAAATCGGGAACGCGTCGCCAGGTTGTGACTTCGGCACGTCACGGCGTAGGCCTCGGGTGGTGCTGGAGCAAACGCGGGATCGGTCTGACAGAAAACGTCCAGCACTTCACAGTACAGGTTGAAATGCTTCACCGTCACCAGATCCACGATCGAAACACAGATCTTCTTTTGAAGCAAGGCTGCACATTTTGAAACAAAGGCCTGACGAGTTTCAGGGCGATCTTTGTTCGCGGGGCTGACAAGCTCAATTGCAGCGACCAGTTCTCGACCTCGCTGCTGGTCAAAGATCAGCACTTCGTATTCGTAAATCTCCGTCGGGTCCAGTTCCAGAGTCAGCGTCGGTTCCGGAGGTGCCCACGTCGCCGTGGCCGCACCAGAGCCAGATCCGTTCACTCCGAATTCACTTTCACTGCCAGTATCAAACGTGCAAACGTCTACTTCAAAATTCTTCCCCAGGTGCACGCGAGGCTCCGCGGTGTATTGATCGGGCAGCGTCCTGCTCAGATCCATCACGATCATCGCAGGCCACATCCCATGAAAGCCCTCCCACGAACCCTTGTTGGAAATAGGCGGTCGAAAATGATCCAGCAGCGGCATAGGTGACTCCTCGCCCGGCATTGTAACCGCCGTTCGAATTGCCGCGAAGACATTTCCAGAGTTATCGACGGCCAGTCCCTGCTTGCGTGCTGTCGAGTACACGGAGGGCTGACGCCCAGCCGCTCGCCTATGAGCGGAAGAACAGGCGGCGGATGGCGTGGATCAGGCCTTCCGGGGTGCCGCCGCGGGCTTCGTCTTTGAGCGCTTCCAGGGGCGGGTGAAGCAGCTTGTTCACAATCCGCGAAATCGTCCCTTCGATCGCTTCGCGGTGGCCAGCGTCGAGTCCCGGATACTTGCGGTACAGACGATCCAGCTCCGCTCGACTGATTTCATTCCAGTGTTCGCGCAGTCGATGAATCACCGGGCCGGTGGCTCGATGGTAGATCTCCTGCATGAACGTGCGAGTCTGTGCGGCGATGATCTCCTGAGCCTTCTGCACTTCGGCTCGCCGTGCCTGGCGGTTCTGTTCGCACGTCTCTTCCAACGCGTCGATGTCGTACAAAAACACGTTGTCGTCAACACTGGAGATGCTCGGATCAAAGTCACGCGGGGCGGCCAGGTCCAGAATGAAAACCGGATGACGATTGGACTTCGCACGAACAGCTGCAAAACGGTCGCGAGTAATCAGTGTCTGCGAAGCTCCGGTGGTGCTGACGATGACATCGGCTTTGGTGAGCCAGGTGTCCAGCTCCGCAAAGTCGACCGCCTCGCCCTGAAATTTCTCTGCCAGCCGTTCCGCACGTTCACGACTTCTGTTGGCAACGAGGATCCGTTTGACACCTTCGGACTGAAGATACGTCAAAGTCTCTTCCGCCATCTCGCCGGCACCGATGACCAGCACGGTCTTGTTGTCAAAGCGACTGAAGATACTCTTTCCAAAGTCGCCCACGGCCACGCTGGCAATGGAGACTCGACCATCCGCCAGTTTCGTTTCCGTTCGAACCTGAGCCGACACCTTCAGAGCGTGCTGAAACAGAACATTGGTCAGAGGACCGCAAGCTTCATTCTCCTGAGCGACTCGATAAGCCTCTTTGACCTGATTCACAATCTGAGGTTCGCCCAGCACCATGCTGTCGATGCTGCAGGTAACCTGAAACAGATGCGCCACCGCGTCCGCACCGGAATGGGCCAGCACAGCTCCCACGAAATCGTCGGGCGGCACGTCATGAAACTGGCTGATGAACCGAGTAATATCGTCGAACGACACACCATCTTCGTCGCGTTCGTCCGCCGCGTAGATCTCAACGCGGTTGCACGTGGACAGAACAACGATCTCGGAATTCGGATGCTGCGTTCTCCACTGCGAATACGCCTGGTTCAGACGCTCCGCACTGGAAAACGCCAGACGCTCACGCAACTGAACGCCGGCATTGTGATGATTGCAGCTGACGACCAGGACGTTCATCGACCTGGCTCCTGAGTCTTCGCGTCGCCACTCTGCCCCGAAGCGTCTTTCGCGCCGCCTTCAGCAGCGGCGGCGTTTTCCTGCGCCGCGGGAGCCTGCGGGCGTCCGTGAATGGCGTTGAAACTGCCCTGCCCCGCCAGAAGCATCGGGCCCAGCACCGTCAGCAACAGGAAGCCTCCACTCAGAAACGACAGCTGCGCGACGGCACGGCCGGTCTGCTGAGTATTCATCAGCAGTCTGACGAGAACCACAATCATGGCCAGCCAGACCAGGATCGTCGTCACGATCGTCGGGTCGGTCCATGGAATCGTATACGTCGCGTTCTGAGCCTTTGAGAACGAAATCAGCAGGAAGCCCGTCAGCAGTCCGATCGTCAGACACGGCACGCTGAAAACGACCATCCATCGATTAATGGCTGACAGGTTTTCCAGGCTGGGCAGCGCGAGTTTCGTCAGCCATGCGCTGCGAGTCTTCAGACGCTGGTAATGAAGCAGGTACATCAGCCCCGACAGAGCTGCTCCTGCGACGGCTCCGATGCCAAGCACCAGCGACGCCGCGTGAAACATGCCCCATCGCCTCATGACCTGCTCATGCAGATTCCCCGAAGCGACAGGACTGGCGAACAGGGCAACGATCACGAGCAGCAGGATCGCCGGCAACATGAAAATCCCATGCGCCATCTGACGGTGACTTACCAGCAGAATGAGATACAGCAGGCTTCCCAGCCACGCCAGAACCAGCAGCCAGTCCTGCTGACTGGTCAACAGCGGCGGCAATCCTTCGTTGCGACTGCGAGTAAACAGGAAGGCCGTGTGAGCGACAAAACCCGCCACTGTGAACGTCACAAGCACCACGCGCAGGATCGGAAACGGCCGACGAAGAACCTGAAGCACTTCGCATCCCAGCGACACCAGGTAACTCATCAGAAAGCAGTAGATATGAACCTGCGCGAGAAATCCCAAGCTGTTCTCCTGCAATTCACTGTCGGCTGGAAACGCCCTGAATCTTCTGCGATGCCGGCTCAGGCCTCGTTCGCCATTTCTTCCAGCACTTCACTGATGATCTGCAGACCTTCGCTCAGGTCCGCTTCAGAAACATTCAGCGCGGGCAGCAGTCGCACGACCGTGTTGTTGGTCGCGTTGATCAGCACACCTCGCTCCATACACTTTGCAACGGCAGGAGTCGACGGGATGGTGAGATCGATTCCGATCATCATGCCGCAGATTCGAACTTCCTTGATGATCGGCAGTCGCTGCTTCAGCGCCTCCAGCTGAACTCGCACGCTTTCAGAAAGCTGCTGGACATGATCCAGAATGCCCTCACGTTCCAGCGTCAGTCCGGTCGCCAGTCCCGCAGCCATTGCCAGTGAGTTTCCGCCGAAGGTACTTGCGTGCATTCCCGGTCGAAGGTCCGCTGCAAATTCATCGCGACAGATCATCGCACCACACGCTACACCACCGGCAAGACCCTTGGCCAGAGTCATCACGTCCGGCTGCACGCCAAACTGCTGATAGCCAAACCACGTACCCGTTCGTCCCATGCCTGTCTGAACTTCGTCAAAGATCAGCAGCAGTCCGTGTTCGTCGCAGAGATCTCGCAGGGACTGCAGGAAGCCAGGCTCGGGAATGCGAACACCGCCTTCGCCCTGCACCGGTTCAATCATGATGGCCGCGGTTTCAGAATCGATCAGCTGCTTCACGCCTTCGACATCGTTCATCTTCGCGTATCGAAATCCGGCCAGCATCGGACCAAGACCTTCATGGTACTTGGGCTGAGCCGTCGCAGTCAGGGCCCCAAACGTTCGACCGTGAAAACCATGCTCGAACGTGATGATCCGATAACGTCCCTGAGCCGACCCGTGCAGCCGAGCCAGCTTGATGGCCGCTTCGTTGGCTTCCGCACCGCTGTTGCAGAAGAACGCTTTTCCAAAACTTCGCGAACACAAAAATTCGGCAAACCGTCCCTGAGGTTCAATGTACCAGGTGTTCGGAACATGAATCAGCTTCGCCGCCTGCTCCTGAATGGCTCGCACGAGCGCCGGTGGAGAATACCCAAGGATGTTGCAGCCCCAGCCGGGGAACAGGTCGAGATACCGGCGACCATCGGCGTCCCACACGTGTGAGCCTTCGCCGCCAACCAGTGCAATCGGATAGCGACGATAGTTCGGAATGACATACTCGTCAAAAAGATCAATCGTGGCCTGGCTTTTTGACAGAGCAACCTGCGTCATCGAACGGTCTCCGTGGGAATAACAGTCTGTGGAAATTGGGCCATGCATTTTAGCCACCAGCGGCCAAAAACGGCACGGCGTTTACGAAATTATTCAGACACAGAAAATTCGCAGAAGTTCAGAACCGCAAACCTCATGCATCGGACATCAAATAGCGGAACGGCGCAAGCCGTCCGGTGACTGCATACAAATGGGCAAAGAGCAGAATCAGCGGAGGACTAACAGGGGACTCACCGGAGGGCTCGCGTCGGCTCGCGCCCTTCCGCTACTTGTCAATTTGATGCCTACGGAACAATCTCCGTCCCAACACCTGTGTCGGAGTAAATCTCCAGAAGGACCGAATGCGGCATGGAGGCATCAACGATGTGCACCTTGCGAACTCCGGCGTCGAGCGATTCCAGAGCAGCTTCGACCTTGGGCACCATGCCACCGGCAATTGTGCCGTCAGCAATCATCGCGCGAACCTGTGTGCCGGTCACGTGAGACAACCGCGAGGCGGGATTTTTGATGTCCGTCAGAATGCCTGGGATGTCGCTCAGGAAGATCAGTTTCTCCGCCGACAAAGCCCGCGCGACGGCCGCTGCGGCTGTGTCCGCATTGACATTCAGCCGATGCCCCACGGGACTGAGCGCGATGCTTGGAATGACGGGAATCGTTCCCGTGGAGCACACACGGATGATCGTATCGACGTCGACATCCGTGACCTGGCCCACATGTCCGAGGTCAATGCGCTCACCGTTTTCGCCTGGCAGCGTGAGCTTATCCGCGGTCATCACGTTCTCAGTGCCGAAGTGCAGACCGGTCGATCGGGAGCCGTTGCGGTTGATACGATCCACGATCGACTGACAGATGTCTTCCACCAGGACTCGTGAAGCAATCTGCAGAGTCTGTCGATCGGTGAAGCGACGGCCGGCGACAAATCGAGGCTCAATGCCCGCGGCGTTCATCGCTGCCGAAATCGCTTTGCCGCCGCCATGCACGATCACAGGTCGCATGCCCACGGTCGCCATGAAGACAACATCCACCAGCAGGCTGTTGACTGCAGCCACATCATCCAGAGTACTGCCGCCCAGCTTGACAACAACGTAACGGCCTTTGAATCGCTGAATCCAGCTGAGGGCTTCAATCAGCACTTTGGCTTTGCGAATTGCTTCGTCCATGGCGTCACCAATCACTCAACAAGATGGGCATAAAAGTAAAGCGGGCGATTTTACGGCAGCGCAACGGTGATTCAACGTGCACTGAGACAGATGAACAGACTTTGCAGTGGTTTGCGAATCTGCGAATTCCTGATTTCCATGAACATGGGGAATGTTGCGAATGGAACCACACTGCTTCTCGTTCTGACCGCTACAGTTTCCCCGCGGAGATTGTTTGTCTCCGCATCCGTTCAGGTGCTCACGGGCGACATCTTCAAAACGCCAGGAAGTTCGAGTGACTCGATTTGTTTCGAATCATCAGGCTCACGGTGGCTTTGCAGATCGCGGGTGTGAGTGAAAAGGGAAGACGGTGGCCGGTCGATTGACCGGGAATCCGTCGCGGTCCCGCCGCTGTGATCGGGGACTGGTTCGCATCAGCCACTGTATCGATGTGCTCAGGTTTGTCGTCGCAGGACGCCAGCAGGTACTCGTATGGGAAGGAGCGAAACCGGAATGATCCGAGAGCCAGAAGACCTGCCTGAGCTGATTGCAGACATGCCTCGCGGAAGGGCGCTGTCGGCACTGCAGATTCTGGCAGACTCAACGACGACCATCGTTCGCACGGCGCAACTTCTGATCTGGAGTGCTCCCGAATACGGCGCGGGTGTTTTGAGAGCTGGCAGTTGCTCTGACGCTGCCGCTCCGTCACCGCATCTCATGTCTGTGTTCATTCTCCACGAACACTCATCGAGGACTATGAGATGTTGCACCGTCGTCGCTCACTTTCACGAGCATTCACGCTGATTGAGTTATTGGTTGTCATTTCCATCATCGCCATTCTTGTCGGTCTGCTTCTGCCAGCAGTGCAGCAGGCCAGGGAAGCAGCGCGAAGAACTCAGTGTCGCAACAGCCTGAGGCAGCTGGTTCTGGCGATGCATAACTACAGCGATCTTCACCGCGAACAATTCATTCCGTTTGTGGTCGAAGATCAGCAGAGGCTGAATTACCTGAGAACGTTTTCCGGAAGCGAAGGAACGGCTCAGTACTGGTTCGGAACCGTCAACTACGCGGAACCTGATCCAACAAAGCAGTTGAACTTCGCGGCGGGTCCTCTGAGCCCGTTCATGGAAACGAACTACGAATCATTTCAATGCCCGAACTTCGGGACGAATCAGATGGATCGAGTTCGCTTCGGCAAGCCAGCCACAGGTTTTGGCTACAACGGCTACTACCTGTCACGAAGCGGCGGCATCGAATGGGCTCCTCCGACATGGGCACCGCTCAACAGTCGCCAGCCACTGTGCTACCGCATGCGAGATGTCATGGAATCAGGTCGGACAGTCGTCTTTGCCGACAGCGCTGCGGTGAACATGATCAACTTCTCACCGCCGGAATTCAGCTTCGAAGAGAACTGGCTGCTGGACCCGCCCAGCCGCAACTTCCCGACGATCCACTTCCGCCATCTTGACTCCGCGAACGCTGCGTTCCTGGATGGCCACGTGGAAAGCTTCTCCTGGGCGACTCACGTAGACGTTCCCGGCGACAATTTTCTGTCACCGGAACAGGCCCTGATGATGACCGACAAGCGACTCGGGTTCCTGAGTTCCGGGAACCTCGATGATCCGGCAAAACGCGATGAACTGTACGACCGGGAGTAGCCCGCACCGTCTAACAGGCAACGCTGTAAAGAATTCATGGCCCTTCGATGTAGTGGAACTCGCCAGAGTTCCCGTCACCTACGAAAGTTGTGGGTGGGATCTCCGGCCAGGAAATTGTGGGATCTCTGGCGAGATCCACTACATTTTACTGGGGTTGATTCAGAAGCGTGACGGAGCTGACAACGCTGGAGCTGTCGGCGCGTTTGGCAGCGATAGTGACAAGAAACTCCGTTCCCAGAGAACTCGACTGAACCAGTTCGATGTCACCTTCCAGCGACTGCCGAGTCAGCTGGCGACAGACGAAGAGTCCCAGTCCTGTGCCATGAGCTTTGGTCGTAAAGTAGGGCTGGAAGATCTGCTTTTGAGCTTCCGGACTGATGCCGTGACCCTCGTCGCGCACTCGAATGCCGACTCGTTCCGGAAGTCCGCCCTGGGCCGGGATGATCTCGGTCGAAATATGCATTTTTGCTCCTTCAGGCATCGCATCCAGAGCATTCAAAATCAGGTTCAGCATGACCTGCACTAGCTGATCATACACCGTGCGAATGTTGGGCAGTGCCGGAACGTAGGCCGTCGTGACGGACTTTCCCTTCCATGTTTTGTAGTACTTCGCAATATTCAGAGCATCATTGATGGCCGCATGAACGTCCACGACCGACTGCTGCTGGCTGGCTGGACGACTAAAGCTGGTCAGCTCCCTCAACGTTCGCTGAATGCGCTGGAGCTGACCGTCCACCATGTCCAGCCGTTCTTTGACATAGGGGTCGCTGTTTTTGCGACTCAAAATCTGGACGATCGAACTGATCGATGCGAGCGGGTTTCCAACTTCATGAGCAATCCCGGCGGCAAGCAGTCCAAACGCCGCCTGCTTCTCCTGCTGAACAAGCATGGCCTGGGATTCCTGAAGTTCCTTCGTGCGGTTGGCAATGCGGCGTTCCAGAAGCTGCTGGTTCTTTTGAAGTTCTTCGTTCAGGATCGCCAGTCTCTGACCTGCTCGCTTCAGCAATCCCGTGAGTGCAATGATGGCCCAGGCCGCCCAGCCAAGGAACACGAGCGTCAGAATCACCGTGACGAAATCTGCATTCTCCGTTTCCTGCCCGTAGAAGCCCAGCAGAATGTAACTGATCGAATGCAGCGCAAAGGTGGCAAAGGTCAGCGAAGGAGAATGCCGTATCGCGCAGACCAGCAGTGACAGAAAATAGTAGAAGCGGAACGGACTGCCCACGCCATCATCAAAGTGGCACAGCAATCCGATGAAGAGTGCTTCCATCAGAGAAATGCCAATGCGATAGTTCGACAGAAGCAGCTTTCCCTTCCAGCTTGCCAACGTATCCACCATCGCGTACGCCGCACCCAGTGTCAGCATAGCGTTCAGCTCGGCTCGCCCCACTTCACGGTCGACGAGGTTCACATACAGGTAGCCGATGCAGAGCCCGAACCAGCGAATTCGCACGGTGATTGACTCGGCTTCGGATTCACGCCCCACCGGGTCAAAAATGCGGCCAGATGCCGCAGCTTTCAGTGTCGCGGGGATCTTCATAATGCCCGATGGCGAATCCGGGACGCCCTGGGCACCCGAGGCACTCGGGCCACCCTTCTGAGAACCTCGACCTGTTTCAGCTGAACTCATATGACTTCCTGGAATTCTGCTCGGGGCAACTCTGCCATACTCCCGGTGGCCTGATCACCATTCACCAGGCCGGGAACATGAACAGGCAGTTTTTGCCGTCAACTCGTCCGACTATGAAAGAGTTGACGTCCCTGTCACATCTTCTCCAGTCCGACTTTTACTGATCTCCCGATTGATTCGAAACCCTGGGGGCCATCGTCCGATAATTTTCAGGTCACTGAATCGTATGGAACGCGGCTTTGAGGGAGCGAAGCTGATGAGTAAAGCGGTCAACGTACTGGCGCTGGTCCGAGATGGTCAGCGGTATGTGTTCCTTTACGATGATAGCAGCGTTGAAACCGTGCTCGAGAAGCTCGCCGAATTCGCCGCCGATCCGGAACTGGATTTCACCTGGTACGACGCCGCAACGCTTTCTCAGCGAGTCCGTGACCTGCAGGAAGAAGTGGAAGAAGTCGGGACGGAAGATTTCACAAGCTTCTTCTAATTCGCCTCGCCGTTTCACGAAGGGGCTCTCCGCCCTTTCGACTTCATACTCGTTTCGACGCATGATCGCGCCTGTCTGAGTCAGGCGCACGACGTGAGCAGCAGCATGGCAGTCAGCCGGAATGCTCCGTGGGTTCAAGGGCGATCAGCCCTTGTTTGGGGGTCAGAATGCAGGACGCCATCAAGCAGTTTTTGAACTACCTGAAGGTCGAGCGTAATGCGTCCGAATTGACCATCAAGTCCTATGCGGATGATCTGTCACACGTCATTGAGTTCTTCCAGGAGCAAACCGGCGCTGTCCCTTCTCCCAAACACGTCGATGTCGGCGCGCTGCGAGGTTATGTCTCCTGGCTTCACGAATGTGGTTACGCCCGAACGACGGTTGCCAGGCGACTGGCGTGCCTGCGCAGCTTCTTCCGTTACTGCAATCGTGAAGGAATCTGTGACACAAATCCCGCGAAGCCGCTTCGTACGCCACGGACCGGGCGCAAGCTTCCTCACTTCCTCACGACCGAACAAATCGGGGCGCTGCTGAGTGCTCCACCCGCCAACACAGACGCCGGGCTGCGAGACCGCGCGATCCTGGAAACGATGTATTCCGCGGGCCTTCGTGTGTCCGAACTTGTGGGACTCAACGTCAGCGACTGGGATCGATCCGCTGGCATAGTGCGAGTTCTGGGCAAAGGGCGCAAGGAGCGTCTTGCTCCTGTTGGAAGCTTTGCCACAAAAGCACTCGACCAATGGATGGCGGTTCGGCAGCCGGATCCGAAGGCTCCCGCGAAGCAGAAGGACGCTCTGTTCCTGAATCGATTTGGGCGCCGGCTGACAACTCGCAGTATCGGTCGACTTCTGGAGACACACATCGCCACGGCCGGTTTGTCGCAACAGACGACGCCCCATACACTTCGGCACACTTTTGCGACTCATTTGCTGGACGGAGGAGCGGATCTTCGAAGTGTCCAGGAATTACTGGGACACAAGAGTCTGACGACGACACAGATCTATACTCACGTCAGCACACGACGACTTCGCGAAACGTACGAAAAGGCTCATCCACACGCCGCAAGGAACAGGGCTTCCTGATTTCAGGAGGTCCGGATGAACATTTTTCTGAAGATCCATTTGTTCGTTCGCCAGCGCCGATGAAGTTTGATACAGTTTTCGGCACAAGGGATTGGTCGCTGCCGCTGAGCGGTAGTTTTCCGAGGGGGACAGGATGTCCGCGCCATCACATTTATCACTGCATGAACCGGCTGCGCCGATTGAACACGGTTCGTTGCTGCAGTTTTCGGACGATCCCATTGCCTGCATGAAGCGTCTGCACGCACGCTTCGGAGATCTGGCCGTTCTTCAGGACAGTGACCAGAAACTCGTCTTCGTCTTTTCGCCGGACCTGAATCGTCAGGTGCTTTCGGATGCGCAGACATTTGAATCACGCTTCTTCGCTGTTCGCGGAAGTCGAAACTCTGCGCAGCGTCGCGTCACATCCGGTTTGTTGAGTCAGAATGGTGCTCAGCATCGCGATACGCGTCGAGTTCTGAAGGACGTTTTTGCAAAGCGCGCTCTGCCGGGATATCACGAGATCATCTGTCGGCTGACCCGTGAACTCGTGGAAGGATGGCACCCGGGCGGCGAATGTGATCTGAACACCGAGATGGTTCAGTTCATGCTTCGAATGACCAGCGCGCTGCTGTTTGGAATGGACGACCTGGATTTTGCCCTGAAGCTTGGTCACCTGATTGACCGCTGGGCTCATCGAAATCACGAAGTCGGCATGGGCGCTCTGGTTTCTGCGCCGCAGTTTGCGGAAGGCTACGCTCGACTGCTGGCTCAGGCGGAAGAACTGGAGCAGTCCGTCCGCGAAATGCTGGCGCGACAGCGAACGGCCAGCAGAGATGAGATCAACATCCTGAGCCTGCTGATGGAAGCTCAGGGCGAAGACAACGACCCGAACGACGACAAACTGATTGGGCACGCGACTCTGCTGTTTGCGGCCGCGCATCTGACGACAGCTCATACCTTCAGCTGGACGCTGTTTCTTCTGTCGCAGCATCCGGATATTTTGCAGAAGCTGAAGGCGGAACTGGATGCAAACGTTGTCGGAGACATTCCAACTCTGGAAGAACTGGAACGCCTGCCGTATCTGGATGCGGTGCTGCGAGAAAGCATGAGAGTTCTTCCGGCTTCATCGTATTCACAGCGAGTCACCACGCAGCCTGTGACGCTGGACACAGTGCGTCTGAATGCGGGTGCTCCGGTCATCTTCAGTCAGTACATTACTCATCACCGCAAAGATATTTACGAGCAGCCGGACAGCTTCATTCCGGAACGTTGGGCTTCCATCGCTCCGTCGCCGTACGCCTATCTGCCGTTCGGTGCGGGTCCTCGCATGTGCATCGGAGCGCCGCTGGCGATGGTCGAACTGCGAACGGCCCTGACGATCATGCTGAAGAAGGCTCACTTCCAGGTGCAGCCGATGAGCACCGTGAATGGCCATGTGATTTCGACAATGCTGGGCCCGACAAGTTCCATTCGAACGACTCTGATTCCGACGACCGAACTTCCGACGACCGTGCCAGTGCTTGGCTCCATTCATTCTCTCGTTGACCTTCCCGCGGCTGCACGCATTTCTGTGCAGCGTCGCGCGGCGTAACGGTTCAGCGAAGCCGGAAGCAGCAGGCCTCGCGGTGAAACAGCGGTCAGCCCTGCGCCGGGCGTGAGATTCGATACAACACATGACGCCGGAGCGCGTGGCCTTCCGACACGAGCGGATGTTCGAAGTCATCCGTCGGATTGTGAGTCATCCCAAGTCGCTCCATGACGCGGCGAGAACGGATGTTCGACACGGCCGTCATGGCAACGATCTCCGACAGTCGCTGCTGGTGAAATCCAAATTCCAGTGCCGCGCGAGCCCCTTCGCTGGCCAGACCCTGTCCCCAGTAGTCCGGCATCAGCCGCCAGCCAATTTCGACGCAGGGTGTGAAGTGCGCTTCAAAGCGAGGAACGGCGAGTCCGATGAAGCCGACGAAACGAGCTGCTTCCGGAATCTCGACGGCCCAGTATCCGAAACCGTGAGTCTCATGATGAAGCTGCATGCGGTTCCACATGGCCGCCGTGTCGTCACGCGACATCAGTGACGGAAAGAACTCCATCACGCGAGCATCCTGGCCCATGGCAACGAGCGGTTCAAAATCGTCGTCGTGCCAGGGACGCAGCAGCAGTCTTTGGGTCCGAATGGCCATGGAACAATCTCGTGCCAATGTGGTCTGCCTGCAACAAGTGGCAGCCAAAACAACAAGGGGCAGCGATTGCTGCCCCTTGATCATGGAACACTCTCTTTGAATTAGCGGAACGGCGCAAGCCGTCCGGTAGCGCGCAACCGGACGGCTCGAAACCGGAGGGCTCGCGCCCTTCCGCTATCTGGTGCGCTAGCTGACGTACTCGCGAGTCTTCTCGAGACCTGGCAGAGGAATCGGGTAGCGACCTTCTTCGTCGGCCTTCAGCGGAGATTCTGATTCCAGAGTCAGCTTCTCGATCTCTGGTGCGAATTCGTGTTCGCAGTTCATCATCTGTTCCAGAGTCATCTCCTGGCCAGTGTGAGCTGCCATACGGCCCATGGAAGTGACCAGGCTGGCCATACAGCCTCGTTCGACTTCGTTGTACTTTTCGTTGTTGCGGATGGCGGCAATCAGATGCTTCCATTCGTCAACGTACGGGTTGTTGGTTTCGTTGCCGAATGACCAGACCAGGTTCTTGTCGTCCAGGTTGTGGCCCTTGTAGATTCGAGCGCGGGATGGCCAGTGACCTCCGTTGGAAACCACAGCAATGCCCTTGGTTCCGTGAGCATAGCTGGAGAAGTCCTGGTAGCAGCCTGGCATCGTGCGACCGTCCATGAACAGTTTGGTGCCGTCTTCGAAGGTGTATTCCATGGAGTACACGTCGAAGTTCTGGTCCACGCTGTCACCGCGGTAATGACGACCACCGAAGGCAATACACTTCACTGGCCATGCATTCTTCATCCAGCAGCTTTCGTCGATGTTGTGAATCAGGAAGTCACTCACAGCACCACCGCTCAGCCACAGGAACGCATGGAACTTGCTGATCTGCCACAGCAGCTCGCTGACACCTTCCGGCTTTGGTCCGGTGGCTGCTGTTCCGGTTGGACCGGCCACGCGGTAGGCTCGCAGCATTGTCAGGTCACCGATTTCGCCGTTCTGAATTCGGTCGAACAGTTCACGGCGTGCTTCGCAGTGACGGCACATCAGACCGACAGCAACCTTCAGATTCTTTTCGATGGCCTTGTCGTTCAGAGCCAGCATGCGCCTGGTGGTTGGGCCGTCGACGGTGACCGGCTTTTCCATGAAGACGTTGAGACCCTTTTCGATGGCGTAGGTGTACATGACCCATCGAAACGCCGGCGGAGTTGTCAGAATCACAACGTCGCCAGGCTTCAGAACATCCATCGCCTTCTTGTACGCGTCGAAACCGACGAAGCGTCGTTCTGGTGGAACATCCATCTTGCCGGAAGTGCCATGTTCCGCATTCAGTCGGCCGTAGCTGCCTTCGATATTCTTTTCGAACACGTCCGCCATAGCGACCAGCTTCAGTGGTCCGTTGTCGACTGCGAACGCATTGCCAACGGCACCTGTACCACGACCGCCGCAGCCGACGAGTGCCAGCTGAATGGTGTTGTCTTCGCCCGCGTAGGCGCCGATTGCCGACTTGGAAAGCAGGGTCGTTGCTGCTGCGGCGGCAACGCCGGAGGTTTTCAGAAAGTTGCGACGTGATGGACCGGAGGTTGTTGTCATCGGAATGCTCCGCTGGTTGAGGTGGGTTGGCTGGCTGACAAAATCGTCTCAGCCGACATAGGAAAGTTCTTCAGGAGGCTCAAAAATCCGGGCCTCCGGCAGGCGAAGCATTATGGCGAGGACTCGTGCAAGAAAAAACTCAGGCCGACACAATCCCTTTTTTCTGTCCAATCTGACGCGGCTGCCGGGCAAATTTGCTGTGTGCTCGCATTCAGTGCCGCCTGTCGAGCGATAATTTTCGGTCCGCCGCAACCAGTGCCGTTCAAAGTGGGCAAGTTTTTGTGCGAATCCCGTCGGGATTTCGTTTCGATCAGGACTGGTCGAAGTACTTTGATTCCGAGGAGTTTTGCTGTGGCTGGGCCCGTTCCGGAAGGTTCAACGTTTTTGAAGCTCGTGTTGTCGCTCGTGTGCCTTGGGGCCTTCGGCGGCGGCTGCACGGCTGGATACTTCGCCTACCATGCCGTCGTCGAGGCGAAACAGTCGCTCGACTGGCCCAAAGCGACCGGGACAATCACTCGATCTGAAGTCGATGTCACGGTCACGAAGGACCGCGACCACGACCGTGATCGCAATCGGCACCATGAAGAAACGCGTTCATATTCTGCAGCAATCGAATACGAATTCACCGTCGATGGAACGGTTTACACCGGTACTCGCATCATGGTGATCAGTGATCAGTTCGGAAGCAAAGACTGGGCAAGAGCAACCGCAGCAAGGTTTCCCCGAGGAGGTAACGTCGCGGTGTCGTATGACCCTGCAAATCCGAAACGATGCGTTCTGGAACCAGGACGCTGGGGCGGTGCGGCTTATCTGATGATCATCGCTGGAGTGTTTGGTCTGTTTCCTCCGCTGGTCCTGAAGGCAATCTGGTCCACGAAGCCGGTGAAGACCGGGTGGCATCCGGAGACCCGTGATCAGCGAATCCTTCGGGGACTCGAAATCCGCGAGCGAGTCCTGGAATGGGAACCAGGTAAGCTCGTTCACCTGCAGCGTGATTCCATCAGTCTGCTGTCGGTGATCGGTGGTGCTGCCATCGCCGGACTGGTTTTGGGACTGCTGTTCGGATTGGTGCCAGCGATGTTCTTTTTCAGCGGCCAGGGACCCGTGTTTCTTGGAAAAGCCTATCTGGGTGCATCGCTGGTCGCGGCCATTGTTTGCGCCGTCTGGCTGTGGCTGGACAATCGGCCTCGGGAAACTCGGATTGAATGGTCATCGCAGCTGATTCACCTTGCCGTTGGATCCAGCTCCACGGATGTTGGATTCAGTGATATTCAGGAATTGACGGTGACCGCTCCTGAACCAAAGCGTTCCAGCAATTCGGATCAGCAGCCCAGGAACATTGCTGTGCGTATCAACCTGCTGACCGGCGGCAGGACCTACATCCTGGCAGAAGCCGAATGCCCGGAAACGGCCCTGCGACATATTCGCTCCAAGATGACCTCCACCGCACGACAGCTTGCGGAATCCATGAACGTGACGCTGCGGGATTAAGCCACTTCCCACGGCATCAGTCAGCCGGTACATGACAGCGAGTTCAGCACTGAAACGCATACCGGGAAGCTGACGCATCCCGCTCGCCGCATGTTGTTCGCCAAATGTCGTTCGCCCGCCAATTTGCACTTTTCATTCTCCAATAATCATTGATCATTTCCTCGTGGATCCAAGTGTCCGGCCAGAGCGGTGGGACACGGAGGGCTGACGCCCAGCCGCTCGCCTTGTGTTTTCTGCTCGGATTTCGGTGGAGGGTTTGTTATCTTCAGGTTCCTTCCTGACACCACTGACCTCGCCGAGGGTCCTGCCGATGGCTTTTCTTCACTCCCGCCGATCCTGCCTGCAACATGCCGCCTGTGGTTTTGGTTCGCTCGCGCTGGCGGATGCTCTGCGCGCAGCGGATGTCTCCGGACTTCCGCAGCCTCATTTTCCGGCGAAGGCCAAGCGAGTCATCTTCCTGTTTATGCAGGGCGGTCCTTCGCAGATGGATCTTTTCGATCCGAAGCCGTTCATTCAGAAGATGCACGGGAAGACGATCGATTCCCCGCTTAGCAAGAATGTCCTGCAGGTCGGTACGGAGAAGTTTCTTGCACTTGGCACCGCTGTTCCCGTCAGGCCACGCGGTCAGTGCGGCATGAAGATTTCGGATTTGCTGCCGCATCTGGGCACGATTGCGGATGACGTCTGCCTGCTGCGAGGAATGAATGCCGACAATCCTCAGCACATGCCCGCAGAACTGCAGCTTCACACCGGTGTGGTGAATGATGCTCGACCTTCGATGGGTGCGTGGATCAGCTATGGATTGGGGTCGGAGAATCGCAACCTTCCCAGCTTCGTCACGATCAATCCTCATTCCGACGTTCGGTACTACGGATCGTCATGGCTGCCCGCATCTCATCAGGGCACAAAGCTGATTGCGAGCCCTGATGATCGCACACCGCCGGTCGAGAACCTTCGCAATATCTCCCCCACGGAGACGGCTCAGCGCGCACGACTGTCGCTGGTGCGTCAGATGAATCACCGACTGGCGGCTCAGTATCCCCATGACGGAGCGATGGAGGGAATGATCGATTCCATGGAGCTGGCGTTCCGCATGCAGACGACCACTCCGGAACTTGTCGATCTGTCCAGGGAATCGAAAGAGACTCTGGACCTGTATGGCGTTGGCCAGGGTGAAGCCGACCGAAACGCTCGCGCCTGTCTGCTGGCTCGCAAGATGAGCGAAGCGGGTGTGCGATTCGTTCAAGTGACCATGGGAGGCTGGGATCATCATGGCGATATCCGAGGCGCCCTGCCCCGGTTGTGTGCTCAGACTGATCAGCCAGCAGCGGCACTTGTGAAAGATCTGAAGCAGCGAGGATTGCTGGACGATACGCTTGTCCTGTGGTGTGGCGAGTTTGGTCGAACGCCATGGAGCCAGGACCTGAGCGGCACGTCACCGATTGAGACTCATGGTCGTGAACATCAGCCGGAGAGCTTCTGTGCGTGGATGGCTGGCGGCGGAGTCAAAGGCGGCCTGACGTGGGGAGCGACCGATGACATGGGTTATCGAGTCATCGAGGGACGCATTCACATTCACGACCTTCATGCCACGATGCTGCATCTGATGGGTCTCGATCATACGCGTCTGACATGGCGTCATATCGGCCGCGACTATCGACTGACCGACGTCCACGGCTCCGTTGTGCAGGAAATACTCGCGTAGCACTGGTCTGAGACGTGTGTCGCTGAGTTCTATTGTTTCGGACGTTTGTCATACTGCCAGCACAATTCCACGGCAGATGCGGAGGCGAGAATGCAGAAGCCAGACGATCAGGTCCCCACCACCCGATCAAGCGTCAGTTCATCTCCTGAGACGGCTTCACGCGGTGATCATTCACAGAGCAATGATCATTCACAGAGCAATGCCATTCCTCCGTGGGGAATTGCTGAACTTCCGGCCCCGAAGCCGCTGGGTCTGAAAAATCTGGCGGGCCTGATTGGTCCGGGCATCGTGATGTGCGGCATTCAGATCGGTGGCGGAGAATGGTTGTTTGGTCCGGACATCACGGCCAAGTATGGCGGCGGTCTGATGTGGATCGCGACGATCGCCATCATTACTCAGGCGTTTTACAACATCGAATGCGGTCGGTACGCACTGTACTGCGGTGAGCCGGTCTTTACGGGGTTCATGCGAACCAGTCCGGGACCTCGGTTCTGGATGGGCGTGACGCTGCTGCTGAGTCTGACGTTTCTGATTCCTGGTCTTTCGACGAATGCCGCTGTGCTGCTCGCAACGCTGTGGCTGGATCGCCCGCCCGGGCTGGACGATGGCACTCTGGTCAATGGGATTGCGTATGCATGTGTTGGTCTTGTTGTGCTGCCGGTTCTTGTTGGCGGCAAGGTGTATGACACACTGCAGTTCATCATGACGGTTAAGGTATTCGCCGTTCTGGGGTTTTGTCTGTTCATCGGCGTGTTCTTCGTGAATGCTCAGGGCTGGCTGGACGTCTTCAGTGGCTTCCTGAAGTTTGGCAATGTGCCGGTCGCTGATTCGGCGGGCCGTGAACAGGTTGTCAACGTGTTTGCGTTCTTTCGAGAACATGGTTCGCTGCCCGTTCTTTCACTGACCAACATCGCGATGCTCGGTGCTTTTGCCGGCTATGCAGGCGGAGGAGGCCTGAGCAATTCGTCGTACAGCAACTTCGTGCGCGACAAAGGCTGGGGCATGGGAAGCCAGGTGGGTGCCATTGCGAGTGCTGTTGGCGGCCACAACATTACTCTCAGTCACACCGGCCGGATCTTCGAACTGACTGCAGAGAATCTGCGGCGATGGAAAGGCTGGTGGAAATACATCCTGTCCGATCAGCTGCTCGTCTGGGTCCCCGGCTGTTTCATGGGAATGGCACTGCCGGCGCTGATGTCGATTCAGTTTGCAAAGCAGTCTGAGATGTTTGCGAACAAGGACAAGATTCCGTATTCGCAGCCTCTGATTACTTCGGACGGAATTCTTCATTCGACGGAAGCAGGCAGCTGGGCACCGACGCTGTGGGCCGTCTCGATCATCGTGGGACTGCTCGTGTTTCTTCCCAGCCAGATGTCGATCGTGGACGACTTTGCTCGCCGATGGACCGATATCCTGTGGTCCGGAAGTCGTCGCATTCGAACGATGCTGAAAGATCATCAGGTCAAGAATGTCTATTACACGATTCTGTTCGTGTACGTCTTCTGGACGTTTGTTGTCACCACCATCTTCCTGAGCTTTGGCGATGCGCCGAAGCTGATGGTGACGGTCATTGCCAACTTTAACAACATCGCATTGGCCGCCACGGCCTTCCATATTCTGTGGATCAACTGCCGGCTGCTGCCGGAACCACTCCGTCCCGCATGGTACTGTCGCATTGGCATCGCGAGCTGCGGACTGTTCTACGCGGGCCTTGCGACGATCGTGTTCTGGACGAAAGTGCTGCCGGAGATTCAAAAGCTGTTAACACTTTGGGGCAGCGGTGTCGAGCAGTTGTCGCCAACTGTTCCGTTATGAATCGCACAATCAGAGAATCGCAAACGGCTGAGGACAGCCGTTTTACACTGACAGTGTAGAGCAGTTGTCCTCAACTGCTCCATCACACAAATCGCATGCAGACAGGGAATCACAGTTGAAATCGCAAACGGCTGAGGACAGCCGTTTTATACTGACAGTGTAGAGCAGTTGTCCTCAACTGCTCCGCCACACAAATCGCATGCAGACAGAGAATCGCAGTGAAATCGGAAACGGCTGAGGACAGCCGTTTTACACTGGCAGTGTAGAGCAGTTGTCCTCAACTGCTCCGCTACACAATCGCATGTAGACAGGGAATCACAGTTGAAATCGCAAACGGCTGAGGGCAGCCGTTTTACACTGGGCCGACAACCGACGTGATCTGCTTCAGGTCGGTCAGCAGTCGGTCGGGTCGAGTTGTCGGGTTCTTCAGCACGTCGGCCGAGACTTCAAGGCCCGATTTTTCTGCAGCCAGCAGAGCAGTCTTCATCCCGGCGGCCTTTGCCGGCACAAGATCCGTCATCAGACGACAGCTGATATGCAGAGTCTCTTCGGGACGAATGCCGACGCTTCGCAGCTGACTGACAGCATCCGTAAACAGCGACTTTGACGGCTTCTTCACGCCAAACGCGCTGGAAAAGATCAGTGTCTGAGGTCGGAACACTTCATGAAGCGGCGGCAGTTCTCCCTGCATCGAAAGTGCTCGCAGCATCTGCACGAAGGTAAATGACTGGCCATCGGCGAGACATCCCTGCATGACGCCGTTACCGCAGACGTGACTCATCGCCAGCACCGCATTTGCGCGAGCTTCTGTGGCCTGAAGGTTGGCATGGAAAAAGTAGGCGACCTTTTCGCTGAATTCATCAAGGTCACCATACTGGCCTTCGTCAAACGTGTATTCCTTTTCGAACAGTTTTTCGATCAGAGCGTGCCAGACATCGGCAAGACTGACTTCTGTCACATCTCCCTTTGCGGACGCTCGCATCGACATTCGTTCGATCGTTGACTTGTAGATCCCGATCATCGACTGCCACGGAGGTCCGGGCTTGCGATACATGTGGTTCCACATGTTGAACTCATGGATCGTTTTATCCAGCGCGATCTGAAGGCGGACTTCTTCAGCAGGAAGAATGGTGTAGTGCCCGTCGGAAACTCGCAGCAGCGTTCCGTAGACATCCCAGAGCACAACCTTGATTCCCGGCAGAGGAGCAATCGAAGGAGTTGCGGTGACAGGCACCAGCTTTGGCACTTTCGGCCAGATCAGTTTTCGCCCGTCGAGGGCATCTGCGTATTCAGCGAGTGACAGCGACATTGAGTTGTAGCGCGGCAGTCAAATTGGTGGAGGCGACAGTCTTTCCGGAGTCGCATTGTGGCAGCAGAAGCAGGCTGAGGAAATAACGATTGCTGCTGAGACTGCAAATCGAGACGTGCAAAATGAAAGAGGCCTTGTCCGCTTCCACAGACAAGGCCTCTCTCTAATGAATGCTCGCAAATGAACAGAAACAGGAGAACAGACTGATCATCTCCATATGAACCACGCGAGCACCGTCCGGAGCCCCCGGACCGGGATGGAAAATCGCCCCAAAGCGAACTTTGGAACGAATGAACCCGAAAAGAATTGCACTTCGCATGATCAAACGAAGTGCCAGGTCCATCACTATGCAAGCGCTGTGCCAAACAGGCACCGACACTCGCGGGCAGAAATATATCCAGCAGTACAGGCCTTGCCAAGACAACTGTACAGGAAAATGCTTTTTCAATCGTCAGAACTGGTGCGGCATTCTGCCCTGACAGCAAGCCGGACTGATGAATTCTGCGTCACCGACCGCGTCGACGTTTCGGCGAGGTGATTTCCGCACTGGTTCAAGTGACAGTGAAAATCACCACCTCAGACCATGGCCCCGATCCCGTGTTGTTGGGGAAAGTGGTATATGGCCGGATCCACGCACGATACGTCCCTTTCGGCAGAACGATCGATGGGACATGCTGAGTCCCCCGGAGCGTCTGTTCCCGAATGACGGCGACTCCGCGATCATTCTGCACCCAAAGGTCGTAGTTGGCTTCGAGGTCATCCCAGGTAAATCGCAGGGCCGGGCCGAGTTCGACGGTCAGTTTTGCCCTGCCACCGATCTGAAACTCATCCGGCTCACTCCAGCGTCCGATTGCCGGCCGGCCGCCGGAACCAAGGTCCGTGACGGCAGCGACCTGCCAGATGTAACGTCCTGCCGGCAATGTAGTCGTCGTTACGAAAGTGTTGTAGTTCCCGAGGAGACTGGAAACTCCAGTTCGATCTACGATTCGCCCGGTCACGGCATCTTTGACCAGCACGTCATAGGCCTGAGCGCCGCTCACTGGCATCCATGTCAGCATCGGATTGTCTTCGTATGTGTCGGACCGCGGCACGATGTCCTGACGAGGCTGAATGGTGGTGTCATACGGAACAGACCATGCCCCCATCGTTCCGTCCACCGCGACGCCACGGACCTGAATTCGATACCTGCCAAGGTTCTGATCGGCCGAAGGCTGCCATTCCGTTGCAGTTCGTGTTGTGGAAGTCACAAGGGTCAAACTGTCAACGGAGGAAAGTCGATAGAACTCAATCTGATATTCTCTGGCTTCTGCGATCGCCGGCCATCGAAAGACCGGCCTGGTGAGATTTGCTGCTGTCGATTCTGTGATCGGCCCGGACAGACGATTTCCCGGAGAGGTGAAGCTGGCTGACGACCATCTTCCAATGGTTCCTGCTTCAGAAATGCCACGGACCCAGACCTTGTATCGGCCCAGCACCACAGGGAACGTCAGCGATGTCTTCGAAGCGTCAACCGTTTGAATGCTGGAGGCAGGTGGAAGGCCCGGAGCGGGATCATCAATCCAAACCTGATACGACCCGACACCGTAAATTGCGTCCCACGAGATGGTCGTTGTCAAACCAGGAGCGACAACGGCCGGGACCGAATGGAGCTGTAGCGCCTGCCCGGTGGAAAATGTCTTCTGCACAGACCACGCGCCGGGGACACTTCCGACTAAGCCGCGAACCCACGCAACGTAGTTTCCCGTGGGAAGATCGACCGTGGGCCTGAATGATGTAACCGCCGTCTCTGTTGTGTAACGCAGATATGCGACAGAAGGCGTTCGAGCATCACTGATGACAATCTCATACTTTTCGGCTTCGTAGATGTCGTCCCAGGTCAGCTCCGGACGCCAGCCGGTCTGTCCGGAAACGCCTGAAATGGAAGGAGCAACCCCGGTCTTGAATGTCCGAACGGTCGACCATGCACCCACGGTGCCATCTGCGGCGACGGCCCGAATCTGAAGACGGAGGTTGCCGATCGGAAGTGGTGTGGCCGGAACGAACGATGTTGCTGCGCCGGCGGTGAAGGTTCGCAGGAATGCGGTTGACGGTGTCCGTGAATCCGCCAGGAACAATTCGTACTTTACCGCACCCGGAACAGGATCCCACCGGAACGTCGGTCGCCGATTCACCGAATCGTAGATCGTACTCAGCTCCGTAGTACTGTTAATCGTCAGTCGCAGCGGCGCGGACCATGCGGAGAATCCTGCTTCATTGCGAGCTCGCACCTGGACCGTAATCTTTCCAAGTCCCAGACTTGTGGTCGATCGATAACGGTTATCAAAAACCTGCACACCATTTGCAATCACAGTGCCTGAGGAATCGTTTCGGATCCAGACTTCATAGGAAGCCGCTCGGCCCGATTCATCCACCCACTGAATCTCCGGGTATTGGCTTTGAGTCACCGAAATCGCCGTTGTCATGCGAGGAGCATCAGGTCGACTGGTCTGAGCAGCCATCGTGTCGAACGTGGTCAGGTAGAGACTGCTTTCTCCCGTCGCGAAAGAGTACAAGGGCATGCCGATCAGCAGCTCTGGACGCCCGTCGCGGTTGACATCGTTCAAAAAGGAAAGCGATGTGACCAGCAGCGACAGTCCGGGAAACGCAGGGTTCGATGCAATGCCATCTCCCGGTTCAACGGGCATCGAATTTCGAATGGTTCCATCAGAGTTCATCAGCAGCAGGAACAAACCGCCACCCTGAGTCTCCTCGTTCAATTGATCCACGGCAATGATCAGATCGTTGATTCCGTCTCCGTCGGCATCGCCAGGAGTGACTACATCATTGATGCCACCGTAGACACTGTATTGCGGAGCACCATTCTGGCCTCTCTGGAAGGATCTTTGGTAACGAGTACTTCCGTCACGATTCAGGCTGATAATGGAAACCAGGCCCGAACGCGAACCGAATTCGTCGCCAATCTGAGAACCGAGGGCCAGTTCCGGCGTCCCATCGTGGTCGAGGTCGCCCAGGAATGAAACACTTTCGGCGAAACTGCCTTCATAGTGCCTGATATCGTCTGAACGACTAATGTTGTGCCTCGTCCATTTGGCAACCGTACCATCACTCTTCATGAACAGCACATAAAAGAGACCATCTCCGTCGTTGGCCTCCGGAGCGCCGACGACAAGATCCGTTGTTCCGTTTCCGTCCAGATCGCTGATCGACTGCACAACGCAAAAGCCGGTATCAGCACTCAACAATGGCATGCCGTTGAGGGAACTCGCAAGCTTGGTCACCTGCTTCACGGTTCCCGTATTCGTCAGTCGCAGAATATAGACCGCTCCCGCGCCCGTGTTACCGGTATCGTCACCAAAGGCACCAACCGCGATGTCGCCAACGCCGTCGCCGTCGATGTCACCGATCGATGTCACTCGGGCGCCAAAGGCGTCGCCTTTGTTGAGCTTCGGCCCGCCATTCACTTCACTTGCAATCTTCACCGAACGTTTGACGGTCAGGTCGCTGTTCAGGAACATCACATAGACAGCTCCAGTGTCTTGCGTATCACTGGGTGCCGCAACAGCGACGTCGCCAATCCCGTCTCCATCAATGTCACCGATCGAAGCCGTTGAGAATCCGGACATGTCACCGGATACAAAAGCCGGTCCTCCATTGACGCCGCTGGAAATGACCGTGTTCTGCGCGAATGACGGAGCTGACTGCGACAGGGTCAGACGTGGTCGAATGTCGAAGCGATAGTCTTCCACTTCACCTCCGGATGCACTTCCTGTGGAATTCGCAGCGGCTGCATCGGTGCTCAATCGGAATCTGGCATAGGTCGATCCGATCGACGTCGTTCCGGCGAGAGGAAATGTCAGCGTGAACGTGCCGGCGCTGGTTCCGCTGGGCACTGCCGCACTGGTTCGCTCCGTCGCATTGTCGAAAACACCGTCACGATTCAGGTCGATCCAGCCATAGAGCGTCGCGGCTTTCCCGGTTGTGTTCGTCGCTGTCAGAGTGACCTTCGGGAGTGAACCAATAGTCGCTGCCAGATCCAGCAGATTGGTCACGCCGTCTTCGTCGTCGCGGCCCCCGGCGCTGAAGCGATCATCGGCTTCTGCGGTGGCGTTTTGACTGGTGCCAGCGTCACCATCAACACCCGCACCGAGGAACAGTGTGGTGCGAGTCGCATCGATCACATGGCGAGGACCGTTGTTGGCAAGGAGCGTCTGATAGTTGCCCGCACCCGTCGCTGCAGAAATGTCCGGTGCGTCACCGAAGTCGGAGGCCAGGACAACGCGATCTTCCAGCACTTCCATCAGTGCGGCCGTGGGAGTTCTCCAGCCTGCTCGCTGATGCTTCCTGCCGTGGCGGCGCTGACCCTCAGTGGACCACTTCAAAATCGCGCGCAGCATCCTGCCGGTTGTCGTCATGGTGCTCATCCCTGATCTGACGGTGTGAATGTCGAGCGATTGTCCTCAATCGCTTTCATGGTCTTAACGTACGGAGCGCGGGGGGATTTCAATCCCCTGGTTTCCCTGTTGCTCGTGGTGTCATCAGGGGACTGACGTCCCCGGCTCGCCTTTGGGTCAAGGGCTTTTCAGCCCTTGTTAGGCGGCGTCTTCCCGAGCCACGCCCTGGATGCGTCCTTCGACAAGCCGCACTGTTCGGTGAGCCTGAGCGGCGATGGCTTCGTCATGAGTCACCATGACGATGGTCAGCTGCTGATTCTGGTTGAGAGAATTCAAAAGCTCCATGATGCCGCCACCAGTCGACGAATCCAGATTGCCCGTTGGTTCGTCTGCCAGCAGAATCTCGGGCCTGCCAACCAAAGCACGCGCGATGGCTCCTCGCTGCATTTCACCACCGGACAGCTCCGACGGTCGATGCTTGATTCGATGGCTGAGCCCGACCTGATTCAGAATGCTCAGCGCGGATTCGCGAATCTCACGTCGATGTCGCCAGTAGCCCAGAATCGAATGACGAATCATCAGCGGGGTCATAACGTTTTCGAGCAGCGACAGTTCCGGCAACAGGTGATAGAACTGGAAGATGAACCCGAACACGTGATTCCTGAGCTGATCTCTGGCAGCAGGATTCAGGTTGTCGATGCGATTGCCATCGAGCATCACTTCGCCGATGTCTGGTGAATCCAGAAGGCCCATGACATGCAGCAGAGTACTCTTGCCGGACCCGCTCTGGCCGATCACGGAGATAAACTCGCCGCGATGCGCCCTCAGGCCCGCGCCTCGCAGCACCGGCACTTTATGCTCACCCTTGAAGTACGATTTGGAAATCGCTTCGGCAACAATCAGCGGCTGTGTCATTTTCAGGGTCTCAGCCATATCAGAGTACTCGGTGATCAGAGGTCGATGCAGAATGGCCCGGTTGGCTGGCCCAGCGATCTCCGTCCTGAAGACATTCATCGCTGAACCTGACGATCATCATTCAGCGCTATTCGTATCTGAGTGCACGCACGGGATGCAGCCTCGCAGCGCGGCGAGCCGGCATGATGCTCGCAAGCACTGCGATGGAAATCGCTCCGGTTGCCACCCAGAACACCATCCATGGATTGACGTACGTCGGGATCTCGAAGAAGTAGTAGATCTTCTCATCGAAGACCTTTCGCCCCGTGATCCAGCTAAGCCCGTCTTCGATCTCGTTAATGTAGCGAACAAACAGCAGGCCGATGAAGACACCTGCACTGCTGCCCACAATGCCCAGTCCCAGACCATACGAAAGGAAGATGGACATCACGCCGGCGGAGCTGGCTCCGAGCGATTTCAGAATGCCGATGTCGCGAGTCTTCTCCACAACGATCATGTAGAAGATGGCCAGGATACCGAACCCCGCAACAGCGATGATCAGAAACAGCAACACGTTCAGAATGGCGGTTTCAACTTCGACGGCTGACAGCAGCAGACCCTGCTTCTCTTCCCAGGTCTTGATGGAAACCATGCCCGGAGGAAAGGCCCGCTCAAGTGCTGCCAGAACTTTCGGTGCATCGGCATAGCTCTTCAGTCGGATGTGGATCGCGGTGATCGCCTTGTTCAGATGCATGCCGCGATACTTCTGAAGCGCTTCGATGTTCATCAGGACGATGCTGGAATCGTATTCGCTCATTCCGCTTCGAAACGTATCCACAACGGTGGCCTGGAACTTCGTGACTTCCGGTGGTCGGCCTGCCGTGACGGTGCTCAGAATCACGTCATCGCCCGGCTCCACCATCATGATCTTCTGGCTCTTTCCAGTCTCCTGGTTTCGCACCAGAAAGCTGATCAGCCCTTCTCCGATGTAGACGCGTGCCGGCAGAGGTTCGTCGCGAACTGCCGGTGCTGCCGTCTGACCCGATGAGAGAAATTCGTCCTGTCCCATGATGGACGTTGACGATGACGGTGAGGCCGCTTCTGCATCAGCCACAATGCTGGACGGTTCGTCCGACTGTTTGACGTCGAACTGCGGGGCTTCTGTCGGAGCCTCCGACGCGGATGCATCTGGCTCTGCCCCCGGCGCCGCTGGAGACACGTCTCCGGACTTCCCAGGAGCATTCTCCGGTGCTGGAGTCGCGGACGGTGTTTGTTCGTCCGGCGTCACGGGCAGAAAATCCGGCTGCAGGTTCTCGTTGATGTAGAGCTGCTTGCGCTCCTGGACGAGCCGATGATGCTCCTTACCGGATGCTGTCAGTTCCCAGCCCAGCGGTTCTTCACGACTGCGAAGGGCCGGACGAACTTCCTTGCCGTCTTCGATCACGGGGTTGTAGCTGTCCAGATAGTCTGGCAGAGGACCAACTTTCGCTTTGCCCTCGGGATCAATCCCCTGAATCTGAATGGGCTGAGTATACGTCTCACCGCTGTAAGGATCGGTGAAGGTCATCATGCCCGGGATTTCAATCGTTGCCGTCATAGCCTCGATGTAATCTCCAGCCGCGTTTCGAACGACTTCCATCTGAGCATCGGAATCGGGAATGCCGGACGTCCCGCGCGATTCGATCACAATGTCCGCAAGGAAGTTATGCAGGCGGTCCCGCATTTCCGTCGTAAAGCCCGCCATGACGCTGTTGACCACAATCATGGTGGCCACACCAAGCATCACGCTGATGATACAGGCAAGAGCAATGTACTTTGTTCGCAGATAACGAACGCAGAGCAGCAGCTTGTACATTCATGCACTCCGTTGCGCAGAAAGTCAGTTCCGTCTTCAGGACAAATGGCTGCCGAGCATCCGCTGCGGCAGCTCTGCCTGTCATCCTGTTTCATTAACCCTGCGGAGTGGCCGCAGGAGTCTCTTTCTTTTCTTTCTTCTTCGCCGGCTCACCCGCCTCATGTTGCTCATGTCGAGTCAGCGGGAAGAAGATCACGTCCTTGATCGCATGACTGTTGGTCAACAACATCACCAGACGATCAATTCCAATTCCGAGTCCTCCGGCTGGTGGCATGCCAACCTTGAGTGCTCGGACAAAATCATGGTCCATCTTCGCCATGGAATCTTCCTCAGACTGCCCTGCCAGCTGAGTCCTGAACAGTTCCTCCTGAAGCCGAGGATCGTTCAGCTCAGTGTAGGCGTTCGCCAGTTCCATGCCTCGAATGTACAACTCAAAACGTTCCGCGATCGTCGGATCCGTCTGCTTGCGTTTGGTCAGCGGACAGATCGACGCCGGATAATCCATCACAAAGACCGGGCCCTGAAGATGATCTTCAACCGTCTTCTCAAAGACTTCGTTGACGATCACATCCGGATGAACACCCGCTGTTTCAATTCCGAACTTCGCTGCCACGGCCGCAACAGCCGCAGCATCACTCATGTCGCAGCCTGCATGTTCACGGAACAGATCGGCGTATTTACGTCGAGGCCATGGCGGGGTGAGGTCAATCACATCCCCTTCGCTGCCCCATGGAATCTGCAGCGTTGATCCGATCGCCTTGACTGCGTTGCAGACAATCTGCTCGGTCAGATCCATCATGGATTCGTAGTTGCCGTACGCCTGATAGATCTCGATCATCGTGAACTCAGGATTATGAGTCGCATCGACGCCTTCATTTCGGAAGACACGACCAATCTCATACACACGCTCAATGCCACCCACCAGCAGTCGCTTGAGATGCAGCTCCAGAGCAATGCGAAGATACAGCTCCATATCAAGCGCGTTGTGATGAGTCACAAACGGACGTGCTGCAGCACCGCCAGCCACGGAATGCAGAACGGGCGTTTCCACTTCGTGAAAGCGATTGCTGCGAAGTGTCTGCCGCACAGAATCAATGATGCTGGATCGTTTCAGCATCCGAGCCAGCACGCCTTCACTGTAGATCAGATCCAGATAACGCTGGCGGACCAGAATTTCTTCGT
>JAXMBV010000018.1:0-140695 GCA_046349695.1 Planctomycetaceae bacterium | reverse complement strand
CAAGATTGAAGGCGAGTACGATGCGGAGACGGAGACGGTCAGCTACCGAGTCTTCGCGCCGGGGCGTTTTGGTCGAGGCAGCTTTCACTGCATCGCCGGGATCCTGTCCGGCCTTCGTATGAACATTCTGGCCGCTCAGGTTTGTACGACATCGAACGGCGTTGTGATTGCGGCATTTCGAGTCAGCGATAATGACTTCACCGGTCCCGTGCCACATTCACGCATTGAAGATGTGGCCGTAGCGATTGGCGATGTCCTGACAGCAAAGAAGTCGGTCGAGAGTGTCTTCCGACGCAGTAGTTTGTATCGCTTCAATCGCCGCAATCCTGTCATCATCAAGCAGGATCCGAAAGTCGGCATCGACAACGACTGTTCGGAGCGATTCACCGTCATCGACGTCTTCGCCACGGACACTCAGGGTCTGCTTTACACGCTCGCCCATACCTTGTTCAACCACGGGCTGACCGTTCACCTGGCTCGTATCGCAACGAACATCGACCAGGTCGTTGACGTGTTCTATGTGCTTGACGAACACGGACGAAAACTGGAAGACCCCGAGAAACTCGAAAAGCTCCGCTCCTCGGTCCTCGAAGAAATCGGCCTGCTAACCTCCGGCGCCTGAGCTGGCAGTGACCTTCGTAGTTCTGAGTGTCCTCTCGACTCAAGGCGAGCGGAGCGTGTCAACGCTCCGGCATTGTCCAGGAATAGATCCGGCACGATTCGGGGCATTGGATGAGAAGCCGTGTCAAAGTACTATTCGGACTTTGAGCCACTCTGCGTATCCTCGGACTAGTGCGGAATGAAGACTCCCCTCGACAATCACCCATACGATCGAGATCCTCGATCCCGCGAAATTGCACCGGGAATAGTCGACGGAGTCTATGTGTTCCTTCAGGATGAATCCGGAACCATTTTCGTACTGCCGGATGGCCCGCACATGCATCCCAGGATCCTGGGGAGCGGCTTGCCAGCCATGTATGCCGGGGACCTCACTATTGATTGTGGCAGGATCCGTGATCTCACGAATCTGTCCGGGACTTTTCAGTTTTCCGATGCTGAAGGATTGCTGTTCGTCGCAAAAACCCTCGAAGAAAAAGGGTTTCGCATCATGGCAGGGGCTGTGAGACTATTTTCCTACGTCGACTCCAGTCGCCCGATAGTGTTACGATAGAGCGAGGAGGATTTCGGTGAGAATTGTGATTTTGGAAGACAATGCGGACCGTCGGCAGGTGATGTCTGCGGTGCTTCAGGAACTGTTTCCAGGGGTGTCGGTCGAGTACTTCGTGGTGGCACAGAAGATGATTGAACACCTTGAGTCCACCGGGATCCACGACATCGACTTGATTTGCCTGGACAACGATCTCGATATGGTGGCGTCTGATGATGGGCGGTTTGTTGACGCAGGTGACGGAATCGAGGTTGCGAAATGGCTGGTGACAAAACCACCAATCGTCCCGACTCTCGTACATACCACGAACACGATTGCTGGAGACGAGATTGTTGAGTTGCTGAATACGAATGGCTGGATCCATGCTCGTGTAGTTCCCTACGAAGGTGAGTCCTGGATTCCAGAGGTCTGGAGAACGACAGTTCGTACGCTCATCGTCACTCATGCGCCTGAAGCGACGATCTCTTCCGTTGGTGTGACGATACTCAGTCATGGATTAAAGTCGGGACAGGCACTGGAAGTGATGCTTCAAGACATCCTCCGTGTCGGTGCTGCGCATTCCCGCGGAAACGTGAACGCTTGTGATTTCAGCTTTGAACTGGCCTGCCTCGATGACGAAGACGATTTGACATCCATTGTAAGTGTAGGCAGCACTCTGGTTTCCGACTTTGGTGGAGGTGTCAGCAGCGAAGTCGTACGCGAAAGTACTCACTGTTTTGGAATTGGCCCGCTTGTGGTGACTAGTGAATCGATCGAGTCGTCACTTCGATGGCTGCTTCACGAACGAGGATTTCGAGAAATCCAGTTTGACGTGGTTCGTCCGAAACATGGCCATCAGGCATTGTTGTTGACCGGGAACCGAAGCAGCCAACTGGATCTCAACAGCCTTAAACTTCAGGCCAACATTCGCGCTGTGAAATCGTTGCTGGAACTCGCTTTTTCGGCGACAACTCGAGGAGTACGAGATGACATTGACTCCGATCACCAGTTAGAAATAAGGTCAGAGTGAATGTCTAAGGTGCAAGGAAGGAATCCAGTATGGCGGAGAAACCAGTATTGCGGACGTCATGTCCTCCGAACATGACTGAGATGAGGCGATTTGGAGCTTGGTGGAAGACGTACAAAAAACTCCATCCGAAGCGGGCCGAAGAGGCCAGGCCTCGCCCGAAAGAGAAGGGCGCGGGCTGAACTTTCTTTTGCAATTCGTTGTACCTCGGCTCGGTACAAACACCTATCCATGCAAAGCTGTCGGGCGAAACACAAAGGCCTGGCAACACTGCCAGGCCTTTGGGATTGGTGAGAGTTTCAGACCGGAGGGCTCGCGCCCTTCCGCTACATGTCCATTGATCGGCTTATTGTCCCGTATCGACTAATAGTTGTAGCTGGGGTTTTCCTTGTCGAAGTCGCGGTCGGTCAGACGGACGTCCGGCTTGATGCCTGTGAACGTGTAGTCTTCCATCAGAGGAGCTTTTGCGTCCTTCTTCTTGGGGAAGCCGAACTGCTGGACTCGCACTGCCAGGCCGGATTTTTCGTCGATCCACAGACGAGTCATGTGGAAGGGGAACTGACGGCGAGGCTGCGGATGAGTACTCTCGATGACGCGGCACTGGTATTCGCCGACCTTGGCATCTTCGAAGTACTTCACATCAAACTCGCCATACTTCGATTCGTTTTCCCACTGAGTAATGATCGTGGACACCATGTTGGCCAGACCTGCCTTCGTGATGGGGTAGCGATTTTCCGCCATCACTTTGGAATCGTCCGGGGCAAGAGACAATGTTCCGATCAGAGACGCCAGGCCGGTTTCGTGAACCAGCAGCTTTCCTTCGTTCTGACCTTCCACATAAATCACTTCCCGGCCTTCGCTCGGTTCCTGGAAGTACATGTAGACGCTGAACGGCTGGTGCCGAATTTTCATTTTCATCGTCTGAGCGATCATCTCATCGTCGACGACTTCTTTTTTCGCGAAGACGCACTCGTAGCCCTTCATCGCCTTTGCTTTTTCGAGACAGACTTTGGCGTGGCGAATCGCCGGCACGAGAGGATGTTCCTTCGCCTCATCTGCGACAGTACTTCGCACGGAAAGCGTTCCGGCCGCCGCCAGCATCGCCGCAAACTGTCGTCGGCTGATCTGGGAACCTCTCACTGGTTGAATCAAAGACATCCATTCCTCCTCCCGGATTGTTCCGGGAACATCACAAGGCACACCGTGCTTCTCAGAGCACCATTGTGTTCCATCGCAGTTTCGCCTTCATGTGCATCAATGAAACTGCTCTCCTTCATCATACGCACAACAGTTCTCACAGCGAAGGCGCTACAAAGCGAACGGCAGTCTATGCCAAAGCATACTCCGGCAGAAACTGCGATCTGAAAGAGGACGGGAATTCCAGCAGACTCCCAAGAATCCCCAGTGTTGCTGAAGTTGCTTTTTCTGTCTTTCCCTGTTTGCCTGGATTTACGAATGGAGGCTCGGGGAAACTGCCGTTGCCTGAAATTGCCGATCAGGCGTAGACTCCGGCAGAATTTGCCCGAAGGAGCGGCAAACGGACTTTTCCACCGGGAACGCGGGAATGGATTCCTCTCGCAGCGGACTGCTATCAACACTGCTGATGACGCTGCCACTGATCGTGGTGCCGGCCATCGCACTTCTGCGCCCACCCGGTCCGATCGGCGGTGTGTCAGGAACGCCCGCAGACGCTTCAGAAGAGGACGAAAACTTCGGAATTCCAGGCTTTGAAGAACTCGCGGGTTCGGGCTCAAAGTCAGCGCCAAAGAAATCGAAGCGGGCCAGGGAAGAATCAAATGATTTCTCCGAGATCTTCCCTGATGAAGAGGCTGACACGACTGCAGAATCCTCTGACGAAGAAGCGACATCCTCTTCTGATGACATCGGTGATGCGCCTCTCTTCGATGAACCTCGGAAAGAGCTGAAACCTTCGAGGACTGACACCAAGGGGGCTTCACGCAAGGGATCGATGGAAAAGCGGAAGGCTCCCGCCGACGATGCGGAAGGGAGCGACTTCAAGGAAGTCTCCGCCGATGATCGTGGCAAGTCCGCAGACAGCAACGACGTCGAAGGAACAGATGGGGGCGAAACACAGGAAGCCGCTGCGACGCCAAAGTCACAGCAGATCATCAAGCAACTGAACGCAATGGGCGCGATTCGCACTTTGTGGTTCCATGCGGGAGAAACAACTCCGGTGGGACTTGCCGTCTTCTTCCGTGGTGATACGGAACTGATGCGATATCGCTTTGAGGCTGTTGGTTCCAGCCGCGATGAATGTGCGAAGAACGTGCTGGATCAGGTCCTTGCCTGGCAAAAGGCGCGACTTCAGGCAGAATGAAAACGGAGTCCTCTATGAACCGGTGGCCGTGTTCATTCGGATTCCATCGCCCCTCTGCTGACCTGCTTCGTTCGACGGACGTTCATAATCAGCGTGAACGAGTAGCGATGTTGAAGTCGGCAGGCCGAACACTCTCCGGCGGCCTCGCTCTGCAGATTCTTCCGGACGGTGGGCTTGTTCGTTCGACTCGTCTTGCCCGACTGGAAGCGGCCCTCCTGATTTCCGAAGGCGCTGTTGCTCCAAAGAAGCTGGTTCAGCTGGCCAGGCTGATCGACGTGCGTGAAGTTCAGCAGCTCGTTTCGATTCTGAATGAGAGCTACGATCGAACGCGTTCTGCCTTTCGAATTGAGCAGACGGCAATGGGCTATGTGCTGATGACACGAGCCTCTCTGGCTCCGTGGCTGGACCGGCTTCACAATCGCCAGGCCGAAATGAAACTGTCGGCTCCAATGATGGAAACTCTGACCATCATCGCGTACCAGCAACCCGTGACTCGGGCCGATGTGGAAGCCATTCGGGGTGTGGCGTCGGCGGAGATGATTCGCCAGCTGATGGACCGAGGGCTCGTGCGGATCGGTGGCGAAGACGACTCACTGGGACGCCCCTTCCTCTACGAAACGACTCGCCAGTTTCTGACCATGTTTGGCCTCCGCCGTCTGGATGACATGCCGAACTATGCCACTCTCCGCCGCGAACGCAGGCTGCCCGCGATTGCTCAAACGCCGGACGATGATGACGAAGACGCAGACATCGATGAAGCCGCCTAGTGTAGAACGACTGTCCCCAGTCGTTTTCTTCTCGCTCATTCTGAACGACCGTCTGTCTGAGTAGGTCCTTTCTGCCAGAAAGGATTTTCGCCGAAAGGCGAACCTGGGTTCTGGCACGTTCATCATTCAATCCCGCTCGCCATGCAGCAATCTCATGGCGATGTCGCTTCCACGTTGTGCTTTGAAGAATGTGGCAACAGGCAGGGGCGCTGGTCGCGGCAAGGCCGCGAAGTGCCGCCCGGCAGTCGGCACCTACAAAAGTCCCCGACTGTGCCCGTCTGACGGATCCACCCATGCTGTTGGTCGCGGGAACGTTCTCGTCACTTTATGATTCGGCGGCAGAGAGCGATCTTCCAGGACTTTCGGAGGTGTGTCATGCGGATGGGCCGAGTCGTTTGTTGGGTGCTTGTGGCGTTGTTCACCGTGCTGATCGAAAACGGCGTGTCAGCCGAGGATTCGTGGCAGGCGGGTGTCGCAACGAAAATCATCACGCCACCTCAGTTCATGTGGATGTCCGGATACGCCTCTCGCGACAAACCCGCTCAGGGCAAGATTCATGACCTGTACGCGAAGGCGCTGATGTTGCAGGATCCCTCAGGCAAAGCGTGTGTCGTTGTGACGCTGGATCTTGTGGGGATCGACCGAAAGACGTCGCAGACTATCTGCGAGTCGATTCAGAAGTCGCTGGGGCTGGAACGTTCGCAGGTTGCTCTGGCGACATCGCATACTCATTCCGGTCCGGTTGTCGGAACGAATCTGCTCGCCATGTATTCTCTGGACGACGCCAATCAGAAGCTGGTTCAGGATTACACGTCGTTCCTGATCGACAGTGTTGTCAGTGTCGCAAAGGAAGCGAAGACCAGTCTGGCTCCTGCGATTCTGCAGTCGGGAGAAGGTCAGGCCACGTTCGCTGTGAATCGCCGCAACAATCGTGAAGCAGATGTGCCGATGCTGCGTGAATCCGGTTCGCTGGTTGGGCCCGTCGACCACGATGTGCCGGTGCTTTCTGTGCGGACGCCGGACGGGAAACTCAAGGCGATTCTCTTTGGCTACGCATGTCATGCCACAGTTCTCAGCGGCATGGACTGGTGCGGAGACTGGCCCGGGTTTGCTCAGGTAGAACTGGAGAAGAACCATCCCGGAACCGTTGCACTGTTCTGGGCGGGCTGTGGAGCTGATCAGAATCCGTTGCCTCGCCGAACCGTCGAACTGGCTCAGGAATATGGTCGTCAGACAGCCGCCGCTGTCGATCGCGCGCTGGCCGGACCGATGACGCCAGTGACAGGATCTCTGAAGACTGTCTATCGGGAAATCGACCTGGCACTCGACACTTTGCCCACCAAAGAGCAGGTGGAAAATGATCTGAAGTCGAGTGACGTGTACATTGCGCGCCGGGCCAGGTGGCTGATGAAGAAGATCGCGGAAGACGGCAAGTTGTCGCCAACCTACCCGTACCCTGTCCAAACCTGGGCGATCGGCAATGCGACAACTCTGACGTATTTGGGCGGAGAAGTCGTTGTCGATTTTGCGGTCCGACTTCGTTCCGAACTGCCCGGTGCTCACAACTGGATTGCCGGCTACAGCAACGATGTCATGGCCTACATTCCTTCTCGCCGAGTGCTCATGGAAGGTGGCTACGAAGGCGCGTCGGCCATGATCTATTATGGATTGCCGACAATCTGGTCGACCGACGTGGAAGAGCATATTGTTCGGACCGTGCACGAGCTTCGTAAGGAACTCGACGAACGCCGGTAGTCGCAGTTGTCGCTGCAGACGGTGTAAAACGACTGCCCGCAGTCGTTCACCGCCTGGCCAAACCACCGCAGGACAACGAGGTTGCAGACGGGGCAGCAGAGTCATTCTTGAACAACAAAGGACATCGCCGATGGTTCGCGCAAAGAAGAAAACACATTCCAAAAAGTCCGAGAGCAAGCTTCCTGCCAAATTGATTCGACAGCTGGGAAAGAGACCGGATCTGGAATTGGCGCAGGAGTTCGGCGTGCCCCTAATGCAAGTTCGCAGGGAACGCAAAGCGAAAGGAATTGCTCGCTTCCGGCCAATTCACTGGACGAACGAAATGATCAGGCTGCTTGGGACAATGTCTGATGTGGAACTTAGCAAACGAGTGGGCATTCCCAAGTCGACTCTTTCTTCAAAGCGGGCCGTGCTCGGTATCCCGCCGGTGACAAAGGTCGTGAAGAAGACCAGGTGGACTCCGAAGCTCATCAGGAAACTGGGGACGATTTCGGATCAAGCGCTTGCGAAGGAACTGGGAGTTTCCAGCAGTGTTGTTCAGTCAAGGCGGCAGTCACTCAATATTTCTTCGTGCAATGACGGTTATGCCGCGAGGCGTCCGTGGACAAAATCGGAGATTGACCTGCTTGGCAAGTTTTCAGATGTGCAGCTTCAGAAGAAGCTCGGGCGAGGACGTCGCCATATTCGTGCGATGCGAGAGTCGCTTGGGATTCCGCCGGTGCAAAAGCGAACGTTGGTGGAATGGACACCGGCCATGATTCGACGTCTGGGGAAGGAACCAGACACAAAACTCGCAGAGGAATTCGGAGTCTCGTTCACGACAGTCGCACTGAAACGGCGGTCGATCGAAAGGAAGCAACGGGATCGCACAGGCAAGCGCAAGTGACGCCCGTCGCTCGATCAGAGTCTGCCGCAGACTACGTGCTTCCGCTTCCCAGCGCTTTCAGGACCTGGTCTGCGGTTGACTCAGCGCTGTTGTGAGCAAGGCACAGATCTCGGAGACGACATCGCTGTTCCGGATCTCGCTGGGGTGGAAGTGTCAGCAGTGCATCGACGAGACTGTCGTTGGACAGCGGCTGGAAGAGTCTGCCCTGCCCCAGGTGTTCGATTCGTTCCGGGAACGCGCCGTGGGCAGGAAGCAGTGACGGGATGCCGAGCAGCGCGGCTTCCAGAACGTAGAGCCCCTTGGGTTCTTCGTATTCGGTTGGTACGCAAAGCCAGTCGAATGAACCAAGAATTCTGAACTTCGAAATACGGTCGGCCGGGCTGCCCGCCCAGTGAAGGCGCTCGCCAAACTTCTTTTGGATTTCTGCAAGTCGCTTGTGAAAGGCGGCTTCATGCAGCTTTGGAAGAAAGCCAGCCATCGCCATCTTCAGGGTCGGTTGTTGCGGCAGAGCTTTTTCTGCGGCATCCATGAATCGGAAAGCACCTTTTTCCGGACAGATCCGAGCGAAGTAGCCGACTCGGATTTCGTCACCCTGTGTCATCACCAGATGTTCCGGAAAATCCTCGGGACGACCCGCACAGGCAACGTCCGGGCGGTCTTCGATCGTCAGCGGAATCTCACGAAATTTCTCCGCAGGAAGCTGCAGAGAGTTCTGCATGAACCGGGAGTAATATCGGCTGTGGGTCAGGAACACATCGAAGTGCGATGCATTCTGGCGAATCAGTGCCATTGCTTCCGTACGCCATGGCTCTTTCAGATCCTTGAGGAAGATGTCGTCTCCCTGCAACAGGCAGGCCAGTCGGCCGCTCCAGCGTCGACGCAGTTCGGGAACAATTCCGGACAGGAGTGCGTTGCTGAACAGAATCACGTCGGGCTTCAGATCATCGGCCAGGAACCTGACCAGTTCATCAATCTCATGCTGCTGAGGACCCGCCATGCCTTTCAGCAGATCGACCGTCAGTCCACCCAGCTCCGCGGCTGACGTGCTGCTGCTGATCTGAGAAAGAAACTGCACAATCGCCGGTCGATCCAGCCATCGCTTCATAAAGCCGGGCAGATAGCGCCAGCCGGGAAGCTTCGAATCCAGGTAGACGTTGATCCCGCCCATGAAGACTCGGCGTGTACTGACGTTGTCTTCATCAACGCGAATCGGTGTGTACGTTGGAATCAGCACGGCATCCGCACCGGCAGTTCGCAGCGAACGCGCCAGAGTGTTGTCCTGCATGCAGGAGCCACAGAACATTCCAGCGCCACCGGCAGTGATGATCGCGATCTTCATGTGGTCACTCTCAAACGAACTCGAGCGCCAGCAAAGTGTTCATTTCTCCCCACCCAAACCCCGTTTGGGAGGGGGCGAGCGAGCGCCACCAAGCTCGGGGGCGGGCCGCGGTTGGGACGTCATCGCTCCGGATTTGCGTGTTATCGCCGCGACAGCAGGATTGTTGCCATGGCCAGCACATCGTCATTTTCCCGAGCCGTCGCTTCCAGAAGATCGAGCCTTCCTGATTCTACGCAGCTTGCAGTAAACGAGAAGCCGTTGGGGTCATCCATGCGATTCAAATACGGAGCCGCAGTCTCCAGTGCTGGTCCCATTCTGCCGACTCGCTGAGCAAGGTCGACCAGGACGAACGCGATCATCCGTTTGTCGGGTGCATCCGGTTCCTGATTCAGGCGCTGAGTGAAATACGCAAGCGCTTCGTCGACTTCTCGTCCGGCCAGGGCCTTTAGAAAATACTCACTGGCGACATAGTAATCATCGAACGGCACATCAGCCGGGTACCGCAGATGTTCGCTGAGCTGACTTCCGTATTGAGCCAGTTCGACGGCCTGCAGAAGTTCCGGATCGTCCTTTTGAAGATGCCGGGCAAAGCCGACGATGGAATGCAGGTGAGAAACGTCGATGTGATAGTTGCCGTCCGCGAACAAAAATTCCTTGCCCGCGATCATTTCACGCAGCGACATTCCAGGGCGCACCATCGGTTGTCGCCGCTCCAGGTCACGTCGCACACTGGCCTGCAGATCCGTGTAGAGCTGGCTGACCATGATGGCTGCGGAACGGCGGCGTTCGTCCGGTGTCATCTGAGCAATGATCTGACTCATCGCGGTCACAGTGTTGCACGTTCCGTGGGACTTCAGCAACAGCCGAATTCCTTCGACCGTGTGAGCACCTTCATACAGGGCCACATTCAGCAGTTCGTCCAGAGCAGGTCCAGGTTCCTGTTCCTGAGCGACTCGCCGTTCGATCTCGGCTCGAATCGGTTCCGTATGATGGATCGTTCGCAGGTAAGCCCAGGCATCGGCCAGATGACCGTCTCCCAGAAGACGAAGCCCGATCTCCCGCGCTGCATCCGTGTAGGCTTCCCGAAACGCAGCGTCCTTCTCCTTCGGGATATCTCGCAGAGATGTTGGCTGTGTGATCGGGAGACCCAGTTTGTGGCGTGCCCGAATCAGCCGTGCATCAAACAGACGATGATAATCCTTCTGGGCTGCGAGCGTTGTTTCGAGTGCATCCAGAATAGAGTCCGGTGAATTCGCCGGGAGTTTTTCGAATTCCTGAATGGCCGACATGAAGCGAGCTTTCGGGGAGACGGTAGGTGATGTCGCGGAGTGCCGTGAGATTACTTCGGGCCGGGAGGACAGTATTCCTTCAGCCAGCTGAAGATCTCACTGTGCCAGTAATGGCTGTTCGCAGGTTTCAGCACCCAGTGCCCTTCGTCCGGGAAGTTGATGAACTTGCTGGGAATGCCCTGGCGCTGCAATGCTGTAAACAACTGCTGACCTTCGCTGACGGGGACTCGGAAGTCCAGGTCATTGTGAATGATCAGCATCGGCGTCTTGAAGTTTGCAGCGTACCGATGTGGCGAATGACGTTCGTACGATTCGCGATTCGGACCCCATGGAGGACCGCCGTGTTCGTATTCGTCAAACCACAGTTCTTCCGTTGTCGTGTACATGCTCTCAAAGTTGTAAACGCCGCAATGAGTCACCAGCGTTTTGAACTTCGTTGTGTGCCCCTGGAACCAGTTCATCATGTACCCGCCGAAGGAAGCACCTGCGGAGAACATGCGATCTGTGTCGACATACGGCTGCTGTTCCAGAAACTCCAGACCAGCCATCAGATCGATATAGCATCGGCCACCCCAGTCACCGCTGATCTGGTCGGTGTAACGCTGACCGAAGCCCGTGCTGCCTCGCGGGTTTGGTGCTGCAACGACGTAGCCCTGGGCGGCCCAGATCATCGGATTCCAGCGGAAACTCCAGCCGTCCATCCACGCGCCCTGAGGACCGCCGTGGACGAGATATGCCAAAGGCCACTTGCGAGTCTTGTCGAAGCCCGGAGGCGACACGACCCACATCTGCATCGGATCACCGTCGGCACCCTTCACGGTGACAGAACTTGGCTCGGGCAGATCCAGTTGTTCCAGCAGTTTCGCGTTGGCCTTTGAGAGATTCAGGCCAGGCGTTTTGGACGCCATGACGTCCTTTTCGAGGAAGGTTGAGAAGACTTCACTGGGAAACGTCATGCGGCTGTTGTTGCAGATCAGGATCTGACCATCAGCAGAGATGGAAAGATTGGCACATGTTCCCGTTGACTGAGTCTTTTCAATTTCATTCGGCTTGCTGATAAAGAGACCAAAGACCGGCTTTGATCCCTTCTGTTCGGCCGTCACGACCAGTTGAGCATCATTGCGCCAGAGAATTTCGTCGAAGGACAAATCGATTTGTGATGTCAGCGAAACCGGGTCGGATGTTAGTGAGCCGTCGGGATTGCAGGTGGCGATCATCACTTCCCATTTGTCCGCTTCGTAGCCTGGCTTTCGCTGGCTTCGGAAGGCAATCTTCGTGCCATCAGGTGAGAATGTCGGCAATCCGTCAGCCGCCGGGCTCTTCGTCGTCAGGGTTTCCCACTCGGTTGTGCCACCGGTCACGGGAACTCGGCAAAGATCATAGTTCGTGTTCCACGCTTCGTTTTCTTTGGGGACCGCCGTGAAGATCAGATGAGTCCCGTCTGGCGAAAAGACGAAATCCTGAGTACCCGAAAAGGTTGTTGAGGTCGGATAGGAATCGCGATCGCCAGGCGTCACATCGCGAGGTTCGCCAGCGTTCAGTTCACCTGGTGTGTCTTCCGTCAAGTCGATGACGAACAGGTGTTGTCGCTTGTCTTCGACATAGCTGTCCCAGTGGCGATAGAAGAGCTTCTTGAAGACTCGAGCTTTGACTGGCGACGCTTCGATCTCTTCGGATTTCGCCTTGTTCTTCGCATCGCTTTCCTTGAACGGCAGTGAAGAGAATTCCGGGTACACTGCTGAGACGAAGGCTATTTGTCGGCTGTTGGGAGACCAGACAGCCGTTGATGCTCCCGTGCTGATGTGAGTCAGTTGGCGTGCTTCGCCGCCAAACGGGCTGATCGCCCAAAGCTGCATAGAACCGGAACGAGTTGACTCAAACAGAATCCAGCGACCATCCGGCGACCATTTCGGATTCATATCCTTGGCGGAAGGGTTCGTCAGCTGGCGAGCAGGAACGGAACCATCCGTTGGAACCAGCCAGAGACGTGAGACCGACTTGTTATTCTTCGCATCGGTGATTTCGCTGATGGCATAAGCGACGCCGGTTCCATCCGGGCTTAGAGTCGGAGCACCGACTCGCTGAAAAGCAAACAGATCATCGACCGTCATGGCACGTTTCGTCATCGCGACCGCCTGAGTTTTTTCCTGGGCAAACGAAGTAGTGGCAAGGAGCAGAAATACCGCACTTGTTCGAAGAAGATTCGTCATGTTTCAGCTCTTGGAATGGTGACTTGGCCCGCTCAAACCCTGTGCGAATGGGGCACACCCTGAGCGTTCGCAGAACAGTTTCCACGATAGCATCCCACGAACAACACCGCGTTGTCCAGCATGGCAGGCGACCATTCCCCTTTCCTCTCAAGGTGCCATGCACCAGCATCGACTTTGTTAGTAAAAATACTGGAATTTCGAAGACCTCTGCGCACGGGCCCGATGCAACGAACTGGACATCCGCCGTTCGGTGCAGCGACGGCGACTGGGAAGTTTGAGAGAAGCAACTGCACGGCTCGAAAGTGGCAGGATGGTGAGAAAGGTGCCATGAGGATTGTGAGAAGGTGCCGTGAGAAGGTGCCATGCACCGATCGGGGCTTTTTGAGGGAAAAGACTCGTGTTTGCCAAGTGGATGGCGGCGGGTCCCACAGAAACCGTTCTGGCAGGCGGCGTTGCATGGTTATCGGGGACTGACGGTGCGTTCAGGTGATTCGTCCGAATAACGAGCATGGGAATCCACAATCTGTTCATCGATCTTGACATGAGGGAGGCTGTTCTGTTCACCTTACCCCTTGAGGACACGGCGGTCCGGCGCGATTGAGAAATCGACGGTACGGGATTCGCTTTTGCCGTCCGATTCAGGTTCATACCAACTGCAATGTGACGCAGTTGTTCATATGAGACGAAACAGCGCAGGGAAGAAGGATTCATGTCGACGGGCCCGTTGAGAATTGTGATTGTTGGAGGTGTTGCCGGGGGAGCGTCTGCGGCCACTCGAGCTCGCCGAATGAACGAGCAGGCTGAGATTGTCCTGCTGGAGAAGGACGAGTTTGTTTCGTTCGCCAACTGCGGCATGCCATACCACATTGGCGGAGAGATTCCCGATCGCGCGAAGCTGCTGGTGGCCACCGCCGATCTTCTTCGCAAGCGGTTTCGGCTGGATGTGCGAACTCACAGCGAGGTGATCCAGATTGATCGCGCGAGTAAGGTCGTGTCGATTCGAAAATGGCCCGACAAATCGGTCTACCATCTGCCGTATGACAAGTTGATTTTGACGCCAGGCGCGTCACCAATCGTCCCGAACCTTGATGGTGTTGGTTCCACCGGCGTCTTTGCTCTGCGAAACATCGCTGACATGGACCGAATACGTTCGGCAGTTGAGGGTCTCACGGGAACTCAGCGGAAGGCGATCGTCATTGGTGCCGGGTTTATAGGTCTCGAGATGGCCGAACAGCTCGCCGCCAGAAATTTCGATGTCGCAATTGTCGAACTGCAGGCTCATGTCCTTCCACCCATGGATGCCGAAATGGTCGTGCCGCTGCAGGAGGAACTGAATCGCGAGAACGTCAGAACGTACTTTGGAAGCGGACTCAGCCGCATCCTGCATGATAAAGGCCAGGTGGTTGGTGTTGAGCTCGAGAATGGAACTCGGATTGACGGCCATCTGGTGATTCTTGGGATGGGCGTTCGTCCGAATACAAAGCTGGCGATTGAAGCAGGCCTCGAAATTGGAAAGACTGGCGGCATTGCCACCAATAGATTCCAGCAGACGTCAGATCCTGACATTTACGCAGCGGGTGACGCGGCAGAGTATCTGTGCTATCCGCAGGATCAGCGCATGCGAGTCCCACTCGCAGGTCCGGCGAATCGTGCTGGACGACTGGCAGGCGAACATGCCGCCACTGGCAAGTCGGCGGAGATGAGTCCCGTGCTGGGAACAGCGATCGTGCGAGTCTTCCATCAGACCGCAGCCATGACGGGTCTGACGGTCAAAGCCGCAAAACGGGCTGGCATAGAATGTCGAAGTGTGACTGTTATCGCCGGGCAGCATGCAGGCTATTTTCCGGACGCCCATCCCATCACTCTGAAGATTGTGTACTCACCCGAAACAGGCAAAGTCCTGGGTGCTCAGGCGACCGGCCGAGATAGTGTTGACAAGCGAATCGATGTCATCGCGACGGCGATGGCCTTTGGTGCGACAGTCCGCGATCTCACAGGTCTCGACCTCGCTTACGCGCCGCCGTACGGTTCGGCCAAAGATCCCATTCATCAGGCTGCGTTTACGGCATGCAATGAGATGGATGGTCTTGGATCAATGCTCGACGCAGATGCCGATCTGACCGGATGGCAGGTCGTTGATGTGAGAACTCCTGGGGAAATTGCAAAGGCTCCGATCACAGGCGTTTCGAAGGTCTCTGCGATCCCAGTGGATGACCTGCGCAATCGGATTCTGGAACTGGATCCCGCAAAGCCAACCGTGATCTGTTGCGGCGTCGGTGTTCGAGGCCACGTGGCTCAGCGCATCCTGCTGCAGCGAGGGTTCAGGAACGTCGTGAACCTGTCAGGCGGAGCAACACTAAGACGGCGTGCGGTGCCGGAGAAATAAGGCATCGCAGATTCGTGGTTCTGCGTCCACAGCGTTGAACATTGTCCCCGAGCGGCTCGAATTCGTCACACACACGATCTTGTTCTGCCCGCCGGAAATTTGCGCCCTGGCATAGACCTGTTGTGGCTTTTGTGTGGCAAGTTTCAGCGTTACACTGCAGAGATTATGGAATCTCTCCCTACGCCGCACAACAACTTTTTTCACTTCGCGCTGTCTCATTTACCCAACGCACGCGGGCTGATTGAAACGCAGCTGTCTCCCGCGGCGGTGGCGGAGCTGAAGCTCGACACGCTGCAGTTGGAGACCGGCAGCTTTATTGATCCCGATCTGCGTGAGAAGTTCGCAGACTTGCTCTTTTCGGTTGAACTGGCCAATAGCTCGGCCGAATCGACCGGCATACAGGCCTTGGTCTATTTCCTGTTTGAACACAAGAGCCAATCAGATCCGCTCACCGTGTTGCAGGTGTTAAGCTACATGGTGCGAATCTGGGAGAAGCGACTGCGAGACGGCGAGCCTCTTTGTCCGATCGTGCCGTTGTTGGTCTACCACGGAGAGACTGTCTGGTCGGCCGCGACAAGTTTGGCAGGGCTGATTCCGACGCCCGCGGCTCTGGCTGATTACCAGATTCAATTTCAGCCGCCGCTTCTGGATTTGAGCCGTCTTGATGACGAAGAGATCCAGGGAGAATCCGTTTTGAGGAACACGTTGCGGCTGTTAAAATACAGCCGTAGCCGACAACTGGTCGAAAAGCTTCGAGAGATTCTGGAATTGATCGCTCGGGCGCTGCCTGCTGCCAGGTTCGAGGAATGGATCAAGGCGATTGAGGTTTACATCATGACTGTGAACAAGAACATCGACCACGAACAGTACAAGCAGACTCTGGCCAGCATCCTGCCCACTCAATTCGAACCTGGTTCGCTCGCCGATCGACTGCTGATCCAGGGGCGAGAAGAAGGTCAGAAGATCGGTGAACTCTCCGGACTGAGAAAAGGTCGCGAAGAGGGAAGGGAAGAGGGTGAGAAAATCGGTGAGCTCATCGGCAAAGTTCAATTGCTGGAAGAGCTGCTGGGAGCAACAGTAACAAGCAGGTCCGACCTGCTTGCCTCAGATCCTGAAACGCTTCTAAACCGAGTGACCTCGCTGCAGGCAGAACTTCGAAAACGAACCAGCTGAGTTGCCGCCGTACACTCGAAGGCAGCTCACAACGGCGAGCGATTGAGCGTCAGCTATCACCCCCCACCTGGTTTATCCAGGTGGAAACAAGTTTCTGCACTACCCAGCTCTCCACGTCCAAACAAGCATTCGCCTTATCAGCAACGCTTCGCTTCCAGGCGCAAAACCAAGTCACTCGGCAGCCCGCACCGTCTGCATTCGTCCAGCGACGCCTGGTAGTGCAAAAGCCGTGGACCCACCTGGATGAACCAGGTGCCGGAGCAGAATGTCAATTCCCGTCGCTACTTCTTCGTCAGCACTTCCACAATTTTGCGTCCCATCGCGCGGGCAGAGATGTCGTCTTCTCCGGTGATGATCAGACCATCCACGGCAATGTCGTCGATGGCTGTTCCCGGCTGTCCGATTGCTCCTGGCGGGGACATCTTGGCGCCGTTCGCTTCCGCATGCCATCGGCAGGAGGGCTGACCGGGGCGACCGTTGTAGATTCCTGCGGGCGCTTCCCGAGTTGGTGCGCAGACCAGCTTGCCTTCCAGCGGACTTTTTCCATTCACACGGGCCCAGGCGAGCACGGACGTTGCGTTGCACAGGGCACACACGTACTTGTTGGCTGCGAGGAATTCATTGATGATGCGATTGGCTTCCTGTTTGATCTCGCGGTTGCCGTTGTAGACAGCTTCGTTGTACCGTCCTTCAAAGGCAAACTGGTACATTGATGCACCCCAGCCTCCGGAAAACAGAACCGCGTCGTAGTCGGCGACTTTGACGTCCGACAATGCAATGTCCGGTGTGACGATCCCGCCATCACTTCCTTCTCCCGAACCTGAATGTGGCTGTGACCGCCCTTTTCGACCTGCGGCAACGGTCACCTGAATGCCCGCTCGCTCCAGTTCAGACTTTGGATCCGCATACTCACGGTAGAAGAAATGGTGACTGGCAATCACGATCAGGACTCGCTTCTTTGTTCCGCTTACCGCAGCTGCACCAGCAGTCGTTGTTTCGGAGCGTTTTCCTGGTTCGGCCTTTGCAGTCATCTTCTCCGCCGGCGCAGTAGATTTGCCTTCCGGGCTGCTTGCGGATGGCGCTGTACGAACAACCAGAGACGACGAGCTTCCGATCGAACGAACTTCGATCGTATGGAATGTCACGTCACAGTCCCATGCCAGCAGGCCACAGGATTGTGTTGAGGGGAACCTCCACAAGTCAGGCAACCACAGGTCACTGCCGCTGGTCTTGAAAGAGGCAATTTCCTGGCCATCAAGCAGGCCGCGCAGACCGTCCTTCCGAACTTCCACAGTCATCACGTATTCACGACCATTTTCCAGTCGGACGTTGTTCTTGCGAGTCGCATTGTTCTGAATGGTCTGTCCGGCGATATTCTGAAATCCCGCGAGGTTCATTCCCCACGCATCGACTTCGAAAGCGACCTGCTTGCCGCCGTGCACGACAACCAGCCCGACAGAATGCTGACCCGTCTCCCGCGAAAATCGAATGCGCAGGTCATACTCGCCCGTTGCGTTGACTGGTAACTGAAGGCGAGCCCCTTCGGCCGCTGCAACGCGAAGTGCCCCACCATCCACGGTCCACTGGCCCGAGACCGAAGCCTGAGCGGGATTGACGGCGCTGAGGACGGATTCCCACGTTGCGTCCTGCGAGTCTGCTCGGTTTGCGATGGTCACGAGTGCCAGGGCCGCAAAGAACAGGATTCGAACAAATGGCGGTCGTGACGTCGGAGCCATCACAGGAGTTAATTCTGGTTTGTCGGTCATCTTTCGAATCCTGGACTTTTCGGTCATAACAGTTCAATAGCGAGTGTGAAAAACAGCGGTTCGTCAATGACTCGCCAAATCCGCGTTCGATGCGACATGATAATTTCGAATTTTTTGTGATCGGCACTCTGTCGGGTGGAACGGAGTCAATAAAGGAGATCGAACTGCGGACTTCCGGTGACGAGCCATAACACAACAAAGTGGTGAATCATGTCGCTGAAGAACAGTCCCAGCCCGAGAGCAAGCAGGATGGTGGACCACCTGGGCGATCGACGGTCCAGCCACATCGCCACAGGCAGTAATGCAATTCCGATGTAGCTGTGATGAATTCGAAGGCCGAAGGTCAGGCGACCGACAGTCGAGGCTGTGTCGCGCGTCGATTGCAGCGAAAATCCAAAGCGAAGAACGACCGTGATTACTTCCAGCAACGCGGTCCACGCGATTGTTTGCCACAGGAGAGATCGATGACTCACCGATTTCGTCATTCGCACGCCCTACGCCAGAATTCCTGTGACCACATTCCCGAACACATCGGTCAGGCGTTCATCTCGACCCTGATGGAAGTAGGTCAGCCGAGTATGGTCGAAGCCCATGAGATGCAGGATCGTGGCATGCAGATCGTGCAGATGAACTCGATCGATCACGGCTTCAAATCCGAAGTCATCCGTTTCGCCCCACGTCATGCCGCCCTTCACGCCACCGCCGGCCAGCCACATGGAAAATCCATACGGGTTATGATTCCGTCCCGGAGCATTCTGGCCCTCGCTGAACGGCATGCGTCCGAATTCGCCGCCCCAGACGATCAGAGTCTCCTCCAGCATGCCGCGCTGTTCCAGGTCCGTCAGCAATGCCGCGATGGGCTGATCCACTTCAGCTCCGTGTCGCCCATGGTTCTTTTCAATACTCTCATGAGCATCCCAGGTTTCTTCCAGATGTCCGCCGCCGGAATACAGTTGCACGAACCGAACGCCGCGTTCAATCAGTCGTCGCGCCACCAGACAGTTTCGACCAAACTCATCGGTCGGCTTCTGGCCCACGCCGTACATCTGCAGCGTCTCTTCGGACTCTTTCGTCAGATCAACCGCTTCCGGCGTCTCCGACTGCATTCGATAGGCCAGTTCGTAAGAGGTGATGCGAGCTGCCAGCTCTTCGCCACCGGGGCGCTGCTGAAGATGCTGCTGGTTCAGCTGAGCCAGCAGGTCCAGCTGGCCTCGCTGAATTTCCGGAGTCACCCAGTTCGGACCTTTGAGATCCAGAATGGGATTTCCCGACGGACGAAACAGAGTGCCCTGGTACGCCGCCGACATGAATCCGCTGGACCAGTTTGGCTGACCGCCAATCGGACCACCACGCTTGTCCAGGATCACGACATAGCCTGGCAGGCTCTGATTCTCCGTGCCCATTCCGTACGCGCACCATGATCCCAGGCTTGGTCGACCGATGAAGGTCTTGCCTGTGTTCATCGCGACCAGAGCCGACCCATGAGCGTGGCTGTCGGTATGACACGAACGAATGACGGCGAGCTTGTCCGCGTGACGCCGAATATTGGGAAGGTAATCGGAGACCAGCAGACCACTTTCCCCGCCCGGACGGAACTTTCGAAACGCGGGAGTCAGGAAGCCGACTCGCCGGCCACCGGAGTTGATGTACTTTTTTCCTTCCGGCAACGGCTGCCCGGCGTACTTTTCAAGAGCGGGCTTGTAGTCGAATGTATCCACCTGGCTGGGCGCGCCGTTCATCATCAGAAAGATGCACGACTTCGCTTTGGCCGGAAAGTGAGTCGGTCGCTCTGCCAGCGGACCGTTGAGCGGGCCCGTCTGAGGCAGGTCATTCGCAACGGCGTGTCGTCCGAAGAATGCGTCCTGATCCAGCAGTGACGTCAGCGCCAGCCCTGCGAATCCTCCACCCATCTGCCAGACAAATTCGCGTCGGCTGTGACCGCAGGGGAAAAAGGACATGACAAACTCCGAAACAGCGTGGAGGACACTTATGGCGGGAATTTCGTTATACCGCTTTCGGGCTGGCACAGCCAATCCAAACAGCGAGCCAGTACGTTTTTCCTTCGGCTCTCGCCTTGTCGCGGCAATGAGCTATAACAGCGTCACACTCTTCAGTGGCAACGGCAGACTGTAGCAAAGGTCGCTTCAAATGATTCGGTGTCTCGCAATCCTGATGATGATCCTCCTGACTGCCCCCGCGAATGCTCAGACATCGCGGCTGGAACTGGGACGCAGACTTCAGCGATTTGAACGAGCGTGGGAAGTGGCCGCTCCTGCAGAACGAGTAAACAGCGTCGAGCCTCTGAAGGTTGCGGTCACGAGTTTCTTCAGTCTGAATCTTGCAGAAGCCGGAAGGCAGCTGGACCGTGCCTGGCTGGCTGTGCGAGGCAAACAGGCGACCGCTCTGGAAAACGAGGTCCTCAGTCTTCAGTTTCTTCCTGCTCCCGTCTGTGCGGACGTGACTGTTACAACGATGACGCTGCAGGCCAGGCCCTTCTACGACAACGACAAACCGCTGGCCGATGATGTCCGAGTTCGCGTAAGCCTGCGCGATGCGAATGGAACAGTGCTCAAAGAATCCGACTTCGCGCTGAATGACCAGAGTAACCCCGCTGCCTGGGAAACGGGAGTGCTTCCCGAAGGCGATCATCGACTTACCGTGACGTTTGTTCGTGACTCTGAAACGTACGAGCTGCCAGCGATCACGGTCAGCCGAATTGCTGCTCTGGACGATCGCCTTTCGTCTTTGGAAAAGGCCGCCGCCAGTTTGAAGGCATCGGCTTCCGACGACCTGCATCGCACCATGGCTGCAACTCTGCGTGACGAAGTTCGACTGATCAGAAACCTGTCACAGGGACGACTTCAGGAAGCAGACTTCCCGATCCTGTCTCGCCTGCAGTTCAGTGAATCTCTGGCACATGACACTGTCGATCCCACGGCACTCGCAAACAGTGTGGCCGGCAAATCGGATGTCTGGATGACTCTGGCCAAAGGCACAAAGACCGCCAGTGTTCGTCTGCGTTTCCCGGCGTCGCTGAAGAAGCCGATTCCCGTGCTGTTTGTCTTTCACGGAGCCGGTGGCAGTGAAAACATGTTCTTTGAAACCTACGGTGCGGGCCGAGTCATTCGTGAAGCAGAGAAGCGAGGATGGCTGGTTGTGTCGCCAGGACAGGGCATGTTTGGACTGTCGCTGGGAATCTCGGACATGCTCGACGTTCTTGAGCCCTTCGCGAAACTGGATCGCAGTCGAATCATGGTGCTGGGACATTCGATGGGAGCCGCTCAGGTCATGACGCAGGTCCAGAAGCATCCATCTCTTCCGATTGCCGCAGTCGCACTTGGAGGAGGCAGTCGAATGGCCGTCAAAGATCCATCGCAGGCTCCGAAGGCTCATTGGTTTGTGGCCGCAGGCGAACAGGACTTCGGACGATCAGGAGCTCGACAGCTTCACCGGAGTCTCACGGATGCCGGATTGCAGTCACAGTACAGGGATTACCCGGACGTCGAACACCTCGTGATCGTCCAGGCCGCCATTGATGACTCGTTCAAGTTTCTGGATGAAGTGCTGTCGGGTGTGAAAGATTAATTTGGGGATCGGAATCCACGCCAAAGGACCAATCGCCTATACCGCACCGAGATCTCGTATCAGCCGTGCTTCCATCGTCACTTCCCGATCATCGACTCCCAACGCATTGACCAGGCAGTCTTTGACAGTCAGCCAGAGTTGGCAACATTCATCTGTGTCCTTTGAAAGTCGACACAGCAGAAGTGAATACAGATCGCCGACCAAAATGTCACCGTCCTTCACAAGAGACGCCCAGTCACTCTGAGAAACCGCAACACCAGTCGCTCTCTCAAGCCGGAATGAAACGTCGAGCAGATCAATACCCATGGCGTGAATCCGTCGGCAGAGTCGGCCAAAGTGTTATCGGGGCGAGTACTCGTTTGTGGAGGGCTTTGGGTCAATGATCGCGTCTGCTTCCGGAAGTCCCGTCGCTCGCCGATTTTCAGCGTCCCACAGGATCGGCTTCTGCATCCGCAGCGAGAGAACTCCCAGCATGCCGATCTCGGTGATTCTCGCACCGATTTCAAAGGGCGAATACGTTTTTGCATCGCCAGCACAGGCGAGCACCCATTCGAACATGTGTGAGTTGTTGACTTTGCTCCAGCGAGGCCGTTCGCCTTTGGCGGCCTTTGCCGGATCCCATTTCAACACTTCGGTGTCAATGCGAGGCTGAGTCTTTGGGATCCTGGTAATCTCCGGCTGATCCGCTCCTCGAAAATCCTTCGACCCTTTGAGTCGAACATTGCAGTCGGTGTTCCAGAGCCCGGCCGACAATGTTCCTTCGCTGCCTACGATCAGGCATCCTGTTGTACCGACCGGTCCCTGAGTCACTTCTTCGGGTGGATGGTTATTATCGCCCGAATAGAAGATGAGCTTCACGGGTCCTCGCTGACCCTTCGCCGCGAATTCAAAGGTGACCGTACAGCGAGTCGCAAAAGACTCGTGTCCGAGATCATTTCCGGTCGCTTCGATTCGCGTCGGAGCATCCAGATTCAATGCTCGATAGGCAAGCTGAAAACCATGACAGCAGAAGTCAGCCAGTGAACCGCCGCCGAAGTCATACCATCCTCGCCACTTGCCTGGATGGTAGATGTCTTTGTTGTACGGTCTGGTGGGTGCTGTACCGAGCCAGAAGTTCCAGTCGAGTCCCTCTGGAATTGGATCCCCTGCGGTCGGCCGATCCACTCCGTTCGGCCAGCTATGTGCCGGATGCCAGACGTGCACTTCCGTGATGTTGCCCAGAAGTCCCGACTGGATGACTTCGAAGCTGCGTCGAAAACCTTCTGTCGAACATCCCTGATTGCCTGTCTGAGTCGCCAGCGTCGGATGACTCATCGCCAGCTTCTCCAGCGCGCGACATTCGGCCACCGAATGAGCCAGCGGCTTTTCGCAGTACACATGCTTGCCGGCCTTCAATGCGGCTTCGCAGATGGGCACATGCCAGTGATCGGGAGTGGCGATGATGACGGCATCGACGCCGGATTCCTTGTCGAGCAGGTCGCGATAATCACGATAAGGGCGAGCCTGCTTCAGTTCATTAACCTGCAGCGCACTGTCGAGCTGTCTCTGATCCACATCGCAAATCGCAACGACTGTCTGATCGAGCTTGTTGAGTTCCGGCAGCAGGTAGCCTCGCATCTGCCCGCCCATTCCAATGCACGCAAACGACAGCTTTTCATTGGGCGACGGACCCGCCAGCAATCCGGAAGGCAAAATCATAGGCAACCCAACAGCCGCTGCCGCAGACTGAGCAAACCGTCGACGAGAAACACGGTGGGACATGGCGGTGGGCCTTTTCAGGTTGGTTGGGAATTTCAAACAGAGCCGTTATATCAACTCATGGTGTCATGAAACACTGCAGGAAGATCGAACGATTTGCGAGTGGGCCAATTCACGACAGTCAAGTCCTCCGCGGGGTACACGGCCCTGAGCGAGACGATCTGGTGGTTGCCGCTGGATAACGTGAGCTGGTATGCTTCTACCGCAAGATTGGATACCGCAAGATTGGATGAAATGCGGGCTGTGAGGAGATTCATGCGATGTTCAATTGCAGTAAGCTCGAATCACTATTTGCCAAAATTCGGAGCGAGAACCAGCAGCACTCAAGCCATCTCGATTTCGACGGTGCAATCGCATCATTTCGCGAGATTCTTGAAAGGCTGCCAGCAGAGCTGTCTCCGATAGAATTGCTCGTGCAATTGCGCTCAGCGAAGTCCCAACTCTTGCAGGAGGCTGAAGAATCTGACGACGAACTGCGATGGATACCGATCGAATCGGTTCATGACACCCTGCAGGAGTATTTTCGAACATCGAACAACATGATGAACGTCTATCCGGAATTGCTTCCGGGGGATTTTCCGCCAAGGAGTGACGAGCCTGGATATCGAACCAGCTTCGGGGGTCAGCCACGATGGATTCAGTTCACGGACTATCCAAATTGCGAGGAATGCGGTTCCCCGATGCCATTTATTGGGCAGATTGACTCTATCGGACTCGCCAACTGCGAAAAGACACGGAACTCATTTCAGTTCAACGACGCAGGAATGATCTACATCTTTCACTGTTGTGGTTTGTCGAAGGTCGTCGACTCCTCAGGCTAGGGGGCGCTGTAGACACTTGCAGGCGTCTTCGAATTCAGTTGAAGAGCCCATGATCAGGAACGCACGTCAATATCGGATCACAAAAGCCCAGTCGCTCAAATTTGAAGAAGCCCTGGATAGTCTTCGCTCTCGACATGGCGGAGATCCACTGTTGCTTCAACTGGAAGGCGATGCGCTGGAATGCCAGCTGGATGAATTGCGAGGACAGATTGAAGAGTATGAGTCGTTCCGATCCGGTACAAAACAGCAAGGTCGTGGTTGAAGCCTTGAGGAATTGCTGAACGCCTTCTTGCCATCGCGTCACAATCCAAAGCTGCATTAACCTGGAGTTCCCATGCACAGCGGAAATGTCAGTCGTCGTCGGTTTCTTCGTGCGGCGGCTGTGGGATCTTTGGCGGCGGGGTTGAGTCGTTGTGAGGCTGGCTTGAATGGGGCATTCGAGGAACGGCCCATCGCGACATTCTTCGTGGCCGGGGATACTCATTTTCTGGCTGACAAGTCTGCGCCGGAGAAGATGGATGTTCGTTCGGCAGAGGTTTGTCGGCGACTCGTGGACACTCTGAATACTCTGCCCGGGACGCCCATTCCGGAGGCTCTGGGAGGAGGCGTTGTTCCTTCGCCGGCGGCCTTGATTCACACGGGTGACATCATCGACACCGGCGACAAGACAGGCGATGCTCACGAGCGAATGCAGAAGACGGAATGGAGTGCCTTTGTCGCCGAATATGGGCTCAGCGGTCAGGACGGCCGGTTGAAGTATCCGGTGTTCGAAGTCTTTGGAAATCACGATGCTCCTCATGGCAGCGGACATGCCCTGGAACAACTCAAGCTTCGGAATCAGAAGCGGCCGTTGGTGAAAGCTGTGTCGGCGAACGGGCTTCATTATTCATGGGAGATCGGCGATGCTCACTTCATCAACCTGGGAATCGTCGTCGGTCATGAGAAGTCCGTGGATCGCAGGCGACGCTACGCGGCTCTCGACAGCTACGACTTCCTCCTCTCTGATCTAAAGGACAACGTCGGCACCTCCGGCCGTCCCGTCGTGGTGACTCATCATGTCGACGTCAGCCGATACTCCACCGGCTGCGATCCTTCCGCACCGGCCGACAGCAAAGAATGGGATCCATGCGACGTGCGAGCCTACTTCGATGCGCTGAAGGGGTATCGGATTGCCGGCATCTTCTACGGGCATACTCATGTTCGCAACGTCTTCCAGTGGGACTACATCACAAAGAATGCTCCAACGGGCTACAACGTCTTCAACTCCGACAACAGCAGCCACTTCAGCGGAGATGCCCAGGCATTCTTCTGTGTCGAGCTGTTCCAGGATGACATCGTCGTTCGAGAATACTCGACCAAAGGCGGTTGGAAAACCGGCGAGTTTACGCCACAGGTGTGGAAGCGTTCGCATGTGAAGATGTGAGTTGGCAGCTGAATTTGGGTGAGGGCCAGAGCAATCGCCTCGCACGATGCTGAATGTGGTACGTGATCAGTAGATCCCGTAGGGTGTAAAAACATGCGACAACTTTAAAATGCGGAGTTGACATTTCGTACGCAATATTGTAAATACCACCCTACATCAGTGGATTTACTACAAATTCGGGGGGTATGACATGAGCATCTGGGTTTGGATTTGTCGTATCGTTGACGTCGTGTGTGGAAACCTCCTGAAGCGTGCGGATGGCAATTCCCGCCGCTCCGTCTGGAGTCGCAGGCAATGCTTCATAAACGAAGTTCAGCTGCTCGAGCAAAAAGTCGTTCTGTCGGCAGGGTCGTTGTCAGTGTTGACTCAGTCAGTTTCGCAAAGCGTAGACACTGACGACGTTCCGGTTGCGTCATTGGATCGTGGAGAAGTCCAAGGTCAGACGTCTGTGTTGATGGCAGCGTCGCTGTCTGGTGGTTCCTTGGGCGGGCCATTCGGTCCGGCAAGCGGGATTATCACTGACGGTGATTCTCCTGGGAGCGATTTGGGGACAGATTTTCTGGGGGTTGACGGCGGGACATCGGGAGGCGACTTTGGTGCTGACCTTTTTGGAGTTGGTGACATTCCGTGGCCTGATGGAGGAGCAGATTCCGGGGATGATTCGGGAGCAGGAGGAAGTGACGCGGGCGGAGACTATGGCGGCGGTGCTGATGCAGGTTCAGTGGAAGTCGAAATGGAGCTGCCAACTCAATCTTGGTTTGAGGGACCGTTCACACGGAGGAAGCTTGATCAGCAGAAAATGGTCTTCACTCGTTCTGATCTGGATGGTGACGGACATATCCCGGGTGTTACAGCCACAGTTGAATTTCCGACGGACTTGAATCTGAATTATGCCGAGCCAGGTGCAGACTACCTGCTCAAGACTGAATCCGGTCAGATAATTCCACTGACAGAAGCCCTCCCGGGGCGCGCCCCGACGGCTCAGGTTCAGCTTGTCAGTCCGAATGGCCGGGATGTCTTCTATCTGGTTTCCATCATGGATGGTGACTATGAGGAAATCGAGCTGGTTGATGTTCAGCTCACCAGCGTTGTGGCTCATTCAATGACGGAGACCGCCCTGATCGGCGATAATGGGCGACAGAGAGCAGCCCTTGCCGATGGCTCTGCCGACCTGGATGTGGCGGCGCTCGATGAAGATGTGGAAGACAAGCCGGGGCATGAATTCCTGGCGAACAAAGACGATGACAACGGCAATGAGCAGCCGGATTCAATAGACCAGCCGGTCAATCTGACGGATGACGATCTGGTTCCGCTGGTTATCCGCCCGATGCTGGAGGGGGCCACAGACTTCGATCAGATTCAACTTGGAGGCACCGCGTACTCAACGATCACCTATCTGGTTCTTGTATTTCCGTCGAATGTTCATATCTATGCTGCGAATGGTCTGCCCGTAGAATCAGGAGTGACTCAGTTCTCCGATTCGTCGAAAACGTCATTGTGGATGGAGGGAGTTTCTGCCGGACGTGGTGAAGTTTCGTTGAGGTGGCAGGTGCGCCCCATGGTGCTCGCCCCCGGCTCTGACGTGTATGTCCCAGGAGGCGTCTTCTTCGATACGCAGTTTGATTCAATTACATACACAGTTCGGACGGCAGATCTCGACATCGACAGTGATAATGACAATCAGTTGTCACTTCCTGCACGGTCTGACTGGGAGGAGATACTGGAGAGTCACACTTATGGAATTGGAAAACTGATCTATCCGACTCCAACGCCCGCAAGTGGTGTCTTTGAAAGTCAGGTATTCACACCTGTGGTCTTCGAAAGTCCTCTACTGGACGGAGACGATCCGGATACAGTTGGGATGCAATTCGATTTTCCGAGCGAGCAGGGGCAATCGGGTTACATCAAAATCTGGACCGTGCCGAGTAACTCGGGGATGCTTCGTGATTACGGAGTGGAGTCTGGCGGTCACCGGATTACACCCGGTCGACGATACTCCGCAAGCGAACTTTCAGGCGTGAGTACGCTTTGGATTCAGGCTGTGGTTGCTCAGATGGCGCACAACACTCGTGCTGGGGCTGACCGTCAGAAACCGGACGATCGAATCAAAGTGACGGTTTACCGAAAGGACGCGGCAGATGCTGAATGGAAAGCCGTCGAGGGTCTGGTGGACGAAGTCAAGTACATGGTGAATCTTAACGACGATGTCTTCTATCCAAATCTGCAGTTTGACCATGGGAATCGCTATTGGAACAGGACGTTCAATCACACCGGAATGGTGTTGCGGGACAGCCTTGCAGCAGAAGGAGTCTATGACAGTGTGGACTTCCCACAGTTTGGCCTGGAGTTGCTTGACGGGAACCAGATGAGAAGACTGGGACTGAGTGAAGCGACGGTGGTTCAGATTGAATTCTCGCAGGCTGTATGGTCGAGTGGCCTTCGAGTGGGCATTTATCGCGACTATCTGAGTCCGGGAGGAAAAGGATACATCCTGGCCTTCGCGGGTACGCAAATGGAGGTGGCTGACATCATCGCGGATCTGACACAGGGACTCGGACTGGAAGGTACTTCGGCACAGTTGGGCTACGAGCCTCAATACAACAATGCGATGAAATTGGGACGGGAGTTTTCGCAGGCTGCTGCCGATCGGCAACTTGCGCCTAGAACAACCGGACATTCTCTTGGCGGCGGTCTTGCGTCGGCAGCCAGCGTTGCTTCTCAAAACGTATTGCCTGCTGCATTGTTCAACGCTGCGGGCCTTCACAGGAACTCACTGATGGTTCGCGGCAACTCCGGAAGGCTGACGGAGACCGAAAAATACGCGGGAAGCCTGGAACGCTTTTTGTCCGGTGCAAATATCGTCAACTACTTCACCGAGTTTGATCCACTCACGTTCACGCAGAACACCATGCCGAACATCCCGTACCTTGGAGGCGCGCCGAAGGCCATCGGCAAACAGGTTCAGCTTCAGGCCCCCTACGACGGTGTTGTTAAAGCCAAGGCGGATGCGCTAAGGGAATTTATGCAACGCCCGGGATTTCCAAAGATGGAGCCCAATGAGTCCTATCTGGCTTGGTGGCTTCGATTTGAGGATTGGCTCCGGGGGTTGCAGTCTTATCTCACGGTAAATGCTCTAGCGCTTGTTCCTCACCACAGAATGACTTTCGTTCAGTTTGGCCTTATGGTACACCAAGCAGACAATGCTTCAAACCCAATCTCAAAGCGTCGAATGTGGGACATATTTGGTGCTGCAGATCCACAGTAGAAATCGGTGATCAGAGTCTGCACTCACACTGTTAATAATTGCTTTGCTGAGGAGTTTTTGATGTCTAAGAAAATGGCGTTGTCATTCTTACTCACTTTCCTGGCATCTACCTTACTCAGTTCTACAGGTCGTACTGCCGACGAAAAAGTGGACGCAGTTAGCGCCAAGGGTGCGAGTCTGTTGAAGATTGAAAAGTGGGCTGCGCGGGACTATTTCGAAAGCGCAGAGCACCAAAGAATTTGCGAAGCGATTGAGTTGGGTCAGATTGACATCATTGAAACCATGATCCGAAGCGGCATCGACGTTAATATTCCCGGGAAAGATGGGATGACGTTTTTGATGTGGGCTTATGCCGCAGATCAGTTTGACGTCTTTTCAAGACTGCTGAAACTGGGAGCAGATCCTGACCAAACTATGAAGATCAATGTTCGGTCCGAGCAGATGAAGTTTCGGAGACCGAAGTCCGGAGATTGTGTGACGATAATCGTGTTCGCAGAAGCACAGGAGAAATGGCGTTCCGCAGTAGTTGAAGCGGGAGGGGATCTGAACGCCCTGAATGTGGAAGATCATTTGACAGTGCTTCTGGCTGCTGGGGGCAGGCAGTCAGAAAGCCTCACTGTTACACGAGAGATCATTTGCAGGGATGGCATTGATCTGAACTTTCGTGATCAATTCGGCCGAAATGCTCTGATGTACTCCGCCATGCGCGGCGATTACGAGTGTGCTGTTCTTCTCATAGAGGCTGGTGCCTCCTTGGACTGTTACGACAACGATCACCAGCAACTTATTGATCAAGTAGCGAGACGATGGATCAACCTGAGACGCCGCTGGGAGGAGCAGCCGTTGTTCAAACAGGTGTGGCTGGATGACAAGGTACAGCGTCCGGCGTTTGAGAAGCTTGTGTTCCTGTTGTCAGAGCGAGGATTTGATCTCCAGACGGCGATGCTGGGCGTCATGCGGGAAAAGGAGATGATTGACGGCCTCCCATATTATGAGTGGCGGCGACGAAAACGAGGACACATGGAGGTTGGATGTCCCGGGTTGTCGAATGCCAGTGACGAAAAATGATGGCAATCCGTGTGATGACGGGAGCATTCATCGCAGTTCTTCTGCTGTTCATGTGGTGCTGGGATTACCCGGCCGATCATCCCTCGAAGAAATTCTGCCGCTTGTTTGCATTCCCGTTCCTCTATTTTGGGCTCTGGCATGGGTGGTCCATGTTTGCGCCAGAACCAATCCATGTGAACAGACGATTGAGGGCGCTGTTGACATTTGACAATGGATCCATTGAAGAGTGGTGTCCGCTCGGACCAGACGAATGTTCGCCCTGGATGAAGATGCTGATCGCTCGCAGTTTCAAATTCGAAAACTCCATCCTGGGTTCAAATTCCAGTCAGTTGTACTCACCGTTGTGTGAGTTTCTTCTGCGCCAATGTCAATCGGGTGATTCCGAACCTCGGGGCCGCCGAATACACCAGATTGAGCTGATTCGTGATTTCCGCCTCGTCAATCCAATGGGAAGTCAAAACACCTGGTCCGAGATGAAGTCTGTACCCTTCTTTCGGTTCGATGCAGTCGCAGGAACAGGTCGCATTCTGGTGAACTCAGTGAACGCAGCCAACGTACCAGCACGTGTTCCTGCTTTGGTCGAATAAGAGTTCTTTCGCATGCCATTGCAACTGCTGATCGACACATGGAGCAAATTTTTCTTCAGCGAAGTCTCGTGTGCGACAATCGTTGTCTGGAGGATCCTGACAGGCTGTCTGCTGCTGCTAAATGCACTCTTTCTGCTTCCTCTGATACCAGATTACTTTTCTGAAGACGGTCTTTGGCCGACAGCCGCCTGGTTGAACCATCAGAAGTCGAGCCGTTTCAGCCTGCTGGTGCTGATGCCCCCTTCGACGCGTTCATTTCGTGTCCTGTTGCTGATCCATGCTGTTGCTTCGTTTTGGTTTCTGATCGGCTTTCAGTTTCGAATTTCGGCGGCCCTCGTCTTCCTGACGCTGGTATCCATTCACCATCGGAATGCCTACATTTTGTCCAGCGGAGACACTCTGTTGCGACTGCTGATCTTCTATTCCTGCTTCAGCAATGCCGGAGGCGGGCTGTCCGTTGATCACTATCTTGCTGGTTCGCCACTTTCAACGTTTCAGAAAATGGACGCATGGCCCATGCGTTTGATGCAGCTTCAGATCTGTGTTGTCTACCTGCGCACAGTCTATTGGAAGCTGCGGGGACGAATGTGGTGGGACGGGACGGCCGCATGGTACCCTCTGTGGGTTGATGCTTATGTGCGTTTTCGTCCGCCTGAGTACTTACTGCGGCCATTCTGGGTTCGATTGGCAACGTGGGGGACACTGGTGGCAGAACTGGCCCTGGGGAGCATTATCTGGATAAGGGAGTTTCGCTATCCCCTGATCGTGTCTGGAATGGCCCTGCATCTTATTCTCGAAGTCATCATGAATCTTCAGCTCTTCAGCTGGATCATGATGGTGAGCCTTCTGCTTTTTTGCTTTCCCAGCGACACTGAACACTGGCTGAAGGTTATCCTGCAGTATTGTGGCGCGATTTCGCTGGTGCCGTGAAGGAATCGCCTGTCGCATTTGTAGTACCACGACAAACTTGCTGCCGTTCGCTACCCTGCTGTTGTGATCGCCTGCAGTCTGCCAGAGATTCCTGCCCGTTGATTCCTGAACCCGGAGCTTTTCGATGATCTTCCCACGACGAAATGACACGCTGCGTCTCTGCGTTGCTGCCTTCGCGATTCTTGTCTCCGTGTTTTGCACGACATTGTGTAGCGTGTCTGCTGCGGATGAGAAGAAAGTTCAGCTGCCGCCCGGCGTGAAGATGGAACGGGACGTGCCGTACATCGAGAACGGCGATGATGCTCAGAAGCTGGACATCTACTTCCCGGAAAAACCAGGCGACAAACCGCTTCCTTTGATTGTGCACATTCATGGCGGAGGATGGATTGGCGGAAGCAAGTTCCCCTGCCCTGTTGTCAGCATGGTGAGCAAAGGTTATGTCGTCGCGAGCATTGAGTATCGCTTCAGCCAGAAAGCAAAGTTTCCGGCTCAGATTCAGGACTGTCAGGCGGCCATTCGCTGGCTGCGAGGAAATGCGTCGAAGTACAACATCGACGTCGACCATGTGGGCGCTGTTGGTGGTTCTGCAGGGGGACACCTGTCGGCTCTGGTCGGAACAGCTGGCGGGAAGAAGGCGTTTCCGGCCATCGGAGAATTCAGAGATCAGTCAGACGCCGTTCAGTGCGTGTGTGACATCTTCGGGCCAGCCAATTTTACGTCCGTGATGAAGCAGGCCGAGGAAGACAAGAACGTTCGCAACATCTTCAAGTTCAACACGCCGAGTGATCCGTATTCCAGCCTGATCGGAGCGGCTCTGGATCGTGAGAAGGGTCTGACCGATGCCGTCAGCCCGATTCATTATGTCAGCGAACAGACGCCTCCGATGCTGATCCTGCACGGAACTCACGATACGCTCGTTCCGTATGCTCAGAGCGAAGAACTCACTGCCGCTTTGAAGGCGAAGAATGTGCCGGTCTGGTTTCAGACTCTGCCAGGATCCGGCCACGGCGGACCAGCATTCAGCAAGCCCGGCATCGTGGCACTCATGCAGAACTTTTTCGATCGTCATCTGCAAGGCAAAGACGTGGCCATCGAGCTTGTTCCCGAAGCCGACGTAGCTGTGACGCCACCGGCAAGGTAGGACGGGAGGTTGCTGGTTCCTGGTTTCTGGTGCGTGGTTCTTGGTGCGTGGTTGATCAATTGATATGGAGTGGCCCCGTTGCAACACGAGGCAATTGGCTGGTCGGGAGGGCGAGGCTCCTGCCAAGCCGCTGCACTCGCGTGCTTCGGATTGGCCCGATGGAAACAACAATCCGTTTTGGGTGCACCTGCTGCCGCGACGCTCAGTCTTCTTTCTCAATTTGAAGGCCGAAATGGAAGCGGCACAGCAGTCCCTACATCAAGTAATCGGTGAATCTGCCGGAAGTGTCGGGGTAATTCTCGAATGGTAGGATTCGGCCCCGCTTCGGAAGAAAGACCATATCATCGAACACGTTAGTCTTGGTGAGTAACACCTATGGATCGTTCTTTTTTGGTAGCTCGATTCATCGCCGTATTGGGGCTCTTCATCGTCCACTTGTTTCCGGGTTTGCAGGATACTTGCAAAGCCCAACCTGCCCGGCTCTCTCGGCAATCCGGCTACGTAATTATGTCAGCAGTATTGAACCGTCGACCGTACGAAGGCGTTCTTGATACAGCAGAATCGTTCGTCATTGTCCATGGTGACGAAACGAAGATCGATACAGGTGGATTACGGAAGCAAAGGCGGAACTTTAAGACCATACGCGGAGAATACTCGGCCAACATCTATGGCCCCCTTGAGTTTTCAATGACAGATGGTCAACCAAACGAGGTGCACATCCATTTTTCAGAGGACAAGCAGTTTGCTGAGGCGACTGGTGTGTCAGAGGATCATTTGGTTGTTGGTCACTGCGCGCTCGAGCACACCGTAGTCCGAATCAACGTGCGGACTGCGGCGGTGGAGCTTGTAGAATCGCTAAGCGACGAGTTTGGAACTGTCCGATTGGTCAACAATCCAACACCACAGGTCCCGGTTGTCGTTGCTGGAACACGAGAGTCACAGTTTCTTCTGGATACAGGTAGTACAGTATGGGTCTCAGTGAATGAAAAAAGGTTGACACGAATGCTCGCGGAAGGTCGAGCGGGCCTGCTGGAGGAGCGATCGGTTTGGACACCACTGGGCATCCAGCGAATGAAGTTGTACGTCGTCGAGTTTGTGGATTTTGCCGGCATTCGATTTCACAATGTCCCGGCAATAGTGTCAGAACTGGAAACCATCGGTCTTGGGTTGCTGAGTCACTTTGATATCACCCTGGACTATCCGAATCAGCGTGCGAAGTTTACTCCGCTGGAGCTGAACCGTGATCGCATGCCACTTGATGCGAGCGGTCTGCGAGTTGTGTTTCGGGAGAATGGTGACTTTGTGGTCCGGCGCCTGGTTCCAGGATATCCAGCGGAGAAGGCCGGGTTCAAGGTGGGTGATCGGATCGTGGATTTCGATGGCCGAAAACCGGAGACACTCTGGCGTCATGAGATTGACGACATACTGTCAAAGAGCGGTGAGACAATTCAGCTGACAATTGAACGTGATGGCGAAGAGAAGGTGATCCCGCTGAAGCTTCAATATCCGTTCGTGTATCCTCCGGTGTGGGAAGATCCTGCAAAGCTGTTCAATCCGGAGTCCAATTAATAGTTGCCAGCTGACAAGGTGGCTCGGCAGGAGCCTCGCTCTTTCTTCCCTTTTTGAACGTGGTGCTGCTGCCAGACCGGGACCTGTTCACTGGAATTACTGCGGGCTGTTCTCTCTCCGCGGCAGTTGGATGGCTTTGTTCTTCTGCAGGATCGCCAGCACTTCGGGAGAAACATCGGTGAGTCCGGTCAGGACCAGACGCTTTTCGTGACGCGTCAGAATCTGAGCCACGTCCGGAGTGATTGTGGTGACTCCGGCCAGATCGAGTGGGGCTTTGTGAACGGCGAACTCCGTGGCCAGTTCCGGTGAGACCGACGTTAGTTTCTTCAGAAGCAGCGGACAGTTTGCGGCGACCAGAATTCGAGCCACGTCGGGGTTGAGCGTTATCAGACCGTTGAGTGATAGAAACGCTGGTTTCCCTGAGGCAAGTTTTGCCGCGAGTTTCGGATCCTCGAGCGTCTGAAGGCTGCTGAGCATCAGATCATCCGGGTGCATCTGAAGGATCGAACTGCACTCATCGGTCAGTGCTCGAATTCGATTCAGCCAGAGCGCGCCGGGATGCTGAATCAGGATGCGCGCCTGGGCAGGCGTGAGTTCGGTCAGACCAATGTCGAGTGTTCCCTTGTGTCGGGCAAGTTCTTCAAGGCATTCGTTCGGAACCGCAGAAAGCAGTCGCAGGCTGAGATGACCATCAGGCGCCGCGAGTTTCGCGGCCAGTGCCGCAGAGGTCACGGAAGCGAGGTTGTCCATCCGCAAGTCACCGCGATGCTGTGACAGAATCTCTTCAATGCGATGATTTCCCAGAGCCTGCAGAGAAGGCAACTGAAGCCGCCCTTTATGCTCCGCCAGAATTCGCGCCTGTTCTTCCGAAACGGTTATCAGGCCAAGCACCAGCAGCCCAGGGTACTTTGACAGAACTAACAGCGTCTCATCGTTCAGTTGTGCCGTCTTCAGCGACAACGCTCCTCCATGTTTCACGAGGGCGTTTGCGGTCTCAGGCGGAAGCTCCACAAGAGCATCCAGTTTCAGCATGCCCTTGTGCGATGCTAGTTCGCGGGCCGCTTCCACACTGAGAGTCGGCAATGCGGAGAAACTCAGTTCTCCGTTGGTCACCGCCAGTTCCCTGGCGACAGCGGGGTCCAGTGTTTTGAGTTGGCTAAGCGCCAGAAACGACTTGTGGGAATGGTACTTCGCCGCCAAAGAACGAGCCTCTTCCGGCGTCAGCGACTCACTGCTCAACAAGGACTGGGCGAGGATTTCGTGTCGGGATCCCAACAGGAGTACAAGAAGAATCACGCCAAAGCTCAACCAGTGATGTCGCGTCGCTTGCATTGTGTTTTCCTTTGTCCGGGTCAGGAGGCCCCGGCGAAATCCGAGGGTTCATCGATGTCGTGGAACTCGCCAGAGTTCCCATCATCAACGAAAGTCGCGGGATCTCAGGCGAGGAACGTCGTGGGATCTCTGGCGAGATCCACTACAGATCCTGACGAGCGTTGTCGCGCGGGCAGGATAGCCGATCAACACTCCGGCGGACGCTCGATTTCGCACGATCATCGTGGCTTACAAATCTTTTGCGCAATCTGTCGGCGCCCGGTCATTCTTCAGGCATGACTCGATGGGGGATGCGTGTTACCCTTCGCCTGCCTCAATCAGGCGACTGGTGTTCAGCGACATCATTCCCGACTTCGCGGCAATTTCCATTTGCTTGCTGGGTTCCCGCCTTCGCGGGAATGACGATGAAGTGGCGGGAATGACGATCAAGGCGCGGGAAGGACGATGAAGCCACGGGGGGAATGAAAATGAAGCCCGGAATTCGCTCTGTCCTCAAACACCAGTGAACACCCATCAGACATTATCTCGATCGATTCATAACCTCATGGCCTCTCCTGTTCGATATCAGATCCCGGACCCGTCGGTCAAACTGACGGACGAACTGATCATGCAGCACATTCATCGCGGCAGCCGAGTCATCGACCTCGGATGCGGTGACGGGCGGCTGATGCAGCGGCTTCATCAGGAGCTCGACTGCGATGTGATGGGAGTGGAAGTTGAGCATTCCAATATCGTGTCGGTGATCCAGCGAGGATTGCCGGCGATTGAAGCGGACCTGAACGACGGGCTCGTGGATATTCCCGACGGAAGTTTTGACTATGCCGTGCTGAGTCAGACGCTGCAGCAGGTTCGCAACCCCAAACGGCTGCTCGTGGAAATGCTCCGGGTTGCTCGGCGAGCCCTGGTTGTCGTTCCGAATTTTGGCCACTGGCGAGTTCGTCTGGAAGTACTGCGTCGCGGCCGCACGCCCATCACGGAAACTCTGCCGTATGAATGGTACGAGACGCCGAATCTCCACTTCATGTCCATGCGCGATTTTCGCGACCTGATGGATTCGATCGGGCTGAGGATCGTGAAGGAAAGCCCCATTATTCGGGGACGCTCGGTGGATCGGCTGATGGCCGCTAACCTGAGGGCTGACAGTGCGTTTTACCTGCTGGAACGAGATTCCAGCCGCCCGGCTGAACCGGCAAAAACTGCCGGAAGCCGAGGCTAGAGGCGGAAAAGCCAGTTTTTTGAAGGATTCTGAAGGGAGCTGACCCCGCAATCCGCCGGTGAGGCTGCAGAACCTATTGACCCAAAGAGAATTTCGGGCGTACGGTTCTCTGTAATCTCCAGAATTCTCTCCTCAGATCTCTGCCGACTGCAACCACATGGATGGGCGTTGCTTCAGCTTCCTGTTCGTTTCCGCAATGCTTGCGCCGCCGCTGATGGCGATGCCGCAGAGCAGCCGCGCGGAATCTCAACAGTCGGACCACCAAACGCCTGAACGCATGCAGTCAGAACGCCAGTCAACAGGGCCAAAGGAGCGAATCCTGGTACTTGTCGATGGCAAGGTGGTTCGATCCGCGTTTACTCCACGTCCGGACGGTTACGACGTTGTTGTTCCGGGCGGTCGACTTTATGTCGAATCGTCACGAGTTCGGCTTGTTGCCAAAGATCTGCCCGATGCGTATCGACTGATGCGAGGTTCGTATCAGGAACTGACACCGGACACTCACCTGGAACTTGCTCGCTGGTGCCTGGCAAATCAACTGTCGGCTGAAGGACAGCGTGAGCTTCTGGATGCTCTGCAGCTTGATCCAAATCGCAAGGACGTCAGAAAACTTCTGGAATCCACGATGAAGTCACAGGCTGAGGACACCACGAACGATGGTTCCGGTCTGACTCAGTATTCCACACTGCGTTCGCCTTCTGATGCCCCCGAGTCTCGATCTCTGGCGGGACTCTCAACAGGCGTTGCTCAGGAATTTGTCCGACACGTTCAGCCATTGCTGACAAACAAGTGTTCCAGTACCGGATGTCATGGACCGTCGACATCGTCAGACTTCAAGCTGACTCCCGTACGTAATGGCAGCCAGCCGTTGATTGCGGAGCGGAATCTTGCCGCAGTGCTGAAGTTTGTGGATGTGGCTCAGCCGGAGGAGAGTGCACTGATTCAGATGCTGGATCAGCAGCATGGTGGTATGGCGACACCCATCTTTCGCGGGCGCACAGGTTCGCAGCAGCAAAAGGTCCTGCGAGACTGGGTCTTTGCTGCTTCGGCAGATATTGCTCCTGAAGCGGCGAGAGCGAGAACTCGACGGAAAACAGAAATTGAACTCGTCTCACACGAGTCATCTGCCGAAGTCAGTCGAAAGACGGAATTGTCGGAACTTGCGCATGGTCGAATTGCGGAAAAAGGGGAATCGGACCAACGTTTCCTCAAGGCCGCCAAACGAGCCACGCAGCCCGACGCCTTTGATCCTGATGAATTCAACACGAGATTCCATTCTCCCGCCGGCACTTCTCCGGAAGCGTTGCCAGCCGAGAATGGTGTTTCGAATGGTCCTGCGGCAGGACAAATTCCTGACCAGGAATCGGGTCCCTTTGAGGACTCGGCTTTCGGAGGTTCCCCATGAACAAGAAGTTTGTCCTGATCACTCTCGCGGGAAGTCTGCTGGTCAGCACCGGCTGTACGAAGAGTCGCTGGTTCACCAGGAAGGATTATGCAGAATCTCAGGATCCGTTCATGGAAACGGAAGCGGTTGCATCGACTTCCGGGTCGGACAAGTCCGGGCGAGCAACGCTTGACGATGCCACGCCGAGTTCTGCCGTCGCTGATACTCGACCGCTCTCCGGTCCGAAGCCGATCCAGCGAGTTGGCAGCGTAACAGATCCGGCGAACCCGGGACCTCCGGTCAGCCGCGCGGTCTATCCCGAATCAGAAGCCGCCACCGCGACGACAAAATCAACGCCACCAGGCGTGACTCGTTCTTATGAAGGCAGCGAACTGTCAGGCTATCTTCAGAAGCGACGATCAGAAGCGGAAGGCCGAACGGCTGAAGTCAGTTCACAGGCCTCTCAGGCAATCGGAAATCAGGCTGCTGCCGCAAAATCCTCATCGGCCGCTCTGACCAATCCGGCGCGACGTTCTCTCGCAGCTGAAACACCACCAATGACGAAGCTTTCTGCGGAAGCAGAGGGCTTCAACAGCTTCCTCGAAAAGGGTGCGCAAACTGCTGAGAGTGCTGCTTCATCGGCACGACAAACGGCCGCAACCGTGCAGCAGACCGAAGATGCCGCCGCCGACTTTGCTGACTTCGCTGCTCAGAAAAAGGCAGAATGGTCAACCGAAGCGACCAACGCTCCTGCGACGGTCCGAAAGACGGCCAGTAATGCTGCAGCTTCTGTCCGAGGCTCCGCTCAGACGATGGTCGACGACTTTGTCGAGCAAGTGAATGCGCCTGCAGCATCCGCGGGAAGTGAATTCGAGCCAGACCAGTTTTCAGGCTCCGATGCGTCCTTCGACGGTTCCTCAATGCAGACCGAAGACGAAGGGGAAAGTGCTCAGCCCCTGATCAGGAAACCTGCTGCGGCTGAGTCCGAATTCGAAGCCAACCCGTTTGAAGAATTCGAAGCACCTGCGCCGCGAGTTGCGACTCCAAAGACCACAAAACCAGTGGCTTCAAAGGCTCCTGCTCCAAAACCCGCAGCAGCAAAGCCTGCTCCGGAATTCAGCTCGGGCGATGAATTCGAAGAGAACCCGTTTGAAAACCCATTTGCAGAAGCTCCGGCAAAGGCGGCGCCAAAGCCTGCGGCCAAAGCGGCTGGCAACACAGCCAAGGCGCCTGCTTCGAAGAACGGGGCCGGTTCAAAGGCTCCGGCAAAGCAGACTTCTGAGCCTGCGGTTGACGATTCGTTTGGATTTGGCACTGGCTGGAAGCCCGCGAATCTCTCAACGCCATAAGCTCGTGCTGATTGAATTCCCAGAGGAACTATTGTCCCCTGGGAATTCGCGTTTCTACTCCCTGGTGCAAGGCTGCATCGCTGAAATCGCGGATTCCTCTGATTATTCCGCGCGTCCGGCATTCCTGTGCCTGACACTTCGCTTTCGTGAGTCGGAGAATCCGACCAATCATTGGAGCGCCCCTGAAACGGCGATATACTACGCCACTCGTCGCCGCAGCGAGCGGTGGAATTTCGTCGATGCACAGACCGTGCATTTCACTCATTCAGTCAGCCGTTTGCCCGTCAGACGATACTGGCTGGAAGGCATCGGGAGTCTTCGGACTCCTGTGAAAAACCAGGTATGGACGAACTGCAACACGAATGCGGCGTAGCGGCTGTGTACCACCTGAATTCGGGGGACATCAGTCCGCTGATTCCGCGTCTGCGACGCAAGGACAAGACACTGGTTGATCCGTCAACGGAAGATCCGGTGGTTGTCCGAAATCGAGCATCACGACTTGTTCCGGGGATGCTGCTCGACATGCAGAACCGAGGGCAGCTGGCGGCGGGGATCACCAGCTACAACCCGGAACGTCTGCAGCTGATTCAGACTCATAAGGACGTCGGCGGTGTGGCGGAAGTGTTCCGCATGAACCATGAAGACCGCTACAAGACACTCATGACCGAGCATGCCGGTCAGGCGGCGATCGGACACGTTCGTTATGCCACATGCGGCAAAGACGACCCGACGTATGCTCAGCCATTCGAACGTCAGCACATTGCACGTTCCAAGTGGTTCAGCTTTGCTTTCAATGGTCAGCTGGCCAATTACATCGATCTGCGTCAGGAGCTGCTGCAGACGACCGACTTCCATCTGACTCGTGAGACTGACACAGAAATTCTGCACCATCTGATCGGCCATGAGCTTTCTCTGAACCCGGCGATTACTCCCGTTGAACTGCTGCGAACCCTGGCGGCTCGCCTGGACGGTTCATGGAACATTGTCTTCCTGAATGCTCGCGGTCAGATGTTTGTCTCGCGCGATCCGCTCGGCATGCGACCGCTGTGCTACGCTCACGAAGGTTCCTTGTTTGCTGCGGCCAGCGAAAGCGTCGCACTGACTCATTTGGGATTCGCAGAAGACAGCGTTCACAACGTGCCTCCGGGGCATGTGGTGATTGTTGACGGAACATCGGTGAAGGTCGAAAAGTTTGCCGAGTCTCCTCGTCAGGCTCACTGCTTCTTCGAATGGATTTACTTCGCCAACGCCGGAAGCAACTTTGACAATGCGGGTGTGTACCTGTCCCGCAAGCGACTGGGTGAAGAACTGGCTCGTCGTGAAACTCTGCCGATGGGTGACGACGTCATCGTTGTTCCCGTGCCGGATACAGCGAAGGCGGCTGCGGACAGCATGGCGTTCCAGCTGAAGGTGCCGTCTCTCGAAGGACTCATCCGAAATCGCTACATCGGTCGCACCTTCATTGAAGGCAATAACCGAGCTGACAAGGTTCGCATGAAGTACACGCCGCTGCCGGAAATCATGGAAGGCAAGCGAGTCCTTCTTGTGGATGACTCAATCGTCCGCGCGACAACACTGCGTGAACTACTGGCGCTGCTGAAATCACGAGGCCGTGCGAAGGAAATCCACGTTCGTATCGCGTGCCCGCCGATCATCGCTCCGTGCTTTTACGGCATCGATATGTCGACCGTGAGCGAACTGTTTGCACCGAACTTCATGAGCGGCAATGTGATTACTCCGGAAGAAGAACAGGCGATGGCCGACGCGATCGGCGCCGACAGCCTGCGATACCTGCCGATCGAGTCGTTGTCTTCCTGCGTCGGGCTTCCTTCGTCCACACTGTGCCAGGCCTGTGTGAACGGTGTGTATCCGACACTGGCCGGCGAACAGATGTACGCAAAGGCGCAGCAGAAGGCTGCTCAGGATTGCGAAGGCGGCAAGTGCGACGGTCAGTCGTGGGAAACGCGCGAGCGAATTTACGTGTAGGCCTCGCCTGCCGGGCGAGGCTTTCGCCGTAAGGCGAACCCCGTTCTCGCACGCACATGATGCCAAGGCCGCTGACGCGGGACGTTCCAGTCTGGCGTTGCCGCATTTCCACGTCGACCTGCGATCCGATGGCACCACATCAGGTCGCTGGTTGCGGCGGTGCCGCAAAGTGCTGCTCGGCAAGCAGCACCTACAATCCCTCAAACCACAATCCCATCAAAGTAAAACCACGGCCACGTGCGTGTCTGCAGAGTCTTCACGGTGGCCTCATCAAACTGCTGCAGCTCCTGAAGCGACGGCGCCAGCAGTTTTGCGACGAGGTCTTTCAGCTGATCATTCAACTGCTGAATCTCTTTGCCCAGCTGTTTTCCGGACTGTCCTTCGCCACGCTGATTCTTCATCGTGGCGACTTTCTGATCGCGAGCAGCAACTAGTTGCGACAGCTGATGTTCGTCATCCGCGGAGAAGAGTCCCTGGCCGAAGTACCGCTGTGGATTGAACTGGAGATCACGCAGCTGACTGTTCAGAACCTGCAGCTTTTCGTAACGCTGCCGCTGGTCTTCGAACAGATACTGCGAAGTTGTGACCACGGCGACCGGCGACGGCTGCTCATTCCACCATGCATGAATCAGCCGATCAGTGAATTCGTCATACCGCCCGCCACCGGTTCCGTGAATGAATACATCGCTGAACAGCAGCCTCAGCATCGCTGTGATCAGCGCACCACGAGGAACCAGGCGCAGTCCCTGAAACATGAGTGCCGTGAGACTTTCCATCTCCAGTCCGCGATGCATTTCCGTCAGCCGTCGTCCTGCCGCGCACAGCCAGCGATCGGATGAGGTTGTTGTCAGCGACACAATCTCGCGAGTCCCCGTGGCCGGATTCACGATCCAGAACGGCAGCTCGAGCTGATCACCCGAATGCTTCAGGTTTGGGAATGGATTCGCTTCGTTTCGGATGTTGTGTTCCGATCGGAACTGGTCGAGCGATGCGTTGTAGCATTGATGAAAGTCAGTCGCCCGATTCAGGATCGTGCAAAAGAACTGCAGCACTTCCGGAAGATTGCAGACGGCACTCAGCGGAATCTCGAGCATTCGACTGCCAATGCCCTGCGATCGACGCACCAGAGTATTCGCAGTGATTGTCGACGTGGTCTTCAGGCTCTGATATTCCTGAAAGATCTTCTCGGCCCGTATGGCCGCTTCGTCGCAACCGCACGCACGAAGACTTGTGACGGCCGAAGAGAATATCGCCGTTCGCTCGGCAGCAGATCGCAGCTGTGAGGAATGATAAAGTCCGCTGCTCGCTGCGATGCTCGCCGAACGGACGGACTTCTTCGAACTGTTCGCCTCGAGCGAGGGATATTGAAATTCCCCGGCGTCGCCTTCATCCGTGTCAATAATCAGAGCAATCGCAGCGGCCTGATGCTGCGAGGCAAACGATTCGGCGATGACGTACTTGGCTGCAAATCCCGGATGAAAGATCACAGGCTGGTGACCGGTCATGGCCATCATCGGACGCGGAACATGGCCGGTCAGCAGATTCTCCGGCAGCGATTGTTGCTCCGTCTGATAAAGCCCGTTCAGCCATCGACGAGCATCAGTAATCAGACGCTCCTGAGCCCGCTGTCGAAGCGTCGCCAGAGTTTCAGAAGCAGGCCGCCAGGATTCTGACGGCCATTGCGACAGCGGAGGTTCAATCATGCGTTTGCTTCAAATGACACGCACCAACCAGATGTCTCACAGAGTTCACTCATCCAGTTAGCGGAAGGGCGGCCCTCGGTGTCGGAATAACCGGAGGGCTCGCGCCCTTCCGCTACATGGCCATTGATCTCAATGATGTCACAAAACCACTAAGCTTCCGCTGCCACCTGAGTTCTTGCACAGAAGTCACCAAAGGACTCGGATCCCTTTCGTCCCGTCTTGTACTCCGCCAGAAGCGGAGCCAGTGTCGGTACGATGTCGTTCAGTGGCACCATGTCGCGATAGATGAATCCCAGACGAGTTCCCTCGGGATTGCCTCCGACGAAGACGGTGTACTTGCCCGCCGCTTTGCCCACCAGTCCGATGTCGGGGGTGTAAGGTCGAGCACAGCCGTTTGGACAGCCGGTCATGTGAACGGCGATCTTGTCAGCCTGCAGACCGAGCTTCGCGATTTCCACTTCCAGTTCATCGATCACACCTGGAAGTGCTCGCTCGCTTTCCGTGATGGACAATCCGCATGTGGGGAAGGCCGGACAGGCGATCGCATAACGTCGCAGCAGCGACAGTTCGTTTTCGCCCTTGATGCCATGTTCGGCCATGATGCGATTGATCTCGGCTTTGTCCTTCGGATCAATGTCGCACAGGATGATGCTTTGCAGGGCCGTCAGACGAATTTCCATTCCGAACCTGCGAAGAATGGCTCGCAGACCCGCCTTGATGCGAAGACTGCCTTCGTCCTTGATACGACCGTTTTCAATGTTGATGCCAAGGAACAGTTTCCCGTCACCCTGCTCATGCCATCCGATATGATCGTCGACTCCTGTGACGTCGGCAGGATGAGGTTCCGGCAGCGGACGTCCGACGTATTCCTCAACCTTCGCCTTGAACTTCGGAAGACCCCAGTCAGCGATCAGATACTTGAGTCGTGCTCGCTTGCGGTCTTCACGATTTCCAAAGTCACGCTGCACTTTGACAACGGCTTCGCACACTTCGATGACTTCCGCGGGCGTTACGAACGTCAGTCGCTTGGCCAGCGCCGGGAATGTCTTTTCGGCGGAAGGCGTTCGTCCCATGCCGCCGCCGGCCAGAACGTTGTAACCGATGATTCGGCCGCCTTCGACAATCGCCAGCAGGCCCAGGTCCTGAGTATACAGGTCGACGCAGTTGTCTTCCGGGAGCCCGATCGCCATCTTGAACTTGCGAGGCAGATAGCGTGTTCCGTAGATTGGCTCATGGACGGGCTTGAAGTCGGTGACTTCCGTTTCCGTGCCGTCATCATCCTTCAGCCAGATATCAAAGTAGGAAGTGGTCTTCGGCTTGAAGTGTTCAGCCATCTCCAGCGACAGTGCCTGGATCTGGTCGTAAACCGGATTGTTGCGATACGGCGCCGGGCAGGCCATGACGTTGCGGTTGACGTCGCCGCACGCAGCGAAAGTTGTCAGCTTGATTCGATTGATTTCACGGATGCTGTCACGCAGATCGCTCTTCAGAACACCATGCAGCTGAAGCCCCTGGCGGCTGGTGATTCGCAGAGTACCATTCGCCAGCTTTTCACACAGGTCGAGTTCCGCGAGCAGCTGTTCGGCCGTCATCTTGCCGCCTGGAATTCGAGTTCGGACCATGCAGCTGTACTGCTTGCCTTTGGCCTTGCCGTCGTCGCCCTTGGCCTTGCGAGCATCTCGGTCATCCTGAAGATAGGAGCCGTGATGTTTTAGAAGCGTGGCAGCATCATCCGAAAACTCAGGCTTGTCGTTCAGCAGTTCTTCTGCCAGCGTGCCTCGCAGCTGATGTGAGGCTTCCTTGAGCAATTCGACTTTGCTGAGCTTCATTTCTTCCGACATGGTCGTGACTATCCGGTGGAACGTGGTGTTCTGTATTTTCAGGCCTTTTCAGTGTGGCCCGCATGATTCAACAGACAAGCGGGCGAGTATAGGGATCGGGCAAAATCTTGAATAGTTGGCTCTCTCCCGACTCCGGCGAACTGCACAGAATGGAAATCTCGGAATTTCCGGATCAGAATATCAGGATGCCGTCCACGCGATTTGCCGGTCGCGATTTACCTGATTCGGGCAGGTTCGTACCGTGAACGCATGACCTCGGAAAAGACTCTGACAAGGACCCGCCCCATGATTCGAATAGTCACAATTTTGCTGCTGACGGTCGCTGCGACCCTGGCGACTTCCAGTGTTCGTGCCGACGAGAAGAAGGCGGTCAGCGACAAGAAGGCCACTGCTGAGAAGCCGGCCTCCGATGACAAAGCAGCACCGGCGGACAAAGACGGCTGGCAGCCTCTGTTCAACGGCAAGGATCTGGAAGGGTGGAAGGTCACCAACTACGGCGGCGAAGGTGACGTGCTGGTCGAAAACGGTGAAATTATCATCAGCCAGGGATCAGACCTCTCCGGCATTCATACCGAAAAGAAACTCCCGAAGACCAACTACGAAGTGCAATACGAGGCGATGCGCGAAGCGGGAAGCGACTTCTTCGCCGGCATCACGTTTCCGATCGGTGACAACCACTGTTCGCTGATCTGCGGCGGCTGGGGCGGCGGCGTCTGTGGCATCTCCAGCCTGGATGGCATGGATGCATCCGAAAATGAAACGACCAGCTATCAGCAGTTTGAAAAAGGCAAGTGGTACAAGTTCCGTCTGGTCGTGACCGACAACCATATCAACGCGTGGATCGACGACAAGCAGATTGTTGATGTCGATACGACTGACCGAAAAGTCGGAGTCCGCTTTGAAGTCGAACGCTCCAAGCCGTTTGGATTTTGCACGTATGCAACAACCGGTCGCATCCGCAATGCTCGCATTCGTCCGCTGATGCCGGAAGCGAAGAGCGAGAAGGACAGCAAATAGCCAGACGCACCACCCGCCTCGGCGTTGCAGTGGGTGTCCGACAAAACATGTGTGACAGAAAATAATCGCAGTGTAGAACGACTGTCCTCAGTCGTTACCCGACTGGCCGTGCGACCGTGGAGCACTTCGCCTGGTTCGGCGGAGCAAACCGCGACAATACGGCCGGAAGGCTTGGGTGCCCACAACCGTCGGGCAGCACAGTTGAAGCCTGTGACGCGAAGCGGTCGGAAGCCGGTGGGACAGCGTGGTTATTTCAGTGCACCGTATGACAGAGAATAATCGCAGTCGATGGTGTCGAAGTTCGGACCTCTTTCGTCTTCTTCCGTTCCTTTCGGCCCGAACACAAACTCAACCGGCGAGCGGGATGCGTCAGCTTCCCGGTATGTGTTTCGTCGGTGACCCGGATCAACGAGGAATCTCGCCGCCCAGTCCAATTTTCTCCGGGGCGGCTTCATATTCGGCCATGGCCTTGGGAAGCAGCTCACGCAGCGCGGAAGCGCGGTGGGCGTCGGACGGATGAGTCGACATGAACTCCATCGGAGCTTCGCCCTTCTTCACGCTGGCGAAGCGTTCCCAGAAGCCCGGAGCAGCCGAAGGATCGTAACCCGCTTTGGCCATGAGCATGATGCCGATCTCATCCGCTTCCAGTTCATGCTTGCGGCTGTAAGGAAGAATGACCCCGTATTCTGACGCGGCACCGTAGGCCGTCAGCACGATCTTCTGTTGCGCCTCTTCCTGGTTCTGCATGACGTAACCGACAGCCGACTTTCCAAGATTCTGAGCCGTCTGGTACGTCATACGTTCGCCGCCATGGCGAGCAATCGCGTGAGCCACTTCGTGTGACATGACGACCGCGAGTCCCGCTTCGCTTTCACACACTGGCAGGATTCCGGTGTAGACCGCAACCTTCCCGCCTGGCAGACAAAAGGCGTTCTGAGTTTCCGATTCGATGACGTTGAATTCCCACTTGAAGTCAGGCCGATTCGCGACTTTCGCAATTCGCTCACCGACGCGACGAACAACCTCGGCCCATTTTTCGTTCTGAGTCACCTTCTCGGACTTCAGCACTTCCTGGTAGGCCGACAGACCCATTTCATTTTCTTTTGCCTCAGACGTAATCACGAGCTGATTACGGCCAGTCACTGGAACGTTCTGACAGCCCGCGATTATCAGAAGAGTAAACGTCGACAGGCACACCGCCACAGCACAAATCGTGACAAGTGATTTTGTACCTGAAGAGTTCGTACCGTGAGATTTCCGGGAATCCGTTCGGGTCATGATTACGATCCATCGTGTCATCAGCGGTCCATCGATTTTTCGACCGGAACTCTAGCGGTCAAAGAAACGAGATCTCAAGATCCATTCCCCATCCTGACCGCCGCGTCCAAAAACCAGCACCGCGACAACGACGAAACTCCGGCAAATGAAGCCAAATCTAAGCCCACCTCTGCCAAACTCCGCACACAACCAGCCGCAAACGCCATCACCAGTCACCGCCAACTCGACCAGCCTCACCCTGCCCTCTTGCGCTTCTTTCGTGGTTTGGCGAGCTGATACAGAAGTGAGTTTCCCTGTTTGCCGCTGAGTTCAAGGAACTCCATGCGGCGGAAGCACCAGGCGGCTTTCTGTGCCAGCCAGCGGGGCATTTTGCAGGTCTCGGCGAGATGAGCGGTGGAGAACTGAGCGGGCAGCTCCGGTGCTTCGAGCAGGTTCCACAGATCGGCGGCGGTCGTCAGAGAAACTCGACTCTGGATTTCCACCAGCCGGCGATCCAGTACGCTGTACTTTTTCTTCCACGAACTGCGCTCTGTCGGAGGAAGTCGGATTTCTTCCTGTTCGGTCAGCACAAGGTCCAGCTGCAGACCGGGGCTCGGGAAGACCGCGAAATGTACAAGCTCTTTGAAGATGTGATTCAGTTTCTGGCGAGTCGGACTGTAGCGAGAGCTCAGCACCTCCCCATCCGGTTCGGACATGGTCACGATGCGTTTGCGAGCTGCAAAGGGTTTTACAACGATGACCTGATGGTTGCGGATCAGCTTGCGAATCTTGTCGCGAATCGCTGCGAGGGATGCACACTGGATTTCGATCAGCCGCCCGGCCTCATCAACGGCGTCGATGCGATAACCATCCACGGACACTTCGTGACAGGACTCATCCTTCACGTACTGACTTTTCAGTTGCTGGTGGATTGCTGTGGCCATGAGTAATTTCGAATTCTGAATCGCTGACTGCCGTCACATTACTGAGGCGCACGAAACTCATAGGTCGTGGCTTTGGCGGATGATCCGTATTTGTGTTTCATTCGGGCGATGAACTCCGAAGCCACACAGGCGGCTTCTTCGGTTTCACTCTTCCTGACAGCCGCCTTTTGACAGGCGTCGGCATACTGCAGAATGATGCGCTGCCCCGCCGCGTCATTCGCATACTCCGTTTCGTACATGGTCATGAGCTGCGGCAGGATACTCCAGTCTTCCCAGCGAGCCAGATTGGTGATTGCAATGTCTCGCATGGAAGGAACGGCCAGCATCTCCCGCATTGAGCCGCAGATTGACTCGCGCGACAACACATCCGGTTCATAGCTCATAAAGAACTGCAGCGACTGGATAAACGCGTGCCGAAGAGAATCCGTAGCGCTGGCACTGAGAGCCTGTTCACGGCAGTGCTGCAGCCCTTCTTCGCCGGTGAGCAGGAGATAACCGGCCATGAGTCCTTCGCCACCGAAGCGAAATTCTCCGGTGTTTGAGTTTCGCTGGTTCTGAAGCAGAAACTCCGCGTCGGATGGTTCACCGCAAAGCCCCAGCATCAGTCCGTAAAGACCCAGTCGTTCCGGACTCATCAGCGGATCCGAAATCCAGGCACGCAGTTTTTCCGGACGAAACAAATGTCGCACAACTTTGACATCAGCGTAAGCGGCTCCGCCAAACTCTGCCCAGGCATCGACTGCGATGTTTGGGTCGGAAGATTCCAGATAGTCGTTGAAGAAGGCCAGTCGCTGCGGAGCGGGAAGATCTCTGGAAGGCAGCTGCTGCACATACTCCGCACCGGAAGGCGACAGTGCTTCAAAATCGGCCCACACAACAGCGCCGGGAATTTCCCACGAGACTTTCTGCATCAGGCTTGCCTTCTTCCCCGGCGAGCCACTGACTGTTCTCGACAGCGATGCGGACCGAATCTTTTCTCCGGCTGTCTCCGGTTTTGCCGCTTCTTCTGAAGCAGGAGCTTTCTCCGAACCATTGCTGGCCGCAAGGGCCGGGCTGTCCGTCGACAAGTCCGGCAGATCTCCGAACATGAGGAACAGATCGCCAGGCTTGCCTGCTGCTTCGGCGGGAAGAACGATGATTCGTCCGGAACCGATTCCAAATCGCGCAGCCAGACGTTCATCCCCTCGAAGAAGGTGTCGGATGCGAAGCGTGGACCTGGGGACGGTGCCATTATTCAGCACTTCAAACTTCAGCAGTTCGGCGATGACAACAACATCTGACAGCAGCATCTGTTCAGAAAACGTCTGAGGCGGTGCCAGACAAAACGGACACGCGACGAGCCACACCGTACAGAGAAGTGCGAACGCGGCAGCAACAATCCGCGCGAAGAAAGTGTTCATCATGTGAGAGGATCTGCGCATTGCGGGACTATCCAATGGTGGACTCAATCGCTTTTGAGCGGAGTAAGACGCGAGGGCTCGAATCTGTCAACGACGATTGACGCTGACGCAATGGCGCGCAGAAGGAAGTGCACAGTGTGAAAAGTGGGAAGTCGCAGATCCTGCCGAACGCTGGAAACTCACCGGCAGAAGATTCCTTCCGCTGACTTCCGAACGAGGCCTGGACGCAGGCGCGGAAGGTGGCTACGGAGAATCCCCCGGAGTGCATTCCCCGAATGCCGCTTTCTGCTCAAAAACAGGGCAGCATCACTTTCCGGGATGACCTACGGTTTTTCGTCACTTCTGCAGTGGTCCTCGCTGCATTGTTCTCGACAGTCCTGATGTGGAACGTCACGACGGTCACAGCATTTCGCCATCGCTGACTTCGGCGAACCTGAGGGCCATCATGTCTGACACAACGTCGTTTTCGCACGCCGCCCGTCGTCCATCGTATGCGGTCTTTGTCGAAACCAGCGCGGGCTGGGTGCCAATCGCGGACCGACGTTCGCGCCGCGAAGCTCAGCTGCTCGCCCGCGCCGCGTGCGAGAAGTCACAGCTGTACGCTGTCGTGCGCCAGGGAGATCGCGTTCTGGACGAATACGCTCCGACCGATCTGGTGTGCCTGTCGCTGGAATCGGTTCTGCAGGAAGTGTGATGAGTTCGCAACGGTCACGGGCCGCTATTCCCGAACAAAGCGGTAGCCAATACCGCGAACCGTTTCGATCAGCACACCAGCACCTTTGAGTTTGCTGCGCAGTGAACGGACATGAACATCGATCGTCCGTTCCAGAGCTGCGGCATCCTGTCCGCGCGAAACTTCGATCAGTTCAAGCCTGGAAAACGGTCGCCCCGGCTGCGACATCAGAGTCCACAGCAGCCGAAACTCAGTCGGTGTCAACTCAAGAGGCTGTTCTCTGTACGTGACCGTATGGAGGACCCGATCGACCGTCAGGCCAAAAGCCGAAAGGATGCGGTTTGCCGGGTTCGCCGATTCTGTCTTGCGAAGCAAAGCCTGGATACGAAGAAGCAGGGGCTGAATGCGGAATGGCTTCTTCACAAAGTCATCGGCCCCCATACTGAAACTGACGATCTCATCAGTCTCAGAATCGCGTGCCGTAAGGATCATCACCGGGATACTGGACGTGCGCGAATCGGACTTCAGCCGACGACACACCTGCAGCCCGTCAAGCTTCGGCAGAATCAGGTCAAGGATCACGAGATCGGGAAGTGCGACCTGAGCAAACTCGAGTCCTTCAGGGCCATCCGGTTCCCAGAAGACCAGGTAGTTCATCTTCTGGAGCTGGAACATGAGAGTTTCGGCGAGATCCCTCTCATCTTCGATCAGCAGAATACGGGATTGCATGCTTAGGGAATTCTTAGAAGATTGAAAATCGAGGGGTGCTGGCTGAAAAGACATCAGCCTCAGTGACCCTTCGCTCACCTCGGGCAACACGGTTTGCATCGGCGATTGCTCCTGGAAGAAGATCTTCAGCAAGATCCGTGATTCCGGCCAGACAATGAATGACGCGATGAAGCGGCAGCAATGCGTCCGTTGGAGCGCGACGATCACGCAGTACTCCATACATCTCACGCAGCAGATGATTCAGACGGTCTCGAATGGATGACGCATCGGCACTCAGTTCACGGGTCAGGCTGGTTCGTCCATACCACGATGCAGAGAAGGCGGACCTGAGTAACTGCGTTGCTTCCAGAGTCAGAGGAAACAGGGCGGTCGGTACAACAGCATCAGGAATGAAACTCAGCTGTCGGCCACATTCCTCGACCTGATCCGTAATCTCGGCGATTTTCAGCAGAGTTGTGACGGACGAAAGGACTGCGGCAATCTGTTTCAGGCTCTCCATGTTGGGATGAAACTCATTCAGCAGACGAAAACACTCCTGCTGAGTCTGATCTCGCCAGGACCGGGCTTCGCTGCGACAGGATGCCCAGTGCAGTCTCAACGGAGGAGCGTGAGACGACATGGCTGTGACGGCATTTCGCAACCGAGTCTCAAGATAGTGGCACAGCCGATTCTGACTGCGGCACAGATTCAGAAGTTCCTGCTCCAGAACAGATTTCATGCTCACGTTCTCCCTGAGTGTTTGAAAAGGGACGTGAACAGAATGGCAGCGGATCTTTAATGTACGATGAAGGAATTACGAACCTCTGACGAATTTGTGCTGCCATGACGAATCTCAGACTGGTTGCCGGTCGGGTGAACTGATTCCGGGGTCAAGGATTCGTGATGTCATTTCATCGCTTTGCGATAGGCAAGGTGCTGTTCTTTGACGGCATGTTCAAGATCCAGAAGTGACCAGATTTTGATGCGATTTTCGAGACCCAGTGAGGCGAGGTAGACAGGAGCCGCAGCGCCGGGAACTGTCGACGAGAAGGAGATCGCAGCCACCGGACCGTCGTGAGCGGCATCGCCGGCAACTGGCCATCCCACTGCCACATCGGGATAAGCACTTGTCAGATCGAACAGTGAAATCTGCCCGGCTGCTGTGCCTCGAGCAAGCCAGCGACCATCGTCTGAAAGAGCCGATGGATCTGCACGTGAGGAGAACGGAATTCGCCAGAGGCCAGGTGTCTTCGACTTACGCTCACCAAGGTCGCCAATGAGGCATGAAGAATCGGTCAGGATGGCGATACGATTCTTCGACCCTGTGAATCGCATCTGAGGACGTTGATTCACCGATCCGCTGGCTTGCAGTGTTCCCTTTAGAGAAGTCGACGACGTCAGAACCCAGCGGCCGTTCTTCTGTTCCAGAATTCGCAGTAGAAGTTCGTTGTCCTTCTGAGGATCCTCTACAAGGACGGCCAGCTGTCGATCATCTGCTGAGAATGTGAGTGCCAGAAATCCTCCTGCCGAATCAGACCGGGCTTCAAACTGATCTATCGGCACGATGGATTCAAACCTGGAAAGATCTTCCGGCGAGCAGATAAAGAGCTTGTGCGTCTTCTGCTGTTCGCTGACTGCAAACGCGAAGAGTGGCGCTTCGTGACCGAATGCAAGTGCCGTGGTTTCGGCATCGAAAGACTCTGGCATCGGCAGCTTTAACGGCTCCAGCGTTTCACGATCGACCAGCTGTAGAATCTCGCCCTGAGCGCTTTGTATCGTACGTCTTGCCAGTCCTGCCATGGAGCACGACGCTGGCTCCGTACTCACCTCAAAGACAGCCTCAAACAGATGGACGGCGGGTGTTGGTTCGAAGAGCTCATAACGAATGACTTCCGGCACTGTCAGAATTCGACTCTCGGAATCATTGATCATCAATCCTCTGACCGGACGGGTTGTTTCAAACTGCTTCAGACTGACTCCTGACACCATGTCCCAGATGTCGATTCGACCAGGAATCTGTTCATCATTGGAAATGGCAACGGAAGGATAGGCGGAGATGATGGTATTCCCGTCTCGTGAAACCCTGAGACAAACTGGAGACAGCACTGCCGAGTCTTCTGGTATTTCAAAATCCGTGCTGATCGTCTGAATGCTGCGGTTGTCCGAAATCTGTTCCAGACGACGAAGCAGAATGTCTCGAACGTCACCAGCCTTTCCGGAGCCTCGAACGTTTCGCACAGCCGTTTCGACCGCAGTGCTTTGCAGCTGCCGCACAAATGCCTTTTGACTTTCGACATAATCTCGGATCGATCGTGCCAGTCCATCGGCGGAAGTGATCACAGACGGATCGGCCGCCGCATTGTCTGCCTTGATCGGGCGAATCGGGCGAAGGTCGTTCATTTTCTGATATGCGGCGGCGAGATTCTGTTTCTCCGGACCTGAGCCTGCATCAGTCGCCTCCGACAAAGCGAGTGTTAATCCCGCTGGCAGTGCTGCATCAGATCGCTTCTCCGTCTCTCGTGATGAACCTCCGGTCTCCACGGAAGTCAGCAACTGCGAGGCACGAGCCCGTTCCATTGAAACCAGTAACTGCTCCGCTCCAGGGAGCGAATCAGGATTTCGGGAGAACGGCAGCTGCGATCGAGAACGCTTTTCGAGTTGTGCCTGACGGACTCGGTTTTGAAGTTCCAGCTGTTGTGTCAGCAGGTCATTCCCCTTTCGTACTCTGCCGTCAGAGGTTTTCGGGACTTCCGATAATTCACCAGGATCCAGTGACTGCGTAATCGCCTTGAAGGTGGACTGACGAAGTTCATCAATATCAGCAAGTGGACTCACGGAGACATTTGCATTGGCGTCAATGACAACCAGACGCCGTTGCTCTGGAAGAATGCTGCCGGCAACTGCCGCGCTGGATCGCCCTTCAAAAGTAATCACCTGACGCGGAGGACCAGGCACCAGGTTGAGATACCAGACAGAGACATCTGACGGCGGATGTGCCGTCATCAGGAATTCCTGCCGACTGTCCAGCTCGATATGTGAAACCTGACCCGGCTGGCTGATCTCTGTTGGAACAGCCCCCAGCGGAGTTTCGGGATCAGTGAGTATCCAGCAGTGCAGGAAAGACTGATCTGAACGCGCAATCACGACACGGCCGGAGTACACAATCTGTCGAACCGGACTTCCTGCGGTGAGGGTTCCGGATTCTGCCAGTCTGGCGCCCCGCTTAAGAAAGTGCAGCAGGCCATCAGTGCCGCCAACGGCAATGACATCGCCGGAATCACTGTATGCAACCGACAACGCCCCGTGATCAATTGCCTGAACCTCGGCAAGCCTTCGTGACACCGTTCGAAGAAGCTGTCTCGTTCCTCGAGCCGCGAAGACTGTGGAGTCATCTCCCACGCTGACCAGAGCCTGTGCGTCTGCCGTCATCGTTGCCAATTGCCGGCCTTCAGGCAGTTGCCACGTGACGCATTCATTCCTGGAAAGAACCGTCACTTTTCGGCCGGTGCTGTCGAACATCAGCTGTTCGGCTTCCTGCGGTACAGCGATTCTTGATTCGGACTTCGTCGTTTGGTTCCAGACGGCGAGCGAAGGCTTTCCGTCGATCGTCGTCAATGCACCAATGAAATGACCGTTGCGACTGCAGGCGACTCTGCTTCCGTTCGCAACAGGTCCTGGGCATTTCCACAGATTCGTACCGTTAAAACCGACAAGGGTCAGCTCAAGCCCCTTGAAGCAAAGCAGTGCATCTGCCTTTGGCACAAGACAGTGAGTACGCTGTCCTTCGGCCGTTTGCCCGGCTGGATCGAGCTTCGAAGGGCTGAATTTTCTGAGTGATCCATCGGCCAGAATTCCAAAGATCTGATCAGACTTCATCATGACAACGTCCGCAAGATCTGCATCTGTCGCATATCGATGCAGGAGAGAATTGTTCTTCAAATCGCGGACGATCAGACTGCGTTCATCCGTTTGCAGCATCAGGAATCGCCCGGTGGACTCCGACTGGATGAGGCGACAGGCATCGGAGACCGTGCATGTTCCGATGACTCTGAGCGAAGCACCGTCAGTCACGGTGGCTCGAGAACCGTCTTCCACAAACGTCAGCGTGCGTCGATCCGGAGAACGAGACGCCATTGTGATGTGCTTCAGCGGTGGAATGACAGATTCACCACTGATCGGAAGAATCATTCCTTCCGCGACGCCAATCAGCCGATTCTCCGCCAGACAATACAACTCTGTCAGATCTTTGCGATTGGGAGGCAGCAATACAGGAGCCTCCATGGCCCAGATCCGGACCATCCCCGACGGTGCAACCGCGTAAGCCTGAGACTGACCAACCAGTCCGGCTCCGATGATTTCATCGGGACACATCACTTGCTGAAGACAACGCGCCTTTTCATCGCCGATTTCCATTGAAGCAACCAGCGCACTGCCGCTGCTGTAAAGAACGATCGACGAATTGCCCTTCCATGCGTGCGTTTCAGCCGTGAGAGAATCCAGGGCTTCGGGGCGAACCTCATTCTGCCCGATCGTGAATCTGAATCTCCGGCCATCCGAATCAACGAACTCCGCATTGACTCCGTTACTGTCCGCGTTCAGGCAAATGATGGGCTTGTCATGCTTCAGAAGTGCGGTTGTCGAATTGGCCCACGGATCCCACAGCTGCACGGTTCCATCTTTGCAGGCAGCCATCAGCCCTTTCGTGTTCGGCAGAATGGCAGTGACCGGGACGAATTCCTGCGATGCAGCCGCTGGGGTTCCGAAAACTGTCTGACGCGGTGCCGCAGACGGGTTGCCCGTGATTCGGCATGCACCGGCCTGACCGCTGTCAGTCCTGACAAACAGAGACTGTTCATCCGCCGCGAATCGAAGTTCAACAATCTTTCCGGTGAATTCTCCAACGGGAATCGGATCCCCGTCGCGCTGGACTCTAAGCACACGACCGCCGGATGTTCCAACGAACAACCGTTCCCGATCCGCCATCGCGATACTGACGATTGTTTCATTCGGAACCTGAAACCGCTCCGTCACGGTCGCGCGATTCAGATCAAAGAACACAAGTGAGCCGGAGTCGGTTGCAAGAACGATGAGGCCGGATGAAATGGCATCAGAAACAGCCGTCACTTTGCCGGCAAGATCGGCTTTCGAAGTCCGTCCCGACGACACGCGCCATCGAACAATCCTTCCGGCTTCATCAGCAGTGAACATCAATTGATTGCCGGAGGTCTCAAGACATCTGATGGGGCTTCCTGAAGAGCCGGACGCGACAACTGACGACTCTGACGCGACAGTCCAGCCGGCAGGCCCTGCTGTCACCAGCCTGCCATCGTCGAGGAACTCCGCATGTTCAACCGCTCCGACGGCACTCAGAGAAATCTCGGTCGGCGGCGTCTGAGCAGTCTCAGACACATCACGCACTCTGATGGAGGCTTTTGTTTGAAATGCCAGTCGACGAAGATCATGGCTGATCGCCAGCGGTCCACTCGTCCCGGCGTCTTCCAGGCGTGTCGTCTGAGGCAGATCAGATTTCCAGCGACGAATTTCTCCCGCAGTACTGACCGCAGTAATCTCCCGCGTCACTTCATTCAGTTCGACATCCGCCACCGCACTGGCAAACACGGCCGTTCGCTGTGGCGGCTCATCCTGCAGCAGATTGACTTGAATCACGGAACCGTCTGAGGTGCCCACGATTGCGATGAGTCCGGGACCATACAGCTTCAGACTGGAAACCGGGCCTTCAATGTCTGACCGACGCCGAACGATTTTTCGGCTGGCAACTTCCCAGACGATCAGCTCCTTGTTTCCTGTACCGACGATGAATTCACCGGATTCGGAACACGCAAAAGACGAAGGCCGTTCGGCTGATTCTTCAAAAGTCAGAGCAGTCGAACCTTCGTCAGTGTTCCACACACGGAGAACGCCGTCGTCACCAACACTCACCAGTTCATGTCGCGAAGGGCTGAATGCCAGATCGTTTGTTCCGCCCGGGTGCCCGTCCAGCAGCGACACTTCCGGATAGTTCCAGAGCAGATCTCTGGAATGCCGATCAAGGCCTTCCACAGAACGATACTGCCAGACCTGGATTTTTCCGGACGGCAAAACTGCTGCGACCTTCTGCGTCATATCGTCGTAGACAATTTGCAGGACATCCGGCTCCACGGAAGTCCATGTTCCCAGCAACTTCCGAGTTGACGTCTCGTAGACCGCAACTCGACCCCCTGGGGCTTCGACAAACAACACGTCCCCATCCTGCGAGACGTCTGCAGCCAGCGCCGGACGGAACAGCGGCTCGGTTGTGCCAGGCTTCGCCGCTCCGGTGTCGGGCTTCTTTGCGGCACCACTGTCGCCCGCAGCTGCAAGCCCAAAGAGTCCCGTCGCACCTTCGTCGGAGGATGCTCCGGCATCCGCCATTTCAGGGACTGTCTTTGGCTCCTCTTTCGGCACCGCAGCTGACGGAGCTCCGGAACTCGCAGAAGGCTCTGGCAAAGAAGGAGAACTGGTTGCTGATGCAGCATCCGAATTGCCGGATTTCACTGCTTCCGAACCGTTCGATTTCGCGGGTTCAGGTTCTGACGGCTTCTTGTTCGCTATCGCCGCCGGTGGCTTACCGAAGTCTTCCGAACCGCCGCCACAACCGATCAGCGTTGTCAGAGCCAGGGCGGTGCACACCAGGAAAACGGCGCTTCGGAAAATAGGTTCCGGGGCTTCTTCACCGAACTGACTTCCAGGGACTTCAGGCTTCACTGTTGCGAAACTCCTTTGCTCTGTCGCTGTCAGACTTCCCCTGAGTCGCACGAAGGGCCAGCCAGACGCTCACGGACACGATGATCACAACAACGACGGCACCAATGGTCAGAACTCCGCGACGTCCCAGCTGAAAACCAAACAGACGGTCGCTCAGGACCAGATCTTCTGCTGATCGGCTGTGCTCGCTGGAACTTCGTTCTGTGCTCACACTGGACTCCTCACTGCGCCGGGCTGAGAGCCTTTCCGTCAGCGTCTGAAGATCCGGGCCGATGGCGACCTTCATCTGGCAGTGCGAACACTTTCCATTCCGACCCGCATACTCCGGTCGAAGCCGAATGGGCTTTGAGCATCCGGGACATGGAATCAGGCCAGGCGTCTTCGATCTTGAAACCCGCGGGATACCACTTGATTCGGGCAGAGAAATCTGAGATCGCGTCGACCCAGCCTGCGAAACGATGGTTGAGTGATTTGAGTCGCGACCCTGAACCTGTGTCTGAGCGGGTACAGTTCGTAATCCCTGCACAACGGCTTCAGCAAACTCTCCACACGATCGAAAGCGGTCATCGGGGCTCTTGCTGATTGCTCGTGCAATCGCCAGAGCTGCGGGCTGAGGAACACTCTTTCGGATTTCGCTGACCAGTGGCAGGAGTCGCCGTGTCTGGTTCACCAGAGTTGCACCGGGAGTCTTGCCCATCATCGGTGACATGCCAATCAGCATCTGATACACAGTCAGTCCCAGAGAATACTGATCTGATCGCCCGTCACATCCTTTCCCCAGGACGACTTCCGGAGCCACGAAGTTCGGAGTTCCCACGACATAGCCGGCAGCAGTTTCATCCGGTGCATCCGGTGATGGTTCGCCATACATGATCTTGGTCAGACCAAAATCACTCAGGAATGCATTGCCGGCTTCATCAAAAAGAATGTTGGCCGGCTTCACGTCACGATGCACGACCATTCGGCCGTGAGCAAAATCGAGTGCCTTGGCGACTTCCGGCAGCCAATGGCGGATGGAATCGACAGGCACTCCCTTTGACGCCTTGTCACTGCTCTGCATTCGATCCAGCAAAGTCCCGCCGGACAAATAGGGCATCACGACATAGGGAATCTCCTGGTGCAGGCCGACATCCAGAATTCCGACAATATGAGGATGCTGCAACTGAACCAAAAGACGACTCTCACGCCGAAATCGTTCTCGCAGATCGGGGTCCTGAAGCTTTTCCTTTCGCGGAACTTTGACCACCACTTCCGTCTCAAGTCGATAGTCAAACGCGCGATACACGATCGCCATACTGCCCGCGCCGACTCTGGCCACAATCCTGAAGCGATTGTCAGCAAGGCACGCACCTATCAGATGTCCAGGATCCAGCACGCTGGCCGCCATACTCATAAGTTCCTGTGGAGCAAAAGAGTGGCCAGAATATTCAGAGTTGTTCAGAAATCATGGAGGCTTAGTGAATGCACCATGAACACAGCGTTAACTTTCGCTGAAGTCCTTTACCGTTTCTTCTCACCACAGTTTGGTTCGCAGGACCTTCAGCACGATGCTGCGATTGTTAAAGTCGAGGAAACCTGACACGCTGGAGCTACCGCCGCCGGCCGTACCAGCTTCACGATGTGCCTGACGAAGCAACGTGGCGATATGGGCAACGGGATACAGGATGGCGATTTCCGCAAGGGGGATCGCTGTCAGAGGAATCGTCCCGCTCTCTTCAGATTCGCCGGACAGTTCCTTGTGGTCCACATGGCGGACGACCGTCTCTTCCAGAAAATCACTGAAGTCCGTAATCCGGGATCGACGCCCGCCTGGATCTTCCGGCCGAAGATCAACAAGTCGCATATTCAGAAGGACAAGCGTCTCTTCCAGCTCCGAATTGACGACACTGTTGAAATAGCCGACACATGCGTAACCACTTTTCAGCAGACAGGCGACCGGAACATAGTCGGCCGGCTGAGTTGTCGTGTGGCCAACAAGATTGAGCAGATCTTTTCGATTCATGTGAGTCTCCCTGACGCTTAGTCATCTTCCGGAGCAATCTCGCGGGCGATTTTTTTCTCCGCGACACTCAGGATCCAGACGTTCTTTTCTTCCGGATGTCCAATGGCAACTGACTTTTGGTTTGCTGCGATACTGACGATCTCCGCGTTTGGCAGCCCCTTGACCTGTGAAAGGTCTTCATCAGCGAAGTTGTTTGACAGTCGTAACACGGCACCATCGGTCGCGACACAAAGAAGAGTGTTCTCATCGGGGAAGATGCCGTCGATGTAGTCGGCAATCCCTCGTTTTGTCACATGCTTCAACAACTTCAGGGACTTCAGATCCAGAACGACCAGACCCATATCCTCCGCACTGATTGCGATGTGCTTCATGTCGAGGCTGAAGATGACAGTTCGAACCCGCCCCAGCCTTTTCTGCTTCGTCATGCGACTGATCGACACAGTCGCTGATTTGCCGGTCTTGAGATCGAAGAGATTCAGATTTCCATCGGGATCTACCATCGCTGCCATCGCTTCGTCCGGGCTGACAAGGCACAGACCCTTGTAAGGTTTGTCCAGCGCGAACTGGCCAACATCTTTGAGCGTTTCACAGGCGATCTTGCGGAGCGTGATTCCGTTGCCGCTTCGCAGGAACACATACAGCGAATCTGACTGGGAATGCTGAACGACAGCGGCTGGCGCAGAAGGAAGTTCGATCGACTGGCCCTCCTGCCCTTCTTTCAGCTGAGCATCCGTTTTGCGAACAATCTGCTTTCCGGCGGCATACAGAATCGCACCGGACTTGTCGAAGAAAAGGCGATTTGCATCCTTTGGCGCGGAGACTCGGTATTGCAGAGTACCGTCGTCCGTCTTCCACAATTCCATGACGCCGCTGGAGCGAGTCACGGCAAGTTGTGACGCATCCGGATTCAGCGCAACACTTGCCACAGGACCAATATGAAAGTCCTCGGCAGCCGTCACCGATTTAATCTTCATCAGTCCCCAGCTGACAGACAGCAGGAGGACCGTTGCCACCGTGGCCAGTAACGCACCACCTCCGCCAGGAATCGATCCGGCGAGATACGGCGGGATGAAGTTTACGGCAAGATGAATCAGCCTCTTCTTCAGTCGCTGTCGCTTCTGGAAGGAAACGGGAACACCCAGTTCCGTCAGTGTCTGCTCGGCACCTCGTCGCACCAGTTCATCTTTATCGTCAAGAAGCGGCTCCACATGCCGGATGGTGTCATCCAGTTTGAGGGCACCGATCGCACGCACGGCCTGATAGCGGATCTCAGGCTGAGCATCAGCAAAGAGCGACAGCAAACTCGGAGCAGCAGCTGCCTGTCCGAGTCGGCCGAGTGCGATGACTGCCTGCAGACGCACCAGTGCATGATCTTCAAGTGCCTCTTCGAGCGGTTGAAGTGAGCCTGCGTCACCAAAGTCACCCAGTGCTTTTGCACAGGCGGCTCGCACGGTCTCATCGGGATCACGTTTCAGAAGTTCCCGGATCTGTGTCGCAACGGGGATGTGACGAACGGCTCCCAGATGTTCCACAGCCTGCCGCCGGACAGCACTGCTGAGATCATCGAGAAGTCGGACGAAGGCTGGAATCGACTCCGGGTTCTTTTGCTTCCGGAGAGCACGAATTGCAAGGTCGCGAAACGGAGACTGTCTGTCTTCTGCGTACTGTGTCAGAACATTCATGCCGACGGTTGCGGCATTGCGGCTCAGGCATGCCAGCAGAGCTTCTACCGTATCCGGATCACGCTCGCGATCCAGCGCTGCAGCGGCTGCATCGGCCAGACCTTCTTCCTCAATGCGTGACGCAACGATGGCCGCGTTTCGGCGAACGGAGACGACCGGGTCGGTGAACAGCTTCGAAAGCAGCTCAATACTGCGAGGGCTGTGCATGACATTCAGAGCCAGCACGGCCTGATTCCTGACTTCCGGATCCACGTCCTGCAAGCCCTCATTGATGTGGCTCATGCTGCGCTTCTCTTCGGTGCGAGCCATCGCTTCAATGGCTGCTGCTCGAAGTTCTGCGGCCTCGTGAGACACAAGCGTGCGGAACAACTCGTAGTGTGCTGATCCCGTGATTCTTGCCAGCAGACTCAGCGCGAACGCCTGCAGTTCCTGGTCCGGAGTCGACTGAACCGTCAGGAAAAACTGCTCCCACGCGGATTTCTGGTCGGACTCGAGCGACTCGATCCCCGAGACGACAATCGCCTTCATTCCACTGGTCACAAGACCGGCGCTCAGAATGACCGGATACAATTCCTTCAAGGGCTGCGACAGGAGTGACTTGAGTGCCGCTTCCGCCACCGTCCCTGATTTGTCACCCAGCATCTTGAGGAGCTGTACTGACGAGTCAGAATGTCGAATGTGCCCTAAGGCCCTGGCACAGGCGAGCCGAACTTCTTTCACCGGCTTGTGAGTAAAGGAACTGATCGTCTCAATAACGGAGGTATGAGCCGACTTGCCAAGCTCCTCAAGCTGTTCACAAATCTTGTCGTGTTGCTTTGACGGCGTGGACAGAAGAGTCGCAATCCGTCGCGAGAGAAGACGAGGCACTGCCGGAATCGGCTCTTCTTCAAGCTTCAGTAACTGCCGGAAGGCCTTGTCCCGAGCATCACGCAGTCGCTGAAGGCGACGTTCCTGGTCATCTTTCTCCGCAGATTCATCCGTCTCTGTTGCGATCACAGGAGGCGGAGCTGCTGGAGTTTGCGAAATCACCGGCGCCTCGGGTTCCGCCGGTGGCAGAGTGATTCGGTGAATCGTGTCGGACGAGGTCTGCTGAGTTGCCGTGGACAATGCTGGAAGGGCATCCTGAGGCAGGGAAGCATAGTGTCCCTGTGATCCGGCGAATGGCGGCTGCAGGTACTGCGGGACAGGAACGATGGTCGGAATCATCAGCGGTGGCGCTGGCCATACGGCTGGAGCGACAGGCGGCATTCCCATCGGCGACGGAGTGCCCGGCGACATCTGAGCCATCTGTGGTGCCGAGGTGGTGCTCCTTACTTGAGCAGGAGCAGATCCAGATGATTCTGATCCTGACGCCATCTGAGAAACGCTGGACCATGAACTCGGAGCGGGGCGATTTGCTGCGAATGGAAGCTCACCGGAAGCCGTGTTCACCAGATTCATCGAGGCTGTGTTCGTGCTGGATGCTGATGACACAGGGATACCCCGGTCATCCGACGAGCGCCTGGCCTGTCCGTTTCCGCGAGATTCCGTGAAGCTCGTGGTACTCAAAGATTCGAAGAAACTTAGATCAGCGTAAGAGTCGTCGTTCAGCTCCTGCTGCGAATGCTCGTGGCGGGAACTTCGCTGGTTCTCTGAACGCGATCGAATCGAAGCTCCGGCCGATTCCAGCTGCCGATCTCGCGAGCTTCTGCGGTTCCATTCTGCTTCCACTGGAGCAGGAGATGACTGGTGTTCTCCATGAGCGTCCAGCAGTTCCCAGCTATGATCGACATTCGTACGGTCCGGTTGTCCCGCGGCTGCGTACTCAGAATCATGCTGCTCAGAGACTTCGTTTTCCGATGCCGCGGACACAAGCGAAGTCTCGGCGGCAGCTTCCTTCCTCTGCATCAAACCGGCAGTCAATTCGTGACACAGAAGCAGGACTTCTGATGAATTGGCGTATCGCTGCTGCAGTGCAGCTGCGAACTCGTCACGCTGGTCTGCTCGCAGCCGGTTCAGTGCGTCACGAGCTGTCATTCTCTGCTCACGTTCCGACAGGCAGGATGCAACAATCGAATCGAGCGTCTCTGAGTTTCGCTGATTCAACAGGGCCTGAAGAGCCGCGGAACGAACTCGGGAGGACTTGTCTTTGAGTAAAGGCAGCAGCAGATAACACGCCAGCGGATGGCGAATTCGACTTAAGGCGATTGCAGTTGCCTTGCGAATCTCCTTGAAGCGTGATGATGACGAAAGTAGCAAAGTCCTCAGAACACCGGGGTCGCGAGTTTCGCCCAGTGCCTGAATCAGAGCGATGCGTGCTTCTGTGGCTGACTCCGGAATGGACTCCAGACTTCGCATCACGGCAGCAGCAGTGGCGGATGGCTTTGGAATGGATTCCGCAGAAGACTTAAGACGCCGGCGATCGCCTTCAATGCAGGCTCCCGGATCCCAGCGTTCCTGGGAAAGTTGTAATTGGTCTGCCCCACTGGATGTGTCAGGAACAGGCAGGCGATGGAAGGCAAAGGGACGCCCACAGTCACTGCAGAACTTTGCCGCAGCCAGATTCTCTGAACCGCATTGTGAGCAGTTCTTCAGACTGAGTGTGGATGCCATGGCGACACTTTTCAGAATCCGGTGAAGCTGGGAGGCAGGGTCACCGAACAAATACAAAAGCCCGGCTGCAGCGAACTGCAGCCGGACACGGAGGAACTCTTCAGCAATTCACACGTACTTCGTTATTCGAAGTTGCCCTTGCCTGAGCCTGGCATGGTCAGCCATGTTCCGCAGAACACTTCGAAGCTGCTGATTTCGCATGGGCCAGGCGTATAGCCGTCGTCAGCGGCGGTCATTCCAGTTGCGTTGAAACCTGGATTGAAGTAGCCGTCGCCGTTCAGGTCGTTCAGAGTCTTCACGCTGCCGTCAGCCATCAGCAGGTTACAGATCTTGCCATGGACTGCGGTCCAGTCACGAGTATCCTGAAGAACGATGCCAAGGCCTGCTGTTGTAGCTGCCGCTGACATGTACGTCGCGTCGTTGGTGTTGGTTTCACCAACCTGTGGGTAGCGAGCTGGGTTGTAAAACTCGATGTCCTTTCCGTCCATAGTTGCGTAACCGTCAAGATTCTTGAGTGAACCGGAGACAGCCATTGATGGTCCGTCATTGAACGATTCACACAGGCGTGCTCCGCCCTTAAGTTCACCGTTCTCATCCAGGCTCGTGATTGATGTTCCCAATGCGAGAATCGCTTCCTTGGCATCGCCGTACTGAGCATCGCCCAGAAGAGGAATGCTGGAGCCTGGAATGTCAGACTTGCTGATCTGAGTGATTGTCAGAGGACCAGTGCAGGTTGGGGTACCAGTCAGCGATGAAGTGCTGCCGCTCCACAGGCTCTTGCACTTTGCACCAACCATCAACGCAGGATCTCCGGAAGCAGTGCCACCGGTATAGAGATTCTGCCCGCGAACCATGAACCAGCTGGATGCATAGTTGCTGTTCAGGCCCTTAAAGACCATCTGCTGGACCTTCTGGTCACGAGCGTCAGTTGCTGCAGCAAACACTCCGGAAGAATAGAAATCAGAGTCTGTGTAGATGCCGTTCAACTGATTGAGCGGTGGGTGTGCGGTTCCTGAAGACAGAGCACGGCCCGTCAGGTCGTTCAGCTTTTCATAGCCACGAGATTCGTTTGAAGGGCACAGCATCTTGCCTGGCAGGCCACCGCTGACTGCCATGACATTGCCAACCCAGCTGTAAAAGTTCGGGTCGCCGTCACGTCGGAAGTCGTAAGCACCGGAGCAGATTCGCTTTGCAGGATCGCTGTCGCTCCATGCGTACAGAGCAATACCGATCTGTCGCAGGTTGTTCTTGCACTGAGTGCTGCGAGCTGCTTCGCGAGCAGACTGAATCGCTGGCAGAATCAACGCCATCAAAATGGCAATGATCGCGATCACGACCAGCAGTTCGATCAATGTGAAGCCGCGTCGGCGGGCTTCCTGAACCAAAGAACCTTTGTAAAGTCTTTTCACAACATCATCCTTTCAAGTCGTACACTCAATCGCCCGATAACACGCAGCCACCACGGCTGCAAAAATCTCTTTCAACACCGTTGCACTCAAATTTTTGCCGTGACCATCTCTCCTCCGGATGGCTGGCACAGAATTCCCTTTCGAGGGGACCCGTTTGCTTCCAATCACCGCATCGGCCGACTGCGGCGATGACTGTGGCTGACTCAACTCGCCACAAACACAATTCTCCGGGAGCGTGTGAACTCGCTGCGAAGTGAATATGAAATCAGGTGTCCGCAGAAAAAAATTTCGGCGGCCTCAGATCAGGCATGAACGATTTGTGTTTCGCGCTGATCTTTGAAAGGAAAAACACTGCATAGCAGCTGCAGGTGACCTGGTGGTTCAGCGATCGGGGAAATGAAGAATTGATGAATGATGTGAATCCGTGGTGAATCCACTGTGAAGGTCACCACTTCGATGTTCATAACAAGACGACAATCGCAACTTGAAAACGTGACGCCAAGATGCCCGTTCGAGACGCACCGCAGGAAGTGACGGGCCTTCAGCAGGTCTTAACTCACCGTGCGCACGGCGCAAAAAAAAACACCCTGAGTTTCCTCAGGGTGTCGCAGTAATTCAGCACGGTGTTTCGACAGTGGATTAGAAGTCACCAACAACTTCGCCGTCTGCCGGATTGCAAAGACGTCGAACGACATGGCGATCGGTGTTCTCTGAGATGAAGCGGACTGATCCGTCTCCCAGAACTGCCTGTGCACCACCGGTGTGAAGGCTGAATGGCTCGTCGTTTGGACCGCAGTTGTTGACGGACCATGGACAGGAAGCCGGGCCACCCTTTGGAACACTGTTGTTGTTAATGATGTTCTGAGCATTTGTTGCGGTCATCGTTGGAGGACCGGAAACGCCGCTGCCGTTGTCAGGGTCCGCCCATCGGCCAGGAGCGCTAAAGCCACCGCCGAATGTTCCGGGTGCTGCATTGGCAGCAGAAAACAGCTGAGTCGTGTCGACACCAATGACTCCACCCAGAATTGGGCTTGGAGATGCTGTCCAGTCAGTCTTTCCTGAAGCCTGGGTCGGACGTGCCGCATCTTCAATCAGCAGGAATGTATTGGACAGACCGTCAGTAATGTCGCGGAATCGATTACAGAAGCTTAGAGCGCCCGGGCTGTCTGCCCCGAGACTTACGCCCGTCACCATCGGATTTCGAACGCCTGTTGTTGGATCGATGTCCGTGTAGGCAATCGGCATGTAGTCCGTAATTCCATAGCCCAGTGCGTCAACCTTCGTAATGGAATTGGATGGACAAAGGTAGGCTGGGACCAGACTCTTTGCGAGGTTCTGGTTTGCAATGTTCGTGTAATGAACATTGAAGTTCCATGCGTTGTAAACATTCGCCTGTTCTACATAAGGCAGAATGGAAACGAATGTTGAGACCGGGAAGAACCGACGTGCCTTGACGACAATGTCCGTTGATTCCCCTGCTGATGGCATACGGGAATAAGTAGACTCATAATTATGAATCGCGATCCCGATCTGCTTAAGGTTGTTCTTACACTGAGTTCGGCGAGCGGCTTCGCGAGCCTGCTGAACGGCAGGCAGCAGCAGTGCCACGAGAATCGCGATGATTGCGATGACCACGAGCAGCTCGATCAGCGTAAAGCCGCGAGTGCGCCGACGTGCGGCTGGAACAGCATGAACCATAATTAACCTCTTTCAACAGTTTGACTTTGCCCGACATGTAGATTTTGGCAGTGCAATTCCGAGCGGGCACGAATGAACTAAACGCCCCTGCCTGTTAAACCATTCAACTCCGACGATGTGAAGGAATTGTGAAGTTTGTGAGTGTTGGAGAAATTTTGGACAAATTTCTCGATGGCATATGAAGGAAAATTCAATGTTGAATTTCGTGCACAGGTTATCCCGTGATCCTGGTAATCAGAGGTACCAGCTTCTCTGCCGCCGCTTTCAGCTTGTCGGCATCCTTCTTTGGATCACACGCCGCCACTTCCGTCAGTACCTTTCCAGCTTCCTGGACGGCCGCGTTGCCTTCTCCCTTTTCGAGGAGTGGTGCGAGACGAGTCTTCACAGATTTCTGAAAGCTCATCCATTCCTGGTTTTCAGGGGCAACGCCACACGATTGAAACTGCTGATAGCAGGCGACAACCTCGCTTGACGCTCCCGACAATCCTCCTCCGAGCGATGCTGGCAGCGAGATCCATCCCATCAGGAATGCCCCCACCAGAGCAAAAACACCAAGAGCCCCTCCAGCAATTCCCAGAGTGCGTGGCTCCGGCATCGTGAAGGAAGAGCCTGACGATTTCTTCGGAGGCTTCCACGATGTCCCCGCGGAAGAAGATGCGGAGTAAGAAGGTGTCATCGGACGATGAACCGGAGTCTCGACGGTTCTCGATGACAGTTGTGTGTTTGTGCCTGACATCGAAACCGAAGATGGAGTTGGTACTGAAGCCATCGAAGAAGAATTTGACGACGCCCCTCTGGCAGGCTGATCTGAAATTGATGTGCCTGGCGAAGTGGCTGGTGCGTTTTTTCTGGCTTCCAGCTCTGCAAAGATCTCCATCAACAATGGATCATGCGGCTCCCGGCGCACCTTCCGTTTTTTTCGCGGTACTGCCGGACGAGGTGAAGAACTTACATCGACTCGCTTTTCACGCCGCGATGTTCCTGCGGCAGGCTTCGATTGCGTTGCAGGTCCGGAAACGACTGCGTTTTCTGATCGCGTCGGTGCGGCCACTTCCAGCGATGTTTGAGCGGTCGCAGAGCTCGCTGGTGACGCCGCATCTTCCAGTGAGAACTCGTCGAGATCCGTGGCATATTCAAGATCAGCGTCTTCAAACAGTCCGGCAAAGAACGAGTGTTCTCCAAGCCTGACTGTTTCACCAGCGGCCGATGTGATCTCATCATCCGCTCCAAGTGTCCCGGATTGGATCAGTTTGCAAAGATCCACTTCATTCACGGGACCAAACGATTCACCAAACAGCGAGTAGTTCCACAAACTTGCCATACCCATCCCCCCAGAGGCCCGTGCTGCATCGTTTCGCTGGCAGCTCTGTGAAGAGTCTCGGAAGCAAATGTGAAGGTATGGTTTATTTCCGGTGAAGAATTCAAACTTGCAAGGGGAACCATTGGTTTTCCAGGCCCCATGCGACTGTTCAGAAATTCTTCCATAGTGATGATCGTCCGGTCATACGGCAGGGATTGGCATGGCGGGATTGCCTCAACCTGCGCAAGCGGAAACGCCGCGATGCATTCTGTAGTGGATCTCACCAGAGATCCCGCAACGCTCCTCGCCGAAGATCCCCGTGTCATTCGTTGAAGATGGAACTCTGGCGAGTTCCAGTGCATCACTCTCGGACAGACGTCTTGGCGTTCGACATTGCAAACAGCATTTCGCGGGCAATCTGGCGGCAGCGCTCGTCGTACGTTGCGGCTTCCTGCGGCGTATCGTCGGAGATTTTTGGGTCTTCGTAGCGGATTGCCAGACGCAGATCGCAGCCGATCGCCACGGGGCAGTGCTGGTCTGCGTGAGAGCACGTCATGATGGCGCAGTAGTCACTCACTGGATTCGGCGACTGATTGAAGACCTTCGAAAAGCAGACCAGAGGCGAACACTCTTTGGACCAGGAGACAGAATACAGAGGATTCGAAACAGAGGCATCTGGTGTCGTAATGACGAGTCCCGCCCGCTGCAGTGCGGCAACTGTGCGAGGATTGCAGGCCGTGACTTCCGTACCCCCGGAAAATGTCTGAACATGGTCCAGACCAAACACGGTCGCACCGACCTGAGCCCAGATCTGAGTCAGATGGCTGCGCCGGGAATTGTGAGTACACACAAACGTCAGTCGCGCAGGTCGGTTCTGCTGCCGACACTGCGTCACGTAACCAGACAACTGACGCAGTTCGGCCTTGCGCTCGTCTGAGATGAGGCTGGCTTCATTCAGCCGGCTGGTCACGTACGACTGAAGTTCCGGATGCAGTGTGTGCGTCATGATCTTTCCCTGTGTCAAAGTGTGCTCGTGCTTGATTGTTCCGTGTTCGGAAGTGAGTGACTCAAATGTCATCACCTGTCGCAATGCCGATGGCCCGACAGGCGCATTCCTCTGCCATGCGATCATGGCCGTTCGCTGCGAGTATTCCTGAGTGACTTCTGCAAGGTATCTGGCTTCCTGCATTCGCCGCTGAACCAGCAGCGGATCGGAAACCTGCAGAGGAGTGAAACACTGATTGATCACCCATGCGAACGGATTGATTCCCGCTCGGCGAAGATCTCGCTGAAGCTGCGCTGCCTCATGCACCGGAGTTGCTTCCGGAAGCGCCACGATCAGGACACGAGTCAGTTCCGGATCTCTCAGACGCGGCAGGAGATGCTCGACCGATTCCGGCATCCCGCTTGCCTGCCGAGTCACCTCGCGATGGTAGGCCAGCGCGGAATCCAGGAGCAAAACAGTGTGGCCTGTGGGAGCGGTGTCGAGGACCACGAAGCGTCGCGTTCCCTGAGCCACCGCTTCTGCAAACGCGCGAAAGACGGCGATCTCTTCGGTACACGGCGAACGCAGATCTTCCTCCAGCAGTGCACGGCCTGCGGCATCAAGTCCCGCACCAGCGGTTCGCAGTACTTCCTGCGAGTACTTCGCGGTCTCGGCTGCAGGGTCGATACGGCTGACGGTCAGATTCGCTCGATTTTCGCCAGCCACCGCAGCTGCGATGTGGGCCGCCGGATCAGTTGTCGAAAGAAGAACATCGAAGCCGCGATCTGCCAGTGCCACAGCGATGGCCGCCGCCACCGTCGTCTTTCCAACGCCCCCTTTGCCCATCGCCAGAATCACGCCATGCCCCGGCGCGGCAATGTCGTCCATCAGCGACGATAACGGCGGCAGTGAAGTGGGCGCAGTCGTGTGTTCTTCCGCTGCTTTGTGTGTCAAAGGTGGGGTGCTTGTTTGATGTTCGTGATTCTCGCTGTGAGAAATCAACCTGCGAAGCGAGGCCGCGCCCAGCAGTCCGCCCACCGTCATCGGCAGGACTGTTCTGGGAAGTTGCTGAAGGGGCAGCGGCATCTCCCGCAGAGCGTTATCGCATCGACTCTGCATTGCCATCGCATAAGGATCCAGATGATCCGTCGCATGAAAGACCGCATTGATCACCAGATGCTGATTACTGACGCCCAAAGCCTGGAGCTCGTTACTGGTTCGAGCTGCCTCGCGAAACGCTGCATGCTCGGCACGCGTGACAAGGACGAGAGTTGTCTGAACCTCATCGCTCAGTGCCTTGACCGTTTGCTGGTAGAGAGCCTGTTGTGCCTGCAGCCCCGCAAGCGGACCAAGGCACGATGTCCCCGTCGAGTTCTTTTCCATGAACCCGGTCCATGCCGAGGGAAGTGTTAAGAGTCGCAGCGTGTGGCCCGTTGGTGCCGTATCGAAAAGCACATGGTCAAACGGAGCCGTGGCAGAGGCGTCACCCAGGAGTCGGGAAAACTCATCGAACGCCGCAATCTCAAGCGTACAGGATCCCGACAGCTGCTCTTCCATGCTCGTTATCGCCGCAGCGGGCAACAGGGTTCGATAAGGACCGATCATCTTCTCACGATAATCCGCGGCCGCCTGTTCAGGATCCAGGTTCATCGCGAACAGGTGCGGAATCGAGAGTATCGGAGTGGGTTGGCGCTCAAGCCTGGTCCCAAGTACTTCATCCAGATTGGATGCAGGGTCTGTCGACACCAACAGAACACGTTTGCCCTGATCGGAAAGCCAGACAGCGACGGCACAGGCAACCGATGTTTTTCCAACACCGCCCTTGCCCGTAAAGAACAGGTGGCGTGTTGGGTGATTCAGGAACTCCATGACGTGTCTTCCCGCGTTCGAACTACGACGATCGGCTCAGGCTGATTTGTCAGTCAGTGCCGGGTGGCCTTCATCATGTCGTCGGCCACAATAAAGTTAGCAGCATCCTGGAGAATCACTGCAGCAGTCCTGTCCCATGACGGGAAGGCTCAGCACTGAGCCAGGCTTTGCAGCTGTTTCAGCAGTTGATGAGGATGCCGGGACTCCTGTCCACATCTGCAGCATCTCCATCGAAGGGTAGAGGCCACGACTGACGATGCGTCCGTCGACAACGATCACTGGCAGGACGTCCGTACCGTTTGAAGCCATCAGCGCCTGAACCTCGGCATTTTGAACAAAGGCCAGAGGCTGCTGCGCCAGGTTGTAGCGGTCGACCGTACACCCGGCTTTCTTCAGAGTATCAAGGTCTGCTGCAAATCGCGGCAGAACCGGGTCGACTGCGGGACCGCAGACACCGGTTGAACAGCACATCGGACGATCGTAAACCATGATGGATTTCAAAGGGACTCTCCTGAATGCAGACGTGTCGCTGCGGCGACGGGGTTCGGATGATGACTATCGTTGATCGGCGAAGAACGATGAATGAGACTGCGGATCATTGGTGGATTCCGTTCGCCTGTTTGATGCCGACTGGACTTCTGGGGCAGCTTTACAGGGATGCGACCAGTGACTTGAGCATTTTCAGTTTGTCAGGGTTGATGCAGTAGCAGACTTTGGGACCATCGACCTCGCCCTGAACCAGTCCGGAATCCTTCAGGATCTTCAGGTGCTGTGACACGGTGGACTGTGCGAGTGGCATTTCGTCAACAATCTCACCACAGACACAGGCGTTGCGCGAGATCAGCAGGCGAACGATACGAACTCGTGCTGGATGTGCGAGTGCCCATGCAAGAGCAGCGAACTGTTCTGCGGACTGATCCGCTGGCAGCACGCACGGCGTCGCATCACTGCAGCACTTTGTTTTCACAGAACGACGTTTTGCCAACGGGACTCTCTCCGAATTGGTTCGGCTTCTTTATCGTTGATCAACGATATTATCGTCGATCGACGATGAATGGCAACAGCGAGGTGATTGATTTCCTGAAGGGATCTCAGGAATTCTCATTCTCATCATCAACTGGCCGCAGAGCGCCGGCGGAAAGTCGTGCCAGCAGGGCGTGAGCAAGTTCCTTCTCGTCCAGCTTCTGCTTCAGGATGCAATACTCAACAGCCTCGGACAGGTCATGCAGGTCCAGTTCGGCAGCAATGGCATCCAGGATATTCAGGGCCTGAGGGGAGAGTTGAATTGTGCGTGTGATAAGCATGTTCAAGAGTCGCATCCGGCAGGATGGCCGCCCTCGACCGTCTTGCAATGAGAGCTTCTCGCGAGCTGCTCCTCTGGGGCAAGGGCGTTCTGCGGCGTTCCGCCCTCGTCAGGCGTTGTGATCGTCGATGGCGTCAATTTCCGGAGATGAGGGCACCTGCAAATATTCACCCCCCCATGAACACTGGCATAATGGTGGCTGATATCCGGAAGTGCATAATCCCAAAACATCCACGTCGTGCGAGCAATTGTATCACGAGTCAGGCTTGTGTGTCTTGGGCAGGAAGGACAGAGAAATATGAAATCGCGCATAACATCGCCTCGATTCGTGATCCCGGAGGAGTTGCGGAGCATCGACATTCGAGTGCTGACATCGCTTTTCGACCTGACACCGGATGTTGCATTCTTCGTCAAAGATCTTCAGGGGCGATACGTAGCCGTCAACGAATCGTTGCTCGCGCGGCATGGGCTGAAGAAGGCGTCAGAAGCTCTTGGGAAAAGACCAAGCGATATTTGCCCGGGCGACTTTGGCAGAATTCCGACAGAGCAGGATCGGAAGGTTTTAAAGACCGGAAGGCCGCTGATGAATTCGCTGGAACTTCAGTGGATCCGTCCGCGTCAGCCGGTCTGGTGCCTGACATCCAAGTTGCCACTGCGAGGAGCGGACGGAACACTGATCGGGCTGATCGGCTTTTCAAGGGATGTGCGAGCTCCCGTGGACCCGAAGGAGATTCCGGCAGCGCTGGCTACGGCGTTGTCTGATTTCGAGCAGGATTTATCCGCCGAGTTTTCAACCGCCGTACTGGCAAGCCGCGCCCGCCTTTCCCCAGCGCGACTGGCCCGCCTGACACGAAAACTGTTTGGACTGACACCGCTTCAGCTGATCGCAAAAATCCGAATCACCGCCGCCTCCCGCCTTCTGCTCGAATCGGACAGCACCGTCGCCGAGATCGCTCATCGCTGCGGCTACTCCGACCAAAGCGCCTTCAGCCGAGCATTCCGCCTGATGACCGGCGTCACCCCCATCGAATATCGACGCGAACAACATTGACCGGTGCCATGCACCTTGCAATCAGAAACCAGTCTTTTTACTCTTCGTTCTTCACCTTGACCAACACCTCAGGAGCCGCACCATGCCACGCGTGAATCGTAAAGAGATCGTCGCCGACGGAGAGATTCAGGTCTTTCATGCCATCAGCCGCTGCGTCCGCCGCACGCATCTGTGCGGCCGCGACAAACGGAGCCGCCGGGACTATTCGCATCGCAAAGAATGGATTCGTGAGCGGCTGGAATTCCTTGCCGGGGTCTTTGGACTCGAAATTCTCGGCTTTGCTGTGATGAGCAACCACCTCCACCTGGTCGTCAGAACTCGACCGGATGTCGTCAAGACGTGGTCGGACGAAGAGATTGCTCGACGCTGGTGGAGACTGTTTCCGAAGCGAAAGAACCGAGACAAGTCCGCCGCTGAACCCACTCAGGAGGAACTTGACAAGATCATCAGCAGCATCGCCGGCATGAAAGAAAAACGTCGCAGGCTCTCGAACCTGTCGTGGTTCATGAAGTGTTTGTGCGAACCGATTGCCAAGCGAGCCAATCGTGAAGAAAAAGTCACCGGCCACTTTTGGGAAGCGCGTTTCAAGGCAAATCCGCTCCTCGATGAAATGGCGATCGCTGCGTGCCTGGCCTATGTCGACCTGAATCCGATTCGAGCCGGGTTCGCGGAAACTCCGGAAACCAGTGACTTCACCAGCATTCAGGAACGCATCCGAGATCGTCAGGCGAGGAAGGCGGATCAGACCGCCGAAAATCCCGAGTCCTCAGAACACAATCCACGTTCCGGGTGGCTGGCACCGATTGAGCTGCGACCGGCGAACAAGTCCGATCAGCAGTCGCCGCCCAAACGTCGAGCCAGCAACAAGGGTTGTCTGGAAATGACTCTGGACCGCTACCTGAAGCTGGTCGACTGGACCGGCCGACAACTCCGCAAGGACAAACCCGGAGCTATCGCCAAAGGACTCCCGGAAATCCTGCAGCGTCTGGACTGCACGACAGAGTCCTGGATGGACCTCGTCCAGAACTTCCGCAAACGCTTCCGAACCGAAGCCGGCCGGCCAGAGGTCTTGGCTGGCGTTCGGAAACTCCGGCGAGGTTTCCGTATAGCGAATCAGCGAGGCTAGGCCAAAAATAAAGTGGGTGTCAAATGCAGAGTTTTTGCTTGCTTTTGGTGTTTAGGTGCATGGCACCGTTTCTTTGCCTCACAGCATTTTCTCAGGTCGCCGACGATGGCAAAGGAGCAATCTCCGGCCAAAAGCCGCCGGAAGAGATACTCGTTCAGCTTCGGCCACTGCAGATTGACGGCAGGAAAGCTCTCCAGGCGAAAGATGTGGAGCGACTCGACCGGGTCATCGAGCAAATGACTTCCGTTCTAGGATCGTGGGCCGGGATTCCGGAAACGACGACGATCTATTTTCCACCGACGGATTTGTCGCCTTTGGACATGAAACATGTACGTGAAGAATGGTTTGCGGAACTGAACCGGGGTTTTGGCAGCCTGCCGTGGTATAGAAATCCAGAGGCAGATCCAGAGAAAATGCGAGCTGGTCTCCGCGAGGTCGCCTTGCCACTTGATGCACTATCACGAACGGCACTGATTTATCCCGAGCGAAAGGTTCAGTTGGTTGATCACATTACAGAAGGCGCTCACTGGCTGCTTCGGTGTCAGCACCCGTCGGGGGTCTTTCCTTTTCCGGTTGGCCCGGCAAGGAACCCGCGAGACAAGGTAGGGCATATCGTTGCAAACGCAGTGAAAGAGCGCCCGGACCTCGTCGTCAATGGCTGGATCTCTGACGATCGAGGAGATGGTGGGCTCCAATTCGACACGGGTTTGTGTGGGAAATCACTTTTGTCCGCCTGGAAAGTGACGGGCGAAGCAAGGTATCTGGAAGGAGCCCGGCGAGCTGGCGAGTGGGCAATGACCTGCCCGTTGGTAAGCAACTGGAACTACAACGCTTTCAGTGCCGGTCTGTTGGGGCAACTCTACGGAGCCACACAGGAGAAGCAGTTTCTCGACGCGGCCATCGAAAAGCTTTCGATCGGTGTGCTTCCTGGACAGATGCAAGGGGGCCGCTGGTTTGATGGCCATAATGCCTGTGCTGTTTACCACAACATTCTGCTTCGAGAGATGTTAGAGGTACTGCGTGTTTTGCCAAAAGATCATTCGTTTCGCCCCAGGCTTGCAGACGCTGTTCGGCGGGGGCTTGATCAGTGTGCAAACGAAACCCTGGAAAATGGGTACAGTGGGACATGGTCGGAAGTGTTTGCCCTCGGAATTTTCGAACTTGGCGAAAACCGGCTGTGGCGTGATGCAATGAACATCTGTGTGAATGCGCAGGGGCGAAATGGTGCTCCAAGGATCGGAATGTCAGCTGTGACGATTCTGGAACTCCTGGAAACGCCCGGAAACAAGTGACCGTAGCAGACCAGTTGCGATCAAATAATGCAGAGTTTTCTCTTGTGGAATGCACAATGGTGCATGGCACCGGGGGTGGCTTTGCCAACTTGTGAGCACAGTTGTGTTCAGGGATCGTGGCATTAAGATCTGCAGGGAGTGGTTTTGCGGCTCTTGCACTTCTTCTGAGCTGGCGTCGGTTTCGTCGTCAGAACGCCTTCCCAATGTCTCCGTCACAGTCCCCGGTTTCGTCTTCTTTTGCACCGTCGACATCACCAAATGGTGATCTGGCGATACTGGCGGGTTCGGGGAATCCTGTGTTTGCCAGGCGCATTGCGGATTGTCTGGGAGTTGGATTGACTCCGTGTGAGGCGCAGATGTTCAGTGAGGGCAACGTCTTCGTCCGAATCCTCGAAAATGTTCGGGGACGCGATACGTTTGTCATTCAGGGTGTGCACCGTCCGGTCAATGACAATTTTGTTGAACTGCTTTTCTGGATTGATGCTCTGAAGCGTGCGAGTGCGTCGCAGGTAACTGCTGTCATCCCTTACTTCAGTTACGCGAAGGGTGACAAGAAGGATGAGCCTCGTGTTTCGATCCGTGCGCGTGTCTGTGCGGACGCTATCGAAGCGGCTGGAGCAGACCGAGTTCTGACGATGGATCTGCACAGTCCGCAGATTCAGGGCTTCTTCAGTGTCCCTGTCGACCATTTGTATGCTCGCCAGGTGATTTGTGACCACATTCGATCGATGAACATTCCGAATCTGGTGATTTGCAGTCCGGATGTCGGGTTTGCCAAGTCCGCGTCTGCCTTTGCCAACCTGCTGGGGGTTCCCGTCGTCATCGGAAACAAGCAGCGCAAAGATCATTCGGAGCGTGCACAGGTTCTGGAAGTCATTGGCGACGTCAACGGATGTAACGTGCTGATGGTGGATGACTTCACAATCACCGGCGGTTCGCTGGTCAGCATGGCGGAGGTCCTGAAGGCGCGCGGTGCGAAGGACATCTACGCGGCTGTTTCGCATGGTGTTCTTTCGAAGGGTGCTGTGGCCCGGATCGAGCAGAGCGTGATCAAGCGATTGTTCATGACGGACACCATTGAGCCGCCTCTGGAACCGTTCGGTGACCGCATCGAGATTATCTCAGTGGCCCCGCTCTTTGCTCAGGCCATTCGATCGATTCATGATCGAACCAGTGTCAGCATGTTGTTTCCCGATGTGAAGTCTCTGTAAGTTTGAACGAACTCAGTTCACGGAATCTTCCGCAGGTCTTTCTTCGATTGCTCTGCAGCCATGTCGAAACTCTCCCCGATGATGGAACGGTATCAGGCTGTGAAGGCCGAGCATCCGGGGGCGATGCTGCTGTTTCGCATGGGCGACTTTTACGAACTCTTCTACGAGGATGCGCAAAACGCTTCTCGTGTTCTAGGACTGACACTCACCAGCCGCGACAAGAATTCTGACAATCCTGTGCCGATGGCCGGGTTCCCGTATCATCAGCTGGATTCTTATCTGCAGAAGCTGATCCAGGCCGGGTTTCGAGCGGCAATCTGTGATCAGGTCGAAGACCCCAAAAAGGCCAAGGGTCTGGTGCGACGGGAAGTGACACGCGTGGTCACGCCGGGAACTCTCACCGACGATCAGATGCTGGATCCTCGGCAGTGCAATTTTCTTGCGAGCGTTGCACCGTCGAAATCTGGCATCGGGCTGGCATGGCTCGAACTTTCCACCGGCCGATTTTTTCTCACCGATGTGGAACCGGCGCAGCTTCAGGATGAACTGGCGAGAATTCGTCCGGCCGAATGTCTGATCCCGGAGAGTGCTGCACAGGAAAGCCAGTTTTCGGCACGTCGCACGGAGACTCAGAGCTTTGTGCTCACCACGAGACCTGACTGGTGCTTCGCCAGAGACGAATCGCGGCGTCTGCTGAATGAGCACTTCGGGACTCGAACTCTGGAAGGCTTCGATGTCGAAGATACTCCTGCAGTGACAGCGGCGGGTGCTCTTCTGGAATATGTCCGTGAGACACAGAAGACTGCCCTGCCCCACATCGTTCGGCTGGAATACTGGCGTCGCGGTCGTCACATGATCATCGACGAAGCAACCCGTCGCAGCCTGGAACTGACTCAGACACTGCGCGACGGACGACGCGACTTCACGCTGCTTGGTGTCATGGACGAAACCTGTACGCCAATGGGATCACGGCTGCTGGCAGAATGGCTTTCGAGTCCGTTGATGGATCTCGAACAGATCACGCAGCGTCAGGACGCGATTGAAGAACTGGTTGGACAGCTGACTCTGCGCGATGATGTTCGAGAACTGCTGAAGCAAACCTACGATCTTCAGCGGCTGACATCGCGAGTCGCCACGGGCCGCTGCAGCCCGCGGGATCTCGTGTGTCTTGCCCGGACGCTCGAACAGCTGCCCAGGATGCGTGCTCGACTTGCAGAACGCCGCTCGAAGCGACTTCAGACACTTGAACAGCGTATTGAGCTGTGCCCTGAAGTCCACTCGGCCATCACCGCGGCCATTGTTGATGAGCCGCCGAATACGATCACGGACGGTGGTGTGATCCGGCCCGGCTTCAGCGCGGATCTGGACGAGTTTCGCGATCTGATGCGTGGCGGTCGTCAGTGGATGGCCGCCTATCAGGCAAAGGAGATCGAACGGACCGGGATCCCGAGTCTGAAGATCGGATTCAATAAGGTCTTCGGATATTACCTTGAGGTCACCGCTGCGAATCGTGACAGAGTTCCGAACGACTACATTCGCAAGCAGACGCTGAAGAATCAGGAACGCTTCATCACGCCGGAACTCAAGGAGTACGAAGACAAGGTTCTGCGTGCAGAAGATCGTGCCAAAGCGCTTGAGCAGGAACTGTTTGCCGCGCTGCGTGATCAGGTTGCGACCTTTGTGCCTGTGCTGCTCCGCACTGCGGAAGCGATGGCGGAGATCGACGTGCTGGCAGGGCTGGCAAATCTGGCCGCCAACGCCGGGTATTGCAGACCGGTGTTGAGAGAAGAAGGTCTTCTGGATATCCGTGACGGACGGCATCCTGTCCTTGATCGCCTATTGTCGGCGGGTCAGTTTGTTCCGAATGACGTGCGCCTTGGAATCGTCGCTTCGGATGAACATGACCGAGCAGCTGGGCGAGTTCAGATCATCACCGGTCCGAATATGGCCGGTAAGAGCACTTACATTCGGCAGGCCGCGCTGATCACGATCATGGCTCAGGTGGGTTCCTTTGTTCCCGCGAAGTCAGCTCTGATCGGTGTTGCGGATCGTGTGTTTGCCCGAGTCGGTGCGAGTGATGAGCTGGCTCGCGGCCAAAGTACCTTCATGGTGGAGATGACGGAGACAGCGAGGATTCTGAACACCGCGACTGCCAGAAGCCTGGTCATTCTGGATGAGATCGGTCGGGGCACAAGCACCTACGACGGCATCTCGCTGGCCTGGGCGATCACCGAATTCCTGCACGATGAAATTCAGTGCCGCACCATGTTTGCAACACACTACCACGAGCTGACAGATCTCACGGCAACGCTTCGCAACGCTTCCAACTGGAACGTGGCTGTTCGTGAGAGCAACGAGGACGTTGTGTTCCTGCACCGGATCGTGGAAGGTGCGGCGGGACGAAGCTACGGGATTCATGTGGCGAAGATTGCAGGCGTCCCGCGCCTGGTCACGGAACGAGCTGCGACAATCCTGTCCACGCTGGAAAATGATCACGTGAGTGCTGATGGGCGTCCAAAGGTGCCACAGCGAGAAACCACAAAGCAGCGACGGCAGCAGAAGTCACTGTTTCAGTTACCCGAAGATCCCGTCATCGACCAGCTTCGAAACCTCTCCGTCGATGAGCTGAGCCCCATGCAGGCGCTGCAGGAACTGTATCGGCTGCGACAGCAAATCAGCGATCGCTGAGAAACCCTGGCAAACTTCAATCATCTGATCGATTCCGAGATGCGAAGCCACTATCCGCGCGATGACGCGGACGAAACAGCAACTGTCTCAGGCAAATTCGATCGCTGGCTTGTCTCGCTCTTCGGGTCGGTGCTTCCGGCAGAATTGATCAGCGAGGTTCGAGGGTTCTGCACGATACGATCGCCCGCGTGGAGGCCGGAGAGAATCACAACCTTGTCGTTTGAAATGTTGCCTGGACGCACCGCACACTTCACGATGTCCTGGCCGTGCTGCAGCCAGACGTAAGCCTGACTTCCTTCCCGGACCACGGATGTTTTCGGGACCGTAATGGCATCAGGAATATTTTCGATGGCGAAGGTCACATCTGCGTCCATCTGAGGATGCATGTTTTGCCACTGAGCATCGGTCGGGTTCAGTGTGGCTTCCAGCCAGTATTCCTTGATTTCGGTTCCGTAGGGGCTGCGAATGCGAGGGTACATTGGAATGGCCGTGACGGTCCCGGCAACGACATCGCCTTCATAACCAGCCAGTCGAACCTCAACCGGCATTCCCTGGGAAACTCTGGTGATCAGAGTTTCGTCGACGGGGAAGCTGACTTTGAATTCTGACTCATCGGGGATTTCAAAGATCGGCTGGGAGAAGTACACCGACTTTCCTTCTTCAATACTCCGGATGCCGCGACTTCGCAGGTACCAGTTGTTGGCATGGATGACACGGCCTGCACGAGGAGCTCGCATCGTGCATGCAGCAATACTCTCGCGCGCTGATGCTGCATAGCGTTCGTAGATCTGCAGTCGTCGTTCGTCTGCAAGAGCGTTCATTCGCGAGCGGGTTTCTGCCAGGGAGTTGGAAAGCTCCGTACGCAGCAGCCCCAGACGGTAATTATCAACGCGATACTTGAGCTGCCTTTCAGTCCGGGGATACGTGTACTTCTCAAGAAGTTCATGCTGCGACTGCAGGCGTCGAAGCTGTTCGGACTGGGAAGTCGCAGCAAACGAGGCGGAATCTTTTTCGGCTCGATTCGCGAGACCCATCATCCACATACGACTGATGAACTCCAGGTCTTCCGCAGCCGTCTCGTTCTGAACTTCTGTCATGGAGATGTTCTTTTCGAGCTGCTGAATCTGCTTCGGGTACCTTCCGTCAACGTATTCTCTTAACTCCAGTTCAGCGGTCTGCAAAAGGTACTTCGCGTCCGACAATCGTCGTTCGGCCGCGGCCTGCTGAATCTCCTGCTGCTTCAGCGACGCCGTCAGAGCAGCATTGGCCTTGATCAGTGAGATCTCGCGGGAGCGAAGAAACTCTTCGATTTCAGCAGAGTCCAGTACGCATACGACTTCGTCTTTCTCAACCCATGTCCCTTCAGGAACAAGACTGAGGATACTGACGGTCCAGTGGCATTCGGAATGCACGCGTTTTGTGGAGATTGCTTCGAGCGTACCGCGGGACGTAATGAGTTCCTGGAACGGCTCTGTTTGAATCGTCACGAAGTCGGCATCATCGAGACTTCGATGAGGGCGCAAGGCCATGGCAGCGGTGCCACCGCCCAGAAGCAGTGCAAGCAGAATCAGCAGCGGCGGTTTCCAGACGACAAAACGTCGACGAGGATCCCTGGAGAATGTTTCGGAAGCCATGATCACCTCAGGAGGGATCACCGCAAACATGGCTTTGCAGTGACGGAGGCAGAAACAGGTGGGAGTTCGGAGAGCTGCGGAAACAGCACGCCAAACACGAATTCTCTGTAGGCGAGGCAGAAGAGTCTAAGGGGTTGATCGGATATGGCTCCCCCGGAATTCTGCAAAAAGGCTCATTTCTCTAATGTCTGGAATGTTGCCCAATCGTCAGAAAAAATCACGACATCGCATAACTCGTTGTGAATTTTTCACTTAGGGAAAGTGAGTCGAGGCGACGGCTCACCTCCAGCCCATGTTTGGATTGTCATATGTTCAGAGTCTGGAAACCTCGCCATCACCGCCCCATGAACACACGTCAGCAGAATCTGCCGGTCTCCATAAACCTGCGAGGCATGCGCGCGATAACGTTCGTCAGATGTGCTGAGCACAACGAGTGGGGCATTGGTTTGCCGGGCAAGTTCAGAGGTGTTGGCCGCGGGACTTCCGTGATGAGGTGCGACCATGAGATCGCAGGATGGAATTTGAGGCAGCAGTGCGGCTTGTCCCCTGCCCTCGAGGTCACCAGGCAGGCACAGTCTGTGGGGGCCAGTTTCAAACAGCGCGACAAGACTCATCTCGTTATCATCGGAGGAGTGATCATCGGGCCTGGCGAGATGCTGCAGGAAGCGGATGGACCACTGCGAGTCGCGTGTCGAGTCTGTCAGCTGGTCACCATGAGTCACGATCGAAACCGGGATGCTCAGCGATTCCATTCGAGCCAGCAGAGCCTGAACTTCCGGCGCCTGTGACTGTGCGAACTGCCGAGTCAGACAGACTCTTCCAACTGGCATCCGTTCCAGCAGTTCCGGCGCTGCGTTGTAGTGATCGGCATCCGGGTGTGAAAGAACCAGGACGTCAATCATGCGGTGACCTCGTTTCCAGAGGCATCGGGAAACAATGTCGGCCGCAGCTTCTCCGCGACTCATGGCACCGGCATCGATCACGATGGCGCGATCATTCACTTCCACGAGGACAGCATTGCCGTGTCCGACGCTGAGTACCGTGCAGGTGAGTTCCGGGACCGCCTGTGGCTGACACACGACCCACAACTGGACGATGACAAGCAGCAGAAGCGCGATACGAAGGGACTGCCGAATCACGGAGCGGGCTGCCGATGCAGAGAGAATCAGCAGCGTGTAATAGACTGGAAGGAACCAGCCAGGCAGGTCGGGAATCATCAGAAAGCCAAATCGAACATCAGCCGTCCATGCCACAGACTGATTCAGAATCGAAAGGAACAGTTCAAACACGCCTCCGGACAGAAACGCGACGGGAGGAAACAGCAGGCCGACCGCGACGAAAACGTAGCCACTGATCAGCGTCGCTGTTGAGAGCGGAATCAGCAGGATATTCACGACCATTCCGGAAAGAGACACCAGATGAAACTGTGACGCGACCAGCGGAGCAGATAGCAGAGTGACGGCCAGCATCTGATGAAGGCTTCGGTGCAGCCACCTCAGAGAGTTTGTCAGAGTCTCTCGAAGCTGATCACGCCAGTTCACGGTGTCGGCCGGAACCTGCCGATCTTCCGGAACCGGCTGTCGTTCTGTGACCCAGCCAAGCGCGCCGACGGCAAGAAATGACAGCCATGCTCCCACATCAAACGCGATTCCCGGGTCAAACACCAGCAGAGTGAATGCGGTCAGACCGATCAGCGTGCCCATTCGGATTTCACGGCAGATGAGCTGTCCGAACACGCTATAGAGAATGAACACCGACGCACGTAGCACCGAAGGACGCAGATCTGTCAGGAAAGCGTACAGCAGACAAATGAGTCCGGCGATCACGATCGCATGATTGCGGCGCACAAGCAGCAGATTGAAGATCCGAACAAGAAACACATAAAGGATCCCGACGTGCAATCCTGAGATCGCAAGCAGGTGCATCGTTCCGCTGGAAATGAAATCGCGTTCCAGGTCCGTTGTAAGATGTCCACGATTTCCCAGCAGCAGGGCTTCTGCGGTGGCTCGATTGGCCGGAGAAAGATGGCGTTCCAGAAGTCCTGCAGTTTGCTGACGGAAGGAGTTCAGCAAGGCTCGTGCAGTCCACCCGCTTTGTGCATGCCGGACTTCAATCGCACTGGGGTGTTTCAGAAACACGATGGCGGCAATGCTGCATCGCTTCAGGTGCGTTGCAAAATCGAATTCACCAGGATTCATGGGCGGACTGGCCACGTTCAGCTGGCCAGTCAGCGTCACATGGTCTCCCCACGCGATCTGTGAAGTGACATTTCCGTCAGCCAGAACACGGCATCTGCCCTTCACGGAGAGTCTGGATTCCGGCAGGAGAAGTTCTTTGACATCAAACAGAAACAGAGTTCGTGGATCGGAAGAACCGACCTGGTGACTGCGCTGCTGACTGGACGTATCAAGAGCCGGAATGCTGGCAACGACGCCTTCCATGCGAATCGTCGTGTCCGTCAGCTCTGGCTGTTCGCTAAGGACATGCTCCAGTTCACTGTTGCTGCTGTCGTGAGTCTGTCGAGCCCAGAGGATGCCTCCCAGCAGGAAAACGCTGACCGCGAGCAATGCGGATTCGGAAGCAGGCCATCGTCGGCGAAGCAGAAATCCGCCGCAAAGACAGAGCGCCGCAGCGCGCAGCAGGAATGCGGCTGACCAGTGTTGCCAGTCTGTTACCCAGATGCCAAGCAGCATCAGCAGAGCAAGCTGCAGAGCGCGAGGAACGGGCGGGCACTGCCAGAGTGGCGCGGAGCGCATAGGGATGCTCGGTTACGTCTGACTCGGAATCCTGCGCACGAAGTTCGAAATGTCGGGTGGTCGAACGAAGCGGGCAGGGAACGGGCAGCAAGTCAGCCGGCTCTGTGAATCAGAGTCTGTCGTTCTTCTCAGGGGGCCAGTCGAGGTGCTGCGAACTCAGCGGGGTGGTATATCATTGTTACGCCCTAGTGAGAATTCTCGCGGCGGTTTCTGTCCAGAATTGGCTTCAGCTCATCAACGAAATCGTGGACATCCTGAAACTCACGGTAGACCGAAGCGAATCGGACGAAGGCGACTTTGTCGAGATCGCGCAGAGCATTGAAGACCAGTTCTCCGATGCGTCGGGACGAGACTTCTCGCTCGCCATCTTCGTAAATGGCCGCTTCAACATCACCAACCAGCCGATCCACCTGTTCCGGACTGACTGGGCGTTTGTAGCACGCTTTCTCGACACCGGACCGGATCTTTTCGCGGTCAAAGGGAACTCGAGTTCCATCCTTTTTGATGACACGAATGGGCGATTCTTCAATCCGTTCGTAGGTCGTAAAGCGACGTTCGCAGCTCAGACACTCACGCCGGCGCCGGATCGAAAAATCCTGGCTGTTGCGTGAATCGATCACTTTCGTTTCGTCATGTTTGCAGAACGGACACCGCACGCAGAGTTCCTTGGAGAGAGTGAGGCGGGATCGTTACGTGTTGGCGGACGGACCCCGAACCTCAGGCTCGGCATTGTAGACGGTCACTACCGTTAACTTGCAAGTGCCACCGTAAGATGCGTTGACGAGTACGAAAATCTCTTTGAAAGACTTTGTTCACACCTGCGGGACTTTTGTTCGGAGTCAGCGTTCCTATGATAGCCCTGTTTGGCTTTTCGGCAGATCCGACTTAAGCACTGCGTCGTTCTGCTGAAAGTACAGTCAATACCGCAAGCGATGATGGACCACAGCATGTCAGACGCTCAGACTTCCAAACCCGCCAATCCGCCTGACAGGACGGAAAGTCCTTCGGCATCGTTGCTGGACGCTCTTCTGTACGGGGTTTCCCTGCCGGAGCGATTGATTCGCAGCGCTGTTGGACTGACGGCCGGCACTGCCAGGGAAATCGCGGAGTTCGTTGTCCCGCAGGCCTTTCAGGACTCGAAAAGCTACGAGGTAGCCGTTCGGAACTCGTTGAATTTTCTCCTCACATCGATCGGCTCGGTTGCGCCATCGGAGCCACCGACCGGGACGGAAGGACAAGCTCCCGGCGCTGCCTCTGCCTCGGAAGCAACTGCGGCAGCAGGTGCTGTTCCAGGAGCCACCGGAACGGATCCACAGCAGGCGGATGCGGGGCGTTTCATTGCGAAGAAGGCTGTTGGCAACTTCATTGATATCGCGGGACTGACGACTCTGCATGTGTCACCGCTGTGGATTCTGGCCATTGTGAGTGATGCTGCCTACGGAACGCGTGTGTACCTCAAAGAGCTGGCCGATGAGCTTCAGAAGCAGGGGCTGATTGATGACAGTTCGACAATTCATAAAGTGGACGACGTGTTTGATGCCATTCGCAACGCCAGTGGGAAAGCTGCAAGTCAGTTTGATCAGCCTCCTTTGTCACTGGATGAACTCAGGGAGAGCCTGAGGCAGACAAGGGCCGCGCTGAATGAGATTGATCCGAAGCAGTTGATTCCTGAATCAGAATTGAAGGGTTACTGGCAGCAGATGAAGGACCTTGCGACCGCGGAGAACGTCAGTCTGCTCGGAGTGTCCGGCGCGCTGGCGATGCAGACGCTGGAGTCGATTCGGAACGCGACTCATGGAACGTTTACTGGGCTGTTTGTTGCCGGCAAGATTGTGAATCGGAACATCTTCGGGCACTACTTCGATTCGCTCAATCGTATCCATAAGCAGGGGTTGTGGGCTTCGGTTCGCAACACGTATGAGCCGTATGTGGACCTCGCATGGAACAACTTCACGCGGTCCCGAAAGACGTGGACGGAACAGGTGCTTCATCCCAGCTTCTTTGCCAGGATCTTCGGGAAAATCTTCGGCTGGTTTGGCGGAACAAAGAACAAAGAGAGAAACTGAATATGCAGTGGATTGACCGAGAGCGGATGGCGAGCCAGGTCATGGCCGGGACGTTTTTGAATCTTGGCAGCGCGGCAGCGATTGAGATTGCAGCGGGGCTGGGCTTTGACTGGTTGTTGCTGGACCTTGAGCATGGTTCAGGTTCGTGGGCCGATCTGCGACCGTTACTGCTGGCCGCGCAGGGGTCGACGGCTGCTCCGATTGTTCGTGTGCGATCGCTGGATGGCGATGATGTGAAGTTCGTGATGGACAGCGGGGCCGCGGGGATCATGTTTCCCTACGTTGCAAATGCCGAAGAGGCCGCTCGGGCCGTCAGGCTGGTCAAATACCCGCCCGTCGGAGTTCGAGGAGTGGCGCAGGTCATCCGAGCGACCGACTATGGCCGAAACTGGCAGAAGTACCTTGCGGAAGCCAACGAGAGATCCTGTGTGATTGTTCAGATTGAGACTCCCGAGGCGGTCGGAGAGGCAGAATCCATGGCGGCTGTTGAGGGGGTTGATGTTCTGTTTGTGGGGCCGATGGACCTGTCTGTGAACATGGGACATCCGGGCGACTTCACTCAGCCGTTATTCCTTCAGCATCTGCAAACGGTGGTCAAAGCCTGTCAAAAGCACGGCAAGGTTGCAGGGATCCTGTCCCGTCCGGAATTGGTCGAACAGCACAAAACACTGGGATTTCGATTTGTTGCCCTTGGATCGGACGCATCAGCGATCGCCCAGGGAATGACTCAGAATCTCGCGGCGTTACGTCGCCAGGGAATGGTGGGATCCAAAACGGACCGTTAGAGGAATTGGTTTTCCTGAGTGGAAATGGTGATGAAGCCTGGATTTGGGCACGCAGCATGGCCGATATTCTGCTCAAAATTGGCGGAAATTGGGCGAATTGCAGCTTCGGATTGACTTTGCTGCGGCTCCGTGTATCCTGCTCCGCTTCGAATTGACCCGGTGTTCCCAGTTACTCAGGACTTTTCCTTCCATGGGCCGTACTGAACGACAACGAGAAATTGCTCGCCGACGTAAGCGTAAAGTCGGTTTGACCAAGTTGCGAACCAAGTTTGCTGCCTGCCGAAACGAAGGTGAAAAGGCTGAGATTCTGGCGAAGGCTCGCCGAATGAGCCCGTTTGTTCAGTTCGAATAGGTCAATGCATTGTACGGCTGTGGCTCGTTGAGTCAGCTGGCCGAAAGAAAATATCTGAAACGGCGACAGTCTTCTGTCGCCGTTTTCTTTTTGCCGTAGTTTCTCTTCCCATTACTCCAGGGGTGTGGAGTTCCCGACAGTGTACGTGTATGCTGTTCAGGGGGCCGCCAGCTTTACCGACTTTTGATATGTCATCCTGGACTCGATTGTCATGCACAGCATCATTGCTTCGCTGATGATTCTGTATGGCAGTATTCCCCTGCTGGCAGTTGCTGCTGTCGAAGAGCAAGCCGCGGTTTCCTTCGATGAGGTTGTCGAACAGCAAAGTTCGAACTCGAAAGATGCGACCTCGAAGGAGCACGAGAATCCCACCGACAGTGAGGCCATGAAGTTGCTGCGGACCAACCCGGCCGCGGCCGCTGAGGCTGCTCTGGAAAAGCTGCAGGCCGATCCATCCATTCCACCGACGTACCAGCTTCAGTACCTGTGGATTCGTGGTGCCGGGCTGTCTTTGTCGGAACAGCATGTTGAAGCAATGAAGGTGCTGGATGAAGCCGCCAGCATAGCGAGGCAGCGCAACGCGGACAATGTGCTGCGTATGATCCTGCGCTATGCCGCTGCTTCAGCGCACGAGCTGGCTCAATACGACAAAGGCAAGGCGCTGGCGGAAGAGGGGCTGGCGATTTCCTCAAGGCAAAACGACACGTCCAGGTTTACGTGTGCACTGCATAATGAACTGGCGATGAACGAGAGTGCTCTCGGGAATCTCGATACCGCCATACGCCAATTCCGCATGGCAGAAGAGATGGCTGTCGCGCTTGGCGACCTGAATACTCGGCTGATGGTGCTGTCGAATCTGTCGCAGACACTTGAGAAAGCAAAGCAGGAAGAAGAAGCGCTGAGGATTGCTGAGGACGTCATTGAGCAGGCCAGCCCGATGCGGCATGGGCTGCTTCTGGCGGCAACGCGTTTGAACGTCGCAGGGATGCACATTCGCAGCGGCAGGATCTCGGACGCGAAGCAGTTAGTGGAGACAGCTCTGGGCGAGATGCCATCGCGCGGAGCTGCAAAACTCCGTGCCCAGGCAGATGCGACTTCCGGCCGAATCTCTTTGATTGAAGGACGTGTCACAGAAGGTCAGGAACTTCTGCGGTCAGCAATGCAGCAGTATGAGTCCCTTGGAGACAAGGTTGCCGTACTGGGAATCGAGCATGAGCTGACCGCACTCTCGAGTTCTTTTGACGTCGACGATCAGATTCGGGATCTGAAGCTTCAGATTGAAGACGCGACTCGGGCTGGTGATCCAGAGCTGACGATTTCGCTCAGGAATTCGCTGGCTGTTTTGTACCGGAAGGCGAATCGCTGGCAGGATGTCGCAGAAACTCTGGAAGCCATTTCAGCCGCTGAACATGAGCGATGGGATCAGCAGCTGGCGAAGGAAGTGGCGGAGCAAATCGCCGATGAGCGATTTTCCCGCAAGGAAGCAGAGCTGCGTGCATTAAACGAAACGGCAGTCGCGGACCGGCTTCGAATTCAGAATTCGCGCATGTGGATCGCTGCCCTGGTGAGCACGGTGCTGGTGCTGCTGGTGGTGACCTTCGGGATTTCATGGCACCTTGCGGTGAAGCGGCGAGGGTTGAAGCAGTTGAATCGTGCACATGCAGAAATTCGTGAGCAGAAGAAAATGCAGCTGGAGATGGAGCGACATCTGGCGAGACAGCAGAAAGTCGAAAGTCTTGGACTGATGGCCTCAGGCATTGCCCATGACTTCAATAATCTTCTGTCCGGGATCGCAGGGCTGGCTGAGCTTGGAAAGATGTCGGACTCAGGCAGCAGCAAGGATGATTACTTCGAGCAGATTACATCGACATCATTGCGGGCCTCCGGACTGACCGGACAGCTGCTTCAGTTTCTGGGCAAGCCAGGTTCAGAAAAAGGCACGTGTGATCTTTCCGCTGTCACTCTGTCGGTGCATGCCCTGCTGCAGTCTTTAGCGCGGCCGCGTCGGCTGGTTCTGAATTCACTGACGGAACCGAATTACGCGGCGGTTGGCGAGACTCAGTTTCAGCAGGTCCTGATTAACCTCGTGTCAAACGCAGCGGAAGCGACACCTGCGGACGGAGAGATCACAGTCTCCTTTGACAGGATCACAGTGACGGAGCCGATTCTGGATGCGATTGGGGCAGACATCACTTCAACGGCCGGTGACTATTGCCGCCTGATTGTGAGAGACAACGGCAAGGGCCTGGATGTCGCGACTCGAGAACGCCTGTTCGACCCCTACTTTTCGACGAAAGCTCTGGGGCGAGGTCTTGGACTGTCGTCAGTTCTGGGAATTGTACGAAGCAGCCGAGGGTTTGTGTGTGTTGAATCCGAACCAGGTTTCGGCAGCACATTCGTGATTTATTTTCCTGTCGCAGAAACGGTTCCGTCGGCGGATGCAGTGTCGGAACCGACCGATTCGGCATTGCCGACGGATACTGAACCGTCCGTTGTTTCGATGTCCTCCGGCAGCGATCGACAGGCACCGGGGATCCTTCTTGTTGATGATGAAGTCCTGCTTCTGCGGTGCATTGCTGAGTATCTTGAGGCGAACGGATTCACAGTTTTTGCAGCAGATTCTGCATCGGTGGCTCTGGAGATGCTCCATTGCCATGGTGACGCCATTGACTGCGTGATCACGGACTATTCGATGCCTTCAAGTACGGGCGTCTGGCTCGCACGGGAAATCCGCAGAGAACGTCCGAGCCTGCCGATTGTCCTGTGTTCCGGTTTTCCCGAAGAGAATCTCTCAACGGAAGCCACAGTATCGGCGCTGATTTCCAAGCCGTTCCAGCCGCAGCAGTTATTGAACCTGGTACTTCGGCTGCTCAGGGAACAGAACAGCCAAACAAGTGAGCCCGGTTCGCCTCGTGTGACACCGGCAGCCTGACATCGCCAGTGTTGCATTGTGATGAACTGGATCGATCAGAACACGTGCATTCCCCCTGCATGAGAAGTTCATACTATGCCCAAAATTACATGTCCGAACGGACATAAGCTGCAGGTCCGTGACGAACTGGCCGGGAAGAAAATCAAATGTCCTCGCTGCGGAACGGTCGTGCTTGTGCCGCAGCCAGCCGTTGCCGAGGCTGAACCGGAAGAGCCCGCTGAGACGGACTGGCAATCGGACTCTGAATCGCAGTCAGAATCCGACTGGAATACCGACAGTGACTGGGGATCAGACTCCGAGTCAGATCCATGGAATGCTCCTGATGAAGGCCGTGCTCTTCCGCCACGAGCGGGGTCGCGTTCTCCGTCCAAAGCCGCTGCTGACAAGTCGACAGCCAGGTCCGAGCGCAATGTCAAACCGTTGATTTTCATGGGGCTGGGAGCCGGGGTTCTTTTGTCGATCGTTATCGTGGTTGTTGTGGTGTTTTCCGGTGGAGAGCCGGAAGCAGACCAGACGGCCTCTGCGATTCCACCAGGACCGCCGGAAATGACCGCAGCTCAGCCTCCGGAGCTGGCTTCTGTGCCAGCCGCGAAACCTCCTGAAGCGATACCTCAGCCTGCAACACCCCAGCCGGTAATATCTCCACCGGCCCCGGCAACCGGTCCGTCCGCAACGCCACCGATGGTCGTCGTGACACCGCCTGGATTTGCACCGATGCCAAATGGCAGCCCACCGGCTGAGAAAGCTCCTTCCAAAGCAAAAAGCGAAGCGAAGCCTCCGGCATTTGTTGATGCGACTGAAAATGACATCCAGCAGCCAGCTGGTCATCTTCTGGCCATCGACCATCGATTCCAGATGCGGTTCGATCGTGAACCAGAATCACTCCGATTTGTTCTTGTCAAAGCGGGCCAGGAACCGCCAGCCAGGATGGCGGACTGGCTAACCGTTGCTCAGCTGGAGGGAAACAATCAGAACCAGCAGCGGGACCTGACACTGACTGCTGCGATGAATGCATCACAGACCGTGATGTACCTTCAGGAAAAATCATTCGAGAAACTCAGCACGCTCAAACTTCCGCTGTCCATCCAGATTGGAAGCGAAGTCATGCAGGTCGTGGCGATTGACGATTTCAAGGAGATGGCCGAGGTCAAACGAACTGCGGGCATTTTTCATAACGTTAGTGAACCCATCCGGATCCTGCAGCCAAATGAAACGGCCACAGTCTTTACGAATCAGGGGGTTCCCTTCCTGGAACGGAATACGCTGAACTGGTTTCCTACAGGCGCGAACGCTGGTGAAGGAACGATCTACGTTCAGTGGAACACTTCGGAAAGCCGGCGGCCCCTGCGGTTTCGATGGGACGTGACGATCGGAGATGCTGGTTCCATTGAACGGATGATCCGTGAACAGGCAGGGCCGGAGGATGACGGGCTGGCGCCGCTGGCAGGAGAAGGCTGGCCATGGAAAGGGACTGTCTCGGGGCTGGCCGCGGCTGCAGATTCGGACATCAAGGATGGCAATCGGGACGTTGAAAAGCAGCTGAAGAAGATTGCTCAGACGGCAGCGGGACGAATCGTTGGCAGGCTCAAACCGGCTCCGGATGGACGACGTAACGTCAGCATTGCTGTCGAACAGTCCCCCGACGGTGAATCGATCACCGTTCCTGCCGGAGCAGGTCTTCCGCTTTTGTCAGCGGACGATGCTCGGTCGAAGAATCTGGTGGCCAAAGTCGATGCACCGGCGCTGGTCCCGGATGGCGTTCTGGAATCGACTGATGAAGGACGTCGACTTCATATTCAGTGGCTGCGCGGGTTGCCGCCTTCCGGGGGAGTTATCCCGGACCCTTCTTTCCCGCAGCAAAATTCCGGCGTCAGAGACTATCACTGCGCGGTCAGCGCTGATGGGAAGAAGGTCTATCTTCTGAGCGTGGGCGGACTGCTGATCGTGCTTGATTCGAAAACCATGAAAGCTGAGGCAGCGGTGCAGTTCAAGGCGAAATGCACCAGCGTGGCTTTGTGTTCGGAAGGCGTTCTGGTCGCGGTGCGGGATGAATCGCCTGCTTCGACCGAAGGAACGGATTCCATCCTTCTGCGCCCCCCCCGGAACGCGCCTGACCAGGTGCCGCGTAGCCTGTACCTGCTGGATTCGAAGTCCCTGAAAGTGAAGAAGACGTATGGCATTCCGGCAGAGACGCTGGCGGCACAGGAGCAGAGTCCGGTGGTCTTTGTCGGTTCGCCGAGTTCCATTGCGGTCATGGACCTCAAGCAGGAAACGGTGACGGACTTTGTTCCCGTACTGCACCCAGCCATGATGGTGAAGCAGGACGTGGCTGTCAGCATCGAGAGTCCTTACCGGCTTGTCTGTGATCCCGAGCAGAAAACACTGGTCGCGATTCATCAGACGCCGGGTCAGAGTCAGCATCTGATCTTTCAGACGGGGAACGGCACACTTCGACTGCTTACGAAAAACAAAAATCGAAGCGATGAAACCGCATATGCCGCGGTGTCATCTGATGCCTCAGTGTTATGTCTGTCGAGCAAAGATGATCCTCGCCGGCACTTTGTTGTGCCGGGAGCCGACACGCCGTTGATCCCCAGCATGATGTCGATCCCGTTTCCAGCTCTGGTCGAACCTGCATCGCGCTCTTTGTGGTCTTTGACGGAGACGGGTGCCGTGATCAAAAAGTCGCAACTCTCCGTGACTCAGGGACGGCGGACGTTTCAGGTGGTGCTTGAAAAGGCACCGAAGCAGATCGAGAGGCTGGGTGCGAATCGAGTTCTGCTGATCATGGACAATCAGCTGGGTGTCGCAGAGGTGAAGGCAACGCCGGACTTCTGGCCTTTCGAAGTGAACCTTCGCAATGAAGTTCCGACAGAACCCGTTGCCGGAAAAGCAGAAACCACGGTGACGCCGCTTGTGATGGCGGAGGAAGCTGGAAAAGGGCTTCGAGTGGAATCCGCTTCGACGTCGATGATTTGCTGGACCCCATCTGGTGATGCCGCCATTCTCATGGAAGTGGATTCCACGACAAGTTCCAGCCGCCTGACGACTCGCCTTCGCCGGTTTGACTGGCAAACCCGCAAGGAAACTCACTGCTGGTCCATTCAAACGGGTCGTGCACTGAACCGCTGCGAAGCGACCGGTGCCGGTCTGCTGTTTCAGGATTCCAACAGTTCTCAATACACGCTGCTGAATTACCAGGATCTGGTCCCCGTCTGGACAATTAACTCCAAATCGGTGTCCGGACTCACAGGGCATCGACAGCACACGATGTTCGTGGGAATGTCCAATGGCGTGATCGTCATGGACGCGCTGACACGGAAGGTTGTCGCTCGTGCCGGAGCCATGAACCTTGCTGCGGCGTTTGAATCCACCCCGTGGGCTGGCCATATTCGTCCGACGCACGATCCGGCCATTGTCGCCATCAGCAAGACAGCGCCCGTAGTTGGCCTGGCAGAGCAATATCGTCTGTTCCATGTCAATCCGGAGGGCTCGCTGGTTCCGACGGCGGAAATTATGGCACAGGAGACACTCGCGGAGGTTCTTTCACAGGCATCCGTGACCACAGGATTCAAGTATCGGCTGAAGGGCGATTTGCCTGCGGACGGACAGCTGGAGATTACGGGACCCGATGGCAAGAGTGTGATGTCTCTGTTCAAGCGGGTTTCCTTTGTCGCGCCACATCCGACACTTCCGAATGTGTATGCCGTCGTCTCCGACCATCACGTGGTCTTCGTGACGCCCCAGCAAGGTCAGTAATGCGAATTGAACAGGGGGAGAAGCTCTCGCGTCGGAGACACGAGCCACGTTCAGGCACGAGCCACGCTCAGACACGAGCCACGCTCAGACACGAGGCAACGTGCGAGGCAGTGACGATCCCGCAGAGTTACTTCTGCTGAACGCAATACAGTTTTGTCCAGCTGCGAAGGAACAGCTGATCGTCGCAGGCAACCGGTGATGCGTCGAATGTATCTTCGATCACGTTTCGCGAAAGGATTTCACCGGAGTCGCGGATGACGACGGCCGTTCCTTCACGTCCGACAAAATAGACTCGGCCAGCCGCGACGAGTGGTGAAGCGTAGGTATTGCCGATTCCCAGGCGCTGTTTCTGGATGAGAGGTTTGCCGGTCTTCAGGTCAAGGACTGTCAGAATGTCATTGTTGCCGCCGGTGAAAAACAGTCGGTCACCACTGACGCCGGGTGAAGGGACATACGGAGTTCCTTCATGGTGCGACCAGCGAATGTGTGTCGTCCCCGTGACATCCCCCTTCGCATCAAGTGGAATTGCAAACGCGGCCGCTCCCTTATAGCCGCTCATCAGGACGACTGTGTCTTCGAACTTTATGGCGGATGGAATCGCGTTTGTTGTCTGTCCGCCACACTCCCATAGAACGTCACCGCTGGCACAGTCATAAGCGCGGGCTTTGCCGGATCCGTTGACCACGGCGACAGTGCGATCGCCGACTGTGGTAATGAGCGGAGCATTCCAGCTGGTGGCTTCCCCTGGACGATCTTTTCGCCAGCGTTCTTCACCGGTTGCCCTGTCGAGCGCGACGATGAAAGAGCCTTCTTCCTGATCCCAGTTCACGATCAGCAGTTCACCTGCCAGCGCCGGTGTCACAGCCTCGCCCCAGCCGAAGCGAGTATTCAAGTCGCCGAGATCTTTCTGCCAAAGAAGCTCTCCCGTCAGTGAATAAGCGAAGATCCCGCGTGAGCCGAACGAACAGTAAATCGTCTGACCATCGGTGACCGGTGATCCGGCCGCATAAGTGTGTGTCGGATGAGTGCCTTCGTGAGGCACCTGCTCCGTGGCCAGTTTTTGCCAGAGCGTGTCGCCTGTTGATCGGTCAATGCTTGTCACCCAGAACTTGTAGTAGACTGCTGGCGGTTCTGTTTTGGAATCGGCGCGCTTCACCGGCGGCTTCTCAGCTGGACGGTCAGTCGCTTCGGCGGAAAGGACAATCACCTGCTTTCCGATGACGATTGGAGTTGCAGACCCTTTGCCAGGGAGGCTGGCAGCCCATGCCATGTTTTTTGTCGCACTCCATTCGACAGGAGGATTTGCGTTTGCCGCGGCCACACCGTTGCCGGAAGGTCCTCGCCATTGTGGCCAGTCTGAGGGTTCCTGTGCCTGGCAGACGAAAAGTTCGAGCAGAAGAAGAAGATGTCTCATGGTTTTGGCTCGCCGTGAAGTTAATGGAGGCTGGCATTTGGCGGTCTGAGCGGTGGGAAGGAAAGTGTAATGCGAGGATTCCCGATGTCCAAATTGAGCGAAGGCGATGCGGCCCCGGACTTTTCTGCCACGACAACCGACGGCAGACCGATCCGGCTGCGCGATTTTGTCGGACAAACGGGGCTCGTGATTTTCTTTTATCCAAAGGACGGTACTCGCATCTGCACGGCAGAAGCCTGTGCGTTCCGTGATTCCTATGCGCTGTTCACTGAGGCGGGGTTTGAAGTCATTGGTATCAGCGGAGACTCAGCGGAGTCTCACTCACAGTTTGCCTCGGAGCATCAGTTGCCATTCCCGCTGATTGCAGACCAGGATGGTTCACTGCGGCGACTGTTCGGTGTGCCCAGGGTTCTGGGACTACTTCCCGGTCGAGTGACCTACGTGATCAATTCAGCCGGGAAGATCTGCCGAATTTTCTCGGCGGCGTTTGCCAGCGACGAACATGTTCAGCAGGCGCTGGAAGCGATCAAGTCAGCTCCCGGCGGATATGTTCCTGCGTGATTCTGCCTCAGTCAGCTTCCTCGGTCAGCTTCCGCATCAATACGTGCTTTGCAGCAAAGCCAGGTCTGCAGTCTGCCGGAATTCGCTGGAGCGTTTCCTGCCGATGCTGTCTGAGAGTGGATGGACTTTGTATTGTGCGACCCTGTGTGGTGGATCATAGGAAACGGAAGGGGCGTCGCATGAGGAGCGTCGGCGAAAGAGGAGGGGTGCCTGAACAATCGGATCGTCAGGGATTTACTCTGATTGAACTTCTGGTTGTGATCGCCATCATCGCCATTCTTGTGGCGCTGCTTCTTCCCGCCGTGCAGCAGGCTCGCGATGCTGCTCGAAGAACGCAGTCGAAGAACAATCTGAAACAGCTTGGGCTGGCTGCAGCCAACTTTGAAGACGTGCACAGACATCTTCCCAACAGCGGCGGTTACGATTACTCCGTCACGCCAGGGAACTCTTCGCCCTATCAGACTCGAGCACAGGGCGTCGTTGTTCCAACGCCGAATGTTTACACGTTCATTCCGGGCTATGGCCAGTTTCGTCCTCGCTGGGGAGATCCATCGAGACTGCCCAAACATCAGCTTGGTTCAACGTTCTTCTCGTTGTTGCCGTTTCTGGAACAGACGGCGTTGTTTGAAAACCCGCTGGCCTGTTACAGCACTCCTCTGCCAGTCTTCTACATGCCATCGCGCCGAAGTGGTTTGTTTCAGACGCCGGCCGTTGATCCTGTGTATCCAGGCTGGAACTACAATGACAGCGGAGCAGGTCCCAGTTCCAGAACCGACTACGCCGCGAATGAGCTGGTCTTCTGGACGACGTACGCCGGCTGGGGCAAGGTGACTCAGTACCGCGACATCACTGATGGAACATCCAACACGATCTTTTTCGGCGAAAAGGCTCTTGCGCAGTCGGCGTATCAGGCCAGAGTGATGTATTGGGATGAACCATGGATCCTTGGCGGGAACGGCGGTGTTGGGCGTTGCGGTTATGAACTCTACAACGACATGCAGCTCAATAACTTTCCGGACAGAGTGAACGGAGCTGGCTGGAATGATGGTCAGTATTCGTGTGGTGGAGGAAACTGGGGAACGCCCAGTCCGGGAGGCCCCCAGTTCCTGCTTGGCGACGGCAGTGTCCGAGGAGTCAGTTTCAATATCGACAAGACGGTGATGCACAATCTGATTCGACCGGCTGATGGCAATGTGGTGTCACTCGAGTAATTTCCTATGACGAAACCGTCGGCTGTCTTGCGGGCAACTCTGTTTCGGCGATACATGCTGATCGTCTCCGGTCTGCTGCTGATCCTCGGCTGTTCCGGCAAGACCGCGCCTCCGATGGTCACGGTGAAGGGAAAAGTGACGCTGAACGGGACGGCAGTCACTGGAGGAGCCATCTATCTCCATCCTGACTCATCCAACAGTTTTCAGGATGACAGTCCGAGTAGTCAGCTGCAGCTGGACGGCAGCTTCACGATCCGAACGTTTCCTTTTGGTGAGGGCGTGCCGCCGGGACGTTACAAGGTGACACTGGTTCCGGAACTGGCCTCGCGAATTGGGCATCCGGACTATGGACTTCCTGAGAAAACACCGTGGGAGATTCTGGTTCCCGAAGAAGGATTGCCCAGTCAGAATTTTGAGGTTCAATAGGGGTGCACGGAATGTCTGCCAGCCTGGCAAAGCAGGATTGCCGGAACGCTCCGGACGCTGCGGAACGATTCGATGTTTGACCGTGCTGTCAGAAAAGTGATCGATCCGGTGCTTGAGGTTCCGGCTCGTCGACTGGTGGCTCTGGGAGTCTCTGCGAATACGATCACGCTGATCGGGTTTGCCTTTGGACTGCTGGCCTGCGGCGCGATTGCAGCTGGCGCTTATTGGACTGGATTGAGCCTCGTTCTGTTGAATCGTCTGGCGGATGGGCTGGATGGCATGGTCGCTCGTCAGCGTCAGGTATCGGACCTTGGAGGCTTTCTGGATATCGTTCTGGACCTGCTGTTTTACGGCGGGATTCCGGTCAGTTTTGCCATCAGCGATTCCTCCCGGCTGCTTCCCGCAATCGTCCTGGTCTACAGTTTCATAGGAACATCCGGATCGTTTCTGGCTTATGCAGTGATCGCTGCACGTCGAGGAGAGACGACGGATCCGGATGGGAAGAAGTCGTTCTTCTATTCTGTCGGTCTGATGGAGGGAACGGAGACGGTGCTGTTCTTCGTGCTCTTCTGCATGTTCCCCGCATACTTCGGTCCTTTGGCATGGACCTTCGCGTGCCTGTGCGGGATCACCACAGCGATCCGAATTCTTCAGGCGACGCAAAGATTCTGAAACAGCAGAACAATCCAGCAGGACATGCAGCGCGCCGTGACTATGCGGGAGGTTTGTTCTGCGAATTCCAGAAGCGAACTTCTTCCGGAATCCCGGTGGCTTCATCGTTCATAAATTCGTGACGACTCGGATAGGAAACCAGTTTGCCTCGCACGAGCCTGCCGAACTCCTGTCCGACGATGAGCGCTTCTTTCACATCGTGCGTGACGAAAACGGAAGTGAGCCCAAACTTTGTGCTGAGCTGTGCAAACAGGTTCTGCATGTGACTGCGATTCTTCGAGTCCAGGCTGCAGAAAGGTTCATCCAGCAGCAGCAGACGTGGCCGTGCGAGGATGGCTCTGGCAAAGGCAACTCGCTGCTTCTGGCCGCCGGAGAGCTGAGCGTCATATTTTCCGGCATGGTCGGCGAGATCCATCGCTTCCATGATTGCCCTGGTGTGCTCTTCAACAGCGTGTTTTTGTTGACCCTGAATTTCCATCGCAAAGCCAATGTTCTGAGCAACCGTCAGGTGTTCAAAGAGCAGCGGCTCCTGATCAAGGTACAGAATTCCTCTGTGTTGAGGTTCAACGTTCTGAACGGGAACGCCGTCGACGAGAACTTCGCCCGACTGCAACGGAACAAGCCCTGCGAGTGTTCGAAGAAGCGTCGTCTTTCCGCACCCTGATTCACCAAGCAGGACAAGCGTGTTTCCGTTCGCGACAGTCAGTGACAGATTCTCAATGATTCTGGTCGTTCCATAATTAACGCTCAGGTTGTTGACCTGCAGCAGAGAATTTCGGTCAGCCATCGGAACGACTCCCTCGATCAGCCGCGTTCATTGCCACATGATGTGTCGGCGCGAGCAGCGATGGTGCTGTCGCACGGATCACCAGCGCGAAGATCATGGCAAGGATGGCAGGAAGAAGCAGCACCAGAGACGCGAGTGCTGCCTGATTGGTACTGGCTTCACGAATGAGACTAAACAGCCGGACCGTCACAGGGATAACCTGCCCGCCGCCGATGACAGACACCAGACCGTAGTCGAGCCACGAAAACAACGCCGTCTGAATCAGGCAGATTCGAATCAATCCGCGACACTGTGGCCAGATCGCGTGTCGCCAGATCGTCGCTCTGTTTCCACCAAGCGTACGAATGAGATCCTCGAGACGCTGCATGCGGTCACTGAATGCACTTCGAAAGAAGATCGTGGCAAAACTCGTCGCAAATGCACTTTGAATCAGCAGCACGCCGACAAACGTGCCCGCCAGATGCAGTCGAATCATCAGATCATAAAGGCAGATGCCAGCAATCACTGGCGAGATGACGAATGGCAGATACAGGAAGTACAAAACCAGAGGACCTCGCGAGTGGCGCAGTTGTCGAGCCAGAAGTAATCCCGCCGTCGTTGAGGTTGCCGCAACGAGACAGCTGAGGGAACACGACACCAGCAGAGATCGCAGCAGGCCACTTCCAACTGCGAAGCTCTGTCGCCACGGTCCAGCATCCATGCGATCAGGAAGAAGATTCGGAAACGTCCATCCGCTGCCAAGACTCAGCACCAGCAAAACGCCGAGTGCCCCCCAGACCAGCCCGGCGACACACCGGCTCAGCGCGCGATGTGTCCAGGTGTCATTCGCCCCGTGAACTTTCGGAACGAATTCCCTTGCGCCTGTTCGTTCGTCTGCGCGTGGAGGATTGTCAGACATGACGGCGCCTCGGCAACAGGAAGAGCACAAGTCCAAGGCTGACAAACGCGAAGTAGACACTTGCATGAACGAACGCTTCAGGGCGTTCAAGCAGATTGAATTGTCCCGAGCGTTTCTGGATCAGGACGGATGACATCATGGGAAACTGCACGCCCAGCAGCAGAGGAATCTCATAACTGCCCATGGTCCACAGAAACCCCAGCAGAAATAAAGGCTTACCTCTTTGAAACAGCATCGGTGCCGCGACCCTGAGACGCGCCTGCCGAACCGAGGCACCCAGTTCCACTGCAAGCCGACAATAACGGTCGATACGAGCAGACGACCAGATCCGAAAGAAATACAGAATCAGCAAAGGACATTGGCTGAAGAATGACGCCACGACGATTCCGACCGCCCATGAGTCATTCACCAGGACCGGGAAGTCTGTCGTGGAGTCAATTATTCCCGCCTGGAAACAAAGTCGAGCCAGAACGCCACCTGGATTCATCAGCTGATAGATCAGGAATGCCATGACGATGGCCGGTGTGGCAAGGGGAACACAAAGCATCGCTGAAAGACTCGAGGAGCATCGCGCCTCTGGAGCCAGCAGTACGAATGCCATCGACACCACGATTGATAAGGCCGTCACGATGGCCGAAATCGCTCCGCTGTAAGCCAGACACTTGAGTGCCGAGCCGGACCGAAAAGCGGCGTGCCAGTGTTTCATGGTCCATTGATCGGAGAAAAGTCCAATCACGCCGGTGCTGTACAGAAGACTGTAGCCGATCACCCAGATCACCGGCGCGGCAAGCAGACACAGAGCAACAACGGCCGGAACGCTCAATCGCTTCGGCACGAAACTCACTGTCGGAGCGCCGCTATTTTTGGCCACGTTCGATGATCTCATGTCTGAAGTCCGCCTCCAGACGGATCATAATCTCCGGCGATGGTTCCATCAGCGCGTGGGCCTTCAGTTCTTCCCTGGATGCGACTCTTGTGCGGCCTTCGATTTTCTGGAACTGTCCCTGCCATTCCTCCGGCAGTTTGGAGATGTCGAGAATCGTGCCGTCGCCCCAGACGGCAGGCTGAGCTTTTTTCAGCTGAGCTTCCGGCGAGAGCAGAAAGTTGGCCACGATCATCGCCCCTTCCGGATTCGGTGCGTTAAACGGAATGCCCAGATAGTGACTGTTGCGGATGGTTCCGGAGTCCAGCACATAGGCCCGCGATGTCTCCGGGAGGATTCCCTGAATGACTTTGTTGTCCACTTCCCCGTCGTTGTTGCTCATCGTGAAATCGACTTCACCATTGCGAAACAGCTGATGAAGCTGAGTCACGCTTTCGGGGAACGTCCTGCCCTGTCGCCAGAGCATCGGCTGAATCTCATGCAGCCATTCAAACAGCCGAGACGAAGCCTGCTGGTATCGGGCTTCATCGAACGGTCCATCCAGCGACGATGGCCCGCCGGCAAATTCGTACAGCAGACATTTCAGAAATGTGAGTCCGGTGAAGCCCGTGTCGAAAGTGAATCGTCCCGGATTCTTCCGGATCCACTCTTCAAGCTGCTGCCGTGTTTTGGGAGGTTCCGTGACGCGACTGCTGTCGTAGATGATTGCCAGCTGGACACTCCCCAGCGGACATTCATAACCGGCGACAGGCTGCTGAAAATCGATGGCAACGAACTTGCTGGACCAGTCCACGCAGCGATTGTTCGGAAGCCGATCTGTGAACGGGCCGGTGAGCGCGTTGAGTGTTCGCAGCTGATAGAACGTTTCTCCGTTGATCCAGACGAGATCGAAGTCTCCGGAAGTTCGCCCCGTTTCCAGATCGACCATCAACTTGCTGACCAGGTTGTTTCCCTGAGTCCCAATCTGTTCGAACGTGATGTTGTATTGCTCCTTCAGTTGGCTGGCGACCCATTCCTTCATGAAGGCATTGATCAGCGGATCACCGTCCCACATACCGATTCGAACCGTGGAACCTCTCGCCTGCTTTTCAATCTCCGGCCACGGAGCTGCAGGGACCGGGTGGGAGACAGGCGCCGTTTTTGAGCATCCGGCAAGCAGAAGGACAATACTCGCAAAGAGGCAGACTGCCTGCATGCGTGGAACCTGGAAGCATCTGCCGCTGAGGCTCCTGAAACTCGGCGCGGGACCTTGGTGAGCCAGCGATGCTTCGTGCTTTTCAGGAAGGGTGAACGTCAGCCATTTCATCGAAAAGTGCAGACCTTACCGTTTTGCCAGTGGAGCAGTTCAGGGCGGCCGGAGTGAGCCCAGGCGGGTTCGATCATCCTCAAAGAGCCTCGGAACAGACACGCGGAAAGGCGTCAGGTTAGTCATAGCGGCGGTCTGGTCAATCGTGGGCAGAAGTGTCGCGGGGAGTTTCAACGCAGACCGGGAGAGTATTTGTCCGTTGTTGAAGTCTGCGTAGCAGATGACTCAATGCGAACAGCGGCAGCTCACCTGAGGTTGCTGCCGCTGTCGATGTTGATGGTTTGATTGCTAATTCGTCGGTAGGTCAGAATCCTGCGAAGGAGGCGAACAGACTGTCCAGAAGCGACAGGTCAACGGACGAACTGCGCACACTGGCTGTCTTTGCCGGGGGAGCCGTCAGGAGGTTCAGACTGTTACGGGAGGCCGTACCAGGGCTGGACCCAGTCTTAAAGGACGCGTCATCGTTTCCAGGCTCGCCTGTTTTGCCCGACGCTGTACTGCTGAACGTCGGGGTTCCGGAAGACGCCAACTCTGACGAAATCATGTCTTCACGGTCGCTGGACGACTGGAGAACGGAGGCTGCAGAACGTTTCGTCAGTACCGACAGTCCGGATGTTCCACTGGTGCCTGAACCGGTCGTGGTCTTTCGTGACAATGAAATTCCATGAGGATTGCTGTCCAGTGAGTTCAGCGCAAACCAGCTGGAAGCCAGCGCCGTTCCTGATGTTCGTGAGGCTGCTTCGTCGTAGCGAACAGCGCGATCTGAGTTCGCGTCAACAATCCAGAGATCACCCGTCCGATTGTCCACTGCGATGCCCGTTGGCTGACTGTTCGACGGATCGATCGTCCATTTTCCTTCGAGGCTTCCGGACATTGAGTATCGATACACCGTATTCACAGAAGAATCATCGACGGTCCAGATATGAACGCCGTCGCTGGTCAGATCCATGGCGTTTTTGTTGTTGCGATCGAGAGAAAATCGTGACGAAGGAGACTGAGACCCGGAACGCCGGGACGCAGCACCATCGAATGTGGCAATCATCCTGTTGCTTCGGTCGACAATCAGAAGACTATCGCCAACAACCGTAACGCCCTCTGCTTTGTCAATGCCCTTGATCTCCCATGAACCGAGCAGAGTATAGTCGGCCGAGTATACGAACACCTCGTTTTTGCCATCCACAACCCACGTCGTCGATCCATCTTCGCTCGTTGCAATCCCGCGAGGTTTTTCGTCTTCGGTGTTCAGTCGATCATTTCGAGACATCGATCCGGCAGTGTCATAGTGGAAAACACGGCGGCTGCTGAGATCCACAACATCGATCAGCAGGTCTCCCGAAGGAGGAGCCGAAACCGGAGTCACTGTGATCTTCACTGTTGCCGCAGCGGAGTTCGTTGTTCCGTCATTGGCCGCATAAGTGAAGCTGTCCGTTCCGGAATAGCCAGCGTTGGGGACATAGATGATCGAACCATCGGAATTCAGCGTCAGCGTACCATGTACCGGGCCCGTCAGCAGGACGGCTGTGAGGCTGTCACCATCCACATCGCTGTCGTTCGAGAGTATTCCGGGAGCTGACAGGTTCAGTGTTGTATCCGCTGTCGTGGTCAGTGAATCATCCATCGCGACAGGTGCATCATTCACGGGCAGCACGGTCAGGGCGACCGTTGCGATCGCGGAATCGGCCATTCCATCATTGGCAACATACGTAAAACCGTCAGGGCCATGGTAGTTCAGCTGTGGAGTGTAGCTGAATGATCCATCGCTGCTGAAGGTGACGGAACCATGAGAAGGGCCGCTGATGAGTCGTGCGGTCAGAACATCGCCGTCCACGTCTGTGTCGTCGATCAGGACGCCAGGTGCTGTGACGTCAAGAGTCGTGTCTTCGCCAACTGCGAAGCTGTTGTCGACAGCAACCGGAATATCGTTCACGGGCAGAATCGTCAGAGCAACTGTCGCAACGGCAGAATCCAGTGTTCCATCATTCGCAACGTAGGTGAAGCTGTCCGGGCCGTAGTAGTTTGAATCGGGTGTGTAGTTGAGGGAACCATCTTCATTGAAGATGAGCGATCCATGTGCCGGGCCGCTGATCAGTCGTACGGTCAGGGTGTTATCGTCGATGTCAAAGTCGTTGATGAGAACGCCGGGAGCCGACACATTGAGAATGGTGTCCTCAGCAAGTTCAAACAAATCATCGGTTGCAGTGGGAGCGTGATTATAGGCTTCGACGGAAATCGTCACCGTCGCAATCCCGGAATCCAGAAGCCCGTCCGAGATTCTGTACGTGAAGCTGTCGGAGCCGGAGTAACCAGGAACCGGCAGGTAACTGAATGATCCATCTGGATTCAGTGTCACTGTCCCGTGGGACGCACCATCAACGAGCGTTGCCGTGAGTACGTCTCCTTCAACGTCGCTGTCGTTTCGCATCACGCCTGGCAGTGAATCGGACAGGAGTTCTCCGGACCGTGTGGAGTACGAATCATCCGTGGTAATGGGAGCATCATTGACGGGTGTGATGTCCAGAGTGAACTGTTGAGGAGCACTTGTGTCGACCCCGCCATTCAATGTTCCTCCGTTATCGTGCAGCACGACCGTCACGAGTACGGTCCCGAACGCATTGTCAGCAGCTCGCCACGAAAGTGTCCCATCCGCTGAAACAGCGGGCTGGATGCTGAACAGTTCCGGATGATCATTCGTAACCGTGAAGTTGACCGACTGCCACGAGTCAGACGCGGGGCCCGGCGAAATTGCAGTGGCCCAGTTTGGAACTGACTGAGTTCCGGCATCCTCGGCCACCGTCTGTGAGCTTCCCGACTGAAATGTCGGAGCACTGTTTGGCGTTCCCGCTCCGGAGGTCACATCGGCGAAATGATCTTCAAGCTCGATTTCACCGTCGCTCAGATCATCAAAGTGGTAGCCGTCTCCGGGCACAGGCGTACCGATAACGACCGGAATGGAACCAAGGATGACGTTCGTTCCTTCACGGACAAACTGCAGGTCGAATCGGTGAGGAACTCCGTCGCCAACAAACTCGATGTCGAAGTTTGCCGTGCCACCGGCCTTGATTCCGTTTTGCGTGCCTGTGTGATTGATGATCCTGACGCGTGGATCGGAAGCCTTCACTGTGATGTTCACCGCGACGTTCGTCACTGCGTTCTGAATGGCATTCGTGACACCTGTCGCCACGCTGCCGGCAAATCCGGAGGCAATCTGGAAGTAGAACGGATCGCCAGGGGCAATCGGGTCAGCTGTTCCATTCGCAATGGTGCCTGATGTCTGGTTCGTGGCACCGGTCAGACGAGCAAGCGATTCAAGTCCCTGTCGTGGATCGATCCCCGCTTCCGTGTTTGTGCCGAGACCGATTACGAGAGCCCCCAGGGCGTTCAATCCCGTCACAGTTTCCTGGATCCCGGCTCCATGGCTGAATGGAGTCGTATTGCGCGATGTCTGTGTGAGGCTGCTGACGGGAAGTGTCAGGCCGCCAATCCCCGTCACTGATGTTTCTCCTTTTGGCTGATAAGCGAATCCAGTGTCCGTGGCCAGAAGGATGACTGGCAGTGCACCAGCCCGGAAGCCTGCTCCGCCGATGGTTCCATCACCCTGCAGCACACCGTTTGCCGCATCGGCACGGAATGAGGCAAACGACGGCACGTCACCGCTGGTGCCTGGATTCAGCTGAGTCGATGCGAGACCTGCCGCACCGCTGTCCAGCACCGAGCCATTGTTGTTTCCATCAAAGCCAAGACCGGTCACGAGCTGGTACAGAGCCTCGATATCCGTTTCCGGCTGGTCACCACCATAACCCGGCGTTGTTCGATTGAGAGCCGACTGGATGGCAGCCATGTATCCTGAAGTGCTGGATGCGACGACGGGCTGATTCAGGATGAACGGTCGGCCCGTTGAATATTCTGCGGCGAAGTTGCCGTATTCTTCGAACCGGCCCACACCAAAGCCCAGGTCAACTCCTGGCAGTGATGTCTGCAGTTGAGAAATGATCGTCGGAAATGCGCTGCGAACGATCGGGCTGTTGTTCACAAAGCTGCCCGTGTCGTCAAACAGCAGAAAGACGTCGACCATGTTTGTCAGGCCGCCGGACCCCGGCAGTGTTATCGAGTAATTGCCGCGATACGTCTGCCCTTCCGCCAGTGAAATTGTGACCTGAGACGGCGACACGTTTCCAACGGCCGGGTTGCTCGTTCCATCAGGCCAGAGCGTTCCGCCTTTTGTCCCGGGATACGACAAAGAATGCCCTGGATCAACTTCATCACGGACGACGTAAGCACCGGAACTCAGGCCTGTAAATGAATACGAACCATCAGCGCCCGTGACTGTTTCAGGTTCGCCGGCGTCTCGAACGTTATTGCGGTTGAGGTCGATATAGACACGGCTGCCAGGCAGTCCCGGTTCATCGGATTCCTGCAAACCGTTGCCGTTGGCATCATCGAATTTCACGCCATGAATTTCACTGGCGCGATAAACGTCTGCAAAGTTGATGTCAGTGACACTGGTCGACCCGGCTACGAGCGCAGGATGGACATATTCAGAGACAGGCGTCGCGCTCAGGATTGCAGGAATGATCTGACGTACCTCATATGATCCTGAGGCGATGTGTGTAAAGCTGTAGGTGCCTGATTCGTCAACGTCTGGCGTGTAGTATTGATCGCTGGATGTCACCGTCGATGGTTCGCCGACATCCAGAACGGCGTTTCCGTTCAGGTCCAGATAAACAGTGATGCCAGCCAGGCCCTTTTCGGATGCCTCACGCAGGCCGTTCTGGTTTTTGTCAGCAAAGACCGTCCCGTAGATGCCCGAATCTCTGACCTGCTGCGCGCCAAAGTTGATGCCGGCAGCGTTCCCGGCATTTTTCAGCGTCAGCGATACTGACCCGGTCAGAGGAGATGTGAATCGCCAGCCTGTCTTCAGTGACGTTCGAATAACGGCCGACCCCGGATTGATTCCTGTGAGTGTATACGATCCATCCGCGCCGGTTGTTGCTTGTGGTTCTGCGGAATCAGGTGCACCGTTGGAATTCAGGTCGGCATAGACCAGCCAGCCGCTAAGACCTGCTTCTGTTGCCGGCGTTGTGTCCTGAATGCCGTTGCCGTTGGCATCATTCCAGAGTGTCCCTGAGACAGTTCCTGGGGTCAGTGTGGAAAGATTGAAGTTGGCAAAGTCTTCCGCTGTGGACGTTGCCCCGGAATAGACAAAGACCGTTTGATTGTCGCCAAAGGTGGGAGCGGTTTCCCAGCCGGTTGGAACAATCTCAATAACTTCGTATTCGCCAATCTGCAGGTCGGAGAACACGTAGTTTCCATTGGCATCTGTTACCGCGACAGGGTCGTCTGCATCCATGACCTTGTTGCGATTACGGTCAAGATAGACGGTCCAGCCCGACAGACCAGGATCGGTAAACGTCCCTGAAAGATCGCTGTTTCGGACTCCGTCGCGATTCAGGTCGTTCCAGATGATTCCGGTGATCGCTCCGTTTTCGACAGTGAAGTTCGCAAAGTCAACACCGTTCGTCTTCTCCCCGGCTGTGACCAAAACAGTGACAGGGTTTGTGTATCCAGTCGACACGGACCAGGCGTCGGATGGCATCACTTCCATGATGTCATACAGCCCGGCCGGAAGACTCACGAACTTATAGGAGCCGTCTTCACCGGTGATCGCGGATGGTTCATCCGCGTCGAGAACCCCGTTTGAGTTCGTGTCTGCGAAAACCGTCCAGCCGGCGAGTCCCGGTTCTGTTGGCAACCCTGTCGATGGATCGGTCGCACGATCTCCGTCTCCGTTCAGATCATTCCAGAGAGTGCCCTGTACCGATCCGTTTGTCAGAGAGAAGTTTGCGAAATCCTGAGTCGAAGTCGACAGCGGTGATACGGAAACGGTCTGGTGTGTATCAAAGCCCTTTGAGGCCTCCCACCCGGCTGGCAGGACCTCTGTCACTTCATAGTCTCCAGATGGAACGTCCGAGAATTCGTAGGCACCAGCGTCATCAGTGGTGGTAACCGGCTCATCCGAATCGATCAGCTGGTCAGCGTTCAGATCCAGAAAGACGGTCCAGCCTGCAAGGACTTCATCGCCAGCGTCCTGGACGCCATCTCCGTTCAGATCATTCCAGACTGTTCCGGCAACAGTGCCGCCGGCGAAGTTAAAAAAGTCGGCTTTAACATCCTTCTTTCCATCGACCGTGATATCCTGAAAGGCAGGCTGAGTCGGCCGCCAACCGGTTTCAACGACTTCCGCCAGGCGATATGTTCCCGCGGAAACACCCCCGATGGTGAAGTCGCCGTCCTTGTTGGTAACAGCATGTGGCTCAGGTGTTCCGTCAGCTTTGTTGTTCAGTGTGCCGCTGTTGTCGAGGTCAATGTAGACCGTCCAGCCCTCCACACCATTCTCGCCGTTATTGCGAACGCCATTCGCATCCGCATCGTCATAGACGGTTCCTGTGATTGCCGACAACAGAGAACGAATTTCCAGGGACTCAGGACTTGCTGTTGCGGATTTTCGCTGACTGGACTTCCTCCGAAACGTCTGACGAGAAGACTGCAGAAGGCGCTGACGAAGGCTGGCAAGAAATGGTGGCATCTGAGCAATCCTGTAGAAGCAAATGACTCTCGTGCAGCGCACGAATTCACGGCATGGAGGAGACCTGCAGAAGGCAGGTTGACGCTGAACGCTCCTCACCACAGATAAGTGTCAGAAGGCGAGAGACTCCGCCACGATCCTGCGAGTTCTGCAGATCAGGAAGCTGTGAATCGGCGGTGAGAGTGTTGACGCGGATTCGCCACAGTGCGTGTCTCCGCAGTGCATGCGCGTGCTTGCCTCAGGCCCCGGATTACCGACTGGGCGTGATCTCATCGTCCGCAGTCAGGATGCCAAAGTGCGCGCTCGGATTTACAAAGTCACGAGCCATGGATAGTTCAGCAGATTTGGCGTCCAGACGATTGTCGGTCGAGACGGCGGCAGCACAGGGGGAGTAGTCGGCGGCTGCACGATGATGGGACGATTGGACACCACGTTGCCTGGGAACACATAGGGTGATGTGCCCGCGTTGCCTGATGATGGATTGAGAGTCGTGTTCTTTGCGATCGGTCCGGCATCAATCGATGTCGTAATGCTCTTCAGTGTAAAGTCCATCTCAGGCGTGACTGTCCCGGCGGCTGCCACACCTTCGACCGCGATTCGATACTCCCCGGCATTCAGCAGAACACTGTTTCCGGTAACGGTATCCCCGGCCTTTGCAATACTCTGATAGACCAGCTTGTCGGTGCTGTCGTAAATCGAGAGTACCAGAACAACATCCCTGCGGGACGAGCCCTTCGTCGAAAAGACAAAGTTCACGATTTGCGACCGGGCAGAATAGAGCATCAGCACCTGCGGAGTACGATCAGATCTGACTGTGCCGTTTGCCAGTCGGTCAAACGTGACCGGAGGCTGGGAAAACGAGACGGAAAGCTGATACCGACCAGCCGATACCAGTGTGGTTTTTGACGACGATTCCACAACCACAACGTAGTCTTTGTCCGGCTTCAAATCTCGCGCCTGCAGAACAACTCGGCCGTTGCCATTGGCCACAATGGTGCTCTCAACCGTCTTTCCATCTGCTCTCTGCAATGTCACTTTTGGAATGAAACCGTTGAGAGCCGTTTCCAGAACAATTGTGGCTGTTCCGTCTTCTGACTGACCCAGGTCGGTCGGTCGGAAACGAAATGTGTCGACATCAGTAGCAGACACGATCGTGCCGGAACCTTCGAATCGTGGATCCATTCCCACTGGAATCGATGCGGACATCTGTTGGGCTCCGCTGGCTTTGCCATTGGAGTCATCATTTTGTTCCCCTGAATCTCCTGCACTCAGCTGAAACTGCTGTCGAAGGCTCTGAAGATCTGCAGTTGTCGGCGCATGGACAACAGTTCCGGCGTTCGGATACATCGGAGAATTCGGATCAGGGTTGTGTCCCAGTCCAAGAACGTGCCCCGCTTCATGCAAAGCCAGAGCGTAGACCTCATCAAGTGTGGTCAGAGAATCATTCGAATTGAACAGTATGTCAGACGCCCATGTTCCTGAAACAACCTGGTCACCCGGTATGGCGGTCGCCAGCGCATTGTCACTCAGGGGGGCGGCACCGACGCGGACGTCGCCGAAACGAGCGTCTCCGTGAGTTGCTCCTGCCACACCAAACGCAGCACCACTGTCGCTGACGACCTGAAGGGAAAGTCCGACTTCCGTCAGCCATGTCTGGAAGGCAGACGTGATCGCGTTGTGCCATTCCTCCCGCGGCGCGATCTGATCCATCATCTGGTTCAGACTGTTCGAATTTCCGGCGACATCTGTCCCATCCGGCGCGAAGCTGATGGTCAGCGTCTTTGTGTCGGCCCAGTTGAGCGTCGTCAGCAGCGTCCTCATTTCCAGTGATTCGAGGGCGGCAACCGGCACATTTTTTCGCCCGACGCTACGCCGGTTCGGACGAGCGAACAACCGGCGGCAGGCACTGTTGAGAGTTTGTAAATGGATCATAAAGTCGACTTTCCTGTGTAACTCACGGAGAGATCTTTAGTCTTCGCCGGTGTGAGTCACGGGTTGTTCACTTGGTACATTCTGATCCGCTGTCGCCATGGTCTTCTGGTTGGCGAGCACCTGAGCGGATGTGAGTATCTCCTGAAATTCCGGCACTGTTCGAACTGGGTCGAGATCTGAATCCTGTGATGCCAGTTCAGCCAGTTTCGGCTCTTGTTGCAGCGACGCTCGCAGTAACTCGATGGCTCGTGAGATCACAGACGGATCGGAACGATGCTTTGAAAGTAACGCATAAATGCACGCCGCCTGATAGATTTCAATCGCTTGTGGTTTCTGCTGGAGGACTTGCTCTGCGTCTTCCGACGCTCTGACACTTTCCCCCAGCCGAGCCAGCAGGACGCCCCGTCCGATTCGAGCCGCATTGTCTGCGGGATAAAACTGCAGAAGTTGATCGAGCTGCTGAACGGCATCCTGAGGACGATTGAGCCGCTCAGAAAAGACATGGGAGATATTCTGCATGGCATCGCGACTCATCGGATACCAGCGAAGTGCCGTTTCGAAGTCCTTCAATGCCGCTGCCGGGTCCTGCGGCAGGATCGCCATTCCTCGAGCAATCCAGCTGTCCACTTCATTGGGTTCTGCAGCCAGTGCATTCTGGAAATCTCGCTCGGCACCTTCGGAGTCCTGACGCATTGCTCTGAGCTGCGAACGAATGAACCACGCGCGAGTTGGGCCATTCCCTTCGATGCAGGTCGTGATGGAAGCCTCTGCGTCGGCCAGCTGACCAGCCTGCATCTGAGCCAAAGCCAGATTCAGAAAGGCGGCAGGGTCATCAGGTCTTATTGCGACTACCTGACGAAAGTCTGACGCTGCCTCCTGACTTTGTTGCAGTTGCAGACGGCAGATTCCCCGATCGCGCCACGCCAGCCAGCAGTTCCTGTTCATTGCAATGCATGTGGAAAAGGCAGCATCGCCATCATGCCATTTGCCCTGAACCTGCCGACATTTTCCCAGCAGGTACCACACGGAGAAGTCATGTGGTGATGTTTCGACCAACGCGTCGAACATCCGTTCGGCTTCCTGAAGCTGCCCAGCCTCCAGTGTCTGAATGGCGGTTGATATCGATACCGAAGCAGCTGCCTCTTTGGAGCCGTCCGCCGCTGAGTTCGTTTGCTGAATCTTCTGCAACTCTGCAGAAATATCTTCTCCCGCCGCAGATTGAATGCTCAACCTCTGCAGAGTAAGTTCATAGGCGACGCGATCGGAAACGCCGACCCGGCCTGCGAGCGTATTCCACAACTTCGCGTCTTCCAGCAGCTGATGCTTTTTCTCCAGCACCGACTGTGCTCTGGCTTCCCGCAATCGGCCTGCGGAAACAAGATAGGCCACGTCCTCAATCGTGCATTGAAGCTGTCGAGACTGTTCACTGTCAAGAAGTGACAAGGCCTTTTTCAGCTCTTGATGATTCGCTTCCGCCGTTGGTGTAATACGCAGCTCGGAGAACAGTTTCGAAGCCAGCTGAGTGCCGGCTTCGATGTCAGCCTGACTGGCGTCCGGCGACGAAAGCAGTGCGAAAATGTTCGGCGCTGTGTCCTGGATATGCTGCCAGCGAGTTTCTGCCTGAAGGCGATCCACCCGATTCATCAGCCACGAAAATCCAAGTCCACTGGCCAACAGTCCCACGCCAGCCATTACGATCAGTGACGTTAGTGACAGCAGTCTCGGATTACGCCGGCGCCATTTTGCCGTACGTTCTTTCCATGACAGATCCGGTGCGTAGCGAAGCGGCCGACTGTCCAGTTCACACTGAAGGTCTTCGGCCAGCTGTCCGGCTGTCTGATATCGATTCGCCGGATCTGGCTGGAGACACTTTGTAATGATGGAGTCAATCGCTTTCGACACATCAGGACGGCATGAGCAAACCGAAGGAATGTGCTCGGCCCGCGCTGCAACTGATTCCGTCACGATACTGTTCAGGGAGGCTCCGGGCTTGAGCGGATACGGCAGTCGACCGGACAGAAGTTCGAACAGGATCACGCCCATCGAATAGATATCAGCCTGCATTGTCAGCGCATCACCGCTCTGCAGCGACTCCAGATGTTCCGGCGACAAGTATGGAAGTGTTCCTCCCACGATCGAACGCGTGAGAGAGTGGGCGACGACATCAGACGACAGATTGAAGTCCAGAAGCAGCGCCTGATTCTGATCGGTCACAAGAATGTTGGCCGGTTTGATATCGCGGTGCAGCACACCGTTGCTGTGAGCATGATGCAGACCCATTGCAACCTGCTGCACCAGCTTCAGAGTTTGTTCGACGGAACCCGTCGTCGACGCTTCTGCCGAGTTCACGTCGCCTGTCGCGGAGTGCTGATCGAGCTCGCAAGCATGGCCATCAATGAAATCACGCAGCGTTCGACGACCAAGATACGGCATGCAGATCGCCTGCCATTCCGCAGTGCGATGGACGGAATAGACCGGCACGATGTTCGAATGCTGCAGTTTGGCAAGTCGTTCCGGTTCCGATGTTGTGTCGGACGTCACCTTGATCACGACATGACGGCTGGCCAATGTCCGCTGACTTGCCAGAAAGACCCGACCGAACGCTCCTTTGCCAAGTTCTTCGACCAGTTCAAATTCCGGAAAGGCTTCCTCAAGCCATGCCTTCAGCTGATCGTCGGCAATCTCAGAGAGGCTTGGCAGAAGGAGCCGTCTTCCTCTGGCCAGTGCCGCTTCCGTTGAGTTGTCGTGACGCACGCTGTGGCTGGAATCCTGCTTCACCGTCCGACTTGGCAGTGGTGCCACAACAGGCCAGCTGGTTGTGTCGATCTTATAGCGAGCCGCATATTCTCTGCGGTCGACATCTTCACCTCGCTGCCGACGTACTCGAAATTCTTCAAAGGCGATGAGCGAGAGGTTCTGAAGTTTCGAGAAGACGGTCGGGAAACGTCGCTGATAGTCTTCGACAGCGCCAGCACCAGTTTCCGGACCGGACAACTCCATTTCCACGCGTGCCAGCTCGATCACAATCGCTTCATATTCCGGATGCTCGACGTCCGGAAGGTACAGCTCGATCTGCGCAGGCTGCCCTTCTGCGATCGCTTCTTCGAACGCTTCTACGCAGGCTGTCAGATCATTCATGGCTGACGAGTGTGGTTTCAGAGTCGTCACTTCGAATCTGCTCTTTCAGTCTCAGGCGAAATTCCTGAAGGACTCTCTCGATGGTGCGCTTTGACCGCGCCGTTTCAGCGGCAATTTCCGGGACGTTCCAGCCTTCGATGTGTAGCTGGATAATTTTCTGGTGGGCCATTGGAAGCTGTGCAATCGTGTCTTCGACAACCATCTGAAGAACCTGGCAGGCCACTTCGTCTGCACCTGCGATGGAACCAGCAGTCGTGCTCTCTTCGAGCGGAACGGTCTTCCCGATATCCCTTCGCGCTCGACGATGGTAACGTCCGACTTCGCGAATCTTGTTGAGTGAGATTGTTACGAGCAGATTCCAGAGTTCCATGTCTTCCGGGACCTCGTAATCTCCGACGGCCGCGCGACGAAAGAACGTTCGAAAGATGGACTGAACGACATCGTCGCTGTCGACCAGTCCACCGATGTCCGATCCCAGCCCGCGTGAGGCGAGATAGTCAAGCCGGTCTGCATAACGCTCATACAGCGCTGCCGCGGCGTCGCCACTGCCGGAGCGGAATCGGCGCATCAGAGATTTGTCAGACAGCTCAGCCAGCATTTGCCACCTTTCGATCGGTCCATCATCGAGAGTGCCGTCTGCCATAGGATTCCGCCACGGTTCTTTTGAAAAAGTCTGTTTTGATGAGTTTTCGCGTGCGTAGTAAGCGTTTTCCCGACGTCAGCCCGTTCACAAGCCTGTCGTTGCCTGAGTGACTGTATTCGTACCGACAACCCGTCCGTTCCATCCCAGCAATTGCCTCTACATGAACAAAAATCAATGAAGCAGATTCGAATGGCAGTCGGTTATTCACCTGTCCACATGAAAGCTCTGGCTTGTTGCCAAACGTCCCCCAAGCCTGGCTCAAGGCTGAGGAAATGCCTAGATCGAGCCGCTGTCAGGCTGTGAGTGACTGTCCGCAATGAGCCCGCCAGACCATGTTCCGAATGAAGTGTTCCTCAATGCGAATTTCCGCTCTGACTCTTGTGATCTCGTTCTTGTTGGTGGCGCAGGCGTGCTGCCTTTCCGCAGGCATGGGCCAGGAAAGTTCGAAGGGACAGGTGGCGGAAACGAAGAGTTCGGAGCCTCCCGCAGCTCCGCTGGTCGATCATTATCCCCCGTCGCTGCTGCCGGATCGAGTTGTGCTGACGTGGACGGGTGATCCTGTTCATACTCAGTCGGTCACATGGCGAACGTCAACAGATGCCGGCAAGACTGTTGCTCAGATCGCGGTCGATGACGGAGGTCCGAATCTCGAAAAGACCGCGAAGACGGTGCTGGGTTGTGCGACGCGCCTGAAGACGGATTCGAACGAGGCGCTGTTTCACTCGGTGATCTTTGAAGGACTAACACCGAAGACTCGCTATGCATACCGAGTTGGTGATGAGAAGAACTGGAGTGAGTGGTTTCAGTTCCAGACCGCGAGTGAACAGTCCGAGCCGTTTTCGTTTCTGTACTTCGGCGATGCTCAAAACGATCTTCGGTCGCGATGGTCGCGTGTGATCAGAGCGGCCTACCGGGATGCTCCCAAAGCTGCCTTTATGATTCACGCCGGTGATCTGATCAACACGGCGGAAAAAGATCAGGACTGGGGCGAATGGTTCGGAGCCGGTGCGTTTCTGAATGCGATGGTGCCCAGTGTGCCAGTGCCCGGAAATCACGAACAGGCAAAGGTCGATGACACGACTCGACGTCTCACGCATCACTGGAGACCATCATTCACGCTGCCGGAGAACGGTCCTCCAGGACTGGAAGAAAGCTGCTACACGCTGGTCTATCAGGGCGTACGAATTATTGCTCTCAACAGCAACACCCAACTTACCGAACAGAAAGACTGGCTGGAGAAAACTCTGGCGAACAATACAGAGAAATGGGTCATCTGCACGTTTCACCATCCGATTTTTTCCACCGGGAAAGATCGCGACAACAAAGCGCTGCGTGAATTGTGGAAGCCGGTGTTTGACAAGTACCGAGTCGACCTGGTGCTCACTGGGCACGATCACACGTATGGCCGAACGGGCATCACAACTCCAACGCCAACCGCGGACCTGAGTACCACAACCAACGAGGGGACCGGCTTGAGTACCGTTGACCAGTTCACAGGAACTGTCTACGTGGTCTCCGTCAGCGGCCCCAAGATGTACAACGTTCAGAAGCGAACGTTCATGTCCCGCCACGCCGAAGACACTCAGCTGTATCAGATCATTCGCATTGACGGCGACCGACTGATCTACGAAGCCTACACCGCGGCCGGAAGTCTCTACGACGCGTTCACACTGACAAAACAGTCCGGGGCTCCGAATCAGCTGGTAGAACAGATTCCCGAGACACCGGAACGACTCCGCCCGCCGGTTGAAGCCGTCCCCAAGTCGGCCGCCGAGGCGTTGAAGTAGAATGGCTGCCCTCAGCCGTTGACCGCCTGCCGTTGAATAGGGGGAGCGATTGAGGACAATCGCTCTACACTGGGCACGGGTGATTGGCGCTTGGTCGTGCGCCTCGGGAAGTGTAGAACGGCTGTCCTCAGCCGTTTCCTGCGTGGCGTGGGACTTGGGGAGCGATTGAGGACAATCGCTCTACACTGGGCACGGATGATTGGCGTTTGGTCGTGCGCCTCAAGAAGTGTAGAACGGCTGTCCTCAGCCGTTTCCCGCCTGGCGTGGGACTTGGGGAGTGATTGAGGACAATCGCTCTACACTGGGCACGGGTGATTGGCGTTTGGTCGTGCGCCTCGGGAAGTGTAGAACGGCTGTCCTCAGCCGTTTCCCGCTCGGTGCTGAATAGGGGAGCGATTGGGGACAATCGCTTTACACTGGGCGGCAAAACTTGCTGGAACAGGGTTCCGGAGGCGGAAAAGTGCCGGTTCTGGGTCGAGAGTGCTCTTTCCCCAGATTCTCCCCTTTATTAGACTTCGCGCCGGACGGCAGCTTACCGAGGTTTCGCGACGTACCAAATTGGGTCTCGATGTTGCATCCTCGGCTGCCAATAATGGAGTAATGGTCTCGTTTGATGGCGGCTTCAGAGGTCGGGTGAAATTCTGCATCCCGAATTTTGACGCTGACGGCCACGAACGAATTCGACGGCCTTGAGATCAATGCCAGTCGAAGTGATGGCCTTCGGGCCGGATCTCGGAAGGGACTCTGATCAATGGCGTTTCATCCGCAACGCTTTATTCATGCTGCCAATCTTCGTCTGGACGTTCCCGTCAGCGTTCACACGTCGGAAACGCTGTCCGATGAACTGCGCATGGCGTTTGAAGACGCGACGCTCTTCGCGTTTGACGAAGTGATCGAAGGCTGCATCAAGCGAGATGTCGACTTCCTGTTGCTCTCGGGCAATGTTTTTGTCGAAGCCGATCGCAGCCTGCGCGCAAGACTCGCGCTGCTGAAGGGCTTTCGTCGGCTGGAGGAGTACGGCATACACGTCTTTGTACTGCCAGGCGACGCTGATCCGCCGGAAGCATGGCGAGCCATTCCGGAACTGCCTGAAAACGTCACCGTATGCTACAGCTCCAGTCCGGAACCGATGGAGCTGTATCTGAACGACGAGCTGGCGACGACGGTATCCGCGTCGATCTGGTTTGGTGAAGCGGACGACTTTGGAATTCAGGTGCTGGCCAGGGGTGGCGAAGGCGTTCAGCCATTTCGCATCGGTGTCGTTTCCAAAGCCAAGTATGAAGAAGCCAGACGCATGGCGGCGATGGCGGCTTCGGCGTCGGATGAAGTCCTTTCCAGCTCACTGCCCAATCTGGCATCCGGCGAAAAGCTCGAACAGCCAGTCGCGACGGCCGAAGGAGTCGACGAATCGACCACTGTCTGGCGTTCCATCGATGCGGAAGACGGCGAACGTCCTCGCAAACTGGGTGGCAGCTCGGCTCGCAGGATTACTCGATCACTGGAAACTCTGGAAGCGGGCCCGGCCGACAGTCATCCGTCGCTTGATCCCGGCTTCATGACGTACGTCGATGAGATGATGCACGAAGGTCAGCTGAACTTTCTGGCGCTCACCGGCGAAATGTCGCGCACAACATTGTGGCGTGAAGGAGGCGTTGTTCACTGTCCGGGAACGACGCAGCCTCGCAGTCAGATGGAAGCGTCAGGCGGCGCGTGTTCGCTGGTGGAAGTTTCCGCTTCCGGCGAAGTGCGCATCAGCCCGCTCGACACAAGCTGCGTCGACTGGAAGCAGATTGAAGTGCAGGTGGAAGGCGGCACAACACTGTCGAGCATGCTGCAGCAAATGAAGACACGGCTGATTGAACTGAAGCCGGGCGTGTCAGATCGCATCTGGTCAGTGCAGTGGGTTCTGCGAGGCGCGTTGCCGGTTTTGCAGATGCTGACTCGCAGCGACCTGGAAGTGGCAGCCACGGTCGAACTGGACGAACTCAGCCATTCCGGCCGCACGATTCGACTTCTTCATGATATTCGAACCATTCCAACATCGTGGCCCGTGGGAGATCCTCCGACGGCACTGGCGGATCAGTATCAGCTGTTCATCACGCGATCCAAATTGCTGTCTGACGATTCGCTGCAGGCGATGATCGACGGGGATGCGGATCTGACAACCGGCTGGAAACAACGTCTGACATCACTGCTGCCGTCACTCGATCCGGAACAGATTCTGGCGAAGATGCGAGTCGACGGCGCGGGCTGGTTTGAACCCAATTATGGCGTGGAAGTGGAAGAAGAACTTCCGGAGTCACCGGACGATCTGACACTCAGCGACGACGATTCGGCATCATTGCGAACGGTGGAGTCAGAAGAGGCGTACGACGAGGAAGAAGAAGACACAGAAGAGTGAGAAGTGACGCCTGACTCAGGCATCGCTGGTCCAGCCAGACTCTGGTCAAACGGCGGATCAGCCTCCCGGAGGCGTGAAGGAACACGGCATGAAGCTGACGGAAATTGATATCGATCGCTTTCGCATCTGGCGCAGTTTGCTGCTGCGTCTGGATCCGAACGGACTGAACGTCATTTATGGACCGAACGAAGCGGGCAAGACAACGCTCATGCGCTTCATTCGTTCGACGCTGTACGGTTACGAACCACTGGCGACGGAACCCGCATGGCATCGTCCTGATCCGTCACAACCCTGGCGCGGCGCGCTGCGCTGTGAGCATGGTGGTCGGACATGGCGAATCTTCCGCCGTGCCGAACTGGAAGGTCGTGGTCGTCTGAGACTGTCTGGCGGCCCGGAAGGACTGGATCGCGAACTTGCTCTGAACAACATTCTGTCCGAAACCACGGAAGACGTTTACGCCGACATCTTTGCTGTTGGTGTTCGTGAACTGAACCAGCTGGCAACGCTCGGCACGAATCAGGTTGCCGAATACATCTATGGCCTGTCCCTGGGTCCTCAGGGGCGTCAGATTCTGGACGCGCTTTCGTCGGTTCGCGAACGACAGTCGTCGATGTTTGGCGACGATCAGAAGAGCGGTCGAATTCCCCAGTTGTTCGAACAGTATGCCGAACTTTCCGGGCATCGCAGAAATTCCGGAGCCGCTCGAGACAAGCATGCGAAACTGACTCGCCGACGTCGTGAGCTGACTCAGGAAATCGATGAGCTGCAGGAACGTGAGTCGTCGATCAGCAATGAACTGCGAGGCCTCCGGTTCCTTCAGAATTGTCACAAGCCGTGGAAGCGAACGAAAGAACTTCAGGAAGAACTGTCGAAGCTGCCTGTCATCTCCGTTAATCCGACGGAAGCCATCAAGCAGTTGTCGACTGCTGAAAAGGACATGCAGGAAGCGGCCAGTCGCCGCGACAAACTGAATGATCAGGCGACTCAGCTGAAGGCTCAGGCCGAACGACTTCAAACAGACGCCGCGTTCGAAAAGGAACGTTACGCGATTCAAAGTCTTGTCGATCAGGCCGACTGGCTGCGACAGATCGAAGAACAGATTCGAACGGCTGAAGAGCGATCGTCCGAACTTCGCCGTGAACTCAATCACCAGATGACGGCTCTGGGCGAAGGCTGGTCTGTCGATCGACTCAATTCGGTCGACACGTCTCCCGCCGCCCACAATCGTCTGCTGGAAGCCGCACGTCGCTACCAGGATGCCCTGCAGCATCGAGGAAAGCTGCGTCGGTGGACTCGCAGCATGACGCGTCGCAGCGGTCGCGAACTGGTCGAACTGAATGCTCAGCTGGATGAGCTGGGCATGCCGGTTGACATGGCGATCGAGCAGGAACAGGAACGCCTGAAGGAGCTTGAGAACCTCGGCCGTCTTCGACTTCAGGAAGAGCAGCTGGCTCTGAAGATTCAGACGGTGCGTCGAGTCCTTGAGCGAGTCGACGTCGAAGAAACGATTCCGGAATGGGTCGACAAGACCATCACGATGATGGGCTGGATCGGCGCTGCGTTGTGCATGTTTGGCATTGCCACATTTTCGCTGGGCGGTGAACCTCAGCGAGCACTCGGCGGGGCGCTTTCGGCCGCGGCCTTTGGCTTCGCAGGAATCATGTGGTGGGCCGTTCGCAACGGGCTGCGAAATCACTTCGATTCTACGGTCGGCATTCGTCTCGACGATATTGCTGATGAAGCACGACAGGCCGATCGTCAGCTGCGTCTGCTGCAGGAACGCATTGAACGCATGGCGAACCTGGATCGTACGGGGCGTCGGCGAGACGAAGCGGATCCGGAATGGAATTCACCGACCGCCGAGATGGTCGATCGCATTGGCGACTGTTCTCAGCGGATCGCGGACCTGGGTGTTCTTCAGCGCAAGCAGCTTCGAGCTGCCTCGCGCCGTATGCGACTGGGGATGCTGCGAGACCGATTCAAGGCTTCGCAGAACGCACTGAATGCTGAGCGTCAGGAATGGTGTCGGCTGCTGAGTTCCATCGGCATGGCCGAGACCGTGCATATCGAGCAGGCCTTCGAGTGGTGGCGACGCATTCAGGACGTTCGCGAAATGCTGACTCAGTGGCGCAACTCCGCGCCGGAAGTCGAAGGGCTCAAGCGAATGTTTGAAGCCATGCGAATTCGAGTCGAGCAGCTGGGGACTCGCCTGGGCGGTAACCGCAAGCTGAACTTTGCTCGGCCACTGGAAGTGCTGACCGCATGGCAGCAGCAGCTGAAGACTCACGATCGCGACCGTGCGGAAAAAGAACGTCTGCTGACCGACGCGGAAACTCGCACACGAGATGGCATTCACGCTCAGCATCAGTATGAAGCGGCCGAGCTTCGACGCAGCGCGATTCTGGCACGCTCCGGTGTTTCGTCACGTGATGAACTTGTGCGGCAACAGGAGATTGAAAGCCGACGTGCTCAGCTGGAAACGCAGCTCAAGAAAGCCAACGACGAGCTGGTTGACGTGGCTTCGGCGGAAACCGAACTGGCGATCGTCGAAGATGACCTGATTCGATTCGACGCCGCAAAGACTCGGGAAACGATTGCTGTCCGCACCGCAGAACTGGCCGACGTCGAACAGAAGCTGAATCGCAACCATGAAGAGCTGGGAAGCCTGAAGCAGGAGATTCGCCTGCTGGAAGCCAGCCGCGATTCTCACGTCGAATTCTTCCAGAAGTCGCGCGTTGCATCGGACATCTACCGTGCGGCCGAAGAATGGTTCGCGCTGCAGATCGAGCAGGACGCTGTGATGCAGATGAGAAAGCGATTTGAGCAGGAGAATATCTCCGGCACTCTCATCGCGGCTTCGCAGTATCTGCACCGCATGACATCTGGCCGGTACCATCGCATCTGGGCGCCGCTGGGCGAAGACTTCCTGTGCATCGACGATGAATTCGGTCAGACGTTCCGCGTTGAACAGTTGAGCGGTGGAACACGCGAGCAGCTGTTCCTTGCCATTCGATTCTCGCTGGTCCGCGAGTTTGCGAAGCGGGGAGTCGAGTTGCCGCTGGTGATGGACGACCTGTTCGTCAACTTCGACCAGGAACGCACGGAAGCCGCAGCAGACTGTTTGATCGAAGTGGCGAAGGAAGGCCAGCAGGTTCTGTTCTTCACCTGCCACGAGCACATTGCTCATCTGTTCCAGTCGAAGAAGATTGAACCGCTCTGGCTGCCCGGCCACAAGGTGGCGTTCGACACGATGAAGCCGGAATCAGAAGACGCTGTGGAAAGCAGCGCGACTGTTGCGGGTGGAGAATTTGTTGGAAACTCGGATGATCTTTTGGACGATACAGATTCACAGCCATCGGTGTCGTGATTGATCCGGCCAGAATCTCCAGGCAGAGTGAAAGAAGCAGAAGCATGTCGCTGAATAAGAAGCAACAGAAGCAGATCGAAGCCACAAAGAACAAAATTCAGCGACTGCAGACCCTTCTGAATGCCGCGAAAAAGCAACCGGATGATCCTCAGGAGATTCCTCAGCTGGAAAAACAAATCGCCGAGCTGAACGCAGAAATCGAGAAGATCAAGAAGGAAGGCTGAGCTCTGCTCTGCTCGCCGCGCCTGCTCGGGATCAATGGTTATTGATGATTGAAAACTGAAAAATGCAAATTGCGGGGCAAAGCCGTTGCCGCCCCTGTCGCTTCCTTTTGCAATTTTCAGTCTCCGTTAACCATTGACCACTTCCGCCCATCGAATTCGCAACCGTGAAATTTCCGGCTCAGGCACTGCCGGGGAAATGGTCTGGACACAAATTTGAAGTTTCGGCAGACTTCGCCGGTCCTTGGCTTCTCAACTGGTCTCAGCACCACCCGCTGTACAGTTTCTCAGACTGTTCAGCTCCCATCTATTGTCCTCTCGTGTATTCGTCCTCTCTCACAGCATCCCTCCGCTGTCATCCTCTCTCCCGTCAGGTTTTGCCATGTCGCGACTGGCTATTGCCGTCTGCTGTTACGCAGCGATTTTCGCGATTTCCTTCTTCTTCGCCCTGGTGTTGCGCTTCGATTTGAACGCGGCGGAGTTTCTGATGTGCATCCTGCGGAACGGCGCGGAGATGCCGGAAGGACTGACGGGTCTGGCTGCGTTTGAATTCAAGCAGTTCCTGTACGCGAAGGATGTTTTTCGAGACAGCGTGCTGGTGCTTGTACTTCTGAAAGTTGGCGTTGTTCTGTTTTCACGCGAGTGGCGTCGTCGGCTTCGCTATTCAACGATTCATGATATTGGCTGGTCGGCGGGAATCTGTCTTGGCTGTGGCGTTCTGACGGCCGCTTTGCAGATTGCCCATGAAGCCGCGCCGCATATTTCCCGTGGTGTGATTGTCATCGACACAATTCTGTCGGCCGGTATTCTGGCTTCTGCCCGAGTCGCCGCGAATACTCTTCGAACAATGCGGAATGCCCGCCGCAATCCGAAGGCAGCGCGAGCATTGATTTATGCCAGCAGCAGCGAAGCCGTTGGGATGGTCAACGCGGTGCAGTCCGGATCATCCAGTCTTCGCATCGTTGGAATCGTGACGCCTCGCAACACAGCCCACAAAGGTCTTGTCGCCGGCGTGCAGCTGTTTGATGCGTCGGAAGGCCTGGAGAGCATCATCCAGAAGACTCACGCCGAAATGGTGCTGCTGCCATCTAAACTGCCTGGTCGAACGATTCGCGAAGTGAGCGAAGTCTGTCTCCAGAATGGCGTGGATGCTCACCTGGTACCAGCCGTCGATGAAATTCCTGCCGGCCGATTTCAGTTGAAGATGCGGGACATCACGATCGACGACCTGCTTCGCCGTGAACCGAATCAGCTGGACATGAACGGCATTCGAACCACGCTGCGAAACCGTGTCGTTCTCGTCACCGGAGCTGCGGGCAGCATTGGATCAGAAGTTTGCCGACAGCTGATGAACTTCGGGCCCAGGAAGATCGTTCTTCTGGATCAGTCGGAGTTTGGCATCTTCAATATGGAGCAGGAATTCCGTCAGCTCCAGAAAGATCCGACTCGAAGCGCGATCAGCCTTGAGTTCATCGTCGAAGACATTACAGACGAAGACGCAATGAGTCGCGTCTTCATGCTGCATCGTCCGGCCGTGGTCTTCCATGCGGCTGCGTACAAACATGTTCCTCTGATGGAAAGCAATCCTCAGGCGGCCGTTCGGAACAACGTGTTCGGGACTCGTGTGCTTGTGGATCTGGCCGATCGCTTTTCTGTCGAACGCTTCGTCATGATTTCAACGGACAAGGCGGTTCGGCCCACGAACGTGATGGGGGCGACGAAGCTGATGGCCGAGCAGTATCTTCTGGCGGTTGCCGGGAGGTCGCAGACAAAGTTCATCACCGTTCGATTCGGCAACGTGCTGAATTCGGCCGGCAGTGTTGTGCCGACGTTTCGACGCCAGATTGAAGAAGGCGGTCCGGTCACGGTGACGGATCCCGAAATGAAACGCTACTTCATGACGATTCCCGAAGCCGTGCAGCTTGTGCTGCAGTCGGGAGCCATCGGAGAAGGCGGCGACGTTCTGATTCTGGATATGGGGGAACCTGTCCGCATCGTGGATCTCGCGAAGGACATGATTCATCTGTCTGGTCAGCGATATCCTGAAGACATCGACATTGTGTTCACGGGGCTCCGGCCTGGCGAGAAACTGTACGAAGAGCTGTTCTACGAAACGGAACAGAATGCCGTTCGGGTTCACGAAAAGATCTTCCGTGCGCCACGTGAAAGCCAGAGCCACACGGCTGCCGCCGAGCGAGAACTGAAACTGCTGGCCGATCATCTGAACGCCAGCCGGGAAGAACTGCGGGAAGTGCTTTGGCAGGTGACCGCTCGCATTGTTGAGCGAAGTTCGTCCATGGGTCCCGAGATCCCATCGGTTCCTGCCAGCCGCAAACGCGACGCGGCATAGCTGGTGAACCACAGCCGGTGTACTCAGCGCCGCTGTTTCCGTTGGGCGCAAGCACGAGTCGCGTGATCGCCACTTGAGCATCCTTACCTGCGCGAAGACAGAAGACGGCGATCAATGACGGCGCTTTGCGTGAAATCACTCGCCGATGAATGAAGAACTCCGACCTCCAGTGCGCGTGCTGCAAAAACTGCCGCCTTGAATGACGGCCAAATCTTGACGTGCCGGGAGGAGCGATGTAATCACCCCTGAAGGTGACCGGAGATTTTCCATCGCAATGATGACACCGCAGGGAAGTTGGCCATGAAGCAGGATGCACGGTCGTTCGAGGTTGTTTCTTCACAGGACGATGCACTGCTGAGAAGTGTGCCCCCGCGTCGATACCTTCCCGCCATCGTGGCCCTTGGCATTCTGTTCTCGTTCGTGGCCTTGCTCATTGCGCGACACGAAACCAGCCAGAACATACGTCGGCTACAGCAGGAACTGAGCCGGGCACAGCAGAAGTCTCACGACAATTCAGTGACACAGGCATTGGTCAGTGTGCCGCAGGATGGTGACGATGAGTTGCCGGAACATCACACTCAGCGCGAGGGCTCGCCTGCGATTGTGCAAGTCAGTCATTCGACGGCATCGGGTGACGTTCCGGGCATGCTCCCGGAATTGCAGTCTTCGAATGGTTCGCCAGCCATCGCATCGGAGATCGCTGTCGCAGAGATCGACACGGTAGAAGTTGCCTGCCGAATGTACGCGGCGAAGACCACATGGGCACTGGGTGACAGGCTTGCGAGGGAGGGTTTGAAGGGCCTTTGGGTGGACTCTGAGTCAAGCGAGGACGAATCAGATTCATCACCTCAGATTGCTCTAATGATGCAGGCCCAGTCGGCGTGGATAACATCGCTGGGACTGCGACATGACTTGCCTCCCGAAGCCTGGTCGATGGACGAGATGTATGACTACATCGAAGACGCCGAGAGTATCCTTGTCCTCGCTGAGATTATCTCGCTCTATACTGGCAAAGCCACTGAGCCGGATCCCCTCCTTCCCGTGATCGACACGATTCTTGGGTCTTCTGAATTCAGCACAAGTCTGCAGTTGCAATGGAAACTAACGGATTGCATCTCCAACCTTGTTCAATGCGAATTGGCTCTTTGTCGCCCGGAAGCCACAGCCTCGGTTGTTCGTCGGATTGGAAGATTTGCAGAAAGCCAGCCCTTGCAGAGTCCCCAGAGGAAGAACGCTGCTTTGCTGATGAAAGAATTGATGCTCGACATCTGTCGGCCGTCTGATCTGAATATGCTGCCGATTACGGACTACACAGAATGTTACCTGCAGTTAGCAGCAGGTAATGAACAGGGCGTTGAAGTGTTTCGGCATGTAATTGATTTCGGGATTGAGTGCCTGTGTCTCCGTTATGCAGAAAGCGATCCGGAAGAAACTCAGCAGGACTGTGAAGCCTTGATCAGACTTCTCTGTGATCCTCGATTCGCCAATTCGGGAGATCGAGAATGGAAGCTGAAACGCCAGGCAGACTTATATGTCTGTCTTAGCGATCTGAGTCCGATGGAAATTGAAAAGCAGGCTTACCGTGAGTTAGCCATTGGTCGGCTGAAGCAACTTACTTCTCTGCGTCCTGCGAATGTCGCGAGGGCCAACGCTCGCGGCGGTGATCCGTTCGGCAAGATTGAGGAGCATAGTGAGTTGGGACGCCTGTTGAGCGCATCAGGGCAACATGAGCGGGCGATAGAGCATTTTGCTGTGTGTTTCGAATTGATGCCGACGCTCGTCCTCGAAACGGACCAAGTTCCTTTCGATCTCGACAAGGACTCGTTGTTCTTGGATGCCGTACCTTCGCTGCAGGCACTTTGCGATAGCGGCAAACCTCAGCTTGTGCGCACGTTTCTGACGGAGTCCACGCCATACCTCGCGAGATCCTCTACGAAAGAGAAGAGCTACGACAGCATTCGAGCCCGCACTTACTATGTGGAAATGTTGCTGAAGCTTGGTGAGCATGAAAAAGCCCTGCAGGCGATCCTGGTCATTGGCGAGGAGCACGTTGGAGAACTGCGGTCGGGCGATGATCCATGTGGACATCCACTGGAGGTGTTGGATCGCTCTGATACGTTTTTGGCGCTGTCGACGGACTGGATGTCCAGGACCAGGTCCGCAGATGGTCTGATACCGCTTCTGAAGAAGTGGTCTGCCGAGTATGAACAAGTCTGTCGAACCCCAGCCCGGTCTCTTGACGAGGTTGCAGAAAGAAGATCTCTGCATTATTTACAGGTGCGTGAAGTGCTTGCACTCAGCAGGCTGCTCAATGAATGCAAAGAGCCTGAGTTAGCATCCGTGATTGCCAGGAATACGATTGAATGGGGCCGGGCGAGCCATGTCAATTCTGAGGTACACCTGGAACTGTATGCCTGCCTCGCAGAGTCACATTCCCTTCTCGGAGACTGTACGGAGGCAGCTTACTGGTGTCAGCGGTTCTTTGGCGACGTCGGTTCCAGCGATCACACTTTTGTTTTGCAGACGGACGATGCCGAAGTCGTAATCGCTGAATACCATCTCAAGATGCGGGAGCAAGGCCTCCCATGGAACGAAGTTGTGGCCTGTCATCCCACGGTCCCGCTCGGTCACTGGAATAAGGTCGCAGAACTGCTCATTGGCAGAAGGGAATGGACAGAACTCGACTCTCTGATGGCTGCGCTCGACAGCCATGCAGAGTATCGTGGTGAGACACCTTTTGAGACAGCAATGACCTTCCGAAGATTGGCGGAACACCTGTTTTCCTGCTCAGAAGACGACCCAAACCCTGAAGCCGTTCGAAAGCTGGCACGGCAGTATCTTGATCGGTCGGCTTCAAAGTTCCGGATGTTCGGTTTACTTCCGGTTTCGTTTGTCAATGAGCCCTCCTGTTGGCTCAAAGACCGAGACAGTTGTCTCGTCCTGCAACAGCATTTGCTTGAGTGCCTTGGAAGAGAGTTACTGCGGGATCGTTCTGATCCGAGAATGGCGCTTGGTATTGTGCAATTGCATCTCGGGGCTGCTGAAGACGGCGAACGGCTGCTCATCGAAAGCCTGAGCGATTACTTTCAGCTGGAAAGTCAGCAGGACCTGACGCCGGATCTGACTCGGTTTCTGTCAGAGAGCGAAATCGGCGGACGTTATGACTCTCGGGAACTGGTGAGAGCAGCGTTGAGTGCTCTGACAGAGCATCTGAAAGTCACCGGGAACGATGCTGCGATGCAGCGATGGACGCACATCTTTGAAATCGCCTTGAAGGAACACTACTGGCATGATGTTGCCTTGCAGGCTTTCTCATTGCAGGACCATGATCCTTACGACCTGGTGACATTGAAGTCACTGTACGAACTGGCGGGCAGGGTTACAGGCCCACAGGAGATCGAAACCCTGCGTCAAAAGGTTGCCGAAACAAGGGCGGCTCTCCAGAAGATCCTCGACAAGCAATCGCTGGAATCGATCGACTTGATGATCATTGAATCGCAGTTGGTAAAGAACGCAGGCTTAAGCGACGAACAGCGACTCATACTTCGTCCTCATCTTCCATTGGCAGTTGCGCACTACCTGCTCAATGCTGACTCTACCAGTGGTCGAACGCTTGCCGACATCTGCGAGATTCTGCAGCGTAACAGGCGAGACGGGGTGACTCTGGTCAATGCATTAGAGGACATTGCGATGGATCAAATTGGCAGGCATTCTGTCAGCAAACATTCCAATTGCATCGGCGGCATCAAAATCGAAAAGCTCCGTAGCCACAGTCTCGTTTACGCGAGTTTCTATCGTGGTTACATCATGCGAAAATTTGATGGAAGTCCGGAGTACGAGTTCGTTCCTGACGTTCTGGGTGAGCCATCGCATTTTTTCTGTATCCGAGGTACAGCGAATGTCCTGGCGGTTTGCCATGATGCCCTGGTGGAAATTCTGCCGGACGGCCATTCAGAGCTGAAGTTCCGATTTCCCGCTGTACCAAAGGATGTTGCGATCAGTGACGATGGAATGCAGATCGCATGGTGCGAAACGCGAAGAAATGGATCCGCATTGCTGAAAGTCGGGAAGCAGGGTGAAACCGGAATCACAGAAGTGGGCGGCGGTCAGTCACCGATGTGGTCTAAGGACGGCAGCCACCTCTACTTTCTGCGAGCCGACAATACCGGATTTGCAGTGTGTCGATTTGATGGAGGTCCGACATCCGTTATCGGTCACATCAAGACCATCGAAGACACGGATCCTTGTGCCGTGTTATCTTTCGATGAGAGAAGTGTTGTGTTTGTTCAGGAGGAAGAGAGAAAATCGAAAGTCCAGGTATTCAGCTTTGAAACGAAATCAACGTCGACTCTGTTTGAGGTTCCTGCCTCTGTGAAACACCTGTCGCTTTCTCCGGACGGATCGGTTCTTTGCTATCTCATAGGGAATTTCGAAATTCCGCAGGGCTTATTAACATTCGACCTCGTGACACATGAAAAGAAACTCATCTGTTCGTATCCCGGAAAGGGCCAGCCAGCCTGGGGCTATTAAGTCGCGACGTGGTGGAAAGGATTCTCGTTCTTCTCTGGCAACGATCTTGTCATCGACTTGCTGAATCCGCTGTTGCAGAAGTTGCCGATCTTTCGGAAGACAGGGCGAGTGCATCACTTAGAGTCGTGGCTCGAAATCGGCATGTTGATTGCATTGCAGATCGAAGTCACACGACGTGATCTTAATCCGCATTTTCTGCCGATGTTTCGTCATCCCGCAGCGACACAATGACGGCGACACAAGAGCAGAGAATTGATGCAGGGAGGCACAGATGAAGACAAGAGACGGGAAGACATCGAATTCCGCTGAAGCTCCTTTTGAATTCTGGCCGGGCCATTGCTCGACGTTTGCATTTGCGAGGCTTTTCTGGATCGCTGTCGGACCAGGTGTGTTGATGGCTCTGTGTGTCCTTCGCATGGACGCGGACAGATCGAATCACCTTTTTCTTTCGACGCTCTACTTTCTGACAGTGCTCCTGATGTTATTGACTCGCTGGGGCTACTTCATGAGCGCCTTGCGGGACAGGCACCACGCTGGAGACGAATGGAAGCACGCGATTGGGTTCTCAGTCGCTGCTGTGATCCTGTCGGCCGGAGTCTGGACTGTCGCGCGGACCGTCAGCGATGCTCAGACTGCGACACTGGAATCAGGTCCGGCTGAGACAGCTGCTCCAATGCTGTCAGAACGCGAAATGTTCACGCAGACTCTATGAGGCGGATTCCGAAACCGGTCGCACAACACTTTCCGAGGTGATCACGCTGCTGTCAGGAATGACGGCGGAATCGGAGGTTCGGAGAGAATCCGTATTGGCGGGCACAACAAGACTGATGACCACCTGGCCAGCACGCGGATTGAACTTCGAATCTGAGGTGATGACGTGGACGCGAGTCCCATCGACGAGGAATAGAGGGAAGACGCGATCGCCGTAGTGGGCTCGAAACGCTTCCATCGTGAACACCTGGCTGAAACGTGTTGCCTTGATCGCCGCTCCTTTGTCCAGGGCGGAATCGATGAACTCATACGTGAGTTTCGGACCAAACAGGCATCGCCCGGCGAGCCGATTTTGCCACGTGGTTTCCAGTCGCTGACTGGCTTCCCCGCGAGGCAGCTGCAGAACGTTTTGAGCCCCGAAGATCTCTCGGAATCGCGCGGCTGCCAGAGTGTTGATCTGGTCATTCGATGTCATTGCCAGAAACCGGCCGAGTCCCTCAAAGTCGACTGCGTTCATGACATATTCTGAGAGGATGCTGGCGAAGCAGACGTTGAGTCCGGCTTCTCGTGATTTCGCAACACGCTGATACCGTGTGTCGACGAGGACCACACGAACGCCTTCCTTCGAAAGTGCTCTGGCGATCGCACGACACATCTGGCTTGCTCCCGCAATCAGCAGTCCCTGCGGATCAGAGGCCGCAAGTCCAAGACGACGGGCCAGCGGCGCGGCGGTAAGGCCGTAGACCGCAACCGTCATCAGGATGACAACCAGCGTCGCTGGTGCGATCACGGCGCCGCTTTCTCCCATTCGCAGTGCGAACATGGACGATACGGCCGCGGCCACAATCCCGCGAGGAGCGAACCAGGAAAGAAACAGCCGTTCCCGGTTTGACAGTCCGGTGCCCAGGGTCGACAGCCAGACAGATGCAGGGCGTACGACCAGGATCAGCAGGATGACAAAGACAGGCCCGCGCCATCCCAGTTCTGCAACGTCCTGCAGAGGAACTCGCGATGACAGGACAATGAACAGAGTGGCGATCAGCAAAACGGTCAGCGACTCTTTGAACTCGATGATACGATGAACGTCAACATGTCGCTGATTGGCCAGCAATACTCCCATGACTGTGACGGCGACAAGTCCCGCTTCACTGTGAAGTGTGTTTGCTCCGGCAAACGACGCGACCACATACAGCAGTGTCATGGGATTCTGCAGATAATCCGGAATCCAGAATCGACGGAAGGATTCGACCAGCAGTTTTGCCGCCAGTCCGCCCACGATGGCGCCGGCAGCGGCAGTGCCGACAAACCCCTGGATCGCGTTCAGGGTGGCGGACTGATATTCCGCCGCGCGAATGGAGGCGATGGCTTCAAAGACAAGCACTGCCAGTGTTGCCCCAATGGGATCGATGGCGATGCTCTCCCACTTTGCGATGACACCCACCTGCCCCGATGGCCGAATTTCTCTGAGGAGCGGACCAATGACCGTTGGACCGGTCACAGTCAGAACGGCTCCAAGCACAAGCGAGACCGAAGCCGGAATTCCAAGTACATAATGTGCCGCAACAGTCGCTCCAAACCAGGTGATGACCGCACCGATAGTGAGGAGACCGAGCAGCGGCTTCCAGATTTTTCGAAGTTCAGCCAGGCGGAGGTTCAATCCGCCCTCAAAGAGGATCAAGCCAACGGAAAGCGACACAAGTGGCTGCAGCAGCGGCCCGAAAAGGTCATCCGGACTGATGAACTGTGCTATGGATCCTGCCATGCAGCCAGTCGTCAGCAACATCAGGATCGCCGGAATGCGCAGTCTCCAGGCCAGCCACTGAGCGCCCACCCCAAGGATAAGGATTGCCGCCAGCATCTTGAGAAGTTGATCCGTTTGTTCCATCTTGCTGTCCTTTCATCCCTGTGAGGATCGTCCTGTTCTGTGCCTGTCAGGCATTTTTCATTCGACCAGGGTAACCGCTTCAGTGCGTTTCTTGTGCCACAACGCGGGAAATGAACAGTGCGTCTATTGCATTGCGTCGATTCAGCGGCCAGCAACCGCGATCAGCAGAATCCACTCAGCGCAGAATCAGCAGGACAGAAAATCGTGCAGTTCAGTGAACGGATCTGGTCTGCACACACCGACACAGCGCCACGCTATCTGGAAAGCAGGCATCCATTGGGGGCAATAGATTTTCCGTACATTCCAGCGACGAAATGTCTGCCAAAATTCTAAGTCATGGTGAGCATTGTGTTTGCGGGAAAACACTGAACAGCGAAACGCTGATTGGGAACAGTTGTTGCCCGTGTGTCCAATGCGGACAACATGCGTCATGGTCCCTTTGTCTGCGCGGTCGAATCAACCTCGACGTCCTCGAATGAAAGGGTGAGAGATGATTGAGACGAATCCCACGGGAACGGACCGAACTCCGAAAGCTGCCATGTACACGGTTCGGCGCGGCGATCGCTGTGAGCAATGGACTTATGAGACGTTGTTCGATTACGGACATCGGCTGCTGATGAAAGGTAAGTATGACTCCGGCGCTGCCGTCTTCGCGGAACTGGCGAGTGCAAAAGATTACGAACCAAAGGCCAGTGTGTTTCTGGCCTGGTGTCACGCCATGCGCGACGACTACGCAGGCAGCAGCGCAACCCTGAGTCGAGCACTGCCTCGTGACATGTATGGTGATGTGGCTTCACGTCTTCATGATCTGTTTGTGCTGTGGCGTGTTGGTCTTTTCCTTGATGTGAAGAAGGAATTGACACAGCTTGCGGCGGGACATCCGGAGCTCCCGTCACTCTGTCTGCTGCTGGGCGATCTGCTGAAAACCTGCGGTGCTGACCGACTGTCTCGTCGTTTCTACCGCAAAGCCATCGAACTTGATCGCCCGGACGGCGCCATTTCGCGTAGCGCCGACAGTCTCCTGAAACATTCGTCTCACGAGACCAGCAACTGAATGCCCGTGTTGTTCTTAAACAACACCATGAACACCGCAAGACCGTTTGATTGTGCGTATCGTTCAGGAACACACTTACAGGAGCCACCAGAATGACAGAGGAAACGGAATCGCAAAGTTACAGCGCAAAGTTTGACTCGGACAGCTCCCCGACCGCCCTGCCGGTCTCAAGGAGCCTGATTCTGGAGGCTGGTTCGTGCAGTCCCCGAATCGCGATGATCTCAACTCATGGATATGTGGCTGCGAGGCCGCCACTTGGAGCTGCCGACACGGGAGGCCAGGTCGTCTACGTTCTGGAAATATCAAAGAAGCTTGCCCAGCTGGGATATCAGGTTGACATCTGGACTCGACGTTTTGAGCACCAGGCTGAGGTCGAGTTTGTGGAACCGGGAGTCCGCATCATTCGGGTCCCCTGCGGTGGCCGGGATTTCATTCCCAAGGAATACCTGTGCGAACATATCCCAGAATGGTGCGACAACGCGCTGGAAATGATGCGCGAATATGGGTTGACGTATACACTGATCAACAGCCATTACTGGGATGCCGGAATTGCCGGCGATTGCCTTCGTGAGCAGCTGGAAGTTCCGCATATCCACACTCCTCATTCACTTGGTCTGTGGAAAATGCGGCAGATGCGGACCGATTTTCCGGCCGAGCTTCCTCGCTTCGAGCAGCAGTACAATTTTCGTGAGAGGATTCGGCGAGAACGTTTTCTTTATCGGCACAGCACACTGGTGATTGCCACATCGCCATCTCAACTGGAGATGCTGAGGAATGATTACCAGGTCGCATCGCGCCAGTGTCGTCTTGTGCCTCCGGGGTACGATGATCACCGCTTCTATCCAGTTGGGGATGCGAGCAGACAGTCCATTCGTATGCGGCTTGGATTCACGGGCCCTGTTGTTCTTGCACTTGGCCGTCTCGCACGGAACAAGGGCTATGACCTGCTGATTGACGGATTTTCTGTTCTTGCTTCCCGAGAGCCCGACGCGACTCTGCATCTTGCGGTGGGAGGTGAGTCAATGAGCGCGTCGGAGCAGCAGATTCTGCAGGCGCTGAAGAGTCAGGCAGCAGAGCTGGGGCTGGCGGAACGCATTCGATTCGGGTCCTTCATTCCTGATGAACAGCTGCCGGACTACTATCGAGCAGCCGACATGTTTGTGCTCTCAAGTCGCTATGAGCCGTTTGGTATGACGGCAATTGAAGCGATGGCGTGCGGAACACCTACAGTGGTGACGATTCACGGGGGACTGCATCAAAGTCTGACATTTGGACGCAGCGCGATCTTTGCGGATCCGTTTGATCGGGAAGATCTTGGGATCTCGATGCTGAAGATCCTTCGCTATACGCGGCTGAGAAATCGTCTTTCCCATCTTGGGGCGCATCGAGTTCGAAGTCTGTTTACCTGGACCGGCGTTGCCCAGCAGCTGCTGTCGGCTGTGAATGATGATCCGGAGCTGCTTGAGGACAGTGAAAAGGAATGGAGCAGCACCTGGGCCGAAGTTGAGTCGCTCTGATGTTTCATGCGGATGAGTTTGTTATGCGGCCTGCTGGTCTGCTTTCGGAGACGTTCATGCCTGAAATGTTGGGCGGGCCGGCACAAAATGTCAGGTTGTTTTGTTCTGACCTCGATGGGACCCTGCTTGGCAACCCGGAAGCGACGAGTCGTTTTCGGACGGCATGGATCAATCAGCCAGCCGGTCAGAGGCCATTGCTGGTGTATGCCAGCGGCAGACTGGTTCAGGATGTCATCGATTTGCTGTCTACCTCACCTTTGCCGTGGCCGGACTACATCATCGGCGGCGTTGGGACACAACTCTACGATGGCAGAAGAAAGCGGCCGTGGAAGGCCTATACCGAGCGTCTGAAGTCTGGCTGGGACGGCGAAAAAGTGACGACCGTCATGCGTCGCTTTTCCGGAGCGACTCCCCAGCCTCCTGACGTCTGTCATCCCTGGAAGTCCAGCTGGTTCCTCGAAAATGCAGCGCCAGAATTGCTCAGGGAAATCGAAGACGCACTGACAGCGGCCGGACTCCGTGTCAGCGTGGTCTACTCAAGCATGAGAGATCTCGATGTGCTCCCATGTGGCGCCGACAAAGGAGGTGCGCTTTCGTGGCTTGCCGGGCAGCTGTCGATTGAATTGTGCTCTGTTGTCGTCGCTGGTGACAGCGGAAACGACGCGAGCATGTTTCTTTTGAAGGATGTACGCGGTATCGTTGTGGAGAATGCTCAGCCGGAACTCATCGAAGCCGTGGTTCGCATCCCCACGTTTAACTCAACGAAGATCCTTGCCGACGGTGTACTGGAAGGGTTACAGCATTACGGCGTGATCCCCCAGACACCGACTCCTGCGGAACCCTGCGGCCCGGATGCGATGGACCCGACCCTTCGAATGCTGTTCACCGAATCGGCGCTGGGCTCTCTGCGATCCGACGAAAGACGCCTGATTGCGGAGGGATATCGGGAAGCCCTGAGTACAATCCGGCGAAACATCACGCCTCATGGATTTACGGCATGCTCTCTTGCGGATAATGAAGTCACAGGGACGGATGTTAATTACCGAAGTGTCTGGGCGCGTGACGGGGCGATTACGATCATCGGAACGCTGGAGCTGGAAGACGCAGAGATTCGTCAAGCACAGAAGCAAACGCTCATGACGCTGCTCGACCGAATCGCTCCCAATGGTCAGATTCCTTCAAATGTTCGAATCGATGATCTGGTCCCGGATTACAGCGGCATTGGCGGAATCTGTTCGGTGGACAGTGGTCTTTGGATCATCATTGCCTTCCATGCTTATGTTAGAAAGACACAGGATAACGAGTTTCTTCAGCAGTACGCAGATCGTCTTGGTCAGGTCATGACGTGGCTGTGCGCGCTGGATGCCAACAACGATCTGCTTTTGGAAATTCCTGAAGCCGGTGACTGGACCGATCTGTTTGGCCGAAGTTATCACATCCTGTACGACGAAGTGCTCTGGTATCGTGCCAATGTGGCATGGGGCCGACTGCTGGAGATGCAGAATCGATTTGAGGAAGCGGAAGAGTGCCTTCGACGCTCGAAGACGATTCGCAGTCGGATCCTGACGACCTTCTGGCCGACAACCAGTGGTCCCGGACTCACGGACAAATTTCAGTTTGTGCAGCAGCAGTCTGCGATTGGTGATTCCAGCTACCTGCTGGCAGAAGTCACGCCATTCAGTTTCAGCTGGCGATGTGACGTCCTGGGAAATATCCAGGCATTTCTGTCCAACGTTCTGGATGCAGACCGGGCTCGAAAAGCGTTTCGGTTCATGTGGGGTGTGGGAGTGAATGAACCCTATCCGGTCACGAATCTGTACCCTCCTGTTCAGGCTGGTGATCCGGACTGGCGACCGTACTACATCGTCAATCTTCTGAACCTCCCCGGCCATTATCACAATGGAGGTATCTGGCCCTTCATTGGCGGCATGTGGGTGCGCTTTATCAATCGCCTGGGCCTTTATGAGGTCGCATGTCGAGAACTGCTGAAACTGGCTCAGCTGAATCGGCTTGGAAAGAATCGGGAATGGGAGTTCAATGAATGGGTGCACAGTAAGACTGGCCGACCGATGGGAAAGTCGTACCAGGCGTGGTCGGCATCATCGTATCTTCATGCCTGTCAGGAACTGCAGTTGCATGACGAACAGCGAAGTGATGACTAGCATTCGCAGAGAAAGCGGCACCTTTGTTGTTGAAATCCGTCTTTCCGTCAGCACGCGTTCTCAGGAAGTTCCCGTCATGGATGTTCTCAGCAGTCTCGGACAATTTGCAGTCTGTGCGGTCATCGTCATCGTCGCGGGGACGATACTGACCAAGTCAGCTGACGCTATTGCTGAAATCACCGGATTTGGCCGGTTGCTGATAGGGAGCATTCTGCTGGCCGGAGCGACTTCCCTTCCGGAACTCACGGTGGATATTTCTGCCATTCGTATGGGCGCCGCTGATCTGGCGATTGGCGATCTGCTTGGGAGTTGCCTCGCCAACCTTTTGATTCTGGCCATTCTGGATCTGACACAGAAATCAACCGGCGGAATGCTCTCACGCCGCTCTGCCAGACATGCACTGTCGGGAAGTGTGAGTGTCGCACTGATGTCCGTTGCCGGTCTGGCGATCCTGACAGCTTCGCGAATCCCGAACACGACATGGCTGGGAATCGGCCCGGGCCTTTGGGTTCTGGCGGCCGTGTATTTCGGAGGAGTGCGGGTGGTCTGCCTGGACCAGCGTGCATCTCTCGCAGAAGCTCCTGAAGAGATTCATGGAGATGTGAAGAAACCAGGAGCCCTCAGGAAGGCCATCTTTGCCTTCCTGGCTGCCGCTGCTGTAATCCTGTTCGTTGGACCGTTTATGGCTCATGCCGCAGAGTCGTTTGCAAAAGCAACGGGACTCGGAAGAACATTTGTCGGAACAACACTTGTCGCGCTCAGTACATCGCTGCCCGAACTGGTCGCATCTCTCGCCGCTGTCAGAATGGGGGCCTATGATCTGGCCATCGGGAATATCTTTGGCAGTAATGCCTTCAATATGCTGCTGATGTTTCCACTGGATATTGTCCAGAAAGGTTCGTTGCTGGCAGTCGTGTCGGTGAACCACTGCATCACCTGTTTTGCTGCGATCCTGGCGACTCAGACCGCGATTCTTGGGCAGCTCTATAATGTCGAAGGCCGCCGCCGGTTTGTTGACCCGGATGCCTGGCTGGTAACCGCGATTGTGATTGGCGGTCTGGCCATCGTGTATTACGCTGGCTGACGATCGCCGCTTGATGTCCCTGACAAACAGACGGAAGCACGAGTGGAGACGTTACTCAGCCAGCGTGTGAATTGTGTTGTGCACGATCCCCTCAACAGGCAATCTGTCGGCAGTTTGCAGAGCGTATCGAATTTCCATGCACCAGGTGGGAGTCAGCCGAGGAAGGATGATGCGAAGTGTCTTTCCATCGTCGCTGAGCAGCGTTTCATCAGGTGCCAGCTCACGCTCGTTGTAGTGCTGTGAGCCGTAATTGGCCGTACGTTTCAGGTCCCAGACTTTGATGTGAATATTCTCGGGCTTCACGGAATCAGGGTGGAGCGATTCGGTGAAAGTCAGCTCCATGCCAGTCTTCTTCGCATGCAGTTCGACCGGCAGGTGCATCGGCTGTCCCGTCGCGCGAAGGCGGTAGAGACCTCCGGGATAGGTCGCACTGCCGGCCCATGCGAACATGCCGCACAGATACAGCTGGCCATCCTGCGGATGAAAGCGTCCTCGCATCACTCCCGTCGGAAACGCAGGAATCGGCAGTTCAATCATGCCGCCCTGCATTTTTCCGCCGACGGATTCATGTGGCACCAGGAAGACTTTGCCGTAGCCGTAGGAAAGATTCAGCAGCGATCCTTTGAGCGGTCCCCATTTGTCACTCTCGACCCACAGCAGTTCTCCGGGAGAACGATCAAAGGCATTCGTGATCCAGCAAAGCGGTGGTTCCATCGCGGCGTCAGAGGAATCGGCGACGTCGTGGTATCCAAACATGTTGCCATAGAACTTCGGCCTGCCATCCGGATTCAGAGTCACCCAGTTGATACGGTTCTTCGGGTTCCAGAACCCTTCCTGGTCGGTGACCACAAAGGAGCCGTCGGGGTTCAGGCAAACGCCATTTGCAGCTCGGAAGCCGTTCGCCAGAATTTCCGTACGCGATCCATCGCGTGTGACTTTCAGAAGAGTTCCATGATGAGGCACAACGGCTTCCAGAGCATGCCGTCCCGACTTGGCGTAATAAAAGTTGCCGTCAGCATCCGTCTGCAGTCCCATCGCAAACTCATGGAAATGCTCGGTCACCTGATGGTCGTTGTTCAGACACTCGATGAAGTCCGTTTCGCCGTCCGAGTTCAGGTCACGCAGAACGGCCAGCTGATCGCGACACGTCAGATAGATCGTGTCATCCAGAATCTTGAGCCCCAGAGGCTGGAAGAGCCCGGAAGCAATCCGAGTCCACTTCAGCTGAGCAGCCCCCGGCGGTCCTTCCACGATCCAGACATCTCCATCCCACGAGCAGACCGCGATGCGTCCGTCGGAAAAGAAATCCAGGCCCGTGAATCGACACTGTGCCAGCCACGGATTGGCTTCCGGGGCCATCAGGATGTCCGTGGCAAACGGGCTGCCCGGACCGCCATCAAAGAACGGCGTTACGGTTGTTGTGATGGACTGATCCCAGCGTCGCGGCCCGCCGGTTGTCAGAGGTTTCAAATCCTTCGACGGTTCTGGAATCGCAGGGCCGGTGAGTGCACTGGCCTCCGGCGGCGAATCCTGTGCGAGGTTGGTCATCCAGATTGTGAATCGTCGCACGTGCTGACCAGCAGGAATTGTCAGCAGCAGTCGGCCATCGCGGTGAGTCCACTTCAGGTCGGAGACAACGGCATCTGCCTTCAAGCCGACCATCAGCTTCTGCTGAGAACGCGGCTTTGATTCGCCACGATGAACAATGGCATGTGGTGCTGGTCCCGCCATGTTGTTGACCGTGTTTCCTTTCGAGCCGGCGGGATTCCAGTGGCCGATCAGAGCATCCGTGTGCTCAGCAAGAGCTTCTTCCGTCTTGAGTTCCTTACCCAGAGCAGACTGGAAGAAGCGAACATCCTTGAGTTCTCCGTCGAAGTACGACTGCGGGCCAGGAAAGTTCGATGCTGTGAATCCGATTCTTGCCACCGGGTTGTTCAGAGCAGCATTCGCGGCCAGTTCGCCGCTACCGTCTTCCCGGCCATCAACAAACAGCGTGAGACGACGACTCTTCTGCTTCCATACGGCAGCAATGCGATGCCATCGTCCATCGTTGATCTTCTTCTTCCCCGTAACGGCACCAACCCAGCCAATGTCGAACACCAGATGTCCGTCGCGAATGAAGAGCGACTGTCCGTCGGGCGTCCATTTCGGTTCAGGCTTTGCCAGAGCGAAGATCGTGCCGCTTTCCGAAGTGCGAACGGTTGCGGTGATCGTGAAATCCTTTGCTGTCAGATCGAATTTGCTGGCGTCACTGATCTCGAGGAATGTCTGACCGTCAAACGCCACCGGCGCGGAGTCTTTTTGAGCGGCATCGGATGGTGAAGCCGCTCCAAAGACAACCGTGTGGTGCTCCGTGGATTCAGACAGCACCTTCGATTCCGGCTGTTCAGCCACTTGCAGAATCAGTTCGCTTGAATGAGCACCCACGTTGAGCGTTCGCAGAAATACGGGAGCGGCCTTTGGGTCTTCCTGGATCAGAAGTCCCGGCTCTTCAAGCACTGGCGCGTCGCCCACAAAATAGGACAGGATCGTTTTCTGACCGTGCAGGTACTGTCCGCGGAACTGTCCCCATGCTTTTGGCAACGGACCATACCGGCGATCGTCGCGCCCGATGACTCGCTGATCGTCTGTGAGTTGTCCGGTTTCGGGATTGGCCCACCCGGGACCAGTTCCATTGGATGCTGCGATTTTGCCCGTCAGGCTGGGATGAATCTGATGTTCGCCGTTGAACTGAATGCCTCGCCAGTCGATGAAGTTTTGTTCCGGATCAACATTGGATTCTGCGCTCCATGCTGCAGCCATTCGAAGTGTGTCGGTATCAAACAGCATCCAATGATGTCCGCGAGAAACTCCGCCGGCACCAGGATCCAGACGAATGGCGATGCCCTTGTAGGCG
>JAXMBV010000017.1:0-158100 GCA_046349695.1 Planctomycetaceae bacterium | reverse complement strand
CAACTGCTGACGATCCTGCTGGCAAGTGAAGCGACGGAAGAACCGGCGAACCGCTGCCTGCAGCTGTTGACCGCACGAGTCCGTTCCGGGGAAATTGCCGGGGAATCGCTGGCGGCGCTTCGGGCTCAGTTGGAAGCAGCTTTGGCCGGATCCATGCGAAACAATCTGGCTCGCCCATCGACGGTATCAGCCATCGAACTGGGTGCTTCTCTGCAGATCAAAGAGGCAATCCGGGTGGCTCAGCGAATTGCCATGGAAGCCACCGAACGCATTGCTTCCCGAGACGCCTCGAATGATGTCCGTCTCCGAATGGCGAATGCGCTGATCACGGCAAAAGATGAGGATGCAATCAGCTTCGCGAAAGTTCTGCTGGTTCAGCCAAACTCGCCCGACTTCCTTCGTCGAGCCGTTCAGGCGATCGGCCGGATTGATTCAAGCAAAGCGACGGAAGTCCTTGTTGCGAATCTGCCGCACCTGCCCGCCGACGTGCAGCCAGCCGTCGTCGAAGCACTGACTGATCGCGAACGTTCCTCGTTCGAATTGATGAATCTTGTGCAGCAAAAGAAAGTGCCTGCCACGGCGATCAATGCCAACCAGGCATACAAGATGCTGAGTCTGAAGAACAAGGATCTGTCGGATCTGGTCCTGAAGCACTGGGGCGTCGTGCGAACGGAGCGTGATCCTGCACGGCTGGAGCTGATTTCGAAGATGAGAGATGAGCTTCGTACGGCCAAGGGCGATCCTGTTGCCGGCCGTGCGGTTTTCAAGAAGCTGTGTGCTCAGTGCCACAAGATCTACGGCGAAGGTGCTGAGGTCGGGCCGGACATTACTCGCAACGGTCGAGCCTCCTTCGAACAGCTTTTGTCGAATGTGTTCGACCCAAGCCTCGTCATTGGTGCGGCCTATCAGGGTCTGACCGTGGTGACAAAGGACGGCAAGGCGATTTCCGGTTTGCCCGTCGAAGACAGTGCTCAGCGTATCGTGCTGAAAGTCCAGGGCGACAAGCTCGAGACGATTGCTCGTTCGGATGTCGACGAAGCCGTTCCCAGCAAACTGTCGCTGATGCCGGAAGGAGTGGAGAAGCAGCTGACGAAGCAGGAACTGTACGACCTCTTTGCCTTCATCACGCTCGACAAGCCACCGGAAGATCCCGAAGCCAAACTGCTCGCGGGTTCTCGAATCATCCCCGGTGAATCTGCAAAGCCCGCGGAGTTTGCGGCATTGGTCGAACAGTTGCTGCCAGGATATTCCACAAACAAATCCGGAGAAGGCGGCATCGCAGTGATGCTCAATCATCACGACCGCCCCGCCCTGCGGACTCATCCGGTTTCTCGCAGCGAGCCGTGTGTTCTGACGACGAAGACAACGCTGCCGACCGCTTCGAAAGTGAAGCTTCGTCTTCGAGTCGCTTCGCACGAACAGGGAGACTGGCTGCTGGCGGTCAGGATCAACGGCGAAGTGCGAACGCAGACTATCATCAAGCGGAACAAATCCGGAGCGATCGAATGGAAAGAGATCGCCGTGGACCTCAGCGATCTCGCCGGTCAGCCCGTAACGATCGAGTTGCAGAACAAGGCCAACGACTGGTCGTATGAATTCGGCTACTGGAACTCGGCGGAGATTGTTGCGGAGTAAGAATGGGGGTTAAGGTTTTCGGATTTAGGTTTTCGGTTTTCAGATCTCAAATCTCCCATCTCAAATCTCAAATCTCCGATCTCCGATTTCCGATTTCAAATCTCGGGGACGGAGCAACTGGGGACAGTTGCTCTACACTGAGCCTTCGGCTCTAGCCGACCCCCCGGCGCAGCCTGAGCGAACCATCTGCCAACCGCGTGGAACAGACCTCGAAAGATTGCTGGGGAAATGAGAGGATCGGCTAGCGTCTCAGGCTCAATTTGGAAAACTGGCTTTTTTGACCACTCGCCAGAGTCGCCAAAATCGTACACAATGCGGTCTCATGGGAGGAATTGGCCAACCTGAGTCTGTGTGGAGAGTTTTTGTGGCACGTGTTGAACGGATGATGCGGTCATTGATGGTGTGTCTGGGGGTTGTGGTCGTCGGACCATTCGCTGGCGCGGATGACTGGCCTCAGTGGATGGGGCCAAAGCGAGACAATGTGTGGCGTGAAACGGGAATCATTGAGAAGTTCCCGGAAGGTGGTCCGAAGGTTCTTTGGAGCACTCCGATTGCCGGTGGCTATGCGGGTCCTGCGGTCGCTGGTGGCAAAGTCTTCATCACGGACTACGTGACGGCAGACAACGTCAAGGTTGATAACTTCGATCGCAAGGAGTTCAGCGGCACGGAACGAGTCCATTGCCTGGATGAGGCAACTGGCAAGGTTCTGTGGACTCACGAGATGCCTGTGAAGTACGGGATTTCGTACCCCGCTGGTCCTCGCTGTACTCCGATCGTTGACGGCGATGTCGTTTACACGCTCGGTGCCGAAGGACACTTGTTCTGCTTCAAAGTGGCAGACGGCAAGGTTGTCTGGTCCAAAGATCTGAAGGCCGAATACAAAGCGACGGCTCCACTGTGGGGCTATGCGGCTCATCCGCTGATCGACGGTGACAACCTGCTGACACTGGCGGGCGGAGAAGGCAGCCACATCGTGGCTTTGAACAAGAAGACGGGCAAGGAAGTCTGGAAGAGCTCCACTTCCAGCTCACTGGGTCAGGGATATTCACCACCGACGATTATCGAGCACGGCGGAGTTCGCCAGCTGATTCTTTATCGCCCCAACGCGATCGCCTCAGTGGATCCGGCGACGGGCAAGGAATACTGGTCGTTTCCGTACGATGCTTCCAGCGGTTCGATCATCATGTCGCCAGTCGTTTCAGGGAATTACCTGTACGCGGCCGGTTACAGCAACAAGAGCCTCATGATTGAGCTCGATCCGTCAAAGCCAGCGGCGAAGGAACTGTGGCGAGACAAGCAGAACGTCATTTGTCCGGTCAACGTGCAGCCATTCCTGGTCGGGTCAGTGCTGTACGGCTTTGACCAGAAGGGTGTGCTCCGAGCCATCTCGCTGCCGGAAGGCAACAAACTGTGGGAGACCACAGATGTGATTGGCAAGCGAGCTGCGGGTTCGGAGACAGCCTTCATTGTTCAGCAGGGAGATCGCTTCGTGCTGTTCAACGAACTGGGTGAGCTGCTGTTCGCAAATCTGACTCCGGAAGGTTACAAGGAAATCTCCCGAGCCAAAGTGATTGAGCAGACCAACAACGCGTTCGGTCGTGAAGTCGTGTGGAGCATGCCGGCATTTGCCAATCGCCATGCCTACATCCGCAATGACGAAAAGATCATTTGTGTGGATCTGTCTGCGAAGTAGCAGGATCCGGACGAGTGAAATGACGATGCTGAGAACAATGTGCTGAGGATTGAGCCATTGTTCTCAGCGGTTTTTGATGAGCTGTGAAAATCTCGGTTCAGCCTGCGGAGTATTCAGTTGTCGAAGGAACTGCCCTACACAGATCAGGAGCTTGCCGCGTTCGGACTCGATCGCGCCAGGATTCCTCGTCATGTGGCGATCATCATGGATGGCAATGGTCGCTGGGCACAAAAGCGGGGACTGCCGCGGATTGAAGGCCATCGACGAGGAGTCACTTCTGTTCGGTGCATTGTGGAAGAAGCTTCGCGACTGGGAGTGGAGCAGCTGACGCTGTATTGTTTTTCCAGTGAGAACTGGAAGCGACCGCCTCGCGAGCTGACTCTGCTGATGCATCTTCTGAAGCAGTATCTGATTGAAGAGCGTCGTGAGATTCAGCGGCAGGGATTGAAGTTCCGTGTCATCGGAACGTTGAGTGCTCTTGATCCGATGATTCAGGCGGAGATGCAGAAGACGATTGAAGTGTCGGCGAACAATACCGGCATGACTCTTTGCCTGGCTGTCAATTATGGGGCGAGGCAGGAGATCGCGGAAGCCGTTCGCAAGATTGGTCAGGAGATCGCCGCCGGCACGATGACTCCGGAACAGATTACGGAATCGACGATTGCCGATCGACTGATGACTGGAGGGATGCCGGACCCGGACCTTGTGATTCGGACCGCCAGTGAATTTCGTATCAGCAATTTTCTGCTGTGGCAGATCAGCTATGCGGAATTGTGGGTCACGGATCGATTCTGGCCGGAGTTTCGTGAAAACGATTTTCGGCAGGCGATGAAAGACTTCGCCAAACGCGATCGTCGTTTTGGAGGACTCTCCGAGGCTGAGAAATCGGCCTGATGATGAGGAAGCTGAAGTAGCGGAAGGGCGCGAGCCGTCCGGTGCCGACAGAAAGTCGGCAATGCGGTAAGCTCTTGCGTCGGAGACACGAGCCACACTGAAATCTGAAAACTGAAAACTGAAAACTGAACACTGAACACTGAAAACCCACCCCATGCTTGGCTGGCGACTTTTGATGTCCTGCATTCTGCTGCCTTCACTGGTGGCATTGTTCTGGCTGGACCAACGACTCGGACATCAGGGCTGGGTCCTGTTTGGGCTGTGTGCGTTCATTGCTGTCCGCAATTCGTTTGAGATGGTGGACCTGCTGAAGACTCGCAATCTGCGCCCCGTGTTTCCGTTGTGTGCCGCGTTGAGTCTTCTGGTGGTTGTGGCGGGCTGGGGCAGAGTTCTGTTTCCCGGCATTGCGAGTTCTTTGGATCCTTCCAGCGGTCCACTGCTGTCGATGGGATTCATCGGCAGCGCGCTGGTGTTGTCGTTTCTGATTCTGCTGGTGGTGGAAGCGATTCGGTATGAGCAGCCTGGGAATTCGATGGAGTCCCTGGGAGCTCATCTGATCACCGTGCTTTATGCCGGCGGGCTTCTGGCCGTGACCGCTCAGATGCGATGGTTTCCCCGGCCGGAGCTGGGTTACTTCGCCATGGCTTCGATGATCGTGTGCGTCAAATGCGGCGATACGTTTGCCTACACGTTCGGGCGGCTATGGGGCAAAAGGAAGATGGCTCCAAAGTTGAGCCCCGGCAAGACGTGGATGGGCCTGGTCGGTGCGATCGTTGGCAGCACAGTCGGCGGAATGCTGTGGCTGACCCTGGCCGGAGGAATGTTTGAGGCGGCACCGAAGTTGAGTTCCATTGCGAACGGACTTGCGTACGGAGCCGTTCTGGGACTCGTGGGGCTTGCCGGAGACCTCTGCGAATCATTGATCAAACGCGATGCCCAGAAGAAGGATTCAGCTGCACTGATGCCTGGCTTCGGGGGGCTTTTGGACCTGCTGGACAGCCCGCTTTTTACCGGCCCGGTAGCTCTTGCCTGGTGGGTTTTTCTGCCGCCAGCCGTCTGAAAGCAAGTCCGTCTCGACCAGCCGGGAGTGTACGTTTCTGCAGTTTGAGGAAATGCAACAGCCCGCTGAAAAGCATGTGGTTATCCACATTTTTCGCAGAATCTGGCGGTGACGGCGATCAGATTCGAGTGTTACATCCGCCATGCCGGTAACGGATACTTGGCAATCTGCGCAACCTTCCGGCGCTTCGTGCGTGGGATGGGAGAGTGGTTGTTCATTTCAAATCTGTACGGGCAACTTGCAAGACATCATACGATTTCCATAAACGGTGAAACATGTCCTTGAAGAAGACGTTCCGGAACCTCCTGTCTCATCATCGTTCACAGTCCCGCAATCGCCGGACTTCTTTGAAGACCGAAAGTCTGGAAGTCAAAGCGCTGCTGGCGGGCAACGTGCTGGTGTCGTTGTCGAACGGAAATGCACGGATCACCGGAGATGCTCAAAACAATTCGATCGAGGTGATCGCCAGCGGCAACACGATTGTGGTTCAGGGACTGGATAACACAACGATCAACGGGCAGACCACCGCATTTGTGCTGTCATCGAATGGACTGAGCTTTGGAGGCTTTGTTGAAGCGCGACTTGGAGCCGGAAATGATTCCGTCCGCATCGGCAGCGGGCTGACCTTTCAGAAGGATGTCTTCCTGAACGGCCAGGCTGGTGATGACACGCTGGCAGTGGAAGGCAGCAGCTTTGTGCGTCAGCTGAGACTCGCCGGCGAAACCGGGACCGACGGACTGGCCGTGACGGGAGCCACCGCCAGAGACGTACGACTTTCCGGGACGGGAGTTGTTCTGTTTGCCGTGACCGATTCCACGATTGCTCAGACGCTTGAAATTGATTCGGAACGAGGTGCCGATGATGTTGTCATCAGTGGCTCAACCGTGAATGGTCTGACACACATTGAAACGCGCAGGGGCGAAGACGATATTGTTCTGAAGAATTCCACGCTAAACAGTCTGCACATCGATGCGGGGGCTGGCAACGACCTTGTCTACGTCGACGGAACAACGGTGCGTGGTGAAGCATGGTTGTGGATGGGGCGAGGGAATGACAGTGTTCAGATTCAGGGGAACACGAACTTCCAGCGTCGACTCCGAGTGATCGGCGGTTCCGGCGGCGATGCAGTTCAGGTTGACTCGCCAGCTGTTGTGTCGTCCATCAGGAGGAGCAGTTCGAAGGGCACGGACGTTGTGGATTCTCTCGTGTCCACTCGCATCACGGACAGCACGACGGGCGCCATCAGTCGCGGTCAGACATTGTCGGCAGGGGTCAGCTCCACGATTTCTCTGGCCATCGCAGTCGATGTGATTTCCGAAACCGCCGGCACAAATGCAACAACGGCCACGATTACCCGGACTGGCTCCACGGCGTCTGCACTGACGGTCACGCTGGCGTCCTCAGATACTTCTCGGGTGACAGTTCCTGCGACCGTGACGATCCCTGTTGGTTCGGCGACCGCAACATTCAATCTTTCTCTGCTGGACAACACAACAACCGCCGGCACGAAAGTTGTGACCCTCACTGCGTCGGCAACCGGGCTCGCCAACACGACCGACACCATTCGAGTCACCGACAATGAAACGGCCGCTTTGACGCTGACAACGACGACAACAACAATCGCGGAGTCTGCCGGAACGGGGGCTGTGACCTACACGGTTTCTCGCAACACCGAAGACAACACAGCGGCTCTGACCGTGAATCTGGCATCATCACTGACGGGACGACTGACAGTTCCGGCGACCGTGACCATTCCTGCCGGAGCCAGTTCAGTCACGTTCACCGGAACCCCCGTTGATACGACTCTGGTGGATGGCAGCGCGAACGTGACGGTGACGGCTTCGGCAACAGGGTTCTCCAACGGCACCTCAAATATCACCGTGACTGACAACGATACGGCAACGTTGTCGCTCAGCGCGTCTCCTTCCAGTGTGGCAGAGAACGCCGGCAGCGGCGCCGTCACGCTGACTGTCTCTCGAAACACGTCGGACAATTCGCAGGCCGTGACAGTGACTTTGACCTCTTCAAACACAGCACGCCTGACCGTTCCTGCAACCGTGCAGATTCCTGCGGGCAGCTCCAGCGTGAACTTCACAGCGTCGATTGTCGACAACTCCGTGGTGGAAAGTAATCAGAACATCACAGTGACGGCAGCGTTGTCTGGCTTTGCATCGGGGACCGCCACGGTTGGGATCACTGAGAATGATTCGGCTGCTCTGACCCTGACAGCCGCACAAAGCACGATTGCGGAAAACGCCGGGACAGACAGCCTTCAGTTTGAAGTGTCTCGAAACTCGGGCGACACATCGGCCAGCCTGGTGGTCAGTCTGGCCAGCTCATCCACACGCGTCGCATTTCCTGCGTCTGTGACGATTCCTGCGGGGCAATCGTCCGTGACGTTCCAGACGACGCCGCAGGATGATGCCATCTACACGGGCACTTCGACTTTTACTCTGACGGGCATCGCAACCGGATTTTCCGACGGACAGTCGAGCGTCTCAGTAACCGACAACGAAACTCAGCCGGATCCCGGGCTCAGCGTTTCGCTCAGCCAGTCTTCAGTTCTGGAGACGGCCGGCACGAATGCCTCAACGGTCACGGTCACCCGAACGAACGCCGACAACAGTCAGGCTCTCGTGGTGAATCTGCAGCTCTCTAACACAGGACGCCTGTCGATTCCTGCAACGGTCACAATTGCCGCAGGAGCATCCTCCGGTTCAGTCACGCTGTCCACAACAAACAATGAGAGTGTTGAAGGCAACTCGTTTGTGACTTTGACGGCCAGCGCGTCGGGACTGACGGACGGTCAGACCACTGTGACAGTCGTCGATGATGATACGGCCATTCTGACGCTGACCCCTGCTGCAACGACAGTTGCGGAAGATGCAGGGACACTTTCCGCCACCGTGACAATGAATCGAACATCGTCGACGGACGTCACCGTGAATCTGCTCTATTCGAACACTCGTAAAGTCAGCGGACCAGCTTCCGTCGTCATACCTGCGGGGCAGACCAGTGTGACGTTTGACCTGACAATTCATGATGGTGCAACGGCGGATGGGACAACGATCGCGAATGTTCTGGCGACGGCATCCGGAGCGCAGACTTCGGTGATTGCTCTCACGCTGACGGATGTGGACGACCTGCCATTATCGACGGATATTTCTTCAAACTCGACGGTCCAGTCGAACGGAACTGTGATCACGCGAGACGCAGCCTTCCGTATCACCGGTGAAACGGCGGCAGGTGCAGTGATTACACTGGACATCAATGATGACGGTGTCTTCGGTGACGCGATCGCTGTGGCTGATCCCAGCGGCTTCTACACGGTAGACATCACGCTGACACGCACTCCTGGCGATATTTCCATTCCTCACCTGAACCCGCAATTCGACCTTCCGGGAAGCAACTTCATCGTTGTCCGGGCAGAATCCAGCGGCCAGACCACAGATACTGCGGTCAACGTCCATCTGGCTGCGGGCACCGTCGTGAGATTCCAGTCCACACAGGGTACGTTTGACGTTGAGCTGCTGGATGATGACGCTCCGGTCACCGTCCAGAACTTTATCAACTACATGGAATCCGGCGTCTGGCAGAACCTGCTTGTTCATCGCAGCGAAACCGACTTCGTCATTCAGTCCGGAGGCTTCACAGTGTCCTCCGGTTCCGTAATCAGTTCCGTTCCGACGAACTCGCCGATTGCCAACGAGTTCAAAGCAGCGAACTCGAACATCTACGGAACGCTGTCCATGGCTCTGGCAGGAACCGACATCAACAGCGGAACCAACAACTGGTTCATCAACATGTCAGACAATTCCGGCCTGGACGCAGGAAAGTACACCGTCTTCGGAAACGTTATTGGTACCGGGATGTCGGTTGTAACGCTGATCAATCAGCTGACGAGCCATGATCTTCGGAGCCTCTATGGGTCATCAGCGCTCGAGAACGTTCCGCTGACCAGCTTCAATGCCGGCAACGTGACGTTGAGTGGCTCGATCAATATCACCCAGGGAAGCACAACGATGACAGGCACCGGAACAAAGTTCACGACCGAGCTTCAGGTCGGTGATTCGCTGAAGATCGGAAACACTGTGTACTTCGTCGCCTCGATTGTTTCCGACACGGAACTGACCGTCGATGTGGCTCCGACTGTGACAGCACTTCTCCTGACAGGAGTGAAAGATGTGCTGCCTGATGCTGCCGAGTTTGTCGTCTTCAACAACATCTCTGAGATCCTGCATCAGATCTGACTGCCAGTTCAACAGGCTTCCAAAGGAAACGGGCTCCGATTCCCACTGCGATCAAAGAATCGCTTCAGGAATCAGAGCCCGTCTGTTTTCAGAGGTCCTGCGACGCTTCAGCCATCAATGGCTAGAACACGTCAAGGATGTAGTGGTGACCGCTGTGGTATGGCTTCTCGGTTGGGTAGAAGTTGTACCAGTTCTTGTTGTAAACCGGGATTCGCATTGAAGGCTCATAGCGGTAGTACATGTGGTTGTACTGCTGAGGCTTCTGGAACGAATGCGGATAGTAGATGTACGGATAGTAGTAGAATCGCTGCCAGTCCGAAGGCTGTCCCGGAGGAGTCGCTTCGGCGGTGCGAACGGTCGTCAGCACGGCGACCGCGATAACGGCAAACATCACAAGTTTCTTCAGCATCTTCAGCTCCCTCTGAATGACAAGTCTTGAAACGGTGCAAGGGATCAGTGCTGATCCGTTCTGTCACCGTCAATCCTTCCCCGTGTATCCGGACGAGAACTCGGCAGGCGAATCGGTCGTTGACAACCTAAGTTGTCTCAATCGCCCCCGGAAACAGACATGCAATTCGCAGTGCCGAGGCTCGTCAGGTAAATCCATGTTCAAGATTCTGCATCAAGCAGTGTCCGCTGAGTAATCCCTCTCCATGGACCACTCCCGGAAACTGCTCAAGGGCCGTTTTGTTGCCTGGGAAGGAGAGAGCATCTCCTTCTGTTTTCCAGACACACGACAACGGTTATGATCGGCATCGCCAGTCCAGGAGAATCAATGCATTCGTCAGATTCGTTAGAATCGGACGGTTCAGAACCCTGTGGCGGAGTGGTTTGGCGGGAATTTCTGGCAAACTTTGATGATTTTTCCCAAAAAACGGCCGTCAACTGGCCCCTTCCGGCAACAGGCGCCAAATCGTCGGCAGCCTTTGCCACCCGCAGCCTGCCTTCCGGGGGCTGAAAAGTCCCCGACACTCCTGAAGCTGATGAGCTCTTTCCAGACCGATGACTGCGGTAGCGCGATCCGTGGAAAGACCCATGAGCATCATGATTCCGTTGCAGTTTGATCAACCCTCTTTTCGCCGGTGAACAAATGAAGCGAACATTCCTGCCTCTGCTAGTCCTGTTGTCGCTGGTAACGAACCGGCTTCATGCGCAAGAGTCCTCTGCCAATGATGATGGTGCAACGGGGCGTGTCTTCGGGCGAGTTTGGCATACGAATGTCCGGATGGAAGATGGTTTCAAGTACATGAACTCGGTGAGGGAACAGCTCGAGATTCCTCAGTCGCCCGTGATGGTGATGATGGCCAGCCCGCTAAATATGGGGCCCGGCCGAGTTCAGACAAAGCCGGCCGACGGTACTCAGGTGCAGGTCAAGGGAACGCTGTTCTTCATGCAGCTGACTCCGGAAGTCAGCCTGAACAATCCGATCTCGTTCGAACTGGTCGGCGATCAGCAGGCGTTCACGGACATTGTGAATTCGCAGAAGGAAATGATGGGACCGGCCGCAGAACTGATCGGCAGCGAAGATCGTTACGAGATCAAACTGGATTTTCAGAAGCTGATGGCAGAAGCTCCGAAGGGACCTCCAGCCGGTGGCGGTGATGGTGAAGCCAAGGGAGAACGAAAGAGCATTTCTATTGTTGTGACATCAAGCATCACCGCGAACTCTGACGCACAAGGCGGTGCCCCCCCTGCTCTGCCAAAGTCATCTTCGACGTATTATCGCTATTCCGACGGAGTCATGTATTCGTCCCGTTCCAAAGCTCTCTTCACGATCGACCTGCCTGGACAGGACAGTCTCAAACTGAATGACGACGATGCTGGCCACGACATCTACGCAGAGTTCGATCTGACTCAGATTCCCGCGGCGATGAAGCAATCGTTCTGGTCGGCTCTGGAGAATCAGGCGTCCGTGTTTCTGCAGCGATTCGATGATGAAGCCGCTGGTGAATATTCCCTGCGCCGCATCATTGCCGAAGGGCGTCTCGAGTTGCTGAAGCGAGTCCTGTTTGACGTCGATCGTGCTCAGTTCCGCCTGAATCTGTCGAAAGAAAGTGGGCAGCCAATTCTGAGCCAGCTGAAGATCTCGGCACGCGAGAATAGCACTTTGGCTTCGGTCCTGGGTGTGGTCAGTCGCCAGGGAACTCAGCTGGCATCACTTCAGGATGAGTCTTCTCCGCTGGTACTGTCGAGCACGATGGTGATTCCGGAGTTTGTTCGTCCGTTTGGTTCGGCGTTCCTCAATTCACTCAGCATGAGACTGAAGGAAGCCGCCAGCGAATCACCAGGATCAGAAATTCTGATCGACGATCTGATCAAGCCTCTGCAGGATTCGATTACCGAAGGCGTACTGGACACGACCGTGTGCCTTCGAGGCAATGTGAAGGACGGACTGATTCCCTGCGGTGCGATTCGACTGGCGTCCGCCGAGCAGTTCATGTCCGTGCTGGAATCCGTCGTTGCGGTGACCGGCCTGCGTGAACATATCACAGTCACTCCAGGCAAAGCCGGTGACTACAAGACGCTGGCCCTGCGAACGAACAAGACGGCGATTCCGCTGACGAAGACGGAGATCCCGGTGCAGCTTCATCTGGCCGCGACAGGTTCCTGGCTGTGGTTCACGGTCGGCGATGATCGGGGTGCTCAGATGCTGAATGAACTGGTTTCCGGCAGCGAAGAGAATCTGAATCGCAGCGGTCAGGCGGTTCCGCTCCTCGTCAGGTTCCAGCTGAATGAATGGCTCGGCGAATCGAACGATGAACTCAGCAAAGTGCCGGCTCAGTGGATCGAAACCATGGAGCGATGGCTGAAGGCGACGACATCGCCCAAAATGGCCATCAACATCAATGGCCAGAACATTGAACAAAAGGACGACGATGCTTTCACCAGCTATGCGGCTAAAGCATTCAAGCCCGAAGATTCCGAACTGGAATTCAAGGTCCGCTCGGCCGAGCAGGAGCTGATCGTGGATGCCAAAGTGGGTGCAGGACTGGCTCGTTTCGCGGTCGCTCAGTTCCTTGAGTCGCAGAATCGAATGTTTAAAGGTATGAATCTGCAGTTCAGTGTGCCCGGAGGCGATGGAAAGACCACCATCCGTCGAGCAGGCACGTTCAACTTTGGCATCAAGCAGGAGGGCAATAAGTAGTCCCCTGCTCCACTCAGATTCCTGACCATTCTGATTTAAGGAGTAACTTCGTCGTGATGAACCCACTCGATTCTCGAACGCCTTCTTCCCGACGAAGTTTCCTTCAGACCATGGCCGGTGCAACCGCCGTGGTGGCTGGAGGAGCGGTCCTGGCCGGCCCCACAACCGCCGATCTGCCCATCATTGATACTCATCAGCATCTGTGGGATTTGAGCAAAGTCCAGCTGCCCTGGCTGAAAGGTGCACCGGACGTCCTGAGCCACACGTATGGACTCGATGAATATCGCAAGGCGACGGAAGGATTGAATGTCGTTCAGGCCGTCTATATGGAAGTCGATGTTCGGCCCGAAGATCAGGTGAAGGAAGCGGAGTTGCTTCTGGACATCTGCCGTTCAAAGAAGGCTCCAACCGTAGCAGCGGTGATTTCCGGGCGGCCAGGCTCCGAAGGCTTCGAAGCGTATGCTCAGCGGTTTGCAAAGAACCCGGAAATCAAGGGGATTCGGCGAGTCCTCCATTCGCCAGAGACTCCGAAGGGGACTTGTCTTGACCCGGCGTTTGTGAAGTCGATCCAGTTGCTGGGGGAACTCAACCTGAGCTTCGATCTGTGCATGCGTCCGGAAGAGCTGAAGGATGCGGCGAAGCTGGTGAAGCAATGCCCGGGAACTCGCTTCATTCTGGATCACTGCGGCAACGGTTCGCCGGATGCATTCTTGCCGGAGGACAAGCAGTCAAAGAAACCGTCTCACACGGCCGCTGACTGGCAGGACGATATTGCTGCTCTGGCCGCCCTTGATAATGTGATCTGCAAAATCTCCGGTGTCATCGCCAGTGCACCGAAGGGCATCCCCTTCGTCGAGTCACTCGCGCCCCTGGTGAATCACTGTCTGGATCGATTCGGAAAGGACCGAGTCATCTTTGGCGGTGACTGGCCGGTGTGTCTGCTGGGAGCCAGTTACAAGGAATGGGTCACAACGCTCAAAACCCTTGTCGCATCACGGCCGGAACAGGAGCAGCGACAGCTGTTCGCCGAGAATGCTCGCAAGTTCTACGGTCTGTCGAAGTAGCCGCTTCGCGAGTCATTCCAGTGTGGCCGCACATTGAAGGATTTTGTAGCGGAACGGCGCAAGCCGTCCGGTAAATTCATGACGCAGACTCACCGGAGGGCTCGCGCCCTGCCGCTACAAACACGACACTTCTGCCAGCACCCAGCGTTTCCGTCATTCCCGCGCAAGCGAGAACCCAGCTCTTCCGTCATTCCCGCGCAGGCGGGAACCCAGCACACCTTTTCAGCGATTATTTTTCTTCAGGACATCCTCATGTTCCGGTCGTCGTTCTGCAGGTTGATTCTGTTGAGTGCCATGCTGGTGTCCGCGTCGAAGATTGTCGCGGCTCCGCAGGATGAGCCTGTCGTTCAGTCCGAACTGATCTTTCCTCTGAATGCTCAGCACAATCATGCACCTGGGATCGCTGAACTGGCTAATGGCGACCTGATTGTGTCGTGGTATCGAGGAAGCGGCGAACGCACGGCGGATGATGTGATGGTGCTGGGCTCGCGACTTCCCAAAGGCACGACGGCTTGGAGCAAAGAGTTCGTCATGGCGGATACTCCTGGCTTCCCCGACTGCAACACCGCGATGATGACAGATAAAGATGGACGGTTATTTCTGTTCTGGCCCGTGATTATCGCGAACAGCTGGGAATCCTGCCTGACTCACGTTCGCATCGCGGACCATCCCGAAGGCACGGATTGCCCGAAATGGACGAGCGACCAGACGATTCTGCTCAAGCCTGATGACTTTTCCGAGGAAGCGATTGCGGCCCTGGAACAGTTACTGAAGGTTCTGCCGAAACTCCCGGAAAAGGAGATGGCAGAAATTGAAACGGCGAAAGTGAAGCTGAAAGACAAGCTCTATCAGCGACTGGGCTGGCAGCCTCGATGCAAGCCCACCGTTCTACCCTCTGGCCGCATTCTGCTGCCGCTTTACACGGACACGTTTTCGATTTCGATCATGGCCATCAGCGATGACGGAGGAAAGACGTGGTTTGCCGGCAAGCCCATGTTCGGTTTCGGAGCCATTCAGCCGGCCGTACTTCGACGCAATGACGGAACGCTTGTTGCCTACATGCGTGAGAACGGGTTTACTCAGCATGTGCGAATCAGTGAATCGTCGGATGACGGTGTGACGTGGGGCCCTGTCACTTCCAGTCCTCTTTTGAACCCCGGTTCAGGGCTGGACGGAGTTCGTCTAAAGAACGGTCACTGGGTTCTGATTTACAACGACACAACCAGCGGACGAAACCGCCTGGCTGTCAGCCTTTCAACCGACGAAGGCCAAACCTGGTCCGCCACTCGACACCTGGAAGACCACCCCACCGGCTCCTACCACTACCCATGCATCATGCAGACCAGTGATGGAAAGATCCACGCCGTCTACAGCTACTTCGTCGACGGCGGCAAGTCCATGAAACACGCAGCCTTTGAGGAAGCGTGGATCAGTGCGGGAAAGTGACTTGGGAAAAGGATAACGTATTGGCGAGCGGGATGCGTCAGCTTCCCGGTATGCGATTCATCAACACATTGACGCCGTGCAAACGCGTCCGGGTAGCACGCCTGAAGGGCGTGTGCCGCAGGCGCCGGAAGCTGATGAGTGCATACGAGATTGCCAAGACACGGTGTACTGGATTGACCACGCTATCCCATTAGCTTCCGACCACTTCGCGGCACAGGCTTCACCTGTGCTACCCGACTGTTGAGCGATGGTGAATGGCAAAAGAATGAGGGCAAGAGAATAAACGAAAAAGCAACGTTCCACGACAACAGCTGCTACTATTCTTCTGCCTCCATTCTCCTGCCCAACACCACATTATGAGCATTCATCATGAGACCGGAGCGTTCACACACACGGTTCGCCGATTCAGTCTGTCTTGGCCCGAAAGAAACGGAAGAAGGCGAAAGAGGGACGCCCTTCGGCACCACTGACTGCGACGATGGTCAGGGCTCAGTTGTTCATGGGCAAAAAGATGGTGGGGCAAAAAATGATGGGCTGTCTCGTTGCACTATTCGCGTCGATTCGCGTTCATTCGCGGTTCCAAACTCATTTCACGCGGACGAATCGCATACCGGGAAGCTGACGCATCCCGCTCGCCAAGGCAGGTGGGCAACTCGTCAAAGCCGTGCAATCGCACCCGGGTAGCACGCCTGAAGGGCGTGTGCCGCAGGCGCCGGAAGCTGATGAGTGCATACGAGATTGCCAAGACACGGTGCACTGGATTGACCACGCGGTCACTTCAGCTTCCGACCGCTTCGCGGCACAGGCTTCACCTGTGCTACCCGACTGTTGCTCAATAGGGGTGGCAGAAGAATGGGGGCAGAAGAATAAACGCAGAAAGGCATGACTCCAGAATGCGCCTGCGACTATTCTCTTGCCACCATTCTTCTGCCCTGCACCACTCCGCTCGCCGAGTGAGTTCGTTTGGAGCCAAAAGAAACGGAAGAAGGCGAAAGAGGAATGCCCTTCGACACCATTGACTGCGACTATTTTCTGTCACAAATTTTTGTCTGAGAGGCATGGCCAACCACGTGGAGTGCCTGAGCCAGATCCCATGGCGAGCGGTGTGGTGTTAACCCACCGGTACTCACATCTTTTTTCGTTCTCTTTCGTTTCTGTCGGCCGACATCACAACAATGAGCGGGTAGCACGCCTGCAGGGCGGGTGCCGCAGACGGCGGAAGCTGATGAGTGCATACGAGATTGCCAAGACACGGTGCACTGGGGTGACCACGCTATCCCATCCGGTTCCGACCGCTTCGCGGCACAGGCTTCACCTGTGCTACCCGGTGTTCTCAGTACCGGAGCGTTGACACACTCCGCTCGCCGAGGTGGGTGGAGAGGAAGTCGCATTCATCGGGAAGTTGGCTGTTCCGGGCAGTCGCCGGTTTGTCTCCTCACGATTTGCTCATACGATGCTGTCAGGGGAAACAAAGAACGAACAATGGGCTGTCCGGCTCGTTCAGGCGGCTGGGGCTCGTCGTTCAGAACAGTAAAGTGAGTATTCGGCTGTGCCACTACAGACTATTGAGCAGGCGATTGCGGCGATTCAGGCGGGACGGCTTGTGATCGTTGTGGATGATGAAGACCGTGAGAACGAAGGAGACTTCGTGTGCGCGGCGGAGTGCATTACGCCGGAGCAGGTGGATTTTATGCTGCGGGTTGGCCGAGGAACTCTGTGTGTTCCGATGTCGGCCGAAGACACAGCTCGGCTGAAGCTGCGGCCCGTCGTTGAAGAATCCAGCAACACGGCTCCCAATAAGACCGCTTTCCTTCGCGCTGTGGACCACGAATCAGCAGGAACGGGGGTCAGCGCCGAGAATCGGTCTCGCACGATACGGGCTCTGGCGAACCCCGCGGCTCAGGCTGAAGAATTTCTGCAGCCAGGCCACGTCAATCCTCTGCTTGCCATGGAAGGTGGCGTGCTGCGTCGAGCGGGGCACACGGAAGCGACCATCGATCTGATGCGGCTGGCCGGGCGCCGTCCGGTCGGAGCGCTGATTGAGATTTGCAGCCAGCGGACTCATGGCATGGCGGATCTCAGTGAGCTGCATGAGATTTCAGTGCAGCATCAGATTCCAATGATCTCCATCGAAGAGCTGATTCGTTATCGTCGCATCCGCGAACATCTGGTTTCGCGAGTCGTCGCGGTTCCGATTCCGACCGCGGAGTTTGGAACGCCGACGGTGATCGGCTACCAGGTGGCTCATGAAAATCAGGAACCGCTGGCACTGGTCTGGGGTGATCTCACCAAAGCCGATGCGCCTTTGGTGCGAATGCACTCCAGCTGCTTCACCGGGGACGTATTGGATTCGCTCCGCTGTGACTGTGGTGACCAGCTTCGCATGGCCATGTCGATGATTCAGGCGGAAGGCACAGGAGCCGTCGTCTATCTGCCTCAGGAAGGTCGTGGCATCGGACTGCTGGCCAAACTGAAAGCGTACAAACTTCAGGACGAGGGGCTCGACACGGTCGAAGCCAACCATCGTCTGGGCTTCAAAGCCGACATGCGAGATTACATGGTCGGCCTGCAGATTCTGAAGGATCTGGGACTGAGCCGCGTCCGGCTGCTGACGAACAATCCAAAGAAGACCGATGCGTTCGTCTACACGGGCGTTGGACTGACTGTGGTCGAACAAGTCCCCATCGTGGCTCCTCATCACGCCTGTCGAGCCGACTACATGGCCGCGAAGAAGACAAAGATGGGACACCTGCTGCCGGATGACGTGGTGAAGAGGGAGGAATGAGGGCGGTTTTCGGTTTTCAGTGTTCAGTGTTCAGTGTTCAGTGCGGGTTGTGGTGATGCAGGGAAGTCTTGATGGAAACGGTTCGAACGGATGTCAGCTTTGGTGAATCGTTTCGCACGTGGCTGAGGATTTCGCTGCTGAGTTTCGGTGGTCCGGCGGCTCAGATTGCTGTGATGCATCGGATCATTGTCGATGAAAAGAAGTGGCTGGAAGAGCGTCGTTTCCCGCACGCTTTGAACTTGCATGCTGCGTTCCCAAGCGTAGCCCGGAGCGCGCAGCAGCTGGCGACCTACATCGGCTGGCTGATGCATGGCGTTCGAGGCGGGCTGATGGCGGGGTTGTTGTTCATTCTGCCAGGCTTCGTATCCATTCTGGCACTGAGCTACGCGTATGTCCTGTTGCAGGGAACGTCAACGTTCGAAGGCCTGTTCTTTGGGCTCAAGTGTGCCGTCCTGGCAATCGTGGCCGAAGCCGTTCAGCGAGTAAGTCGGCGAGTCCTGAAGAATCGCGCGCTGGTGCTGATTTCCATCATCGCCTTCCTGCTGCTGTGGTCCGGTCTGCTGCCCTTCCCTGCCGTGATCGGTCTTGCCGCATTGACAGGATGGGTTGGTCATCGATTCGCTCCGGAGATTTTCCTGCCTAAGAAGAAGGAAGAATCCTCAGCTCCGGCGACCGTCGAAGCCACTGCTTCCAAAGACGTCGGCTGGACTAGGCCACTCCTGACGAGTGCAATCTTTCTGACGCTCTGGTTTGCGCCGATCGTTGCTCTTCGGACAACACGAGGCGACAACGATGTGTTCGTGCAGACTTCGCTGTTCTTCAGCAAGGCCGCCGTTGTAACGTTTGGCGGAGCCTACAGTGTGCTCAGTTATGTCGATCAGCAGGCTGTTGAGCGGTTTCACTGGATCGCCAAAGGGGAAATGGCGGATGGTCTGGGGCTCGCCGAGACGACTCCGGGGCCGTTGATCATGGTCGTGCAGTTCGTCGGATTTCTCGCCGCTTATCGACACGCGACTGGATTATCGCCGATGGTGGCTGGAACCGTCGGTGCCGTGCTGACTACGTGGGTGACGTTTGTGCCATGCTTTTTCTGGATCTTTCTGGGAGCCCCGTATGTCGAGAAATTGCTGAACGTCCGCAGTCTCTCCAGCGCGCTGACGGGGATTACGGCATCGGTCGTGGGTGTCATTGCAACGCTGGGCGTGAATCTTGCCATTGCGACACTGTTCGCGAAAAGTTCACGAGTGGCCTATGGGCCGTTTGAGGTCGTGGTTCCGCAATGGTCGACCGTCAGTCCTTCAGCACTCTTCGTGACGACGATCGCCTTTGTGCTGACGTTTGCGTTTCATCGAGGACTCGCTGTAACCTTGAGCACCTGTGTGATTGTTGGTGCCCTGCTCCGCTGGCTTCTGTAAGCCGGTGACATCGCGTTTCTCGGATGCTTCCCATGCATATTCGCCGTTTGTTGATTCTGGCCCTGCTGATGGCCGGCCGTTCGTCTGACTTGATGGCTCAGGAACAGCCAGGGCTGATTTCGAAGCAGTTCATCTACGAGTCGGCATCGTTCCCGGAATGCCATGCTTCGACAATCGTGGAAACTCCTGAAGGTCTGGTCGCTGCCTGGTTTGGCGGCACGGAAGAAAAGCACCCGGACGTGGGAATCTGGGTCTCGCTGCATCGCGACGGCAAATGGTCCGCCCCGAAGGAAGTTGCGAACGGTGTTCAATACACGTTCACAGATGGCAAAGTGCATCGTCATCCGACATGGAATCCTGTGCTGTTTCAGTATCCCAAAGGACCGCTGGTTTTGTATTGGAAGGTCGGCCCGGATCCTGCGTCCTGGTGGGGGATGATGGCGGTGTCGACGGACGCTGGCCAGACGTGGACCATGGCGCGTCGTCTTCCCGAGAACATCGACGGCCCGGTTCGCAACAAACCGATTCTGTTGGCTGACGGAACTCTGCTGTGTGGCAGCAGCACGGAATTTGATGGCTGGCGAGTCCACTTCGAACGCACATCCGACTTCGGCCAGACATGGCAGCGAACTCCCGCCATCCACGATGGAAAAGCGGTCGGCGCGATTCAACCGACACTGTTGACTCATGCCGATGGAAGCATTCAGGCGTTGTGTCGGAATCAGAATGGGAACGGACAGGTTCTGTCGACCACGTCGAAGGATCAGGGAAAAACGTGGAGCGACCTTGTGCCGATCGTCCTGCCGAATCCGAACAGCGGCATTGACGGAGTGACTCTGACATCCGGCCAGCAGCTGCTTGTCTACAACCATACTCATCGAGGCCAGGGAAGTCCTCGCGGACGCGAGATGGTCAACGTGGCGGTCAGCCCTGATGGTTCACAGTGGAACGCCGCACTGACGCTCGACAGCGAACCCAAAGCCGAGTTCTCCTATCCGGCTGTGATCCAGACCGCTGACGGGCTTGTGCATATCACCTACACATGGAAACGCCAGCGAATGATCCATGCGGTCGTTGACCCGGCCAAACTGGAAACGAAGCCGATTACCGGCAACACCTGGCCGAACTAAAGTGTAGAACGGTTGTCCTCAACCGTTTCAAAACACGAACCAACAAGACATAGAACAAAGAATCCGTGATGAACGACTGAGGACAGTCGTTTTACACTGAGCAAAACCGATGAAACCTATTGCCCACCTGAAACCTCACCGCAAGATTACCGGCATGTCGGCCGTGTTGCTGCCGTTTCTTTCGTCGTCTGAAGTTGACTGGACGTCGTTCGAACAGCATGTTGCGCGAACGTGTGAGGCGGGACTGGTTCCGGCTGTGAACATGGACACGGGCTACGTCAATTTGCTCGACGATGCCACACGACAAGAAGTCCTTCAGAGGACTCAGCGTGTCACGGCGGGACGGATGTTTGTTGCAGGAGCCTTCGTGAAGGATGCTCCAGGAGCTGCGTTTGATCGTTCGACGTACGCATCCCGGATGCAGCAGATTCAGACGTATGGCGGAACGCCGGTGATCTTTCAGTCGTACGGGCTGACTCAGCAGACGGACAGTGCGATTGTCGAGTCTTATCAGGCTCTTGCGAAAGAGTGTGATCGATTTGTCGGTTTCGAACTGGGGACGATGTTTGCTCCGTTCGGACGCATCTACAGCGAAGACGTTTATCGAGGCCTGATGTCGATTCCTCAATGCCTGGGAGCCAAGCATTCTTCGCTCGAACGATCCCTCGAATGGGACCGGCTTCGATGGCGCGATGAAGTTCGGCCGGACTTTATGGTGCTGACGGGAAATGACCTGGCGATCGACATGGTCATGTATGGCAGTGACTACCTGCTGGGACTCAGCAGTTTTGCTCCGGACCTGTTTGCTCGGCGGGACGCAATGTGGCAAAACGGCGACGCAGATTTCTACCAGCTGAACGATGTGTTGCAGTATCTCGGGTTCTTTGCATTTCGAGTCCCGGTTCCGGCCTACAAGCATTCGGCCGCGATGTTCCTGCAGCGTCGCGGCTGGATCCAGACATCGCTGACTCATCCTCAAAGCCCTGTTCGGCCAGAGAGTGATGGGCCGATCCTGGATGAGATACTCAAAATGCTGTCTCGCTGGTTATGATCCGAAGCAATTCGACAAGTCTCAGACGATCAACGGAGTGTGACGATGGACCAGTGGATGCAGACGATTCGAAATCAGCTCAGCGATCATGGAATCAAAATCCTGACGGCCGCCGGATTTACATTGGTCGGGTGGCTGTTCGGTCGCTGGCGTGCCGCAAGAAGCTGGAAGAATCGGGAATTCTTCAATCGCCTGAATGTCTCACTGAACTCATTCCACGATGGCAAGCTGCTGATTCGTACGGTGCTCGAGAAAACGTGTGAAGAGATCTTCCTGAATAAAGTTGCGGTTGAACGACTCATCCAGGCGGCTCAGAAAACGACGAAGGAGAATCCATTTGTTCCGATCGCCAAGGAAGATCGCTGGTTCTATCTGAACGCTGTGCTGAATGAACTGTCCGAGACTTTTGCGGTGGGACTTTTCAAACGCGAAGCCGGACAGTCGTTTGAAGCTCAGCGTTATCTGATCTGTCTCACCAATGAATGCGACGGCGAAGTGAAGACTCGCAAAGTGCGAGCAATGGTGATTCGCAAAGACGTGCTCATCAATCTTCCGGAGCAGGCCCCGGCCCTTGAGAGTTCGAACCACTCCATACGCTGGAAGACACTGCAGCTAATGCAGAAAGCCTGGCAGTCAGACCCAGGCCAGTTCATTGAAGCTGAGATTGTGATCTGAGTTAGAGAGCGCAATTGGAGTTCAATCCCGAAAACTGTTTGCTGGCCTTTCCTCCTGGTGTACAATTCTGCGTCAACTCACTGAGATCGGACCACGGAGCGAAGGAATGTCATCAGCCAATAGTGAAACGCAAATCAACTTTCGACTGACCTTGTCGCAGAAAGAAACAATCGAGGATGCTGCAACCGAAATGGGGCAGACTGTCAGCGATTTTGCAGTCGCTACCCTGATTCAGGCGGCACGCAAGGTTCTTAATGATCAGCACGTAACTCTTCTCAGCGAACGAGACAGGAAGGTTTTTGCTGCCATCGTCGATGATGAAACAACTCAGCCGAACGATGCGATTTTGAAGGCTGTAGAACGCTACGGGAAGCAGGTCGGCTAATGGTGGAATGGACCATTTGCCGGTTGGCAAAGTCGCACATTCGCGATCAATTTCATTGTGGTCACCCAATGCTCGATGATTGGCTTAAGCTTCGTGCTGGGCAATTTGATCGACGCGATTTGTCTCGAACGTTCGTTGCAACTCGCCCCGGAGAAATAAAGGTGTGTGGTTACTATGCGATTTCCACGCATCGAGTTCTCTACAATGTGCTGCCCTCCGGCGAAGAAGTTGGCCTTCCACAAATTGATATACCAGTGGTGCTACTGGGCCGACTTGCGGTCGATCAAGGCGTACAAGGGCAGGGACTTGGTGCATTGCTGCTTGTAGACGCACTACGAAGGTCTTTGCAGATTTCTGAACATGTCGGCGTCCGAGCGGTTGAAGTTGATGCGGTGGACGATGTGGCGAAGAACTTCTATCTGAAGTTTGGTTTCCGTTCGTTGCTCGATGATCCGCGACACATGTTCCTTTCGATGTCCGTAATTCGACAGCTGAATCTCGATCGGCTCTGAATTGAGTTTGGTGGTATCCGCTCAGTTCTATCGCGGAACAATCCTCAGCCCTCGTCCGGTCCAGAGTCTTGCGAGGTCCTGTTCTTCCCAGACTTCCGGCTGCTTCTGAGACGGGTCGCCAATGAAGTAGGAAGACTTGAGTCGTGCGAACAGCACCACGGAATGCTGAACACCGGGAATCCAGCCATCGACTTCCTGATAGTCCGGAAATTCACTGCTCACTTCATCCGTCAGTTCGCAGCACAACAGCACCGGATGATCTTTGATGTGCTCATCGAGATCCTCGACATCGCATTCAAAGAACTCGGCTTTGTAGGGAGTGCCTGCGAGACGAACCGACAGGCCGTGATAAAGTCCCAGCCACGTGGTGCCTCGACGAGTCAGGCAGAGCACGGCCATGTCCTGTTCATTGGCTTCAATATCAAGTGACGTCAGGATCGTCGCCGCCGCGGCTGCGGAACATGTGTGAGGCGTTGTCTGCAGACAGATTCGCCACGGAAACAAAGTCGCTCTTTCAATCCATTCATTACCGCACTCAGGAGGCTTCGCAGGGATGACATAGATTTCTGACCCTACCGCGGCAGCAATCAGAAGAAGCTGAATCGGGAGTCGTCGGAGGAACGTCTCCTTCTGCATGCGAACCCAGAATGTGCCGGCGAGAGCTCCGAGAAAGATTGGAAACCAGTTGGCAAGAACGATGACGGAAGAAAGCGGGATCCACTTCACGATCCACAGCTGGCCCCACACCAGTCGCACATACACACCAATCAGAATGACCAGCGTTGCTGCGGCCGCGTCGACCATGCGAGGCCACCAGTTTCGCATCAGACGGACCGTCGTAAAAAATGAAACCATGGACAGGAGCGCCATCAGGATCATGGCAATGCGAAGGTCTTCCATCTGGCAATGGCTCCGTAATTCTGTTCAGTCTCATTCGTCAGGTGCTGGCTGTCGCAATGATTGAGCGGTGTTTCGTTTGTAACGTGTCGATATTCTGAATCGATGCTGTTCGACGTGAATTCCTGCGGAATTTCTTCCGAATCCCTCTCATTTCCTGGCCTGTCGTACCAGTTTTTCAGCCAATTTGACCGAAACTCGCTGCCGACAACCAGGAGTCGACTGCACGACCTCAGTTTTCAGATGACACGTGACGATACGGTGTGCTAGAGTTTTCTCAGGCATTGAAACGTCCGCCTTCGAATTTCTCCCCTGCTTCGTCCCAATGCCTCCCCGCCGCCTTTGCGGTCCCTCCTGATTCCTGCCCTCCAACTTCCTTCCAATCGCCACCATGTCCTCAGCCGCCCAAAGATTGCTGCTGTCGCTGATCGTTGTTTGCAGCGCTGCGCGCGGCGGATTGGCTCAAACATCGGAAGTCGTTGACTTCGAAAATGACGTTCAGCCAATCCTGACTCGCTTTGGCTGCAACAGCGGACCGTGTCACGGCAAGGCTCGCGGTCAGGGCGGCTTCCAGTTATCGCTGCTCGCCTTCGATGCTCAGCAGGATCATGACTCCATTGTGAAGGAAGGTCGCGGTCGGCGAGTTTTCGCGGGGGCACCGGAAGAAAGCCTGCTGGTCACCAAGCCAGCCGGACTCGTTCCTCACGGCGGCGGCAAGCGACTGGACCCCGATGGTCCTGAAACACTGACGCTGAAGAAATGGATCGAACAGGGAATGCCGCGTCGAGCACCGGCGGCTCCATCACTGAAGAAGATCACAGTCGAACCGTCGTCGCTGACTCTGGCGCCCGAGCAAAGTCAGCAGATGAAAGTGACCGCCGAGTTTTCCGATGGCACTCAGCGCGATGTGACTCGGCTGACGGCGTTCCAGTCCAATGAAGCGCCCATCGCGGCGGTGAACGAAGTGGGCCTGATCACAGCCGGAAAGATCACCGGTGACGCCGCCATCATGGCGCGATTCATGGGCCAGATTGCAGTCTGTGATGTCATCATTCCCAGAACGCAAAGCATGCCTGCCGAAACCTATTCCGCCCTGCCCCGTCAGAACTTCATTGATGATCTGGTCTGGCAGAAACTCCAGCGCCTGAACATCACGCCGTCTGCTGTCTGCGACGATCACACATTCATCCGCAGAGCCACGACGGATATCTGCGGTCGTATTCCAACTCAGGACGAAGTGCAGTCGTTCCTGGCCGATACGTCTCCGGACAAACGATCGAAGCTTGTGGATCATCTTCTGCAGCAGCCCGACTTTGCGGACTTCTGGGCAAACAAATGGGTCGACCTGCTGCGACCGAATCCTTACCGCGTCGGCATCAAGGCCGTGTTCAATTACGACCACTGGATCCGGCAGTCGTTTCATGATCGAAAGCCGTGGGACCAGTTCGTTCGTGAACTTATTACAGCTCGAGGCAGCACGTTTCGTAACGGCGCGGTGACGATGTTCCGCGACCGGCGCGAGCCTGAAGAAATTACGACGATGGTGAGCCGACTGTTTGTCGGAGTGCGACTTGAATGTGCCAAATGCCATCATCATCCGTTCGAGGTCTGGGGGCAGGAAGACTTCTATTCGTTTGCTGCCTACTTCGCGAAAATCGGTCGCAAAGGAACGGGACTGTCACCACCGATCTCAGGCTCGGAAGAGTTCTTCTTTGCAGGCAATCGAGGCAGCGTCAGTCATCCGGTGACCGGCGCGAAACTGGAGCCTCGCCCGCTGTTCGGAACGGCTCCGGAAGTCGCCGAAGGTAAGGACGCGCGAGAATCGCTGGCCGCATGGATTACCTCGAAGGACAATCATCTCTTTGCCGAGGTGATGGCCAATCGAGTCTGGGCGGATCTGATGGCGCGGGGTCTTGTGGATCCAGTCGATGACTTTCGTGCGACGAATCCTCCTTCCAACGGACCACTGCTGAAGGCACTCGGAGAGCACTTTCGCGACTCGGGTTTTTCACTGACGGAACTGGTGCGAGTCATCGCGAATTCGCATGTCTACCAGCTGAGTTCACTGCCGAACGAAACGAATTCTGCGGACACAAGAAATTATTCAAGGCATTATCGTCATCGACTGCGAGCCGAAGTGCTGCTCGATTCCGTGACGCTGGTGACCGGCATCCCTCAGGAATTTGAAGCGATGCCACCGGATTCCAGTTCGCGCCAGATCTGGACGCATCGTTCGGATTCGCTCTTCCTTGATACGTTCGGAAGACCCGATCCCAACCAGGATCCTCCGTGCGAACGAACGAATGATTCAACGGTCGTACAGAGTTTGCATCTGATGAATTCGGAGCAGCTTTATCGCGACGTGACGAGTGATAAGGCCTTTGCGAAACAGTTGGCAGATTCCGGTAAAGACGCCGACACCATTGCGAAGGATCTTTATCAAAAGGTCTTTAGTCGAAATCCCGTCGACGAAGAAACTCAGCTGGTTCGAGATCTGCTTGCCGCCGAAGGGGCCAATCGGCGTCAGGTGATCGAGGACCTTGTCTGGGCCATGCTGAACTCGGCGGAGTTTTCAATACAGGACTAAACCCCAATCTAACTCCCCCACCGGGTTCACCCCGGTGGAAACAGGTTTTTGCACTACGCGGGTCGGACGCAGATGCAGTGTCAAGGTAGTGCGGAGACCTGAAACCACCGGGATCAACCCGGTGGGGAAAAGAAAAATGCAAAACGAGACTGACCATGAAAACCATTCAACGATGCGACGGATTCACTCGACGCAACGCACTGCAGCTGGGACTTGGCGGCATGCTGGGATCCGGCTTCGTCAACAGCCTTCGCGCGATGGGCGAATCGCAGAAGTCAGGCGGTCCGAAGGCTAAAGCCACCAGCTGCATTCTGATCTGGATGGACGGAGGTCCGACGCACTTTGAAACATTCGACCCGAAGCCGGATGCTCCTCTGGAATACCGCGGTGAGTTTTCTGAGATCGAAACGTCGGTTCCGGGCGTTCTGTATTCCGAACACATGACGAAGCTGGCTGCGAGTCTGAATGACTACGCAATGATTCGTTCGATCCGCCATGATCAGGGAAATCACGGCGCTGGCAATCACTACATGATGACCGGCGCTCCGCCTCGAATTCCCGTCGGCTGCGGCGCGTTTGTCAGCTTCCATCCCAGCATGGGTTCTGTGGTGGCTCGGGAACTGGGACGTGATAACGGTCTGCCCGCCTACTTCAGCATGCCTCAGATGTCGCGATCGGGCGGCCCGAACTTTCTGGGAGCGAAGTACGCACCGTTCGTCGTCGGCGATGACCCGAATCGCGATCGCTTCAAAGTTCGCGATGTGGCATTGCCGCGAGAACTGAGCGAGACACGCTTCGATTCACGAACCGACCTGCGAGCACGCGTGGACCGCATGGTGCGAATTCAGGATGAAGCGGCGGGCGATCCGACTCTCGCCTTTGATGAATACTATCGTCAGGGATACGACCTGGTGACATCGCCGGAAGCTCAGAAGGCATTCGACATTCAGCAGGAATCGGATGAAACTCGCCAGCGTTACGGACGCAACAGCTTTGGCCAGCGCTGCCTGCTGGCCCGCCGCCTGGTGGAAGCCGGTGTTCCGTTTGTGACCGTGTATGACGGCGGCTGGGATCATCACAGCGATATCTTCGGAACGCTTCGCAAGCGACTGCCCGACTGGGACAACTCGGTCGCGACTCTGATTCAGGACTTGAAGGAGCGCGGGCTTCTGGATTCCACACTGGTTGTCGCTCTGGGCGAATTTGGACGCACGCCAAAGATCTCCACGTTGTCAGGCCAGTCGACACCAGGCCGCGATCACTGGGCCAATGCAATGTCCGTGTTGATGGCCGGAGGAGGAACTCCGGGAGGAACCGTCGTGGGTGCCACCGACCGCAAAGGCTTCTCCGCGGTTGATCGAGTCCTCTCGCCGGAGAACTTTGTCTCCACGATTTATTACAAGCTGGGCATCGATCCGGACAAAGTCGTTTACTCACCGGAAGGCCGACCCGCTCATCTGGTCAGCGATCCGACTCCGATTCGTGAGCTGATCTGATTGCAGCGTTCCAGCAAAGGTCATGTTCTCACGATGCTTGCCGCACGATTTTCTGTTCTGCTTTGTTTCGTTGTTGCGAACTCCGCGGTGAATGCTGCGGAGCCACCCACCGTCGAACGATTCGTTCCCGCGGGTGCTCAACGTGGTTCAACGACCACATGCCGAGTCATGGGAAAAGCGGGCGATGGCGAACCGAAAGTGATCAGCCAGTCCCCTGCTCTGCAGTTTAGCTTCTCTGAAAAACGCGACACGGTGACTGTCACTGTGGCCCCTGATACTCCGGTCGGCGTGCACTGGCTGCGGGTCGCGAATGCGGCCGGCGCGTCGGAAGTCTTTCCGTTTGTTGTGGGCGTCATTCCCGAATTGGCCGAAACAGAACCGAATGCTCGCCTTGCCGAAGCCAACGTTCTGACGGGCAGCAGCATGACGGTGAATGGTGTGCTTGAAAAGGCGAATGATGTCGACACGTTTGCCATCGAACTTGCTGCGGGACAAACCGTCGTGGCCAGTCAGCTTGCGAGCCGGATTCTCGCGTCGCCAATGGATGGTGTTCTGCAGATTGTCGATGGACGAGGAACCGTGCTGGCTCAGAACGATGACGACAGCAGCATGGATCCGCTGGTGACGTACACAGCGCCGGCAGACGGAAGGTACTATGTTCGCACGTTTGCCTTTCCCTCCGCGCCGAACAGCACGATCGGATTCGCCGGAGGACCGAATTTCCTCTATCGCCTGACGATCACGACCGAGGGCTTTGTCGACCACACGACGCCGCTCGCCAGACAGGCGGGTGTTCCGGAAGTTCGGATGGCCCTGCACGGCTGGAATCTGCCTGTGACAGAGGCCTCATTGGCGGGCGGCCAGAAAGTGCTGAATGGACAGTTTGCCCTTCCCTGGTTTGTCCACGATGTTAGCGTTCCTGTTCAGGAAGAATTGCTGTTGTCTCCCGAACGCCGCCTCACCGTTTCCTCAGCCGTGAGCGCCGAACTGACCGGTTCGGAAGAGGACGAATACCGTGTCGGTCTCGAGGCCAATCAGCGTGTCATTCTGACGGCGGAGGTTCAGCGATTCGGATCATTGCTGGACCCGGTGCTGCTTGTGAAAGATGCCACGGGCAAGGTCCTGAAGGAACAGGACGATGTGAATAATGATACGCCGGATGCTCGGCTGGAATTCGCTGCTCCGGCGGCGGGTGATTATCAGATTGTGGTTCGCGATCGATTCGAAGGTTCGGGAGAGCGTCGCTTCTATCTGCTGCTGATTGAACAGCCTCAGGCGGACTTTCGTGCGACCGTGAAATCCACTTCATTGCGAATTGCAAAGGACAAGCCCGCGGAGATTCCGGTCGCGATCGAACGCCAGCAGGGATTTGCGGAACCTCTGACGTTTCGAATTGATGGGCTGCCGGACGGAGTGACCGCGGAGTTGCCTCGATCCGAAAAGGACGGTGACTCTTCAAAGGCCGTGACCTTGAAGCTCACGCATGCTCAACCGGTTGCGTGGTCAGGTTCCGTGCGAATCGTCGCGACATCAGCCGACAGCAGTCGCTCTCATGCGGTCACATGGAAAGCTCCGGACGGTTCTGACCTGGAAGAACTCTGGCTGACGATTGTTGCGGAATGAGCTGAAATGGCAGTAGCGAGTAGACAGTCGGGCTGTCGTGTCGCCACAATGGGTATTGGCACAGTAGCTGGAACGGACTGCTCGAAAGATCTGATTGTATGACGATGCCTGCACCACATTCCGAACAGACCACTTCCCATCGTCGAGCCTTCCTGCAGAACGCCGGGCTGGGTCTCGGCACGGCCGCGCTGATGCAGTTGCTGTCCGATGACGCCAGTGCGTCTGAACGAGCCATGGCGGCTCGCGAAAGTCAATTCACGCCTCGGGCGAAGAACGTCATCTACCTGTTCATGGCAGGCGGGCCGAGCCAGCTGGAGATGTTTACTCCGAAGCCCGTTCTGAATGACTATCACGGCCAGGCACCACCGGCGAGGTTCACTGAAGGTCGTCGCTTTGCATTCCTTCCTGCCGACGCAAAGTTGCTGGGATCGAATCGACATTTCGGTCGCTGGGGCGACTGTGGCATGGACCTGAGCGAGCTGCTTCCGTTTCATGGGCAGATTGTGGATGACGCCTGCTGGCTTCGAGCAGTCGCGACGAACGTCTTCAATCATGGCCCCGCGAAGCTGTTCATGAACACGGGCTTTCAGGCTCCTGGTCGGCCGAGCCTGGGTTCGTGGGTGACATACGGCCTTGGAAGTGAATCCTCCAGTCTTCCGGGCTTTGTCGTTCTGCAGTCAGGCCCCCGTGGCCCGCGAGCCGGCAACACGCTGTGGTCCAGCGGCTTTCTTCCAACGTCGTATCAGGGCGTGCCGTTTCGAAGCAAAGGCAACCCGATTCTGAATCTCTCGAATCCGCCCGGGATTACTCGCGATGCTCAGAAGGATTTTACGGACACCGTCGGACAGCTAAATGCCGCTCGGTTTGACACCGTGAAGGATCCGGAAATTCTGACTCGCATTCAGGCCTACGAGACTGCTTTTGCCATGCAGATGTCAGCCCCGGAACTGACTCAACTGGACAAAGAATCCAAACACACGCTCGACATGTACGGAGCTGTTCCCGGTCAGGCTTCGTTTGCGAATAACTGCCTGCTGGCTCGAAGAATGATCGAACGTGGTGTGAGATTCGTGCAGCTGTATCACACCGACTGGGACCATCATGGCGGCAAAGGCGCGGATCTCGACAAGGCTCTGGATCAGACCTGCAAGGAAGTCGATCAGGCGTCCGCGGCACTGGTGATGGACCTGAAGCAGCGAGGACTCCTGGAGGATACTCTGGTGATCTGGGGCGGCGAATTCGGACGAACGCCAATGGGAGAACCTCGCGAGACCACTGGCCGCGACCACCACATCGACGCGTTCACAATGTGGATGGCAGGCGGTGGCGTAAAACCTGGCCATATTCACGGTTCCACGGATGAACTTGGCTTTGGTCCCGTGGAAGGCCGAGTGCATGTTCATGATCTGCACGCGACAATTCTTCACCTTCTGGGGATGGATCACAAAAAGCTGACCTTCCGCTTTCAGGGGCGAGATTACCGTCTGACGGACGTTCATGGCGAACTTGTGACTGAGATTCTTGTCTGATCAGGCAAGTCATCGGAAGGCTTGCGCCGATCCGCTCGTTGAACGATATCTAAGTGCCCAATTTCCATATGTCCTCCGATCTGAAACGCAGCTTTGCACGCACCGTTGTGCAGCGATTACGAGACGCTGGCTTCCATGCTCTATGGGCCGGCGGCTGCGTGCGCGATCAGGTTCTGGGCAGGACTCCCAAGGACTACGACGTCGCAACGACGGCAACTCCGGATCAGGTGATCGAGCTGTTTGGACGTCGTCGGACCGTGGCAGTCGGAGCCAGTTTTGGCGTCGTGATGGTGCTTGGCAATTCCAAGGCTGACGGACAGGTCGAAGTCGCCACGTTTCGAACGGACGGAGAATATTCCGATGGCCGACGTCCGAACTCCGTCCAGTTCTGCTCACCCGAAGAGGATGCTCGACGCCGCGACTTCACGATCAACGGTATGTTTTACGATCCCGTGCTTGATCAGGTGATCGATTACGTCGGTGGCCGTGACGACCTGCAGAGACGAGTCGTTCGTGCCATCGGGAATGCATACGATCGTTTTACCGAAGACAAGTTGCGGATGCTGCGAGCTGTCCGGTTCGCCGCGACGTTTCGATTTGCTCTGGATCCCGACACCGCCAAAGCCGTGCACACACTTCGCCGGCAGCTGAATCAGGTCAGTGTCGAACGAATCATGCAGGAGCTGCGACGCATGCTGGCTCATGAAACTCGAGCCCATGCACTGGAGCTGATGAACGAGACGGAGTTGCTGCCGGAAATTCTCCCGGAACTGTTCCATGAGTCTGCTGAGGAGATCACATCACGGCCCTGGCTGGTCGCCGCCTTTCAAGCGATGGTCAGTGAAGACTACGAGCCCGCCATGGCGCTGCTTCTTCAACCGCTCCACGATCCTGCGCCGAGTGACGCCAAGCGGCGGCTCAACAAAGTTCGAGCGGTCTGCCGCCGGTTGAAGATGTCGAATGATGAGATCGATGCGATCTGCTGGATACTGGATTCCGTCGCGACGGTGCACGGAATCTCAAAGCGTCCCCTGCATGTCATCAAGCCACTCCTGTCCAGTCCGCATCAGCGTTCTCTTCTGGCCATGCTGCACGCCGTTGCCAGTGCCCGAGGAGAAACATTGGACGACGTTCAGTTCTGCCGCGATTTTCTGCATCAGCATTCACTCGCCGAACTGAACCCCGAGCCATTCGTGAACGGACAGGACGTTCAAACTCTGGGCGTTCCACCGGGACCGGCGATTCGCCAACTGTTGTCGACGATTCGCAATGAACAACTGGACGGTCAATTGAACAGCCGCGACCAAGCACTTCAGCGCCTTAAGGAATTGATCGCACAGCTTCCGTGGTAATCGACACGGCAGGCGGAACCGCAACGTCAGGGCTGGAAGCCCGAAACAACCCCTGCCGGGGCCGTGAGGCCCCGGAATGTCATACCACATTGGCAAGGCCCGGGAGGGCCGACACAACAGATCGGTGGATGCTGATCAAATGGTCGGCCCGGGCGGGCCTTTGAATCGCATGAGCATCCGCACCGGCGGCTCAGCCCATTCGCCATTCCGGGCCAACGGCCCAATCATTTGCCTAGCCTGGGCCTTTGGCCCAGGTTGGCGATTCCCGGTGCACACTGAGGTCCAACGGACCGGCCGTTTGCGAGCGTTGCATGGCAAATGGTCGGCCCTTCAGGCCTTTGGGCCGCATCATTCGGTTCCGGGGCCTGACGACCATTCAGCAAACTGCGAGGCTCTCGGAAGCGATTGAGGACAATCGATCTACACTGCACAAGCACTGAGTGCCAGCGGTTATTTCTCTGACAGTGACTTCAGAACAAACGTCAGGGCCGCACTGGTATCCTCCGCGTTCGTATCGTGACCACCATCAGGACGATGGATGCTCAGCGCGGGACGGCCCTGTTTCTTCAGCTCTGCCATCAACCGCAGGACACTGTCTGGCGGCACCAATGTGTCTCGGCCTCCGGTCGTGGCCGCAATGGGCATCGTAAAGCGCTCGGAGAAAAATTCTGCGGACCGGCTTCGGTAGACCTCAGGCTTCTCCTCCTTTGTCCCTCCGTATGAAGCTCGGATGGCGTCCTGGAACATTTCGTACTCGACAAGATTTGCGGTGCCATTGAGCGCGACAACGCCATGGACCTTGTCCGGGTGCAGGGCCGCGAATGCAAGAGCGGACGTTCCGCCCATAGAGCCGCCCGAGACAATGACGTGGCGGATGCGATACTGACTTTGGAGAGACTCAAGAATTTGCAGCAGATCCGCTTCCGCTGCCGGTCCCATCCATGATGTTGTCGCTCGATAATCCGGAGACACGAAGAGCATTTGCTTCTCGGCGGCGATGCGTCGAAGCTCACTGCACTCCGGTCGAGCCTGTCGAACAAACTGCCATCGATCAGATCCGTGTCCATGCAGTGCAATCAGCAGATCATGAGGCGTCTGGTCGTCGAACTTCTTCGGCAGCATCAGGACATAGCGCTGCGACGACTGATCATGCTTCGCAGTAAACTCAACGTCCTTCGGTTCCTGAAAGCCTGAGTCAGAACCCGCAGTCATGGGTGTTGTCTGAGCGACAACGGCGATCGAACACGATGTCACCAAAAGCAGTGACTGCAGGAGCCTGGAAATGCGAGACATGGAACCTGTTCTTTCATGCGGTTACTGAAGTCCGGGCAGACACCGTAGCACATACGACAGCAGAGTCGTCAGGCTTTGACGGAAGGAATCGCTGAAATCTGCTGGTCACGGTACCATAGCCATGTAAATAGTCCGATTAAGATCAAACTGGTCCACTGATAAGCAGTGAGGCCTCCGGTCAGCCGGGCTTCCGGACGAATCCACTCTGTGGTGAACCGGTACACACAGTAAGAGATAAAGTAGAGTTTGATCAGCTGGTTCGTGAAGAGACCTCGCTTCTTCAGATGACTCAGAACAATGGCCATGGCGATGTGGAAACAGAACTCATAAAGCTGAGTGGGGTGGCGAGGCAGAAGGTCAACGCGAGGAAAGACAAAGCCCCATGGAAGCGAGGTCGGTGTTCCGTAGCAGCAGTTACCCGCGAAGCAACTGAGTCGACCAACGCCAATCGCGCCTGCGACTGGCACTGCGAAAGAATCACCCGTTTTGATTTTGATTCCGAGTCGCCACTTCGCCAGTTCGACACCGAAGTATCCGCCGATCAGGCCGAACAGGATGGTCTTGCCGGTCAGAAAGATCGAACCGTCGCCGCCTTTCACTCCTTCCATGATGAGAAACGGGAGCTTCGCTGTGAGCATGGCTCCGGAGAAGGCCATCAGTCCAATCCAAAGCCTCTGGTAAGGACTTAAACGAGGATCCGGAGGCTGCCGTCCTTTCAGCCAAATGCCAGTCCAGAGTCCTGCCATCATCAGCAACGGATACAGCAGAACGGACCATTCAGGGACACGCATCGATCAAACTCCGCCAACGGGCTCAGCCACTCCGCCCGCCCACAATTGTCAGGAATCAGCGTTATACGTGCCTCCTGTCTCCAACGCGAGCCCCTCCCTACGCCCAACCCGCACAAAGATTTCTGCCGGAAGTTGACGCTCGATTCTTGCTGGCAATCAAAATCCGTGTATCCTCGCCAATCTTCGAGGATCCCCCCGCCTCTCTGACTTCGTGAATTCACTCTAATTTCAGATCCAACGGCAGCAAGTTCCTTCGGGCCGTTTCTTTCAACGAGGTTCCCTGTGCGATTGCCAAGACTTCTGGCGGGATGGTCAAGCATCTCCGCATGTTGCGTTCTGTTCTTCGTGCTCTCTTCAACAAACCTGATGGCTCAGGGTCTGACCAATTCGAAGTATGGTCAGGAAGACAAGTTTCGCCAGCTGGAGGAGATTCTTCCAACGGCCAACGACTACCGAGCCGCGTCCGGGGCGCCGGGGCATCGATACTGGCAGCAGAAGGTTGACTACGACATCGCCGTCGAACTGGATGATGCCAAGCAGAAGATCGTGGGACGTGAGACCATCACGTACCTGAATAATTCGCCGGACACACTGTCGTATCTCTGGCTGCAGCTGGATGCAAACATCTTTGCACCGCATGCCAATTCGACGCTGTCTGATGAAGCTCCTCCGATGTTCAACGGCGGAGTACCTCTTCGCTCTCTGGAAGCAATGCTGACGCGTGACGATTTCGAGGGACAGACTCAGATCAAGGAAGTGACGAATGCCGAAGACGGCTCAAAGCTGAGCTACAGCATTGTTCGCACAAACATGCGAGTTGACCTGCCGACTCCGCTGGCTCCAGGACAGTCCGTTCGATTTGTCGTCGGCTGGGAATACAACATCAACAATACTCGCCTGTTCCCTGGCCGAACCGGCTATGAGTACTTTGAAGAAGACAAGAATTACATCTACGAAATGGCTCAGTGGTTTCCTCGCCTGTGCGCCTACACGGACACGACCGGATGGCAGCACAAAGAGTACATCGGTCAGGGCGAGTTCACGCTCGAATTCGGCGACTATGTCGTTCGCATCACGGTTCCTGACGACCATATCGTGGCCTCAACTGGTGAACTGCAGAATCCTGCGGAAGTCCTGACGGAAACTCAGCGTCAGCGACTGGAACATGCTCGAACCGCCGCATCGCCGGCGTTCATCGTGACCCCTGAGGAAGCGATGGAGAACCAGAAGGCAGGCAGCGAAGGTCGCAAGACGTGGATCTTCAAAGCAGACAACGTCCGGGACTTTGCATTTGCCTCATCGCGCAAGTTTATCTGGGATGCACTTGGTCACGACGTCGGTGGCAACAAGGTGCTGGCAATGTCCTTCTATCCGAACGAAGGTGAGCCACTCTGGAGCAAGTACTCAACACGAGCCATCGTCCACACACTGAACGTATATTCGAAGTACACATTCAACTATCCGTATCCGGTTGCGATCTCCGTCAACGGGCCTGTCGGCGGGATGGAATATCCCATGATCTGCTTCAATGGTCCTCGACCGGAGAAGGATGGAACTTATTCTGACCGCACCAAGTTCGCTCTGATCACAGTCATCATTCATGAAGTTGGTCACAACTACTTTCCGATGATCGTGAACACTGATGAACGTCAGTGGACATGGATGGACGAAGGTCTGAACACGTTCCTGCAGTACTTGTCGGAAGTCGAATGGGAAGAGACTTACCCGGCAGATCGCGGTGAGCCAAAGAATATCGTCGGCTACATGAAGAGCACCGAACAGGTGCCCATCATGGTCAACAGTGAATCGCTGCTGCAGTTTGGAAACAATGCGTATGCCAAACCCGCCACGGCGCTGAATATCCTGCGAGAAACAGTTCTGGGCCGCGAACTCTTTGACTTTGCATTCAAGGAATATGCCCGCCGCTGGAAGTTCAAACGCCCCTACCCTGCGGACTTCTTCCGAACCATGGAAGATGCCAGCGGAGTGGACCTCGACTGGTTCTGGCGAGGATGGTTCTACACGACAGACCATTGTGACATTGAGATTACCGGTGTTCAGCATTTCACGGTGTCAGATGGAGATCCGGAACGTGAAGCTCAGGAAAAGCGAGCCGCTCGTGACGCGGAACCAAAGACTCTGTCGCAGCAGCGTAACAAGGCTCTGCCCAAGCTGGTCGATCAGTTCCCGGAGCTGAAGGACTTCTACAATTCGTTCGATGAGTTTCAGGTGTCTGACGAAGACAAGAAGGCCTTCGAGCGACGTGTCGCTGCCATGTCGGAGAAAGACCGGGAGCTGCTGAAGACGAAAATGAACTTCTACGTCGTTGACCTAAAGAACATCGGCGGACTGGTCATGCCCGTCATTCTGTTACTCACGCATGACGATGGAACAACGACGGAGGTTCGACTGCCGGCTGAGTTGTGGGTGAAGGATTCCGCGGCTGTTTCGAAGATGCTGATGAGCGAGAAGCCCGTCACTTCGATTGAGCTTGATCCTCACCTGGAAACAGCGGACACCGACCGCTCGAACAATTACTTTCCGCCAAAGATGACTACCAGCCGGTTCAAAACCTTTAGCGGAGGCCGCATGCAGCAGCGTGAACGCAATGCAATGCAGCGTGCGGGACTCGGAAAGAAAGAGGCAAAGGAACCGACTCAGGAAAAGAAACCTGAGGGTGAAGGGAACTAGCGTTCGCCGGGAGCAGAGTGATGCGTGGTGTTACGGGGATGATGACGCTGCTGATGCTGATCGGTCCAGCCTGCGCTGCGACGAATTTGGCGTCGCATCCCTTTCACACCACGTACTCTGAAATGGAATGGAATCCGGAGACCTGCCGCTTTGAAGTTGCTCTGCAGCTGCCAGGGTTTGTGATCGACGAAGAACTTTCCCGCATTCATCGCAAACGCATCAACGTCGAAACGGCAGAAAACGCTGAGAAGCTGGTGGAAGACTACGTCCGCAGTCGATTTCGAGTCACCACTGACAGGCTGCAGGAATGTCAGCTGCACTGGGTCGGCATGGAAGTCGACGTTCGCGATGTCTGGGTTTACTTTGAAGCGCAGCCGATTGAAAAGTCGGAGAGTTCCCGTCAGGAATCCGCAACACCAGCGACACAGGATCCTGTGACACTCGACGCGAAAATTACGCCTGTCGAATTATCGCCCACAAAACCATCTCCCGCCGGAAGCGAATCAGGCACATCGCCTGCTGGCGGCAAACGAACGAGCCTGATCCCTGATGAAAGTATGCTCACAGGGCTTAAGGTTCGCAACGCCCTGCTGATCGATGGACGCCCGGACCAGGTAAACCTTGTCAACGTCACCATCCACCGCAAACTCTCTTCGCTCAATCTGACCGCCGAGCAGCCGGAAGCGAAGGTGTCTCGTCTGCAGAAGACTCAGGACTGACGAGGCCGCACGGAAGCTGCCCTGAATGTCGCTCGCACGCTGTGCGCCAACATTGCAGGAATGGGGGCAATCGGTACGATCACCCGCAGATCAGCCATTCGACTCTTCCGGATCCGGCGACCATGCGACGACCACGTTTCACTCCCGTTCTGTGTACTGCGATTGTTGGGTGGATCCTGATCGATGAAGAACCGGATTTAGTGCATCCGCTCAAGACGAGCATGCTTGCTCGGGCACGACTGGATCTGATTAACCGACAATAGCCGGTCATTTCGGGTGTTTGCAGAAACTGGGGAGTTTTCCATCGAAGTCTCCCAGCTGCACTCGATGCTGGGCGTCCAGCTGTTCGACCTTGACCGTACCATCAATTTTTCAGTACAAACACAAGTTGATCAGCGAAAACTGCTGCATGGAACGCAGCAGAACACGTCCAAAGCAGAGGGAACTGCGTCATGCTATGCCGGCATGGAGAATCGAAAACTCCTGTGAATGCCGGGCTCTTTGCGCGCCAGACTCCACCGGAAGCGACGGCGGTCCAGGCAATTTCGCAGGCTGAACCCAATACTCCCGCCCCATCGATTCGTGTGCACGTAGCCACCGATGGAGGCCACTCATGAGCGGCGAAACGTCTGACACCTGCGTGCTGATTGCTTCCTGCGATGCGTATTCAGACGCCTGGGCACCATTTTTTGCACTGATGCAGAAGTACTGGCCGGACTGTCCTTATCCGGTCTATCTCATCAGCAATCATCTGGATCCGGGAATCAAAGGCGTTCATTCGATTCAGCTGAAGGAAGATCGTCAGTGGGCTGGCAACATGCTGATGGCCCTCGACCGCATGCCCTACCAGAGAATTCTGTATTTGCAGGAAGACTACTTTCTGCAGCGTCCAGTCGACAATCAGACCATTCAACAGGTTCTGGACTTCAGCATTCAAACGGGCGCAGGCTTCATTCGACTATGTGGCTGGCCTGATCCGGAAATTCCCCACAGCAACGAACTTGGATTGGGACAACTGGCGCCGAAGCAGAAGTTTCGAGTGTCGCTTCAGGCAGGCCTCTGGAAACGGTCCACTCTGGAAAAGCTGCTGATCGATGGCGAATCAGGCTGGGAAGTGGAAATCCGTGGCAGCGAACGCTCACAGCAGTTTCCGGAGCCCTTCTTTGCAGTGTCACACCTGCGCCCCATCATCGACTACTACGTCTTCACAGCAATCCTGAAGGGAAAATGGGTCCCTGGTGCGCTCAGACTTTGTCGCCGTGAAGGAATCGATGTCGACACGAGTCGGCGAGGGATTCACGGCGAATGGCCATTCCTGGTACGCGGCTTCCGGAACATGACCATGATGGTGGCTGCTCGCAAGTGGTGGAAACGAATTCGGGGAAAAGCGGCCTGAGGATTCCAACAGAAACAGTTCAGGTGCCGCCAGCCTGGCTCAGTTGATTCAATCAAGTGTTTTGAAAACAGAGACGTTCCATGAGTGTCTTCAAGAATACCGGACGACTGCTGAAACTGTCGGGCTTCCAGCCCCGCAGCCTGATCCGCAATCTGCAGCGGCTTCCGTCCTATTTGCGAGGTTATCAGCAGCTGAAGCAGCAGGCGAAAGAGTCACAGGAAAGCTTTGAGTTTGGCACTCTCTTTCCCATCCTGGACGAACGATCAAAGCCCGCGGGCAGCGCGAATGGTCATTATTTTCATCAGGACCTCCTCGTCGCACAGAAGATTTTCCGGTCAAATCCGGAGCGACACATTGACGTGGGGTCGCGAGTGGATGGCTTTGTGGCTCATCTTGCGACGTTTCGCACTGTGGAAGTGATTGACGTCAGGCCGATGACCAGCACCACAGAGAATATTCAATTCCTTTGTGCAGACATGATGCAGACGCTGCCGGCAGAACTGGTGTGCAGCACAGACTCTCTGTCCTGTCTGCATGCCATCGAACACTTTGGTCTTGGACGCTATGGCGATCCGCTGAACTATGAGGGTCACCTGCGAGGAATCGCGAACCTGCGACAGATGCTGAAGCCCGGCGGAACGTTGTATCTCTCAACACCCATTTCCAGCCGCCAGCGAATTGAATTCAATGCTCACCGTGTCTTTCGCCTGCCTTATTTGATGAATCTGCTGGCAGGCACATTTGACCTGAAGTCATTTTCGTACGTCGATGACCACGGACAGCTTCGATGTGATCAGGACCCGGCGACCAGCGAGGGACGTGACACATTCGGACTGACTTACGGCTGCGGGATTTTTGAACTGACAGCCAAGACCCTCTCTGCTGTCAGAGCTGCGTGATACGACTGGAACACGGCCGGGAAAACTGATCAACAAAGCGACCAACACTATGCACATCTTTCCTCGCATCATGCATCACCTGTGGCCATTTCGCCGACAGTTCTTCCTGTCAGTGACATGCGCTGTGATCATTTCGTTTCTGTGGGCGATGAACCTCTCAGTCGCGTTCCCCGTTGTCAAGGTTCTGTTCGAAAATGACAGCCTGCACGGCTACATTCAGAAGCAGATCCAAACCTACGAAGCTGAAATTGCTCACGAAAAAGATGCGGAAAGCCGTCTCAAACCGGACCAGCTCGAAGCCAGAGCGCGCGTCCAGAAGCGCATCAGCCTGGCATCCAGCAACCTGATGTTCGCGTCGTGGGTTTCAAATTCGATTCTTCCGTGGGTTCCGCGTGACAAGTTTGATGCGATTGTGCTGATCCTGGGCGTCCTTCTGGTAGCCACCTTCATCAAGGGGGTCTTCATCTACTTCGAGGAGATCCTGGTTGGCAGCGTCGTTCAGCTGACGGTCAACTCCATTCGTCAGGCCTGCTTTCGCGCGGCGCTCAAGCTGGACTTTCAGTCGGCCAACCGAATTGGGACATCCGCAATGATGTCGCGAATGACGAATGACATTGAGCAGATGACGGCGACCATCAAGATCTTCGGCGTGACGATGATTCGCGAACCGCTGAAGGCCATTGCCTGCACTGTCTTTGCGTTCCTGCTGAACTGGCGACTTGCCCTGCTGACGGTTGCCATCGTTCCGATTCTTGGATTCCTGTTCCATCGTCTTGGCAAGATGCTGCGAGACGCATCGCACAAGACCATGCAGAGTATGACGCTGATCTACAACTGCATTGCCGAAACGTTTGGTGCGTCGAAGATCGTGATCGCGTTCTCCGGCTATCGTCGACATCGCAAGCAGTTTCTGAAGGCCAACCGAGCCTACTACGAAGACTGCATGAAGATCGTTCGAATTGGCGCGCTGATTCGGCCCGTCACGGAAGTCATGGCCGTCGTTGCTCTGTTCGCCGCCATGTTCCCCGGCGCTTATCTGGTTCTTCGCAACACCAATGAGATGTGGGGAATTCGCCTGGCAAATCAGCCGATGGAAATTGCCGAGCTCAGCATGCTCTATGCACTGCTGCTTGGAACTCTGGATCCGATGAGAAAGCTGTCGGGAACATTTACGTTCATCAAACGAGGTATCGCAGCTTCCGAACGGGTCTTTGAAATGATGGACGAAAAGTCCATTCTGCCGGAACCAAAGAATCCTCACATGATGGTCCGACATCAGACTTCCATCACCGTCCGGGACGTCTCGTTCCGCTACGAAGGAGCTGAAGACGGCGAAGCTCAGCGGCCACTGTCACTCAGGAATATCAACCTCGAATTTCGATTCGGTGAAGTGATTGCCGTCGTTGGTGGAAACGGTTCCGGAAAATCAACGCTCGTCAGTCTGTTGCCACGTTTCATGGATCCCGCCGAAGGCTCTGTCCTGATCGATGGTGTGGATATCCGGGAGTTCCGAACCTACGACCTTCGTCGACAGATTGGCCTCGTGACTCAGGAAACACTGCTGTTCAACGATACGATCTACGAGAACATTCGCTACGGCAATCCGGAGGCCACGCCGGAACAGGTGGAAGACGCGGCCAGACAGGCCCACGCGCTGTCGTTCATCAGCCAGCTTCCGGATGGATTCAATACGATTGTCGGCGAACGTGGCGGTCGGCTGTCGGGCGGCCAGCGTCAGAGAATTGCTCTGGCCAGAGCGATCGTGCGTGATCCGTCGATCCTGATTCTGGATGAGGCCACATCGGCAGTCGATACCGCGAGTGAAGAAGTCATTCATCGCGTGCTGAAGCAGTTTGCTGCCGGGCGGACTGTTTTCATCATCAGCCACGTTCTGAATCGCACCTTCCTTGATCTCGTCACACGCATTGTCGTGATGGATCAGGGCCGTGTGGTCGCGACAGGGACGCATGAGGAACTGATGCAGAACTGTCCGGCGTATCGTGGACTGCAGATGTCACAGATGCCATTGCGAGATGCCGCATGACGTCGGCTCCTGACACCCTTGTTGTCTGGCGCTTTCTGGACGGCAAAGCCGGCCACCGAAATCAGGTCTGCGGCCTGACCGATGCTCTGGCACGATTGACCGAATGCCAGTTGATCGATGTGCCATTAAGTGACAGACAGAAAGGTCTCAGAAGCGTCTGGCCCGGAAACCAGAAAAACCTTCGAGAACTTCCCGCGCCGGACCTGATCGTGGGTGCCGGACACAGCACACATATTCCCATGCTGATGGCTCGCCGAAGGTTTGGCGGTCGAATCGTCGTGCTGATGAAGCCAAGCCTGCCACTCAGCCTGTTCGATCAATGTTACATCCCTGTTGCAGACGGAGTTCGGGAACGAGGCAACGTCCTCTGCACCGAAGGTGCTCTCAATCGCGTTGTCCCTTCCAACAACCTGGATGCTGGGAAAGGGCTGATGCTGATTGGCGGTCCGTCGGATCACTTTGCCTGGTCAACAGCGCAGGTTCTTGAACAAGTGACGGAAGTCATTCGCAAGTCTCCGGACATGGAGTGGACTCTGACGACATCCAGGCGAACGCCGCCGGACTTCGTCTCCCAGTGGAAAGCAATGTCCTTGAAAGGGAGCCTAATTCCGGCGGAAGACACTGGGCCAATGTGGCTTCCGGCACAGCTCCGCGAGGCAGGTACCGTTTGGGTGACCGCTGACAGTGTCTCGATGCTGTACGAAGCACTGACGGCAGGTGGAAATGTCGGTCTGTTTGAACTCCCACACCGGAAAACATCCAGGGTCACGCGGGGGGTTAACGGCTTGATCACGCAGCAGCGTGTTCAGACATTGAATGGGTGGAGAACCGAGCAGTTCCGTGGATTGAACCATCACATTCTCAATGAAGCGGCCCGCTGTGCGGAGCATCTCCTTCAGACGATTGCAGCAAAACGACTCCGAGCCGCTTAACCAAGGCCGAAGGTCCCTCAGGGGAACAATCGCCGCGGCTTGTTCTGCGAACGAAACGAACCGTACGCATGCGGCAGTGCCAGTATCCGATGCAATGGAACCCCGGTGCTATCTTCGGAAACGCGTTCTGTCCGGCGGAGCAAATCACGACCTCGGAACAGAATTTTCCTCAGGAAGAGGAAGAGCCGCAGACTTCAAAGCTCGTCCAGAATGGCAAGAAAACAGCAAATTCACTCACATTTTGATTCTGGCGACCGCGATCCGGGAATTCTGGATTGCAAAAACTATTTCCGACGAGACCGATTTGGCACTGGAAAACCACCCTGCGGGAGGGTATAAGCAGAGGTCAACAACAACCTCACCTGATCGCCTGGACAGAACACGACGACGAACTTTTGAGCAATTGATCAGTCAAATGCGTCAAAATGTGGCGAACAGATGTGGCGATTGACGAGTCATGGAAAGAGTGCCCATGAAAAGTGAGCAAAAACTCACATTTCTCAATTTGGCTACTCTCCACAATCATGGCATGTGAATTGCCTGAGAGGCGTGGTTGTTGAAAAAGATGAAGCTCGTTTGAGCTCAGGAGCCTGCATCACGGAAGAACCCCAGGGAGACGAGTCGAGCTAAAGATCCTCACGGTTAAACGCGTAGGTATGCCTTTGTAGTCGGTGATTTTCAAATTTTGTTGCCGCTCAAAGGATTTTTCTTGTTTGTTTTTTGCTCGTTTTTGGAGGGAATTCTGTGAAGAAGTTCACTCGGTCTACAAAGAGCACTAATCGACGTGGTTTCACGTTGATTGAGCTGCTGGTCGTGATCGCGATTATCGCGATCCTCGTAGCACTGCTTCTGCCTGCCGTTCAGCAGGCTCGCGAAGCAGCACGTCGTACTCAGTGTAAGAACAACCTGAAGCAGATCGCGCTGGCGTCACACAATCATCACGATGTGTACAACCGGCTGCCAGCAGGATCAAGAGGTCCTGGAATCACGGTGGCCTACGGTGCTGCTGGTCCTCTGAACCTTGGATGGAGTGACCATACTCACATGGGCATTCTGCAGCAGCTGCTGCCGTTCATTGAACAGGACAACCTGTACAACCAGATCACGGTGTACAAGGGTGTCGAATGGCAGAACGGCACGTCGCCAAACACCTACAAGCAGGAAGTCGTTTACTTCAACGACGCAACGACCTGGAACCTGGCCCGCTACACCATTCCAGCATTCCTGTGCCCATCTGACCCTCAGAAGTCAACGAGCGGAAACACTCCTTCTCGTATGCACTTCTACGAAACAGCAACCGGCGGTACTTTCACCATCGGACTGTTTGGTGGTGAGCAGGGAACGGGAGCAACCAACTACATGGGTGTTGCTGGCTTCCTGGGCAACATCGAACGTTGGGCGTCATGGCGTCAGTATCGCGGCTGCTTTGGTACCCGCGACTTCAAGGTCAACTTCCGCGACATCACTGACGGTCAGAGCAACACACTGCTGTTCGGTGAAATCACCGGTGGTGACCTGTACAACTGGCGATGGATGATGGCCGGTGGTATGCCAGCAGCCTGGGGTCTGAACAACACAACAACTCAGAACTGGTACCAGTTCGAAAGCTTCCACACCGGCGTTGTGCAGTTTGCAATGGCAGACGGTTCAGTCCGAGCAATCTCGAAGAACATCGACGGTGGCGATGGTTCACTGGGCAAGACCTACATGAACCTCGCTGCAATGGGTGACGGAAACGTTCTCGGTGAGTTCTAATTTCTGATTTCAACATTTGGTCGAAGGGCCTGACGATGAGATTTGCCATTTGCTTTCTGTTCCTGACCTCTCTTCTTGCTGGCTGTGGAGACGGCGGTTCTGGTGCAGCCATTCCTCCGGCCGATACCGCTCCAACGCCACCAGAAGATAAGGCGATGGATGCCGGTGCAAGCCCACCACCGCTGGCTGCTCCTGGCAAGAAGTAGTTGCAGGCGGCAAACAACTGTTGATTGATACGGGATCCATGCTTCGGCATGGATCCTTTTTTTTATCCGCTCCATGCAAGCAGGGCGTCATTTTTCCTGTTGCCGCAGCTTCAGGATCACGATGCCGTTTTGAGGATCATTCATCAGCGGAGTCAGCAGCACAGGATCTTTGTCGGATCGAAAGAGGCGTTCATACGCCCCGTCCAGACAAACAACGATTTCGACCTTCTCTTTCTTCATGAATTCCACGATAGCAGCTTCATCAGGTGCCCTGGTCAGCAAGGCGTGCCACGCAAAATGAGAATCAGGGAAGAAGCCCGAGTAGCCGTTTACAGTTGGGAACGATGCCTCGGATAAGGACACCATCAGCCGAGTCGTAGACTCAAAGTCCTGCACCCCGGCACCCGGTGCGTACGGAAGCACCAGTACCCCCTGCCCCGCCGAAAGATTTTTGGCGACGACCTCGGCCCAAACTGGCGGAGAGACAGCGGCCGGCACCGACACATTATGAGGCAGAAGCGGCAAGACTTCGACTGCCAGCATTATGGATGGAATTGCGCAGAAAAGTGTTTGCAGGCCGACAGAGCGAATGCGCACCCGAACCCAGCAGAACAAACAATCAAGAGTCAGCGCCCCCAAAACGATAACCGCTGCCTGGTAAAAGTAGCCAAAGCGAAATGCACTTCGAACCTGGGACATCCCCGGGACGACCCTGGTCAGCAGTTGCCACAGCGATAACCCATTCACCTGCAGGTTCGTTCCGAGAGAAAACGTTGCAGCGATCAGCATCAGGAACAAAAAAAAGACCGCAGGACGTCTTCTTGAAGTGAGCCATCCCCGAGGGTTCAGAAAAAGCAGAGGGATAAGCCCCAAAGCCATCAGCGACCGGAACAGTCCTGGTGAAAGATACCATGGTCGAATGCCAGAAAGGCTCGTCCCCGGAAGCAGTTGCCGTTGCGCGACACGTAACAGATCCGCTGGGACCGCAGACAATTGCGAGACGAGTCCCTGCTCTCGAACAAAATGCTTCTGATCAACGATCTTCTTCATGGGGACGACCCATGGAATTGTCAGAGTTCCTGCAACGATAAGAGCCAGAGTTGCTCCGCCGATCAGTCGTCCGGGTGCAGACTTCCAAAACAGCACCGGTAAACAAAACACAAGAAGGACCGTCAGAAACAGGCAATGGTGCAATGAAGCAGCTGCCGTAACAGCGTAAGCAAATCCCAGTTGCAAGGAGCTTGCGACAAGCGTCAGACGAGTCGACTGCGGGTTCGAAGATGCCTGCTTCACAGCAAGAAGAGACCTCAATGTCCAAAGTGCTGGCCATAGAGGGACCAGTTGAACAACATCAAGCTGATCATGCACCATCGGCAGCAGCGTCATTCCCACCGCCGCCGCACAACTGCTCAGAAAATGGCAACGCAGACTGCCCATCAGCAGAAAAGCAAAACACCCGTTCAGCGTCAGCGAAACCACCAGGTAGACGTTGTAAAGCAGCGCGGGTGAAGCCCCGGCCATCTTCAGCGGCGTCAGCAGCATTGTGAGCGGCTGCGGTTCACTGTACGCAAACGTTCCGGTATGGGGATGGAAGATGGGTGCATCCCAGTAACTGCCTTCCGGCCGCGTCAGGACAGAACAGTTCCAGAGGATGGTCCAGACATTAAACAACGGGACAGTCATCGAACCGGCTTCAGTCGTTGGCACAGAAGTGTTCGCACTGACCAGAACCGATCGCAGACAACAGAGTGAAGCCAGAAAGCAGATCACCGCAACAATCAGAAACGAACGGCACCGTCGAAGCAGCGCCGGAGTCTTCAAAGGATTCGCTGAAGGGTCATCGATACCAGCCGTCATGCCAATGATGCTTACAAGTAGAGGTCAGCAGCAATTCTGCCGGGAACGAAGTTCTACGCAGCGGCCACATATCGTCGTCGGTACGACTTACTCCGGAAGCTTCCAGAGACGGGACTGTCCCTCTTTCAGGAGGTGATGACAATTCAATTCCGGCGGAAAGAGTTCGGTGATTGTTCCAGATGGCCACTCGACACGAATCAATTTCACGACATCACCCGGCGGAAGACCAAAGTGCACCACGCGTTCGTTGGAACACTGAAATCCGTCTCCTGACGATACCTGACGCCAGTAGCGGCCTCGTTCCGTTATGAACTCCACCTTGGCCCCCGAAGCGTCTCTGGCCGACGGTTGCCCATTCAGCGTGAGCCGAATCCAGGAGGAATCAGTCACAGTGCGATTCGTCACCAGCGCGGCCGGAGCATCGACTGCAGAGACAACGAAATCCTGTTTGCCGTCTCTGTTCCAGTCTACAACAGCCAGAGATCTCCACAGGTCTTTGCGGCTGAAGATTGATCCTGCCACCTGCGGCTCGACCTCTGCAAATCGAGTTTCGCCAACGTTCTGAAAAACCTGAAGCGGCATGCGATAGTAGCCACCATCCTGGAAATCACCGACATGTCCATTCGCGACTGCCAGATCAAGATCACTGTCATTGTCAGCATCCAGGAACTGAGTCCCCCAGCCGACCAGCGGGATGCCGGCCTGCATCAGCCCGGAGCCCTGTATTGAATCGGAGAAAAATCCCGGCTGTGTTTGAAGATAGAGGCAGTTTGCTTCGCCTTCGAAATTGGTTACGAACAAGTCCGTCTGCCCGTCGTTGTTCACATCACCGGAAGCAACGCCCATACAGGCAGTCGGTCGCCCAAGGTAATTCACTGCAATTCCGCGAATCAGTGCTTCGTCCTCGTAGCGGTCGTTATTCCATCGAAGGTAGAAATTCGGAACCTGATCATTCGCAATGAACAGAGACGGAGGTGAACCGGCGTTCGAATACATTCCAACGATGCCAAGTCCCTTGGGCGTTGTTGTTGGGCAGGCACCTGGCAGTGTTCGGAAACGCCCCTCGCCTTCAGAGATCAGCACAGAATCCGGTGCTCCGGCGAAGTTGTTGACGGAGCAGCGATTGTCCCCGCACTCAACGTGAAGCACGTCATCGCCGGCAAGGTAATTGACGTCGAACAAATCCGGGTTCCCATCGGCATTCAGGTCCAGAATCAGACAACTCGAGGTCCACGCTGTTTCCACCAGACCTGCTTCATTCGAAGTGTCTGAAAACGTTCCATCGCCGTTGTTCAGCAGCAGACGATTTCGGCCGATATTTGCGAGATACAAATCTGGAAAGCCGTCATTGTTATAGTCACCGACTGAGACACCCTGCCCGTATCCATCATCAGTCAGTCCGGCCAGTTCTGAGACATCCGTAAACCGCCCGCCTCGCTGGTGAAACAAACAGTCGTGAAGTTCCGATGGAACAGGGGCCTTCGCACGAAGAGGCCATCGTTCGCCCTGAGTCATCACGATGTCCGCCAGACCATCCATGTCAAAATCGATGATCCCGGTTCCGCCTCCCGTGGATTCAAACACCCGGATCGAGTTTGCATTTCCTTCATGTCCCGAAAAATACGAAAACGCAAGCCCCGTGGATTCCGCTTCATCCAGGAAAGAAATCGAATCCCCTGACTGCTGCTGCTGTCCGGAACTGACACCAGAGAGTTCGCGAAAATCCGGCATCGGTAGGTTCGCCAGATCGACAAACGCTGCAGGCTCCATGCCCTGTTGGATTCGTCCAGAATCGTCAGGCTTGAACGAACTCAGCAGACGCTGCGTTTGTTCCGAAAGGACCAGCGAACCATGGCGGTTATTATCCAGTCGCAGCCAGTTGTGAGCTTCCCGCAGGCGCCCCTGCTCTGCAAGTATTTCGATCATCAAAGTGAAACCGGAATTGTCCTTACCGGAAGCATTCAGGACTCGCTCCATCGTCCTCGAAAAATCTTCCATACGTTTTGCATATAACAACAGGCGCTGACTGGATTCGGAATGAGTTTGAGCGATCGACTGACCAAGCTGGAAGATGGCTCTCCGATGCAACGGGTCCTGCTTCACGGTCTCCCAGAAACAGCGTGCAGCCTTTGAAGTATCGTTTTGCCGAAGATACCACATGCCCATGACGTAGCAGATGTCCGGGTCGGAATAGACAGACTTTGGCACCGCCTCTATCCATTGCCTGAACGCCTCCTCTGAGTCATCCAGCTGAAGCTCTCCCAGTAATGCCTGAGCCGCAGCAAACTCAGGAGCCTGTACCACGCTGTCTTTCAGCTTCGACGTGGCGTCGTCTCTCCGCCCTGCCTCGATGTCAACAACCGCCCTCGCGTGCAGCGTCCACGGATCTGGCTGACCATTGACCGGACAGGCGAACAGATGCTCGGTCTCCGGCGGGCGTCGCTCTGGTTGAGCCAGCAGGACGGTGTCCTTCAGATTGATGTTGTTCTGCTCAAGCAACTCCATCAACAACTCACTTGCCTCACGGCGCTGACCGGCGATCACCAGCAATGTGGCGAGCAGAGCCCGAACGTTGTTGTCCTCCGGGGAGTTTTGGAGAACCTGTCTGTAGGCGGCTGCAGCCAGAGACAGTCGGCAGGCCTTCATGTGAATCTCTGCGAGATACGTCGCAGCAGCCAGAGCCGATTTGGAACCGTCCTGAGGAACCTCGTTCAGGTATTCGATCGCTTCCGATTCCCTTTGGCGAAGTGCAGAAAAACGCCCCAGCTGCAGTCTCGCGTCTGGCCATTCCTTCGCCTCTTTCGGAATCAGTCGCAGGATCCGGATTGCCTCCTCCTGGTCGCCGGCAGCAGCACGTTCTTTGCCTTTGCGCAGGAGCGATTCTGGTGATTCCGGGCTGCCGCAACCTGAAAGGAAAATGCAGAGAAGTGTGATCAGCCATGTGAGTTTGGAGGAGAAAATCATTCCGGTGGCCGAATCTGAAAATCTGCAAAAGACCGTCTCAATCGAACTCAACACAGTCCTTTACTCAGGGACAAGCGTAACTTAGATTGAAACGTAAGGAATGTCATCGCAGAGATCAGGCGAAGTCGAAGCTGTTCTGTCTGGTCCTGCCCTATCTCAGAAAACGGTTTTCGCCTCATGCCAAACCCCACGGACACCCAATTCACAGAGGCATCTAACCGCGAGGCAGCTCCTCTTCCTTCAAACTCCGATCCGCAAAGCCCAGTGATACAACCCGCCCGAAGGTCCCGTAGACGACTCCTTTTGCTGGCTATTACTACACTTTGCGTCGTCGCTGCATCTGGTTACTGGGGCTTTCGCACCTGGAAAACCAACGCCTTTGCAACACAATGTGCGGAGCTGAAGAAGGAAAAGAACTGGGAAAAGCTCCGAGAAGTTGCGGGACGGTGGACGACCTGGAACCCAACGGACGGCGCGGCCTGGTGGATGGCATCTGCTGCTGCCCTTGAGCTCGATGAGTACGAGAACCTGGAGTTCTGCCTGACACAGATTCCGCCCACAGACCCGAACTATCTCGTCGCTTTGGTGGAACTCGCAAACCTCCAGTGGAGCGCGCTGAATAAGCCTGTCGAGGCCCTCGCAACCAGCCAAAAAGCTCTTGAAATTGATCCGCGGCTGCCCGAGCCCAATGCCCGAATCATCTCATTCTACGCCATGACGGGACAAAGAGCGAAATTGCTGAACGCCATTCGACAGGCCATCCGAAACCATGCCGAACCGCGCGAGGCGTACACCTACCTTCTTATGTCCGATGTACTGGCCTTCACGAATTCCATCGAAACAAACTCCAAATGGATGAGGGGAGCCCCCAACGTGCTGGAATTCAAAGTCGGAATGGCCGTTAGCACCGCCATGAAATTTCAGATGGATCTGGATGTTTCACCCGATGAAGACACTCGCAGGATGGCCGACGAAGCGGGACAACAACTGAACTCATTTCTAGAAGCGAACCCCGATAACCCCGTGCTTCTCGCATTCCTGATGAACCAGGCCTACCGGAATGGTGACTTGAATCGTATGGCGGAACTGCTGGAGAAAGTTGGAGAAAATGCAGCAAACGATCACATGATGTGGGTCTACAAAGCTTGGTTTCATTCCCAGTCAGGCGACATTACACAGGCCGAGGAAGCGATTCAGCAGGCACTCACGATCCACCCAACAAGCCCCCTGGCTCATCATGAAAATGCTGCGATTCTTCGACTGCAGCAGCACCCCGATGCCGCGAAAGAACAGCGCATCGCGTCGTATGGTCGAGACCTTCGAACTCAAATGATGCAGTTGCCTACTGCAGCCGATTTGACTCCCGTCCTGATGGTGCAGCTCCACAGCTACGCGATCGAATGTGGCGATACCGAAGTGGTCAATGCGATCGCCGATCGATTCTGAGAGGCAGGCCACACTCTGGATAAATTGGATTTGATGGAAGATTCTGAAAAGTTTTTGGAGATTTCTTGAACTGAATCAAACGATCAGCTATTAAGCTAATAGTCTATGCCCACCGCATGGGCACACCGTCAGCTTATAGTGAACAGAAAACCACTGGTTTGTTATGTTACGCCAATTCGTCTGTTATTCGTTGTTGCTCTTGGTTTTGGGATGTGGTGGCAGTAGTGGGCCGGCGCTGCATCCAGTTTCTGGCAAAGTGACAAAGGGCGGAAAGCCGCTTGCAAACGTCAGCGTGACGTTCAGTCCGGTTGCTGGAGGGATTTCCTCCGGTGGTCGCACGGATGCCGATGGCAAGTTTGCGTTGCTCTGTCAGAACGGCAAAGCGGGAGCTGTAGAAGGCAAGCACAAGGTTGTGCTGAAGGTTGTTGATGTGACGTCTGGAGCGTCTTCGGATCCGATGGCTGCCCGCGATGCCATGATGAAGGCTCGTGAAGCTCAAATGGCTGGAGGCCGAAAAGGTGCTCCAGTGGCTGAGAAGAAGGGCGGCGATATTCCGGAGACCTACGCAGATCCGAAAGCATCACCACTCGAGTACAATGTTGCTGCTGGCAACAATGATTTTGACATTGTGATTCCTTAGTTCTTTTTCCTATCGGGAGTATGTCTATGTTGAAGCACCGGGCCCCACATCGGGCAAAAGGCTTCACGCTGATCGAATTGCTGGTCGTGATCGCGATCATCGCAATTCTGGTTGCTCTGCTATTGCCAGCAGTGCAACAGGCACGTGAAGCAGCACGTCGAACGCAGTGTAAGAACAACCTGAAGCAGTTGGGCCTTGCGTGCCACAACTACCATGACGTTTACAATCAGTTCCCAATGAACTGGTACAACGGCCAGAACAACACTCAGGGCGACCCTTCAAATCCAAACTATCCAAACGGCTCATGGCCATGGACCGTGATGGCTCTGCCATACATGGAGCAGGCTCCGCTGTACCAGCAGATCGCAACCTACTTCTCATCCCCAGCTGGAAGCACACCAGTTCCAAACTGCGGAATGGGCTATGCCACATCAATCGGTGGCATTCCAGCTCCGCGTACTCTGGCTCAGATTTCGATCGCGACATTCATTTGTCCTTCGAATGACCAGCCAAAGATTCGACGTGAACAGTTGATCGAAATCGACAACGGTGGCTGGGGCACTACCCCTTACTGGGGCAACGCCGGCGGTCTTGACTACGTCGGAAACATGGGACACATCTGGGGCGGCTGGAAAGACTGTCCAACGACTCCAGTATTCCCAGCAGCTGACAATCGTTTCGTTCGTGGTTCTGCTGGTACACCATGGATCAGTGAGCGATGGAACAACGACAATCCGGCCATCAACGGCGTGTTCATGTACCGCGGTTCTCGTGGCATCCACGAGATCACCGACGGAACTTCAAACACCGTCCTTCTGTTCGAATCAATGCACTGGCGTGCTTCCAGCAACGGTCTGAACCGTGATGCGAAGTTCGATGCAAACTGGGCATCTCCGCTGGGTGCTGTCAACTCCATGCTGAACACCATCAACATGACCAACAAGGCGTGGTTGCCAGGTGATGAGAACGATCCTCGTTGTTCCTCCCCAAGCAGCAATCACACTGGCGGCTGCCAGGTTGTATTGTGCGACGGTTCAGTGCGATTCATCAGCGAAAACATCGACAACCTTGTTCGATACAACATCGCGAATCGACGTGATAACAACGTGATCAGCGAGTTCTAAGAACTCTTTGACACTGTGAATCGACCAGCCGCGAAGTTGTCTGACTTCGCGGCTTTTTTATTGGGCTCGTTCAAAGTCCTTCTGTAACGAACAACTTCACCATGAGAAACAGGATCTGCCTGCTGATTGTGTTTCTGAGTGTGGGATGCACCCAGGAGAAGACGACCACTCCTGAGCCTGTGGCAACCCCCAAGAAGTTTGAATTCAAACCGCCTGTCTCGCAAACGCCTGGCGAGACGCCGGTGTCAGAAGCGGTGGTCGCATTTCCCAAGTTCGTTGATGTGGCTGCGGAAGTTGGAATCAACCACATCTATGACAATGGTGCCAGCCCCAAAGCACTGATGGTGGAATCCACGGGCGGTGGAGCGGGCTGGTTTGATTTTGATCGCGATGGTCTGGTGGACCTGCTGCTGACTCAAGGCGGAATCCCCTGCCCTGCGGACGGAAACCCGGGAAAGTCAGATGCTCTGTTTCGCCAGCGTGCCACCGGTGGGTTCGCAGACTGCTTTCAGGCCTCCGCAATGGATGACCGCGGATTTGGTCACGGAGTTGCGTGCGGCGATTTCGACAACGACGGCTTTGAAGATGTGTTTGTGGCCAACGCCGGCCGGTCCCGCCTGTTCAGGAATATGGGCGATGGGACGTTTGAGGATGTGACAGAGTCACTCACTGGATTGCGCAGCGTGTGGAGTTCTTCGTGCACCTGGTGTGACCCGGATCGTGATGGCAACCTCGATTTGTACGTTTGCAATTATACTCAGTATGACCCCTGCAATCCGATTCAATGCCTCGACAAGGATGGTATCCCATCGATCTGCCATCCACGCAATGTGGAACCCGAGCCCGACTTTTTCTTCGCCAGCGACGGAGAAGGTGGCTTTCGAGAATGTGCCAATGAGCGGGGACTGTTTGGGCCAGGAAACAAGGGACTGGGGGTCGTTGTTGCGGACCTGAACGATGATCAATGGCCCGACATTTACGTAGCCAACGACACGACTGCGAATTTTGTCTTCATCAATGATGGAACAGGGCGCAGCTTCAGCAACCAGGCAGCACAGCTTGGCGGAGCCGTTGCCGGGACTGGCGAACCACAGGCCAGCATGGGTATCGCGTTCGGGGACTTTGACAATAATGGACTGCCTGACCTTCTGCTGACACATTTTTCGGGCGAGCAGGACACACTGTACCAGAACCTCGGCCCGCAGGGCTTTGTGGATGTCAGTGCAAAGACCGGCTTGCGTCAACCAACGCTGCCGAAGCTTGGCTTTGGGACCGTGATGGCCGACTTCAACGGAGACAGCAGGACCGACCTCTTCATCACCAATGGTCACATCGACCCGCGGTACGAAGAGAGCGAGGGATATGCCATGACACCTCAGCTCTTCTCCTTCAACGGCGAACGATGGCTTGAATACTCACCCTCCGAAGGCGATTTCTTTGCTAAGGCACTGGTGGGACGAGGCGTGGCGACAGCCGATATTGACCACGATGGAGATCTGGACCTCTGCGTGGTACACCATAACACGCCGGTGGCAATCTTGAGGAACCAATCTCAGTGTGAAAGAATGCTGAACGTGCGACTGCACGGCACGTCATCCTGCCGCAGCGCGATCGGGACGACCGTCAAGGTTTCTTCGTCGGATCAGTCATGGAAACAGGAACTCGCCGGGGGAACAAGTTACGCTGCGACTCATGAGAAGGTGCTGAATTTTGGACTCGGCGACACCAAAGGGGAACTCAAACTGGAAGTCTGCTGGGCAACCGGAAAATGTGATCAGCTTACAGTTCCGGAAGGCGTGGGGGCTGTAGAGATTCTTGAGGGACGCGGGATTGTTCGGCAGGAGTAGATATGCCAAAGCACGCCATCAGAGCCCTGACAATCAAACTGATCCTCGCGTCCGTGATGCTGCTTCTGACAACGGGCTGTGAACAACCAGGCACGACTGGCGACAAACCCACGTCCCCCGTGCCACCGGCAGCACTCCTCACGAATGCCGTCACTGAAATGTCCGCCGATCACTGGCTCGGAAGTGAATCCTGTCGCGAATGCCATTCATCCCAGTTTGAGTCCTACCAGCATCATCCGATGGCGCATTCGTTCGCTTCGATCAGTACGGCGCAACGGCTTGAGGATTACGCGAAGACAACGTTCCGCACGGAACCGACGCTGGAGTATTCTGTCACTGCCGATTCGGATCAGAAGGTTTTTCACCACGAAAAACGCAACACCGAGAAGGGTGAGACGATCTACGATGACGCTGTGCCAATCGACTATGCCGTTGGATCCTGCGCACATGGACGGTCGTATCTTTCCAATGTCGACGGGCGTTTCTACCAGTCGCCGATCACCTGGTACTCCAGAGATTCAAAGTGGGATCTGTCACCCGGGTACCCAAAGGAATTCCATGAACGGTTCGATCGGCGTGTGACCCATGCATGCGTGATTTGTCATACAGGCCGCCCCATACCGCATTCGACTGACCCGGACAGATTCGGAGAAAAACCCTTCGGTGAAATGACGATAGGCTGCGAGCGATGCCATGGACCGGGACAGGAACATGTGAAGCTTCACCGTGCCGGAACCGTCGCCCCAGGCTCAGACCCGATCATCAACCCGGCCGGGTTTTCCAGTGAACGGCTGGATGCGGTCTGCAACCAGTGTCATCTTGCGGGCGACAAACGCGTTCTGAAGAGCGGACATACCGAGTTTGACTTTCGACCTGGAATGCTGCTGACAGATCTGTGGACCGTCTTCGTCAAACAGGATGCTCTGGACGATGGTGCCGTGGGTGCGGTCAGCCACGTGGAGCAGATGTATTCGAGCAAATGTTACACTGGCAGTAACCGGCAGATGACGTGTGTTTCCTGTCACGATGCACACTCAGTTCCGGCGAAAGAAGAGAAACACCAGTACTACCGCGACAAATGCATTCAGTGCCATTCGCCTGGAAAATCAGAGTGCACGGAATCCAGCTCTGTCAGAGATCAGCTGCCGAACAAGGACTCCTGCATCGTTTGTCATATGCCACAGTTTTCTGCCAACAATGTTCACTCCGCCCAGACCGACCATCGAATTCTTCGACGACGCGGTAGCGCCAAAGAGGGTGGCAATCAGGAGCATCCGGAACCTTCTGTTCGCAAACCGGTTCAGCTGCTTGTGTTTCAGGAGCCAGGTGCAACTCCTGATGAAAGCGACTTGATCAGAGCGCGTGGCATCTATCTGGCAGAACGAGCCTACATGGGCGGTGAAACAGAGTCGGCTAAAGAAGCCATCAAACTGCTGACTCAGGTGTCGGAGCAGTTTTCCGGTGACGTGGAAGTTCAGCTGGCACTCGGCCGTGCCTACATTCAGGACGGTCAGCCCGACAATGCAATCGCGTCTCTCAAACAGGCACAGAAACTTTCCCCCAACCATGAAGACGTACTTCAGACCATGGCATCGCTCTACCATGAAATCGGAAAGCTCAGACTTGCTCGATCGGCCTACGAAGAACTTCTCCGAGTCAACCCGACAAGATCCCGATACTACGGTCGTTACACTCATGTGCTCGGCCAGCTGGGAGAGACACGGGAAGGAATCAAAGCCGCAAAAAAAGCTCTGCAGCTGAATCCTTCGCTGGTTCAGACCCATCAGTGGCTCATGGATGCCTACAATCAGAACAACGATGCGGAAGCAGCCCGGATGCATCGGGACATCGTCAGAAAATTCAAAGAATCCGGATTGCAGCCTTAGCGGGTCGAAAATGGAGTTTCGTTGATGCTGAAGCCTGGACGGACTTCAACTGCACTGCTGATCATTTTCCTGAGCTGCGCAGTCATCGAATGCTGCGTGATGGCACTGTATCGTGGTTCGCTGCCTGGCGAACCGTCGCTCGATGAAACTCAGTTTTCAGCCACCAGAGCACTTGAGCTTCACAGGACGCTGTTTCAGGATGAACCACGTCCTCGTGGAACCGCCGCGCATCGCCAGGCGTATCAGAACATCGTGACATGGCTGAAGTCCGGGGGCTGGAGCGTAGAAGAGTCTCCTGAGGACGCGGAGTATCGCAACATCGTCGCTTTTCGCCCGGAGCTGGCAGATCGAAAAGCGACTCCGCTGGTTCTCGCATCACACTATGACAGCTGTCGATGGGGTCCCGGGGCCGGGGATGCAGGAGCCTGTGTCGTGGCCATTCTTGAGGCCGCGCGGCTGATGACTTCAAAGCCTGAGGAGCTGGTTCGGCCTGTCTGGCTGGTAATCACCGATGCAGAGGAGGAGGGACTGAATGGAGCTCAGGAGTTTGTCCGGCATCACGCGCTGTCATCCGCTCGTCCTGTGGTGCTGAACTTCGATGCGCGAGGAAATGCGGGGCCGGTTGTCATGTTCGAAACTCAGGCTGGAAATCATCCGGTGATTGAACGCCTTGCAAATCACATGGCACGACCACGTTTGACGGGGTCGCTGTTTACGGCCGTGTATCGAATGCTGCCCAACGGGACAGACTTTACGATCTTTCGAAATGCCGAGTGGCAAGGGTGCAACTTCGCTCTGATCGACGGAGCTCATCATTACCACCAGCCAACGGACACGATTGAAAACCTGGACGCACGCAGCGTTCAGCATCTGGGTGAAATGGCCCTCAGCGCAGGCAATGCGGTGGCACGGGATCCGATGGATTTTCGCAGCGACGACGAAGTTCCGCAGGACGCCATTTTCTTTGATGTCCTTGGACTGCATGTCTTTCACATGCCAATTTCGTGGTCCCTGCCCCTTCGTTTTGTCATTCTGTTTACCGCCGTTCAGCTCTATGGGCGAAGACTGATCCGAAGTCGACAGTTTGGCTCCACGTTTCGAGTCTGGGCTGTCATGGCCGTGATGCTGCCGCTGGCCCTGGCTTCAGGCTGGCTGGTGCAGAAGTCTATTGCTGGTACCAGCCTGCTGCCCCGTCCGTTCGTGCCGTGGGGCCACTGGATTTCTTTGGGGATTTGGGCGGCCAGTCTTCTGCAGTGCATCGCGATTGCAGGAATTGGACTGCGCGGCATCGGATCGCAATGTCTGTGGGATGCATTCTGGCTGGCCCATGCTGCGACCTGCATGGTCGTATCAACAGTTGCGCCGGAGTTCAGCTATCTGTTATCGGTGCCGGCTCTGATGGCAATTGCTGCCACCGTTGTGGTTCGTGATTTGTGGTGGCGAACGATTGTCGTAAGCTGTGCGACCGCCATCATACTTGTTCCGCTGGACCATCTGATCGCCATTGCGCTTGGCCCGTGGAATGCCATGCTTTTGTTTCCGGCCTTCGCCCTGCTCATCATGCCGATGCTGCCGGCCTTTGCCGATTTCAGCGATTCACTTGTCGCTGTTACACCTGTCGCTTCTGGAGCAGCCCAGCAAAAAGAAACAGGAAGCCAGGGACAGTGAAGATCAGAAACCATGGCCCCAGCGATTCGCCTGGATCCGTCATGGCCATGATCACGTAGAACATCGCCAGCGAGAGTATTGAAACGACGCCACCCAGGAACTCGCGTTTCCAGCCGATGATCATTCCCGCAGCAACGCCAAACGGAAAGAAGGCCATCGCCACGGCTTCACGCAGGGTTGGAACGATGCCTTCATTGCCGCCGAACAGGAACATGCTGAGCAGTCCCACGCTGGCAACGCTGGTCAGTCTTGCCAGCCACTTGACGGTCGAATGAGCCATTTCCATGGGAACGTGTGAGAGTGTGGAATCTGACATGGGTGTTTCCTTGAAGCACGCAGGTTTGGCTTCACAGCAGGGTTTGTTTCCAGCTTGATTCAATTCTATGCATGTGGTTCGAATTCCATTTGGGACAATTGGCAACATTCGAATTCGAAGACTCGTTTTGCCATAGCTTGCCATCCGCGCGCGACATAGCACATGGAGTGATTCGAATTCGCACGCCGAAGGGAGCGGCACGACTCGAGCCGTCCAGTGATGTCAAACTCATGCGACGCTGTCGCCGGGGAAGTTGTTGCAGTACAGTCTCGTCTCTGCAATGTGCCCCGCCCCTTCGTCCTGCATTCCCACCACTGGACGCTGTTATGGCAAACTCTCTGTCATCGCGCCGTGCGATGTTAATTCTGAGTGTGCTGACTCTGGCCTTGGCCGTTGTCAGGGGTGAGGCTGCAGGTGCCGATGGCGATCATTTTGAACGTCATATTCGGCCGGTGCTGGTAGACCGTTGCTTCAAGTGTCATAGCAGCGAGGCAAATAAAGGCGGACTGAAGGCCGACAGCCGTACGGCACTCTTGCATGGCGGTGAATCCGGCCCGGCGATCGTTCCCGGAAAGCCTCAGCAAAGTCGCCTTCTGCAGGCGCTCAGGTATCAGGATGGTCTGGAGATGCCTCCGGATGGACGGCTGTCTGAAGCTCAAATCGCCGCGTTTGAAAAATGGATTGCTGATGGTGCAGTGTGGCCTGGCGACGACGGAATGCCTGATCCGGCGAACGAACCCTCAAACGAATCAGGGGCGCAGATCGGCGAAGCAGCGACGCCGCTTGCTCCTGATGCAGAGCCGCTTCGATCGTCCCTTCAGTTGTGGCTGAAGGCGGATGCGTTATCCATGGACGATGGAGCCAGCGTCGCCGTTTGGCCTGATTCCGGACCGCGCGGGCATGATGTTTCGGCGACCAAAGGCATTCGAAGCGGTGGCACGGGTTTGCCGGGTACGTTCGTGCGTCAGAGCCAGCTGATGGGACGTCCGGCCGTTCGATTCTCCACTGAGACCGGCTTGTCCTCTTCACCGCAGCATCGTCCCGACATTCACGGTGATGCAGCGATGAGCATCGTGCTGGTGATGAACCTGCAGCCTCATGAAGCAGGCCCGCCGTTTGATGGTGTGATTGGTATCGGCGATCCGGCATTCCCAGGCAACCCAGGTCGGCCGCTCGCCGCGCTGATTCAGATCAATCGAGGCGAAGATCATGCGCTGCATTTCGCGGGCGGATGGAATCACGATGCCTCATTGGGCCCCGGTTCGTTTCGTCCATGGTACAACCGATCGTTGATTCTGACGGCGATCAAGACTCCTGGTCCAATGCGTTCGACAACTCGCCTCTTTCTGAACGGCAAGGCGGCGTTGCCTGAGGGTGCGACAGAACTGCTGGGCGTGGAAACTCGGCCGGACATTCAGTATCGGTCGGACATCGGGGTTTACCTCGGACGCGCACTCGGCTGGTCAGGTTCGATCCAGGGAGACGTCGGAGAAGTCCTTGTCTACAACCGTGCACTTAGTGAGCTCGAACGGAGCGGACTGGAAGCCGGGCTGGCAGAAAAGTATGGCCTGCTGCTGAATGCTGAAAGTGCCCTTGCGGCTGCTCCGAAGTTCTCGCAGCAGGAAACAAACTACTGGGCGTTTCAGCCAGTTCAGAACTTCGAACCACCGAACATCAATGATCCATGGATCAGAACAGACATCGATCGATTCGTGCTGGCGAAGCTCAACGAGCATCAACTCCGCCCTGCTCCTCCGGCGGACAAACGAACACTGCTGCGTCGAGTCACGTTTCGTCTCACGGGCCTGCCGCCGTCGCCGGACGAGATGGATGCGTTCCTGAACGATGCAACTCCCGAGGCCTATCAACGAGCAATCGACCGGCTGCTGTCTTCACACGACTATGGCGAACACTGGGCACGTCACTGGCTGGATGTGGCTCGTTATGCGGAATCCACGGCCAACGATGCCAATGCCGTCATGCGTTACGCGTGGCGTTATCGGAACTATGTGATCGACGCATTCAATACGAACATGCCGTATGACCAGTTCGTCAAAGAGCAGCTGGCTGGCGACCTGATGCCCGGCCAGAACGCCGCCGAGAAAACTCGCAGGACCATCGCGACTGGTTTTCTAATGGTGGGTCCGAAGGCTTTGGCTGAAACAGACAAGGAGCAGTCTCGCCTGGATATCGTGGATGATCAGATCGATGTGCTTGGTCGAGCCATCCTCGGCATGACGCTCGCGTGTGCTCGCTGCCATGATCACAAGTTCGACGCGATTCGCACGACGGATTACTACGCACTGGCCGGGATCTTTCGAAGTACCGAGCCGTTCATGGACGAAGCTCGCAACGCCACGATGTGGTGGGAATACGACGTCCCTCAGGCCGACGGCGCAGCACCAGTCACCGTGATGGCTCCGAAGGATTCCGTGCCGCGAAATCTGCGAGTTCACCTGCGGGGCAATCGCTTTACGCTGGGCAAAGTCGTTCCTCGAGGAGCCATGTCGGTTCTGCAACACGTTGAGCCGTCGATGCGTTGTTCGGTGGATCCGAACCAGATCACCAGCGGTCGTCTGGAACTTGCGGATTGGATCGTGTCTGCTCGAAATCCGCTGACCGCGCGAGTCATCGTGAATCGGGTATGGCAGCAGCATTTCGGGCGAGGACTCGTGGCAACGAGCGACAACTTTGGGACTCGCGGCGAACTCCCGACTCATCCGGAACTCCTGGACTGGCTCGCATTTCATTTTGTGCGCAACGGATGGAACCTGCAGTGGCTGCATCGCCAGATTCTGCTGTCGAACACGTGGCAGCAGAGTCATCCGCCGGATGGGAATGAGGCTCGCTGGCTTTCCGGATTTTCCCGGCGTCGACTGACGGCAGAAGAGCTGCGGGATGCCATGCTGAGCGTCAGCGGTCAACTGGATCGCCTTCCCGGCAGTAACGAAAGCGGCGAGTTCCTGTACTCGCGAGCTGAAGACATCAGTTCAAAGATTCGCCCCAATCGTGTGGGAGCTGATGACTCGTTTTACACTGACTTCCGCAAACGTTCGATCTACCTGCCCATCGTTCGCAACATGGTTCCCGATGTGCTGACTCTGTTCGATGCGGCTGATCCGAACTCCGTGACCAGTACGCGTAATGCGACGACTGTTTCACTCCAGTCGCTGTTTCTGATGAACCATCCTTTTGTTCGTCAGCAGTCGCTGAGCTTCGCGGATCGGTTGCTGACGCTTGCTGTCTCTGATGAACAGCGAATTCAGGAGGCTCATCGGCTGGCCGTTGGGCGTTCCGCGACGACTGCAGAACTGGATGATGCCCGACAGTTCCTTGGGGAGTATCAAGCGGAAGCAGTGAAAGGCGGATTGACCCAGGCGGAGGCTCACCGGAATGCATGGCAGAGCTTCTGTCAGACGCTTCTTTGCTCCAACGAATTCATCTATCTCGATTGAGATTGGGAGTTGGCCGTTATGTCAACGTGCAGTCATGAACTCAACGGTCCGTTTGAGACTTCTCATGCGACAGTTCAGCAAGCGGTTTCGGATCGACGTTCCTTGTTGAAGCAGTCCGCCTGCGGATTTGGTTCCGTCGCCATGGCAGCATTGCTGGCGGAAGGATCCGCACGTGCTGAGTCATCGGAGGGAGCCAGCGCATCCAGCCTTTCGCCACGCAGGGCGCACTTTCCTGCGCGGGCAAAACGAGTGCTGTTTCTGTTCATGCATGGAGGAATTTCGCACGTCGATTCCTTCGATCCGAAGCCGAAGCTGACGGAAATGAATGGCCAGCCGCTTCCGATTGAAAAGCCAAAGTTCGAGTTTGCTCCGACGGGCAATCTGCTGGCATCGCCGTGGAAGTTTCGGCCTTACGGAGACAGTGGGATTGAAGTGAGCGATCTCTTTCCGAAGATCGGCGGCTGCATCGATGACATCGCGGTCATTCGGTCCATGAACGGCGGTGATCAGGTTTCTCACGGCCCAGCTCTGCTGAACATGAACACGGGCAGCGGCGTGTTTGCTCGACCATGTCTGGGAGCATGGACGCTGTATGGCCTTGGCACGGAGAACCAGAATCTTCCCGGCTTCATCAGTCTCAGTCCATCGCTGTATCACGGAGGTGCTCAGAACTACGGCAGTGCGTTCCTGCCCGCGACGTTCCAGGGAACTCGCCTGGGCGACGGCAGCACGAACTTCAAGGACGCGAGGTTGTCGAGTCTGACGCCGGGCGATCGACCGGCGCTGCAACGTCGGCAGTTGGATCTTCTGGCCAGACGCAATCAGCAGCATCTGGAAACCGTCGGTCGAAATTCCGAGCTTGAAGCGCGCATGGCATCCTTCGAAATGGCCTTTCGCATGCAGGCCGAAGCCCCTGCGGTGATGGGGATTGAGCAGGAAACGCCGTCGATGCAGGCGGCCTACGGAGTCGGTATGGAGCCGACTGACGAGTTCGCTCGGCAATGTCTGCTGGCTCGCCGCTGCCTGGAAGCGGGGGTCCGTTTCGTGCAGGTTAACTTCAGCTACCCAAGAAACTACTGGGATGCTCACGGAGATCTTCGCAACAACCACACAACGAATGCTCAGCGAGTCGATCAGCCGATCGCAGCGCTGTTGAGAGACCTGAAGACTCGGGGCATGCTGGAGGATACTCTGGTTGTGTTTGGAACGGAGTTTGGTCGCACGCCGGCGGCTCAGGGAACCGATGGCCGCGATCATCATCCGCACGCATTCAGCGTCTGGCTGGCCGGTGGCGGAGTACGCGGCGGAACGGTCTGGGGACGCACGGACGAGTTTGGTTATTACGTCGCGGAAAACAAAGTCACCATGCCCGACTTCCACGCCACGATTCTTCACCTGCTCGGACTGGACCACGAACAACTCACCTTCCGCCACGCCGGCCGCGATTACCGCCTGACGGATGTGTCAGGACAGGTGGTCAATGGGATCGTCGTGTAGAACTCTGTGTAGAATGGCTGCCCTCAGCCGTTACCCGACTGGCTGCACCGCACCGCAGGATGCTTCGGCAGAAGGATAGAGGCAAAAGAATAAACGCAGAGTTCTTATTCTTCTGCGCCCATTCTTTTGCCATCGCAACCGCGTATGACGCGTTGGCCGGGTGTTGGCCGAAAGAAACGAAAGAAGTCGAAAAGAGGCAAGTGCTGGTACTGTGAGTTGACTCGTTACCGCTGCCCGTATTTGTTTTTTGCAACACTAACTGCCTTGGAGAGCGGGATGCGTCAGCTTCCCGGTATGCGATTCGCTTCTAATCAACACGGATGTAGCTCAGGACCGACCGCCCCGTTTTTGCCTTTTTGCCTTCTTCGTTTCTTTCGGCCCTCATTCTTTTGCCACCTCAACGGCCCGTCGCGAGCCTAGCGGGTGTTAGCTGATTGCGATTCAGTGTAGAACGACTGTCCTCAGTCGTTACCCGCATGATGGGACCATACTGCAGAACGACGCCAGGTTCGCGGAGCGAACCGCGACGATGTTAAAGCAATTCCTGGATGCCCTCAGGTTTGTCCACGAGTGCGACGGGGCGGCCGGAGAAGTCGGGGAAGTGGGTGCTTGGGTCGATCCCGAGGACTCGATAGATCGTCGCGAGAAGGTCGTGCGGGGCGACTTCGCGTTCGACGGGGAATTCGGCCTTGGAATTCGTCTGGCCGATGACGACTCCCTGCTTCAGACCGCCGCCAGCCAGCATGACGGAAAATGCATCGCCCCAGTGGTCGCGGCCGGGGATCGGGATTCCGGGCTGCCCCTGATTGATTCGTGGCGTGCGTCCGAACTCGCCCATGACCAGCACCATCACGTCGTCCAGAAGATTCCGATCAATCAGATCCTGCATCAGCGCGGCGACACACTGATCCATGACTCGCATGTTCGGAGCATGGCCGTCCACGAGCGAGGAATGGTGATCCCAGTGAGGCATGTCAACGGTCACAAAGGTGACTCCGGATTCAACCAGGCGTCGAGCCATCAGCGTGTACTGGCCCCAGGGATTACGGCCGTAACGATCCATCGTCTCCGGCGTTTCCTTTGACATATCGAATGCCTTCATCGCGGCACCGCCAAAGACAAGCGACAGTGCAGACTGATGATGAGCATCCATGGTGTTCATGATGCCGCTGTGATCCACATCACGTCGAAGGCGATCGAGCGACGTCATGAGCGAGCTGCGGTCTTTGGCTCTTGCTTCATCGATCTGTCCATTGATGCGAAAGCACGGCGGACTTTCGACGCTGGTCTTGTACGTGTGATGCAGATACTTCGCTTCGGTGTTCACATCAAACGGTTCATAGGCTCCGCCCAGATACGCCGCGCCGTGGTAGCCGGGAAACAGGTACACGCTTTCGGCTGATGGCAGACCGACATAGGCCGGAACACCAGGCTGATTGGGACCACACAGTTTTGCGACACACGCGCCGAGTGACGGATAGCGAATCTGCTTGGCCGCGGTCGTGGCTCCGAAACGTCCTGTCAGCATCCAGTGAGCACCTGCGAAGTGATCACCGGTTCCGTGACGCATCGATCGAATGACGCACATGCGATCCGCGAACTTCGCCTGCTTCTCCATCAGTTCTGAAAAGTGAACGCCGGTGAGATTCGTGGCGACCGTACCGAAGGGGCCTCGGAATTCCGCCGGGGCTTCCGGCTTGGGGTCGTACGATTCCAGCTGACTTGGTCCGCCATCCAGCCAGATCAGGATGACGCTTTTCTTTTTCGAAGAAGGGGTGCCGGCGGATTCCTGAGCTGCGAGGGCTTTGAGGTGAAACGGAAGACTAAGACCCGCAAAGCCCAGTGTTCCCGCCTTGAGGATTGCACGTCGACCACCTGCGAATGGGCTTACTACGTTCAGCATGGAACATCCTCGTCGCCATCACTCTCCGAGTGATGACATGCGACTAAAACCGCGGCATGCCATCTCCGGTCGGAAATGTTTGAAGTCAGGAACACGGACAAGATTCAAGAACACGGACAAGACTGTCGAGGGACTGCCGACAGTCGTTCCCAGCAACGCAGGTAGTCGCAGTTCATCACTCGGAGAGTGATGGCTACAGACACGTTCACTTCGCTCTTGCTCGGAACCATCGGCTGACTGTGATAGCATACCTGACGGAGTTTGATTGTCTCAATTCGGTTTGAAAAATAAGGTTGTTCGACGATGCTGACATCGCAGCTGATTCATCCTCAGATTTCCGAGATTCTGGCTCGCGCGGGCCATAGTTCGAAGGTATTGATCGCGGACGGAAACTACCCGGCCAGCTCTGCGATTGGGCCGAAAGCACAGCTGATCAGCCTGAATCTGGCACCGGGACTGGTCACGGTGGCACAGGTTTTGAAAGTGCTGCTGACCGCGATTCCGGTTGAAGCGGTGAATACGATGGGCATGCCGGACGACGATCCGTACAAGTTGCCGAATGATCCGCCGGTGTGGGCCGAGTACCGATCGATTCTGTCAGCGGCCGGGCTGGCGATTGAACTTCAGCCGATTTCACGCTGGCAGTTCTATGATGCCGTGGATTCTCGCGACCACGTCCTGACCATTCAGACGGGTGACCAGGCCTTGTGGGCGAATCTGCTTTTGACTGTCGGAGTGCGCAAGGCGTAGGGAAGACGCATGTTGTTTGGTGCCATCAACGTTCCGACTGCACGTAACGTTGATGGAAGTAGACACTGAGGCTGGTGCGGCGGAAACCGGACGGCTTGGGCCGGGGCGACACGCAGGGCAAGCCGACCGCTCATACGAAGGATACAGGAAACACAACCGTGGATCAGGAGCCTTCTCCCGCCGACAATCCCTATCAAACGCCTCTTCCGGAAGGGGACGTGAACAAGAGTCGTCAGCCGACGACCATACAGATTGTCCTGGCCGTTGTGATGTCGTTGATTGCAGGCGTTTTCACATTCAACGTCACTTGTCTTGGCGTTACGGTCGCGGGTACTCAGCTTCTTCGAAATTACATCTCCAATCCGTTCGGAGTGATCGTCGTCGGAATCATATTGGGTGGCGTTGCCGGAGTTTGGATTTCGGTGAAGGGGTATCATCAAATGGTGCGGTCTTCGGTTGAAAAGAACAGGCGATGAGACGGGTACCATCATCGATGCCGACTGCACATGAAGTTGTTGAAAGATGATGCGGAGGCTGGTGCCGCGGAAACCGGACGGCTTGCGCCGTTCCGCTACTTTTCAGTTGGTCAGTTGATGAATCGTGATGTCGGGACCAGGAATATGGGTGAGCCCCGAGATGATCAAAGTCGAGTATCGGGCGGGAACCCTTACGAGGTTTCCGCGACCGAGTCAGAAGATCTGAAACAGCAGCCCACTGCTTTTCAGATCCTCTGGGCGTTCATTATTGCGATCGTCGCTGGAGTGATCGTGTTTTTCTCGACCTGCTTTGGGACAGGGATACTTCTGTTCGAGTTTTCCCGAATCAACATTCATAGTGACGATCCTTCGGGCTTGATTCTTCTCGCCATTGTCGTTGGTGCCATTGCAGCGGGCCTCACAATCTACAAAACCTATCGGTCAGTGATTCGATCCCGAGTGTCGGACGTGGACAGGAAGGAAAACGGATAACAGAGCCAGGCGAACCGTCGCCTGCCACTGATTCGGACGGATTGTTGGACTATGGCGAGCGGCCTCAGAACGTTGAGGGGGGAAGTGGAACTGGATTCATCGAAAAATCCTTACGAAGCTCCGCGCTCGTCGAAAGAACTGAATGACGATCGCCAGCCATCCCCTACGCGTCTTGTCGTCGCAGCCTTTCTTTCATTGCTTACAGGTCTCGTGACATTCTTCCTCAGCTTCTACTTGCACGCACAACGAGAAACTCGGTGACATCTGTTCAACAGCGTGGCCCTCGACGATATCGCCGGGACCAACTCGTGCTGAAATCTGAGTGAGTGGCTGTTTCCGAGGGACAACGTTCGATACTCTTCGAATTCGGACGAAGACCTGTACATTCAGCGCTGGCGTGTCCAGCGTCACTCCGACTCAGAAAGCTGACCTGTCGGCTTCCTTCTGATGGTACGCTGTTGGGACTGACTGATGATCTCACAAACGGTCGAATATGCACTGCGAGCAATCGTGACGATTGCTCAGAATCCTGGTCGAGCCTGCACGGCAAAAGAGATTGCTGCAACGACGCTTGTGCCAGCTCCTTACCTTTCAAAGCTCATGCAGTCGCTGGTGCGAGGCGGCATTGTGACGGCTCAGCGAGGCCCCAATGGCGGCTTTCAACTCGTGAAATCACCAGCCGAACTGACACTTTGGGAAGTGGTCGATGTTCTGGAACCTTTTCAGCGGATTACAGCGTGTCCGCTTGGAATCCGTTCCCACAGTGGTCAGCTGTGCCCGTTACATCGAAATCTGGACAACGCCATGGCGACCGCGGAAAAGATGTTCCGCGAAATGACGGTGGCTCAAATGCTGGCGGCTCCTGGCAGCGTCACGCCGTTGTGCGAAGAAGCCAAAGAGATGCCTCTGCAGACGCTTGGAATTCCAGGCCCGATTTGATCAGCATTGGTCCGCCCCCGAGCTTGCTGACGCTCGCTCGAACCCTTCCAAAACGGGGTTTGGGTGGGGAGGATTTTGAAGATGACTTTGTCGCATCATGACGCATCAGTCAGTTTGTTCTTTCACTCATTGAATTTCCAAAGTCAGAGTTCCGATGATCCGTTCTGCCATTACCGTCAGCCTTGTTGAGCAGGCTCGCAAGGGCCCGTTTGTTTTCCACGGTGATCTTGAAGCTGCGTGTCGCTCGGCTGCCGAGCTGGGGTTCGACGCGATCGAGCTTTTCGCACCGTCAGCGGAAGTCATCAATTCCCTCCCGCTCACGGCTCTGCTGTCTCAGTATGGACTTTCGCTGGCGGCCGTAGGAACGGGAGCCGGAATGGTTGTGCATAAGCTCTCACTGACCGACCCGGATGAGTCTCGTCGCAGGCAGGCCGAAGCGTTCATTGGTCAGATCATGGAAGCCGGCGCGCGTTTTGGTGCTCCGGCGATTATCGGGTCGATGCAGGGACGCTGGGACGATCAGGTCAGCCAGACCACGGCGACCGGATATCTCCGTGATGCCCTGCAGCGTCTGGGCGATAAGGCGACGGCCCTTGGAACGGTGCTGATGTACGAGCCGCTGAATCGGTACGAGACCAACATGTGCAATACGATGAAGCAGGGAGTTGAGCTGCTTCAGCCCCTGGCAACTCGTTCTGTTCGGCTGCTGGCGGATCTGTTTCACATGAACATCGAAGAGACGACTATCGAAGGGGGACTCATCGATGCGGGCACATTCCTGGGCCATGTGCACTTCGTGGATTCAAACCGCCAGGCGGTTGGACATGGCCACATGAACTACGAACCGATCGCGAAGGCACTGCATTCGCTTGGCTACAGCGGCTATGCGTCCGCGGAAGCCTTTCCGATTCCTGATGCCGCAACGACGGCCAGGTCAACCATCGAAGGATTCCGCCGCTGGCTTCGTTCGTAGCAGCCGCCCCTGTGGTGGAACTCACCAGAGTTCCTTGAATAGCGGGCCCTGTAGTGGAACTCGCCAGAGTTCCTTGAATAGTGGTGTCGACAAGGCTTCGTCAGCGTTTGTGAGTCGTGACAAACGCGTTCTCATGAACGATGGCATGCCGGGAAGCTGACGCATCCCGCTCGCCAAACAGGTGGAGGTGCATAAGCCTCACGGAGAGCGATGTGGAGTTACAGGAATTCTGGTGAATTCCACTACAGCTGAGGCACAGGAATTCTGGCGAATTCCACTACGGCTGAGGAAGGAACTCTGGTGAGTTCCACTACGGAAATGCATTTAGAACGATTGTGCTCGTTCGTAAGCGGGTCCACTGAGTGGCTGTGGCTGTGCATTTATGCTGTTCTGCTGCGGACGTCCGAATGGCTGTGCATTCGGATTCACGGGCTGGTTCATTGGGTAGTAACCAGGCTGGGAAACACTTTGGGCCGGGATGTATGGCCCCATTTCCTGAGACGATCGAAACGCTGACAGGCTCTGCACAATCGTGACCAGTGCAAGACACAATGAACACACGCTGAGTGCTGCGATTTGCAGGTTGAACTTTCGGACCGACGCTGGCGACGTATTTCTGCGGTGGATCTTTGCCGACAATGCTGGCCAGACAGACTGACTGACGGCCGGGATATCATCCGACGAATCTCGCAGGATCGACAGAGCACCCATGGCCTGTGACATGCCGGAATGATAGCTGCGGCATTCCGCACACTGATTCATGTGAGTTGCCAGCTGATGCTCTTCGTCAGCTCGCAGATCATTGCCCACATCCAGATGAATCAGGTGTTTTGCGTCGGAACAGTTCATGGTTTTCAAATTCCTGTCGTTCTGTCACTGTCACTAAACTCTGCTGATCCGTCACCACAATCAGAGCGTCAGTCAGATTCCCCGGGCGGCTTTTCTGCTCTTCGCTCTCTTCTTTCCCAGGCCTCACGAAACATCTTGCGAGCTTCCGCGAGTCTCCAGCGGATTGTCGCTTCACTTCGTTCAGTAATCGCTGCAACTTCCGAGGTGCAAAAACCTTCCAGGTCACGAAGTACCAGCACCGTTCGGTAGGCTTCCGGAACTTCTGCCAGCACCAGTTGAACTTCCTGAGCCAGGTCGAGATTCTTTCGGGGATCAACAACGGCGGGATCAGGTGACTGATCGCCGCTAATGTCCGCAAACAGAGCCCATCGCCCGCGACGTCGCACCTTCCGAAGATGATCGTACGTCAGGTTCACGGCAAGGCGGAAAAGCCACGGACCGAAGCGTCGCGACGGATCAAACTGTTCCAGTCGCTCATACGCTCTCATGAACGATTCCTGAACCAGATCCGTCGCCATTTCCTGGTCGGTGACAAACCGCCGCACGACCTTCATTACGCGGCGTTCGTATCTCATCACCAACTGGCCGAATGCGTCATGATCGCCGTTTCGAGCCGCGTGGACCAAACGTACCTCGCTCGCAGACGGTACTTCGCCACCTTCTGGCGAATCCGCCGCTTCGATCCATTGGTCTTCGGCGTCCGATTCGGACATTCTGATCATTCTGGAGAGCCTTTCCGACAACTCTTACGTCATCGTTGGCCCTACCGTTGGAGGATTCCGGGCATGCCGGATTCTGCAGTGTTTTTCGAGGTTTTCCCTCGTTTTGTGGCCGCCAAAAATACGTCAGGCGTCAGGCTGTCGAAGTCGGTGAAGGCATGAATGCGCCGTGATCTGGCGGCCCGGACGCGGCCCTCCCCCGAGCTTGCTGGCGCTCGCTCGACCCCTCCCAAACGGGGCTTGGGCGGGGAGGATTGAGAGACGGATGATGTCTGATACCACTTGACCGTACAAGGCATGTGATACGCAGGAACGGTGAATTCTGGTGGCCACATTTTCATCGTTTTGCAAACCGCTGAAACGTGTCGTCGCGGGAAGGTGGCAATCCTGTGAAAAATCTGAGACAACCCGGGTCCCACCGGAGCCGAGGAGTTCCTGAACCAGACGAGCCTGCAAGCTCTCTGCCGGTCTTCTCTCACGTGTTCAATTGCCTCCACAAATGCACTGAAGTCAAATCATCAGTCTACGGCCTGCCTCCGGTTGATGTTGTATCGATCCCCACAGGAACCAGATCCATGAAACGAACTCGCTGGATCGTCATGGTCACGCTGATCATCCTGACTGTGTCTGCGGCTGCGATGGGTCAATTTGGACAGCGTGGCCGCTACCGAAGCATGTACGGCGCTGACGGGCGAGTGAATCGAAACGGAGTGCCGGACTGGAAGCTGGACGAGAACTTCAAGAAGGATGTCTTCACCTTTGTTCGCGTCCGATATCGATCGATGGGCCGCTGGGGCTGGCAGACGGACTATCCGGATGCCGATCTGAATTTTTCCTACCGCCTTCAGCAACTCACATCGATCCATTCTGACCCGGACGGTGTTGTTGTGGATCTCACTGATCCAAAACTGTTCGACTATCCGTTCATCTACATGATTGAACCTGGCTACATCTACCTTGATGAAGAGGAGCGAAAGGCACTTCGCACCTACCTTCTGAACGGCGGGTTCCTGATGATTGATGACTTCTGGGGAGACGACGAGTGGAAAGGCCTGATGAGAGAACTGGTGCAGATCTTTCCCGATCGAACTCCGCAGGATGTACCGCTCGAGCACCCGATCTTTCACTGCGTCTACGACCTGAAGGAGCGGCCTCAGATTCCAGCCATCGGTTATGCGCATCAGATGGCAAACGGCGAGGTGTATTCGGCTCAGGGATACGGCACGGAAGAAGTTCATTACCGAGCCCTCTACGACGACAACGGCCGCATGATGGCGATGATCTGCCATAACACGGACCTGGGCGACGGCTGGGAACGTGAAGGGGAGGATCCGTGGTACTTCAAGGAGTTCTCCGAGAAGAAAGCGTATCCTCTGGGCATCAACATTATTTTTTACGCAATGACTCATTGAACGACCTTTTGAAAGATCCTCCATGTCGGATGCACTGACCCCGGAACGTGAGCGTGAACTGATTGGCCAGCTTCGACAGTTTCGCAGCCAGATTGACGCCGAACTTTCCCGCGTGATCGTCGGCCAGAAAGATGTCGTCCGGCAGCTGCTGATTTCTCTTCTGGCCGGCGGAAACTGTCTGATCACCGGTGCGCCGGGGCTCGCGAAGACGCTGCTGGTCAAGTCCATTGCTCAGCTGTTTGACCTGAAGTTCAATCGAATTCAGTTCACGCCGGACCTGATGCCCGCTGACATCACGGGAACGGAAGTGCTGGAAGAAGATCACGCGGGCGGGCGAACGATGAAGTTCATTCCCGGACCGATCTTCGCCAATGTTCTGCTGGCCGATGAAATCAACCGAACGCCTCCCAAGACTCAGTCCGCTCTGCTTGAAGCCATGCAGGAACATCAAGTCACAGCCGCCGGGCGACGGTACACCCTGGAAGAACCGTTCTTCGTCCTGGCAACACAGAACCCCATCGAAATGGAAGGCACCTATCCTCTGCCGGAAGCACAGCTGGACCGATTCATGTTCAACGTGCTGATTGATTATCTGCCGGAAGATGAAGAAGTCGCGGTTGTGCAGCAGACGACGTCGCGAAGCTTCCAGCCGATCAAGGCGCTGTTCACGGGTGCGACCGTGCGTGAGTTTCACCAGGTCGTTCAGCGAGTTCCGATTGCTGACGATGTGGTTCGCTATGCAGTGCGACTGGCTGCCGCTTCTCGACCACGCCAGAAAGGAACGCCCGACTTCATCAATGAGTTCGTTTCGTGGGGAGCGGGTCTTCGAGCAGGTCAGTACCTGGTGCTGGGCGGCAAGGCTCAGGCTCTGCTGGATGGTCGCACGTTTGTTTCGACGAAGGATATCCAGTCACTGGCTCGCCCGGTGCTTCGCCATCGCATTCTGCCCAACTACCGCGCGGAGGCTCAGGGAGTGTCGGTGGATTCCCTGATCGAGCGATTGCTGTCGCATGTTGAACATCCAAAGAACGAGACCGTGCGGTAGCCGCTCTTTTGTGGTCGGTGATCGCGTTCGTTGTCGAATGGTCCGCCTGAAATTCGAACCCTGTTGAGGCGACATGTCTGCAGATCTGATGAACCCGTCGGTGGTGATGAGTCTTCGGTCGCTGGAACTGCGAGCGAAGCTGGTCGTCGACGGGTTTCGCACAGGGTTGAATAAGAGCCCGCGTCACGGATTTTCCGTCGAGTTCTCGGAGTATCGCCAGTACGCTCAGGGAGACGATCCGCGGTTCCTCGACTGGAAGCTGTTTGCTCGCACCGACCGAAGCTACATCCGACTCTTCGAAGATGAAACGAATCTTCGTTGTTACATCGTGCTGGATGTGAGCCGTTCGATGACGTTTGGCTCCGAGCAATGGTCCAAGTACGAATATGCTCGAACGATCGCCGCGTCGCTTGCGTGGCTTTTGAACAAGCAGGGTGATGCGGTTGGCCTGACCACATTTGATGATGAAGTCCGTTCGATTGTGCCCGCTCGATATCGTCCTGGTCAGCTCCGCCGGCTGATGGTTTCGCTTGAGGAACTGCCGTCCGGAAAGCAAACGCGACCCGCCGTTGCACTCGAAGATGCAGCACAGCGACTTCGCAAACGCGGTCTGGTGATTCTGATCAGCGACCTGCTGGCTCCTGTTCAGGAACTGGGTGACGGGCTACGGCTTCTGCGAGGCTGTCTGCATGACATGGTCGTCTTCCAGGTGCTGGACCGCGCGGAGAAGAACCTGACCTTCGATGGTCCCCGCCTGTTCGAAGACCTGGAGTCTGATCAGAAAATCTACGCCGATCCCAGCGTGGTTCGCAATGAGTACGTCAATCGGCTGGAAGCCCACAACACCGCGGTTCGGCAGGAATGTGATTCGGTCGGAGCAGCCTTTCGACAACTGGTGACAGACGAACCTCTGGAGCTGGCGCTGGCGGAGTTTCTGCAGGCTCGGCGTCAGATCCGATGATCCTCTTCTCTTTGGTTGACTCGAAAAGGTTGGACGTGAACAGCAAGGTCAGGACTTAAATATGTTCGAATTGCTTGCACCAGTGTTCGCAGTCGTCGGAGGAATCGCTGCAGCGACTCCGTTCGTTCTGCACATGTTTCGACGCACGCCCGCCGTCAAAGCTCCTTTCAGCCTGGTCCGGTTTCTCACGCCAACGCTGCCGAAGACGACCAAACGTTCTCGCCTGGAACACTGGCCGCTGATGCTGCTTCGCATTCTGGCGGTTGCCCTGATCGCGCTGGCGTTTGCTCGACCATTTCAGCGAGCAACCGTTGCTCGCGAACAGACGGAGGCAACGGGCCGCCATCTGTCGATTGTCCTCGATGCCAGCGCGAGTATGCGGCGAGATGGTCTTCGGGATGCCGTGTTGGCCGAGGTTCAGAAGCTGACGGCTGACCTGAATCCTCAGGATGTGCTGAGCATTTCCAGCTACTCAACGGGGACAAAGAGACTGCTGACAGCGGAAGAATGGAAGCAGTCGGAAGTCGGAGCCCGCCCTGCTCTGATCACGCGTGTCATTGAGACATGGGAACCGGACTGGAAGGCAACTCGAACGGCTCAGGCGATTCTGGAAGCAGCCGATGAAGTAGCGCGAGAAAAGGGAGTTGGCAACGATTCAGAACGCTCTGTCGTGCTGGTGACGGACTTCCAGGAAGGCAGTGATCTGGATTTGCTGCGATCCGGAAACTGGCCGGATTCCGTCAGGCTGGAACTTCGCATTGTGAAACCGACCGCCGTCGGAAATGCCGGCATCAGCCTGGCAGAAGAACAGAAGACCGGCCTTGTTCGAGTTCGTGTCACCAACTCGGGTGATGCCACTTTGACGAAGTATTCGCTGCAGCCCTTCGACGACGCTGGCAAGCCCGTTGGCACTCCGATTGTGGCCGACGTTGCTCCCGGTCAGCGACGGACGTTTTCTGTGCCCGAGCAGGTCGCCGGACAGCCTCGGATCAGCGGCATCGAACTGCTGGGCGATGCTCAGCCGTTTGATAACGTCGTTGATCTTCCGATCGAAGATCCGCGAGTCCTTCGCATTGCTCACGCTGGTTCCACCGATCCGAACAATGCCGAACAGATGCGTTACTATCTTCAGCGAGTGCTGGATGGAGATGAATCGGAGCCGATCGAGCTGATCGATCTCCTGAACTCAGAGAACATCGCGGTTCCGCCCCCGGCTGATGCTCGCCTTGCCATCGTGACGGAGAAAATTCCGGAGAACATGGCGACCTCTCTGAAAGACTTCCTCGACCGCGGCAACATGGTCATGGTCGCATTGAATTCTGTGGAGATGTTCGAGAGCATCAAGAGCGTGCTGCCTGGGAACATTAGTGTTTCCGAAGCGACCGTCACGGACTACGCGATGCTCGGACAGCTGGACTTCAGCAGCAGTCTCCTGGCACCCTTTGCTGAAGCTCGCTTTTCTGACTTCTCTTCGATCAAGTTCTGGCACTACAGAACTTTGGCCTTTGACGAAAAGGCCGCAAATGCCCCGAGAGTGATCGCACGCTTCGATAGCGGTTCCCCTGCCATTGTCGAAGCAACAAACGACGCTGGAGGTCGCTTGTATCTTGTTGCAGCCGGCTGGCAGCCTACCGACAGTCAGTGGGCCTTGTCGACACGGTTCCCAAGCATGATCGCTCGCCTGATTCGCCTCGCGTATCCTCGATCGGCCGGTCATCTGCTGTTTGCTGCGGGCGACACGATTCAACCCGAAGAGCTTGCGAGACAGGAGAAATGGACGCTGCTCGACCCTGAGCAAAAGCCTGTCACGCTTCAGGCAAGCCAGCCTGGTGCTGAGGGCCAGGACGACAAGAGCACTTCGACTCAGCAGCCGTCTGTCATCGAACTGGACCGACCTGGACGCTGGGTCCTGACGGCCGAAACGAATGAGGGTCCGAAATCCACCAGTTTGCTGGTGAGTGTTCCGGCGTCGGAAAGTCGAACGGAACCGCTCCCTGCCGGACAGCTCCAGGCACTTGGAATGTCGGCCGACGTGACGCATGTGGCTGAGGACTCGGCAACTCCTGTCGATCCGGCGACTGCATCGCAACTGGATGCCAGCGAACTGGAATCACAGCAAAAGTACTGGCGCTATTGTCTGCTTGCCGGGCTGGCCCTGCTGGTGATCGAGGCGCTTGTTGCCGCCAGTATTGAACGACGTCAGAACATCGAAGCCGTTCAGGCCTGACGGACGCTTACTCTTTGCTGACCGGCGGAATGTAGCGGTTCATCAGTTCGGCGTAGTCTTCGCGGATGGGGCTGAAGACGTCCATAACGACCGCAGGGCCATCCACCGCCACAGCTCGATGCGGCACATTGGGCGGGATGATGAACATTGAGCCTGCTTCACACACGCGAGTCTCATCGCCGATCGTCAGCTGCATGCGGCCTTTCAAAAGAATGCCGCCCTGTTCGTGTGGATGGTGGTGCAGAGGAATCTCCGCTCCTTCGTCCATCTCCAGATACGACAGCATCAGATTCTGGCCATAAGGCGTTCGCAGACGACATCCCGGCACAGGCTCAACAGCCGCAAACTCACTGATGTTGATAAACGGCATGGGTTCCTCGTCTTGCTGAAATGTGAGCGTGTGAACTATGAGAGGAAACCGTCAGCGAACCGACGAACCGGAATCGGTCAGCACGGCAGCATTCCCATGCGCTGGTCGAGCCCCAGCATTAGGTTCATGTTCTGAACGGCTACACCGCTGGCCCCTTTGATCAGGTTATCGATGGCTGCCAAAACCACCAGCTGATCACGATTGTATCGCACGGTGATGTCGCAGAAATTGGTATGAGCCACATCTTTGGTGGAAGGAATGTGATCGACGATCCGCATGAACGGCTGACCCGCATAGAACTTTCGGAAGATCTCCAGCAGTTCCGCGACGGGACGCTTTTCGACCGTTCGAGGATAAATGGAACAGAAGATTCCACGATCCATCGGCATCAGGTGAGGATTGAAGGCCACCTGAACTTTCGCCTGTCCAACATCCGAAAGGACCTGTTCAATTTCCGGCGTGTGTCGATGATTGCCAATACTGTAGGCCGTCACGCTTTCGTTGCATTCTGAAAACAGGTTGGACAACTTCGGCGTCCGCCCTGCCCCGCTGATTCCGCTTTTTGCATCAATCACAATTCCGGCTGGCTCAATGATCTTCTCAGCAATCAGCGGTGCCAGTGCGAGGATGGATGTGCTGGTGTAACAGCCGGGATTCGCAACAAGCCGCGCGTTTGGAATTCGTGAGCCATAGATCTCCGGCAGGCCATAAACGGCCGTGGCAAGGCGAGTCGGGTCGGTATGAACATGCTCGTACCAGGTCTCATACACTCCCGGGTCACTCAGACGGTAATCAGCACTGAGATCCACGACTCGACATCCGGCATCCAGCAGCTGAGGCACAGCTTCCATACTGGCCGTGTGTGGAAGACAGCAGAAGGCGATGTCGCACATCTTGCCTGCCTGTTCCGCATTCAGGTTCTCACACTTCAGATCAAACATCCCGGTCAGTGACGGATGGATCTTTGAGATCGATGGACGGTCTTCCTGTCGAGTCGTGGCCGCAACCACTTCTGCCTGCGGATGTCGAGCCAGAATCTTCAGAAGTTCCAGAGCCGTGTAACCTGTTGCACCAAGAATCGCGACACGTGCCATCGTTCAACCAGTCAGACTGAAATTCCAATGCTTGTTGAGTTCACTGATCGGAGTATAGAAGTCCCGCCACCCTGCTCAACGACCGCGTTCCAGCCGCCACCGAGTTTCCGCCCTTTCGGACAGTGTAGAGCGATTGTCCTCAATCGCTTTCCGCCCCCCCAGTGTAGAGCGATTGTCCTCAATCGCTTCACCCCCAACGTAGAGCGATTGTCCCCAATCGCTTCCCCCATCACGACATCACTCCCTGATCCTCAATCGCTTCACCCAAAACCAACCGCACCATCAGTGCGACGCCTTCGACACGGCCTGCGCCGGCGTGGATCGGCTGAGTTTCTCAAGAACGAAGTAGAAAACGGGCGTCAGGAAGATCCCGAAGATCGTGACGCCCAGCATTCCGGCGAACACCGCGATTCCAAGAGTACTTCGCATCTCCGCCCCGGCACCTTTGGCAACGGCCAGCGGAACAACACCCAGAATGAACGCAAACGATGTCATCAGAATCGGACGCAGGCGAAGCCGGCACGCTTCGACGGTCGCGTCAAAGGCGGTCGCACCGGCCGCTCGTTTCTCCTTCGCGAACTCCACGATCAGGATCGCGTTCTTGCTGGCGAGCCCCACCAGAACGACAAGCCCGATCTGCACAAAGATGTTCATGTCCAGACGTGCCCAAACAACACCAGCAACCGCACACAACAGACACATCGGTACGACAAGAATCACCGCAAACGGCAGCCGCAGACTTTCGTACTGTGCGGCAAGGAGAAGGAAGACAAGCACAACGGACAACGCAAAGACAACGATCGCGGTATTTCCGGCGCGAATCTGCAGGAACGTCAGCTCCGTCCAGACCGAATTCATCCCAGCCGGCAACTGGCTCTCCGCAACTCGCTCCACGGCCTTGATCATGTCACCGGAACTGACTCCTGGTTTACTGCCTCCATTCACCGTCGCCGCATTGATTCCGTTGTATCGAGTAATCAAACCAGGACCTCCCATTCCGCGCACGTCGGCAATGGCGGACAACGGAACCATGCTGCCTTCGCGATTCCGCACCTGCAGTTTGCGAACATCATCCGGTGTCAGTCGGAACATCGGATCCGCCTGAAGATTCACCTGCCACGTTCGACCAAACTCATTGAAGTCATTGGTGTAGAATCCACCCAGATACACCTGCAGAGTCAGGAAGACATCGTTGAGCGGCACGCCCATTGACTTGCACTTCTCACGGTCGACATCCACAAACATCTGTGGCGTGTTCGCGCGGAACGTGTTGAACATCCCGACGAGCTCCGGTTCCTGATTGCCGGCCGCTGCAAAACCGTCCGCCGCTTCCTGCAATGCCCCGTAGCCGGAGACGGAACGGTCCTGGATCATGACTTTGAAACCGCCCGCGTTTCCAAGACCGTCAACAGCCGGAGGTCCAAAGACAGCGACCGCAGCATCCTGGATTTTTCGAAACGTCGCCTGCTGCAACTTTGTCGCGATGGCCACGGAGGACAGTTCCGGACTGTGGCGTTCTTCGAACTCGTCCAGAATCAGGAACATCGACCCGAAGTTGGAACCATTCGCATTCTGGACGACCGATTGTCCAGCGATGGAAATCACATGCGCGATTCCGGGGATTCCCTCTGCACTGCCTTCACCCTTCTCACCCGCTCCAACAGCGATCGCTTCAATTTGCTTCATGACGGCGTCTGTGCGTTCCAAAGATGCCGCATCCGGAAGCTGCACATTGACGAGCAGATAGCCCTTGTCCTGAGCAGGTACGAATCCCGTCGGTACGTGAGTAAAGCTGTAGTAGGTCGCGTACAACAGTCCGCCGTAAATCAGCAAAACGATGACAGCCAGCCTCAATGTCCAGCCGACAATCTTCGCATAGCCGTGAGAGGCTTTGTCAAAGGCGGTGTTAAACAGTCGGAAGAACCAGCCGAGTGCCACGTTCAGCACCTTCGTCAGGATGTCCGTCTGCTCAGCTTTGCGTCGCAGCAGGATCGCTGCAAGGGCCGGGCTGAGTGTCAGCGAATTCAGTGCGGAGAAGAACGTTGAGACCGCAATCGTCACAGCAAACTGCCGGAAGAACTGTCCTGTCATTCCCGTAATAAACGCACACGGAATGAAGACCGCCATCAGAACGAGAGAGATGGCAATGACCGGTACAGCCACTTCATCCATGGCTTTTCGAGCGGCATCATGTGGCTCCATGCCGTGTTCGAGATTGTGTTCAACGGCTTCCACAACCACGATCGCATCGTCGACCACAATCCCGATCGCAAGGACCAGTCCCAGAAGCGACAGATTGTTGAGGCTGAACCCCATGCCGGCCATCACAGCGAATGTTCCCACGATGGCAACCGGAACGGCAATCAGCGGAATCAAAGTCGCTCGCCACGACTGCAGGAACACAAGCACGACAATGCCGACCAGCACAATCGCATCGCGCAGAGCTTTGAAGACCTCATGGATCGATTCGTCAATGAACGGCGTCGTGTCGTACACGATTCCATAATCGAGGCCTTCCGGAAATCGTTCCTTCAGCTCCGCCATCCGCTCGCGAATCCGTTCGGCAGTCTGAAGTGCGTTCGAACCTGGAGACTGGAAGATTGTCAGACCCACGGATGGCTGACCATCGAGATAGCAATATGTGTCAACCGACTTTGCTCCTCGCTGAATGCCTCCCAGCGTCAGCCCGGTGCTCGAGTCCACTCGCTGTTCCGAAATCAGGTCCTTCAGTCGAACGGTTTCGCCATCCAGTCCAGTTCGCACTATGATCTGAGAAAACTGATCGGCATCCTGCAGACGTCCGAGCGTACTGAGCGTGTACTGAAACGACTGTCCGGCGGGAACGGGCGGTCGAGCCAGGGATCCTGCGGCGACCTGAACGTTCTGTTCTTTCAGCGCGGCGACCACATCGGCAGCTGTCAGATTGCGCGCCGCCACTTTTTCGGGGTCCAGCCAGACTCGCATTGAATAGTCCTGCTGGCCAAACATGGAGATATCACCAACGCCGGAGATCTGTGCCAGTTCGTCTCGCAGATTGATCGTGGCATAGTTGCTTAACTGAAGCTGATCACGCGAACCGTCGGGTGAAAACAGATTGATCACGAGCAGAATGCTGGGCGACTTTTTCTTGACGCTGACACCCGTCTGCTTCACGACATCCGGCAGAGTTGGAATCGCAAGATTCACCCGGTTCTGAACAAGAACCTGAGCCATGTCCAGATCGACACCCAGGTCAAACGTGACGGTCAAACTGTACTGTCCGTCGTTCGTACACTGCGACGACATATACAGCATGTTCTCGACACCGGTCACCTGCTGCTCGATAGGCGCTGCTAAGGTTTCCGCCACGACGCTGGCGTTGGCACCCGGATAGAGGCACGTGACGGAAATTGTTGGTGGAGCAATGTCGGGATACTGAGCAATGGGCAGCCCGCCAACCGCAACCGCGCCGGCGATCACGATCACCACGGAAATCACCGATGCGAAGATCGGTCGATCGATAAAGAATCGAGAGATAGCAGACACAGCAGACCTCGGTTAATTTTCAGTTCATCAGCCAGCAGATTTCGACATACATCTGTGATACACATGCGGAATGCGACCGTCATGTGCCGTGGTGTCTACTGAGGGATTGTGACCTCGGCACCCGATCGAACTCGCTGAAGTCCCCTGATGATGATTCGATCCGACGTCTGAAGACTTCGACTTTCTGCCTTGCCGGGAATCTGAACGGACAGGACCTCGCGAAGTTCTCCCAGCTGAAGACCAACCTGAGCATTCAGGCGAACCGCCTTGTTATCATCACCAACAACGAACAGATACCGAGTCCCCTGGTCAGAGCCGAGAGCCGATTCCGGAATTATCATGGCGGTGCGAGCATCACCGATCGGAATTCGAACACGCACGAACATCCCCGGTGTCAGAAGTCGACCACCAGTCTCCGGTTTTGGATTCGCGCATTCCGCCTTCAGTCGAATCGTTCCTGTCTTCGAATCAATCTGGTTATCAACGAACCGCAGAATCCCCGGGACCGGATACTGGCCGTTGTGAATCGGCAGCCCAACTTCCAGCGGTACAGCAAGCTCTTCCTGTGACTTCAGCTTTCCATCACGAACCGCCTGCTGAAGTTTCTGCAGAGTATTCTCGTCCATGTCGAAGGCGACCTGGACCGGATCGACGGCCACAACTTTCGTCAGCAGCGTGGCTCCCTGAAGTCCATCGTTAATCAGGTTCCCTTCATCAACAAGCCTGTCCCCGACTCGTCCTGCAATCGGACTTTTGACCAGGCAGTAATCCAAATTCAGCTGAGCCAGTGACTCGGCTGCCTTCGCCAGTTCCACCGCGGCGGCCGCTTCGTTCTTTTCGCCGAGCGACTTCTGGAAGTCTTCTTCTGAGACCGCTCCCTTCTCCCGTGCGGCTGACATCCGCTGAAATGTTCCTTCCAGTCGAGACAAGCGTGCCTGAGCCTCACCGACCTGAGCTTTCGTCTTATCCAGCTCTGCCTGGTAAGGCCGGGCATCGACTTCGGCCAGCACGGCTCCTTCTGCGATCTCTGTGCCCGGCTGAAAATTCAGCTTCATCAGATGGCCTCGGACCCGCGCACGAATCTCGACTTCAGACGTCGCTTCAATCCGGCCGGTAAAGTACTCGTAGTCACGAATCTCAAGGCTCTGTGGCGCAGCGACAGTAACTTCCGGAACCGGTGTGGCCTTCGCCGTTTCCAGTTCTGGCGCGCAGCCCAGGGGAAGCACAACCATCGTGAGCAGTGCGCACTGAACCCGCCGCAGGAGCTTCGTTCGGAGCATTGTTTCCATCACACATATCCTCTTCTTTGCATCGACTGCTTCGTCACTGCACAAAATTCAGGTGATCAATCTTCCGGCAGGGAAGACCTCAGTTGGGCGGTTCACATGAGGTGAATCAGGGCTGAGTCAGTTCGACGAGCTGTTCCGATTCGCTTGCAACAATCGTCTTCTCTTCCTTCGAGTCCTTGATTCGAACAATCACAGTGGACCCTTTTGGAACGTAAGCAGACGCATGGTCGTTGGAATCGAAGCGTTCGTCATTCGACTGGCCTTCGTACAGAGACTCCCCTTTGTCGGACGCAACCTGCACGGGAACCGAGACTCTCTGTCCGGCCGCGTTACGAACTCGGATGCGAACGGCCACATGTCCTTCCGGCACTGGAGACTTCAAGGCCACATAACGGTCAGTAACGTTAACCGCGTAAACGTCATGAATCTCACGAGCCCAGACCATCGGAAACGACTGTCCGTTCTTCCGGAATGTGACCGCATAGATCGCATGCAGCCGATCATCCCGCTGCGCCTTTGAGGCCTGATCAATGAACCAGCCCTGGTTCAGTGCGTTGCCGGTCGGTTCACATGCTCCGGTGAAATGCCAGCCGTTGTCCCAAATCTCAACCCACGTGTGATTGCCGCTTTTGTTCGACCAGAGAGGTGTTCCAACAATGCGAGCAGGAATACCAACAGCCCGACAGGCGTCCACAAGAATAATGGACAGGCCTGTGCAGGACGCGAGCCCTGACTCCATGCTTTCTTTCGGACTCTGGTCTGCCTTCTTTCGTCCAGTGGAATACTTCACCTTCAGAGTGGGGAAGACGTTCTGATTCAGCATCGATGCCGCTTCAGACGGACTCTTTGCGTCCACAACCAGCTGTCGAAATCGGTCATAGAATTCCTGACGCCACTGATCTCGACGCTCATTGACGTTCGCGTACGGCAGCAACGCATCGAACACGACATCTTCCGGAACGGATTTGGCCCACGGAGTTTCGTTCAGTGCCTTCCAGGTCAGCCGACTGTTTTCCAGGAGAAACTCCGCTGACAGAGCGGTCAAATCCCGGTCCGGCATGTTTTCAATCAGGAATTCCATCCCCCGCCGCTCAGCTTCCGGCGCTTCCTTCAGAGCCTTTTCAAGTTCTGCCCGGTTCTGCCCTGCTCTGTCCAGAGCGGCTTTCAGTTCGGCCTCACCCGCACTGACCGAGACGGAATTGAGAAACACGCCTGCGACCGCGAGGCAGTGAACGATCAATCGACAACCTGAATGCATGCAGATGCTCCGGAAATCAGTCTGTGTGGAACTGTTTTCCAGATTGCAGTGTGCTCAGCCCCGGTTTGCAACGTCACGGGACAATTTGCCGCAAGAATTACCGACCTGCACAGGTGGAAAGAGCGTTTCTCATTTGTTCTGCTGAGTCAAAACGGTCAGCCGGATCAAAGGACAGGGCTCGCATCACAATGCCGGCAACCTCTGCTGGACAATCCGGCATCCGTCGCAGGATTGGCACCGGGCCGCGTTGAACGATTTTGTCAATTGGCTCGCTCGAAGAATCATAGATCGAGCAAAACGTGACCATCGAGTACAACGATGCGCCCACGGAAAAAATGTCGGAGCGGGGCGTCGCACGAAGGCTGTCCGCCAGTTGCTCCGGTGCCATGTAGCTGAGCGTCCCCTTCACTTCGTGATCGAACGTCAAACCGCTCTGGCCTGCCGTCTTAAAACATTTCGCCAGACCAAAGTCCGCCAGCTTGGCTTTCAATCCCTGATCATGACGGGAAATCAGCATGTTACGAGGCTTGATGTCGCGATGAACAACTCCCTGGTCATGAACATACTGAAGACCGTCAAGAATCTGACGGATCAATCCACAGGCCACTCGAATTCTTGAACTGATCGATGCCTGCTTCAGAATCTCATCCAGCTGCACTTCGGGAACATATTCCATGGCAAGGTAAAGGAACTGTTCGGAACAACCGGCGTCCAGGTAGCGAACGATTCGCTTGTGGTTCAGCTTCTTCAGGACGGTTGCTTCACGAAGGAATGTGCGGCGAGCATTCTCATCAAGGTCATGCAGAGCAATCATCTTGATGGCAGCAACCTGCCCGGACTCTGTATGAATCGCGCGATGCACTGTTCCGCTCGAACCCTGCCCAATCTGATCCAGCAACTGCCAGCCTTCAATCATCTTCGGCAGTGCGAACATGGACGCGGTATCACCCAGCGAAAGCTGATACTGCGCCTCAGACAATTCGAACGAAGGCTCCGGAAGATCTTCGATCCGCACAAGGATCCGCGTCTGACCTCCGCAAATCGTATCACCGTTCGTCAGCACTCGGCGGATCACTCTTTCGCCATTGACAAACGTTCCATTGGCACTGGCCAGATCTTCCACGACGCAGAACGGAGGATTGAGTTCGATGCGAAAGTGGTTGCGAGAAAGATGCTCATCCTCAATCAGCCGAAGCTGTGCGACGTCGGAACGCCCCAGCAGAAATGTGTCCTGGCCGCGGTAGCGAAAGACACGTCCAGCTGCTGGGCCGTCGAGGACTTCCAGAACAATGACTGACGAGGGCATGCGAGACTCCCTGAATTGGGGAGGGTGAGGAAGACACATTCTTTCAGCCCCTGCGACCAGACTCAAGCGTTCCACTCGGTTTTCCGTCCAATGCGTCCGGTGAATCGGACGGTTCCATCCGATTAGCAGAAGCCTGTGCCACATCAAATACAGGGCAATTCACTGCATTCCGCCCTCACTGCACGGATGTCATCTGCCCCGGAGCACGCGGGTCTGCTGCGGACGCAGCTGCAATTTTTGCCGAATGACGTGCCTCCGGGACGGGCCAAATCCCAGCCAAATTGGAATTCGAACCGCACTCGGGATTTTTCAAATGCCGACGATAAGGAGAGCACTACAACCTTGCCGGTTGTATCAGTTGCGAGGGGGCGAGTCTTGATTACCGGCGGAACCATGCGTTCATTCCTGCTGACGCTTTTGATGTCATCCTGCGCGCTGGCCCAGGATTCGTTCCTCGATGAGTTTCGCCATCGAAACTCATCGGGGCAACAGGCAGCGGCGCTGGATGATGATCCGGAGCCTTTCGGCGTTGAAGGTCGCGCTGACGAATTTGATGACTTCCCCGAAGAGGATGCTTCGCCATTCTCGCGACAGCTGGAACCTGCTGCTTACGAACCCGTTGATATTCCAGACAGCGCATCGTCAGATCGTGAGAGCAGAATTCTCACCGAAGCGATTTGCGCTGAGCAGCAGACAGCGTGCGAACCGACTCCTCAGCTGGTTCGATTCCGCAAGGGAAGTTACCAGGGTTCGAATGTGGCGGCTGGCTACATTCACGATGACACGTCGACCGGCCTCGCAATCTCGACCCTCGATGTCAACGCAGTGTTCGCTGTACCACTCGGCAGCATGGACAACCTTCTGATCCTGACATCGTATGTCAGAGCGGACTACCTGAATTCTGCTCCGGCGCTCGACCTGCCTGATGCGGTCTATGACACAGGCGTGAAGGCGTTCTGGAAGAAGCCGATCAACGATCGCCTGAGCGCGATGTTTCTCTTCACGCCGTCCATGCGAACCGACTTCGATTCCACGAGCGGTGCATTTCGAATCTTCGGAATGGGTCTGCTGGTCTGGCAGGCGATCCCTGAAAAACTCTCCCTGTCCGGCGGCGTGGTCTACACGGGTCGAGATGACTTCCCCGTCCTTCCGGGAATGGGCATTCTTTGGACTCCGACGCCCGACTGGCGATACGACATCCAGTTTCCATCACCCAGAATTTCTCACCGCATTCAGCAGGAGCCTGGTCAAAGTGAAACATGGGCGTATCTGAGCGGTGTGTTCGGCGGCAACACATGGTCCGTCCAGCGACCAAGCGGCACATCAGACGAACTGACTATCAGCGACCTGCGACTGGTCCTGGGCGTTGAACGAATCTTCAATGAGAACCGAGGCTACTTTGGCGAAGTCGGATATGTGTTCAACCGGTACTTCGAATACGCCAGCCTGCCCGCTCAAACCGACCTCGACGCCAGCTGGATGCTGCGCGCCGGCATCTCGTTCTAAACTCGCACAGTGTAAAACGACTGTCCGCAGTCGTTGCCCGCCTGGCAAGGCCACCGTCAAGTCCTTCGCTTCCGAGATTGCGCGCGCCCAATCAGCCGACGGCCAACGTCATCAGGGCCGCGGAGCAACGAGCCGCTTCCCGACGAGTTCTGAGCCGTCGGCGGAGTCGCGCTCGCTCTCACGATGCCCTTCGCACACAGTACAGCTGCGAGGGCTGCCGCTCATTTCCCCATCAATCTCGATCCCGCATCGCTGGCAAATAAAGCCGCGCTGAACGAACACAGAGATTCGCATGACCAAATCGCCCATTGCTGCCTCACTCTTTCAAACAGCGACATCGAATTTGGCGGGATGAACACGCCGCTGAAGTCCGTATCTCACGGACCTGACAAACTCCAGCCGCCCTCTGTTTTAGACCACTGAGCCGTATTGACCAGCAAAACGCTGCGCCATTCGCTATGCGCCAGAGGATCGGCCCTGCCGCGCCTAACGCTGCGCTGATCGAATGCGATCACGGAGCCAAAACGACGCAAACGACCCCAATGCTTGACGTTCCGTCTCATCAGGCATAGCGTCCCTTAAGGAAACAGAAGGAGTGCCACAGTGAAGAGCCGTCCCCCAATCATGACTGTTCTCCGTCGCGGTGTTATTCAGACAGGTGTCCTCTTCGTCACTTGTGCTGCACTTTTCGCTGACGACCCCAGTCTGAAGATCGTCGAACGCTGGCACACGGTGTTCGCAGAAGAAGAGATTCAGCTGACCGCGAGTCTCACCGCAGCGATGCCAGGACGCATTCTGTGGTCACACTCCGTGAACAACCGAACCTTGTCCAGCGGCGAAGCTGAGGCCGGCCAGGCACCGCAGCAAGACAACTTAACCATCAAACTCCGATGTCCTCCGCTGCGTGAAGGAGTCGCCTTGGCGACTGAGCTGACGGTGCAGTTCGTGCCCCAGAATGCCAGGGAGCCAGCGGCATCCTGCACTCATGACCTGATCATCTTTCCTCGTGATCCTTTTGTCGGCCAGCAGGAATGGCTCAAGCAACTTCAGATCGATCTGTACGATCCAGTCGGCGCGTCAGCCAAAGTACTGACATCCATGAACGTGCCGTTTCGAAAAATCACAAACCCCGAACTGCTCAAAGACGAAGGAGCAACAGGACTCCTGATCATTGGAGAAGGGACTTCACTAATCAAAAACCGAAGTCTCGCTGCGACACTTTTTCAGGCGGCTGAACGTGGACGAAAGGTACTCCTGCTGGCGCCCTCGGATGGTTCGCTCCCGTTCCCGGGTTCAGTGGAAGACGCAGGTACAGTACAGCCTCAGCAACTGCGTATAGGGCGTCAAGAGATGATCACCGAACTAAACAAGACGCTCGACGCAACTGACTGGAGAAGTCCCGATCAGACTATCCCGTCCAACGGACTTCGTCTTGCTCATCAGCGTTCCGGACTCGTCCTGAACGTGGAACAGTCCGCAGCTGCCTGGCCATGGATGGCTGTTCGCTACCCGAACAACGGTGAAATCGTGATCTGTGGATTTCAGATCATTCAAAACTGGGAGAACGGACCAACTCCTCGCACTCTGTTCCTTGAAATCCTGAAGACACTGGATCAACACACCGATCGCTCTGGAACAAACACACAATCCGACAGGTAGTCCCTGCCCACGAAAATTCACGGAGACTCAGACATGTTGATGATACGATCACTCGCAATCGTGCTGGCAGCGTTCGCCTGCTGTTGTACTGCTGCGCGAGCACAAGACGAAGCATCTGGAGAAGTCTGCCCTGTTGCCATCCTGCCGTTTCAGGAGCGAGGCCCGGAGGCTGCTGGTCTCGGGACCCAGGCATCAGACCTGCTCTTTGCGGCTCTGGTCGTGAAGCCGGATCTCTACCTGGTCGAACGAGAAGACATCAGCAAGGTTCTGGAGGAAAGTGAAATGAGCCTGAGCGGCGCGGTCAGTGATGAAACCGCCGTTCAGGCCGGCAAGCTGACGGGAGCTCGTGTCATGGTGACTGGTTCCGTCATCGTGACAGGAAGCAACCTGGTCCTGGTTGCAAAGATCATTGGCACAGAAACCAGCCGAGTCCTCGGTGCGTCCGTCAAAGGCAAGGTCGATGATGATCTGACGGAGATGACCGAAAAGCTTGGAGATGCAATTGCCGAAAAGGTCTCCAAAGAGTCGGAAAAACTGATCGCGAAGACAGTGACGAAAGAAGATCGAATCAAGTCTCTGTCGGGAAAACTCGGTGACGCCGCACGCCCCTCTGTCTGGATCAGTATCGAAGAACGTCACGTTGGGCAGGCTGTCATCGATCCGGCTGCCGAAACAGAACTCACGATGCTCTGCAAAGAACTGGGATTCAAAGTCATCGATCACGACAAGGGCAAAAAAGAAGACGCCGAGATTCTGCTGACCGGTGAAGGCTTCAGTCAGTTTGCCGCGCGGCGAGGAAACCTGCAGTCCGTGAAGGCGCGACTTGAGATCAAGGCCGTGAAGCGCGAATCCGGTGAAGTCCTTCTGGCAGACCGCCAGCTGGCTGTGGCACTCGATCTCGCAGAACAGATCGCCGGAAAATCCGCGCTGCAGAATGCGGCCGACAGCATTGCCGAACGCGTGATTCCCAAACTGGTCACTCGTCGCTGATGACCACATGCTGCCTGTCGCATAATACAAGCCGAGAAGGCTCGATCGCATGGGTGAGATCATGAATAGACTGACCACGCTAAAGACATCCGGCACATTCCTGGTCGGGCTTTGCCTGCTGTCGATGAATTCCGTCAGCAATGCTCAGGAGTCTCAGCAACTCTGGCACCGCTGGGCCATTCTCAGTACGCCTGAAGCCGATCAAACGGGTCTGACCGATCTTGCGTTTGCCGAGCTTGCAACCAGGGACGACATCGAACTTGTCGAGCGGGCTGAGCTGAAGACTGTGCTGGCCGAAACGGAACTGCAGCAAATCGCCGGCGCTGGAAGCTCCGCGCGGCAGGAGGCGGGGAAACTGCTGTCAGCCGATGCACTGCTCTTTTTTGGTGTGGATCAGACCAACGATGAAAAGTACATCAACTTCTGGATCTGTGACTGCCAAAGCGGTGCTCGCGTTCGTCACGAGCGGATTCGCTTCGTCAGTGGCTCCGAAGATTCCATCGTCAAACTGTGCAGTGAGAATGTTGAGTCTGTCAGAAGACAGTATCCGGAGGGCGTTCAGGGAATCGTCGCGGTCCCTCCATTTCTCTCACAAAACCTGGAACAGGACCGCAATCATCTGTCTGTTTCTTATGCAAGACTTCTGCAGAACGCCGTGATGGCCAAAGCAGGACTCGCTGTCATCGAGATGGAAGAGGTTGATGCAATCGGGCAGGAACTGGCTGCTGCCGGCGGTACCATTGAACCTGGTCGCGTTCCGCTTGTGGTTCGTGGTCGATACGAAACAAAGCCCGACGGAATTTTTGTCGAGCTGAAAGCACTGCGTGGCGACAAAGAACAGCTTTCCATCGCCGAAGTGATCCCGCCAGAAACCGTCGGAGAGGCACTCGCTGGCCGCCTGGCTGATTCCGTTATCAAGTCGATCAACGATTCCCCGGCCACTGAAATCTCTTCGGACGATCTGTTCGAACAGCTCGTTCAGCGAGCCGATACGCTCGCTCGCTATGCTTCGTATCAGGAATCTGTCGCTGTCCGCGAAGCGGCATTGTTGATGCAGCCCGACAATATTGACCAGAGACTTCTGATCATCCGAGATCTCATGGAATGGCGAAGATCACCTGCTGGCTCGCCGGCCTGGTACAGTGTCACGGACGAGGAACGAAAGCAGATCGCAGTGGTCCAGGTTGATTCTCTTCGCACGGCCTGTCGTGAGCTTGAGTATCTGATGCGAAATCGGATGCTGTCACCACGAGAAGCCGCGTGGCCCTGGATGTGGATTCTGAACAATTACCCGTGGAATCACCCGTCGGAGCGTGCGATTGCTCGTGAGTATTTTCTGGCGCTCAGCCCGCTGTTTCAGTCGCTCGATCATACGATTCGCGATGGCAGTTACCATGAGGCACTGTTGCAGTTCCCTGGTGTTGGTCCCGTGGATCGGGACGCGCCGGCATTTCGTTCTCGCGCGGCTCAGGACGATCTGTGGATCCGGCCTTCGCTTCGGTATTTGCTTGATCCGGAACTCACCGAGAATGTTCCACCGATCGACATACCTACCGTCGTGAAGTTCTTTGAAACGTCTGTACCGTTTGAAGTCCCTTCAGCCAAAGTGGTTTCATCGTTCCTCACAAACCTGCCCAAAGACGACGAAACTCAGGCTCAGCGGCGTGTGTGGCTGCAGGAACTCTTTGGTGCACTGGCCGCCGGTAAGAATCCGACTCACCAGTTCTATGGTCATTGCGGTCAACTGGGACTGCGGCTGAGCAAAAAAGATGCGATCAGGGAATCAGAGTCACTTCTGAAAGACCTTGCCGCACTCGAAGAATTCACGACAAAGTTCACTCCAGCAACACCCGGCAATGCATCGGGACTGTCTCCAGATATTCAAAGCCTGTTCAACGACATTCGCAACCGGCTGGCTCCACAGACTCTTCCGCCATTGACGGCAAAACAACACACGTTGCCAGAAAATCCCAACCCCAGAATCTCCGCCGATTCTCGAATCACATTTGAACGACTGCCGATCGATGGCCGATGGCTGGGAATTCGAAAGTGTGGAGATAACCTGGATGTTCTCTGGAACGCAAGTGAAGCCGCGTTTCTTGACCCAACAGGAAAACTGCGAGGAATCACGAAGCTGAATCCTGCGGCTGAGATCCTGCTCGATATTCAGTGGGATGGAGAAGTCATCTGGGTTGTGACCAATCGGCGGATCGCTGTTGTGGCTCCGGATGGCATGGCTCTGGCAGAATTGATTCCGGACCAGAGTCAGGGAGCGGCACCGGGAAATGATGCGAATGGCACCGACAGCATCCCGAACTGGTTCGAACCCGAAAGCGCGATGAGGGTCACAGTCACGTTTGCTCGCAATGGACGACTGCAGGCGAACATGACGCCGCCGGTTCAAATACAGCCTATCGCTCCCGGACGCGTGCTGGCATGGGGACAGAATGGAAGACTGAAACGTGTGTGGATTGCTGACCTGCGCCTGCAGAAGGAAGAGCACAAAATTGCTGCGAGTGTCTTTCATACCGGCATCGAACAGAACAGCAGCACGAGCCCGGCAGCCGATCCTTCGCGCCTGGTTTTTGACCCCGTCTGGTCTTCATTGGTCAATAAAGATGGGCACCAGCAACTTCTGATTGGACGAGGCAATCTGGATCCCAGACAGCCCCAACTGTCACCAATCGCGATTGATCCGGAGCAACTGAAGGTAACACTGCCTGAACTTGGAGACGCGCCGACGCTGCGTTCCGAACGATTCCCATACGACGGCGGATTCTTCTACCTCAATCCGGCCGGAACATTCACGTTTGCAAAGAAGGGCGAGAAGGACGCTTGGGAAACCAAACCCGTTCCAGTAAACGTGAATCAGATGCGGTCAAAGTATCCGGGCTTTCTCCAGGACAACGACCGAATCTACAGCCCCGGTCCGTATTGGCATGAAATCGATGCGGTGAATCAAAAGGTCCAGGTACTGAATGAATCTGCTGTCGATCCGCAGTTTCACTTCAGCTACTTTGCGGAATCGGCCAGCTTGGGACTCGTCGGATGGCATCGGGGAGACGCTCTTTACAGGATCCGCATTTCAGACACTCCTCAGCGACAACCCTTGTACGAGTTCGTCCCGGAGATCCGACGGACTGAACATGTCAATGCGATCCATGAAATTGAAAAGTTCGGCGGCATCATAGGAGCTCGTTTTACCTCTCTGAAACTGGCCTACACGTCAGATACTGAACCCGACTGGCACACGATTGTCATGTTGCCGGAAACGTGGTCCGGTGGAGACGACGCACTGGCGCTGCTGAAAGACCTCCATAATCTCTCGTCCGTCATCGCTGTCAAAGCCCCGATCACAGATGCCGGCACTCCTTTCCTGAGCGGCATTCCAACACTCAAGTTTCTGTCGCTGGTGGAGACCGAAATCACGGACGAAGGCACGGATTTCCTGAAGCATTGCCCGGAACTGATTTATCTCCGACTGGAAGGTTCACTGAATGGCCATGAGTTTTCAGATCGATCGCTCCAGCACCTCAGGGATCTGAAGAACCTCAAGCAACTGGTTTTGTACGGGCGAGGATTCACGAATGATGGCCTCAACACACTCAGCCGGCGCAATCCACTTCAGCGGCTTGTCAGTCTGCATCTTCTTGATACGACAGTGACGAAGGAAGGACTTGTCGATGTTGCACTCAACACGGTTATCGGAAAGCTGCCAGCCGATCCGCTGGAGAATCTGAGCCAGTACTCCGCAGCCATCGCACCGTCGGACAAAGCAACAGTCAGCAGTGCAACAGCGTCGACACAGACCTCCACCGAAGTGCAGGACGAGTCTGATCCACAGGCCGATTCATCGTCCGGCATTCGCATCTGGATTGCAGCGACCGCAGCCAGTCTGGCATTGCTCTTTGTGATCTCACGTAAACTCTTGTGAGACATGAAACACTGCAGACTTTGACATGCCACAATGAACACTGTCCAGGCTCAGTTGCCTGTCGTGAATAGAAGACAGTCGGATCAGTTGCAGTCAGGCGCTAATCGCTTCGCCTGTTTCAGGTGATCCAGAAGGTACTGCCGATCTTCTGCGGGGCAGACGGAGAGGCAGTGTTCCAGGAGACAAATCGCTTCACCATAGCGACCTGCTCGAAGAGTCAGGATTGCATGATCCCGCCGTTCCCGCCATGACCCTGGAATCAGCATCGAAAGGCGACACTGAACTCGCCAGGCAGAGACCCAGTGTTCGCTTTTCCCGAACACTGCTTTGAGATTATTGAGCATCCGAATCACGATCGTCCGCTCATCCACTGGCTTCAATGATCGCCGGATATCGGACAGTGGCAGCTCTGTGACGCCGTGCAGCCATTCTATGCACTCCATCTCGTCCATGATTCGTCCCTGCTCAAAGGCATTGACGTACAGGTTGCCCTGATCAGTCTGCAGGCGAGTCAAAAAATGGTGAGGAGCACTGATGGGTTCGAGCGGAATTCCCAGCTCGTTCGCAACTTTCAGATAGACCAGCGAAAGCGAAATCGGGATGCCGCGCCCCGTCTCGAGGACACGGTTCAGATAACTGGCTTCCGGATCATTCAGGAAGTCATCGTCACCGTGAAGATTCAGCTCTTCTGTCATGTGACGAATCAGCAGCTTCAGTTCTTCGAGATCAGAACCTGCCTGTGTCACCGGGTGTGTCAGCCGGGCAATACTCTTCTGCAGTCGAGTCTTCGTGGGCTCGAACCGAAGATCATTCTGACCGTCTCGCGCGATCTCCAGCGCGGCGGTCACAAGATCAATATCAGTCTCACGACGGACAAGCCGCAGAAACTGTTCGTCCTGAGCAAACAAATGAGTAAACGCCATATCACACGCGATACAACAATGAGGCCTCCGGCCTCGCCAAGTAAACCGTCCGGATCAACATTCAATCCACCACGGTCGCTGATCTCAGTTCTTCCCTGCGGACAACTTCCGTTCAAAAGTTCGGGCTGAAACTATAACCGTGGCGGGAATGTGCCACAATGGCGACTCAGCCGAGTTGATGCCACCGTGTTTTCAGGGCAATCCGATGAATTCTTCAATCGGCGATTCTGGCAGTTTTCAGACTTGACGTGTGCCAAATCTGCTGTTCGCGCTTCGTTCCACGAGGCAGGTTTCGTTACAGCCCCGGCCCTGTTGCTGCTTCCATGATCTTCTGTTCGGTGGCCTCAGTCGCGGAGAACTCTGCGGTCAGCCGCCCTTCTTTCAGCACAAGAATCCGATCACAGACGCTCAGCAGTTCCGGCAGCTCGCTGGACGTCACAAGGATCGACATTCCGCGGGAAGCCAGGTCCTCCATCAAATGATACAGTTCCGACTTGGCTCCAATGTCGACACCGCGAGTCGGATCGTCCAGAAGAAGAACGCGAGGCTCTGTCAGCAGACATCGTGCAATGATGCATTTCTGCTGATTCCCGCCGCTCAGGGTTGTGATCCCCGCGTCTTCAGAAGCCGTTCGAACTCGAAGCGTACGAATCTGGTCCGTCACCGCCGCTCGTTCACGACCTCCGGAAATGATGCCCAGCGACGAAATGTCCGACAGAGAACTGATCGAAATGTTCTCACCAACGCTCAGCTGGCTGAACAGTCCCAGTCGCTTTCGGTCTTCCGTCACCATTGCGATTCCGGCCTGCATCGCCTGGGCAGGATGGCGAAAATGGCACGCTTTCCCGTCAAGAAGCACTTCACCCGAAGGTCGCTGTTCCGAAGCTCCGAACAGGCATTCCAGAAGTTCCGTTCGCCCTGCCCCCATGAGACCTGCGACACCAAGAATCTCGCCCTTCCGAAGTTGAAATGTGACGTCCTTCAATCGCCATTTTCCTGCCCTGCCCGGCCATGCCAGTGACAGTCCGCTGACTTCCAGAACAACATCCGCCGCCTGAATCGTTCGAGTCTTCTGACGGACACTGATTTCTCGACCGACCATCAGGTGAGCAATTGCGCGCGGATTCGTGTCCTTCGTGTTAAGAGTCTGGACAAATCGACCGTCACGAAGCACCGTGATACGATCGGACAGATGAAAGACCTCGTCCATCTTGTGCGAGATGTAGAGGATCGTCACGCCCTTTGTTCGCAGCCGCTCGATCACCCGGTAAAGTCTGGCAACCTCTGCTTCCGTCAGCGCGCTCGTCGGTTCGTCCATAATCAGGATGCGAGTCTGCAGCATCAGTGCTCGAGCAATTTCGACAAGCTGCTGGTCGCCGACTCGAAGAGTACTCACGAGGGCTTCCGGGGCGATGTCCGATTCCAGCTCGGCCAGGATCGCAGCCGCGCGTCGTTCCATCTCCGCATGATTCAGCAGTCCGGCAAATCGAGTCAGCTCGCGGCCCAGAAAGATGTTGGCCGCGACACTTAGCTGTTCGACCAGGTTCAGTTCCTGATGAATGATGCTGATGCCGGCCGCTTCGGCATCACGAGTTCCCTGAAACGCCACTTTGTTCCCATCGACAACCAGAGCGCCTTCATACTGGCTAATGACGCCGGCAAGAATCTTCATCAGCGTGCTCTTGCCCGCCCCGTTCTCCCCCATGATGGCATGCAGTTCCCCGGTCGTGATGTCAAAACTGACATCATCGAGTGCCCGCACGGCACCGAATGTTTTTCCCACATGCTGAATGGAGATTGCTGTTGTCATACGGTTATTCTGAGCAGAAAGTCTCACTCCGAAAAGCGTACAGGGAAGCGAGTGGCTTCCGCACGTCAAACTGCCGCTCAGAAACCCTGCACCCACGGCGAGCGGCCCTGGTGTCAACCGGCCGGTACACTGCATCGTTGGCTCAAAACCTAAACGCATACCGGGAAGCTAACGCATCCCGCTCGCCAATCGCCGTTCACTGGCCAGGGATCAAGAACGACACTTCAATTTGCCCTTTTCAATCTCCAATAAACATTAACCATTGCACTCAAAAATCCTCCGAAATAGGCGAGCGGCTGGGCGTCAGCCCTCCGTGGATCAGCGCCCTCCGTGTATCACCGCCCTCCGTTCATCACGGCCCTCAATTCAATCCTCTGCGGTCAATTGCCCGCCTGCATTTGTTCTTGATGTTGGCATCATTGATGGTCGCGGCTGGGCTGTGGTCGAATTCAATGAATGCTGGGCATCGGGTATCTACTCCTGTGATCCCCATCGGGTTCTTGACACCTTGCTCCGGGCCTGTGTCCCGTCGAATACGATGACGGAAACTGAACGCCAATGGGACTTCAGAAAACACTACTTCGGGGCCTGTCGCTGATGGCATGGCATTGACACGGAGGGCTGGCGCGCTGGCGCCCATCCGCTCGCCGTCATTAGTGCTGATCAGTGCGGATTAGTGTTCCTGCCCGCGGAGGTTTCCAGAGGTTTGAGAGCATGTTCATCACCACCACTGGGTTTGTTCCAGTCGACAACAAGGTTGCGATCATCTCCACACATACGCCTCTTCCATGGTGACAACTCGCCCCGCCAGCCGTAAACTCAACGCGGCGAGGGTTCCTCACGGTGATGAATTCCGCAGGGGCTTTTCAAGAGCCTACACCGCTCACAAAGCGGAAAACTTCAACGTACGATTCAGATGCCTGGATCGCAATTCGTTCGGGGGCTTCTCATGCCATCCCTGGTGAAACAACTGGCGTCGGTACTTGTTGACAAGCCCGCGAACTCTCAGACAGAAGTCTTTATCCGCTGCCGCGCCGCAGATGCCCTGGCAGACCTGGGACGAGAAGCCGCCCCGGCTATCCCGGCACTGCGACGTACCCTGGTCGTCCCCGTTACCGTCGATTGTGGCCTTGTATTACGCGTAGCCGCAGCAGCGGCTCTCTGGAGAGCAAGCGGACATTGGAGTTTGGCAATTCCGTTCCTGACATGGGCGCTCAAGGACGAATATTGGGGCGTAGCTCCTCGGGCCGTCGAGATCCTGGCGGAGATCCGCCACGCCGCCGTGGTTCCGGATTTGATCCGACTCGCCGAGCGCCGAATTGCCAATGGTCCGTTCCATTTTGAGGCGTTCGGGAACGCACAATCGCAGCCACTGTTAGCCGCACTCGCTGGCGCAATCGGACACTGTGGTCGAATTCGATCGGATGGCCCTTCTTACTCATCGGAAGCTTTTGTGATGCTCTCGAAATTGGCCGCGGTCGACGACGAAGCTGTCCGAGATGCGGCAGTCAGGGCACAGGCTCTGCTCAGGGACCACCCCGAACGACCAGGTTCTTGACTTCGCCATAGGCGAGTTGAGACCGCAGACATCGCTTGATTGCTCAGCAAGTCCCTAACTTGCTGCTTCCCTTGCTGAGTTTACACCGAGGAGAACAGGGCAGCGTTGTTGGGTCGGGGTCCGCGTCGGAGACACGGGCTACTTTGGGGGCAAGCCACGTCAGTCTCGACCGCGTGAACCTGCCTCGCGTCCCTTCAGATGTCTCGCGCGGAATGATTCGGCCCAGGAAGATAGTCGATTATCCTCGATCGCCTGTCGCATGGCTCGCATCAGGTCCTGGTAGAAGTGCAGATTGTGCAGCGTTGCCAGAGTGCCATACAGCGGTTCATCGGCAAACAACAGATGTCTCAGGTACGCGCGGCTGAAGCCACCGGCACAGGTGGGACATTCGCAGGCGGTGTCGATTGGATAACGATCTTTGCGGAACGTCTTGTCCTGAAGTCGCATCTTGCCGTCCCAGGTGAAGACCGTGCCTTCGCGGGCATAGCGAGTCGGAATGATGCAGTCGAAAATGTCCATGCCGCATTCGACCGCTGCAACAAGGTCTTCCGGAAGTCCGACGCCCATCAGATATCGAACCTGATCATCGGGCATCAACGGAGCTGTGTGCCGGACAACTCGCACCATCGCTTCATGGCCTTCGCCGACAGAAACTCCGCCGATCGCATAGCCAGGCAGATCCAGCGACGTCACCTGTCGAACAGCTCTGGAACGCAGCTCCAGCTCCATCCCGCCCTGAATGATTCCAAACAGATGCTGGTGAGGCTGAATCGGTGCGGCCTTGCAGCGCTTCAGCCAGCGGAATGTTCGTTCGAGCGATTCGGCCATGTACTTCGGCGGCATGCGATGGTCAACACACTCGTCGAACGCCATCACAATGTCTGCGCCCAGTCGGCGCTGAATGTCCATGGCGGTCTCCGGAGACAGCGTCATCGGAGTTGTGTCGGAGTCCTTCCGGCCGGAACGGAACTGGAAGCTCACGCCTTCTTCGGTGATCTTTCGTTCCGGCAGACTGAAGACCTGAAAGCCGCCGGAGTCTGTCAGAATCGACTGGTTCCATCGCATCATCGAATGCAGGCCGCCCAGTCGTTCGACAATCTGAGTGCGATCGAGAATTCCCAGATGATACGTGTTGGCAAGAACAACCTGAGCCCCCGTGGCGGCGACCTGGTCGGGCAGCACACATTTCACGGTAGCCTGAGTCCCCACGGGCATAAAGTGCGGGGTTTCCACGACACCATGAGCCGTCACAAAGCGTCCTCGCCGAGCACGCCCGCTGGTGGCCAGGGTCCGAAAATGCAGACCGCCACCGGGTTCCCATTTGGGCATATCACTCGCCATCACTCAATCCTGTCTTTCTCGCCCGCTGAACCCTTGTGCCCGCTTCACTTCCCCGCTTCGCCGTCACCGCCGAAGAGATTTTGAACGCGGTAGACTACCGTTGGGAAGAGTCCCCGACATCAGAGACTCTCGACACTTCACAGATTTCGCACGATTAGCAGGATTGACGACTGTAGGTCTCGCCTGCCAGGCGAGACTTTCGCCGCGAGGCGAACCCGTTCTCGCACGCACGTGATACCAAGGTCACTCGTCTCATACGCAAAGACGTCGCGCTGCTTTCAATCCACGGCGACCTGCGATCCAATGGCACCTCGTCAGGGCGCTGGTCGCGGCGGGGCCGCGAAGTGCCGCTCGGCAAGCGGCACCTACCGTAGGTCTCGCTTGCCGAGCGAGACTTTCGCCGCCAGGCGAACCGGTTCTCGCACGCTCGTCATCCCAAGGCCACTCGTTTCAAACGCTCACACTTCGCGCTGCTTTCAATCCACGGCGACCTGCGATCCAATGGATCCTCGTCGGGGCGCTGGTCGCGGCGGGGCCGCGAAGTGCCGCTCGGCAAGCGGCACCTACTGTTATCCCGCTTTCAGTGTCAGTGCCGATACTGCTCCGGAAATCCAGCTGCGGACTTCCGCGAGGTCCGGCGGGGCGCTGTCGCGGAGGATGCGGCGGCCTTCGGAGGATTCGACAATCGTGTCCAGAGAGTACAGCAACTGCTCGGCATCGGCTCGTGCGAGGTCATCGCGGTTGCGAATTTCCGCGGCAACCAGAAGCTGAGCGTCGTGGCCGCGAAGTCCCGGAACTGTCAGCATCAGTCGGGATTGATCCTGCCAGTCTCGCAGAACGTCTTTGGAAAACTGACGGCTGTTGAACCTCGCTGCAAGCTCATTCACGTCGGAGTTCATAAACTCGCTGATGCTGCGAATGCCAATCTCCTGAAATCGACTGGCGGTTTTGGGGCCGATTGAAGGAGCATCGACGATGTCCGCGTCCATCGTCAGATAGTATTTCAAGCCCCGCTGCTTTGCTGCTTCCGGCAAACTGACAACAGGCTTCACAGGTTGCAGTTGAGCCACCGCTGGTGCCGGTAGAGATGCCGATGCCGTCGGTGTTCTCGGCTGTGCCTGCGGCTGTTGCGGAGCAATCGCACGACTCACTTCTGCAATTTTCGGAACTGCAGTGACGGGAAAGACGGCTGCTGGCGGAGTGACGGGCTGTGTGTCCGCAACAACTGGCCGTGATGCCGGGACTACTGGTTTGACTGGCGGAGTGACAGCGGGCTTCGGAGGTTCAGGCTTTCGACCCGGAAGGGAAATCAATCGACTGCCGACGCCCGCCTCTTTGCTCATCTCTTCACTTACGGACGGTAACGACACCGTTGGCGGCATCACGTATTTTTGTCCGGCGGGTTTTGGCTTCTGAGCATCCAGTACGCTGAGTGGCACCTTCAGAACCTCCGCCGCATGAAACTGTCGAACCAGCTTTTCGCTCTCGGGCAGAGATTCAATCGCCTTGCCCGTCGTCTGCACTTCGTTCCAGATGGCTTCGACCGCCGTCTTGTCACGCGCATCAGCGAGCTTGTTCACGAGTTTGCGAATCGGCACATTGATCGTCGAAAGTACATTCTGCAGTGTCAGAGGTACATCCGGAACGATGGAGGCCGATTCCACGAACGCTCGATCCAGGATCGCTGCAAATCCGACGGTCGCATGAGCAAGGCAGTCCGCAACCGACTGTTGTGCAACAAGATCCATCCCGGCCTGCGGGTTCTTCACTCCGACGCTGAGATTATAGTGATCGATCAACAGTTCGTAATACGCGTGCGACTTCTGAGCTCCGGACCGTACCATGTCTCCCAGCCAGTCACTGGAAGACGGTGCCGCCATCGAAGGATACATGCGGTTCGTCACCATCATGTTCTTCAGGCTGTCGTAGCTTTGAGTCACGCTCCATTCACAGGCTCGATGCACGGCTCCTTCCGCTTCCGACTGTCCGGTGTGAAAGGGCATCAACGGATCGCTGTAATAGTGACTGAGAACTCCGGCCGCGTAAGCAGCTTCCTTCCAGTCCTGCGCCCGCAGCAGATCGATGAGCGTGCCATACCAGTTCTGAGCCGCCTTGACCGCTCCGCCCCAGAAGTTTTCGCTCACATGCAGCACATGATTTCGGAAGTCCTTGAAATCATCATCCGGCGCTTTGGCGCCGTCGAGATACGCGGTGTGCTGACTGAGAATCAGCGTTCGCCATCGGTCGGCCTGACCATTCTGCAGATGTGTCAGCGCATCCAGAGCCAGCTTGTGGTGCGTGCTCCGGGCGTGAGCGGCAAAGATCACGTTAAGAATCTGAGTCTGAGACATCCGTGTCGAGCATCCATTCTGCGACAAAGAACCGGCGACCGTACTCCCGGTCAGATGCACAGCATAGCGAATGCCCACGCGACAGACCTAGATCACGTTTCGGGGCCGCAACATTCAAAATTCCCTGCGAATTTCGGCCTGTTTAATCGAACTCTCGAACGACGCCCGTTGTTTCCCGCAGAAACGTATCGCTCGTATGAGTCCCGTTGCGAGGTATGGTGAGCATCTCCGGAAATCGATCCAGGGTGACTCGCTGCTGGATCGTGATATCGTCCCCGGCCAGAGCACAGCCCTGAAGCCTCACGTCGCCTCGGAATGTCAGATCGCTCGATGCATACACCAGCCCTCGAATCCAGGACCGATAAGAATCATTCAGGTTGGATTCCTGAACACCATTCTCGTCCGGCGTTCCCGCTGGATTAAAGTTGACCCCAAGTTCTCGTTCCGTCAGCGCCACTCGACTACTTGAGAGGACCACGTTTCCTTCCACGATCAGCGCAGGCAATCCGGGCCTGGCAGGTCGCCACTGAACAGGGCCGCTTCCCACGGAGACAGTGCCCGCGTTCTTGACGACCAGCGTACCGACGATCATGCAGTCGGAGATTGTCAGATCCGCTCCACCCATATCAATGACGTAAATGCCCTGACCGTTGGCCGTCACCCCAAAGGGATTGGCTGAGGATGAAACGACAGTTCGATAAATGGCTTTGCCCGACGGTGACGATGTGACTTTGACGCTGACATTGTCGACCAGAAACGGCTGAGTCCCCGCTGACCCGGAACCGCTGGTTCGAATCTTCAGGACCGCCGACGTGAGACGGCCGGTCCAGGCCGGCGTCAAGCTGGCAGCAATCGTCTGATAGTTCCAGTAGTACCAGCCAGGAGCCACTGACGACGATGTCCACGTTGTTGTCGACGTCCCGTTTGTCGTCGTCAGAATCAGCGAGAATTCAAACGGCGTCGAATACCATTCCGGAAGCACAGCCGCTGACATTCGAACGTTCAGTCCATTGCGCAGGACTCCGGTCACGTCATAGCAGAGCCCGCTGGCGGAACTGGACCGGTTTGAAATCTCCGCACAGGAAGAATCACTGACGCCGCCGCTGGAATAGGTGTCGAGTGTCCCGGAGGGCTGCACAGACCACCCGACATCACCGCGACCAAAGTCACCGTTCAGTAACGTCTCCGTGTTCGCCGCTGATACCGTCGGCACCTGCGAGGCCGTCACGGTTGTTCCCAGCGCAACGATATCGGCAAAGTCCGTAAATTGAGGTACAGCTTCGATCCCACTGCTCGTTGTCTGGCGGTGCTGCATCCCGGATGCTGAGAAAGGCTGTCCTGACAGCACATCTACGCGAACCGAATTCGTGCCACTCACAGAAACCTGATCGCGACATCCAATCCAGCCGTTGCCCTCTACCACAGCGTTCTCAAGTGTCAGATCATCCTGTGCACACGCAAGAAACAAACAGGGCTGTCGAACGGACGATTCAGCAACGTATGTCGCCGCAGATCTCTGAATGGCATCTCCAAGCGATGCGCTGGATCGCAGAAGCACCGGGTCCTTTGCATCGTCGGAGAAACTGCTGTCCGTGGGATCGCTCGCAATAACACTCCATCGAGTCCCGTCGAGCTGCATGTTGCTCTGCCAGGTTCCCGGAGCCTTCGACGAACGCCACGTGGTCTGCCCCGATATCTGGTGGGTCGCCACCGAAATCCCGGACCGTGCGGACCAGCGTGAACGAACAGAATCCATCTGCTGAGTCCCCTGGTCAAGATGAATTGACTGAACAACGAGAGCACCAAGGCTGATTGTGCAGATGATCGTTCCTGTGATCAGGACGAGCAGCAACAGAGCGCCTCGTCGAGACTGTTTGCCGTGCTGCATACGACGACGAAAGTGTTTCGAAACGCGACTAATCATTCGGCACACTCCGTTGCTCAAGTCTCGAAGCCCGAAGACCAGACTCTGCACGGCTCAGCAGTGCAGAACTACGAGCCAGCTCTCCGGAACTGTCGGACACAACCACTGTGATCAGTCTGAGGCCCGAATCGGCATTGTCTGCAACGGCCGTGACAAAGTCCGACGCCGACACATTGTTGATGGTGACCGTCCGAGTCATTCCTGATGTTCCGGTCAGAGCTGTTCCATCGCGTTTCGATGGTGCTTCCGCCCATCCGTCAAAGTCGTCCATGTCATCCAGCTGATTGCGTTGAACGATCCCCGTGGTCTCTCCGGTCTCGCGCCCAATCACCGGGGGCGACTGGCCATCTTCGCACCACGACATCGTGCTGAGTTCCGCCAGCAGCTGTTCGGCAAGAAGGACCGCCTGAACTCGCGACTTTGCAAACGCGTGGGTCTGAAGCGAAGAGCCCATCGACTGAAGGGCCGCGCAGACCAGAATGCCAACGAAGAAAGTTGCCAGAGCCGTTTCAACGAGAGTGATGCCTCGCGGACAACGAGTTCTGGGATCTCTGGCGAGATCCACTACAGATTCGTTCATAGCCTGTTTTGGAGAACGCGCAGCAACCTTCATAGCGTGCTCCCCAGTGAAGTGCCGCTGGAGGCCGAGGTGCTGACTTCGCACGCATCAAATTCGCACGAACTTGCTCCTGCCTGAATCTGTACGGTCGCCGTGACCAAAGGAGACGACACGAGACTGATTCGATGAGCCCCCATCCAGATCCCGTTCACCCAGAGATGAAGAGTCTGGGTGTCTGTGTTCATGACGCAGTGAATCTCCTGCAGACCGGAACTGAGTGATCGGTACTGAGCAACCTTTGCATAAACGCCGGTGCTCGCTTCTTCGAAAACGGTGAGCGTGTGGCTTCCGTCAGACTGAAGCTCCATCGTCAGCAGCGACGAGACGTTCGACGAACCGCTGGAGGCAGGGACCGCCATCCGAACCTGAATGCCGCCGCCTGAAGATGAGGTGTCGCGACACACGATGCGAGACTGCACAGTGCTGCCGGCGGCAAGAGATCCATTCAGCTGAAGTGACTTGTTCGAAGCCGTCCACACACCGGACGCCACTGTTGAAGACGATGTCGAACTGGTGGATGAAAGAGTCCAGTCTGCACTGCCATCGCTGTTGCTGTCATCAGAGAGCGACCAGTCAGAGAAGTTCGTCAACGCCTTGTGGGTCGTATCGAACGGCCGGTTCAGAAACTCTGTTCCGGCATGCAATGGTGCCGAAGCCAGAGCACTTGTTGCCAGGCGGAGATTCGCAAACGTCAGACGACGGAGACTAACGGATTCATCCGAATGAGCTTTTGCTCGCTTCACGCCATAAACGCGGTACAGCAGGCTTCGACCAAACGAAGGCCTCAGCCACTCCGTTGCAGATTCGTCCGTCGTCAGCATCCCGCTGGCTCCGGAGGCGGACGAATCCACAATCATCAGGCGATTCAAGTCCGTGAGATAGGTCAGTGTCAGACAGACGGGCTGAGTTGCATCGATCCACGGACAGTCACTCACAGTAACGCTGTACCAGGCTCCGGTGGACGAAGCCACGTTTGGATCAAGAGTGGCCTGGTAGAGATGTTCATGCGAAGGAAGTCCGTCGTCTCCCGCAAGATCCAGGGAAAGTCGATAGCTGGCAGTGCCCGAGGTTTCACGCTTTGCGTAATACTCAACCCGTGTGATCTTCCACTCGTCACTTCCCGACAACGCAGCAGCGCCCGTGAACAACGAGGGCTGAATCAACTGGCCATAGGCATCGGAATAGCCGACCGTGTGCCAGGTCATGCTGGAGGTCGCGGTATGGCTTTGAAGCAGAAGCTCACCGCCGGCTGCTGTTGACGTCAGCACAGCGCGCGATTCTCCGTCGTTCTGAAACTCCAGAGCAAAGTCGACGACATCACCGCAGATCGAAACGGCATTCCCGCCATTCACAGTTCGTGTCAGCGAAGCACCGGAGACACCGGACCAGTTGTACTCAACCACGTCACGACTTCCATCCTGGTCGGAGTCCGTCGTCAGCAGCTTCACTGAGGTTGCACTGCGAGAAAGAACGTGGGAACAGAATCGAAGATCGTCCTCCAGAAGTCGAATGGCTCGTGCGGCATCCAGAGTCATCGCGGCACCGGCATCGGGGCGCACACTGCGAGTCACCATCATCAACGCGGAGCCGAGACCAACCAGCAGGATGCCGGCAACCGTGACACTCACAAGCAGCTCTGCCAGAGTGAATCCGGCTCGGCCAGCAGTGCTTGCAGACGAAGGATGCTTCATCGCGTCACCTGCTCCACGGAGACAACGCCAGACACGCCATCGACGACAACGCGGCTTTCCGCTCGCCCGGCGAGTATTCCGATGCGCAGTGTTGAGTTCCAGACACCTGCACCGTTCGCTGTTAACGAGGCGGTTTTGACAGCGTCCTGATTTGTTCCTGACAGCAAGCTGGACAGCTGGCAATTCCAGGGAGCGCCGGAAAGAGTTACGGATCGCACGATCTCTTTTTGTCCGTCGCGCAACATGGAAACCTGCCATGCGTGAGTCGACTGAGCAAACTCGACGGTGACCGTTGAACTCCGTGTCAGCGCAAGTTGCTGTGCACCTTTGAGTTCGGCCTGAAGAAGGGATGCAGCGGCATCTACGGAACGAGTGTCCAGCGATGTCGAAATTTTGGGGGCCGCCAGCGCTGTGAGGATTCCAATCACCAGCACGACCATGACGAGTTCGATCATCGTCACCCCGCGCCGAACTGAGGCGTGCGCGCGAACATTCCCCGGCAAAGACCGCCGACTCAAGACCGATCGCTTGATGAGGGAATTGAGAATCATGTGAAAAACTATGTCGCGTTCTCGCCTCAGGTCGGGACATGCCTATGATTCGCCCAATTCACTTCCGGCTTCCCGGTCGTTAACACCCTCTCGCTCTGCATAACTGCTACGGCCCTCATGTCCGGAAGCTCTTCGAATCCCTACGCTTCTTCGACGCCAGTCCCATCAACGACTGAAGTTGCTTCCATCGAGAGCCCACCGCCATTGCTCGACGCGAACAACGACGCGAACATCACCTTTCGAGCACTGATGCTGGGTTTGTTTGCCGCCGCGACGTATTCCGTCGCCAACATGGCCCTGCGAGGACTTGCAAAGTCTGACGGCGGTCCTGGCTGGGACATGTGGGTCGCAGGTACGAAGGCTCTTCCCACGTTTCTCATCGCCGTGACGCTGCTGTCGATTCGGCGACTGCGAGGATTGACATCGTTTGCTGCCTGGGAATTTGTCTGGCCCATCGCGGTCGCGGCACTCTTCAATCAGCTTGGTGGAAACTTTGCGTTTCAGATGTCGCTTCGAGCCATCGGACTCGCGATCTCCGTGCCCATCTGTTTTGCGTCCATTATCTGCAGCGGTGCCATCGTCGGCCGCACAGTGCTTGGTGATCAGGTCAGCATTCGCACCGGTATTGCCATGGCGCTGATGGTGGCATCGATCGTGTTCCTGTCCACGGCCGCTCAGTCAAGATCGGCTCCGGCTCCTGTGAATACGGCACAGTCGGAAGATACGGAAGCGAACGACGACAAAGTGCTTGAGAAGACAATGACGCAGACGTTGTCTCAACCCAAGGGGCAAGGGCTCAGCGTTACTGCGGGAGTTGGACTGTCGATTCTGTCCGGGCTGTGTTACGGCGTGACCGGCGTCTTTATTCGCAAGGCGGTTCGGTCTCAGATGCCTGTCGCAGCAACGTTGTTCCTGTTCAGCGCGGCGGGATTCTTAGTGTTGTGTCCGATCAGCCTGACCATGCTGCCGCTGGAAGAGATTACTCGAACCCGGCCTTCGGAATGGCTGACAATGGCCACGGCTGGAACATTCAACGCGCTGGGTTTCTTCGCGATTACTCATGCCATGCGTCATCTGACCATCAGTCGAGCCAACGTCATCAACGCTTCGCAGAACGCGATGTGTGCGATCGGAGCGGTGGCCATGTTCAACGAGACTCTGTCCGGCATGGGAATCCTGGGAATCGCGCTGACGATCACCGGGCTGCTGGTCCTGGACCGTAAGTAGCGTTTTTTGTCGCAGTCGTTTCCAGCCGAGCGCACACGCTCCGACAGCAAGTCGCCGCGAAGCCTCCGCCTGTCAGCCGCCAACCTTCAATTCCACTCGTTCCGTCAACGGTGGCAACGACACATGACCTGGCCGGTACAGCACGTTGTAGGCAGAAAACGGGACGACATGCTTCGACGGCAGAACGAAGTGCACACATTCCTTCATCAGTTGCCGGACGTCAAAGTTGTACGCATCCATGAACGTCGTGGTGGTGATTCGGAACATGTCTTTCGGATGAAGCTGTTCCGTGAGTGCTCGGGTGAAGAACTGCATGGCGTCCTGCATCACTTCCGGCGGCACGCTTGCACCAGGCGATGACGCCGGTTCGTTGTTTGTTCCTGACAGTCCGGGAACATTCAGAAGTCTCAGCGGTGAACTGGCCTGCCCTGCCCTGAACGCCGGAGTCATCCCGAGGCTCACATCGCCGCAGCCGCAGTCACCACCACCGCAGGCCTGACGAGACAGATATTCGCCGATCAGTTCTCTGGCACGTTCACGGTTGAACGTGATACGTCCCGACAGAAGATCGAGGTGCTTTTCCAGTTCCACAAATCGAGCCAGCGGGGTGATTCGGTTTCCGGACCGATACGCATACGAAAGCGTATGGCCGTTTGGATGAGCACACGGAAGAGGAGCGAAGTCCGATTCGGCCCAGCCATTCGCCTGAGCAGCCACGGCCTTGATGACGTCCGGAAACGTGATGCGCTGTTCCAGAGTTTCCGGAAGAACATACCGACCGCTGTAGGTCGCGGGCTGGAAGCTGACGCCTGTGATCCACGGACGCTGTACTCCGAACTCGACGATCTTTCCGATTTCATCGTCATTGATACCGGGCTGAAGAGTACACACAAGAATCGTATTCAGTCCGACTTCGCCCAGTCGTTCAATCGCCTTCAGCTTCGTTTCAACCAGCGATGCACCTCGAAGCACTTCCGTGCCCGAGTCGCGGAAGGAATCGAACTGAAGGTAGATTTCCGTCCGCTTGCGACGCTCGGCCACCGCTTCCAGAAACTCACGGTCTCGGGCCAGACGAATGCCGTTGGTATTGATCATCACAATATCGATTGGCTGATCACACGCGTAGCGATGAATGTCCAGGAACTGCGGATGAATGGTGGGCTCGCCCCCGGACAGCTGCAGAATCTCCGGCCGCCCTTCAATCTCGACGAGCCGATCAATGGCCGTGATACAGTCGTCATAGCTCAGGTGAGTTCCACCCGGCCCACTGACCGCGAAGCACATCGGGCATTCCAGATTGCAGGCCGAATTAATCTCCAGCAATCCGATGCACGTATGCTGTTCATGCTCCGTGCACAGCCCGCAATCGAATGGACAGCCACGGTCCGGGGAGACACCGAAAGTCTCCGGCACTTTTCCGGGAAGACTGTAATCCGTCCGATCAAACCAGCGTACATCGCTGCAGACAAAGTCCTCTCGCACGCCATGAATCGCACACGTCTTTCGAAAGTAAACTCGCCCCTCCCGCGAAATCACCTTCGCCGGCACCAGCGCCAGGCATTCCGGACAAAGACTCTGAGTCATCCCGAGAAACGTGTAATCGCGAAACGTGACCATTTGAAGTCTCCCGCCAGAATTCGTGCGTTGGACACAGGCTGGTTTTCAGGGACTTTACCGATTCCGTCAGTCGCCAACAATCACGACGATCAGCAGGTCTCGCATGCCGGGTGAGACTGATCATATGTAGCGGCAGGGCGCGAGCCCTCCGGTGAGTGTGCATCCTGAATTCACCGGACGGCTTGCGCCGTTCCGCTACAAAATCTCTCATCGCATTGCCTGCCGCTCGCCTTAGACGCACAGACTTGGCGATGCCTTCAATCCACGACCGCCAACGATCCTGTGGCACCTCGTCAGGGCGCTGGTCGCGGCAAGCCGCGAAGTGCCGCTCGGCAAGCGGCACCTACTTAGGCCTGGCCACCAGTGACAGACACAGAAGCACGAGCAGTCCGGCGACGGCTCCGCTTTGCCAGAGTGGCAGGCTTTGGCGAGACCGGAAGTCCAGTTCCAGCTCGAGCGGGGCGTTTTCGGCGACCTGGACGGTGCGGCCGAAGGTGTAGATGTCTCCTTCTTCGGGCAGGCTGATGATGATGGCCTGTGGAGCTGGTTCGGTGGTGTGCTGATGCTGGACCAGTCGCGCGGCGATTCGCTGGAGCACGACGTTGTCTTCCGTCGTGTTCCCTCGAAGCAGCTGGCTTAGCTGTTGAGGCCGGAAGTTCAGCTTGTCCTGCTGCAGAACCGGATTCTCCGCGGCCGCTTCACGCAGCTGCTTGTTGTCCACCGGAACCGAATCGTCGCTGTTGTCCAGATACAGCCGCTGGCGTCGAGTATTCAATCCCACGATGGCCTGCTGTGTCTGAAGATTCTCCAGCTGGATGCGAGCATCTTCGTTGGACGCCGCGTCCAGTGCGTACTGATTTGCCACGCTGTTCAGAGCCCATCGCGCTTTGCTTTGCTCACCGCTCTGCAGAAACTGATTCGCCTGTTCAAGAAGCTGAGTCGCCTGCTGAGCCTGAGCTTCTCGCTGGCCTCGAGCAGCGGAAAGATACGAGTCCCGGTCATAGTCCTTCTGATTGCTCTGCCGAACAAGTTCCAGATTTCCATCGTTGTCATTGAGTTCGAATCCCTTCGGAGCAATCACGTTCCAGGAAATGTTCTCCAGCGGAACATTCAGCTGAGGACTTCGAAGTTGCAGACCACTCAGACCATCGCCAGGCACGGAGTACACAAATCGGACTTTCGCCGTTCGATCATCAATCCCCGGCAGAATGTAAAACTGCCAGGTATTCTCCGCACTGCTTTGTCGGATCGAATTCACACTCTCGCCATTCACGAAGATGCTGAAGAGTTCTCCGCCCTTTGGAAGACTCACTACCAGGCTGCTTCGCTGAATCACTTCCATCACGACATCGACCGCTGTCAGCTGATCCCCTGTGGAAGACAGAACGGTCGTGAGCGAACCTTCAGCCACTCGCAGCTTCAAGCCATCAGCCAGCGAATGTCGTCGAGCACGAACAGTAAGTGCTGCCGGTGGATCCACGGCTCTCAAGGCCAGTGCTGGTGCCGTCCGGTTCTCTGCGTTTCGCAGCGACGTAGGAACAGTGCTCCAGTCAACTTTCTGCCAGCCTTGTGACAGATCTCCGATTTCCAGTTCCAGCCGACCGCCCGAACGCACGGCGAAGAAGTACGAGATCTGGCGAGCCTCCGGGAAACTCAGCGGGCTCAGAGACTCCTCATCGTTCTGCCGATCACCTCGACGTTCAAATTCAATCTGGAACTGAAGTGCGCCAACAACCCGTCGCTTGAAGTGAATCTCCCACAGGTTCGAATCCGGAGCCGTTCGAACAATGTCGCTGACCGAATTTCCGGTAACTCGAACCGTTCGGATTTCTTCAGCGTTTGTGAGCGGCAAGTTCACCTGCATCGAAGCGATCGAAGCGTTCTGCACGTTGAAACTGGCCGTGACAGCCGATCGCGTCTGCCCTTCGCGCAAAGTCATCTGGTGCAGTACCTGGCCGGTCACCCACGGGTCCAGTTTTTCAATGCCCAGAACCAGATTCCAGTCCTTCTGAAGCAGTCGAAACGCGAGTGCTCCCTGTCCGTCACCACCCAATGTGCGAGGATCAGTTTCGGAAATATTCTGACGCGTCACGGTGCGAAGTCGAAGCCCCGTTGCCGGACGAACAATCAGCTCTCCCGTCTGCCGTGCCGCCTCGTTCAGCTCAAACCGCGGAATCTGCCACTGAGCAACATCTGTCGGAGCGGAACCTGTCAGCGTCAGCGCAAAAGTCTGAGTACCCAGCGTACGGCCATTGAGATGCAGGACGATGTGACGCACGCCATTTTCACTTCGCTCCGCCCAGTGATGAAGAGCATCGCCGGTCAGTGATTCGACTTCCAGACCTGCGGGAAGAGGGAAGCTCAGTTCAAAGAGTCCCGCTCGTGAAATCTCCACGGCGAAACTGCTGGCCAGGACAACTCGTTCTTCACCCAGCGACACAACTTCTTTGCTGACGACTCGTACTTCTGAAGCCACCGGAGCAACTCGTACGGCAAGCTCGCCGCCATCCGTGCCATAACGATAGACGCAATGCAGAGTCGCCTGAGGATTGTTGATCATCGCGGCATCGAAGTCGCCGGGATTGACGATCGTCATGATCTTCGGTTCGACTTTCTCCGGTCGAGCTTCCGGTCCGAACGCCACCGCGACAAGCCCGACTTCACCGTTGGCTCCGGTGACTCGCAGCGGCGAAAGAATGACATCGGCCGGCAGAGGATCAAGACCTCGCTGTGTTTCAATCAGGACATCAAATGGCTGAGCCTGTGCGGGCTCGATGGCCAGCGTCAGTCCGCCTGTGTCCGCATCGAATTGCCATGAAGTGACCGGTCCGGTGACAGTCGTGACCGTCAGACCTTTGGGAACGACGACGTTCAAAGCCGTTACCTGTCCCTGAGACGGACGAATGTTCAAACGGTGTCGGCCGTCGACAACTCCTGGGCCGGGCAGATACAGATTGGATGCTTCGACAAAGAACTGAGTCTTCTCCATGGTGACGTCGCGTGTTCGCGGCTTCAGCACAAGGCTGCCCGCACCAGGTCCCAGCAGGACCTTTGCCTGAGTCACGTCGCCTGCCGCTTCGAGTTGTTCAATTCGAATCGCGGTTGGTCCCGCCACTTCCCAGCCAGCTTCGTCATAGCTGACCGTGACTTCCTGCACAGCCGCAGCGCCCGTCAGAACGGCCAGACCTTCGGTGGGTCTGACGCTTTCCAGTTGGTATTCGAACGTGGCCGTGTATGTCTTGACTGCAGCAGCGTCCCCGGCATTTGCATTGTCCGCAGAGCCGACATGAACGACGTAGCACAGCCCAGCGCCGGGAACATCGCGTCGAGTCACTCGCAGGCCAGCACCTTCGAATTTGGTCAGCACCGCGGGGGCTCGAAGCAAAAGGAACTGATCGCCTGACTTGCCCGTCAATGTGATTGTACCAGTGGCCTTCAGTCGAGCATCCTGGTGGGCAATCTGCCACTGCTGAACGATCGAATCGGACGGTTCGTGGTTATCGAACATGCTCGCTGCGTTGACCACCGCTGACGACAGGATCATGGCAAAGAACGCCAGTGCCGTCGTGATCGGCGTGGTGCCTGACCCGGATTCCGGCGGGGCATCGGCCGGTGTCGGTATCGGTGACGGCGATGGAATACTTTTTGGCCAGTCGATGTTCGCGAGCAGCCGAATCAGAAGCACCACAAGAGCAATGCCGACCGCCGCAAAGAACCAGACCGCGCTGTCACCGTGAAGAAGGATACCGGCGGCCATCATCAGGACGGCTCCGCAACGCAACAGGGACTGTCCCTGCATCACTTTGGCTCGCAGTGAGATGATCAACAGAACGATGCCAGCCATCGTAACACCAAGTCCGCCCCACGACAGATTGACCTGCCAGAGTGGAATATTGCTGACGGTGATCTGGACCGATTCGCCAGCACTGGCAACGGGAAGATTCAACTTCAAAGGCTCCGGAGGTGCCGTCTCACGGTACGCAGACTGGCCTGCAGCGTACGACATCACCAAAGCGACGATCACACAGCCACAACCGGTGACCTGCCAGCCAGTAGATCTGGACATCACGAAGGTTCCAGTGCCGGCAAGGAGGGAAATGCAGCACAGCCACAACAGTCCATGACGTGCGAGCCAGGCAAATCCTGAAGGTCGCTGCACGGGCACCGGCGGAGACACAGTACCTCCGGTCGGGATCAGCACATGCTTCTCGTCACCGCTAATGCTCCACTCGGTCTTCAGAACCGGAGCATCGACCAAAGGCAGCGCGAGTTCCGGATGTGATTCTTCCACAGCGGGTTTGCCGAGTCGCAGGCGGACTTCCACCGGCGAATTCGGATCGACTCCTCCGGGCAGTGGAATCAGTGTGGCATCATCCGCCTGGCGAGCCGTCACGGGAGCACCATTCACGGTCACGGCCCAGAGTCGCACCGGTTCCGCCGGCAACTGGAGCTTCATCGTTCGCTGACCACGAGTCTTCACGTAATACAGAACATCCGTAACAAGTTCACCGTCCGCGGAAACTCGACTGTTCGCTTCCGAAAACTCCACCACCTGATCCACGGTTGTTCCCGGCTCAAACCAGCTCACCTTCAGGTTCAGATCAAACGGGCGGTTTGTGTACTGCCACGTTCCCAGCGGTGGCGCCGTGCTGAGCAATCGAAATTCTGCCGGCAATTCCAGAGGATCCAGAGTCAGCAGGCTCTCGGACACATTGACCGTTTCAATCTCCACCTGCATCGGGCTGACGACCTGCACATAGCCTCGTTCGCCCTGCACTCCTGTGGGCGAAACTCGACCAGCCTGGAACGTGCCGCTCGCCTTGTCCGGCTTCTCTTCGAACGTGACCAGCAGTGTGTAAGCGCCCATCACTGGCTGATGCAGAGTCACAATCAGAGTATCGGCTTCGCGTCGCCAGGTTCGCACGTTCTGACCTTCGACCATGACGTTGCCCATCGATTCCGGCACCGCGACTCTCCACTCAGACACCGGCGCACCGGTGACGAAGTAGTTGATCAGCGCGCTGCCGTAGACGGTTTCCTGATTGAGTGAATACAGGTGGAAGACGTCCGACTGAATGCTGCGATCCAGCAGTTCCACCTGCATCGTTGCGGACCAGTTTGGTTCACGAATTCGAAAGGCCTGCTGCAGGTGAGGCGATGGCTTCGGGAAGAACGAGAGTGGCTTTTCCACCAGCAGATTGACTTGTCCCGCGGTGATTCGAAAACCCGGTGCGCTGACGATTCCGATGTCACCTCGGACGGATTTCACTCCCGGATATTCAATGTGGCTCAGGGGCCATGCACCCGCGGCGGCCGCTTCGCTCTTTTCGAGTCTCAATGAGACAAGATGCCGCCCGAGCACGTCCTGACTGAAGACGACTTTCAGATTGCGACGATTCTCCTCCACGGTCGTCGCGGCAACGTAATCCGCCACGCTGGCCCCGGTCACGGAGACGATGGAATAGTCCGCAGGAATGCTGAAGTTCCATTCGCGGATCGCGGCTTCTCGCACATCCAGTTCAATGTCTGCCGTGATGATGCGATCGGTTTCTGTCAGTTCGTAAACCACAACTTCTGAGACACTGACTTCCGGTTCAATGCTGTCTGCGGTGACGGAGAACGCGTAGTCAGCCGCCGGGAATCGGTACACAAATGACTGCCGTGCCTGAATGGCGTCGCCAGGGAATTGTTCCGGGGCCAGTTGCGAAAGTCCTTTCAATTCGGTCGGCTGTAATCGGACCGATCCGATGTTGGAAAGCCGAAGGTGCCCCGAGTGTCTAATCGAGCCGACAGGATTCAGCCGGAGTCCCTGGACGGTCACAGGAAACGCACCAAGCGGAGTCTGACTGCGCACTTTGATCTGGTTGAAACCGGTGACGGACTGACTCAGAGTAATCTCCAGAAGTCGATCGTCCCCCTGCGCTGTGACATTCCAACCGACGACCGTTGTTCCTCCCTGCACTTCCAGAATTTCGCCGGGGCCCTGCAGCAGAATCTGCATCGACTTGAGTTCTCCCTGGAGAACCTGATAGTCGATCAGATGATCCTGCCGCAGCAATCCTGCACCCAGCTGAGATTCAATGCGGGCGGATGTGGAGAAGAACAGTTTCCCTTCTCCGGCCTGACGAGCAGACTTCCATTGCAGCTTTGCTCGCCCCGTCGCCGGGAGGAATCCAAGCCACGAATCATTATTCTTCAGAGGAACTACGGACTCCTGATCCCGCTGGAACTCAAGGTCCACGGGAAGTCCATTCAGCGTCAGCGGAACAACGGCACTGGTCGCGACAGTGAAGTCCAGGTTTCGACTGTTGGCAGCGGGGTGCCCGAGTGTCGCCACAAAGTCCAGTGACAACGAGAACTCGCCAGCCTTTGGAAACGACAGCTTGTAGACCGGCACACCGTTTTCAACCACCAGTCGAAGTCGATAGTTGGCATCGGCCGGAAGTGACCCCGGCGCTGCAGCTCCGAACAGAACGGTGATCTCGGCGTTATCCACGGTGACGGTCGCTTTGCCGCGGTACTGAAACGCGACGGAGTTTCCGTTGGCATGAACGGCACCGGTGAGACTCGTTTCAGTCAGTTCCACCGCGGCGGGTGTTGCTCCGCTGCGATTCACGGACAGTTTCAGCACACCACCCGTGGTCGACTGAAAACGACTGGGCTTTCCACTTGTTGCGGCCAATGCTTCGCTGACCGGAGCGAAACCGTTGGCTTCGATCACAGTGCCTTCGGCGCCAGGTGAGTACTGCAATGCGACACTGAAGCTGAACCCGACTGCATTGCCGGGTGTGAGGTGTGTGAGTTCGATCACTTCGGGATTCTTCAGGTCCAGCCGGCGAGATCGAACCTTCACCTGCACCTTCAGTTCCGTTGTCTTTGGATTCACATTCAGGTCGAGAAACCGCGTGGCTCCTTCCTGTCGCACCGACCAGGACTTGAGCTGTTCACCGACGACTGCCGTGACGGTATCCGATCCTGCCAGCCCGAGGCTCAGTGTTGTCGCGTCTCCCTGAACGACCTTCAGCGTTAGATCGATCGTTTGATCGATGTGCTCAGTTCCGATCTGAGCCATCGCGTTACCAGACGCTGTGAAGAACACAGGCGGCTTCGGAAGCTGCCCGTGCGCCTCGACAACGATCGTGCCCGTTCCATCACCGCCGATCGATGTGTTCACGCTGGCGGTGCTGGGTTCCTGAGCACTGCAGTTTTGCATGATGCTCAGAAGTGACAGAAAAGTAAGAGCGGTCAGCGTGAAGGTTTGGATTTTGATCATGGGAGTTGACCGAGAATGATGGTGATGTGATTGCGTTTTATGCGACAGGGTCGATTTGATTGTGTTCTTCGGCCCAAATGGCCAACCGTTTGTGATCCGCGCCTTTCGGCCCAACGGGCCAACAACATATCAGCCTGGGGCATCGCCCCAGGTTAACGAATCAACGTGTTGCGAAGCCCTGAAGGGGCGACACAACATGGGTTTTGATGAAGTGTGAAATGAACGTAAGACGTGACTGTATCGATGACCATTGGTACCGGCTTCGATCTTCGATTGTGCCGCCCCGTTGGGGCTTGATGCATCTGTTGATATCTCACCTGGGGCGTTGCCCCAGGCTGATATGTCGTTGCCCCGTTGGGGCGGAATTGCGGCACGGATTTTGTCCCACATGATTTGGCCCAACAGGTTCGGATCAACATCATCATTCAGTCCCAGACATATCGTTCATCAAATTCCACTTCATGCTTTTGGAACAGTAAACGGAGCTCATCCTGAAACGTCATTCGATGATGATGCTCGGCCTGGTTCGCGATGTACTCTTTCACGGCCGGGATGTTGGACTGACTCACTGAGAACCCCGCATAGCCGGCTTGCCATGTGAACAGTGCATTTCCAGTACCATCGCTTGTTTTCATCCATTTCGAACTGCTCTTCTTGACTTCCTCAACGACGTGCTTCAACGCATAGTTCTTCGACAACGAGAACAACGCGTGAACATGATCGTCGAAGCCTCCGATGATGAGCGCCGGACTTTGGAGATTCGCGAAAATCCCTGCCTGATACGCCCACAAGCGTTCTTGAACGTCCGTTGGAATCCATCGCCTTCTTTCCTTAGTGCTGTACACGAGGTGAATCAGATTCTTGACCAATGATTGCGGCATTGCTGGTTGCTCCTGTGTTGTCGTGTCATTGTGCCGCCCCGTTGGGGCTTGATGCTTCTTTTGATGTCTTACCTGGGGCGGTGCCCCAGGCTGATTTGTTGATGCCCCTTTGGGGCGGAACCGCAGGTTGTGGTCGCCCCCGACGTGACGGAGTCGGAGGTTGTGGGGCCCATTTTTCGCGATAGAGTTGGTATTGGTGTGATTGGTCCTCCGTTTCAGTTGAATCGCAACATCAGTGTTCATCGAATTCGTCACGGCCCAACGGGCCATCCGTTTGTGATCCGTGCGATTCGGCCCAAAGGGCCAACCACAAACCAGCCTGGGGCATCGCCCCAGGTTAGCAGACCATCACGATGTTGAGCCCTGAAGGGGCGACACAACACGCGTTATGAAATTCGATTCCCCATCATGTGACCGTTCACGTGTGTGTCGATGTGCGTTGTTGATTGTGGTTGCCCCGTTGGGGCGGAATCGCAATTCGTCACTCGGAGAGTGACGGCTACGTTGGCTACGTTGGCTAATTCGCCTCCAGCTGCCGAGCTTGTTCGATCATGGCCTTCAACTGCTGGATTCGAAGGTTGCTTTGCATGTGAGATGGGATTCCGTCGATCATGCGAGACAGTGTCTGCAGATCGACCGTTTCTCCGAGCGCTTCGCCTTTGAGCTTTGCGGCGAGCATTGCGGCGGCGGTGGCGATGCGGAGTGACGGTGTTGCCTGGTCGGGTCGAGCGGCATCGGGTTCGTACGGAATGGGCCAGCGATGCTCAACCATTTCTCCCGTCGACAAATCTCGAAACCGCACGGACACGGAGCCCACGTCGCCTTCACCATCAGGTCTGGCTTCGAACTGATACATCGCAACACCCGCTTCAGCCGCGGCCATTTCGGCGGCGTCGACGGTGTCGTTGCGAAAATCCTCCTGTTTCAAAAGATGCTTCTCAAAGCCCAGCAGCTTGTACTGACCGACTCGCTTTGGATTGAATTCGACCTGCACCTTGACGTTGCTGGCCGACGGACGCAGAGCCCCGGCGATTTGCTGGACGAAGCTGTCGTCCGCATCCTCCTGAGAATCCATGAGGTAGTAGCGACCGTCGCCTTTGCGAGTCAGCGCTTCCAGGACTTCATCATTCAGACCATCCGCACTGATGCCGGCCGCGTCGAACGCGATCCCGGATTCTCGCATGGATTCGACCATACGTGACAGGCTTTCCGGATTGGCGTTGCCCAGATTCACGGCTCCGTCAGTCAGCAGCACGATGCGATGCTGAGCACCCGGCGTTTTGTGGGACGCTGTTTTTTTGAAGGCCAGCTGCAGAGCCGCTTCGATGTTCGTGCCGCCTTCGCTGGGAAGCTGTTCCACCAGCTGCACGAGTTTCGCTGCTTCGGTGCCGCTGATGTTTTCGGCAAGCAGCCGAGGCTGTCGTGAAAAGCTGATGAGCGTGACCTGATCGATCGCGGTCAGTTGCTGTGACAGCAAAGCAAATGCCTTGCGGACCGTAGCCTGACGATCTGCTCGTTCCATCGAGCCTGAATTGTCCAGGACAAACGTCAGTCGCAGAGGAGTGTTCGCAGCACGACCTTCGGCTGAAGTTCTCATGGAAACTCGCAGAACGTTTCGTTGCTGCAGGAACGGATGAATGCCCTGTTCGACCGCACAGGAGACTCGCTCATTCTTTCCTGGCAGCGGATCGCCGTAGTCGAACGCGTTAACGAATTCTTCAATGCGGATCTTCGAAGCCTCGGGCCATTCTCCCTTTGCCAGTGCGGCCGAAGCGAGCTTGAATGAGACATCACTGACATGCAGGGAGAACGTCGAGAAGGCTTCGGCCGCGGCATTGGTTTCATTTAACCCCGCTGGTGGAGCCACTGGCGAAGAGACACCTTTTCTGTCATCATTGGACACACGTGCCGGGGCTGGTTTTGCTGCTCGAGACCGAACTGAACTGGATTCACTGCCGCGTCGAACTTCGCCTTCCAGTTCCTCTCCGGATTTCCGGACTTCCTCAACGACCTCACCGTCAGACTCCCGTATCGACAATGCTTTTCCCATCCTGCCTGAAACAGGAGCCGGCTTTGCTGGAGAGTTCTCAGGCTGCTCCAGCTGAAGGCGTTTGTCCGCAGTCACTTCTTTCGAAAACCTGGGCTCCTCGGGATGCGATTTATCTGAGCCAGAAAGCGGAAGCCCGAAATCACGCTCGGACTCGGAATTCCTTTTCGAGCCTGCGAGAGACTGGGGCTCCGACTTTGTAAGTCCTTCGAAAGGCGCGTTTTCAGCTTTGAAGGCAGGACTCTGTCCCGCTTTTCGACCTTCATCCGTCACTTCCGCGACAGCATCTTTCGAACCCGAAGATGGTTCGGTACCTGCTGCTGCTTTGGACTCTGGCAATTCGAAGTCATCCACCGTCTGGAAGCGATGCCCCATAGAGACATCTCGCTGTTTGCCTTCTGACTCATTCTTTGCCTCTGCAGGTTTGTTGCTTTCAGCCTGTGTGCTGAGGTCTCCAAACATCAGAGTGGAAGACGTGCCGTCAGAGCCGTTGGATTTGTTATCTTTTTCAGCATCTTTCTTGCTGGGGCTGTCGGCGCGGGCACCAGAATCTCCATTGTCATCCATTGCTGCTCTAAAGAAGCTGTCCTGTTTGCGTTCCCGAAGTGATTCATTAAGTTCAATCTGCTCCTTCAATTTGGCCTTTTCGAGCAAAATTCTGTCGCGCAACTCCCGCGATTCATCCTGTTGCCCCTTGCCGCCCATCGCTCCGTCTTGATTATCACCTTCCGCCAACACACCAGGTTCCGAGGGACGTCCTGGAACCAACTGTTCCAGTGTTGCCGCCATGTCTGACTCTGAACCAGACTCATTCCGGGCACCACCACTTCGCTTTGCGCCATCTTCGCTTTGAGGGCTGCTCGCGTCTCCCAAGTCGCCACCTCGGCTCAATCGACCGCCGCCACCTCCCGGTCCGCCACCAGCACCGCCGGTCGCCACGCCAGGCTGACCGTCAAGAACACGAACAACAGGAGCATCTGATGACGCATTCAACTTAGCGCGACCAGACTCATCGACTATCGAGAGCTCGACCGGTGAATCATCAGTCGGCGATTGGGCGGCCTGTTCTTTCCTGCCGTCGACAGCGTAGCCCTTGCCAGTCAGCTGAAGATCATCAATCACCGCTGGGGCTGTCACCAAACCAGCCATCGCCGGTTCCGGCGAAGTGAGCGTTGACTCGGGTGCCGAAGCGATGGTATTGCCTTGTACTGAGAGACCCGAAGTTGAAGCATCAAGGTCAGCAATGATTGACTCGACCTTCGAGACGTCCGACTGCATTCCTTTGAGAATCGGGTCTGCTGAATCCTGCACATCCTTACGAGCCGAGAGCTGGCGGACCTCCTCAGAGTACCTGAGCGCAGATGCATCACTCGCCCTCAACGCCTGCTGCATTTCGGCCAACGCGGAAGATGAACGTTGCGCGCTGTCGGCAAACGAGACGACTGGCAACTCCTGACTGTTCCCTGCAACACCATCCGCGCCTGCATCACGCCTAAAGGCTTCCGCAAAGTCCTCTGAATTGTGCACCGCCATCCCAAATTGTCTCAGTGAGTTGCTCTGCGTCACCTGCCGCGCATGTTCACGGCTCAGAAATGAGTTCCACCCAAAAAGACCAAACAGGCTGGCTACGCAAATCCCGGCCGCAATTCTTGCAGGTGTCCTTCGAAACCGAAGTCGCACGGAATTCAGGACGGGCCCGATCGATTCCGCCAGCATCCTTCGCAGTCCACGCGCTCCGTTCGCAGTCTGGCCACTAGTTCCTCCAGCCGTTACCGGAACCAAAGCAGTATCGCCAACCGGCTCCTGAAAAGTAGAAGCCGCGGCCGGAACATCAGCCTCACCTCGAATCGCCGCCATCACCACACTGCGTCGTTCGGCAGGCAGCTTCCATTCTGCTTCCGGAGTTTCCAGTTCCCCGGTGCTGATCTGTTTGAGGCTTCCGTGAATCTGTTCCATCTGAAGCTTGAATGCCGCAAGCTCCGGATGCAGAGCAACCAGGCGGTTCAGTTCTTCGGCTTCGAAGTCGGATGCTTCGCCCAGCACGAGAGCCACGATGCGGGCTTCGAGTTCCGGTTCGATCGGAATGTTGTGAAGTTCTTCGCTCATGACTCTTCACCAAATCCAAGCAATCGCAGCCGCGCCGCCAGCCCTTTGAGAATATGATGTAACTGATATCCCACGTTGCCGATGTTCAGTCCCGTCTTCTGACTGATGTCCCGATACTTCAGGTCGTTGAAGTACTTGAGCTTCACAAGTTCCTGATCGTCCTGATCCAGCTCGTCCACAAACTGCCGAAGCGCACTGAGTGCTTCCATGCGAGTGATTGCGGCTTCAGGAGGATCATCCTCAGAAGCAACCGCCGTTGTCCCTTCGCCGGCTTCACCTGCGTCCCCCAGAACCTCCCGCTGATGATCACGCAGATGATTGAAGGCACGGTTCCTGACACTGCGGTACAGCCAGGCTCTGGGAGCATCCACATCTTTCCATCGCTCATGCAGCTGCAGAAAGACTTCCTGAACAATCTCCTCCGCCACCGCCCGACGACGAACGAGCGAAAACGCATAATGCAGCAGAGACGTCTCTTCAGACTCGAACAACGACTGAAGCGTGAGCTGACTCACGCCCGGAGCAACAGGTTCGCTGGCTCGGATAGTCGTTTCCAAGATCAATCTCGATGGTGGCGAATGGCACGTTCGAATCACGACGAGTTCATCCTCTCAGAAGACAAGACCCGCCAGTGCGAAGTTTCTTAGGCGAAATTCTTCTTTTTCGCCAAAATGATGGGCTGCGTGAGAGATATGTCGAGTTTCAGCCTTCTTCCGGAAGCCCGAAAACCTGACGGAGGAGACGGCGTTCGGGTTTGATCAGTTCCACAAATTCGGCCTCTTTGCCGCTGATCAGGTAACGAATGCCACAGCGAAACAGTCGCAGCGGGATCTCGAACTCCCGAAGGCCGGCAACGCTCTGTTGAACGGCTGACACATAGCTTTCCAGAACCGGAGCGGTGATCCGCCGTGCATCCAGTTTGGCGAGCGATCTGACGAGGCCAACGGCCAGATGAGAAATCGGTTTCACGCCAATCTGAAATCCCTCCGGAGTCTGCTTCGAAGGAGCACGGCCATAAAGGTCCACGAGTGCTTTGATTCCGGACTGGAGTTTCGCATCGTCATCACTGAGCTGAAAGATCAGTGCAAACATGGAAGTTGTGTCGCCCGGAAAGTCCGAACGCGAATCACTCAACGCCTGACGAATGGATGCAAATGCATCGTCCCATCGGTTCGATGCAAAGAGAATGAGGCTCTGCCGAAACACTGCGTCAGCCGATTTGCGGGCCGGCGTGATTTCATCTTCGGAACACGCAAGCGCCTCGTCGTTCGCAACGGATGAACCTGACGAGTTATCCCTGTTGCCAGGATCCTCCGGGCGGTACCAGATGCGCAGAAAGTCAATCAGCATTCCTGGAAGGCTCTCCTTCACTTCGAAGGCCAGTCGCATCAGCGGCTCGCTCAATTCGTAGAAGGTCTCACGACCTCGACCGGTCGAAGTGAGATAACCCATTTCTTCGAGGAGTCGGACCTGCTTGCCGATGCTGCGCTGATCCACCAGCAGTCTTCGCGCCATCTGCTTTGGATTGATGGTTCGATGCTCGCGGCACAGCAGTTCAACGATCTGTCGCTGGAGTGGCGAAATCCATCGAAGCCGTTCCTGATAATACGGCGTCAGATCATCCGCCATTCGCTGAAACGGATCGACCAGTTGAGCAATCGTCTCCCTGGAAATGAAACTGCTGAGCACAACATAAACACGATGGTTTCCCCCAGCCACATCGTGAATCGCGCGGACTCGACCGAGTCCTTCCGGACTCTGAAGATATTCCACCAGATCGCTTTGACCTCGAGCCTCCGCAAGCTTGATCAGCAGCAACTGCGAATCATCCAGCGTCAGCGGCTTTAGAGGAATCGGCTGAAAGAACCCAAAGAACGGTTCGCTGCGATCAGAGACCGCCTTGAACAACTTCTGACTGCTGGCGATCACACAGGCAAATGAGTTTTCCTGCAGCAGTGTGCGAAGCTGATGCTGTCCTTCCAGACCCAGGTGATCGAATAGCACATCCAGATTCTCGATCAGGATCACCAGCTTCTTCTTTTCGAATCGAGCAATCAGGCGACGAGTCAGCGTCCCAGCAACGACCGCAACTGGCCGATCCAGCAGCTCTTCAAGCCACTCGACCGAGTACTCATCCGGGTACCATTTACACAACGAACGATAGATGCGAACCAGCAATTGAGACAGATTGGTCGTCGTTTCGTCTTCATTCAGCCACGCCACGCGCACAGTGTCTGCCAGAGACGAATCTGTCACGACGCCGTGATGAAGCAATGAAAGAAAATGGGACTTCCCTATGCCCCGCGGACCATGCAGCAGTACATGGTGAGTCGATCCGCTGGTTGCACTGTCAGCAATTTTCTCCAAAACGTTCTGAAGCAGATGCTCTCGACCAACAAAGATCGCCTGCAGCAGCTTCGGATCCGTCTGGTTTGGAGAAAACCGCCAGATGATCGGTTCACTCGCAGTCTGCGACGGCTCACCAATCGCTAAATTTTGTCCGGGAGAGTTCATAAGCCACGATCCAGTTTCCACCAGCGACGAATCAACGGGAATCGGAATCGATATCCGCCATCAGCATCACGTGACAGGTAGTGATCCGCATCCATCAGTCGCAGCAGTCGCAGAAGTTCATCCCGATCCCTGATGGAGGATCCTCGCTGCGATCCTTCGTCCAGAATCCGGGCGACAGACAATGAATCAGCATCGTTGTCTGCCGTCGAAATGACATCCAGAATGATCGCCACATTTCGAGCATCATCGTTCTCAGGATAATACGTCGAAAGCCGTGTGCGATAATGAGCAAGCTGCCAGGGATCTGATGCGTCGACAAGCTGACGAGCGACAAAGCTGCGAATGTTACTTTCGGTTGCAGGCAGCTGCTCCACCTGCAAACCGGCAATGACATGGTGGATGTAGAACGGGAAGTAATCCACTTCTTCTGCAATCGTCGCCGCGGCGTCCCTGCGACTGTCACAACGAATTCTCTCACCATCGATCAGGTCGGCCGCAAGCTGTTCTGCATCCGAAGGCGACAACGGCGTGACTGTCACATGGAACATGTCGTTCTTTGCCGATGTTGGAATACCGGCGGCTGTCAGCTTGCCCAGGATATGATGCAGTCCGATCGATCCTGTGAAGATCACACGGAACCTGGAGTGTTCGATCCTGAGACTACGCAGTGTGTCCAGCACCTCTGCAGCGACCTCTGAACCGTCCTTCTTCCGGATACTTTCCAGCATGTAAGGAACTTCGTCCCACAGGAACACGAGCCTCTCTGTCGAGTTCGATCGCATCAGATCGCCCACGGCAGAAACAAGCAGCTGCTTCCACGTCCTGGCCTTCAAACTGAGGTAGTCGGTTTCATGATCTTCCAGAAGTCGCTGCAGGAAGTTCTTTGCCCGAGTCGCCGTGCCCAGGAATTGCTGAATGTCGTCGTATACAAGCTCAGCGAACTCCTGCGCGGAATGGACTCTTTCAAGGTCACGAAAGACGGGCCGCCAGCCTGCTTTTGGCTCCGCCACCATCTTGCGAAGTATCTGCGTCTTGCCAATTCGGCGTTCCGCATTAATCACAACGCTTTGCGTTGCCAGTCGATCCCAAATCAAAGCAATCAGATGATCGCGGCCGTAAACTTTGTCTGGATCAAGATTTCCGCCTGGATTTGCCTTCATGTGTGACTCCCGCTGCAAAGATCAAGAAGCGGGAATATCGTATGTCAAAAATGAAAGATGTCAACACTGACGTATGTTAATCGATGTGTTTATCTCTCTATGCCGCCCCGGAAGAACCGTTTGCCCGTCCAAAAACTGCTTGAGAGGTTACGAACCTGTCGCCGCACCTGAAGCCGATACGACAGTTACGCAGTTGGGCTGGGGAACAAGTTTGACAAAGGGGTCATTTGTGCCCCGCAGTACAGTCATTTTGCCCGCCTTGGCGCGTTTGAACGATCACACGCCGGGCATCGGCGGGGTTCAAGCACCGGACGGAACTTCCCATCCAGTTAATTCGCCTTCTTCAAATACGCAGCCACCAGAACAATCACGGTGCCGTTCACTTTGCCTTCGACATGTTTGGGATTCGACGTCAGCTGAATATTCTTGACCAATGTCCCGCGTTTTGCCGTGAAGCCACCGCCTTTCACCACGAGGTCTTTGATCAAGGTGACGCTGTCTCCGGTCTGAAGTGCGTTCCCGTTACTGTCGACGGTCGGGACAGGTTTGTCATCTTCCTCAGCCGCTTCAGAAAGCCCGGACTGAGCCCACAGCAGAGTGGGCTCATCAAGGTATACGGTCTCCAGAAGTTCCTGCGCCCACGACTCACCGGTCAACCGATTCAGCATGCGCCAGGCGACGACCTGAACGGCCGGCACCTGACTCCAGATGCTCTCATTCAGACAGCGCCAGTGAGTCACATCCAGTGCATCGGTACTCTCGATCTGAGTCCTGCAGGTGCCACAGATCATGACGCAGTGATCGGCGCTTCCGTCGTTGTTTGGCGGCGCAGGAAACACTTCCAGACCGTCGCTTGAGCCACAAAGTTCGCACACAGAACCACAGCGTTGAGCCAGAAGGGATTCAACAGACATGACGATGACCAAAAAAGCGGAAGCGGATGAATACGGAGGCATTGATTCCGACCTGGAGCTTACGCGAAACTCTGCGTGAAACCGATTGGCCAGTGAAAATTCACCGAATGCCGGAATGAACCGCCTGTTGACAGGAGAAAGGGAGGACGAGGCTCCAGCCGAGCCGCTGAATCACGGACAACTCCGCATCACAGCCGACTGAGGAAGCACTTTGCCCTGAAAATCGCGTTCTTCGACAGGCGGCTACCAGGGAGGCTATTGTTTCTGGAGAGCACTTCTAATGAGCCCCGTCAGTTCGGAATTGAACCGGTTTGAATCAGCGGCGTCTTTCAGCAAAGCGTCGATATTGGCCACATGCTCCGGGGCTCGCGTCGCAACCGCCTTTTCGAATGCAAGTATTGCCACAAGGCCTGTCCTCCACCCACTCGACAGTCGCTCAAGCAACTGCTGAGCCACCTCAACGCCCTCTGACAGCGTGCCATCCATCGGATCGACGGCCCATCTCGAATGGAGAAGAAGCAGTCGAGCCAGGAGTCCGTTGGTCGATGCACTCGCTGCTTCTGACTGAGTGGCCACAAGAGGCCCCAGAACTTCAATGACCTTTTTATGACGTCCCAGCCGAACATCAACTTCTGTCATCTTCAGGAGACACTCGAGTGTCAGTGGATGACTGGAACCGGCGATTGATTCGGCTCTGGTGGCGGCTTCTTCAAACCGATCTGCAGCCTCCTCCAGTTGTCCAAGTACCTCCAGGCATTCTCCCAGTTGCAATGTCGGCTCAACGGCTACCAGGGGGAACATTCCGTCCGGTGTATTGCTGCACAGAGCACGACAAATCGGCAGCGCCTTTTCGGCCCGTCCACTGGAATACATCATTCGGCATTCCAGCATTCGACCCCGAAACGGACCGATCGAGTCTGCGGGATCCTGAGCCTGCAACTGACGCATCGTTTCCAGCTGTTTCTCGGCTGCGTTCAAATCCCCCGAATTGAATAACATCTCTGTCAGCTTGAAGGACACATGACTTCGCTGGGATGCTGAAAATGCCGTGTTGGTGACGAGATCCTGCATCAGTGACACGGCTCGCTCCGGATCACTTGGAGCAACCAACACAGCGAGGTCACGCTGGATATGAAGGCGACGTTCATCACCCGCATCGAGGAACAACTGACTGTCCTTCATCAGTTCTTCGAACAGCGAAACTGCCACACTGTCTTTCGCAAGCCCCTGTAATGTGCGAGCGAGCGCGAGCTTCAGCCGGAACTGGCGCTGGTGTGACAATCCTGCCATCAGTTCCTTATCACCCAGGATCCGTATGGTGAGTTCCGTCGTCGAAATCACACGTTGATTCAAACGAGGATCGGCCGCCTGGATAATTCGCACAAGATTGTCGGCCAGAAGACTGCTCTCTTTTGCTTCTGCGTCCGCTTTCTGCTGTGCCTCCCGGGCTTTCTCCGCTTCATCCCTGGCCTTTCGGGATTCCTGATTCGCCGTGATCGCTGCATTTGTTGCATCATCGGCATAACTCATCGCCATCAGAGCAGCTACGGACGTCGCCACGATGCCAGTCACAAGAATGACCGCAGCAGAGAGCATTGCTGTTGCCAGTGAACGGTTCCGCTTTGCCCAGCGTGCGACAGAGCCGGCGATACTGACGGGCCGAGCGAGCACCGGATAGCCATCCAAAAAGCGCTGCAGATCATCCGCCAGCTCTGAAGCATCCCGATATCGCCGGGCTGGTTCCTTCTCCAGGCATTTCAGGCAGATCGTTTCGATGTCCTGCGAAATCTCGGGGCGGAGTTCACTGGGGGAAACTGGTATTTGATTGCGAATCTGCTCAATCAGTTCCAGTGGACTGCTTCCGGCAAACGGCGGACGCCCCGTCAGTAACTCATACAGCGTCGCTCCGAGACCATAGACGTCTGTTGAAGGAGTCAACTCCGCCCTCTGTCCGGCAGCCTGCTCAGGCGACATGTACAGAAACGTGCCTTCAATGCCGGACGATACGGTCAGGTCAGCAGACAGAAGGCGCGCGAGCCCAAAATCGGTGACTCGCACATCTGCCGATTCGAGCCACCTCGTTGATGAATCGTCTGTCGCAACCTCGCGAATCAGAATATTGGCGGGATTGAGATCGCAGTGAATAATCTGAATCTCATGAGCAGCGCCGACCGCCCGGCAGACTTTGACCAGCAGGCTTGCTGCTGTTCGAGCATCCAGCGGGCGCCCTCGCAGAACACTTCGCAGCGAACCGCCCGGAACATATTCCATCGCCATCCAGCATTGCTGCTGCATCGTCCCGACAGAATAGATCTGCACGATCTGCGGATGGCTGATCTTCGCCAGAGTCGTGGCCTCACGTTCAAGACGCTGGGTCACATTCTTCGTGTGAACGTCCAGGATCTTGATGGCCGCCAGTCGATCGAGCGTCAGATCCTTCGCAAGGTAGACTCGCCCTGCCCCGCCTCGCCCCAGCAGACTCAGCAGCTGAAATCCCGGTGGTGAAGGTGGAAGCACGGCATCAGTGGATTGATTCGAAGGATAAGTTTCACTGACAGCCGCAGGCCGTGTTTCGGCGGCAGGACGCAGTGAAGCATGCACTTCCCATTGAACCTTCAGCTCTTCTGCCAGATGGGGAAACCGCTCGACAAGGCTCTGCAGAGTCACAGTTTCTTCAGCCTGTTCCCTGAGAAGCACTTCTGAGTAAATCACATCCAGCTGATCTTCCGGCGTCCATTTCATGTCAGCGTGAAGACGAAAAATCTCTTCAGCAAACAGACGCTTGCCCCGCATCCAGTCCAGATGGTGAGTTTCCAGAATCTGCGCAACTCGATCGGAAGAGCTCATGAGTTTTCGTCCAGCCCCAGTTCTGAAGAAAGGCGTTTGACGGTGCGTTCATGCCGTTTTCGAACGGCTTCCGGTGTTGTTCCGGTTTGCTCGGCAATTGCTGGCCAGTCGAAGCCTTCTTTGCGAAGTTCGATGATCTGCTTTTCTTCCGGACTCAGACAGTCGTTGACCAGCTGCTGGATTTCCCTGTGAGCCACATCGAGCTCCGGATCAGACTCGTCAGCCTTCCGAAATTTCTCTTCATCGTCGCCAAGCTCTTCAATCTCAACCTGTCCGCCGCGTTTCATGGCAGCGACGCGTCGTACCTGATCAGCGACCTTATGAGTCGTCATCGTCAGCAAAAGCGAAACGAGTTCTCCGGGCGAACGTACTTCCAGGTCACCGGAGCGAAGTCGCACGAAGAAGCTTCGCATCACGGACTGACGAACATCTTCCGAATCCATCAGGCGACGAAGGCGAGAATGCATGAAGCGAACTCTCGCCGCACGACGGACGGCTGCTTCATACCTGGTGAAGAACACCAGTTCGGCAGCTGTATCTCCGTTCTGAATCCGGGCGATGAGGTCCACGAAACTGTCTTCTGCGTCCATAAATTCCTCCGGAGAATTGAGACCCGGAGATTGTAGATTGGCCATTGAAACCACGAAAGCACCGGTGAAGATCGCAGTGAGCACGGAACCCGGACAGGAAATTTTGGCATTTCGCAAAACAGAACCGCCTGTCGAAACAGGCAGCGCGAGACTCCTGCCGAGCCGTTGAGGCTGTTAACCGTCCCGCTGCTTCGTGCGTCGAAAAATACAGGCTTTCTTCCTGTTTCTGTTACGACGGGCGGAAAATCGGAAGAAATTTGTCCGGCCTGGCCAGCCAGTGCGATTGCTGATTGTCAACTCAAACTTGCCTCAATCAGGAGTTCATCAATGTCCGGCTTTTCAACTCTCTCACGACTGCTGCAGCGTTCCATCCCGGCTGTGTGTCTTGCTGCGACGATGGCGGAATCTGGAAACGTGCTTGCTCAGGAACGTTCCTTCAGGGAACTGATCGAACTGGTCGCACCCGTCGAACAGCCGGTGGCTCAGGAGCCCATCCCATCGGCAATAACACGCGATGGTGAGCTGAGTGAACGAGAGAAGAACCAATCGCCGGAAGTCAGCTTCAGCATGGCAGAAATTCTGGCCGAACGCGGAATGCACGACGAGGCGATTCGGCAGTTCTTTCTGGGTCTGAATAAATCCTCGTATTCAGCCTCAGCAAAGCCAATGCTCGCAGATGCGATGTTTGGACTTGCCGACAGTTACGCAGCAAGCAAACGTCCGGAACTGTCTCTGCAAACACTGCTTCTGATGCACAGTCATCATCCTGATCGTCGAGATGCATGGCAACTACGAGCGCGCGTGCATCAAAGCCTCGGGCAGCATCGTGCAGAACGAGAAGCCCTGATTCACTGTATGGAACTTAGTCCGGACGACTGGACCGCAAGACTGGCTCTGGCGAAGGCCTATGTCCATTCGCCCGCGTGTTCGTCTGACGATGCGAAGCTTGTGATCGCAATGCTCGCACCAGTTCTCGACTCCGCAGATCCGGTGACAGACAATATGGAATTCTGCGAAACACTGGCGCGGGCTGGCTCAATCGCCGAAATCGGTGAGCTTGCTAAAGCCGCAATTGAGCGAGCACTCGTGGTTGCCCCGATGGAAAGTCATCCTCGTTTGCAGCGGTTGCAGCAACAGATTGAAAAGGGACAAAGCCTCAAGGCGTCTGTGGAATGGCACCAGCACGAACGACGTCCTGCAGAACTCAAAGAACTTCTGTACGGTGCGGTTCCTACGATTCATCTGGAAGGCCGCGTGAGACTTGTTCCAAATGATCGTGAGCGACCTGTGCAGGAATACCCGGTTGTTCGGGATATGTCGGCTGTCGTCGTTGGTGGTTATGGCGAGCTGCTTGTCAGCTCGAGTTTCCTGGAACTCCCGAAGAAGGACTTTCCGGAATATCAGGTCGAATGGGTCAAAGCCCCGGCAATGACACTCACACGATGGAACACAAAGTCCGGCAAACTGGAACACGCAGGCGATGTGTACCTGCATGCCGTTGATGAAGCCATGGGCCTGGGACTGCTGTCTCTTGCCGAGAATTCGGACATGGATCCACTGACGGGAGTGAAAGGACTGCAGGCAGCGAGGATTGCTGCGGACTATTACCTTGCCAGTCCCCCTGCGAATGCTCAGTACCATTATCTCCAGCCTCTGTCGGGGACAATTGAGCCAGAGATGTACAGCCTGTCGGAAGAGGCGCTTCTGCTTCAGCTTCACAACAATCTTGTGCCAGTCGGAACTCCCATCTTCAACAGCTTTGGCGAAATCGTCGCAGTGGTTCACCAGAAGCGGGCAAGACCCGCTGATCCGGCCAGCGAACAGAAGCTGTCTCTCAAAATCTCTTCAGACTGCAGTTACGCTTATGCCTGTCTGGCAGCCTATGAAAAGATCCCCCGCCGGCCATTCCCGTTTCAGTGGCGATTGGTTCCGCTTCCACAGGTCATCCAGGACGGCGTTCACACCATCGGCATGGAGGTGACCAGCGCTGAGGCATGTGCGAATCTGCAAGTCGGAGATGTCATCACAGAAATCAACAGCATCCCGTTAAACGAAACGATTGACTTCGATCTGTTTCAGAATCTCTTGCATGATCTTCAGACGGAAGACCTGGCCCTGAAGCTCGCCAGTGGACGTCTGGTGACAGAGGCTCTTGGCCGAAGTGTTGTGCCGGACGTCACTCAGACCGTCAGCAAGCCCGTCGCTCCATCGGCTGATGTTGGTGCAGAGAAGCCTGCGACAGAAACAACTGAGATCCCGGCGGATCAACCGGTCGCACGCGAACTGTCCCGAACGGAAATGTCCAATGAGTACCAGCAGAGCCGGCAGCTCGAAGAATGGCTGCATGACAATATCAAGGATCCGGAACTTGCCAAACAGCTGATTGAATCGCATGAATCGGCCAGGAGTGCCGGGAACAATTATGTGATTCGATGCGGTGCTCTCGCCTGTCGCAATGAGCAGGCCTGGTTCCTGACACTTCAGAACGGCAGCTTTGCCGCACACCCGGTCAGTGAACGTGTTGCTGCGGCGATGGGGATCCAGCCCCAACTTGTTGACAGCGGCAATAACGGAAAGATCATTTCTCAGGGTGATGTGGTCTTCAGAATCTCGCGAGTGCAGATCACTCCCATTCAGGCCGACGACAGCTCTGCTGATGCCGGCCACAAGGTTCTTATCAGGCTTCGCATCGAAACACTCAGTGCTCCGGATTCTTCCAAAAAACATGCGATCTGTGTGGAAACCAGCAAAGGAAAATTCCGGTCCATGACCACGATTGAAGACGTGGCCGACGTCGGCGAAACGGTGAACTGCGAACTGATCTGGCCGAGTGCTCAAATGCCGGAACGTCTGGAAGACACCGACCTGCTGACACTCCAGATCGTCACCTACCAGAGCGAAAATGCCCAGGATCCAAAAACATCCAGCGACTGCTGGAGCCAGATTGTGTCCTTCGCGGCAACTCGCTGAAACACGCTTAACCGCCTGTTGAACAAGGGAGGGCGAGGCTCTTGCAGAGCCGCAAGAGGGCTGGAAACCCTGAGATTGTCGCGGCCAAGGAAGACCTACAACTCTTCGCCCCGCACTCGTTTTTTCAATGGGCTGTTACAACGTGTTGTTCCGAAAGCCAGACTCACCTTCAGACAGGATCGCAACATGTCCAGCTTCTCATTCGCACATCGCCTTCAACGAGCCAAAGAATCCATCGCAAAACTGCCCCGGGAGGAGAGGACGCAATCGATGGCACCACTGCGACTCGCGCTCTGGATTATGGGTCCTCTGATGGCAGTCGTGCCGCTCGTGTATCTGTTCACGGAATCGGTCACAGATATGATCGCGTGCCACGGACGACACTTACCGCCAGTCTCGGTCACGGCCAGCGAACTCCAGACCATGCCCGTTGGCAGTCATGTGTTGATCAGCAACTTCGAGATCAGCGTTCAGTCGAGAATGTCGTCGACCGGAATCCATGCAACGCGACACAATGTCCCGCTGTATTCTCCGAATCCGACATCAACGAGTCACCGACGATCTGCCCTCGTGACGCTTTCTCAGGAAACTGCAGGCACCGCCGCGGTGCTCGGCATTCACTCGAAGTTCACTCCATCTTCACCCGACAAGCAGATCTCATTGCCGCCTCTGGATGCCGTCATCGTTTCAGGGGATGAGACGACGATTCGTTTGGTGGAATCGACGGCAGCCTTCACTTACTCACAGATCATGCTGAATCGAGCGATCGCGGTCAGCTGTGTCGTGATGGGAATGATGATCATTCTTCTGCTGATCCGGCAAATTGCGGCTGCCCGCACGTCCCGCGTCGGAGACACGGGCCACGTTGACTGAGGAAATACAGTTGGAGTCGCAATGCGTCGCTCGGAGAGTAACGGCTGCTTAACTGTCCGATGCGAAGCAGCAAGAGCGCTACTGTAATTCATACACGGCAAGGATCGCTCGAACCTGCTCCGGACTGTTGAACATCATGACATCCAGCATGGACAGAGATGGAAGGAACGGCAATCGGAACTGGCGATATTCCGTAATCCCGGCCTTCAGGAAACTCAGACGAATCCCCTGCTCTTCAAAGCGATGTCTCGAATACAGCTCAACGCCGCCGATTGGATTGATGTAATGATCGGTCCTGAACAGCCGACACAATTCAAGGACTCGATCTTCGGCCTTCAGTGATTCGTCCTTCGCAACCTCTGAACTCCTTGAGGTGGAAGCCCGGAGGCCAAGGAAGGATGCCGTCTGACGAAGCGAATGCACAATCAGATCGCAGGCATTCTCCGTGGCGTGGTGCATGATGGAATGAACAAGGTCGTAGACAGCCTCAAACTGCGGAGCTCGTTGATACGCCTCCCGAATCAGTCTCAGCATCCGTTCTCGCTGTCGATCAAAATCCGCCGCGAGTTTCCGATTGCAGATCAGCCCGTTGTTCCCGCCCGATTCCACTGGCAGCGTCAGCATCTGTTCTCGGCCATGAACAGAAATGCGATTGCGATTGATCCATCCGCCTTTGATCCACTGAACATCGTCGTGAATCAGAAAATGGTCCACCGCCGCCATTAGCTGAAAGTAGCCGATGTAGGGGAAGAAATAAGGCTGCATAATCGCAAGACGCATTGTCGTCACATCAGCACCAAATGCTCGACGCCCTTCGGCATCAACGAATCACGAAACAAGCACGTGGTGTAACCGCAGTCGTTGAGACGCTCAACACTGTAGCCATCACTCTCTGAGTGATGAACTGCGATTCGCCCTTCTGCAGCCTACTGAAGAGTTGATCAGAAAACGGCGATCAGAATCGCATTGCGTCACTGTAGCCATCACTCTCCGAGTGATGAACTGCGATTCGCTATCGCGCAACCCGCCCCGAAAAAAGCTGGTCAGAAAACGGCGATCAGAGTCGCAATGCGTCACTCAGAGAGTGACGACCACGTAGACATCACTCTCTGAGTGATGAACTGCGACTCCTTCGCTGACGCAGCGGACGACAGCCCCATTGAAGCGTGATGATCTGTTCCGCTGTATTCCACATGGGTGAACTGACGGTGTGTGAAATGCAGGAAAGAACATCGACAGACTTCACAGCCTCGTTTCGATCGAAGATCCAACGTTTCAGGATCTGCGAACGCTGATTCTGGAGATTGCTCGACTCGCGCCCCGAAAACGCAGGCGATGGAAACTGATTGCATCAAAGAACAGGGGGCTCATGAAGCGTGCAGTTGAGGCTGGACTGGCTGAGTATGATTGCGAATCATATGAGTTTGACGAACCAGATCGTTTGGATCTGGCCGAAATCCGAGACCCGAGTGATTTTGACGATCCCGAGACTTTGTGATGAGCGAATACCAGTTTGTCCATTTCATCGCGATTGATCGACCGCTTGATGACGAACAACTGGCGTTCATGAGGCGGCAATCTACAAGAGCGACGGTAACTCGCCGAGAGTTCACGAACGAGTATCACTTCGGCGAATTCCATGGCAAAACGCTGGAGATGATGCGGCGAGGATTTGATCTCCATGTTCATTTTGCGAACTACGGAATCCGCAGGTTGATGTTTCGCCTGCCTGATGGTTTTCCCGGCGGCACGGAATTTCTGAAACCATACCTCATCGAAGACTGCCTCGAATGGAAACTCGACAAGGATGGACCAGGCGGAGTCCTCACATTTCAACCGGAATCCGACGCAGGAAGATGGGATGGATACTTTAACCACCTTGAAGACCTGCTCACGGAACTGACTCCTGTTCGCGAAATGCTGATCCGCGGCGACTTACGGCCCCTGTACGTCGCATGGCTGGCCTGCGCACCCTTTGAATCGCCGGAACCGCCTGTACCGGCCGGCCTGCATTCTCTTCCGAAGTCATTGCAGAAGCTGGCAGACTTCTACGAGATCAGCCCGGATCTTCTTCACGTCGCCGCCGAAGAATCCGAGGTCATCCAGGAGCCCGTTGCGACTCCGCTGCCAATCTCTGATTTGTTGCAGGAGATGTCCGAAAAGCAACGGATGACACTTCTTGAAAATTTACTTCGCGATGAGTCTGGTATCGTTCGAGCAAACGCCTTGGAGTCGATCCGGAAGACGCTCAATGTTTCAGCGTGGCCCATTCAGCTCACGCAAAGAACGATGGAGGACCTTTTCCGAAAGGCCAGGGAACAAGGGGTCATTCGTGAACGGCAGGAGAATGACGCAAAAGAGAAACGTCGAAAAACGCGACTGGCTGACATGGCCAAAAATCCCAGCCAGACTGTGGCAGCCGTTTCAAAGCTCGTGGCGATGCGATCCATCGGAAAGTACTCAGAAGCAGTGGCTCTGCTGTGCGATCTGCGCGAAGCTCTTGGTCCGGACATCGGACCGGAATTCACGTCGTCGGTGGCAGCAGAACTTCGAGTCGCTTTTCCTCGAACCAACGGGCTGATTGCGAAGTTGAAGGAGTCTGGTTTTTTGAAACGGTAGGCCCTGCTGGTCTATGCCCGTACGGCATTATGCTGCGTCGCGATTCTCTTTCGGATGACTTCTTAGAGCCGGGCATGAAGCCGCAGGTGGTCTCCATTGTTCAAGGACTTCTGGTGAAGTCCACTACTGGAATGCTGGCGAACGGCGCGACACGTCATCGAACCTGCCCTGCTCCGCGGACGATGTACTTATAGCTCATGAGTTCTCTCAGGCCGCAGGGGCCGCGGGCGTGGAAACGATCGGTGCTGATTCCGATTTCCGCGCCGAGGCCGAGTTCGCCGCCATCGTTGAAGCGAGTACTCGCATTGATCACGACGGCTGATGAATCCACTTCGTTCTGGAACCGATCGGCCGCCATGACGCAGCTGGTGACGATCGCTTCGGTGTGAGCGGAGCCGTAGGTACGGATATGCTCCATGGCCTGATCCATCGATTCGACAATCCGGACATTCAGGATCAGGTCGAGATGCTCTGTGCGATAATCCTGTTCGGTGGCCGCTTTGCCTCCGGAGATCATCGCCAGGCTGAGTGCACAGCAGCGAAGTTCAACGTTCTTCTTCTGCAGTTCTGCGGCGACGTTTGGCCAGAGTCTTTCAACCGCGTCCTGGTGAATCAGCAAAGTCTCCGCTGCATTGCAGACTCCGGGGCGCTGGCATTTGCTGTTCAGGATGATATCAGTGGCCATCTTCGCATCGGCAGAGGCGTCAAAGTAGACGTGGCAGATTCCATCAAAGTGCTTGATCACCGGCATCGTGGCTTCCCGAGTCACTCGTTCGATCAGCGACCGACCGCCTCGCGGGATCGCTACGTCAATCAGCGACCCCAGCCCCAGAAGTTCACCGACGATGGCTCGATCTGTTGTGTTCACCAGCTGCACCGAGTGTTCCGGGAGACCACAGTTGCTGAGTGAATCAGAGATGATCGACGCCAGAGCTCGGTTGCTGTGGATCGCCTCACTGCCGCCTCGCAGGATCACCGCGTTGCCACTCTTCACGCACAGAGCTGCCGCGTCGATCGTGACGTTCGGTCGCGACTCGTAGATGAAAAAGACAACGCCCAGCGGAACTCGAACGCGCGAGACGTACAGACCGTTGGGTCGTCGATGGCCCTCGATCACTTCGCCCACAGGGTCCGGAAGTCCGATGATGTGTTCGACAGCTTTGGCCAGAGATTCAATTCGGGCCGCATCGAGTCTCAGCCTGTCCAGCATCGCCGCACTGAGGCCGGTCTGAGTCCCGGCATCCAGGTCCAGCTGATTCGCAGCGACGATCAATGGAGTCTGACGTCGAAGTTCATCCGCGACCTTTGCCAGCCAGGCGTTCTTGACGTCGGTCCGGACAGACGCCAGTCGAGTCGCCGCGGAACGAGCCTGTGTGGCCAGTTGCTTGCCATAGGACATTGAAGAAGACATAGGGAAAACTGCTCCACGTCGAAGTCGTCACCGGCCGCTGCCCCGGCAGACTACGCACATGCTCTGTTGATTCAAAGGAGTCGACGAAATCGTTCAGAAGGCCGGAAAACGCGGGAATTTAGCACAGGACAGCCAGTTGAAAAACACATTCGGGGAGCAGCATCGGTTCGGCAGGAGCCTTGCCCTCTCATTTGTAACATCTGCTGAGGAACGATGAAGGCGACAGGAATGGTCTGAAGTTGTTCGCGTCAATTTCCGAAAGCGAGATGAAAATCGGGGCTGAACCGGTTGGCCTTGATTCGGTCACTGATTGTTCATATTCCACGTGTGCAGGGATGCGCGCGGAGTCATTGCGCTTGAGGGACCGATGGCGGACGGTTCCGCTTCCTGCACGAGGTCCACCCGCCTGGATGACTCACCGGCCGTATTTTGCTGCATTTTCTGCAGTGAAACGGTTCCCGGCATACGGCGCTCCGCAGTTTGCGAAGCGCCTGTGTGATTGACAGAGAAAGGGTCTGGTGTGGAACTTCCCAACTTGCCACCGTTGTTTGTTTACGGTGGGATTCTGGTCGGGTTCGTAGTCACGAACCTGCTGCTGGCTCACATGCTGGGGCCAAAGAAGAAGACGCCGGTCAAGGATATGCCTTACGAATCGGGGATGGACCCTGTCGGCGATGCTCGACAGCCATTCGATGTCCGATTCTATCTTGTGGCCATTTTGTTCCTGGTTTTCGACGTCGAACTCCTGTTCCTGTATCCGTGGGCGGTTAGCGCCTACAGTGAGATGGGAATTCCGGATGAACTTCGCGATATCGTCTTTGCGGTGATGCTGGTCTTCATGAGCACGCTCGCGCTGGCATGGGTTTATGCCTGGCGGAAAGGGGTCTTTCGATGGCGGTAGGCCTTCCTGAGAATATTTTCATTACCAAGCTGGATGCAGCGGCCAACTGGGCACGTTCCAACAGTCTGTGGCCAATGCCGTTTGCGACAGCATGCTGCGGCATCGAGCTGATGGCCACCGCGGCATCTCGCCACGACCTGGCTCGGTTCGGCGCGGAAGTGATGCGATTCAGTCCTCGACAGTGCGACCTGCTGATTGTCGCTGGCCGAGTCGTCATGAAGATGCTGCCGGTTCTCCAGCGAATCTGGCTGCAGATGCCGGAACCAAAGTGGTGCATCTCCATGGGGGCTTGTGCCTGTTCCGGCGGCGTGTTTGATACCTATGCCGTCGTTCAGGGCGTTGACCGTTTCATTCCGGTCGACATGTACGTGCCTGGATGTCCTCCGCGTCCGGAGCAGCTGCTTGCGGCTGTGATGGAGATGCAGGCGAAGGTTCGCCGGACGGGAACCATCATGGGCAAGGAATTCATGGTGCGCGATACGCCGATGGGGCCTGCACCATTTGATGAAGATGAGCGTCACCGTATCGAAGATGCGACCTGGGTTCAGCTGGGTGGATTCAATGCGGGTGCGACTGCTGCCGGCATGAGAGGAGGCAACCGTGGTTGAGTTGTCTGTTCTTCAGCAGCGGTTCGGAACTGAGCTTGTGGAAAGCAGCTTCCGCGATAACCGGCGCATCGATGTTCCTGCAGCCAAAACGTTCGACGTCCTGTCGGCTCTGAAGTCTGACTTCGGCTTCGACATGCTGGTCGACCTCACGGCTGTTGACTACCTGGAATACGAAGGCGCGACAGACCGTTTTGGTGTTGTCTACCTTCTGCTGAACGTCACGACCGGAGAACGTCTGACGATCCGCACTGCAGTGAATCTGCCGGATCCAAATCTTCCGTCGGTCTATTCACTCTGGAAGGGTGCGGACTGGATGGAGCGTGAAGTGTACGACATGTTCGGCATCACGTTCCCAGGGCATCCTGACCTGCGACGAATTCTGATGCCCGAAGAGTTTGAAGCGTTCCCGCTGCGGAAAGACTATCCGCTCAAGGGACGTGGTGAGCGTCATAATTTCCCGATCATTACTCGATCCGGAAGCTGATGTCGCTGGCATTGCTGTTGTGAACTGGTCGATTTGGTTTGTTCAAGTTTCTTCCTGTCTTTGTAAGTCTGGCCGTCTTCGATGCCTCTGACTCCCGTTGATACTCTGGATACAGAATCGGCTGAGCGTGAATACGTCTGGACGCTCAACTTTGGTCCTCAGCATCCGGCGACTCACACCACGCTTCGACTGGTGCTGACGCTGGATGGCGAGCGAGTCCTGAATGCAGTTCCCTACATCGGGTACCTGCACAGCGGATTTGAAAAGCTGGGTGAGCATCTCGACTTCAACCAGTATGTGACCATCGTCGACCGAATGAATTATCTGTCGCCGCTGGCCAACGAGATCGCGTGGCACCATGCGGTCGAAAAGCTGCTGGGGATCGACCTCACCCCGCGCTGCAAGTATCTGCGAACGATCCTTGCTGAACTCATGCGAATGCATGACCACCTGCTGAACCTGGGAACAACCGCGCTGGACCTTGGCGGTTTCACTGCGTTCCTGTACTTCTTCCAGCAGCGTGAACACATCTATGACATTGTGGAAATGGCCTCTGGCCAGCGTTTCCACACCAGTTACACGCGAGTCGGCGGGGTGCTGTTCGATGTGAACATGGACTGGGTCCGACGAGTCCGGAAGTTCATCACGGAATTCCCGAAAGTCTATGACGAAGTCGACCGGCTGCTGACCAGGAATCGAATCTTCGTCGACCGAACCAAGGGCATCGGTTATCTCAGCCGCGAAGATGCGATCAACATGAGTGCTGCCGGACCGGTTGCCCGAGCCAGCGGTGTGGAGCGAGATCTTCGTCGCGACGAACCGTATCTCGCGTATCCAGACTTTGACTTTGACGTCATCTGCTCCAAGGGTGGTGACTGCTACGCTCGATATCTGGTGCGAATGCAGGAACTGCAGGAGAGCCTGAAGATCATTGGGCAGGCACTGGAGAATATCCCTGGTGGTCCGGTGAACATCGGGGTCGAAAGCGACATGGTTCTTCCTGCCAAGCCAGCCGTGTATCGCAGCATCGAAGGTCTGATTCAGCACTTCGAAGTGATCATGCCGAACCGAGGTTACGACGTTCCTCGTGAACAGGTTTACGCGGCGACGGAATCACCGAACGGCGAACTGGGATTCTACATCGTGGGCAACGGCGAAACGCGAGCATACCGCGCTCGGACTCGTCCGCCATCCTACATTCATTTTTCGATGTTTCCGCACATGATCAAAAACCACCAGCTCAGCGACGTGGTGGCGGTTCTGGGAAGCATCAACATTATTGCCGCGGAACTCGACCGCTGATTCGTCCGACTTTCCTTCTTTGATGGCTGACTGACAATGGGTGTTCTGAGCGAAGAAGTTCGTGAGCATATTCGGGGCCTGTTCCCGAAGTACCCGAACAAGCGCGCGGTGACGCTGCCGGCACTGCACCTTGTCCACGACACGTATCGAGCAGTTTCGAGGGAAGCGATTGTCGAGATCGCTGAGCTGCTGGAGCTGCATCCGTCAGAAGTGCACGACACGATGACGTTCTACAACTTCTTCAAGGATGAAAAGAATCCTCTGGGGAAGCATCGAGTCTGGTTCTGCCGCAGCATCTCCTGTGCACTGCGAGGCGGTGAAGAGCTGTTCGAACAGGTCTGCAACAAGTATCACGTTCATCCTGGTGAGAAGTCCGGCGACGGGAAGTTCACCGTGGAGTTTGCGGAATGCCTGGGTGCCTGTGAAGGGGCTCCCTGCATTCTGGTGAACGACGAATGCCACATGGACATGACAGTTGAATCCACGTCAAAACTGATTGACAAGCTGTAAGAGGATTATCGTGGCGAAATTTGAACCAGTACTCTTCGCACGAATTCACAAGCCGGACAGCACGTCGCTGAAGTCCTATCAGGCCGACGGTGGTTATTCGCGCCTGAAGGAATTCCTGAGCATGGCTCCTGCGGACGTCACGAACATCGTGAAGGACGCCGGGCTGCGAGGTCGAGGCGGCGCGGGGTTTCCGACCGGCCTGAAGTGGACGTTCCTTCCGAAAGATCATCCCGGCCCGATTTATCTGGCCATCAACGCGGATGAGAGCGAACCAGGAACGTTCAACAACCGTTACCTGATGGAGAAGGATCCTCATCAGCTGATCGAAGGCATCATGCTGGCCTGCCATGCGATCAAGTCGAACACCGCTTACCTGTATCTTCGCTATGAATACGGTCGCAGCTATCGAGTTCTGGATGCGGCGGTAAAGGAATGTTATGCCGCAGGTCTGCTGGGCAAGAACATTCTGGGAACGGGCTTCAACCTGGACATCGTCCTGCATCGCGGTGCAGGAGCGTACATCTGCGGTGAAGAAACCGGACTGATCGAAAGCCTGGAAGGCAAGCGAGCCTGGCCTCGTATCAAGCCACCGTTCCCTGCCATCGAAGGTCTTTTCCGCAAGCCGACCATCGTCAATAACGTCGAAACGCTCTGCTGCGTGACTCATATTCTGTATCGCGGCGGGGAATGGTTTAAGTCGATCGGCGTTCCACCGGATCCGAATAATCCTCGCGATCCAGGCAGCTATGGTCCGAAGCTGTACTGTGTCAGCGGTCATGTCAACAAGCCGTGCTGCGTCGAGCTTCCTCTTGGTGTGACAGCGCGGGAACTGATTGAAGAACATGCCGGGGGAGTCTGGAAGGGTCGCAAGGCCAAGGCAGTCGTTCCGGGCGGGATCAGCATGGGATTCCTGTCAGATAAGGAACTCGACACGAAGCTGGACTTCGCCGGTCCTGGCAAGGTCGGTTGCCTCGGACTGGGAACGGCGGCCGTTGTTGTCGTTGACGATCAGACGAGCATGGTTGACGTTCTTTACAACTGCTGTCGGTTCATGTCCCACGAATCGTGCGGTCAGTGTACGCCGTGCCGCGAAGGCACTGCATGGATGACCAAGATTCTGGAACGTATTCGCAGCGGCAATGGTCGACTGGAAGACCTCGATCTTCTGACAGAAGTCGCAGGCTCCATGGGCATTATTCCCGGCACGACGATCTGTGGACTTTCCGACGGAGCAGCGTGGCCCGTGAAGAATGCAATCTCGAAGTTCCGAGGCGACTTCGAAGAGTACATCAAGAGTGGCAAGGCTTCTGTGACGTCAGCTCAGAAACTGATGGCGGTTCACTAAGGGATTTGAATTTCAGTTTTGAAATTTGAGATCTAGCAGTCAGGTAACAGCATGGCATCGGTGATTGTTAACGGAAAAGAAGTTGAGATCGGCGCGAATGAGCGGCTGAACTGCATTCAGGCAGCAGCGAAGGCAGGCGTCGAGATTCCGGCTTACTGCTGGCACCCTGCTCTGTCTGTTGTTGCCAGCTGCCGTATGTGTCTCGTCGAAGTCGGCGACAAGAAGCCGGACGGCACCGTGGCGATGCAGCCGAAGCTGGTTCCCGGTTGTCAGACTCCGGCCAAAGACGGCACAGTGATTGTCGCTGACAGTCAGAAGGTCAAGGATGCCCGCAAGGCAACGCTCGAATACCTGCTGCTGAATCATCCCCTGGACTGTCCGACCTGCGACCAGGCCGGTGAGTGTTATCTGCAGGACTACAGCTTTGACTACGGTCGAGGCTACAGCCGTCTGAACGAGCCAAAGAACATTAAGCCGGACAAGACGTACATTGGCGACCAGATCACGCTGTTCACCGACCGCTGCATCATGTGTACTCGCTGCGTCCGATTCACTCGCGAAGTCACCGGCTCTGCGGAACTGCAGGTCGTCAGCCGCGGCAGTCATGAAGAGATTGATATCTTCCCCGGACATCCGGTCAACAATCCTCTGGCCGGCAACGTCGTGGACCTCTGCCCCGTCGGCGCGCTGTGCAGCAAGGACTTTTTGTACCAGCAGCGAGTCTGGTGGCTGAAGACTCAGAATTCTGTCTGTCCTGGATGCAGCACTGGTTGCAGTGTGACCGTGGATCAGAATGAAGATCGAGTTTATCGCCTGAAGCCTCGCGTGAACGAAAAGTCACAGGGCCATTTCATGTGTGACGAAGGCCGCTTCGGCTGGAAGTACACGCATTCGGATCAGCGTTTGACGTCAGCGGAAATTCGATCGAATGGCCAGACGACGTCGAAGGATTGGGATGCCGTTCTGAAGGCGGTTCGAGCTGCACTGCAGAAGGCCGCAGGAATTGGCAAGGGCAAGATTGCCGCCGTGCTGTCTCCGTGGATGACTGTGGAAGAAGCATGGCTGCTGGGAAGTTACCTGAAGTCGTTGTCCAGCAATGTGACACTGGCGCTGGGACCTGTGCGTGTCGCCGGCCAGGACGATCACTTCCCGAAAGATATCAAAGGCAATGTCATTCAGCCGGTGAAGTTTACGATTCGAGCTGAGAAATGCCCGAACCGTGCGGGTGTCGAAGCGGTTCTGAAGCACCTGGTTGGCGACGTGATGCCGTTTGAAGAGCTGCTGCGATTGTCGTCGGCAGGTCAGTTCAATGCGGTGTATATGGTCGGCGGCGATCCTGCTGGCTGGATTTCCGACCTGCAGGCGGAAGCGTTCAGCAAGGTTGAAACGGTCATTGTGCAGGACTTCCTGCCGTCGCCCGTGCTGAAGCATGCGACTCACGTTCTGCCATCAGGAACCTTTGTCGAGCGTGAAGGTACGTATGTGAATTACAAGGGGCTCGCTCAGCTGGTTCGACGTTCGGTTCGAGGTCCGGATGGAACTCGGCCTGACTCACGAATCCTTTGGGAACTGAGCGAACGAAACGGACTGGTGCAGACGGATGCTGTCCGAAAGGAAATCGCGTCCGCTGTTTCGGCCCTGGCCGCACTGGACCATCCGGATCTGAAGACAGACGGAGTCCTCCTGTCTGCCGCCGATACGGTTGTGGCGGGATAAAGGCAGATCGATCCGCTGCGAGCCGGATCACCTGATACCAAACAATTCCTCACTCACTTTTTGTGATACTGAGATATGACGGAACTTCTGGTTACGCTGGTCACGATCGGCATCGTTGTGGGAGCAATCCCCGGCGTGTGCAACTATCTGATTCTGCTGGAGCGAAAGCTGTCAGCGTGGATGCAGGACCGCGTCGGACCAAATCGAGTTGGCCCCATGGGTTTGTTTCAGCCTCTGGCAGACGGCATCAAGCTGCTGCTGAAGGAAGAAGTCATTCCGTCTCATGTGGACAAAGTCCTGTTCCTGATTGCACCCGCCATTTCCGTCTTCACGGCCCTGCTGGCATTTGCGGTCGTTCCGTTTGGACCGACGGATGGTCCCGGGCTCCCATCGTTCATCCGATTCATTATTGCGCCGGGGATTGATATTGGCCTCATTTTTATTTTCGCAGTGGGAAGCCTTGCTGTTTACGGGATCGTTCTTGGTGGCTGGGCCTCCAACAACAAGTACAGCGCGCTGGGGGGCCTTCGAGCGAGTGCTCAGGTTGTGAGCTATGAAATTCCGCTTGGCATGTCCGTGCTGGGCATTGCTCTGATCTCAGGGTCACTGAACCTAGAAACGATCATGAAGCAGCAGATCGAAGGCGGGATTATCAGCTGGAACATCTGGTTCCAGCCACTCGCAGCGCTGATGTTCTTCACAGCCTCGCTTGCGGAAGCCAACCGACTGCCGTTTGACCTTGCTGAATGTGAACAGGAACTCGTGGGTGGATGGCACACCGAATACAGCGCACTGAAATGGGCGTTGTTCTTCCTTGGTGAATACACCCACATGATCACGATCAGCTTCCTGACGTCGATCCTGTTTCTGGGCGGCTGGAACTTCCCGCTCATTGCTGAAGCGACCAGCGATTATCCATTTGTGTGGCTGGTGAAACTGCTGGTGCTGATGGGCAAGGCGTTCTTCTTCATCTGTGTCATCATCATGCTCCGCTGGACCATTCCACGATTCCGCTTTGACCAGCTGATGGAGCTGGCATGGCGCGTGATGATTCCGCTGTCACTGGCGAACCTTCTGATGGTCATGGTTGTGAAACACTTTGGCCTCAGTCTCTGGTGGCTGTTCCTGGGATCATGCGGGTTGTTTGTGGCATGGGGTCTGATCAGTGCCAGCCTGAGACAGGCCGAAGAGCGATCTCGGCCTGGCTACGTGAAAAAGAAAAAGGCAGCAGCGACGCACGGACATGGCCACGGCGGTCATGGACATGCGGCAGCGCATTAGACGCAGGTTGAGTGTGTTGTCAGCAAGTCGCAGTTTGTCCTCAGCAATTCAACGGAACCGATCAAAGATCGAAACAGATCAGGGTGATCGAGTATGACTGAAACAGTAAAAAAGAAGAATGTGCGATGGGTCGAGGAACCTGAGATTGGGTTCTGGGAATCGACCTTTGTGCCGGCAATTTTGTCCGGACTGAAAACGACCCTGAAGCACGTCGTCGATCGCAAGCCGGTCACTCAGCAGTACCCGGAAGTCAAGCCGGAACTGCCTCTGCACTACCGCGGCGTTCATCGCCTGAACCGCGATGAAAAGGATCGGGTGAAGTGCGTGGCCTGCATGATGTGCGCGACTGCGTGCCCGGCAAACTGCATCACAATCGAAGCTCAGGCAGCTCCACCGGAGTGGCCGGACCGTGACAAGTTCTGCAAGTCATTCGTTCTGGATGAACTTCGCTGCATTTACTGCGGCATGTGCGAAGAAGCGTGTCCTGTGGATGCGATCGAGCTGACTCATATTTATGACCTGACCGGTGAAACGCGGAGCGATCTGCTGTACGACCGTGAAAAGCTGCTGTCGGTCTTTGATAAGACAAAGGATGACCCACGAGACCCTGTCAGAACTCGACGGGGCAAACTGGGTCCGGCAGCGGAGTTTCAGCAGTTGCCCGCGCTTGGCCCTGCGACCGTGGTGCCAGCGTCTGACCGGGCTGCCAAGGCAGAGACCGCTGGCGTGATTCGAACGGGCGGGGAGGTGAAGTGATGGAGTGGTTTCAAAAGAATCCGCTGGCTCTCGCAGGCCTTGTCGCCTGGTTTGCCGGCATTCTGCTTCTGATGCCAGGGCGCAAGACCACATCAGTGAAAACTCCCCGACTGGGACTTTTGGTCACGGCCGCAGGTGTTGTGCTGTTTTGTGCAGGCGTGGGCGGACCAGGAACAGAATTCGCCAATGAAGTGATGTTCTGGACATTTGCGATCTGTGCGCTTCTGTGCGGCGTGTTGATGATCACAGCTCGAAATCCGGTGTACGGGGCTCTCTGGTTTGCCCTTTCGACACTCAGCACGTGCGGCCTCTTTCTGCTGCAGAGTGCTCCGTTTCTGGCGGCAGCCACGGTGATCGTTTATGCCGGGGCCGTCATCGTGACGTTTCTGTTCGTCATCATGCTGGCTCAGCAAAGTGGTGCCGCGACGTATGATCGCCGTTCGCGAAATGCAATCCCTGTGACGCTGGCATCGTTTGTACTTCTGGGTGCGATCACGATGACGATTCAAAAATCGCCACCGGAGTTTGAAAAACGAGACCTGGCAGCTGAAGCCGAGGCCGAAGCAGCAGCCTCGCAGCCGTCACTGTCAATGAATCTGGTTGCAGATGAAACCCCGAAAGTGATTCCGCCTTCCATCCCGAATTCGCTGAGTCGTGCAAGTCTCAAGCAGCCAGTTGGCAGCATGAAGGGCCTTGGGAAATCGCTGTTCGGAGATTACCTGTTTGCCGTTGAACTGGCGGGAACACTGCTTCTGGTCGCGTGTATCGGCGCGATTGCGATTGCTCCACGACGTGAGGAGGGAGCACTATGACACCTGAAGACACAAGATACCTTCTGGTCGGAGCCGGCCTGTTTATTCTGGGTGCGATCGGCTTTCTGACTCGAAGAAACCTGATCCTGATGGTGCTCTGTGCGGAACTGATGCTTCACGGCGTCTCGCTCAGCATGGTGACGTTCGGTCGCATTCATCAGACCAATGAAGGTCAGGCGTTTACGATTTTCACGCTGACAGTGGCAGCCTGCGAAGCGGGACTGGCACTGTCACTTGTACTGGCCCTCTATCGCAAATCGCATTCTCTGGACATCCAGCTCTGGAGCGAACTGCGAGACCCGGATGTTGCAGGACCGCGACCGGACGAACCGGATACCGGGTCTGGAACGACCGAGTCATCGTATGGAGAAATTCCAACTCTCACCGTCGCCGGACCGGCTCCCATGGAGCCAGTGGCAGGTGGTCGGTAGGTCTTTGAGTTCCGGGTGTTCTTTCTGATAAAGCAGTGCAGACATGCCTGAAGAAATCCAACTGTTGCTTTTATGGGCGATACCGGCAGCTCCGTTGCTGTCAGCGATTGTGACTGCATTCCTGGGACCAAAAGTCCTGAAGTCACGCAGTCATGTTCCGTGCTGGTCTGCGCTCGCTCTCTCATTTGTTTGCTCCCTGCTTCTCCTGTTCATGGTTCTGCCAGGAATCAAGGGAACCGGGGATGGATACGCTCGAGAGTCGATTGTCTTTGGATTTGAATGGCTGCACGTCGGCTCACTTGAAATTCCATTCCAGCTTCGCGCTGACTCGATGAGCGCGATCATGCTGGCAATGGTGACGGGTGTGAGTTTTCTGGTGTCACTCTTTGGCTCCGGCTATATGCATCACGATCCAGGCTATCCGCGTTTCTTTGCCGCGGTCTCGATGTTCGTGTTTTCGATGTGCATGCTGGTTCTGTCGAACAACTTTGCCCAGCTGTTTGTCTTCTGGGAAATGGTAGGACTCTGCAGCTATCTGCTCATTGGTTTCTGGTTTCACAAGCCCTCCGCAGCAGCCGCGGCGAAGAAGGCGTTTGTGGTCAACCGAATTGGTGACTTCGGGCTGATCATGGGGATGTTTCTGATCTGGACGAACTTTGGTTCCGTCGACTTCATGCATGTACTGAGCAGCAAGGATGTCATCGACCACGTTCATCAGCAGTCACCACAGGTCATCCCGCTGATTTGCTTCTGCCTGTTTCTCGGAGCCATGGGCAAGTCGGCACAGTTTCCGCTGCAGGTCTGGCTGCCGGATGCGATGGAAGGCCCAACTCCGGTTTCGGCACTCATTCACGCCGCAACGATGGTGACTGCCGGTGTCTACCTCGTGGCGCGCTGCACACCGCTCTTCGTGATGGCTCCGAATGTGCAGATGTTTGTCACTGGCATTGGCGCTGCGACCGCGGTCATCGCTGCATTGACCGCACTGACACAGACGGACTTGAAGCGTGTACTTGCCTATTCGACTGTTAGTCAGCTTGGATTCATGTTCATGGCTCTTGGCTGCGGTGCGGCAGGAGCGGAACTGGTCACGCCGGCCGTAACCGCCGGCATGTTTCACCTGTTTACTCATGCCTTTTTCAAAGCACTTCTGTTCCTTGCCGCTGGCAGCGTGATGCACGCGATGGGTGACATCATCGACATGCGACGGTTCAGCGGATTGAAACATGCTCTTCCGATTACGCACTGGACCTTTCTGGTGGGTGCAGCCGCACTGGCCGGAGTTCCTCTGCTGGCAGGTTTCTGGAGCAAGGACGATATTCTGGCAGTGCTTTATGAGGCGTCCCACAGCAAGGAGCATGGTCTGTTCTTCGGAACGATCCTGGTCATCGCCTGTGCAACTGCTCTGCTGACGGCGTTTTACACCTTCAGAGCGTACTTCATGACATTCTGGGGACCGGAACGATTCCCGGAAGAAGCCGGACATCATCCTCATGAAGCAACTCCGATCATGGCATGGCCGCTCCGAATTCTGGCCGTGTGTGCCGCGTTCATTGGACTGGCTGTCGGCCCGACTCACCTGTTTGCATCCTATCTGCACAAGACAGTTGGTCTGACCGCGCCGGAAGCTCATGGGCTTCACTGGAACATCATGGCTTTGTCGACTGTGATTGGAATGGCGGGCATTGGTTTTGCCTGGATGTTCTATGTGGCATCGCCTGGTATTCCTGTGGCGATCGCGAAGGCGATGAAGCCACTCTATCTGATCTCTCAGGGCAAGTTTTTCCTTGATGAAATTCTGTTTGTCCTGGTTGTACTTCCACTTCGAGGTATCGCTCTGATTGCCACTCTTCTGGACCGTTTCCTGATCGATGGTCTCATCGATTCAGCCGGCGCGATTCCGGGCGTATTGAGTGGTTATCTGAAGCGTCTGCAGTCAGGCCTTGTCACCTCCTACGCAGGAGTGATGTGGCTGGGTGCTGTCGTCGTGGTTGTGATTGCGTTGATTTTGACCTGATCCAGACGCCGTTTTCGGTGCTGTTCCCTGTTGAATGAAGTGGCCTGGTTCCCATGCTTGCACTTCTCTTTATCTGCTTACTGCTTCCGCTCGCGACAGCCGTGCTGCTGATGCTGTTCCGTAATTCGCTGAACACAGCGAATGCCCGATGGGTTGCTGTTACGGGAGCGTCAGTGACTCTGTTGCTCGCCACGCTCCTTGTTTCGCGCTATTACATTGCGGGGATCAAGTTTGGCGAATGGGGTGTCAGGATTCCGGCTCTGGCCTCGACAGTCAGCCGTGATTTTCCAGGAACAGCCATTGTCCCGAAGGTGGAATGCCGCCTCCCGTGGCTGCAGACAGGGACGATGAATCTGGAAATGTATTTCGGCCTGGATGGCATCAGTTCGGCGATGATTGCCCTGACGGCACTGCTCACGTTCAGCTCCATTCTGATTTCGTGGGAAGCGATCAAGGACCGTGCAGCAGAATTCTATGCGGCGCTGCTGATCCTGCAGACCGGACTGATCGGGGTCTTCTGTTCGTTTGACCTGCTGCTGTTCTACGTGTTCTTTGAAATGACCCTGATTCCACTGTTCTTCCTGATTGCCATCTGGGGTGGTCCGGATCGGAAGTGGGCGGCTGTGAAATTCTTCCTGTACACACTTGCGGGAAGCCTTGTGACTCTGTCCGGACTCATCTATCTGGTGCTGCATGTTTCCGGCGCTGGCCTGAAGAACCCGACTTCGCTGCCTGCGTTGTCTTCATGGCTTTCCTATCCAGAGCATGCGTTGCCACTGGAACTTCAACGCTATCTGTTCCTTGCCATCTCAATGGGCTTCCTGATCAAGGTGCCGGTGTTTCCGTTCCACACATGGCTTCCTCTGGCTCACGTGGAAGCCCCGACAGCGGGAAGTATCGTACTGGCCGGTGTTCTTCTGAAGCTTGGAACCTATGGCTTCCTGCGTATCTGTCTACCGCTGCTGCCTGCCGCAAGCCGTGATCTCGGACTGCCACTGATTGGCCTGCTGTCAGTGATCGGGATTATTTATGGATCCCTCTGTGCACTGGCCCAGCGAGATATTAAGAAGCTGGTGGCTTACAGCTCGGTGGCACATCTCGGCTTTTGCATGCTCGGGCTTTTTGCTCTGAACACTGAAGGAATCACGGGCAGTGTGCTGCAGATGATCAATCACGGCCTTTCCACGGGTGCATTGTTCATCATCGTTGGCATGGTCTATGAACGATACCACACGCGAATGATGGACGACCTTGGCGGACTGGCAAGCAAGCTTCCGCTGATCGGTATCAGCATGGTCTTCATTTCGATGTCCAGTATCGGACTGCCAGGGCTGAATGGGTTTGTGGGTGAGTTTCTGTCGCTGGCAGGGATGTTCAAGGCAAACCCTGTCTACGCTGCTCTTGGCACGACAGGTGTCATTCTGGGAGCCTGGTATTTGCTGACAGCCGTGCAGCGAGTCTTCTTTGGTTCCCTTCGTGAACCGCATCATCATGGAGACGATGAGATCACGGACATGAACGCCCGCGAATTTCTGGCACTTGCTCCACTGGCTGCTTTGTGTCTCTGGATTGGTGTGAAGCCTGCGACACTGATTGAACTGATCGAGCCGGACGTGAAGGCCGTGGCAAGAGTTCTGAAAGCGGATGCAACACCATCCGAACTTCCAGAACAGGCTTCTGTCGAATAGCAGTACCCGGTCCTTGTTCCTGAATTTCTGTTCCTTTGATTTATCCGAGACTTAGCCGTGCCCGCATTTAAAGAACTGAATCAGGCTGCTGGACTGATCATTCCGGAAATCATCCTGATTGCCACGGTTTGCATCATGTTTCTGGCGGCACCGTTCCTGGTCAGTGAACATGGCAAAACCACTTCCGGGCTTCGCCATCGCTGGGGCATCTTTGCAATTCTGTCACTGCTTTGTGCAGGGTACGCATGGCTTGGGGCACCAATGACAGACTCAACGGCCGGCCCGTTTATTTCAGATTCCTTCGCATGGTTCGTCCGAGGCCTGACGCTGAGCTGCGGCATTCTGCTGACACTGGTTCTCTGGGATCAAACGGATGATTCAACGGCAGCAGAATCGTTTGCCTGTCTGCTTGCAATCCTGGCGGGTGTGAATTTCGTTGCCCTGTCCAATGACCTCGTTGGCGTCTTTCTGGGACTCGAACTGGTCAGTATCCCAACCTATATCCTGCTGTACCTGGGACGAAACGACTGGATGTCGCGTGAAGCCACGATCAAGTACTTTCTGCTCAGCATCTTCTCGTCTGCGTTTGTTCTTTACGGGATGGCCTGGCTGTTCGGAATGAATGGCACGACAAACCTCTCTGCCATCGCCGCAAAAGCATCCCTGGTGTCTCAGCACGGCATGATTCGAGTTGCTCTGATGCTGGTCGTCGCGGGGCTGAGTTTCCGACTGACGGCGGTCCCGTTCCACTTCTATGCACCGGACGTCTTTCAGGGAGTTGCATCGTCTTCTTCAGCAATGCTGTCCGTGTTGCCAAAGATCGTGGGATTCGCAGCCTTGCTCCGAATTCTGCCTGTCTGCTTTGGAACAGCGTCCTTTGCAGAATGGGAGCCGGCTGCACCCATCAAGAGTATTCTCGTCTGGCTGGCCGTGATCACAATGTTCCTCGGAAACATCCTGGCGATGCGGCAGACAAACATTCTCCGCCTCCTGGCCTATTCAAGTATTGCTCACGCAGGCTACATGATGGTCGGCCTGATCGTTGGCAGTTCTGCCGGGGCGACCAGCGGAGTTGCCTCTCTGCTCTTCTATGTTACGGTCTACGGTGTCGTTTCAATTGGCCTGTTTGCTCTGATCGCTTCTGCGGGAAGTGCAAATCGTCCGGTTCGAGCCACTGCGGATCTGGCCGGGCTGAGCCGCACGCGTCCTGTGATCGCATTCCTGATGACCGTTTGTCTGTTCGGCCTCAGCGGTTTGCCGCCTACCGGTGGATTCATTGGGAAACTGAACCTGTTTCTGTCTGCATGGTCGGACGGTTCACGGGATGGAAGAATTCTGGCGATCGTTCTGGCCGTGAACGCGGTCATTGCAGCCGGGTATTATCTCCGACTGATTGGCACGATGTACTTTGAACAGTCCACCACGGTTGATGAGCCTGTTGTACGACCGGCATCGTGGGTTGCTGGCGGCGTCGCTGCAGCGGGGTCACTGCTGTTGTTCCTGAAGCCACAGTGGCTGTGGGACGCAGCAAAAGCGGCAGCCGGAATTCTCTCCGCCTGAGAAACGCTGAAGCGCCCGGCCCTGGTGCAATCTGCCTGCCGGAGACATTCTTTTGAACGAGCTGACTCGGACAATCCTGAACGCTCGCGGCCCGCGGCATTCCGTCGATCCATGGCGGCCGTGGGCCTTTTTTGTGGAACAGGAACATTCAAGAAACGGTCGAGTCGAAGATGTCTCGACCCTCTTCCTGACGAATCGTGAATGCCCGTTTCACTGCCTGATGTGTGACCTGTGGAAGAACACGACAGAGTCGACCGTCCCTGAAGGTGCGATCCCCGCTCAGATTGATTTCGCACTGCAGCAATTGCCTCTCTCGCCACACCTGAAACTGTACAACAGCGGCAACTTCTTCGATCCGCGAGCGATCCCGCGATCCGACTGGCCTGCCATCGCCCAGCGCGTGGCAAGGTTCGAAACGGTTGTCGTGGAAAATCATCCGCGGCTTGTGGGCCCAGGCTGCGCTGAGTTTCAGCAGCTCTGCGGGACCCAGCTGGAAGTGGCTCTGGGACTCGAAACATCCCACGCAGAAACACTGGCCGCGCTCAACAAGCAGATGACCACCGACGATTTTGCCCATGCCTGCAGACAGCTTTTGCTGCACGGTATCCTGATTCGAGCTTTCATTCTGTTCAAACCTCCGTGGACGACGGAGCAACAGGCAATCCAGCGAACGGTCGAGTCTGTTCGGTTTGCTTTCGACTGTGGAGTTTCATGCTGTTCCATCATTCCCGTTCGAACTGGTAACGGATACATGGAACAACTGCAGCAGGTCGGACACTATGAACCTCCGAAGCTGAGTTCTCTTGAGTCGGTGTTGCAGACGACGCTGGAATGGAACAGGGGTCGTGTTTTCGTCGACCTCTGGGATGCCCGGCAGTTTGCTGACGATGTCAGTCACGCAGACAATCAGCTGGAACGCCTCAACCGAATGAATCTGACACAGTGTCGTGAATAAGGGTCTTCCTGCAATCTTGCTCAACGCGACGAGAATAAGTCACTGCAGGTCGAAGTCTTTCATCAGCGATTGAACTGGCTCGGAATACAACCACGGCCCAATGGCATCGGATCGTTCCAGCCCTGGTTCGGTCAGGCAGATTGTCCCATCCGTTGTTTCAATGAGCCCGGCTTCATTCAGTGCGGCCAGTTCGGGAAAGTGCTCCAGAACTTCACTTCCGAATCGGCCACGGTATTCCGATCGCTTCAGGCCGGATGTCTGAAGCAGGCCAAGAATCAGAAATCGCCTCCGCTGTTCCTCAATGGAAAGCCTGAAGCCGTAACGCGCCATGGAAAAGGAGTCGACCGGACGATTGAGATAGTCCATCAGAATCGACCGGACCCCCTGACGCCCGACCGCGAATTCTGTCGAATAGTGCAGCGACGCTGTATAAGACCGAGCACCACAGCCAAGGCCGATCATGCCGTCTGACTGACAGCGATACTGTGGATCAGGTTTTGAATCACTCGCCACGCCAGCGCGCTGAATTCCCGTCGCAGCCGACTCTTGATCGCGGCAAGATTGGTGGGACGATTCGCCCTGATCAGTCTTCAGCCGTCGGAACATCCGCATCGAAACCTGCTCATACTCACTGGCCAGAAGAAACTCCCTGGCAGCGCGATACGCCTCGAGGCGCTGATCGTCCCAGGATCGCTCCAGCCGTCCAAGTCCCGTCAGAGGTCGAACGTACAGCGGGTACAGATACAGTTCTTCCGGCTTCCAGCGGAGAGCTTCCTGGACACACTTCATCCACTGTTCGGTTGACTGCCCTTCTCCACCGTAGATCAGGTCGATATTCAGGATGGGAAATCGGTGACGTCGAATCTCAGACAGAGCAAACTCGACGTCGTGACGCTTCTGAGGTCGGCCCAGGCGATGAGCTTCCGCTTCGTCGAACGACTGAATCCCGATACTGACGCGGTCGGTCCCGAATTCGGCAAGCATTGACAGTTTCTCGTCATCAACCGTGGCCGGAGACACTTCCACGGAGACGGGAATGCTGGTTCCGTCAGCTCCCATGGTTTGGCAAATCTTCAGCAGCGTCTCAAGTTCGCGCGCGCTGAGGAACGTCGGAGTCCCGCCGCCAATGGCGAGCTGGCCAAAGGTCGCATTCGAATCAAGCGCACGACGGACCTGAGAGGCCTCGTCCGAAATCTGCCGGAGATAACGCTGAGTCAGGCCGGCTTCGGGATTTGCCTGAGTAAACAAGTTGCAGAACCCACAGCGATGCTCGCAAAACGGCACGTGCAGGTAGAGGAACAGGGACGACTGCTTTTCTGTTGCCCACAGGTCCGAAAGAGCAACGGGCTGGTCGAAGACGCGATAGGCCGTCTTGTGAGGATACGAATACGTGTATCCCTGATAAGGAGACTCCCTCAGCAGGCTCTCAGCGCGGTTGATGGCTGTGACAGACGTGTCCGTATTCGACATTGGCGGTTCTGTGAGATGGTCTGACGCTAGCCGATCTTCGGAAGCGAAAACTCGGCATATGGAACGTTCCACACTACGGGATGAGCCAGTCGATGTCCAACGAAGCTGTCTTCACCGTACGCAGTCCCATGGTCCGAACAAACGATACCGAAGACGGACGACCGATGGCTCAGAAAATCAAACAGCCTCGGCAACTGAGAATCCACATACTCCAGCGCGGCGGCCTGCGTCTCCACGGAATCCACCTGAGCGCCGTCGACGTACATGCAGTTCGGCTGATGCAGCGCGGACACGTTGATGAAGAGAAAAACTCGCTGATCCGGAGGTCGTCTCTGAATTGCCTGAACGGCAACATCCACCTGGTTGCGAGTCGACTCACGCTCTGTGACACCCAGCTCTTTCGACCAGAAACTCTCATGGAACAGGCTCGGGAGGACTCGTCCAAGGGGTGTCAGGCGGTTGAAGAACCCGACTCCTCCAACACAGAGAGTGTGGTATCCCTGGTTTGCAAGGGCCGTCACAACATCCGGTTCGTCAAACACCCATGTATCATCCGTTGTCGTTTCACTGCCCGGGAACCGCGCTGCGTAAAGTCGCGGATGCGGACCTGGTGTCGGCGGTGTTGGCAGAAAGCCCGCGAAGAACGCGTGGTGAGCCGCGTACGTGAAGCTCCCTGGCGAATGTCGAAGCTGCCAGCCGCCGGGAATCAGTCGCTTCAGGTTGGGCGTCCTGCCCTGCTCCATCGTCATCTGAGCCACATCCCAGCGGAGCGTGTCCAGTGTCACGAACAGGATGTCCGCTTTGCCGATGACGGATTTCATTGTTAGAGTCTTGTGCAGGTCGATTTGAGAAAGAATGCTCGTGCTGCACGCAGGATATGTCGCACCAGCGTACTTCCAAACGAACGGACACCAATCCCCGAAAGACGTTTCCAGATTCTTCAGTGCCTGTTTCATGCAGATTCGTATCGCCCAAACGGTTTCAGTCACGGAAGCGGAAGGCCCAGGTCGACGGTTCGCGATCTGGGTGCAGGGTTGCCCTCTGCGCTGTGCTGAGTGCTGCAATCCCGAAATGCTGACGTTTGAAGGCGGAAGTGATGTGGAAATGGATCAGCTTCTGGCAGACATCCTTGCAGCCAGGGAGTTGGGCATTGAAGGCATCACGCTGATTGGCGGAGAACCCTTTGCACATGCATCCTCGTTGTCCGTCCTGGCCGCGGAAGTCAGGAAAGCAGGCCTGAGCGTGATGGTGTTCTCCGGCTACACTCTGGCGGAACTGCAGCAGATGAATGACGACGGTGTCCGAAAGCTGCTGGCGGAAACAGATCTCCTCGTAGACGGCCGATACGACAGAACTCAGCCGGATACCACACGGCGCTGGATCGGCTCTGCGAATCAGCAGATTCACTTCCTGAGCGATCGCTATTCCGCAGACGATTCGTGCTGGACGAAACCAGACACTCTGGAATTCCGGTGGGACGGCCGAGAACTTCTGGTAAATGGATTCCCGGCGAAACCAGCCGTGTCACTGTGGCGGTCCATTCGAAAGAGCGGTGTCGAATGAATACGGCAGAAGCAGGAAAGGAAGTGAGCGTCTTTGAAGCAAGCCTGTTAAGGATTCTGCGATGTCTGATGCATCGAGTTTCCGCCGAACAGGTTCTGCCTCTTCTGATCCGTGCGGAAAAACGTCCTCCCTGTCTGAGTGCGCACTGCGTTGATCTGATTCGCGATGCACTGTCCAAAGGGACAACAGAATGGCTGGCTCGCGCCGGTTGGCAGGTCTCACAGTTTCGAAGGACAAATGATCCGGAGACCGTTGCAAATGGACGGCTCTGGAACCGCCATGCTCCGTCAACGATGCAGCTGACGTTTTCCCGGAACAGCCTTGAGCTTCTGCTGTGGCTGACCAGTGAGAACTTCACGGAAACGAAGACGCTTCCTGCCATTGACTTGAATACGCTGACATCCGGCGATCGACTTTTTCTCCTGATGTCTTTCGGTGCCCTCCGAACAACACTGGGAGCATCGACGCTGCTGAAGACAAGCGTCTGTGGTGACGCAACACTGATGGCCATGATGTACCCGGCGGATGTCGCAGTGCTGGATGCCAAAGCAGGGCTGGCCGCTGATCGGTTGTTTCAGGCGAAGGACGTCTGGCTTCTGGAAGCTCTGCAGTTGCCGCTGGCTCAGATGTGGTTCCGTACGGAGCGCGACAAACGCGTCTCATCGAACGACTCGGATGTTCAGGCCATTGGTGTTCTTCAGGCCGCGATACTCGAACAGTTGCTGCCTGCCGCAGAGAAGGCGCGCCGACAGGATTTGTGCCTGTTCCTGCTGGAAGCCGGCCGCCTGCTGTTTTCCTCCGCGTCCGACGATCAGTGGTTTCATCGCCTGGACCTCCGCACTCGCCGCATGCATGAACGGACTCAGATCTATCGCGCGGGTCTGGCATGGTTCCTCAGCCTCGAACAGCTCGCTCAATGGACTCTGCAGGCCCAGAACGTCAGCTTCTATGATGAAGACTATCGGACCAGTCAGTTCTGGAAGGCCGAGTGGGAGCGACTGGGTGGCACTGGAATTTGCCTGCGGGCTCGCCAGATCATCGAACGAGTCGACATTGCCCGTGCGGTTGGCACTGGGAACTGATTTTTCCACGGCGAATTTCAAGAGTTCCGAGCCGTCGTGGAACTCGCCAGAGTTCCCATCTTCAACGAAAGTTGT
>JAXMBV010000016.1:0-160669 GCA_046349695.1 Planctomycetaceae bacterium | reverse complement strand
CTGCTCACCGCGTTTGTCGTATTCTCCTCGAGCCAGCACAAAGGCCATGGCGGGTTCAGTCTTTTCATTCATCACATGAGCAATCGTGCCCCGCGCGCGAATGTCCGCCTGTTCCTTTTCAAGACTGGCCAGAGTCGCCGACTGTTTCTGAAATGCTTCGTCGAATCGATTCAGCCAGAAGGAATACAGGTCGTTGACTTCCGCCTCTGTTCTCTTGTCCGCGGCTTTCACCAGAGTCGCTTCAAAGCGACTGAGTTTTGCGAGCGCATCGATCTCCGCTGCGGACAGCCGGCGCTGCTGAATTCGAACATCCGAGACTGAGCCGGTGAAAGGATCCGTGGCGGAACGAGATCCCAGCTTCCATGGGACTTTCGTACGAATCGAAGCGCCACCAAGCTGGTCTGCTTCGATGTTTTTCTCGACGGCGTTTCCGTTGATAAAGATCTGCAGCCCGGACGCCTGACGCGATCCATCGTAGGCGATTGCGACATGCGTCCATTCGTTGGCCGGAACCTGATCGCGACTGACGACCTTCAATGCCTTTTCCGGCCAGTTACTGACCAGATGCATTCCGATTCTGCGCTGTTGAATCCAGAAGTCCCAGCCCTGGTAGTCGGACGGTGCGTCCATTCGGGCAAACAAAGAACCCGTTCCATCGTTCGCCGGAATGCGAATCCATGCCGCGACCGTAAAGGGCTGATCTGCTTCAAAATCGCCGACCTCGGCAGCTTCAAAGGCGGTTCCCTGCAACGCGAGCGATTTTCCGGCTGGCGTCTCTTCCCACTTCGCTGAATCCGCAAGCTTCACTTCCCGACAATCCGGGCCGAAGCAAACCTTCACAGTTCGACCACCGCCTTCTTTGAGCTCTGCCTTGAGCTGCAACCCTTCGTCCGACACTGGAGCTCCCAGCGAGGCGGGAGTTGCAGAACTGAGCCACGTGTTGAATTCAGTTCGAGCGTCTTTGCGGCGAGTTTCCACGGACGTTCGAGCCTCGGTAATCAAGCCAGGCAGTTGCTCAAAGCGTGCTCGATCGGCTTCCTGAGGCACCTGAATGATGGGTGGCGTATCCTTGATGTTGCCATCGCGAACCGGCTGCGTCGTGTTATTGAAGAACGCCGCCATCTGATAGAACTCTTTCTGGCTGAGCTGATCGAACTTGTGGCTGTGACAAGTCGCGCAGTTCGCGGTCAGCCCCATCCAGACCGTTGAAACCGTTTCGGTTCGGTCGCGTGTGTACAGCACAGCATACTCTTCATCGATGATGCCGCCTTCATTTGTCGTCATGTTGCAGCGATTGAAGCCTGAGGCAATTTTCTGGTCCAGCGTCGCATTTGGCAGAAGATCGCCCGCCAGGTTTTCGATGGTGAACTGGTCATACGGCATGTTCTTGTTGAAGGCCTGAATCACCCAGTCACGATAAGCCCACATCTCACGGTAGTTGTCGAAGTGGATGCCGTGAGTGTCGGCGTAACGAGCATAATCGAGCCAGTAGCGACCTCGGTGCTCACCCCATTCCGGAAGTGCCAGCAGTCGGTCAACGTACTTTTCGTAAGCGTCCGGCGACTTGTCGTTCAGGAAGGTCTGAAGCATCTCCGGCTTCGGAGGAAGCCCCGTGAGATCCAGGGCTGCTCGCCGAGCCAGCACGTGACGATCGGCCTCCTGATTCGGCAACAGTTTGTTCTCAAGGAGTTTTGCGAGCACAAACGAATCGATCGGATTGCGTACCCAGCCTGAATGAGTCGAAGGAACCTTCACCGATGGTAGTGGCGGCCGCACGGGAGCAATGTACGACCAGTGCTTCTGGTACTCGGCACCATTCTTAATCCATTCCACCAGAAGCTTCTTCTGTTCAGGCGTGAGAGTTTTCTTCAATGCCGGAGGCGGCATCACTTCCTCCGGATTGTCACTCAGGATCCGTCGAATGAATTCGCTTTCGTCAGGCTTACCCGGACTGATCGCGCCCGAGGAAACGGCAGCGTCGCGCTGATCCAGTCTCAGATCCGCCTTTCGTGAGGCGCTGTCCGGACCGTGGCATGCAAAGCATGTGTCCAGAAGGATCGGGCGAATGTCGCGGTTGTACTGGATGTCGTCCGCCGCGGCAGTGCGGGTCGGAACGGCCATCACAGTCAGTGCAAGACTGGATGCGAAGAGACAGCGAAGGCCGAAAACCATAGCCGTTGCTCCTGTTGGATTCTCTGGCTCACAAAGAGAACTGCCAGTCAATGCGTGAAGACCATTTGGTCAGTGCAGCGATCCGGATTCTCTGGGAATGAACCGGGGTGGGATGTGGTCAGGGTGGACGTCATACAAGGTAGGATCGACCAACCGGAATTGTTGGCTCTTCCTATTCTTCAGCGGAGGGGAACGCTGGTCCAGTCCTGTGCTCTCCGGGGTTGTTCGGTTTCAAACGGGAGAATCGTGTCACAGAATCAGGAACGGTCAATTCGTCCCTCCAGGCATCCGGGTCCAGTGGTTCGAACTGTGCGATTTCGGTCAGCAGTGCTCCTGATGTTGTCCCACATGGGCACGTTTTGAAGTCCGAGCCTGACACGCTAAAGTTGCGCCTTTCCGTTCTTGTATCCAAACGAACACTTTGGCAAGTCAGTTATTCGGAATCGGTTACCGTACGTGGCGGGCATCCGATTTTTCACCGCAACAAGGATCTTCGATACCATGAGCACTGCATCACAGGGTTACCCTTGTCCTTACTGTCATCAGAAGTCGCTGGAGACCGTCGCCACGGCCCCGTATGTTCGAGGCTTCATTGCGGCGTATCAGATTGGCAGTAAGACGTTTATCGGTTGCGTACCCTGTGTTCGAAAGAAGGTGCTTGGAGAAGCGGCTCTGTCGCTGTTCATTGGATGGTTTAGCATCACGGCACTCATCCTGAACCCTTTCATGATTGTTTACAACTTGATTCGCGGGTTGCTGGTGGGACGGAACGATGGTGCGGTCAGTGCGAAACTTCGCGAACTGGGACTGCCGGATGAACCAAAGATTGTTGACGTCAACGCCGTCAGTTACGCACTGGCTGCCAGCATGATCATGGCGGATGGCAGCGTGGATGAATCGGAACTGCAGGCGGCAGAAAAGGCAGGCGACGAAGTCTTCGGAAACTTCGACGAAGCAGCGCTTCGCATGATCGTTGAGAGTGGCAAGAAGCTTCCGCCCGTTCAGGACCTCGCCGGAATGTTGCGTGATGTGCTCGATGCAAAGCAAAAGGGCAAGGTCCTCGAGTACCTGATGCAGATCGCGATGGCGAATGGCTCAATTTCCAACGAAGAACGCGCCGTGCTGATTAAGGTTGCGGAAGGATTGGGTGTGCCGAATCCGCTAAGTAACGGTTAACAACCGGAATGCAAATTGGGGTGTGATTTGCTTGACGAACTGTCTGCCTGGAGAGAACAAATGAGTGTCCAGCGCCGTGTTGTTTGTGCGGTTTTGGTCCTGGCTTTTCTTCCTGATTTCGCTGATGCCGCTGACCCAAAGAAGGGGGATGTAACCCGCGCTGAACTGGGGAAAGGCGTCACTCTGGAAACGGTCTTTATTCCTCCTGGCGAATTCCTGATGGGAAGTACTCCGGAAGAGAAAAAATGGGCAACCGGAATTGAAGGAGGTGCTCAAGCAGGAACAGAACGTGAATCGTACGAAGGCGAGAAGCCTCGACCGATGTCCGTGAAGTATGGCTTCTGGATGGGACGCACCGAGGTGACTGTTGGTCAGTTTCGACAGTTCGTTGAATCGACAGGTTATGTGACCGATGCCGAAAAACCGGGCGGACACACTCAGTGCTTCAACCCGTCATGGACCAGTTACCGGATGACCACCGAGATCACTCATCCATGGGAACCGATGGAAGGGAAAAGCTGGAAGGATCCCAATTTCCAGTTTCCGCTGCAGGATGACTTTCCTGTGGTGTGTGTCAGCTGGACCGATGCTCGAGCATTCGCTGAGTGGTTGACGAAGCATGAACGAGAAGCCGGAAGACTTCCCGAAGGACTGGAATACCGCCTGCCGGTTGAGGTCGAATGGGAATATGCCTGTCGCGGAGGTCGGAAGGATTCCAGCTACTTCTGGTGGGGCAATGAATTGAGCGAAGGCGAAGGGCGTCTGAATATTTCCGCCGTCGACTTTCTTCCAGACCGCAAACAAAAATGGCCGCTCGGAAGCGCACCGTGGAGTGATGGATTTTCCTTCGTGTCGCCAGTCGATCATTATGGCGAACGCGGCCGAAACGGCTTTGGCCTGGCGGACATGTGTGGCGGGGTTTGGGAAGTTGTTCTGGACCATTTTGATCCCAAAGGCGGTCACGAAGAGCTTTACGTTACCGATGGGCATTATCGCCCTGTGTGTCGAGGCGGAAATTACTTCGATGTTCCTGGGAACGCTCGCTGTGCGGTCCGACTGGGACTGGCGGGAGCCCATTATTCCGATTCCCGTGATGGATTTCGTATCTGCCTGGGACCAGCCCGGAAGGTCGCTCTGCTGAAGTAATCTGTAGTGGATCTCGCCAGAGATCCTGTCACTTCCTGTGATGAAGGGAACCTTCACAGCGTTGCTCGGCGGGTCGTCTGCCCGCTTCAGCCCGTTAAGTCGGTGAATTCTTCGGATTCACAGCCGTTCACGTTCAGCCGTGACGGATGGATGTTGACAGCCTGATTCCTGCGGCCGAAGATGAGCGACCCTCCCGTTTTGTCGACGTCTCATTTTCCCGCCTGTAAGTTGGTTTCGCCATGACGTCAGAAGCTCGAATCCGAACTGGTTTCCGAAAAACCGCCTCGTTGTGTCCTGGCCCCGTGTCGCGTCGCAGCATCCTGGAAGCTGGCGCTCTGGGATTTGGAATGCTGGGGTTAAGTGACCTGCTCCGAATGCGCGCCGCGGCGGCGGAATCGGGTGCGGCTTCGAATGCTCAGGACACGTCAATCATCTTCATCTGGCTTCCGGGCGGTCCGCCGCATATGGAGACCTATGACATGAAGCCCGATGCTCCCGAAGAGTATCGGGGAGTTTTTCGGCCGATCCCGACCAATGTCAAAGGACTGGATGTCTGCGAACTGCTTCCGATGCATGCAAAGTGCGCGGATCGGTACAACATCATCCGTTCGGTCGCTCACGAATTTGCAGACCATGGCGGCGGGCATAAGAGATTTCTGACGGGCCGCATGCCGGCGACTCCGACCGGATTCGTCAATGATGCTCCGGCCGTGGGCTCTATTGTTGCGAAGTGTCGTGAGCATCTTGCGACGGGGCTTCCCAATTACATCTCGGGGACTGAGCCCGGGCGAGCAGGCGTTGATGTGTACAGCTTCGGTGCCGCGTACCTTGGCCCATCCTATACGCCGTTCAATGTTCCGGGTGATCCGGGCGAAGCAGATTTCAGCGTCAAGAATCTGTCGGTTGATCAGCAGGCGGCCAGTCGGCTGGACGATCGTGTTTCATTGCTGAAGGGCTTTGATCGACTGCGACGCAGCATCGATGATCGAGGCGTGATGGAGGCGATGGATCAGTTTAACCAGCAGGCCGTTTCGATGTTGACGAGTTCGCGAGCCCGAGAAGCGTTTGACCTGTCAAAGGAACCAGATGTACTCCGCGATCGCTATGGACGGCACTGCTGGGGACAGCGAGCGTTGCTGGCTCGCCGGCTGGTGGAAGCCGGTTGCAGCTTTGTCACGATGGTGATGGAGAATCCGTATCAGTCCGGTGTCGAGTGGCTGAAGGCTGGAACTTACAACTGGGATTCGCACGCGGTGAACTGCCATCTGTTCGAAGACGCAAAGATCCGCTTCCCGATCTATGATCAGGCGGTGACGGCTCTTGTCGAAGACCTTTACAATCGGGGGCTCGACCGGAAGGTGATGCTGGTCGTCACTGGCGAATTTGGTCGAACGCCACGAATTACGACTCAGGTGGGAACTCAAACCGGAGTCCCTCAGCCAGGCCGCGACCACTGGCCTCAGGCGATGTCGATGTTGGTGGCCGGCGGTGGCATGAGAACCGGCCAGGTTATTGGTTCCACAAACTCGAAGGGCGAAGAACCTCACGAGCGACCTTTGACGCCAAATGACCTCTGGGCCACGGTTTATCGTCACCTTGGGATCGACTGGAACCAGTCATTTATCGATCACAGCGGCCGACCGATGCCCATTCTTCCGTTTGGTGAACCGATCTCAGAGTTGCTGCCGGTGAGCTAGGAATTCTGCGGAGTTCCAGTGCGGTTTGCGAGAAGGAACTCTGGCGAGTTCCAGTGCGGTTTGCGGGAAGGAACTCTGGCGAGTTAGACGACGGATTGAGGAGGGAACTCTGGCGAGTTCCACTACGGCTTGGGGCGCTATTTCGATCGTCCCCATTGAGCATATGGGACGGGGCCGAGAAACGCCTGGTTTTCAAGCGGTGCGGACCGTCCGAGTTCGCTCACAAAAGGTGTCAGGAACAAAAAGAAACAGTACGCTCCAAGTGCTGGTACCATCACGAGTTTGATCAGCCAGCGCCATAGGAAAAATGCCGATGCAGGCCGCTGCTGTCCCTGGTGATAGATCCATGCCATCAAAAGGCGGGTCGGATACGTCAGGACGATGAAGAACGGAGTGATCACCAACATAGCGTCGCCGGGAAGAAGTCGAATCTTCGCGAGGTACAGTGGAAACGTCAGCGCATACAAGACGACAGTGGCCAGCATCCATCTCAGAGGAACTCGCGCGATGATCGAACGAGCGGCTCGAATGCTGAATACGGATACAAACCGCCCTTCGACGGCCTGATGAATCTGCAGCAGCGGCAACCACGCCATCACGGGGATCATCAGGAGCACGCCGAGAAATGAAACAACTCCGAGACCCGGATTGTCTCGCTCCGGATTCGTCACGGCGACCAGCATCCCGGATGGGATCGCCAGCCACAGAACGGCTCCGATGAAGGCCTTTAGTCCCAGCCAGAAATGATGCAGCGGACGAACGACGGTTAGAAGCTGATCAATGTGAGCTGATAATTCGGCTCGGCCGGCGGAACTCAGCGTCGCTCGAAGAAACCATTTCACATTGCGAATCGGGCGGAAGAAACTTCCGATGGTTCCGCCGTAGGCAATTGCCAGAAGCAGATGAGTCCCGATGATCCACTTCATCACATTCAGCGTGGTCATCATCTGAAGAGTCCGGGGGTCGTTCGCACCAAGAATGACGACGGCATCGCTGACTCGGGTGGCCATGACTCTCAGCGGAATCATCAACAGCAGACCAAAGAACATGATGATGCCAAGGCGAGGTGCAAAGACCATCAGAGGAAAACCGTCGCGGAGCCGGCCGCTTGCGGCGACTCGCTTCTGAGGTTCCACGAGATACCCGAGTGTCAGGATATTCAGCCCTGGGATTGCCGCCAGAATAGCCAGGATCGCAACGATGCTTGCCGTGCCGAACAGGATTTCAACACACCACCACAGCGAGGCGAACGGGCGACGAATTCCAGGGAATGGCCCGGGGCCGATTGCCGTCGCTGGACCGGAGGTTGTTTCGGGAGCGTCCAACATCAGGGGCGGCGGCGAATCGACATCGGGCTGAGGTTCGTTCAGAACGATACTCATGGGACTTCCCTTGTTTCGAACGGCCGCAAACAGTGCAAATGGACGCTTTTCCGGTGATATGCTCTATATTACAGCGTGAGTCTTCGGACGGACCGATCTTTTTTGTTCGTCGGTTTTCTGAAAAAATTGCTGTCGGCTGCCAGGTTTACAGCAATCAGGACGAAACAACGAGGAGCCAATCGGAAAATGCCGTCTCACGTGTTCACGCCTGATGTCCAGCAGGAATCTTTCGGGAAGCAAAGCCTATGCGATTCGTCACAGCGCTGACAGCATTGGGAGTCATCCTGCTGGTGGTTCGGCTGGTGGACTACGCGGGCAAAGTCGAGGTTACGGTTTCCCCACCCGCGGTGGAAACGGTCGAGAACGAGTTACAACCTGCCGTAGATCGACTCAATCAGTGGTTCGAAAACCACTGGAAGTCGGAAGGTACGGTTCCGGCCGAGCCCGCCGATGAACTCACCATACTTCGTCGCCTCTCGCTGGCACTTTTCGGCACAGTACCGTCGCTGGAAGAGATCCGGGCGTTTGAAGCAGACCAGTCCCCGAACCGACTCGATCGATGGATCGTCCAGATGCTCCGGGACACTCGGTATGGCGACTACTTTTCTGAACGTCTAAGCCGCAGCCTGGTGGGTGTGGAAGACGGGCCCTTTATCGTGTTTCGGAGAGACCAGTTCAATCAATGGCTCGCTCGACAACTTCAACAGGATGCGTCGTGGAGCCAGATGACTCGCGAGATGATTGCGGCCAAAGGAGTCTGGACGGATCGCCCTTCTGCCAACTTCATCACGATCGCGCGAATCAATGACGAAGGTCTGGATGTCAACAAACTGGCCGGTCGCACCGTTCGTACATTCCTCGGGCAGCGCATTGACTGTGCTCAGTGTCATGATCATCCGTTTGATCAACGATGGAAGCAGGGAGACTTCGAAGGCCTGGCGGCCTGGTATTGCCAGGCGGGTCTTTCTCTGGCAGGTGTTAAGGAACACACAAAGAACGAGGATGGGACTCCAGTCGTCTACAAGGTCGTCGATCCTGGCAAGGCACCGGACCAGGGGCGTGAAATTGCACCAAAGGTTCCCTTCCATCCCGAGTGGCTCCCTTCCGAAGGCGATCAGCGAGAACGACTGTCGGCCTGGGTGACTCATCCCGACAATCGACGGTTTGAACGAGCGATCGCGAATCGAATCTGGGGACTGATGTTTGGCCGGCCTTTGCACGAGCCTGTGGATGACCTGCCGCATCCGGAAGATAAGCCCGAGGATGCTCTGGATATTCTGGGGCAGGAGTTTCGAACTCGCGGGGATCGGCTGAGCGTTCTGATCCGGGTGATTGCTCAATCGCGTCCTTTCCGGTTGTCATCGGAATCGGCAACAGAGACAGATTCCCAGTACACGGCTCAGGAAAAAGCATGGGCTGTGTTTCCGATTGTTCGTCTTCGCCCTGAACAGATTATTGGTTCGCTGTTTCAGGCCAGCCATGTTCGGTCGGTGGATCAGAACTCGAACCCCTTCATTCGCCTCACGAAGTTCGGCAATGAGAACGACTTCATCAAGGAATACGGTGACCTCGGCGATGACGAGCTGCTTCAGCAAATGGGCACGATTCCTCAGGCCCTGCTGAGACTTAACGGGCGCTTCACGTCGGAACGCAGCAAGGTCGATTTTCTGACGGGTCCTGGAGAGATTTTCAGCCTGTCAAAGGATGATGCTCACATCATCGAAAACAGTTTTCTGGCCTGCCTGTCACGACGTCCTACGGAGGCAGAGAAGAATTATTTTCTGTCGCTTCTGGCTGCGCCTGCGGAAGGGAAGCCGGAACAGCCAGGCGTTGTACGGCCGTCTCGCGAAGAAGTCGTTCAGGACTTGTTCTGGACACTGTTCAACAGTCCTGAATTCTCATGGAATCATTGAGTGGGGTGAGGTGACCTATGTTTGATCATGCAACTTCTTCACGACGTCAGATTCTTCAGCTGATGGCCGGTCTCGGCATGTCCATCGCACTGCCCGGCATGTCCGCCCGCGCGGCGGCTCGCCGTGCTGACGAACGGCCAAAGTCACTCATCACGCTGTGGATGAATGGCGGCATGAGTCAGCTGGAAACCTGGGATCCTCATCCGGGAACCAAAAGCGGTGGCGAAGTGAAAGACATCGCGACAACGGCAAAGGACGTCCGGATCTCAGAGATGCTGCCGCAGGTTGCCGAGCAGCTGGATTCCTGTCTGCTGATTCGGTCACTCACCTCGAAAGAAGGCGATCACGAACGCGGCTCGGCGTTTGTCAAAACAGGATACCGTCCAGAGCCGACTTTGAAGTACCCGACACTCGGCGCGATTGCTGCGAGTGAGCTTCCGAATCCAAAGCTGGAGATTCCATCCTACGTTTCCATCGCCTCGGATCGAGTGGTTCCGGAAGGCGGTTACCTCGGAAATCAATGGGATGCTTTTCGAGTCTTCAATCCAGGCGAAGACCTTGCGAATCTGAAGTCGTACGAGACGGCGGAACGGCAGCGAAATCGCCTGGAAGGACTGCAGGTTGTCAGTCAGCAGTTTGCTGCTCATCGTCAGCTTGCCGCACGAAAGACACTGCATCAGGACACGATTGACCGAGCGTTGAAGATGATGACATCCGATCAGCTGAAGGCGTTTCAGCTCCAGGACGAATCAGCGTCTGTCAAAGCGGCCTATGGAAATACGTCGTTCGGGCGAGGATGCCTGGTGGCTCGGCGACTGGTGGAAACAGGCGTACGGTCGGTCGAAGTGAATCTCTCCGGCTTTGATACTCACGTCTCAAATCACGAAGGGCACATTACTCAGACAAAGATCATGGATCCTGCGATCTCATCGCTGCTGAAGGAATTGAAGGAACGCGATCTTCTGCAAAGTACCATCGTGCTGTGCATCAGCGAGTTTGGTCGAACACCGTCCATCAATCCGGCTGGCGGTCGAGATCACTGGCCAAACTGGTTTTCCTGCATGATCGCCGGCGGAGGTTTCCGTCAGGGCACCGTCATCGGCGCGACGTCATCGGACATTCCGAGTGACAAACCGGCTCCTCCGACCGATCCGGTGACGATTCCCCAGCTCTTCGCAACGATCATGGCTGTGATGGGCATTGAATATTCGAAAGAGATCATGACTCCCATCGGTCGTCCGATGCGATTTGCCGATGCTTCACCCGACGGGCGGTTACTGCTGCCCGATGTCGCCAAGGCCGTGATCAGATCGACTTAGACTCGTAGCCATCACTCTCCGAGTGATGAAATGGGACTCTGCGGAGAGAATCGCGTTCATCACTCAGAGAGTGATGGCTACGGTGGGTGACGTCTACTTTGCACGAAGTTCCGCAAGATAAATCGCTGTAATCGGCTGACCTTTGCCATCCTTCTCATGACTTGAGTACCAGGAAATCAGCGCAGTCGATTCACTCAGAGGAACGAGGCCCGGATAGGAATTGTCTCCCGCCGACGGCAGCACAGCAAATTCCTTCAGGCGATTCTGATCAAGCCACCAGAAGACAGTCTTCGGCCCGTCGCTGCCGCTGGTCTTACGGCCGGCCACGACGTAATGATTCAACCACTTTGTCAGCAACGGGCCGCCAACAGGTTCATTCAGTTCCGTCCGAATCCACTCGCTGCCAGGAGATGCGCATCGCAGCAGGCCGGCCTCTTTGCCCTGACCGTGGCGAGCAATCGCGAGGCCGGAGCCATCTGATTCAAACAGGAATGCCGTTTCATCTCCGAGCGATGATTGGAACACAGTCGACCTGCGCCAGACGAGGCCATCGTTGCTTTCCAGCATCAGCGACTCGACTTCTCGTCCTTCGCCGCGAGCCTTCACTTCGAATTCTGGTTTTCGCCGTCCACAGAGATACGCTTTGTCACCAAACGTGGCCGCTCGCCAGATGTAATGTCCGAAGGTGCCCTCAAGCATAATCGGGCTGTGCCATGTGGCACCATCGTCAGACCAGGCACAGTAGCCGAGGTGAAGGTTCAGGTCGTAGTCTTCCCGAGGCAGCGTCGTGGCTCCGCTGTACCATGTGCCGGTCAGCACGAACAGGCGGTTTTTGAACACCAGAAAATGGGGATCGCGAGTATCCCGATGATGAACACTGAAGCGATGCACTTCCTTCCACGAAGTGCCTTGGTCGTCGCTGCAGAGAATGATGATGCACGACGTCGGATGAACCATGTGGCCATCCGGGCAACTGCGAAAGGCCAGGTAGATCCTGTGATTGAACCAGCATAGATCGGTGAAGGCGTTATGTTCGCCGTTATGAAAGACTCGCCGAATCCCGTGCACTTCGACGTTCGGGAAATCATCCGACGCGCGATTGCCCTTGCCTGGCTCAGCGGCATTGGCTGCAAACTGGGAGAGCAGAAGTCCGGCAGCCGGACCAAGCAGGCCTGCGTGCAGAAAGTTGCGGCGGCTGGCAGTCAAATCGGTCATCACGGCATTCCTTGACGTCAGGAGGAGGAATCCAGGAGCAAAGTTTCAGGGTGGGAGCCTGGTTTCTGTGAGAAATCGGCCTGTTCGCGGTGGACAGTCATTTGAGGACTCGGTGGCAGGACTATCATCCCGCATTCGATTGATTTTGCGAGCCAAATGAAACGGCCGAAGTGTTCGCAGGTCCCTTTTTTCGAGATCGTTTGCCATGCCCAGCGAGCCTACAAAAGACATTCTTGAGACATTCGAAAACCCGTTTCCTCAGCGAAATTTCGTCGTGGAGACGATTGCTCCCGAGTTCACGTCGGTTTGTCCCAAGACCGGCCAGCCGGACTTCGGAACGCTGACCATTACCTATGTCGCGGACAAAGTCTGTTACGAATTGAAGTCTCTGAAGCTGTACCTGCAGCAGTATCGCAATCATGGTGCGTTCTATGAGCGCGTGACAAACATGATTCTGGATGATCTCGTGGCTGTGACAAAGCCTCGCTGGATGAAGATCGAAGCCGCGTTTACTCCAAGAGGCGGGATTCGTACAACGGTCATCGTGGAACATGGCAAACGTCCCGAGTAGACTTCAGGCAACTGTGCCGGCTTCGCCTGTCCACTGCTGATTTCCTGACGCGAAGTCGTGGCTCAGTCTGAATTCTCAAAGGACATAGCCGTGGCCAAAGCATGGGGCGGGCGTTTTCATCAGGTAACGGATACTCGAGTCGAAGCATTCACCGAATCAATCAGCTTTGACAAGCGGTTGTACGCGGTGGACATTCGGGGTTCCATGGCACACGCAACGATGCTGGCACGCTGCGGCCTGATCACCAGCGCGGAACGTGATCAGATCTGTGCTCACCTGGATCAGATCGGCGAAGAAATTGCCTCCGGACAATTCACGTTTCGCCAGGATCTCGAAGACATCCACATGCACATCGAGAACGCGCTGATCACGCGGATTGGGGATGTGGGTCGAAAGCTGCACACGGGAAGAAGCCGCAACGATCAGATTTCCACCGACCTGAAGCTGTTCACTCGTGACGCCATTGATGAGCTCGACAAACTGCTGGTGGAAGTCCAGCGAGCTTTCGTGGATCGATGTGACGTTGATGCCGGCGTGATTGTCCCTGGCTACACTCACCTTCAGCGTGCTCAGCCCGTTCAGGCCGCTCATTACTGGCTGGCCTACGCAGAGAAGTTCCAGCGCGATCGTGAGCGACTTGCAGATTGCCGAAAGCGAGTGAATGTGTCTCCCCTGGGAGCAGCCGCTCTCGCAGGAACATCGTTGCCGATTGACCGTCAGATGACAGCGCGAGATCTTGGCTTTGAATCCGTCGCAGCGAACAGTCTGGATGTCAGCAGCGACCGAGATTACCTGGCAGAGTTCATCTTTTGCCTGTCGATGATCTCCGCCCATCTGAGTACGTGGGCGGAAGAGTGGATCATCTGGTTCACAACGGAGTTCAGCTTCATTCGACTTCCGGATGCTTACACAACCGGATCGTCGATCATGCCTCAGAAACGCAATCCTGACGTTTTGGAACTGATCCGTGGTCGTACGGCTCGTGTCATGGCATCCGTGCCTCAGATTCTGATTCTGCTGAAGAGCCTGCCGATGGCGTACAATCGCGACCTGCAGGAAGACAAACTCGCCTTGTTCGGCGCGCTGGATGCTCTGCGCCCGTGCCTTGAGCTGGCTCCCGCGATCATCGCCGGGGCGGAACTGCGACGAGACAAGATCGCCGCAAGGCTTGATGACGGATTCCTCGACGCCACGGCTCTCATGGAATATCTCATCAAGAAGGGCGTCCCGATGAGAACCGGTCACGAGACTGTCGGACGCCTGGTGGCACACTGCGAAGCCCGAGGAATTCGGCTGGCGGAACTTCCGCTGACGGAACTGAAGGAAGCCTGTCCATTGATCGACGCCGACGTCACGAATGTCCTCGGAGCAGCGAACGCGATGAAGGCCCTTCAGAGTTACGGCTCCGGCGGTGAACAGCCCGTTGCGTTCCAGGTCGCGGAATGGAAGAAGAAGCTGAACGTGACCTAGTTCGCTGCGATAAAAAACACAGCGGGGAGCGGCCGGTGTAAGCCGGCCGGTACCGTCCATTCTTGCAGTTTGAGAGGAGCCGCACAGTGTCCCAATGCATCTGCCGTCCTCAGCATCGCTTCGCTGGGTTCGCCGGGAAACTCGCCGCGGCAATGCTCGCTGTTCTCGCCGTCACGGGTTCAGCGCGGCTCCTGCGTTCGGATGAAAAACCTGAGAGCGGCTATGACTGGACATTGGTCACCGGAAACGCCGGATGGCAGGCTCGTGATTCTTCCGGCGAGGCGGTGTTTCGTAATCAGCTGTGGATACTCGGCGGCTGGTTTGATTCCTTCTCGGCTCCTCCGCGCGATGTGTGGTCATCAGAAGACGGTGTCACCTGGAAAGAAGTGCAGCACGAAGCACCGTGGAAGTTCAGTGACCTGCCGATGGCGACGGAGTTCAAAGATAAACTCTGGATGATGGGCGGCTGGTACAACGGTCGTCTTGAAGGGCACGGCGCGACCAATGAAGTGTGGTCCACCGACAACGGAACCGACTGGCAGCTCGCCACGTCTTCGGCCGGCTGGACTCCTCGACTCGCCGCCGGGCTTGTCAGTTTTCAGGACAAAATGTGGATCGCCGGTGGCACAGAAAACTACTACTTCGGCGATGGATCAAGTCTGAAAAACGATGTCTGGTGGTCCGCTGACGGGAAGAACTGGACGGCCGCGACACAGTCTGCGGAATGGACTCCTCGCGCCTACCATCAGCTGGTAGCCCACGATGGAAAACTATGGGTGCTCGGTGGAGGCAACTACGTTCCGGAGTACTCTGCGAAGAACGATGTCTGGTGTTCGGAAGACGGAGTTCACTGGACGGAAGTGACCGGATCGGCTCCATGGTCCCCGCGTCTTTGGTTCTCAGCAGTTTCGTGGCGAGGCTACCTGTGGGTTCTTGGAGGCTGGTCGAACAATCCCTCAAAGAACTGGGGCGACGTCTGGTATTCGCGTGATGGCAAAGACTGGAAGCAACTTCCCTGCAGGACAATCTGGAAAGAACGCCACGAGCACTCGGCATTTGTGAAAGATGACAAGCTCTGGATCGCCGGCGGACACGCGCAACCGCTCAGCAACGAGGTCTGGTCGCTGACTCTGCCAAAAGAGTTCAGCGCATCGGCAGGTCGATGAGCATTCATCACAGCGAATCAACTCAAGGCCGCGAAAGTGCTCGAGCCGCACGATCTCTCGGTCTTCTGCGACACCAGACGGCTTGAACCGAGCCGCTAGAATTCCAGCGAGTCGAGGTCGGCAATCAGTTGGTCCATTTCGTCGCGAACTTTCTGTCGAATTCCGACCGACATCCCGACGGCTTCACGACCGTCCAGAATCAATTCCCGGTCGCGTTCTTTGACGGCCATTTCCAGTGCTGATTCGCCCTCATCGCCGCCAAAGAGTTTGGTGAGGTCGATGCGAAGTCCGCCGACTTCCCCGTCCGCTCCGGCGATTGCTGCGGTCTTGTGGTGAGGGAAGATGATGGCATTGGCAGGACAAACTCTGCTGCAGGCCGGACATCCCTTTTTGCAGCTATCCTGCTGCTCGACCAGGATACGATCCAGAGCATCAACGCCGTAAACACCAAACAGACAAAAGTCGATGCACTCCATACAGTTCGTGCAACGGCTGTAGTCGATCACCGGGTACCAGCGACGTCCCGTATCCTCGGGCAACAATGCCTTGTCTTCCAGAGTGGCCTGTCCGGAATCAAATGCCCGGCGAGCTTCCAGCAGACGCTCCGGATGAAGATAACGCTGAAGCTGTTCGGACGACGGACTTCCCGTGATCCAGCTCATCAGGTCTTCCGTGGGGGACGGAAGCTCGTCCCGGATTCGACGCAGTTCCTCAACAAATTCCGCAGCCGAATTCCGAACACGAAGGTCGATGCAGTAGATCCGCCGATCGGGAACATTCAAGCTGCCAATGCCGCCTTCAGACTTGCTGTCCTGCTCGGATTCTTCGTCATCCTGATCGTCATCTTCGTCGGCTGCCTTCAGGAGCGATTCGCCTGTTTGGCCTCGAACGCCCGCTCGATCAAGAGTCCAGCGCATGGCTCGTTCATACAGCCAGCCCAGCACGACGAGATGTCCGGGAACGGCCTTCAGAAGCTGCATTCCGGAATGGTCGTGCGACATGTCATACAAATGAGGCACGAGCGTGACCTGAATGCCCGTCTCTGCAATCAGTGCCGCCGCAATTTCTTCTTCCAGCTGCCGCTTGACCGGGTTGCGACCCTGAGCCTGTGAGAGGACCACGGTCAATTGTGCTGTTGCCAGTTGAGCTGTTGTCATGGACTATCCAACGTCACCGAAATGACTTGTACAAATGCCAGTGCCCACCAGACGAGCCATGCCGAACTGATGCCGTCTCTGGTCATCGTTCAGGCGTCTTCGTTGATCTGGCCCTTGATGGTTCGTTGAGCATCTTCCCAGGCGGACTTCAAAAACTCAACATACCCGTGTGCAGAAAGCAGTTCTGCGGTCGTTTCGAATTCGTAAAGCCACCCATTCCCATAATTGTCGACGTTGATGCCTGAAGGATCGTTCAGCAGTTTGGGGTTGAAGCTGAGCACCTTGCCAACACACGGAGGGAACATTGAAGACACAGCCTTCGCGCTTTCAATCTCCCCGATCTCCTGACGATCCCGGACTTCAGTGTCCGGATCTATGGACCATTCCAGGAAGTAGATGTCCTGCAGCAGTCGTACAGAGTATGCGGTAAAGCCAACGCGATAACGTCCTGGCGCGACGGACTGAAGCCACAAATGGCGTTTGGAATAGAGTCGGTCGGCGGGAATTTCGGCCCGATACTGACCCATCATGAAGTGGAGATTTTCTGACATAGAACCAAACAACTTCACTCTGTCGACGATCGAATGTCAGCTGTCACACCAACATCACGACCGGCATTTTCAATTTCCTGCAGCAGAAGTTCCGGAGGGCAATTCGAAGGCAGCGCCAGTTTCAGCACCATCTCGAACGCTTCGCCTTCTTCTGTCTTCACCGCATGCATCCCGGTGATATCAATACCTCGCATGGACATGATCAGACTGAGTTTTCGCAGAACACCTGGCTGGTTTTGGCCACCAATGCGCAGGCGATATTGTCGAGTACTTGCGGCGGCCGCTGTATGGACGGGAATCTGCGACGCCGGGTCGCGGATTGTCAGCTCAATCCCGAACGGACGGCAGGCATCCTGAAGGTGGTCACGGATCACATTCTGATCCATGGACTCAGGAAAATCCGCCGAAAAGATCATCGTGAAGAAACCTCGCACGACCGTCTGACTGGCCTCACGCAGGTCCCCACCGAGTTCTGCCATGGCCTTCGTCACCGCAGCCAGAATTCCGGCTCGGTTGGCAGCAGCCATGATAATGATCCATTCCTTCATCGCCTGAACCTCTGACGGCTCCAATCTGAACACCAAAATTCATCAGGGCAACAACGGGGAATGCCGTTCCCCCTGCTGGTTGGCTCGTTCCTGACAAATTCGAGTGGTACTCGCCTGAACTTTGTTGTTGAGCATAGCGGTTCTCCTCAAGCCGGAAAACCGAATCACCTTGAATGTCCGCTCCGAGCCACAGAATCCGCGCCAGAACCGTCAAAACCTGCCTGCCTGCAATCACTACGGGTGAATCCGTTCTGTCGCCCTACGCGAGAATTCGCTGCGGCAGGCGATTCTGAATGGCGTTGTGGCAATTCAGAAGGAGTGGCATCCGTCAGTTCTGCCAGCGCTTTCGTCGAACCTGAGACCGTTGAAGCAGTTGTCTCGTGCGTTCACTTTGGTTTGACTGGAGCAGACGATCAATGGCCTGGTCAGCTTCCGGAGTCTTCAGAATTGTCAGCAGTTCGACGACTCGACGCGAGACGACATCGATCTTTCTGACAATGTCCTGAACGTGGGTCTTCTTGGCTCCTGTGTCCCGTTCTTTGGCAAGCTCCTTTTGAAGCAATTCGCGGAACGCTGTTCCGCCGGCGATTAGCTGGCTTTTCGCTTCGTCCACCAGTGCAGGGTTGCCGGATCCAAGGGCAGCAATCCAGTGTCTTGCCTGCGCCATGTCCGGCTTTGCGTCGGGCTGCGTCTGGAACCAGTTCACAATCAGGGGCAACGTGACTTCCGGGGTCTGTGCCAATTGCTGATAGGCAAGGAAGGCTTCATGCTCTTTTGGCCCGACGAGGTATTCGAAAAGCTCGGCGGGCGTTTCTTCGAATGGCATGTCCGACCATCCTGGATTCCAGAGATAGCACTGGCCATCTTCCGCTCCGCTCAGGATCGTCTGATCACGGGCCCCAAAGTCCACTGTGTAAATCTCTCGCTGGTGATTTTTGGTATCCCAAACGACAGTGCCCGTGGCAACGTCGAACAGCTGAACGGCTCCACTACTTCGTCCGACCGCAATCCAGAGATCATTATGTGAAATCTGAATCGCTCCATACGAAACCGAACTCTGAAAACTGAAGGCAGAGATGGGGTTCAGACTTCGATCGAACGTGCGGATGTACTCGTCCATATCGATCGTCGCAATGAACGATTCGTCATGGGAAAGCACCACAGCATAAATGGCGCTGTCAACAGAGCGGGAGTTCGTCTCCATTCCAGTGTCACAGTTCCAGATTCGAATGTGCTGGTCCCAGCCGGCGGTAAAGAGTGTTGTTCCGGTCGCATCGATGTCCACTCCATAGACTCGAGTATGAGGCACTTTGGCAATTTGCCTGTCCGTGGCCAGATCCCAGACAAAGGCCGCGCTTTGCCGGAAGACGGCGGCTGCGAGTCGGTTCCCGTTCGCAGAGAAGCGAAGTGCTTCGATATTCGAATGCGGATCTTTTCCTTTTGGCCATTCCCAATGGTGCAGCAGTTGTCCGTTTGCAACATTCCAGATGGCGACATGAACATTCTCAGCGCTCGCGCCACCTCCGGCCAGAAGAGCGCCGTCATCAGAGAACACGACCTGCCCCCAGTTCACTTCCGGGATCTGCAGTTTTGCCGTTGTTGTGAAGGGAGGAACAGTGACCAGATGAATCTGACGATCATCATCCACGAACGCCAGTTTCTGATCGTCGTCAGACATCGCACAGACAGAACTCGCACGCACTCCGCCGGGAAATGGCAGTTGCTGGCCGGTTGTCAAATCCCACCGCCGCACCGCCTGATCCCATCCCGATGCGAAGATTGATTTGCTGTCAGCCGTGTAGTTAAGCGTCCACGGCTTCCACGCGCTGCCGGTCAAATGGCCGGTTTCTGTTCCTGTGTTTGAGTCCAGCAGGCGGATCGTTTCGTCGGAACCAAGCGAAGCACCCACTGCGATCTGTTGACCGTCCGGGCGAAAGGCGACCGCGGATGTGTAGCTCTCCGCCTTTCCAGCGGGCGGAAGGATGAGTTCCCAGAGCTGCTTCCCGGATGAGACTTCGTACATCCTTGCGGCGATGTCTCGTTCCGTCGTCGCAATTCGCTGACTGTCCGGTGAAAACTCCATTCGAACAATTTGCGCCGTTCCCGCGCATTCGCGAATCAGATTTCCTGTGGCTGCTTCTCGCAGCTGAATGCATGTTGGCTTCTCGCTGTTCACCAACGCCAGCATCCGGCCATCCGGGGAGAATTTGCCGTAGCTGAAGTCTCCGCCGAACGCCAATCTGTCTCTGGTGTCGTCGTTGTAATTCAAGGGTGAAGCTGGCCGGTTTGGAATCGAGTAAACCTCGCTGCCATCGCGAGCACAAACAATAAGCCCTCCACCATCTCCCAGAGCCAACAGCTTGCTGTCCGGACTGACGGCAACGGATTTTGAAGTGACTCCGCCGGGAACGTGAATGATCTGGTAGTCACCGCTTTCTGGTTCCCAGACGGCAATTCTTCCAACGCCGGCGCCGCTGACAAATTGTCCGGTTTCAGGGATTCGATCCAGCGTCTGAATCCCATAGCCCGCAGCGCCCACGTCCGTGTTGCCACCTGCGGAAGGACGCGTCTTGCGCCAAAGCTCTTTTCCGGTCACTGCGTCCCATCCAAGGACGAAACGCATATCAACCGTGACAACGATCTTCTCGTCCTTTGACAGCAGGAGTCCGGAAACAGATCCCGGGTGATGGAAGCGGCCCGTGCCAAATCTCATCAGTGCATTTGGAGGAAGCGGATCTCCCAGCGCGTCGACTCGCTCACCCGTCGGCTTCACGATTCTTTGAACTTCCGGTGAAGCAACCTGCACCACGGCAGCAGTGGCAGCAGTTGACGGAGAGCACAGGAGGTACGCTCCGATGACAAGATTCACCAGGCCCTGAAGAATCTTCAAACCGAAAGAGCATGCTTGCTCCATGCCAGATTGAGATGGAATCGCGGTCATGGTTTTCGCCGATGACAGGAAGAGTGTTTCCCCAGGATTGATCTGTTCCCCGGGACGCAGTTTAGCAGAATCCATCCTTCGACATGAATTGCTGACCCAATGCGGTCTGCGTTTGCCGCGAAATTGAAGAGCCGCTGCGAACCTCTTTGTTACGAAACATGCCGGAGCCTCGCCTTCTTGTCGTGGGAGTCTGCGACCTGTAGACTCGGACTCGGCGGTTCGATCCGTTCGCTGACGTTATTGAGCAATGATCGCAGTCATCATGGAGACATTCGAACAAATCTGGGAATCCTCCCGGACGAACTCGCTGTCATCGACGTATCCCATGGCCGTAGTTTGCGGCTCCTGTGTGCTCATTGTGGCCTGCGTGATCAGGAATCCCCGGGCACGGCGACTTACGAAGCTCGGGGCCATTGTTGGGTTCAGTGTGTTGGCCACCGAGTTCTCGGCCCGTGAAATCCATGAGAAATGGCGACTTCGCCGAGAATGGGCTGAGCTCAACCCGTCTCAAATGACGGAGGAAGGCTACAAGGCACTGACCGTCGACGGCGCCAATCGGACTCTTGAGCCACTGATGGATGGATTCAAGGCACTTTCAATGCTGGTGTGCATCGCGGTGGCACTGACGGTGTTTCGTGCATGGATTGCATCCCGTCGCAGGAACGCAACTGGCGGTATGACATGAATGAGGCTCAAGAGGCAATTGGCGATAACCATCGCGAATCGCTTTCCCGCCAAGCCAGACTTTCCGCAGTGGCCAGACAAGCGTACATTGCCGATCCAACAGGGATAATCGACGAAGACAGTAAGAGTGAGCATCAGCGATTTTCCTCACCAATTACATTCCTGACGCATCCATTATTGGCCCTTCGTCAGTTTTCGGGGCGGTGGTTGTCACGGCGATTGCCTTTGCGATTCGATGGTCGCCGTCACCGCAGTGCGAAGGCCTGTCAATTCTCGCTCCGCCTGCATGTCTTCTGCTTGCGATTTATACGTTTGCTGCAGTCTATCTGCCTGACGCACAGCACTCCGTTGCGATGTTCATCTACCTCGCGGCAGCTTTTGGATTTGCGCTGCACAATTTTCGCTTCAAGGCCCGGTTTCACTGGATACACGGTTCCGTGTGTTCGTTACTGAGTGGAGGGGCGGTTGTATTGTTCTGTTCGCTTCTCGCCATGCGTGGTGCTCTCACGGACGTCGCAGCGCTGTCATTGATCGGTAGCTGCGAGAGTCTGTTCATTGTCTGCTGGTCAGCAGGACTCTATGCATTTGTCGCACGACATCGACGTTCGGAATCCCGATCTGACGCCAGCACGGAATAGGTTGCACAGTTCCGTCCTGCAAATCACGGCCGCTTCACGAATTGTCCGCATACTCATCGCCAACATTCCCCGCACTCGCCGCTGCAAAGTCACTGCTCGAGGGCAGTCACTGCTCGGCACAATACTCCAACTGCATTACCATGGCCTGCCTCTCGCTGTCTGAAATCATGCGCGCTCCGTGCGTGCCAGAAACAGAGCAAGAATCTAATCCTCATCTTAATCCCCGCCCCAAACAGGCGAGCGGCTGGGCGTCAGCCCTCCGTGGCCCACATCGCGAATTTGCACTTTCCATTCTCCAATAACCATTAACCATTTCCCCACGCACGGCATCCAACTCACCAAGAACCAACAACCGCGCCCCACCCGTGCCCGCTGCGGCCTTCACGCCGGCGGAACGCAAGTTTGCCGACTACAAAGCGAAGAGAAATCCAGCCGCTCGGCCCCTTTGCGGCTTCACGCCGGTTGAGCCCGAGGTTTGAAAACTAAAGCCGCAACCAAATCCCCGTACAAAGGCGAGCGGCAGGGCATCAGCCCTCCGTGCCCCACATCGGGTCCCATCTCATAATCTTAATCTTAATCTTAACCTTAATCCTACTCCCCACCCGCAAACGCCGTCGTCCGACAAAAAATGTGCGACAAAAAATATCGCCACAACCAAGCCCCATGGCGAGCGGCCGCGGTGTCAACCGGCCAGTACACCAAACCCCTCGATCCACCACCAACCAAGAACCAAGAACCGCGCCACCCGTCCCCGCCAAGCTTCACGCCGGCGGAACGCAGGTTTGGCGACTACAAAGCGAAGAGAAATCAGCCGCTAGGCCCCAACCCGGCTTCACGCCGGTTGAGCCCAGGTTTGAAAACTAAAGCCGCAACCAAATCCCCGTGCAAAGGCGAGCGGCTGGGCGTCAACCCTCCGTGGCCCACATCGCGTCCCATCTCATAATCTTAATCTTAACCTTAATCCTAATCCCCACCCTCACGCGCCCGACGTCCGACAAAAAATGTGCGACAAAAAATAAGAGCCACAAGATCCCACGGCGACCGGCCCGGTGTCAACCGGCCGGTACAAAAGCAAACCCCTCGATCCACCACCAACCAAGAACCAAGAACCGCGCCACCCGTCCCCGCCCGGCTTCACGCCGGCGGAACGCAGGTTTGACGACTACAAAGCGAAGATAAATCCAACCGAGGCCCCAACCCGGCTTCACGCCGGTTGAGCCCAGGTTTGAAAACTAAAGCCGCAACCAAATCCCCGTGCAAAGGCGAGCGGCAGGGCATCAGCCCTCCGTGCCCCACATCGCGTCCCATCTCATAATCTTAATCTTAACCTTAATCCTACTCCCCACCCGCAAACGCCGTCGTCCGACAAAAAATGTGCGACAAAAAATATCGCCACAACCAAGCCCCATGGCGAGCGGCCCCGGTGTCAACCGGCCGGCACACCATACCCCTCGATCCACCACCAACCAAGAACCAAGAACCGCGCCACCCGTCCCCGCCCGGCTTCACGCCGGCGGAACGCAGGTTTGCCGACTACAAAGCGAAGAGAAATCCAGCCGCTCGGCCCCAACCCGGCTTCACGCCGGTTGAGCCCAGGTTTGAAAACTAAAGCCGCAACCAATCCCCGTACAAAGGCGAGCGGCAGGGCATCAGCCCTCCGTGCCCCACATCGCGTCCCATCTCATAATCTTAATCTTAACCTTAATCCTACTCCCCACCCGCAAACGCCGTCGTCCGACAAAAAAATGTGCGACAAAAAATATCGCCACAACCAAGCCCCATGGCGAGCGGCCGCGGTGTCAACCGACCGGCACACCATAACCCTCGATTCACCCAACCAAGAACCAACAACCAACAACCAACAACCAAGAACAACGCCCCCCGGCCTCCCCAATCTGCACTCTTCATTCTCCAATAACCATTAACCATTTCCCCCCGCACCACATCCAACCACCAACCACCAACCACCAACTCACCAACTCACCAACCAAGAACCAAGAACCAAACTCCCTGCCGTGCCTCACTGGGCTGCAGACAGCCCATCGGCTGGGCTCTTCACGGCCAATCCCGGCTTGTTCATCACGTGCAGGTAGACCATGGTCGTTTTGACATCCGCGTGTCCCAGCAGTTCCTGTACCGTGCGAATGTCGGAGCCAGACTCGAGCAGATGAGTGGCGAAGCTATGCCTCAGCGAATGCGGAACGGCATTCTTGTTGATACCGACACTGTCGATCGCCGACTTGAATGCCGCAGCAAAGTAGGCTTCGCTCACATGATGCCGCATGATTTTTCCGGACCGAGGATCTTTTGACATCCGACTTGCGGGAAAGATCCACTGCCATCCGAGTTCACGATCCTCCGAAGGATACTTTCTGGCCAGCGCGTGAGGCAGGTAGACTCGACCGAACCCTTGCTGCACATCCCGCGAATGCAGCCGGCGCACCCGCTCCACCTGCTCCTTGAGTAGTGCCCGGCAGCATTCCGGAAGTACTGAGATCCTGTCCTTGTCGCCCTTTCCGCTTCGCACAATCAAATGGCCTTCGTCGAAGCAAACGTCTTTCACTCTCAGACGGCGACATTCTTTATGGCGCAGTCCGGCACCATACATGATTAAGAACATCAGTCGCCTGAGTCCCTGAAACTCCGGCAGGATGAGCGCAATTTCCTGGCGACTCAACGCGACGGGTAAGCGGCGAGGCTTATCAGCCCGCACTACGTTCAGAAATGGCAAATCACGCGACAGGACCTGTTGGTAGAGAAAGAGCAATGCGCTCTTCGCCTGGTCCTGAGTACTTGCAGCGACGGTTGCATCGACGGCCAGAGACGTAAGAAAGCCTCGAATCTCGGCCTCACCAAAATCCGCGAGCTGTTCTGAGCCACAGAACCTCATGAACCGCTGAATCCAGCCCGTATAGGCTCGTTCCGTTTCCAGAGCGAGGCGCCTCAGCCGAAGTTCCCGCCTCATTGTCTGCAGCAAACTGGGTTCAGCCGGATCAATAATTCCCACGAGATCACGATCATCCCCGGGATCGACGCCGGTAGGACCATTGGATGGAGCCTGGCGTTCGCGACTGGCAAATCGAGACAGAACTTTCCGCATGTCATCCAATTGCGGTTGGTCCGACTTCAGAATGAGATCCCGGTAACACTCGATGGCTCGAACTGCCTGAAGGCGTTGCCAGGCGGGAGTGCCCGATTGGAGCAATTCCCTTGAGAACGCAACGACCAAATCACGAGTGACGGGCAGCCGGCCGCCGGTTGACTCTTTTCCCTCGGCGTATCGTGCCAACCAGCGAGGAAACCAGGTCTGGTCATTCTTGTTTGGGACGTGAACCTTCACCGCCGCGCGAAACGCATCGACACTCATGGGAACCTCTGGTTGTGAATCTGGGTGGTTTGTGGCACTTGCGGAAGCCGCAGGTTTCTTCTACTCAGCCCTTGCATGATGACTCGGGGAGGGGTAGACTGCAACTCTACGTAGTGATAAAACCCCTGATATTCATCTTATCACTATCAAAACAAGTGATAATTAGATTGTTCTGTGCTAACCATGAATCCGAACTCGATTAGATTCGACTTGCTCTTCGATGCAGACGAGTATCATCGATCTGGATCCTGTCCGTGGACGTTTTTCGCTTACCCTACAAGCATGGCTGATGAACAAGGACTACCGCCAGACGACGACGCATGCGACTTCCTTGCTTGCCTTCAAGAACGTGGCATTGGCGTTGCCATTTGGGTCAACGGTATCGCCGAAGATACGACGTACTTCGCATGCCGTAAGGACGACATCCACAGGTTGCACAATGTGATTCAGGAACTTGAAGATTCCGGAGAGATTGAGAAGGGATTCTGTAATCAACGAACGGAGCGACTATTTGCAGCATCCGAAAAGCACAGAACAAGGCCGTGAACCGGAGCGGCCGATCACGCGGGTTTTGAAATCAAAGTCTTTTGGCGGCCGCCCGGTTACGGCTGTCGTTAGCCAGCAGAGAGCGATTCGATGAATCCACTCGACCTCGAATGGGGCACCGCGACGCCTGAATTCGTCTCGAAAGATTCAACGACAGCAATTCACGTGATCAACCACTCGCTCACGGATGACCACCAACTGGGTCGAAACCTGGCGTTCATCCGCGGCCGCGTTGCGTTCTTCGCCCGTCATCTGCCCGCCGGTATGAAGCAGCACATCATTTTTGATGACCGCGGACAGCAGATCCCGGCCACTATCCGTGACGCATTCCGCACATCGGCACAGTCGATCGCTTCATTCGAATTCATGTCGGAGCGTGGATGACATGGCATTCAATCTGATGGTCGTTGCCGATGGCCCGCTAGATTGGTCTACGGTTCACGAACAATACGGCTACACCGACAAAATGTTCGAGGTGTTCCCAATTCTCGACGCTGACGGCGGTGATGCTTTCGGCGTCAGCATCCCGATGAAATACTTCAATCAGCACACTTGGACCAGTGCGTCCCGATTTCTAAAAGCACTTGCTGACCAATTCGACTTGAGGCTGTACGATATGTACACGGGGCAGCAAGTTGATCTGGCAACGTACGTCCCCGATGGTCTGGATGCTGGCTAACAAAAAAATCCACCCGAGTTGCCGATCGGGCGTTTCCTCAAATCAAAGTCTCTTGGCGGCAACCGGGTGATTTTAGGCGTTCGGCAGTAAGTAGGATAGTTGCCCGTGGCCCTCACTTTCCATGCAAACCTCGTCTATCCGGATTTGCAATGCCGACGACTCTCCTTTCTCGATCGCGATGATGAGTCGAGCGAACATTACTTGATCTTCGATCGCTCCGAAGAGTCGCCAGACGAAGCGATTCCAGACATGGGGAATGTCTACTTGGAACGTGACGATCAGGGGTGGGGCGGCTATGGCGGCATCGAGTCCGTAACATTGGGCAGATCGGATTTGACCTTCCGACTGACGCCCAAAATGGCAGAGAGGATGGGAGACCATGAAATGATTCTCGTGAAATTTGACGTAGGAATCGACCAGTGGGAATCCATCCGTTCGGTGGCTGCGGTTATCATGAAGGGATACGAATCGCACCTTGTGGTCAACGGTTGACCGCTGCGACAACTGCCGAACCATCGCATGCACGGGAGCGGCGGTGGGCAGTCGGTTTTGAAATCAAAGTCAACTCCCGCCGCCCCGTGATGCGGGTCGTTATGCGATACAGAAGACCAAGTCAGCAAGGTGAAACTTGATCTATGGCAATCCCTCCCGAACGTGAACTTCAAGCATGTTTGCGCGTGCTCACATCTTCGATCCTCAGGGCACGTGCGTGGGGCTGGCAAAAGGAAGTTCCGGCTGAAGAATTGGCCGACTTGATGGACGCGGTCCACAATATTCCTCAATTGCTGCTGAACTGGGAGTCGTGCGATCAAGAATTACTCTTGGCAATGCTGGAGGACTTCGATCGGAAATGGGCTCCATCCGGCGGCTTGGCCCTTCGATCAATCTATGAACAAGAGCTAAATTCCAAGGGTGATTGACGGGCATTGCAACTAACAACCATGCGGAGGTCAGAAACCTTTGCCGAAATGGCCATGCAAGCAGACGCAGAATTGATTTCTGCTCGCAAGAATCGCATAACAATGCAATCCACGCCGAGTTGGCGGCGGTGCCAAATTCACTTTACAACGTCACTCGCGCCAACCGGGTGATTGCAAGCGTTCGCTGCTCAAAGAAAACACTCTCCCGCGCTAACAATTCCAATACGTCAATATGGACACCGTTTCGTAACCCGACCGTGCAGTGAAGAGGTGGCTCGTTAATGCGACTGACGCCCGCACAAATTGCCGTTCATCTCATTTGTGGCGATGATCCATCACCAACTGGAGGGCCGCAACGAACGCTTCGCGAACAATTGCGCGATGGCCGCGAAATGTTGCGGTCACTTTCTGGGCAGGATTTCGGCTTTGATCTTCAGAGATGGCACGACTATCTAAAGGAATCAAAGGACGGCGGGTATACTTGGAATCGTTCAATTGACTTGCCCAAAGTGATGAAAGCTGCACTGGCAAATCAAGCGTGGCACGATATGGTCGCGGTGATCGAAGCCGCAGCGAACAATGCGGTGAACGGGAGCCGCCGATGACGCCAGTTTTGAAATCATAATTTTTTTGGCGGCGGCCCCGTTACCGCTGCCGTTAGCCACTCAATTAAGAACAACGCAATCAGATGGCAGAACCTCGTTTCTATCGTTCCTACGCAGAGTCTCAGGATGGTGAAGTGGGAACTTGCTTCTACGAGGTAAACGGCAATTTAGTCACTCGGCAGGTCTGGTGCTTTGGTGATCAATTGTTTTGGGCAACTCCGACTGCCTCCAAGAATCAAACTCACGAGTTCACCGACCAGCCCGAGTGGAATGAAGGTGATGGAGCCATTGATCTTGTAGAATGCGACCGCAAGATGTTCGAACGCATTTGGTTTGACAGTGGAGGTCCTACACTCAGTTGACAGGTGTGTCGTCGGAAATCGCGGCTAACCAATAAGCGACGGTCTTTAATTTGGTCAACAACTGATTCAAAACTACTTTTGAATTCCTTCGTGTTTTTCGTTTACGAACATGAATCGCGCGCAGGGAGTGGGAGCCCGAAGTGTTTGGATTTTTTTAGGCATGACTCGGGTGTTCGATTGAATTGCGATGAGCGTCTGGTCAGTATGGTTTCCGGCTGGCGAAACGGAGGCAAGCTCTGTGGGGACACAACTTGCTGAGGGATAGTCAGCTCGACGGTGCGTCGATGGACGAACCAGAGCGTTCGGGGAGCGATCTCCGGGCGCTCAATTTGCGGGACACGGGGTTGGTACCCTCCACAGTTGATTCGACTTGACCAGCGCATTAAGGATCGTCAGTAGCTTTCTCATGGCTGCGGTCAGGGCCAACTTTTTCGGTTTTCCTTTTGCCAGCAAACGTTGATAGAAGGACTTGATAGCGCCGTTCCACCGCGTGGCCGTGAGCGTGGCCATGTACAGGGCGGTGCGCACGGTCGAACGGCCACCGATCGTTTTTCTTTTGCCGACCGATTTTCCTGAATCGTTATTCATGGGTGCGACACCAACGAGTTTCGCAATCTCTTGACGATTGAGTTGTCCGAGTTCAGGAAGCTCAGCCACAAGCGTGCTGACCGTAACGGGCCCAACGCCCTTCACGGAGCTCAGGATCTCGACTTTGCGTGCATTTGGCTCGTCCGCTTGAACCGCTGTTTCAATCTGTTCTTCAATCGCTTTCATCTGTTTTTTTAGACATTCGAGCACTGTCTCGATCGATTCGACGATATCACGATCGACCGTCTGCTGGATGCGGTTTTGCTCCTGATTCGCCAGATCCAGAAGCTGCCGCCGCCGCTGCACTAGCGAGCCAAGTTTGACCTCGTCTTCGGATTGAGCCACTTGCGGCGCAGGTCTCACGACTTCGCCGAATCGTGCAATGACCTGTGCATCGATCGCATCAGTTTTTGCGTTCTTGCCAATACCCTTGGCGAAGTCTCGGACCTGGCGAGGATTGACCACGGCCAGCGCGACTTTCCGCTCGTGCAGGAGCTTGACCAGCAAGGATTCATAGCCGCCCGTGGCTTCCAGCACGACGATCGTCTTCGCTGTTTCCTGCAGTGAATTGATCCATGTGCTGATTTCCTTTCTGCTGTTGCCGATGGCTGCCACCTGGCCATCGGTACTTGCAATGTCCAGAGTCTCTTTCGAGACATCGATACCCACAAACCTTGAGAACGAGTAAGATACAGTGTTCATTTTGCCCCTTCCTAGTAAATTCGAGCTCACTGTGAATGTGGCTCCAGCGACGGTTCGGGTTTGAAATGAAACGGCTTGCGATCAAGCTTATTGACGGTTTCGAGAACCCAGGCTTTGGCGATCTGCAAGCCGCTGCTCTCACGGGACGGCCATCCCGTGAGAGCTTCATTTTTGTAACTGCTGCCGACAGAACTGCAACGGTGCTACAAAATGAAGATCCTGGAAGATACTAGGCTTTGACTTCGCGGCGGGCGAGGTGAGGGCGTGGTGTGTGGTTGGTGGCTGAGCGAGGTGGGCTTGTGGCTGAGCGAGCCCGGGAGCCGAAGGTCAAGGCCTTTGTTCAAGAAGCCCGGTGGATTTAATGGCGTCGCTCGTCCTTTGGGAAAAGCATGGCCGCGGAAGGCGGCCGTCTGCAGTTTTCAGTTGCCAGCGAGCAGCAAGTCGCAGGGCAACCGGCGAGTTCAGTAGAGTCGCGAGCCAGAAATGTGTTTCGGACCTTCTTAGTTTCAGTCGTAGACGGTCCTTCTGCGGGCATATTTTACAGGCCGCGCATATTGCGATCCCGCACCGACATGGCGGTGACTCAATTTTACAATCTAAGATGAGTCCCATGCGATCACGCTGGGTTATCCTGTGTCATGCCAGATCGTGGTGCGAGTTTCAGCAAAGGGCGTTTCGTCTTCGCCGCGTGCTCGATCGCTGCGATACCGAATGAGCGTGCCATCAGGTCCGATGATCGCCCGCACATTCAGAGTTCCGCCACAGTCTCGGCAGCGGATCTGAGACTGATGTCGTTCCGGCTCAGGAGCGATTCCGCTGGTCAGCGGGTCATCGCGTTTCCCGCAGTTTCAGTTGGTCAATTGTCCGAGCCCCTTGGATTCAATCGCAACCCAGATCGCGCTGGATGCTGATGGTGAATAGCGTTGCTGCTCGGAGTTTCCGCCGGGAAGAGGATTGGCAGTCATTAACCGCGGATTGCGCGGATGTGCGCGGATAAGTCGCAAACGTGCGCAAGTGGCTCCGATGCAGGGGGTGTCATTGGGACTTAACGAACGGAGGATCGAAAGAGCGAGTTGAGCAGGACTCTTTCTTGCTTCGTTTCCGGTGGTGTTGGGATTATGATTAAGATGAAAATTAAGATTAGGATAAAGAGATTTTTGGAAGGAACGTGGGCACGGAGGGCTGACGCCCAGCCGCTCGCCTGTTGGTGGCGTTCCTCGGCGCGGTGATTTTGGTGAGTTTTGCAATCCGTTGCTTCGTGCCATGTCGGGTAGTGCAGAAACCGGGTCCCACCGAGGTGTACTCGGTGGCGGATGTTTTGTGAGTCAGGCCATCACCGCCACTGGGTTCTATCCCAGTGGAGTCAGGTTTTTGCACTACCACGGCCTCGGCTTCCAAGCAGGGCCACCAAACCAAATCAGCACTGTCCGGTCTCCTGCCTTATCCGGGAACATCCGCGTCATCCGCGGTTACTCACCAAAGCCATTTCCAGGGTGACAAGCTGCATCGATTGCAATTCGTTCGTCAGGACAGTCGTACTCGTACTCAGTGCAACGGTACTCGTACTCGAAAGGATCGTGGTGACGCGAACCGACTTTCGATCATCAACGGCTCGACGTCTTTCCGAGTATCGAATCGAGTACGAGTACGAGTACCGCGATGCTGAGTACGAGTAGGAGCCTTGAGGATCTTTGCCTGTTTCGTTTCCGGTGGCTTACGCACACCGGCAGGGGTTGTGGCGACCCGCTGGGTCTGAATCGCAAGCCTATGAGTCTCGCTTTGCGTTGTTGATTGGGTGAGTGCTGAGCGGTGCTGATGAATGTCCCAATCTTTTGCTTCTTGCCATGTCCGGTAGTGCAAAAACCGGGTCCCACCGGGGTGAACCCGGGTGGCGTTGGGGTGTTGGGGAAACTTCGGAGTTGGGTTGGGAGATGACAGATGGGACGATGAAGATTAGGATGAAGATGAAGATTAGGATTAAGAGATTGGAGAAATGCGGAGCGGATTGAGATTGAATGAAACGACCGTCTGGCAGGTTGCTGGGAATTGTGGCTGCGATGCTGTGCGCTGCGGGAGTGTTCTTTGTGGTTCCGGCTTGTCAGCGATACTCTGTCGCCGTTCACCAGCGTGGTGTTGCTCGTGAACTGGCGGCATGGCGAGCTGAGTATTCATCCATCGAAAGCAAAGCAGATGCCATGCGAACGGCGGAGGTCCTGGGCAATGTTCAGGGTTACTATCTTCCAGCGGAAGGCTACCGAGGAACAGCGGATTCGGAACGACAGTTGGCTGCTGAACGTGAGGCGACCGTCAGGGAACTGACTGGAGCCTTGAGAAACTATACCGGGCTGGATCTTGGGGACGATGCAGCAGCATGGAGAAGTGCGATCGAAGGTCAGCGGGCTGATTGAGTTTGCGACTGGGATGCAGACACAATAGAAATCTCTCAGATCGAACTGCGCCGTAGGTATGGTGCCACGGCGGGTTCAGGTGTCCAGAGCAATGCCTGGGGAGTACAGCTCCTGACATGAGTGAGATCGTGGAAATCGCGTGTAACCAATGCAGGTTTCGGTGCGCGTTCGCCGGATTCTGGGAATCCTATCCTGTTCCCCGAGGCTATTACAGAAGTCTGTGCCTCGCATGCCTGCGACATGTCATCGTCGGCCATGTCTGGGATTCCTGCATCGAAAACTACGACAAGAGCATCATGCAGGTGCGCCGTGTGTCTGAGGCGTCGCGGCTCCCGCAGATCATTCAACAACCGATGTTCTGCAATTCGCATGAGGTCCCACCAGAAGCAAGTCTTCTTCACCACCACGGCGCCGATCGTGATTACGAGCTGATTGCTGATCTGCCTCAGGCCCCTTGCCCCGAGTGCGGAGTTGTGGGAAAAGTGCTTCTCGGCTTGCGGATCGGGCAACAGTGTCCAAAGTGCCAGAACGGGATCATGGAAGAGTGTGTATGAGGCTGAATCGGTTGCGCAGTTGACGTCGGTGATTGCTACTTCTTATTAACCTGACAGGAACATTCACTGTCGTTCCAACTGCCAAGCGCAGTGACGTAGAAATCAAAACGCAGAAAGGCAGATCAAAATGGGGTTGACAGATGAACAGGCAGAAATTTATCCGCAGCTTGCACAGGCATTGATTGAGGCGACGCCAGAATGGTGGACTCAGGCGGAACTTGTGCTTGAATGTCCAGCAGAGGGCTTTGGAAGTGGACTGGCTCACAGCATTTCGAACTCAGAGTTCCCCGAAGATATCGTCGTCGCAACGGACGAAGTCATGCTCGCGACTCGCATGCTTGAACTGTGTTCAAAGAGGCATTCAGATTCCTGGAAGCGGTGCGTCTTTCGGATCCGGCAGGAAGGGGAGAACTGGAGGCTTTCGGCAGAGTATGAACGGTAGTCGTCGAACCTGACAGTTGTCGTGGAACTCGCCAGAGTTGCCGTCATCAACGAAAGTTCCGGGATCTCTGGCGGGGAGACTTTGGGGATCTCTGGCGAAGAAACAAAGGGGATCTCGGGCGAGCAAAGAAGGAGGATCTCTGGCGAGATCCACTACGGGTTGGTGGCAGATTTGGGTCGGTTGTTTTGCCGCCGGCGCAGGATTATCTTTCGAGGCTCGAAAAAGCGGAGCAGAACAGGCTCCTTGTTGATATTCCTCAGGAAATCCTGACTTCACGTCTACCACAGGGCACACGAAATGTCTGACACCACCAACGGAAAACTCAATCGTAAACTTCGAATGGCGCTGGTTGGCGGCGGGCAGGGGGCGTTCATTGGACGCGTCCATGCGACTGCTGCAGTTCTTGACAACCGAGCGGCTTTGGTGGCGGGTGCTCTGTCTTCCGATCCAGCGCGAGCCAAGGCGAGTGCTCCGGCGTACGACATTCCGGAATCTCGCGCTTACGGTTCTGTCGAAGAGATGATCACAAAGGAAAAGGCACTTCCGGCCGATCAGCGAATTGACTTTGTCAGCGTGGCGACTCCAAACCATACTCATTTTCAGATCGCAAAAGCGGCGGCTGACGCTGGTTTCAATGTGATTTGCGACAAGCCAATGACCTTCGATTTTGCTCAGGCAGAAGACCTGGTCAAGACCGTCGAAAAGAGTGGCGTGGTGTTCGCAGTCAGCCACAACTACACCGGCTATCCTCTGGTGCGACAGGCGCGCGAGATGATTCTGAGCGGCGAGCTGGGTGAGATCAATGCCATCCGCAGCAACTACATTCAGGGCTGGCTGAGGACTCGGCTTGAGTCATCAGATCAGAAGCAGGCCGCGTGGCGAACCGATCCAAAGCGATCCGGAGCCGCCGGATGTTTCGGTGACATCGGAACTCATGCGTACAATCTGGGACGATACATGACCGGCCTGATCCCGGCAGAGATTTCCTGCCACCTGCGAGTCTTCGCTGAAGGACGTGCTCTGGACGATTATGGTCATGCGGTAGTTCGGTTCGAGAACGGTGCTCTTGGAACGGTGACGGCCAGCCAGATTTCACATGGCCGAGAGAATGATCTTTTCATCGAAGTGGACGGCACCAAGGGCGCTCTTTCATGGCGACAGGAAGAGCCGAATGCGATGATCGTTCGCCGAAACGGTTCTCCTCATCAGATTTACACGCGCGATCCGAACGCACCGTTCATGAACAGCATGGGGAAAGCCGCCTGTCGACTTCCATCAGGGCATCCGGAAGCATTCTTCGAAGCCTTTGCCAATGTCTATCGCTTTGCCTACGACGCGATGGTCGCTCGAGCCACCGGTGAGTCGTTTGAAAAGAAGGACACGATCTATCCAAATGTCTACGACGGTGCTGAAGGCATGTACTTCATTCAACAGTGCGTCAACAGCAGCCAGCAGAATGGTGCATGGTTGCCAATGAAGTACTCGGGCGCTCGTCGGTAGTGAGTTTGCAGCCGACGTTCCTTCGGTGAGTTCAGCAGGGCCGTGCGACGCAGCGTCGAACGGCCCGTTGCTTTTGAACGGCGTGCGGGGCAGCATGGAGGAAGGCGCAGAAGGCAACGCTTTAGAGGATTCTTTGCAGCGAATTTGCGAAGTTCCGCGTGGTAGTGGAACTCGCCCGAGTTCCTGTCAGCCACGAAAGTTTTGGGATCTCTGGCGAGATCCACTACAAAGTCTTTCAGAGAGTTTCCGGGAGGGCGAGGCTGCGGGATCTGTCCCCGGCTTTCTGGAAACGCGGGGCTTCTTTTGTTCTGCGATTGACGTGAATGGCGATCGAGTGTCATCCTGCCAGTGAGGTTTGCACCGCCACACTTTTCCCACCTGTTTCCTGCCTGCTTGTGCGGCGAGGTCCGTTATGACGAATCCATTTCAGGAGAACATCAACCGGGTGACTCGGCGCCAGATGTTTGGAACGTCGGCGTCCGGAATCGGCGGCGTCGCATTGGCCAGTCTTCTGGGGCAGCAGTCCGCATCAGGTGTGGAGGCCGGGTTGCCGGGAATGCCGCACTTCCCGGCGAGGGCGAAGCGAGTTGTCATGCTGTGGCAGGGAGGTGGTCCATCGCATGTCGACTTGTTTGACGAGAAGCCGGTGATGCGTGAGATGGCGGGAAAGGATATTCCTGACTCCGTGCGCGGGACGACTCGACTGTCAACCATGTCCAGCGGCTATGCGAAGTGGCCCTGTCTTCCGGCGATCAAGCCCTTTCAATCGTATGGCGAATGCGGCATGCGTTTGAGCGAAATGCTGCCGAATGTCGGTTCCATCGCCGATGAATTGTGTCTTGTTCGAAGCATGAAGACAGAGGCTGTGAATCATGCGCCGGGGGTTACGTTCTTCATGACGGGTTCACAGGTTCCCGGGCGTCCCAGCATGGGGGCGTGGCTGTCCTACGGACTTGGCTGTGACACCGACAATCTGCCGGCATTTGTCGTGATGACTTCGAGCGACAAGGGCAAGACGTGCGGCCAGCTCTTCTTTGATTACTACTGGGGCACCGGCTTTCTTCCGAGTCGTTTTCAGGGAGTTCGATTCAGGAACACCGGTGATCTGGTGCCGTATCTCAACAATCCGCAGGGAGTGTCTTCGGAAGCTCGACGAAGCCTGCTGGATGACATTTCGGAAATGAACCGTCAGCATCTGGCGGAGTACGGTGATCCCGAGATTGATACTCGGATTGCTCAGTATGAGATGGCGTTTCGAATGCAGTCGAGCGTTCCTGAGCTTGTGGACTTTTCCGGCGAAACCAAACCGGTGATTGATCGTTATGGACCTGATGCCCTGGTGAAGGGAACCTTCGCGAACAACTGCCTGATTGCTCGTCGGCTGCTGGAACGAGGCGTTCGGTTTGTGCAGTTGATGCATGCCGGCTGGGACCAGCATGGCAACCTGTTTACTCAGCTGTCAGAACAGTGCAAAGACACGGAAGGTCCGGCAGCGGCGCTGGTGAAGGATCTGAAAGAGCGAGGGATGCTGGAAGATACTCTGGTGATCTGGGCCGGCGAATTTGGAAGAACTCCTTTTGGTCAGGGCGACCCGGCAAATCCAAAGGGGCGAGATCACTTTGGTCGTGCCTTCAGCTGGTGGATGGCTGGCGGAGGAGTTCGCAAGGGCACTGTGTACGGCGAGACGGATGACTTTGCATGGAACATCACGAACAACCCGGTTCATGTGCATGACATGCAGGCAACGATCATGCACTTGTGCGGCATTGATCACACAAAACTCACGTTCCGATATCAGGGGCGTCAGTATCGATTGACGGACATTCATGGTGAAGTCGTGAATGGGATTCTTGGCTGAACAACATGACATCGAATTCTTCTGAGACTGCTCACCGACTTCTTCGTGAACACTTTGGCCATTCCTCGTTCAGGGGATCACAGCAGGAGATCATCACCACACTTCTGGATGCCGAGAGCTGCGTTGTGATCATGCCGACGGGCAGTGGCAAGTCACTGTGCTACCAGATTCCGTCGCTGGCCGTGTCCTCGGCAGACAACGCGGGGTCATCCGAAGCACGCACCGCGCTGACCGTGGTCATCAGTCCTTTGATTGCGCTGATGAAGGATCAGGTTGACAGCCTTCAGCGTCGAAAGATCGCCGCGACGTTTATCAATTCTTCGCTGTCGAAGAACGAACGAGAGAAGCGATACGCGGACGTTGCCGCTGGCAAATACGTCATTCTGTACGTGACGCCGGAGAGGTTTCGAAAGCCCGAGTTTCTTGCGGTTCTCGCTCAGCGAACGGTGAAGCTGCTTGCTGTGGACGAAGCGCATTGCATCAGTGAATGGGGGCACGATTTTCGTCCCGACTACACGAAGCTGGGCGAGATCCGAAGACTCCTGGGGAATCCGGTCACTGTGGCTCTGACGGCAACGGCAACGCCGGACGTGCAGCGAGATATTCTGAATCAGCTGAACCTTGGTGCGAAGACTCGGATCTTCCATGAAGGAATTGATCGGCTCAATCTGGAGCTTCGAGTTGAAGAAGTGTGGGACGGCGATGAGAAACAGGAAGCCATTGCGGATGTTCTGGAACGGTGGGAAGACGAGCCGGGCAGTGGGATCATCTATTTCACTCTGATCCGAACACTGGCAGAGTTCAGTGAGCGTCTGCAGGCCGCCGAGATTCCTCATGTGTGTTACCACGGTGATCTGGACCGTCGTGATCGTCGCGCGATTCAGGAAGAGTTTATGTCGGGAGCGGCCAGGCTGGTTCTCGCAACGAACGCGTTTGGCATGGGAGTCGACAAGGACGACATCCGCTTTGTGGTTCATGCAGAAGTTCCAGGCTCGCTTGAATCGTACTATCAGGAGATCGGTCGAGCCGGACGGGATGGTAAGCCGGCGGAATGTACGCTCCTCTACGATCAGCGGGACTTGAACACTCAGATGGAGTTTATTCGCTGGTCGAACCCCGATGCAGAATTCTACGAGCGAGCCTGGCACCTGCTGACTCACAGCACCGAACAAATCCGTGCCTTCGGGATTGACTGGCTGCGTGAACGGCTTTGCGACCGCCAGCGACATGATCGCCGAATTGAGACCGTTCTTTCGCTGCTGCAGCGGTACGGAGTCATTGATGATGAGAATGACCTGAGCCAGCTGGAACTGAACGGAGAATTGCCGGAAGAACTTCGCAGTGAGACGTCACGTGCCGCGAAACTCCTGCGCGATCAGAAGCGGCTCTACGCGCTGGTGCAGTACATTCAGAGCGAAGACCGGCGCAACTTTATTCGCCAGTACTTCGGCTGCCTCGAGACCTGACTTCCGGGTGCCGCCTGGGGCCTCCCCGCAAGTAGTGGAATTCGCCAGAATTCCTCTCCGGAAAAGCGTCTCAGTGAAGGCCAAGTTTCGGTCCCGAATGTCGGTGAGGGCGAAATGGCATGGGAAGGACTTCTGGTGAAGTCCACTACGGGTTGGCCGAGGACTTCTGGCGAAGTCGGCTACGGGGTTGGGGGAAGGACTTCTGGCGAAGTCCACTACGGCGATGGAAGAGTCCCATTGGCTCGGATCGCGGGAGCGAAGTACACTCCGGATCCTCCACCATCGTTTTGACGGAAGTAAACTCCATGTCAGCAACACAGCCTCGATTGTTCCTTGGACTTGATCTCGGCGGCACAAACGTCAAGGCCGGGGTCGTCGACGACAGCGGGCACGTCCTGAGCAAGTCCAGTGTTCCCACCGAAGCGACTCGCGGGGCTGAGCATGGTGTTCGGCAGATTGCTGCGGCCGGGCGGCTGGCGGTTCAGAAGGCCGGAATTGCAGTGAACGATATCACAGCTGCCGGGCTGGCGACGCCGGGGACCATGGACATTCCAGGAGGCATGCTGCTTGATCCGTCGAACCTGCCGGGCTGGATCAATTTTCCGATTCGCCAGCGGGTTCAGGATGAACTGGGCGTTCGCACGATCCTTCAGAACGATGCAAACGCTGCGGCCTACGGAGAATACTGGGCGGGCGAAGCGAAGAATGCTCGAAGCCTGCTGTTCTATACTCTGGGCACAGGACTTGGTGGCGGCGTGATCGTGGATGATCACATTATCGAAGGCGAGCATTCCCATGGATCTGAACTGGGCCATGTGATTCTGGAGATGGACAACGGGCGACTATGTACGTCGGGGCAATACGGAACAGCGGAGGCTTACGTTAGCGCGACGGCATTAATGAAGCGCTTTCGTGAAGCGCTGGATGCGGGCAAAGTCACTTCCGTACGCAGTCGAATGGATGCAGGTGAAGCACTGTCGCCGCTGCTGATTTCCGAAGAGGCAGAGAAGGGCGACCACCTGGCCCTCGAAATGATCATGGAGATGGCTCGCTATCTCGGCGCCACCATCACGTCGGCCGTCCATGTGATTGATCCGGCGATGGTCCTGCTGGGAGGCGCGATGACATTTGGCCGCAATGAAACTCAGGTGGGGCGAGAATTCCTGCATCGCGTTCGGCAGGAATTTCGTGCGAGGACATTTGCGACACTCGCGGCAAAGACCGTCATTGAATACGCATCGCTGGGCGGCGACGCCGGGTTCATTGGTGCAGCGGGATGCGCGAGAAAAGCCGTTGGGAAGTAGCCGGAGGGCGTGACGCCAGGCTGATGAGGGTTCAATGGTTAATGGTTATTGGAGAATGGAAAGTGCAAATTGGGATGGGGCCACCAGCGTCGTCGGACGGTGACAGTCCGGCAACTTCTGTGTCCATTCTTCTGCCTGCGGCGACTAATTTCTGTCACACAATTTTTTTGTCCGACTGCGTTCTTTCAACTGAGCAGCGCGGAGACTGCTTTTCCGTCGTGGGCCACTTTGAACGGGCGGCCGGTGGGTGAATGGACGATTTCGCCCAGCGGCAGTCCAAGGGCTGTGGCAATGGTTGCGTTTAGATCAGCAGGAGCGACTCCGTCCTGATCCACTGCGTGGCCGGCGGCATCGGATTTGCCATAGAGCTGTCCGCCCTTGATCCCGGCACCGGCGACCATGGCCGAAAACACGGCGGGATGATGGTCGCGGCCAGCGTTGTAGTTGATGACCGGAGAACGTCCGAATTCTGTACACAGCACGACGAGCGTTTCGTTCAGCAGACCGCGTTCCTTCAGGTCCTTCAGGAGGTTTCCAACGGCCTTGTCGAGAATTCCTGCGCGGGCTGGCAGAGTGTTTCCTGCGAAGATGTTGCTGTGCATGTCCCATCCGCCGCAGGTGACTTCGACGCAGCGAACATTGTTTTCAACCAGTCGTCGAGCCAGCAGGCATCCTTGTCCAAACGGATCGCGGCCGTATCGATCGCGATCTTCCGGCTTTTCCTTATTCAGATCAAACGCTTCCAGTGCGCCGCTTGAAAGCAGGCTGGTTGCTTCTGAATAGAAGTCTGTGTACGACTGGACCTTCTTCTGCTTGAATCGATCTCGGAAGGATTTGTCGAATGAGTCGATCAGTTCCATTCGGCGATCGAAGAACTTCGGCGTGAGGTAAGCGGGAGCCGTTGTGTTTTCGAGACCTCGATTGGGATCACCAACCGGCAGCGGGCTGAACGTAGGATCAAAGAAGCCGGCACTTGGGTGTCCCGCCGGAGGATTGATCACCACAGTATCCGGAAGAGCCTTGTTCTGACGTCCTCGGAACTTCTGAATCCATGGTCCCATCGAAGGATGACGCTCGGTCGCAATCTGTTCGTAACTGGTTCGCATCAGGTATTCACCCTGAGCATGGTCGCCAGTCTGAGTATACATGGAACGGATCGCGGCGATGTGCTGGAAATTGGCCGCCAGCGTCGGCAGATGCTCACTGATCTGCAGGCCCGGCACCGACGTGTTGATCGGCTTTGTCTCACCCTGGTTTTCGTGGCCTGGCTTCAGGTCGAAGGTGTCCAGGTGAGTCATTCCGCCATTCATGAACAGGTAGATCAGACGCTTTGCTTTGCCTTCTGACAGGGTCTGCTGCTGAGCGGCCATCAGAGCCTGGTCAAGTTCCGGGAGCAGCGTGACTCCCAGTGCCACACTGGCGAATCGTCCCAATAGGCTGCGTCTCCCCATTCCGTCCAGTCGTCGCACTAGTTCACGCATCGAATTTTCTCCCGATCCGTACAACCGATTTGCTGGCTTCTGATGAACTGCGGCGTGACGGGTAATGCCGTGGAGCCGCAGTCACACTTGGTATTCTTAGCGGCAGGGCGCGAGCCCTCCGGTGTGTCTGGAGTCTGCGTCATGGATTCACCGGACGGCTCGCGCCCTTCCGCTACAAGACGCCACATCATGACTTGTGGTGATCAATTGGAGAAGGTGTGACAAGAAGCAGTTTGCCAAAAAACAAGAGAACCAGCCGGAACTTTCCGACTTTATCGACCTTCGTAAGGGTGACTCCACGCAGTTCTGGGCGGGAAAGCCGTCTCAGGATTCACTCGCGTTTGAATAGTGTGTTGCGGACTTGGTACGCTGGAACATGGCCTGCCGACTGAGAGTCGGACCTTCAATTTGACCTGATCCGCGTGTATTGGAGCATTCCTCGTGCGCACCTCTGCCGCTCGCTTCCTGCTGAATTCTTCGCTTGTTTTGTTGTGCCCGGGGCTGTTTCCCGGCCTGAGCCTGACGTCTGTGATGGCTCAGGAAAAGGCACCCGCGGCGGTGTCACCTGACATTACGGAAGAGAACCCGGCTGAGGCGCAGAAGCTGGAAGGCGGATTCATCAGCCGTCCTCGACAGCTGACATTTGAAGGTCGCCGCGCTGGTGAAAGCTACTTCAGCGCGGATGGTCGCAAGATGATCTTTCAGAGCGAACGTGAGCCTGGAAATCCGTTCTTTCAAATTTATCTGATGGACCTGGACACAGGAGACACGGAACGAGTCTCTCCGGGGACTGGCAAAACGACCTGTGCCTGGATTCATCCGGACGGAAGTCGAGTTCTGTTTGCCTCGACTCAGGACGATCCTGATGCTCAGAAGGAACAGAAGGACGAGCTGGAGCTTCGAGCGTCCGGTAAGGAACGACGCTATTCGTGGGACTACGATGAGTTCTATGAGATCTACGAATACGAACTTGCTTCGAAGCAGTACCGCAAGCTGACGAATGCTCGCGGCTATGACGCGGAAGCATCGTGGAGCCCGGACGGCTCCCTGATTGCATTCGCTTCGAACCGATCAGCCTACGAACAGCCGCTGAATGATGAACAGAAGAAAGCGTTTGAGCTGGATCCGGCATGGGCGAATGAAATCTACATCATGAAGGCCGACGGTTCCGATCTGAAGCGCCTGACAACATCGGCGGGATATGACGGCGGTCCCTTTTTCAGTGCAGACGGCAGGAAGATCTGCTGGCGTCGATTTTCGGAAAATGGTGCAACGGCCGAGATCATGTCGATGAACATTGACGGAAGCGATCAGAAGCAGCTGACGCATCTTCAGGCCATGTCATGGGCACCGTATTTTCATCCGAGCGGCCAGTATCTGATCTTCACCACGAACCGACACGGGTTTGCAAACTTTGAACTCTATCTGATTGATGCGGAAGGCAAGCATGAGCCGGTGCGAGTCACGCATACTCCTGGTTTCGACGGACTGCCAGTGTTCAGCCCGGATGGACAGAGTCTCGCCTGGACGACAAATCGAACGGTTGCGGGTCAGTCACAGATTTTCATGGCCGAATGGAATCATCCGAAAGCTCTGGAAAGTCTTGGGCTTGGTGCCGATGCGACTCAGAAGACTGCGAATGAAACCACGAAGGCAATGGCTCGTTCGGCACAGGATCGAGGAGATTTTTCTCCTGCAGATGCCGTGCGACATGTTGAGTACCTTTGCCTTCCAAAACTGGGCGGACGTCTGACAGGAACTCAGGGCGAAAAGCTGGCGACAAACTATGTGGCGCTGCACTTTGAAACTCTGGGACTGCTGCCGGCCGGTGACAACGACACGTACTTCCAGGAGTTTGAGTTCACCGCAGGAGTCTCAGCCGGCCCGGAGAATACTCTGACGGTTGGCGACAAGTCCCTGACACTGGAGAAGGACTGGCGACCGGTCGGATTTACGGCGTCCGGAAAAGTGGAACCGGCTGAGGTTGTGTTTGCGGGTTACGGCATGCAGGTTCCGCCTTCAGAAGGTCAGGAAGAATACGATTCGTTCGTGCATCTTGATGTCAAAGACAAATGGGTCGTTGTCTTCCGTTACATGCCGGAGAACCTGACACCGGAACAACGTCAGCGATTTGGCAACGCGTCTCGACTGCGATTCAAGGCCGTGAAAGCACGTGACCTTGGAGCACGTGGTTTGATTGTTGTCAGCGGTCCAACATCCGGTGTGAAGGAACAGCTTGTTCCGATGACCTTTGATGGTTCTCAGGGATCCAGCATACCGGTCGTCAGTGTCACGGATGAAGTCGCGGCTGAATGGTTGAAGGCCAGCAACAAGGACCTGAAGGCGCTGCAGCAGAAACTGGACTCCGGGGAACCTGCGATGGGCTTCCCTCTGAAGGGGCTCAAGATCAGCGCGAACATTGATGTGCGCCAGGAGAAGAAAAAAGGTCGAAACGTTCTTGGACGCCTTCAGCTGAATGAAGAGCAGGCAGGACAGATCGTCGTGGTTGGTGCTCACATCGACCACCTGGGAACGGGCCCTAACGGGAACTCATTGGCTCGTGATGACGAGCAGTCGGGTATCCACTTTGGTGCAGACGACAATGCTTCCGGTGTTTCTGCGATGATGCAGATTGCCGAAGCGATGGCGAAGGCCAAAGATGAAGGCAAACTGAATGGCTCCCGCGATATTGTCTTTGCGGCCTGGTCCGGAGAGGAAATTGGTCTGCTGGGTTCAAGTCATTACGTGAAGTCACTGGAAACGGCATTCTCCAAACATGCCGCCGCTGCGGGCGGGGAAGAAGAAAAGCCTGCGGCTGACGGAGAAAAGAAGGACGGTCAGAAGGAGGACGAGCTCACCGGTCCAAACACTGGCGGACTGAACCTGTACATTTCTGCTTGTCTGAACATGGACATGGTGGGGCGGCTGCAGGAAAAACTGGTCCTCCAGGGGACGGGATCTTCAACTGACTGGCAGAGGCTGGTTGAACAGGCCAACGTTCCGATGGGGCTGTCGCTCAGTCTTCAGGATGACAGCAACATTCCGACGGATGCCAGCGTCTTTTTCCGCCACGGCGTTCCGATTCTTTCCGCGTTCACCGGCAATCATGGCGAATATCACACTCCTCGGGACACTCCGGAGAAGCTGAACTACGAAGGGATTTCAAAGGTTGCACGCCTGATGTCACTCGTCTGTCGACAGCTGGTCTCGGCCGAGCGTGGTCCGAAGTACGTGGTTCAGGAAGCTCCCAAGGACACTCAGCGCAAGGCCGCGCTTCGTGCTTACCTGGGAACGGTTCCGGACTACGCGGAATCTGATGTGAAGGGAGTCCTGCTGTCCGGTGTCGCGAAGAACGGCCCGGCCGACAAAGCCGGAATCAAGGGTGGCGACGTCATCGTGAAACTCGCAGGCAAGAAGATCGAGAACATCTACGACTACACCTATGCCATCGAAGCTCTGAAGGCAGGGCAGGAAGTGGAGATTACGGTCAGTCGCGAAGGCAAAGATGTCACTGTCAAGGTGGTGCCAGGTTCGCGCGACTAGTCGGAACCAGAAGTGCCGGAGCGACGCCGCTCCATCCACGATGTTGTGAACCTGAAGTTGCCCGGAGTGAATCATGAAGACCATTCTGATCCAGTTTGATACGGACGCTCAGCCCAGTGTGTTCGATCGTGTTGTGGCGGTCGACGCGGGGGTTGATCATCTGTTTTCGTACGGTGGCGTGACGCCGGAAACCGTGACGGGGCTTGTGCACGGAGCCATGTTCACTCGAGGTCCAGGCGATCTGAAGAGCACCGCAATTTTTGTGGGCGGCAGTCAGGCGTCGGATGGAGAAGCACTGGCCAGGAAGATTCAGAAGACGTTCTTCGGCCCGATGCGTGTGTCGGTGATGATGGATTCCAATGGCTGCAATACCACGGCTGCAGCCGCCATCGCCAGTGCTCGCAAGCACCTGTCTCTGAACGGTCAGAACGCGATTGTGCTTGGGGCGACGGGGCCGGTTGGGCTTCGCGCTGCTGAGCTTCTGGCGTTTGAAAAGGCGACAGTCACCCTGGTGTCTCGCACGCTCGATCGATCAGAAGCGGCCTGTTCGACGATTCGGCAGAAGGTCGAAGGGGCTTCCGTGAAAGCGGCCTCTGCGTCGACAGCGGAGGAAGTCGAAGCTCTGTGCCAGAATCATCAGATCGTGGTTGCCGCGGGGGCGGCCGGAGTGTGCTTTCTTCCGGAAGGATCGCTGAAGAAGATTGCCGGTCTGAAACTGGCGATTGACCTGAATGCCGTTCCGCCGAATGGAATCGCGGACATTTCGGCAATGGACAAGGCCGTCGAAAAATCCGGCGTGCTTTGTTACGGAGCGTTGGGCGTTGGCGGGTTGAAGATGAAGGTTCATCGTCAGTGTATCGCGTCTCTTTTTGAATCGAATGATCGAGTCCTGGAGACTCGGACCATCTACGCTCAGGCTCTGAAGACGGCGGGCATCGAGTCCTCCGGTTGATGAACGAACCGTGTTGAGCTTTCTTTCAAAATCTGATTCATCGCGTGATGTCTTCGTCACGGGACTTGGGGCCGTCAGTCCTCTGGGACCGGACGTGGCCTCCGCATGGCAGGCCCTGAGTCGCGGTCAGTCGGCTGCAACGTCGCTGCGCAGTTCGCAGATCGATCACTGGAACCGGCTGCGTCAAATTCCAGGGCTGCGACTCTACGGTGCTCCGGCCGCTCCGTCATCTCGGCCAGTTCTGCCACTTGCGATGCACAAAGATCGATCGGCGTATTCTGAGTTGGCTGTTCGATCGTGGCTGCAGGAGCCCATGATCGCGATGGCTTTGAGGGCGCTAACTGAGGCGATCGATTCGAGTGGCCTGACGAGGGATCATCTGGAATCACGTGCTGTGTCAGTCGTCTTTGGAAGCAGCAAAGGAGGACTCAGGACGGCTGAGCGACTGTGGCAGGAGCCGTCTTCGCCGGATGAATTTTCTTCACGCCTCCCTGAGGAATCTGGTGGCCTTGGCGGAACACATGGACAGACGGCGGCGGTGTCTACTGCCGTTCGCACGCTGGCGACGAAAGAGCAGCTGAACGGTCTGTGGCAGCACGCCTTCACATCAGACAGTGCTACTCAGGCGATTGGCAGTGTGCTGGGAATTCACAACACCATGAGCTGCCCGATTGCCGCGTGTGCAACGGGACTGATTGCACTGCTCCAGGGAGCACTCCAGATTGCGAGCGGCGCTTGTGAGGTTTGTGTCGTCGGAAGTTCCGATGCGGCTCTTCGAGCATCGGTCCTGTCATCTTTTCATCGACTGCGCGTCACATCGCGTCACGACGATCCCGCAACAGCCTGTCGCCCGTTCGATGAGACTCGTGATGGCTTCGTCATTGGCGAAGGTGCAGCCGTGATGATCCTGGAATCGCGCGAACATCTGGCGCGACGCAAAGGGAAAGCTGTCGCTCGAGTTCTGGGTGGCGGATGGCTCAGTGATCCCACAGGAATGACTCAGGTCGATGAATCCGGCGCCGTCGTGAAGGAAGTCATTCAGAGAACGATTTCAACGCTGGGAGTTGTGCCCGGACTGATTGGAGTCCACGGAACCGGAACCGAATCCAATGATCTCGCCGAGTCATGCGGTATTGCCGGAACAGAGAGTCGATCAGCACTGTGCTTTGGCATGAAGGGAGCACTGGGGCACCTTTTGGGGGCAGCGGGAAGTGTTGAGACCGCCATTAGTCTGCACGGTCTTGCCCGGCGTCAGCATGCCGGTACGACGAATCTGAACCATCAGGATGCTCGTTGCCCGATCACGATCGCCAGGCAGCCCGGCAGCCTGCCGTCTGGAACCGTTTTCGGCAAACTGTCGCTTGGGTTTGGAGGCCACACGGCGTTTGGCGTTTTTGCCCCGTGTCACTGAAGACTGTCTTGTCGATCGTTCAGCAGCTCGGCAGGAGCATCGCCCTTCCGCTGACTCTCCTGGTTCAGCACGCAGTCCGCCTTTTCGCCCTTCATCACCTGAATGACATGCCGCACCGCCATTTCGTACAGGCGATGGTGGCCCGCCCATGTGTGGCTTGCGATGTGATCGGTCAAGACGACGTTCTCCAGAGACAGCAGTGGGTTATCCTTTGAGATGGGTTCCTTTTGAAACACATCCAGTCCCGCTGCTGCCAGGTGTCCTGATCGCAGTGATTCAGCGAGTGCGATTTCATCGACGAGAGCTCCCCGTGCCGTGTTGACCAGGATCGCACCGGCCTTCATGGCTCGAAGTGTCTGAGCATTGATGAGGTGCTTTGTCGATTCGTTGGAAGGCGCGTGCAGTGACACGACGTCGGATTGAGCCAGCAGTTCATTCAGGCTCTCGGCCTTTCGAGCTCCAAGTTCCGCCGCGCGATTTGAAGTCAGAAGCGGATCGAACGCGACCACGTGCATGCCAACCGCCTTCATGATGCGAGCCACATGGGTGCCAATGCGGCCTGCTCCGATGATTCCGAGCGTTCTTCCAAGCAGTTCCATACCTTTCAGCGTCGTCACCTGAGAATGCCATCGGCCAGCTCGAATATCGCGGTCTGCGTAGGCAACGGTCTTGGCGGTGGCAAAGATTAACGCCACCGTGTGTTCCGCCGTTGAGATCGTCGGACCGTGAGGCGTGTAACAGACCACAATGCCCCGTTCCGTTGCCGCACGAACATCGATGTTGTCATAGCCGACACCGATTCTGGACAGCACCTTCAGGCGACCGGCCTGGTTCATTCGTTCCGCGGTCCATGGAACTCCGGGATCCAGTGCCGCATCGCAGGTGGCCAGTTCACTGATCGGTGCCCCGGGGCCAATGATCTCTGCGACGCCGTTCAGCATCGGGAGAACACTCTCGAGAACTTTTTCGTCGACCCAAAGGCGAAACATGGTGAACTTCCTGTGACCGTCGGCAAAACCAGGGAACAGTAACCGCTGGCATTCAAAACCTGATTTTCAGTGCAGTAAGGAGAATGCTATTCCGCGCGAGAGTCTGCGACAAATGGTCGTCCGGAGTTGTGCCAGCGTCGCCAGGAAGCGAACTCTTTATCGAATGGGCAATTGGACACTCAGTTCAAAGTGCTGAAGGCCGTGTTCAAACGGCTTTCCATTCCACGCTTCGAAGGACGGGAGATCTGCGGGAACATAGTTGCTGCGCGGCAGCCAGCTGCCGTACAGCCACCGGAAGAGCCGGATTTCGCGATAGATGTCACCCTTCATGGGCACGTCCGCCACAAGCATTGAGGGGAAGCGATACCGTCCGATTTCTCCTTGGGGCTGAAAGCGATGTTCGACTTCGACTGCGACATGGTAATGACAGTCTTCCAGAGCTGTGACGTTGGGGTTCTCAAACTGATAGCCCAGCCATTGCCCTTCCGCCAGCCCTCGTTCTTCTGCCCATTTCACAAGTCGTTCTGCCGCGCGCACGACGGCATCTCCGTGGTAGGGATCGTCGACTCGAAGATAGGCGACGCTCCTCGCCGGCAATTCTCGAATGTTCACTCGAAAACGATCCGGGTTCGATCGAGGCAGTGGACGCTCAAGACGAAAAGGAGACTCTTCCGTGGAGGCACTGATCTGGTTACTGTGCCTCGACTGCCATTCCTCCAGGTCAAAGTGACTCGGAGCAACTCCATAGCGCTGTTTAAAGCTGCGAGTGAAGTCCGACGAACAGGAGAATCCGCAGTCGATCGCGATGGTTGTGAGAGATTTTCTTTTTCCATGCGCCATCAGATGCAGCGCCCGTTCAAGCCGGAGCCGCTTGATGAAATCGGCCGGCGTTTCGCCAATGATGGCCTGAAAGACCCGGTGAAAGTGGAAAGGCGACAGGTCCGCGACGATCGCAAGATCCTGAAGGCGAAATGACTGCGTCAGATCCGAATAGATCGCATCCAGGACACGATTGATTCGCTCCACATAATTCGATTTCTTCTGGTCAGTCTTTTTCATCAGGAATCGCAAGATCTGTCAAGAGCGGTTGCTCGTCCGAAGGTACCATGCTGCAATGCACGACTGTGAGAGTCGAGCAAAACTGTGCGGGCAATCTGGGACGTGAATCATGAAATATGTCGTGCTGTGCTTGTTCTCATTTCTACTGGCCACGTTTACGCAACCGGTCAACCTGTTGTCGACAACGGATGACAAGGAACCATCAAAGGTGTCTCACATGCAACTCGGAAACTTCTCTGTCAGTCTTGTTGTGAAGGACGTCAGCGTCTCGAAGGCGTTCTACGAGAAGCTTGGATTTGTGCAGAGCGGCGGTGACGTGAAGCGGAAGTTTGTGATCATGCAGAACGCCACCAGCACGATTGGACTCTATCAGGGCATGTTTGAAAAGAACATGCTCACCTACAACCCCGGCTGGGATCGTGACTGCAGCACGCTTCCTGAATTCATGGATGTGCGGGAGATTCAGCAGGAACTGAAGAAGCAGGGAATCAAGCTGGATGTTGCCGTGGACGAAGCGTCGAACGGTCCGGCGTTTCTGACGATCACTGATCCGGACGGCAACCCGATTCTGATCGACCAGCATGTGGCCACGCCGACGAAAAAGCCTTAGTGCGAATTTGTGCCCCGTGTTGTTTAGCTGCCTGTTGAAAGACAAACTCGACACGGCGAGGACATGCCACGCTTCAATGGCTCGGCAGGAGCCTCGCCCTTCCTCTTTCAACAGACTGCCAGCAGGTGTGGCCAATCAGCTCAGCGGGTGAAACTCCGCCGGGCCGGCTGGCCACCGCAGAGTGAAATTCATCGAATATGCGATTCGGTGAAAATCACCGTGATGAGGTGTCACGGAATGCCAGACATAGGCCGGGAAGATGAGCATCAGGCCAGGCCGTGGAAAAACCTTGACGTGATCTCGATTGCAGACCGCCGTCAGATTGGCGTTCAGCCGCGGATCGTGCAGCACCAGCAGACCATCACCGGCGTCGAAGTAGTCGTCACCGGCGGCTGGATCAACTGGCGGTCGATTTGAGTCCGAAGTTCGAGCGTAATAGATGCCCACCAGGTCGGCCGGGTGATTATGTACAATCGTAAATTCACCGCGGCTCAGTCGGTTACTGAAGAGCAGGCAATCAAGCCCCTCGACGCCAATAATCCCTTCCGCGTCCAGCCACTTCTTTGCTCCTGTGATGAACATTGACCGGAGCTGCGCGATCGCCGGGACTGTGCTGGCCAGACGCAGTAGATTCATCGCATCAGGGTGCATATTGAATCTGTCGTCCAGCTCCGGGCGTCTCTCGAGAAGATCGCAGAGCTCCGCGTTGACTGTGTCGGTATCCGGAAACTGCAGTGTGATCACCCGTGTCTGGAAAAATGCATAGTCCGTCACTTCCATCAGCTGCCCCGCTAAGCTTTGCCACTCAGTGATCTTCCAATGTCACGTGGTGACATCCCCGTGAAATCAACAAGACGGTGTTGGTAGCCGAACTCCGCGCACGCTGCACGCAAGGCCGCCAGAGAAGTTTCGTTTCTTCTCTTTGGAAGTCCGTTCAATCTCCCGTGTCGTGAGTCTGCGCGGGCACTGTCGTCGGCGGTGCTGTGCGACTGAGTGATTACTGCAAGCAGCCAGGCATGGCTGAATTTTTCAATACTGCGCAGGGGTCCGAGTGGAATCCACCAGATGCTGACTTCTCGTGATGAGAGCCACCATTGATGGAATCCCGTTGCTGCGGAAAGAATGGCCGGGAAGTACGGCTGAAAAGCACCCAGTGCAGATTCTGAGACTAGCTGTGAAAGTGTTGACGGATCTTTGCCACCACCTGAGGCTCGGTCATGTGATCGGCCGGTTCTACCTGCACATTGGTTGTCATGCCATGCATCTCGGACATGCGACTCTTCAGGTGCGTGCGAGTTTCGCCAGGGCCGATGATGTAGACGGCTTCCGCATGGCCGAAATGGGAGATGACATCGTCGTAGAATTTGCTCAGTTCAGCTGTTTCTTTGCGATCGCGACTACTATCGGCCGGTACGAGGAGTGGTTCATAAGGGCCATCCGTCCGATCGGCGGCTCGGCGCTCCTGACTCTCGACGTTTGATTGCAAGTGAATGCACTCTTCTTTGCTGCCGGAAAGTTTGACAACAATCGCCTGTCGTCGATCAATCCAGACTCCAATGCACTTCGCCATGATTTGACTCCGAGAATGCCGTAAATTGAAAAGAGCGTCACTGCCACGTCGATTTCGTCTGCCTCAGGGCACGACCCGCGAATCAGTGACTTGTCGCAAATCGGTTACTGACCGACTGCCGTCTCTGCGGCGTGCCATTGCGACGAAAAGCAACAGTGCAATGCATGCGCCGTCCGGGGGGATTCAGCAGATTCATCCCGCGGAATATCCAAAATCACAGATGTTCGGCACTTTTCTGAGCCGCCACACTCTTCGAATATCGCTCGGAAATTCGGATTCAAGGTACGCATGGCCACTTGATGCACTAATGGCAGTCGGTTGTTTGGCTGTTGAAAGGGGAGAATGAAAGCTTCGTCACGGCATTCCGCACACTTTGACAGGGAGTCACACAATGACGGCCGACATGCATGGAACGATGGCCGTGGGCTGTGACGATCATTCGCCTGCTGACGTTATGGAATGGCTGATTCTGATGCGCGTTCTGTGATTCGCATTCCGTCGTTGACTCGGTCCCCAGGATACAGAATGACTCGATCGCCATCCTTGAGCCCTTTGACCACTTCGGCGTAATTGTCATTGCGGTGGGCAAGCTCGACTGGCTGCATTTCTGCTCGGTCTCCCGCCACCAGAAACACGGCCCATTCATTGCCAGTTCGAAACAGGGCTCCGGCAGGGACCACCAGCACATCATTCGATTCCCATTCCACGATCGCCGCCTCAACCCGATACCCATCACCCAGGGGCGGACGCGATTCGCGGTCCTGCGTAAAGTCGATGATGACATTAACTCGCTGTTCTTCAATGCCCAATGCGGAGATCTTTGTCGTCGCAGAAGGCTCAATCAGCCGAACTCGCGCTTCGATGGGCTCACTGCCTCCCCATTGTTCCAGCATCACTCGGCTGCCAGGCCGAATTCGAACGGCATCGCGTGAGAGGACATCGACTTCGACTTCCAGATCCAGCGGGTCGCCGATTTCCAGAATGCGATCCCCGGCATTCACAATCGTGGAACTCTCCTGAAATACTCGCAGGACCTGTCCGGAGATGGGCGACTTCAGTGGAAAGCTCCAGTCTCCCGACGATGCCGCAGCACTGCTGTGAGTCATTGCGGCTTTTGCAACCTCCAGTTCAAATTCGGTAATTGCCACTTCAAACTGACTGGACTGAAATTCATTGCGAGCATGCTGATACAGAACGCTCGCCTGTTCGAGGTCCTGTTCGGTCGCGGCGCCTTTCTGAGCAAGTTGCTGCACGCGGCCCAGTTCGGTCTCCTGATGATTCAGTGAAATCTTTGCGGATTCAAGACGAGGCTTCGCCTGTTCCATTCGTGCCTCGGCGGATTTGGTTCGAGCTTCTGCGATGGCGACTTCGCGAGGATCCAGCAGAGTTGGATTCACCGGCTCGATACTGGTGAGCAGTGTTTCCTGAGCGACAACAGGATCTCCTGGCTTCAGGCGGATTCGAACGAGTCGACCGTTCAGCGGCGCCGAAACGACATAGCGTTCCCGAATTCGCGTTCTGCCATCATCCACAATCGTCACAACCAGCGGACCTCGTCGAATCTCAGCCACATCGACCGCGACAGGGCGAGGCAGCAAGGCGAAGACCACCGCGGCAATGACGGTTGCTATGATGATGCCGATAACGATTCGCTGGGAAACCTGCTTCATGGATTACTCCTGCCCTTTCAGAACTGCAAACAGGTCCAGCCGATCCAGTCGACGTCGAACAATCGCTCCGGATACCGTAGCAGCCAGCAGCACAACGATGGCCGCCTTGGCGTACGTCGCCGGATAGATAACGAGTGGAATTCGAAACTGATCCGTGTGAATCGCCTTTGAAGATACCCACGCCATTCCATATCCCAGACACAGGCCCAGTGGAATGGCAAGCAGAGTCAGGATCGCCAGTTCGCCCAGCAGCACCGCGGACACTTCGGCGCGAGTGAAGCCAAGGACTCGCATCGTGGCAAGTTCTTGATCACGTTCTGAAAGACTGATCAGCGCAGTGTTGTAGACAACGCCGGCAGCGATCACGACCGCGAAGCCGATGACAAACCCCTGCATGCGAAGTTGATTTTCGGCGATCGTGTCCAGAAAACTCTGAATCGACGCGGCATTCGCGGTGACTCCCACAACCCCCGGCGTTGCTTTCAGTTCGGTATACAGGTGATTCAACTCCCGCGAGTCCACTGAGACCCACGCGCCGGAATACACAGGTCCCTCCATCGCAAGACGATTCACGAATGGCTGCAAAGCAAAGGCGTTCATGCCGGATAAGTCGTCCACCGTTCCAATGACCCGAGCAGACACGATGGGACGTTTTCCTTCCAGAACTTCCACCGTCACAGAATCACCTGTCTGAACCTTCAGCAGCTCAGCAAGTCTCTGCGACAGCATCAGTCCATCATTCGCCAAAGCCGGCTCTGCCCCGGTCTGAGCCACGACGCGAAAGATCTTTCGTTCTTCTGACATCCCAAGAACAGACACTCGTCGCGAGCGAGGGCCCGAGTGGACTCGAACCCGCAGGGCTCGAAAGGGCTCCACGGAAAGCACGCCGGGAAGATGCTGAACGTCGTAGATGGCATCGGCCGTCATGGTTTCATCGAAGTTGATCCAGAGATCCTGACGCTGCACCTGGCGAAACTGAAAGTCCACGATAAAGTCGAGAGCGTTTGACGCGTAGCTTCCAAGGACGACGACACCTGCGGCCATCGCGATGCCCAGCACAGAAAGCGCCGTCTTCAGCGGTCGACGACGGATCTGCCGCAGGATCATTCGCCAGGATTGCGGAAGCCAGCGCTGCAGCCCCAGTTTTTCAATCAGCGACGGACGAAATTCCCCTGGCGACTTCGGTCGCATCGCCTCGGCGGGCGGAAGCCGACTGGCGGCAATCAGGGATCCTGTCGTACCGGCCACGGCCGCGAGACCACAGATCGCCGTTGTAATGGCGCACGTCATCCAGTCGGTATCGAACTGGAAGAGTGGGAAGTGGAAGAACCGTGTGTACATCCGAGTCAGTCCGAGCCCCATGCGAATTCCGAGCAGCGTGCCGACGATGATTCCTGCTAACACAATGATGGCCACAAAGCTCAGATAATGAGCAGCAACCTCGCGATTGTGGTAGCCGAACGCCTTCAACGCGGCAATCTGTTCGCGTTGAAGATCAATTAGTCGCGTCATCACCATGTTCAGCAGGAAAGCGGCGACCAGCATAAAGATGACCGGAGTCACAAGGCCCATGGCTCGCAGCTGGCTGATCTCATCGCTGATGAAACGGTGTGAAAGATGATCGTCCCGGCCATAACTGCCGACACCTCCCCAGTCATCCAGCAGATTGTCGAGCTGTCGAATCACTTCGCGTTCTTCGGCACCTCGCATCAGAGTCACGGACAGGTCGTTACACGCTCCATTCATGTCAAAGGCCGCTTCCATTTCGGTCCGGGGCATCCAGAAGACTCCGAACCTGCGAAAGTCGGGAAGCATGTCCGCGGAGTTCATTTCCACAATGTATTCCGGTGACAGCACAATTCCGGCAATCCGCAGAGTTCGAAGGCGACCATTCAGAATGGCATCGACGGTGGATCCGGGACGAAAGCCATGGACATTCGCAAACGATTCCCCGACGGCCACTTCCAGTCGCCCGGCCTCCGGCATGCGCCCGCTTCGAAGATACAGCTGATTCAGTTCCGAAGGGCCATGGTCCGGAACCGAAATCAGTCTTCCGACGGCGGGCTCTGCCATTCCTTCGACGATGATATTCACCGTTTCAACGATCCGAAGATCCACGCTGGAAACGCCAGGGATCGTTTCGATTCTTTCCCGAAGTGACAAAGGACCTCTTCGAAAGCTCGCAAACACATTCGCAAAGCGGAACCGTTCGTAATAGGTGTCACGAGTCGCCTGGAGAGACTGCAGTGTGCTGAGCGACATGACAGACATGGCAACGCCGCTGGCGACGACCAGTGCGATGGCAATCGTCTGGCCTTTCATCGACCAGAGATTGCGAAACAGCTTTCGATGGATCGCTCGAAGGATCACCAGATGATCTCCGAAGCGGGACGTCTGCTCGTGTTCTGGCGCGTTTCAACGATGCGTCCGTCGGACAGACTGATCACGCGATTTGCCATTTCGGCGATGACGGCATTATGAGTAATCACGGCCGTCGTCGTGCCCAGTTCTCTGTTTACACGCTCAATGACTTCCAGCACAACTCCACCGGTCTTGACGTCCAGTGCTCCGGTGGGTTCGTCGCACAGAAGGACATCGGGACGTTTTGCGATGGCTCGGGCAATAGCGACTCGCTGTTGTTCACCTCCGGACATCTGCGAAGGAAAGTGGTCGACTCGATTTCCAAGCCCGACAAGCCCCAGTGCGTCGGCGGGATCCATGGGATTCTGCGAAATCTCCGTGACCAGAGCGACGTTCTCACGGGCCGTCAGGCTTGGGATCAGGTTGTAAAACTGAAACACGAAACCCACATGCTGGCGTCGATACTGAGTCAGGTCCCAGTCGGTTGAAGCCGTGAGGTTCTGGTCGAGGAAATGGACGGTCCCGCTGGTTGGTACATCCAGTCCTCCAAGAATATTCAGAAGCGTCGACTTGCCGCTGCCGGAAGGTCCCAGCAGCACCACGAACTCGCCCTTGAACAAATCCATCGTGACGCCGCGGAGAGCATGCACGCTCACATCGCCCATGCGATAGACTTTGGTAATCTCTCGCGCGCTGAAAACCGGAGCAGTAGTCGTTGCCTGGGAACTCACGTGATTTCTCGAGGGCATTTCGTAGCCAACAACGATCATTATGGACGCGATCGGAGAAAAACACACGTCAAAGCGAAAACGTGGCACTATGGCTCGTGCAACCGTGAAGGTGGTGGCAGCTTTTCAAATGTCGGCGAATCAAGGGCAGAGTCGCCAGAGCGCGGAGAAGCTGGGATTCTCTGGCATCTCGTTGCGGGCCCCCGAGCGAAGAATGTCGGTTCTTCCATTTTCGATCACTCCCTCATCGAACGCATAAAATTCCAAAGACGTGATCCAGCGTACTGAGAGGAGCGTTGTGGCGGTTCAGTGAGATGTAACCTCCTTCGGTCTATTGAGAGTTCTATGGCTCCAGTCTCTCTTCAAGCAGGCATAAAGACGACGTCGGGAACCGGCTGGTTTCGTCCGGTCGTACGCAGTATCTCCTGGCCGCTTCAGAAGATTGTGTTGACGGAGAAAGGGATTGTCGTTGGGAGCAATTTTCTGGAGCGGTTCCTCGGGAATGGTGATCGCACGGTCCTGTGGCAGTGGATTGAGTCGATCGAACCGACGTGGTTCGGCATGAACGTCCTTTACAGGGAATTCGCGGAATCCTTTGAAATGCAGATCACCTCACCCGGCTGTTATGACACGGTCACCGAATTCCTTCGGCAACTTGCTGACGAGCTTGGTTTGTATGAAAAAAGTCAGTGAAAATCGGTCTTCTGCGGCGTGTGATGAACGTGTTAACATTCCGGAAGGATTGTTCAGAATCTTGTCCCGTTTCTGATTTGCATGCCACGCTTGTTTGAGGCAGGCGAACAGCGTTAGTCAGGAGTGGGGTCAGGGGCTTCAGCCCTTGCTGGAATGGATGTATGCGTCTCGCACAATTTTTACTCAGTCCTCTCCGTCGCCTGATGACTCGACGCGGTTCGGCGGTCCATTGTATTGGCGACAGCCACAGTTCCTTTTTCTCCGGCCAGGATACCATGCAGGATGAATGGCCAAAGCGTTCCCGGAATCGCTGGCCGTTTTTTCGTGCTTATCGCCTGGGCCCTGCACTGGCCTACAATCTGATTCGAAGTGGCACGACATCGCGCGGGCGTGAGAAGATGCTGGCGGTTCTGTCCGGCATTCCGAAAGGCGAGCGAGTCCTTCTGTGCTACGGTGAGATTGACTGCCGTGCTCATTTGCTGAAGCAGGCACAATCCAAATCTGTCGCTCCGGAGATTCTGGTCAGGGAATGCGTGGACCGATACATGCAGGCTGTCGTCGATGTGCAGCAGCGCAGGTATCGAGTGATGGTGTGGAACGTCGTGCCGCCAACAACTCTGACTGGCGACGAGTGGGCCTTTCCGGTTTCGGGGACATTCGAAGAACGCATGAAGGTGACTCGGTACTTCAACCAGTGCCTGGCGGAGGCCTGCAGTCGGGCGGGAATTCCGTTTGTCTCCATTTTCGAACAACTGCTTGGACCGGATGGTACGCCAGACCATCGCTATTTTTCGGACCGCATCCATCTCAGTTCCGAAGCCATTCCCTTCGCCGTCGCCGAGCTGAGAAATCTGTGCCCGGAGATTTCGTTTACGGCGTGGGATGACGCCAATAGTGCGAAGCCGATGGCAACAGGTGAGCCGACATCTGGCCACCGCGCTGCATGACTGGTTCGCGAGCCGGAATTCGAGCGGAATGCGAGCGCGGCAGTGTAGAACGACTGTCCTCAGTCGTTGACCGCATGCCTCAGACCGCTCCGCCAAAGTTGTGTCGTTGGTTTGAGGAAGCCGCGGGGCTCGGTGGGAAGGAACTCTGGCGAGTTTCACTACATGGTGGGCGAGGGAAGAAGGAACTCTGGTGAGTTCCACTACATGGTGGGGCGAGGAGAGAAGGAACTCTGGCGAGTTCCACTACGAGATTGGACCATGCGTTACTCTTCAGTGTCGCCGGCTGGTTCGGCGTGGGGTCGCGGAATTCCGTCGACGGATGTCAGGAACGCGAACAGCTGCTGGATCTCCGCTTCTGACAGAGCATCAAGTGTCCCTGCTGGCATGTTGGAGACTCGCTGTGGCGTCGTTGATTCAACATCCGTCCTTGGAAACTCCTGACGTTCGCCTTTGGAATTGACGACGGCAAGTGTCCCTTCTGTGCCAGGCTGGAGGAGTCCGGAAAGAACTCGGCCGTCTTTCAAGGCCACAGAAACCGTTGGATACTCTTCATGAAGATCATGGGAAGGGTACAGCAGGTCCATCAGAATCTCTTCCTTCTGCTTACGCCAGCCCAGGGTCGTCAGATCAGGTCCTGCGGTTGATCCTGTCGCTCCACGCTTGTGGCATTTCGCGCAGCCCGCTTTTTCAAAAACGCCTGCACCACTCTTTGTCAGTTCGGGTGACGAGTGAAAGGAATGGACGGCTGCGGCCAGACGATCGTGCGTCCAGACAGCGCCGTTCTGATCGGCAGGCCATGAAGGATCAGGTGATTCGGGATATTCCTTTCGAAACCAGTCCTGATACTGCGTCAGTGTCCACGACGCTTTGCCACGTGGAGTACCGGTCCAGTGCTTCAACAGCGATGCGGCGATCTGCTGTTCGGCTTCGGGCAATCGAACGCCCGCCAGGATGACTCGGCGCACCCAGTGAGCCTTGTTCGCACGGGGACGAAAACGTTGAAGCGCCTTCATGACCGAAACAGCATCTTCACCGGACACGACGTCCAGCGATCGGACCATGAATCTCCAGTCCTGCAGATCGGTCGGATGGATCGCTGTCGACTGACTCAGCGCCCACGCCGCCATGGCTCGTCGCTCCGGATCATTTTCAAACACCGAGCGAACATGCGCCAGAGCTGTCTCTGAGCCGGATAACGCCAGAGACTTCAGAATCTCGCGACAGACCTTCTGGCTCTCAGCAGACGTGTCCGTCGACAGTTCCAGGTCAATCATGATCAGGCGAATCTGCTGAGCGGGGTCGTTCTGGCTGAGAAGTTCAGCAGCCTCCGTTCGCAGTGCCGCATCTCGGTCACTTTGGGAAGCAGGAACCGTGGCATCCTGTGCGATTGAAGTCTCAGGCAGCATGCACAGAGCAGCCGCGAAGAACGCGACAACGATGGATCGGCTCATGTTGTGTCCTGGGAGACAACGTCGTTCCGTTACGAGTCTTGTTTGCGCGGCCACTGGATTTCCTTTGGAGATGAGCGATTGAGAATCTCTGCTGAATCAGAATGAACGCTTCGATTGTGAACTGAGTCGTGTCGAGCTTATTCCCTGGTCAAAGCCTCGTCGAGATTCAGAACTCCCAGGCAGACTGCGGTCAACGCAGCAAACTCCGATGGTGGCAAGCTGTCGTTTCGAGACGCTGCGCCGATGGAAATCAGCTGCCTGGCTGCTTCAGTATCTGCCTGATAAATCGTGAGCTGCTTTTTGTACATCCGACGCAGCAATTCGACTTCTTCGACCTTAGGAGCACGGCACAGGACTGCACGGAAGGCGGCGGTCAGCTGACGATCGATGTCGGAATCCTGAGTCATGCAGCGTTCCGCGAGGACTCGAGCCGCTTCAGCCCACGTTGGATCATTGAGGGTTGTCAGAGCATGAAGCGGAGTGCTTGTGGGTTGCATCCGGACTCGACACGCCTGCCGGTTGGAAGCGTCAAACATGTTGGCTGGCCCCACGGTGCGTCGCCAGAACGTGTACAGACTTCGTCGATAAAGATCTTTGCCCGTGGACGCGGGATAAGTGAAATCTCGCTCCTTTGTGATTGCCAGTGACTCCCAGATTCCGTCCGGCTGGTACGGATAAACGGGCCTTCCTCCGATCGCATCATTGAGCAGGTGACTGGAAGCAAGCGCCCAGTCTCGAAGAATCATCGCAGGCATGCGAAAGCGGCTGGCTCTTGCATAAAGTCGATTTTCCGGATCCTTCGCCAGCAGCTCCGGAGTCACTCGACTGGCCTGACGGTACGTCGCGCTTGTCACAATCAGTCGGTGCATGTGCTTCATGCTCCAACCCGATTCACGAAACTCCACCGAGAGCCAGTCGAGCAGGTCCTGATGCACTGGAAACTCGCTTTGCACCCCGAGATCCTCGGCCGTTCGAACAAAACCGGTCCCGAAGAAGTACTGCCACATGCGGTTGACCTGGACTCGCGCAGTAAGAGGATGTTCCGGAGCAACCAGCCATTGCGCGAAACCCAGACGATTGCGAGGAGCAGAATCCGGAAGCGGTGGCAAAAACGCCGGAGTGCTAAAGCTCACTTTTTCCGTCGGAGTCAGGTAGTCGCCTCGGGAGAGAATCTTCGTCTCGCGAGGATTTTCGTCGCTCATAATCATCACGCGGGGCATCTGATCAGCGCGGTAGTCGGCGAGTTGCTGTTTCAGTTTGTCACGTTCGCCGATTGCAGCGAACTTGTCCTTCAGCGTCGGCAGAATCTTCTCGTCGAAAAACTTGCGCAACTCCGCCGCCAGGATCTTTCTCTCTTCCTCCGAGCGTTCGGCTTCCGGCTTCTTCAGCAGCATGGATGCGATGGCGGACAAATCTCCAAGTTCATCCGGCATGCCATCCGCGAGAACTCCGGACTTCCAGCCTTCGAACGCTGCATCCGCCACCTTCTTGACTTCAGTCTCCGCCTTGCCAATCTGCTCATCGAATTCCTGAAATCGTTTCCTGTTTTCTTCTGACGGCAATTCCAGAAACGGCGCCGCGACGCGGATGCGCGACGAGAAGTACTGAGGTGTGCCTGATTCCGGAACGCGGTTGAACCCATCAAGCAGACTGTAGTAGTCCGTCATCGTGATGGGATCGTACTTATGGTCATGACACTGTGAGCAGTTCATAGTCAGACCAAGCCACGTTGTTGACGTCGTCTCCATGCGGTCAAACAGAATGACCCATCGTTGTTCCTCCGGGATCGCACCGCCTTCACCATTGAGCAGGTGATTTCTGTTGAAGCCGCTGGCAATCTTTTGATCGTCGGTGGCGTTCGGGAGAAGGTCTCCGGCCAGCTGCCAGATCGTGAACTGATCAAACGGCAGATCTTCATTGAGTGCTCGAACCACCCAGTCACGCCAGATCCACTGCCACGTATCACCATCCTGTTGAAACCCGTTACTGTCAGCATAGCGCGCCGCATCGAGCCAGGGCAGGGCCATCCGTTCGCCATAATGAGGACTTGCCAGAAGACGGTCGACGAGTTTCTCGTACGCCTGAGGATCCTGATCAGCGACGAAGGCATCGACTTCCTCGGGTGACGGCGGCAGACCCGTCAGATCGATGGACAGCCGGCGAATCAATGTCGTTCGATCCGCTTCGGGAGAAGGCGTCAGGCCGCGTTCCTTCAGCTTGTGCTGAACAAAACGATCGATCGGATTGATGGAAGCTGGTGTGGTATTCTCGGTGAAAGCGGGTTCCGGGACGGCTGGCCGAGTTGGCGGAACAAACGCCCAGTGAGCTTCGTATTTGGCTCCGGAGCTGACCCATTCCTGCAGAACTTTCCGCTGTTGCTCGGAGAGAATTCGATTCGACCCCGGAGGAGGCATCTGCACATCGGGATCTGACGAAAGAATGCGCTGGACCAGCGAGCTTTTCATCGGATCGTCGGGGACCAGTGCACCTTTGGCGATGGCCGCTTCGCGGTTGTCCAGTCGCAGGTCACCCTGCCGTTTGTTGGCGTCCTGTCCGTGGCAATAGAAGCAGTTTTCCGCGAGGATCGGTCGAATATCGCGATTGAAATTCAGTTCCTGCGCCGGGAGATCGCTGAAAGCAAACAGACCGCAGGCCGGAAAAATCAGGCGATAGAGACATCGAATCAGAACAGAACGTCGTATCATGCGAGGTGGTCCATGAAACGCAGAGTCAGGATTTGTGTGGACCATGGTACCGATTCACCAGGTACGACGAAACTCCTGAAGTTCTCATTCAGTTTTTTGCCAGTTTGTTGGACGACGAGAGATATGGGCAATTTCCGAGGACGTTGTGCACAAATTCGCGGCTGGCAGAAGATCCCATGGCTGCTCCTGACCGGAGTGTTCTGCCTGTGCACACCTGGCTGCGAAAAGGCGACGACGACAGAAGCCGTGTCCAGTGAGGTGGTGGAATCCCATCGGAACATGCTGAAGCTGCTTCAGGAAGTTCATCACGAAGCTCAGGAAAATCACCCCTTCCTTGGAATTCGGCAGCTGCGCATCGCAAAGGAGAATCTCGACCGGGCCAGGGGCGCGAACGATCAGGAACTCAGTACGCTCCATGGTTTGCTGGGGCAGGAGTTGCTTCGAACCGGAGATACGAAGGCCGCGATTGCCGAGATGACAACGGCCCTGGAGCTGCTGGAAAAGGATCCCGCGAAGATCGATCCACAATTGCTGCAGCAGGTGCTGTTTCAAGTCGCGGTTGCGCATCTGCGTGATGGTGAAAATGCCAACTGTGTGAACTGTATCAACGGCGAACGATGCCTGTTTCCGATCAAAGGCACCGGAGTTCACGAAGCGCCTGAAGGCAGTCGAATGGCGACTGTGTACCTGAAGCGAGCGCTGGAGCTGCAGCCGGACGACCTCAAAAGCCGCTGGCTTTTGAACATCGCTTACATGACCCTGGGAGAATATCCTCAAAGTGTGCCGCCCGAATACCTCATCGCTCCGGAAAAATTTCAGGGAGAACAATCGCCGGTTGGGGAGTTTAAGAACATTGCCAGGGAGCTGGGCCTTGGCGTTCTGGGCTGCGCGGGTGGCGTGATCGTTGATGACTTCGACGGCGACCAGGACCTCGACATTTTCTTCTCCACCTGGGCGACCGACGGACAACTGAAATATTTTCGCAACAACGGCGACGGCTCGTTCAGTGACGCGACTGAAGAAGCCAACCTGAAAGGAATTTTCGGAGGACTCAATCTGCTGCACGCGGATTATGACAATGATGGTGACCTGGACGTTCTTGTGCTGCGAGGAGCGTGGCTGGAGAGTCACGGGCGGCATCCGAAGTCGCTGCTGCAGAACGATGGCACTGGAAGGTTCTGGGACGTTGCTCTGATGGCCGGGCTTGGTGAGAGACATTATCCAAGTCAGACCGGAGCATTCGCAGACATTGATTTGGACGGAGACCTTGATCTGTTTGTCGGCAATGAGAGTTACGTTTCGCAGCTCTTTGAGAATGACGGCAAGGGAGGGTTTCACGACATTGCCGCGGAGGCTCGTGCCAACGTTCTGGGTTTCACGAAGGGCTGCGTGATTGCGGACTACGATGGTGATGACCTTCCCGACATCTATGTTTCAAATCTGCTGGGTCCAAACTTTCTGCTGAAGAACAATGGGAATCGAACGTTTTCGGAAGTCGCGCGGGAGGCAGGTGTTCAACAGCCCTTCAACAGTTTCGCCGTGTGGTTCTGGGACATGAACAACGACGGAATACAGGATCTGTATGCGGGCAGTTATGAATGGGGCATCCAGCATGTTGCTCGCGACTATCTGGGACTACCAGGGGAAACCGAGCCCGATTGTTTCTATCTGGGCACAAAGGAAGGACGATTCCATAACGCCACGGAAGAGCTGGGATTCACGCGAGTGACTCAGCCCATGGGCATCAACACGGGCGACATTGATAACGACGGGTACCTCGACTTCTATCTGGGAACAGGCTACGTGGACTACGAAGGGCTGATTCCCAACCTCTTGTTTCACAACAGGCAGGGCAAGTCGTTGGCCGACATCACATTCAGTGCGAATGTTGGTCATCTGCAAAAAGGGCATGGCGTCGCACTCGTGGATGTCGATCAGGACGGAGATCAGGACATCTTTGGCGTCATGGGAGGATGGTTCACCGGTGACGCATTCGCCCGGGCACTCTTTCAAAATCCAGGAACGAAGAATCGCTGGGTGAGCATTCGGCTTCGTGGAATCGAATCGAATTCTCACGGCATTGGGTGTCGGATTCGAGCAACGTTTACGGACAAAGGAGAAAGCCGAACCATCTGGCGTTGGGTCAATTCCGGCGGAAGCTTTGGATCAAATTCTTATCGCCAGCATCTTGGGGTGGGGAGTGCGGAGTTTGTGGACGAGCTGGAAATCTACTGGCCCAGGTCGAAGATCACTCAGAAGTTCACTCACATTGCAGCGGGGCAGCATCTGGAAATCACTGAGGGGCTTGAGAAGTTCGACGCGCGGGTTCTGCCAGTCCTGCCGCTTGGAACGGCCGACAAAGAGTGATTCAGAAAAGAGTGATGCGGTGATGTCAGAATCGCCTGAAGGGGCCGTTTGAAACTTTCAATCAGGCGCCTACAACCGTTCAGGGACTTTGAGGGTTTGAGAAGACTTGAGCCCTGTATGCAAACAATGGATCTGGAATTATGCCAAACGTTATCGCTGTTTCTGGTGCAAGCGGACTTGTGGGATCAAGCCTTGTCACGGCCCTGAAAGCCTCGGGGCATCAAGTGCGCCCGATGGTTCGAAAGTCGGGCTCCAATGGTTCCGAAGAGATCCTCTGGGATCTGCAGCGCGGGATCGCCAATCCGGAGCGATTGAAGGGAGTCGACACAGTCATCCATCTGGCGGGGGAAAACATTGCGTCCGGACGGTGGAATACAGCGATCAAGGAACGGATTCGCAACAGCCGAGTTCAGGGGACTCGCAGCCTGGTGAATTCGCTGAAAGCCGCTGAGAGTCGCCCGAGCACTCTTGTGTGTGCGTCCGCGGTGGGATTTTATGGACATCGTGGCGATGAGGTGCTGACCGAAGCATCTCCGGCCGGGACTGGCTTCCTTGCCGATGTGTGCCGTGAATGGGAAGCCGAGGCGATGAAGGCGGAAGAGCTGGGCATTCGCGTGGTGTGTGTCCGCATCGGTGTCGTGCTCAGTCGCCAGGGCGGCGCGCTGGCGAAGATGTTGCTGCCGTTCAAGCTGGGAGCTGGTGGCATTGTCGGCAATGGTCGTCAGTACTGGAGCTGGATTGGTCTGACGGACCTGGTGCGCGTTCTTCAGTTCTGCGCAGAAACGCCGTCCGTTCGCGGTCCTGTGAATGCGGTGAGTCCGGAAGCCGCGACGAATTATCAGTTCACGAAAGCTCTGGGAAGCGTCCTGCATCGCCCCACGATTTTTCCTCTTCCGGCATTCATGGCGAAACTGGTTCTGGGAGAAATGGCGGACGAACTGTTGCTCGCTAGTATTCGAGTTCAGCCGGCGGCATTGCAGAAAGCGGGATTCAAATTTGAAGCTGGCGATCTGAAACAATGTCTCGAAATGGAACTCAAATGAGCACCCAGGCTTCCGCGACGTCACCTCGATGGCATCGAATTGCTCTGTTGGTTGCTGCCGTGCAGTGTGTCGCGTGGGGAGCCTTCATTTTGGCACTGCCGGAAACCGCGGCCAAAGTGTATGGGCTCGACAAACCCCTGACGGATGTGTTCCTCTGGAAAGGAACGGGGCTGATCATCCTGTTGTTTGGCGTTGGCTACGGAATTGCATCGCTGGACCCGTTGAGAAACTGGTCTGTCATCGTGCCGGGATTTATCGCCAAGATCCTTGGACCAATCGGGATGGTTATGTCGGTGTCGACCGGTGAGGTTTCTTCTCGCGTGCTGATCCTGCTGCCTCTGAATGATGTCATCTGGTGGATTCCATTCGGCTTAATTCTTATTGCGGCGTATCGCCAGCATAACCAGTGAGTAGTGTTGTGACTCAGGCAACTTCGACGATTGTGACCTGTCCGACGGAACGAATTCTGCACGAGACGGCAGACCTGCGTGCCAGGCTGCTTCAGCACGAGGTGTACCAGCGAATTTCTGATCTCGATTCGCTGCGAGTCTTCATGCAGGATCATGTTTTTGCTGTGCTGGATTTCATGTGGCTGCTGAAGCGTCTGCAGTCCTCGTTTTGCTGCCAGACCGTGCCATGGCTGCCGCCGGCCAATCCCAGCCTGGCGAGATTCGTGAATGAGATCGTGCTGGGAGAAGAGACGGATTCTGACGGAGCCGATGGCTTCTGCAGCCATTTCGAACTGTACCTCTCGGCGATGGCCGAGATCGGAGCTCCAGCTGATCGAATCGACTCGCTGACAGCGGCGCTTCGAGACGGACGGTCACTGGAAGATGCGCTTGCGGGAAGTGGTGCTCCTGAGCATGTCGTGCGGTTCGTTCAATTTACGCATGAGATCGCGTCATCTGGTGCGGCGTGTGACGTCGCCAGCGTATTCTGCTTCGGACGGGAAGATGTGATTCCGGACATGTTTCAGCGACTGCTGGAAGCGTTTGAAACGTCCGGCATGCAGATTCCCCGGCTGAGCTATTACATTCGTCGACACATCGAACTTGATGGTGACCAGCATGGCCCGTTAACTCGACAGATGGTGCGAGCTGTTTGCCAAAGTGAGCAGGATGTTGAATCCGCAATCCGAGCGGCCCGCACCGCACTGGAAATGCGAATTCAGTTGTGGGACGGAGTCGTGAAGACGCTCAGCAGGACGGCATAACGGTGCGCTCAGATCCCGCTCGAAGAAGCGACTGGATTTCTCACCGTGGTGCGAAAATAATGGATGGCTGTCCGGCAATCGCTGGCTCTTCCGTTGGTTCGGCGGAGCGTTCGTGAAACTCTGCCAAACGGTCGTGACCCATGAAACGTCGTTACCTCTGCACTGCTGGTGCGTTACTGTTCCTTCTGGCAGAAGTGACGGTGTGTGCACAGGACGGAGCCAGTGAACCAGCGGGTTCAATCAACGCAGCGGCTTCGCAGCCCCTGATGATCAAGAGGATTCTGTTCCTTGGCAACAGCATCACTCTTCACGGCCCGGCCCCGAAGATTGGCTGGACGGGAAACTGGGGAATGGCGGCCAGCAGTGAAGACAAAGACTATGTGCATCTGCTGGTTCAGGATCTGACGAAGGAAACCGGCAGCAAGCCGGAGATCATGGTTCGAAACATTGCGGAATTTGAACGCGGGCTTTCTGCGTATTCGATTGAAGAACAGCTGAAGAAGGAACTGGAGTTTCAGGCGGACCTTGTGATCATCGCGATTGGAGAGAACGCGGCAAAGCCGGAAACGCCTGAGGCGAAGCAGGCATTCTCGTCGGCATTCGTGAAGCTGATGGAAGCGATCGAGAATTCCGGCAACCCCAGGATCTTTGTTCGCAGTCAGTTCTGGTCCGATGACGTCAAAGACGGACTAATGAAAGACGTCACGCTCGCGAGGAAGCACCACTGGGTTGATCTCAGCGGCATGGTGGACGAATCATGCTATGCACGGTCGGAACGTCAGATCGAACACGCTGGTGTTGCCGGTCATCCCGGTGACAAAGGGATGGCAGTCATCGCTGCCGCTTTGAAGAAGGCGATCGTCGACTCAGGAAATGAAAATCTGGAAGTGAAGAAGGCGAAGGAGTAGAACGACCTCCGTGAGTGCACGGGCAGGGCAGGACGCACAGAGGATGCGCGAAACGACGTTGGCTTTGGAGGGCACAACGTCGTCAGGATGAGCCTCAGAAGACATTCGCGATACTATGATTTTGCCGAGCGCACTGTCTGTCCGGTCGCGATTGACAGCAGTGTTTCCTTGTCCTCTTCCCGCGTTCGGCTGAAGCTCTCGAGAACAGGCAGAGGGTCAAAGCTGCTCCATGTCGGAAGGGCAGACGCAAAGGCCGTCAGCAGCGAACCGCCTCGAAGAATCCAGAGAACGTAACCAACGGTCAGCGACGTCGACACCACCGCCGCGCTGCCGACAGCCACTTTTCCGTTAAACTGCGGCCCATCGAAGTTGTGCTGTTCGATCACTGGCAACGGGATCCGGTCGAAGTCAAAGAAGTCGAGAGCGACAATCGCCTCGCGCGGGTCGAAGTTCAGGAACGCCCCGAAGATCGAAGTTCCCGTGCTGACCGCGTCTCCCGCTCGACCTCGTTCACTTCGCGTCTCCATGAACTGTTCAACCAGAATCTCTGCCAGGATTTCTTCCCGCACGACCTGTGTCTCGACCCTTGCGACTGAAGCAATCTGTTCTGCAATCAGAACGACGATTTCCTGTGGCTGTGAGACTTCAGAGGTCCTTGCCGTCACAGGGCTGGCGAGGAATGGAGATGTTGTGACGATGACGACAGGTTCCGTAACACCATCACCGGTTGTGCTGCCGTCTGTTGAGCCGCCGGCACTGCCGCCGGTTGAGGTTCCATCGCCTGTCGTGCCGGTACCAGGATCTGTTGTCGATCCGCCGGAACCACCTCCGGAGGAACTAACTGCCGCGACGACATCGAGATAGACCGTGACGATGTTGCTGAGCAATCGTCCGTCGGTCACCTGATATGTGAAGGAGTCTTTGCCGGAGAACGCCCCAATCGGCGAGTAGATGAAGGAGCCATCATTGCGGAAGACCAGCACGCCGTTCGTTGTGCCGGAGACGAGCTGTGCGGTCATCCGATCGCCATCTTCATCGACGTCATTCAGCAGTATTCCGGGAGCCAGCACTTCAATCGTCGTCAGCTGAATGGCCTGAATGGTGTCATTCACTGCGACGGGAGCTTCGTTAACGTTCGTCACTGTGATGACAAAATTTTGAACGTGATACAGGCCACCAGCGTCTGTGGCAGCAGCGGTGATGTTGTGCGTGCGGGCCGCTTCGTAGTTCAGAACAGCTCCAGGGGCCACTGTGATGACGCCTGTTGCTGCGTTGATGGTAAACAGTCCGCCTGCAGAATCAATCAGCGAATATGTCAGTGTTGAACCAGCATCGGGGTCTGTTCCGGTCACTCGGCCGACGTTCGTTCCCGCTGGTGAGTTTTCAACAACCGTGCCCCCCGTCATCGTCAGCGCTGTCGGCGCTTCGTTGATGTCGAGGACATCGACAGTGATCGTTACGTTTGTGAACAGACCGCTGCTGTCGGTGACTCGAACTGTCACAGGCATCGTGGGCGCGGCTTCGTAGTTTACCGCCGCGGAATTGTTCACAGACAGCACACCCGTCTGACTGTCGATGGTGAACGGGCTGCTGGCATTGCCGCCGACGATGGAATACGTCACTGTGTCTCCAAAGTCCGGATCTGATGCAGCGATGCTGCCAATGATGGTTCCGGGGATGGAGTTTTCGACGACGAGATAGGACGACATGACGAGCACGACGGGTGCTTCATTCACGTCCTGAAGCTGAACGGTGACAAATTCCGGCAACGACGTTCCACTTCCGTCGGAGACTGTGACGACAAGTGTAAAGAACTGTGTCGATTCAAAGTCCAGCGCCGCAGTATTGGCGACGGTCAGTTGTCCTGTTGATGGATGCAAAGTGAAGGCACCGCCGAGGTTTCCTGAGACAATCGTCCAGTTCTGCAGAACTCCAACACCATCCGGGTCGACAGCCGACAGTGTGCCGATCAGTGTGCCTGCCGTTGAGTTCTCTGACAGCGTCAGCAACTGTCCTGCCGTGATGACTGGCGGTGTGTCGTTCAGATCGAGTACGTTGATGACAAAGGAACGAACCTGTGTCGAACCGTCCTGACTGGTGGCTCGCACGATGATCGTGTGAGAAGTTTGTGCTTCGTAGTCGATCACAGCGGTCGGAGCGACGGTGACGATTCCCGTTACCGCATCGATAGCGAAGCGTCCGCCAGCATTGTCATCCAGCGTGTAGGTGATGATGTTTGTGGTTGCATCGCCGTCGGATGATGATGCGGTGATTCCGACCAGGGAACCGGCCGCGGAGCCTTCTGCGATCTGATTGGCCCCGGCGTTGGTGTCGGCGATCGGCGTTGCAGCAAACTCATTGATATCGTTCACTGCGATCACAAAGGTCCGGGTGGAGAAGGAGCCATCAGTGCTGGTGGCTCGGACCACGATGGAATGAGATGCTGTCACTTCGCGATTGAGCAGCGTTCCGTTGGCCACGGTGACGACACCTGTGACCGAGTCGATTGCAAATCGGCCGCCGGCAGTGTTGTTGAGCGAATAGGAAACAGAGTTTGTGGTGCCGTCCGGGTCGCTGGCAAAGGCCGTGATTCCCACGGTTGTTCCGTTCGCCGCGTTTTCGTTGACGGCCTCGACAGTCAGGTTCGTATCCGTGATCGCGGAGACGACGTTCTCGTTGACGTCAGTGAGCGTGATCACGAACACGGCATCGGCAAATGAACCGTCCGCCGAAGTGGCCCGTACGGTGATCGAATGCGACGTGGCCGTTTCATAATCCAGCAGAGTTCCGTTGGCGACGGTGATGACCCCTGCGGCGGAGATTGCGAATCGTCCGCCTGCGCTGTCAACCAGTGACCAGGTCACAGTATTCAAAGTTGCGTCGGCATCGTTCGCTGTGACCGTAATGGCGGCCGGTGTTCCGTTGATAGAATTTTCCGGGATCGAGTTCGGCGCGGTGTTGGCGTCGATTGGCGTTGTAACAGCAAATTCGTTCTGATCTCCGATGCTGATCACGAATGTACGAGTCGTGAAGGAACCGTCCGTCGAGGTTGCTCGGACGATAATCGTCTGGGAAGCTGCTGCTTCGCGGTCCAGAAGACTTCCATTCGCTACCGTGACGATTCCGGACAGGGTATCGATTGCGAATCGTCCGCCTGCATTATTGTCCAGGCTGTACGTGATGGCGTCAGTACCGTCAGGATCAGACGCGAAGGCCGTGATTCCGACGGTCGATCCATTGGCCGCGTTCTCCTGGACGTTGTCTGCCGAAGCATCGTTGTCCGCAACCGGTGTCGCACCTGATTCATTCACGTCCTGCACATCGATCAGCCATGTGGCTGTCGTGCTGGAACCGTCAGCACTGGTGGCACGAACGGTGATGTTGTGGAACACCGTCGTTTCAAAGTCGATCAGCGCACCATTGGCAACGGTGACAACTCCGGTGACCGCGTCAATCTGGAAGCGACCACCAGCACTGTCATCCAGAGAATAGGTGATGCTGTTGTTGGTCGCATCACTATCGGACGCCATGCCGGTAACGCCCACGACGGTCCCCGTTGCTGCTCCTTCAGGAACACTGTTCGCCGCTGTGTCTGAATCGGTCACCAGTGTCACTGGAAACTCATTGACGTCCAGTAATGCGATGGTCACGAGCAGTGTCGTGGTCGATCCATCCTGGCTGGTGGCTCGAACAATGATGTTATGTGACGCCGACGTTTCGCGATCGAGCAAACCATTTGCAGCGACCGTCACAACTCCTGTCACCGCATCAATCTGGAATCGCCCGCCTGCATTAGCATCGAGGCTGTAAGTGACCGAATTTCCTGTTCCATCCGGGTCGATCGCAAGTGCCGTGAAGCCCACGGCAGTGCCGATGACCGAATTTTCCGGCAGCGCGTTGGCCGCCGCGTTGGAGTCGCTGATCGCGGAGATCCCGTTGTCATTCACGTCCGTCAGGTTGATTCTGACAGTCGCCGTGCTGAACGAAGCGTCGGTCGAAGTTGCTCGAACCACAACATCGTGGAACGTTGCCGTTTCGTAGTCGAGCAGACTGCCGTTCAGAACGGTGATGACGCCCGTCACACTGTCGATCTGGAAGCGGCCGCCCGCATTGTTGTCGAGGCTGTAGGAAATCGTGTCGGTGGAATCCGGGTCGGTCGCAAATGCGGTGTAACCCACCACGGTCCCGGCGGCAGAATTTTCGGCAACCGCATCGGCCGTTACGTCCGAGTCGGTAATCGCACTGGCACCGCTCTCATTAATATTCGTCAGCTGGATCGTGATCACGGCACTGGAAGTCAGACCGCCGGCATCTGTCACCTGAATCGTCAGTGTGAAGACAGGCGTTGCTTCAAAGTCTACCGCAGTGGAATTCGCCACCTGAACTTCGCGAGTGGCGGAGTTGACACTGAACGCTCCGCCTGTGTTTCCGGAGAGTATTGTGAACGTATGAGAGTCGCCGGCGTCCGGGTCGGTCAGAGTCAGCGTACCGACGACCGTTCCGTTTGAAGAATTCTCAGCCAAAATGAACGTCGCGGCATTCAGGACCGGAGGATCGTTCACGTTCGTAAAGAAGATTGAACCGGCGACCGGACCTGTGGTGGCGATGCCGTCAGTGACAGACGCGCTCCATGTCGGGGCCGCTTCGTCGCCATTATCCACAAACTGAACTCTGCCGTTGTCAATGTCATCCTGAGTAAACGTTGTGATCGCGACTCCGGGGTTCGAGACAAACTCGAATCGGCCGCCGGTCAGCGAAGTGATGGTCCAGTTGAGCTGAGTCGCGCTTTGTTCGCTGTCGGTTGCAAGGAAGTGCGCTGGTGTCAGGACAACAGTTTGTCCTTCGTTCAGCGTCAGTCCGTTCGCATTGATGACCGGTGCGTCGTTCTGTGCCTGAACCGTGACGAGAGCCTTGGCAAGAACGCTGCTGAGAGTGCCATCGGAAGCGACGACCGAGATCTGCCGAATTCCAACCGTCGGGTTTTGTGCCGTGTTGGAATAACGAATGGTCTTGAGCACCTGAAGGTAATTGGATTCCGAATCCGCACCGCTCAGCGTGAGCACTCCGTTCGTATAGGAACCGGAGATCGCCGTGCCGGTCGTGTCAAACGACAGCAGTTCGGCAGCTCCGTCGGCCAGGTTAGTGATCGTCACGACAAGCCCGGCAAGAATGCTGGAATCCGGGTCGAAGAGCACCGCGTCGGTATCTGCGATCGCCGCGGCCGCACCGTCTTCGGTGAAAGTCGTGGCGTAGTCAATTCCGGTCGCTCCGCTGCTATCGTCTCCGTCGAGATCAAGGACCGGATCTGGAGTCAGAATTGTCGCGTTGTTGCTGAATTCGGAGGTGCTGTTATCGGGTGCCGTGGCGGTGCTTGAAACAGAATCACCAGGATTGATCGTGCATGCCAGGTCAGCAACGATCGAGGCATTTCCGCTTCCATCCGTCGTTACGGTCACGAAGCCCACGAAGGTTTCGCCTGGACCAAACCCGGAGGCATGGACCATTCCGATTTGGTTGGTGTAGAAATTGATGCGATATGAGCTGTTGGGAGCAGAATTCAGAGTGCCCTCAACATGCAGAATTCCACCCGTGTAGGAAGCGACCGTCAGCACAGGAGTGTTCTGAAGTCCGTTCGCTCCGACGTCCGAATCACCGGCGTCATTGGAAGTCATTCCGTCATTGCCGAGATCGATGGCAATTCCGGAGCCGCCACTGATGCTGTTCTGTTCGATCAGCACCGACGAGGCCGCTGCGGCAACTTTGACCGCAGCGCTGGTGTAGTTGGTGATGGTGTTGCCGACTCCGGGGATGCGTCCGCCAATCATTGTGCCGGACGAAGCACCATTGTCGACCGCGGTGGCAAGATGCAGCGAAGCAGTTCCGGCGGCATTCGTGCCGAAGTAATTGCCCTGTATCTGTGTGCCTGTGCTGTTGCCAAGAATGGCGATGCCAGCCCCCGTGTAGCCGCCGAAGGTATTCGCCGCAGCCGGTGACGCACTGCCGACAAAGACGTTGTTACTGCCATTGACAACGATCCCGTTGACCGCCGCACCGATGGCTGCAGACGCGGAGGCATTGACGCCCAGCAGGTTCCCCTGAATGATGGCTCCGTCGGAACTGTCCAGCAGGCTGATGGAACTGTTCGTTGATCCGGCAATGACGTTGCCGTTGCTTACGCCGCTTCCGCCAATGATCGTGTTCAGCGCGCCGCTCAGAAGGATACCGTCTCCTGCCGAGGCAATCGCGGCTGTTCCGTCTGCTGACAGACCGATGTAGTTTCCGAGGATGTCGTTGCCGGACACAGGGCCTGTGATGCGAATGTTGGCAGTCGTGTTGCCGGAAATGACGTTCCGATCATAAACGCCGGTGCCGCCGATGATGTTGTCCGACGTTGTGGTATCGATCCCGATGGTGTTGGCAGCTGCCGAAGTTCCCGACTGGCTGACACCGATCCAGTTGCCCAGAATCAGATTTCCACCGATTCCATCCAGCAGAATTCCGCTTCCGCTGAAGCCGTTGATCGTCAGTCCTCGGACCGTGCTGCTGCCCGCGCTGATTCGAAGGCCGTTTGCTCCGACTCCGGCCAGGCTTCCGGAAAGTTCAATCAGCGGAGTTCCGGAGAATCCGCTCTGGGACCAGCCGTCGATCACGATCTGATCCGTGATCTGAGGCAATGCGGATGTCAGCACGATCGTGCGCACTCCGGACCCCGACAGTGCGAAGGTGATCGTATCCAGACCCAGCGTGTTGTTCGCCGCAAGAATCGCTTCGCGCAGAGTAATGACGCCGTCAGCGCCCTTGTTTCCGTTCAATGCTTCGATACTGGAGGTATCACCGTTGACGGTGTCCAGAGTCGAATCCACGGTGATGGTTGCGGCGAGGTCGGTCACAGTCACCAGAATTGTCTGCTGATCGGTTCCGCCGGCGCCGTCACTCACTTCAACAATGACCTCGTAGACGTTGTCAGCGTCCAGGTCGGCCGGAGCTTCGAAGTCCGGTGCGGCGATGAAGGTGAGTGCTCCGGTGTTTGCATCGATCGTGAAGAACCCGGCATCGACTCCGCCGAGAATGGAATAGACAGGAGTCCCTCCGTCCACGTCAGATGAAGTCACGGTGCCAACGACCATCTGAGTTTCCATGATGGACGTCGAACCTGACGCGCCGCCACCGAGCGACGTAATGACCGGAGCATCGTTGACTGCCGTCACGCTGGTGCTCAACTGGCCCGTGCCGGCGCTGATTGGAGTGCTGCCGCCAGAACTGCTGACATCCACTGTGACCTGCGACGCTCCGGACGTGAATCCACCCGAGTACGTGTTGTCCAGTGCGTGGACCGTCAGGTTGCCAGGAGCGCCGGTGAAGTTCAAGGCGGGCAGGAAACGAACTCTTGCCGTCGAAGCTAGTACAAGTGCGTTCGTTCCCGGGGTACCAACATCGTGCCACGTGCCTCCGCCGTCCGTCGAATACTGCCACGTTCCTTCGCTGCCTGTGGCTGCGTTGTCGCTGATTGCAATGCCTGCCATAGAAGCCCCGGCGTCGACATCACTGAAGACGCCGGAGAACAGAGAAGTAACCGTTGCCCCCGCTGGATTCAGCGCATCTTCTGAGATCGATGCGAGCGTCGCGCTGCCAATCGTCGGTGCATCATTCGCGCCGTTCACTGTCACGAGCGTGCCGGTCGAAGCCTGAAGACTGCTGCCCGTTCCGGTATTCCCAAGGTCATCGATGGTGAAGTTCACCGTCGTGTTGCCGGCGAAATTCAATGCCGGGTGGAACTGCCAGGCTGCGATCTCCTGCTGAATCTGTGCCAGGGTTCCCGTGATAGTAAACGTGAACTGAATCCCGTTCGTTGTGGTCGCTGAAAGAGTCGCACCACTTGAAGCATGGAACGTCAGTTGAGCCCCGTCATTCGTGACGATCGTCAGTTCCATCTGTCCACTGGCAGCGTCCGGATCTGAAACGGTCAGCGGCAAGGCCAGAGTACCGTCTTCCGTCATCGTCTGCGTTGGCGCAATGCTGATCGAAGGCGCGGTGTTGACGGCCGTGATGGTGACCGTGGTCAATGCGGCGGCAGAAAGTGCTCCTCCGGATCCCTGAGCTCCGGTGTTTCCATCCGACAGAGTCCACTGCAGCGTGACGCTGCCTGGAGGTGCGGCGTTGGAATTGGAATACACGATATTTCCAAGAACCGTCACAACCTGGACCTGAGTTGCTCCGTTGCCAAAGTTCACCTGCAGCTGGCCGTTGCTGAAGGAGAAGGTCCCGACGTTGTTTCCCCCGACAAGAACCTGCGCGCCAGAGGTGGTGACGTTGACACCGTCAAACCCAAACTGATCTTCCGATACTGCACCCGAGTTTCGGTTCAGCAGCAGCGTCATTCCCGTGAAGTCGTTTGTCGCCTTCAGTTCCTGATCGAAAATCGCTGCACCCGGCGCCAGAGGAATCGCGGCGGATCCTTCTGTGTAACTGGCGGCATTGTTAACCGCGAAAACTCGAATATTGTCAATCAGCAGACCACTGCTGTCTCCCGGGCCGGATCCAACTCCTGTCTGAGAACCGAGAGACGAAATGAGAAGCGTGCTGCTGGTAGAAGTCGCAACAAAGGTGACGGAAAAATCCTGCCAGTCAGTGCCTGTCGTGAATCGAGTCAGCTCAACACCGTTCACGGTGAGCGAGCCCATGTCCAGAACACCCCGGGAAATCGCTGAAATTGTAAAGACGTACGTTTGCCCGACGGTTGTCGTGATGGTCTGAGCAACGTAGCTCGACGAACCCGTTGAAGCATTGCCCTCGACTTCGACGAAGACACTGCCATCCGCCGCGCCGGCGATGCCATATGCAGAGCCGTCCGAAGCAAACTCGATCCCGGAATTGGAAGACCACGATCCTGACAGGCCTTCAAACGATGGATCCGTAACCAGGTTCGTGGAGCCGAGCGACAGCGTCGGGGCATCATTTACTGCCGTGACATCGATCGTCAGTGTCCTGGATGTTGGATCGGTATTATTGCCCCCATGCGCAGTGCCGCCATCATCGGTGACTCGGAAGGTGATCAGCGCGTAGCTGCTGCCACTTGTTCCTGGCAGCGGAGTGAAAGTGAGTGACGAGAGACTGGACACAGCGATCGTCTGGCCAGCCGTGACTCGCACGCCTGAAAGTTCCAGCAGCCCGCTGCTCGGGATGCTGTCAATTGTTACTGAGGTGAAGCTATTGCCATCGCTGTCGTTGAAGCCGAAGTCTGCTGCAGAGAACGTGTGAATCGTATCTTCGGCGATTGAGAGTGAGCTGCTGGTTCCCGTCGGAGCGGTGTTGACCAGTCGAAGAGTCGCGTTCTGACCGAATTCCGACGTTGCTCCCCATGTCGTGAAACTGCCGTCTGACTGAGTGGCCGTGGCGGAGATGACTTCCCCTGTTGCGACAGTTGCGGTGATGTTCACGCTGAACGCAGCATGTCCGGAACCGTCTGTCGTGACATTCGCAAAGCCAAGATAGCGGCGGCCTTCACCGTAGCCGCTGCTGTCTCCCGTTGTGCTCGCAAAGAATTCAATGCGAAAGTACTGATTCGCTGTCGAATCGAGTACGCCGTCGGCGAGCAGCTGTGTTCCGTCAATCGTATGGACATCGGTCAGCACCGGTGAGTTCTGCAGTGAGTTCGCGCCGGTGTCGACATCACCGGCGTCGTTGACCAGAACCGTTCCGTCACTGCCCAGATCGATGGCCTGAGTTGCGTTGTTGGCAAACTCGTTCCCCAGGATCGTGGCGCTGCTGTCGCTGGAAGCAAGCGCGATACCGGCGGAAGTACTGTTCAGGATCAGGTTCCCTTCTCCGGCTGACGTGCCCCCGACAACTGTGCCGGTCGTGTCATTCAGCAGGAGGATGCCAAATCCGTTGGCAATCGCCGTTGTGCCATTCGCACCGACGCCGATGTAGTTGCCCTGAATTGTGACGTTCTGAGTCGCGTTGACGGCGATTCCACCCCAGCCCGTATTGCCTCCGATAATGTTGCGATCGGCGGCTGAGCTTCCCCCGATGAGGACGCCGCTGCCGGCTCCGATGACATCAATGCCCCACGAGCCGTTCCCCTGAGCAACCAGACCTGTGGCATCGGTGCCGATGTAGTTTCCGGCAATGTTGACGTTCGACGCTGCTGCTCTAACAATCACGCCTCGTCCGGTAAATCGCTGAATCACCAGACCTCGAATGGTCGTACCGCTGGCCTGAACATCAAGACCTTCGGCGACAGTCAGTCCGCCGTCGATGACGACCACCGGAAGTCCTCCGGCGTCCGGCTCTGTCAGGCCGTTCAGAATGAGCGCATCTGTGATGGCTGGAAGCAGTGCCGCCAGTTGGATCGTGTGGGCTCCGGAAATCAGAGCGTCCGGAATGTCGAACGAAATGCTGTTTGTACCCGCTGTGGCATTTGCTGCGAGGATGGCTTCACGAAGACTGATGCGACCGTCTGCACCTTTGTTGGCAAGCAAAGCAGTCACGCTGCTTGTATCGCCATCGGCAACATCGCTGGTTGTGGTCACGACGATGTCGTCGTCGAGGTTTGTCAGCGTCACGTCCTGAGCATCTCGACCGTTGTAGTTGGAGTCGGCACTGGTCGCAGGATGCAGTTGAATCGTGTAGCTCACGTTCCCGTCTGGCTGACTGTCATCAGCGCCTGTGACCGTGACCAGCTGCGGCGCATCCCAGTTGGCGGAGGTAAATGTCAGGCTGGAAGTGGACGCTGTTCCTTCCGAAGAATCTGTACTTGAAACACTGATCGTGACATCGCCCGTCGGCATAGTGTCCAGAACGACATAGAACGAAGCGGTCCCTCCGGACTCACTTGTCTGCGGCTGTACGGAATACCGACGCTGGAACATTCCGTCTGCGTCACCGGTTCCTGCACCTTCCCAGACGACGATAAAGTCACCGTTTGGTGTATACGCAGCGTTCCCGAATGATTGAGAACCGCTGGTGGTCTGATTCACCTGAAACTCACCACCGATTGCCACGCCACCAGCGCTGTAACGGCGTGCAAAGACACCATAGTTGTTGCCGTCCTGGAGGTTGCTGCTCCAGGTGACGATGAAATTCCCGGTATCGTCGACCGCAACAGAGGCCAGCCCCTGGTAGTCAGCAGTCGTGGTGTTGACTCGCTGCTCACCCGTGATTGCCACGCCCGTGTTGTCGTAACGACGAACATAGACGTCCCCGCTATCTGTCTGTTTCGATTCCCACGAAACGGCGAAGCCACCCAGTTCATCAATTGCAACTTCGGCATTGATCTGGTCGTTTGTGGTGGACTGATTGATCTGGAACTGTCCGCCCGCGGTCGAGCCATCGGCGTTGTATCGCTGCCCAAAAACGCCAGATCCGGAACCGTCACCCGTCTTACTGCTCCACACGACGACGAACTGCCCGGCGGAGTTCATCGACACCGATCCCAGATTCTGGTCATTTGCGGTTGTGGTGTTGACAGTGAACTCGCCGCCAATCGCCACTCCGTTGCTCGAATAGCGCTGGCCCTTGATATCGTAGTTGCCGCTGCGGCTTTCCCAGACAACAACGAAGTTGCCGGCACTGTCCGTCGCAACAGAAGGCAGTTGTTGGTTTCCGGTAGTCGTGGTGTTGACTCGGAATTCATTCGACAGTGCCGTTCCGTTTGCGGAAAAGCGACGGGCATAGATATCGCCCTGAGCTGTCTGATCGGACTGCCACACAACAACAAACGAGCCGTCGTCGGCCATCGCGATCGAACTGAACTGCTGGTTTCCGGCGGTTGTCTGATTGATCAGAAACTCTGAGCTCTGAGCTACACCGGCGGCATTGAATCGCTGGGCGTAGATTCCATGCAAAGCACCGTCCTGAAGATTGCTGTCCCAGACAACCACGTAATTGCCCGAGGCATCCACAGCAATGCTCTTCGCGTTCACATCTCCACCGAATTGAGTATTCGTTGTGGTTGTGTTCACACGAGTCTCGGACCCGGTCGAAGTGATGGTGCGAACCACAGAAATGCCAGCAGAACTCGGCGGCGCGGAACCAATGGCGGTCACATTCGCCGCGAACTCCGAAGTGCCTCCAAAGCTGGTACCAAGATCTTCGGTTGCCGTTGCAGTGACGACATGTCCGGGCGTGATGGAAACGCCGGACAGATTTGCTGTAAAGCCGACCGACCCCGACCCGTCGGTTGTGACATTCACGTACCCAAGGAACGTCGTGCCTTCGCCATGATCACTGAAGTCGGCAGACGGCGAGCTGAAGAGTTCAATTCGGAAATTTGTGTTGGCCGCTCCCTGGAGGGTTCCAGTGATCGTTGTGTTTCCTCCAAAGGAATTCGCGGAGGTAAGCACAGGGTAGTTTTGCAGCCCGTTTGCGCCGGTGTCACTGTCATTGAGATCATTGTTCGTGACGTCATTGTTTTCGAGATCAATGCCGAGCGCCGCGTTGCTGAAGATGGAGTTGCCGAGGATTGCGTTGTTTGTGCTTGTGGCCCCGACCACGGCCACGCCTGCGGAACCGCTGTCTGCGATGATGTTTCCTTCGCCCGCAGCTGTTCCGCCGATGATGTTGGAATCAGAATCCAGAATCCGAATTCCAAACCCGATGTTGCCTCGCAGCGTCGCACCGTCGATGGCCGTGCCAATCATGTTTCCGATGACCGTCGTGGCGACAACACCGTTCCGGATATCAATACCGCTGCCGATATTGCCGCTGATGACGTTGCCGAGTCCTGCGGTTGTTCCGCCGATGATCGTGCCGGTCAGGACGCCTGCAGATTCGAGGCGAATGCCGTCTGAACCGTTCCCGACGATATAGTTCCCGGTGATGTCGAGACCGATAATGTTGTTCTGAATGACCGTGTTGTCCGTTCCTGTGTCGACAACTCGAATGCCAAACTGGTCGTTACCGGTGATGATGTTGCGGCCGCTGCCTGCCTGGCCGATGATCGTATTGTCCGCGTCGATCGCAACCGCGACGCCGACCATGGAGTTACCGAGGTCTGCAGTGCCGGTCGCATCCAGACCAATGATGTTTCCAGCGATGATATTGCTGGACGATCCGACGTTGGTGATATTGATCCCGTTCGTGTTGTTGCCGGAAATGACGTTGCCCTGACCGGCTCCGGTGCCACCAATCTGGTTATTTGCCGAGCCGTTGAAGATGGCGACGCCGTGGACGGAGTTGCCTCGGTCCAGAGCACCTGTCGCATCTGTTCCGATATAGTTTCCGTGGAGAATGTTGTTGCTGCTGGTTCCAATCGCGATACCGCTCAAAGCGAACCGATTGATCGCGAGTCCTCGGATTGTCGAACCACTGCTGCCGGCTGCCAGATACAGCCCGTTTGCTGAACCGGCGAGCGTACCTGTCAGTTCGATGACCGGTGCCGATGTCCAGTTTGGTTCAGACCAGCCGTCGATGATGACTGCATCGGTGATCTGAGGCAATGCGGACAGAAGATTGATCGTGTGAACGCCCGTGCCGGCGATGTTGAACTGAATCTGATCGGGGCCGCTCACGTTGACTGTGTTGTTTGCCGCAGCAATCGCTTCACGCAGACTGATGAACCCGTCGGCACCACGATTGTTCAGAAGAGCACCAATGCTGCTGGTGTCACCGTCCAGAGTGTCGCTTGTCGTGTCGACAATCAGCGAGGATGTGGCCGTAACGTTCTGAGAAAACTCGGACGTGTCTCCCGTTGCCAGATTGGTGGCGGTCGCAGAGACCAGCTGTCCTGATCCCACGATGCCTGTCAGCACGGCCGTGAAGGATGCTGCTCCGGCTCCGTTGGTCGTCACGTTGTACGAACCAAGAAAGGTGCGACCTTCGCCATGACCACTGGCATCAGCTGTCGAAGAAACAAAGAACTCAATGCGGTAATCTGTTGACGCGGTGCTGTTCAGTGAACCAATGATCGTGACCTGATTGCCCTGTCCTGATGCCGAGGACAGGACAGGAAAGTTCTGAAGCTGGTTCGCGCCGGTATCTGCGTCGCCGGCATCATTGTTCGTAACGCCTGACGAAAAGAGGTCAATTCCCAGTTCAGAGTTTGAGTAGATCGAGTTGCCTGAGAACGTGTTCCCGGTGCTGTCGGCGGCGGAAACCCAGATGCCTCGACGGCCGTTTGCAATGACGTTCCCCTGGAATGCAGCGCCGTCGCCGATCACGTTGTTGTTGCTGTTCCCGTAAATCTCGACGCCATCAAAGGCGTTTGCAAGCGCAGTTGTTCCGTCGGCGGCAACGCCAATGTAGTTTCCAATAACCAGATTGTTGCTGGCGTTTGTGCTCAGCTGAATCCCGTCGTCAGCGTTTCCGGAGATCACGTTGCCCTGTGAACCGGGTATGCCGCCAATGGTGTTGCCGCTGGCTCCGTTGCTGATCTGAACCCCGTCGTCACCATTGCCGACTGCAAACGTTCCGGAAGCATCTGTTCCGATGTAGTTGCCGGAGATGACGTTGCCTGCCGCGCCAGCTCCGTCGATCAGTATCCCCTGGCTCAGGTTCCCGGAAATGACGTTGCGGTCAATCGCGCCTGAACTGCCGACGGTATTTCCCTGACTGTTGATTTCCATGCCGTCGCTGCCGTTGGCTGCTGCAGTGGTTCCGTCTGCCGAGATCCCAATCCAGTTTCCAAATATGTAGTTGTTGTTGCTGCCCGCATTGATGTCGATTCCGTCTTCACCAAAGTTGTTGACGATCAGCCCGCGAATCGTGGATCCGGAGCTGCCGGCACTCAGGTGAAGCCCGTCAACAGCACCGGCTGCTGAACCGTTCAGTTCAATCAGAGGGTTGGTGGTCCAGCCCCACTGCGTTGTGCCATCAATCACGATCGCATCGGAGATGTGCGGCAGTTCAGACAGAATATTGATGGTTTGCTGACCGTATCCGATCGAAAACCAGATTTCGTTAATCCCATTGGTGTTGTTGGCCGCTTCAATCGCTTCACGCAGCGAAATGACACCATCCGCCCCGGCGGAAGCAGCAAGATTACTGACATTGGAAGTGTTGCCATCAGAAACATCCGTCGTCGACGTAACGGCAATGATGTAGGACTGAGCAGCGATGTTGGCAGCCATTTCTGAAGTGCTGCCGTATTGTCCTCCACCGTAATTGACTGTTGCCGTGGCGGTCACGGTGTCGCCCGCGGCAAGCCGGACTCCGCTGAGCGTTGTGTTGATCGTGGCGTTGCCTGAACCATTCGTCGTGACATCGACAAAGCCGAGGTAGATCCGCCCTTCGCCGTTGTTCGTATTCCCGGTTCCAAATCGGTTCGCAAAAAACTCAATGCGAAAATCAGTTCCGGCCGTGCTGTTCAGCGACCCGGTGATGGTTGTGTTCTGACCGCTGGTAACGGCTGTGGAGAGTACGGGGAAGTTCTGAAGATCATTTGCGCCGGTGTCACCGTCACCGGAATCATTTGCCGTGACTCCGACGGCCCCAAGATTGATGCCCAGCCCGGTTGTGGTATTCCCATTGTCATAGATGGAATTGCCAAGGATTGCGTTGTCGGTCCCCCCGGTCACTCGTACCCCGGAGTACGATACAACCGGTCCGCTGTTGGCAATGGTATTGCCTTCGCCCGCGTTGGTGCCCCCGATCAGGTTTCCTGTGGCCGTGCCGGAAATCAGAATGCCGTTCTGACCATTTCCAAGCGCGAGGAAACCGTCAGCCCCTGTTCCAATCTTGTTCCCCTGAACAATGTTGTTGTCACTGCTGTCAATCAGGATTCCCTGAAGTCCGTTGTCAGCAATGATGTTGCTGTCGCTGGAATTCGATCCGCCGACCACGGTGTCGCTGGAGCCAGTCGTCAACTGAATTCCCACCCCGGTATTTCCCAGCGCGAGAGTGCCATTCAGGTCGGTGCCGATTGAGTTGCCGGCGATGGACGTGCCGGTCGTTCCAGCATCACTGACGTCAATTCCGGTCTGGTTACCGGCGATGACGTTGCCGACGATCGTGGTGTCCGTGGAAGCACCGTACACGACAACCCCGGTCGTTGCATTCCCGACGATCGTCTGGCCGTCTGCTGCAAGTCCGATCGTGTTTGCTCGCACATCGGCTTCCTGTGTCGCGTTGCCGACGAGTACTCCCACATCCAGGTTGCCGGAGATCACGTTCTGATCAACTGTGTTCCCTGTGCCGGCACCCCAGTAAGCCACGCCACCGTTTGTGTTACCGATCGCCGTTTGCCCGTCACTGGCCAGTCCAATCCAGTTGCCTGTGACGCTGTTGTTGCTGGTCGTTGCTCCGGAGATTTCAACTCCGAAGTGATTGTTGCCCGAGATGATGTTTCGCTGGCCGGTTCCGACCCCGCCGATAGTCGTGCTGGACGTGCCATTGGTCAGCAGAATGCCAACCATGTTGGAATCCGGAGTCGTCCCATTGACGTCCGCATTGCCCGCAGCGTTTGTGCCGACGTAGTTTCCAAACAGTGTGCTGCCGGAAGAGTTCTGAAAGATGATACCTGCAGTCCCGTTACCCGACACGACATTGCCGGAGCCTGCCGACGTGTCTCCGATTATCAGATTGTTGGCACTGTTAACGTTGATCCCGGAATTGGAATTTCCAATCGCAGCCGTGCCAGCCGCGTTCAGTCCCACATAGTTGCCGAGAATCCGTGTTCCATGCCCGCCGCTGGAAACATTGATTCCAATATTCGTGTTGCCTGAGATGACATTCCGGTCAGCAGCCGTATAGCCACCGATGACGTTGTTTGTCGCATTCCAGATGTTGATGCCGATCGCGTTGCCAGCGGCCGCGTTACCGGTCACATTGGTGCCGATGTAGTTGCCGACGATCAGGTTCGAGTTTGAAATAACATCCAGGCCGTTCAGGGTAAAGTTCCGAATGTTTAAACCGCGAATCTCGCTGCCTGATGACCCCGCGTAGAGTTGCAGTCCATCCTGAATCGTGCCACCGCCATCGATGACAATCAGCGGGGCTCCGGAGTACCCACTCTGAGTTGTGGCATCAATTGTCACGGTGTCAGTAATGCTGGGAAGGATGCCGCTCAACACAATTGTCTGAACACCGCTTCCGATGTTGAACGTAATTGTGTCCGCGCCGCCGAGCGCATTGGCGTCAAGGATGGCCTGACGCAGAGATCCGGCTCCGCTGTCATTGGTATTCGTGACTGTGAAACTGGCCATCAGTCCCTGCCAGTTCTGCTCCAGTCGTTCGGTGACGATCGTTCGAGTTTCGATGGAGCCGATGCGGTATTCGAGATCCCAGTCACCTCCGAGCGTTGCTGACCCTGTTCCGTCGTCGCTTGCGGCGATATCGGCTGTGGTCAGTTCCGCGATCCCGTCCAGCAGCAGACGTCCCTCGGTGTTTCCGGCAAGATCGCAACCGTAGAACAACAGGTCCGCGTCCGGGGCAAGAACCGCGGACCAAGCAGCAATCTCAGATCCTCGCATTGCCAGCGCGCGAGCGTCCAGCCAGGTCGAGCCCAGTTTGATTGCCCGGCTTGTCGCGTGAGTCAGGAAATGAATCGCATCGACACCCGCTCGACTGCGGCTGAGTACGCTTTGAATCTGCTCCAGGCCGTCGCGAGTCGAATCCAGCAGCTCAATCTGCAGAGACGCACCAGGCAGCAGCGTTTCATTCAGGTCGGTGAGTAATTGCTGGTAGTTGTCGAGCCCCGTGTCGACGAAGACAATGTTGACATTGCTGGAATCCAATGTCTGTTCTTCGGTGGAACCGGTCGCTGTGTCGGTCGTGTCTGTTGACGGCGTTGCTGAATCCTGAACGGAACTTTGAACTGCATCCGGGGGGGCCTGACTTGTCGCGGATGCGTCCACTGAAAGGAGTTCCGTCAGATCTGCGTCAGAGATCGCGAACTCACTTCCGTCCAATACCTGCTGCATCGCCGAAACGATCTGTCCGGCTTCTGCCGCCACGGGGGCCACGGCTGATGCACTGAAAAGAAGTCGCTCTTCAAGGCGCGCGACGTCGGGGGCCTGGACAGGGCCTGCATGATTTCCCCGACGAGACTCATAGATTCCCTGTTGAATCATCAGTCGCGTGCGAAGCAAAAAGTCCCGCAGAGTCATCTCAGATTCTCACAGTCCGTCTCTGAACAATCCTCTTGCGGTTCTCCAGCGCGCATAGTCCGCGCAGGTAACCGTGATGAAACCTACCACCTGAAGAGTTGGTCTGACGGAACTGGGCAAATGTTGAGGTGTGTTTCCGCGTGAGTCTCGGGGACTTGCATCTGACTGTGGCGGTTGTTTCAAAGATTCAACGACCCGCCACAATCGTCGTGATCGCTTCGTTCGACACGATCCGCAGAGCTGCGCTGGGACCTCATCTGTGGGCTGAAACGGAGGATTTTGGTCAATGTCGCTGGAACGCGACGTTGGGTGTCGGACGGCGTCGCATCAAATGTTGTTTGCCTGAGACGCAGATCAACGAATGTTGCGTCCTGACAACACACTTCCGGGAATGCCGTATCGCCGTAAAGCTATTGGCTGTAGATGTTTATGCGATTCTATGACGAAAGTCGCAGTCACTGGCACGGGCTTTCCTCTTGGTCGAGATCACCTGAGTTCAATCCTGATCACTCTTCGACCCAAGAAAGATTCACAATGAGCAAGCCAGTCTCCAAGTTTCGTATCAATCGCCTCGAAGACCGAATCGTCCCTGGAGCTATGTGGTGGATGCCATCAGCTGACTGCAGCTGCAGTTGTGACAACGATGTCGAGTCGCCGATTGACGAGACCCCAATCGACGAAACCCCAGTAGATGAAACGCCGATTGACGAGACTCCTGTTGACGAAGTCCCATGCGACGATGTCCCAGTCGAAGACACTCCAAGTGAAGATGTCCCAAGTGACGACACGCCAAGTGACGACACGCCAAGTGACGACACGCCAAGCGACGACACGCCAAGCGAAGACTCACCAAGCGAAGACACACCAAGCGACGACACACCAAGCGACGACACGCCAAGCGAAGTACCATCTTGCGACAACGGCAGCGACAAGGGCGGCTCTTCCAAGGGTGGCAGCAGCAAGAAGGGTGGATCCTCAAAGGGCGGCAGCAGCAAGAAGGGTGGCAGCAGTAAGAAGGGCGGCTCAAAGAAGGGACATTCACGTAAGGGCGGATCAAGCAAGAAGGGTGGATCCTCAAAGAAGGGTGGATCCAGCAAGAAAGGCTCTTCTAAGAAGGGCGGATCATCGAAGAAAGGCGGCTCCTGCAAGGGATCCAGCAAGAAGGGCGGCAGCAGCAAGAAGGGGCATTCTTCAAAAGGCAAGTCGTCCAAAGGCGGCAGCAAGAAGGGCCATTCTTCTAAGTCATCAGTCGCCTGCGTGATCAAGAAGGTCGTCTGCAAGAAGTAGTCAATGGTCTGCGATGCAGACATTGAACGACAGAGAAAACGAGAGCCCAGTCAGTTCGACTTGTGACTGGCTGGGCTTTCTTGATTCCGAATAAACCGTAGTACGGGATTGAGGATTCGTTTCGAGTTCACGCAATCCACTGACGTCATCATTTTTTTTGTTCAAGGGTAGAAGGTCGAATCGTGTCACTTGAATCTCGCACTCCAAAGTTCCGCATCAACAAGCTCGAAGATCGAGTTGTTCCCGGCTCAATGTGGTCATTCCTGTCCTTTCTCAAGGGACAGTTTCATTTCGGCTTCCATCATCCGTCGCCGGTCGTAGCTGACCCGCCGGTGGTTGATGAGACCCCGGTTGACGAGACCCCGGTTGACGAGACTCCGGTTGATGAGACTCCGGTTGATGAGACCCCGGTTGATGAGACCCCGGTTGATGAGACCCCGGTTGACGAGACCCCGGTTGACGAGACCCCGGTTGACGAGACTCCAGTTGACGAGACTCCAGTTGACGAGACTCCAGTTGACGAGACTCCAGTTGACGAGACTCCGGTTGACGAGACTCCGGTTGACGAGACTCCGGTTGACGAGACTCCGGCCGACGAGACTCCGCTGACGAGACTCCGGTTGACGAGACTCCGGTTGACGAGACTCCGGTTGACGAGACTCCGGTTGACGAGACTCCGGTTGACGAGACTCCGGTTGACGAGACTCCGGTTGACGAGACTCCGGTTGACGAGACTCCGGTTGACGAGACTCCGGTTGACGAGACTCCGGTTGACGAGACTCCGGTTGACGAGACTCCGGTTGACGAGACTCCGGTTGACGAGACTCCGGCTGACGAGACTCGGTTGACGAGACTCCAGTTGAAGAGACTCCGGTTGACGAGACTCCGGTTGACGAGACTCCGGTTGACGAGACTCCGGTTGACGAGACTCCGGTTGACGAGACTCCTGCTGACGAGACTCCGGTTGACGAGACTCCAGTTGACGAGACTCCGGCTGACGAGACTCCGCTTGACGAGACTCGGTTGACGAGACTCCGGTTGACGAGACTCCGGTTGACGAGACTCCAGTTGACGAGACTCCAGTTGACGAGACTCCGGTTGACGAGACTCCGGTTGACGAGACTCCGGTTGACGAGACCCCAGTTGACGAGACCCCAGTTGACGAGACGCCAGTTGTTGAAGAAGTTCTCGTCTAATCAAATTTTTGGAAGCAGTTTGAGTTGATCGGCTGCAAACTCAGGATAACGAGGCCAGTCTGTGCTCCCGAGCATAGCCGAGGCCTCGTTTTTCTTTGCGCGGCAGGCGGATCCGCAGTGAAGGACGCGGAGTTGCCAGAGAGAGCTGGAGCCAAATCTCAAGCGGCTTGAAATCTCAGCAGAATTCTGGGCCGACTGTTGATTCAGCTTCCGCAAGTGGTTCCGTTCCGCGATCATCTGTCCCGGAACGATTCGAAATCGCACCGACATTCTCGACACGATCGTCGTGCGAGATTCGTCCGTTCGCATTCGATCGCAGTTTCAGAGTCGTGGCGGAAGCCATTATGCTGGTTGTGTTTACGCCGTTGGATCATGATGGATGGCACCGGAGTCTGCACCCGGCACCGGAGTCTGCACCCGAAATCGCACCGACATTCTCGACACGATCGTCGTACGAGATTCGTCAGTTCGCATTCGATCGCAGTTTCAGAGTCGTGGCGGAAGCCATTATGCTGGTTGTGTTTACGCCGTTGGATCATGATGGATGGCACCGGCGTCTTTGGTTGGATCAAGGCACCGGCGTCTTTGTGCCGGCGTCTTTGGATGACACCAGAGTCTTTGCACCAGAGTCTTTGAACCGGTTTTCCTGATTGAGGGCAAGTCACTCTCAGTAAGTCATCCCCAGAAAGGACATCTCCGTTGCAACATACCACCGAGGTCATGCTTCCTCGAAGCACGTCGATGCGAATGGCAGTATCGCTGCTGTTTAGCTTGCATCTCATTCCGATCTCCCCCCAATCCCTGTGTGCTCAGCAAGCTTCGCCAATTGTGTCGTCTTCGGTAGCCGCGGAGGATCAGATCACATCTCAAGCGGAGGTATCGCCGAGTGTTCTCGGTCGTCCGTATGTGCTCGGAGCGGGAATGAACTATCCGAATTCCGTTTCGATTTCGCCCGACGGCTTTCGAGTGATCACAGCGCACCAGGACAACACTGCGCGACTGTGGGACGTCAATGCAAACTCTCAATCATACGGTAAGGTTCTCCAGACACTGGAAGGGCACACCAGCGGAGTAACGACCGCGTCTTTCTCGCCCGACGGCAAACACGTTGTCACAGGTAGCCTGGACAGTACTGCGAGTTTGTGGGACGTCGATCCCGGTTCCCCATCGTACGGTAAGAGACTCGTTACGCTTGAAGGTCACACGGACGGAGTTTATTGCGCCACGTTCTCGCCCAACGGCCGAGGTCTGGTCACTGGCAGTCGAGACGACACTGCACGATTGTGGGATGTCGATCCCGGTTCACGGAGCTATGGCAAGTTGCTGCGCACTTTTCGAGGGCACACGAATCAGGTGGTTGTCGCTGTGTTTTCTCCCGATGGGAACCGCGTGCTTACGGGAAGTAATGACAACACGGCACGGCTCTGGGACGCCGAATCGCAGTCGGGATTTTTCGGGAAGGAATTTCCAGGCGTCGGTGCAGGGAAGACAGGCTACGTGCTTGCAGCTTCCTTTTCGTCCGACGGGCGCAGCCTGCTTGCAGGGACCGCTGACAATACTGCCCGTCTGTTCGATGCCGACCCAAACTCCGCGACCTATGGGAAGACACTCGTATCGCTTCGAGGGCACACAGGCTGGTTGCGTGCTGCGTCATTTTCACCCGACGGCAGGCGGATTCTGACGGGGAGTGATGACAAAACGGTGCGTTTGTGGGACGCCGATGCGAAGTCCGCGACCTTCGGATCCCAGATTACCCTCGTCGATGCCGGGCAACCGATAACCGCTGCAAACTTCAGCCCCGATGGCAGGAAAGTTGTGCTGAGCGCGGGAACATGGGACTCTGACCCCACAAAGGTTCGCGGTGAAGTTCAGATCTGGCAAATGGCGGAGTGAACTTCAGCAGGTTCTTGTATGAAGCCCCACCAAAATGAAAAACACGATTACCGCTCTGCTGATGGTCTGCTTTGCACTGAGTTCCGTCCGTGGGCAACTCGCTGCTCAGCAGCTGTCACGTTCGATCGTCGGCATGAAGTCCGGTGAGATTAGGAGCGAGAACAGTGCGGGCATCAGGATGGTTTGGATTGCAGCGGATCGCTTCACGATGGGAAGTCCGCAGGATGAAAAAGGCAATGATGCGAACGAAGGTCAGGTTGAGGTGAGTCTGACTGAGAGCTTCTGGTTGGGGCAGACCGAGATTACGCAGGGCCAATGGACTCAGCTCATGGGAACCTCGCCGTGGCACGGCAAAGCAAATGTGCGCGAAGGAAAAGACTATCCGGCCAGTTTCATTTCCTGGGAGGATGCGAGTTCCTTTGTGAAGAAATTGAATCTAAATGAGCATGACTCTGATTCACTGCCAAACGACTGGAACTACTCATTACCAACCGAAGCTCAATGGGAGTACGCATGCCGTGGAGGGAAAAAGACGGCGTTCAGTTTTGGTGATGACCCGGTTGAATTTGATGCATATGGCTGGTCAGCGGAGAATGCCTTTGAAAAAGGGGAACCGTTTAGTCACGAGGTGGGCAGAAAACGCCCAAATGAATATGGCTTGCACGATATGCACGGCAATGTTTGGGAATGGTGCAAAGACAATTTCGACGCCAGACTTCCGGGGGGAACAGATCCACTCCGGGATGATGGAAGTCCCCTCAGAGTCAATCGCGGCGGGGGCTGGAACTTTGCAACCAGGTGGTGCCGATCGGCAAGTCGTTTAGGCGATGCGGCCGACTCTCGTTACAACAACCTGGGATTTCGCATTGCTCTCGTGCGTTCATCCAGGTGATAGGAGAACAACTTGTATTTGTACGCGGATTCTTCACTCGGCATTCTGTTGATAACTCCAACGAACAATCGGGGAGAAATCCCATCGTTGAAGCGCGCCGCGGTCCGGTGTGCGCTGTTGTCGTAGCCGCGGTGATCTGCGTTTGTCAGCGGTTGCAGAATGTCAGTGCTGGGTTCCCGCCTTCGCGGGAACGACGATCCCAGGCGGCCATTTTTGGGGTCGCGGCCATCTTGCGAAGTATTGGGGCGATTCCGCAGCTCCAACTCAACACAGCCCCGGCATAAAGACGGCCGAGGGCGGCCATTCTACGGCTGGGAGTGGTGCGGTCTGGCAAGATAGACAGGCCTTTCCGGCGGTGCATGCTGGTATCGTCTGGGGCTGGTGAGAACGATTGAATTGTGTCGCACGGCTTTGACAGACTCGCCGATAAGTCCAGATGGAGGGTTGTCATCGGCTGCTGGCATTCATGGATGATTCGCTGCGGTCGATGCGGTTCTTTTCGGCATTAGCTGCCGATGTTGCGGACTTGCCTAGCAATGTCTCTCAGTCTGAATGGATTCGTACTTGGGGGCAAAGTCGACATGAAGTCGCCTGTGATTCAATTGGTGCGTGCGACCTGTTTTGTTGTTGCGATCCCGATTCTGTTTACGGACGCGTTCGCTCAAATCGTGCCTGGTACGGGCATGAAACTGAATCAGGTCGGTGATGATTTCGAAGACGAATCATGGAAGTGGATTCCGAACGGCGCGAAGGCCAGTCGGGAACAGGACGAGCAGGTTCGTTCTCCCACCGGATACTCTTCCAACAGGAAGTGGTTCGAGAGCCCGAAGCGAGGCATGCCGGACCATATCGTTCGAGTCGTCACGCCTGAGGGCGGTCTCCCGGGAAGCAAGGGCGCGCTGAAGATTCAGACGCTGAACTCCGGCATCCCGGGATTCAACTCGAACAAGATGGAGCAGGATGACCTGATCATGGCCTGCTCTTCAAAGGTCGGAGCGATCTCGACCGGTCGCAACCCTAACGTGGTGACTCGAGTCTACCTTCCACCGTTTGACAAGTGGGAGAATCGTTCCGGGTCGCACTTCGGTTACCGCATCGACCTGAAGACGACGACCACTGACACGGAAAAGAAGTTCCTCTTCACGAAGACCGTACGAAAGCAGGAAGACTACTGGCCGGGCTTCTTCATCGAATTCCACAGCAGCCATGATGGCCGCTACAAGGAAGACGAAGCCGTTCTGCTGATCCGAGGCAACAATCTGGGACACGAAGTGAAGAGCCTGACGCTGACTCCCGGCTGGTGGACTCTGGGAATGTCAGTCACTGGTGACGGCCGAGTTCACTACTATGGTCATCAGGGCGTTGAAAGCCTGACTGCAAAAGACCATCTGTATTCCGGCTATCCGTATGGTTATCAGGCTGAGTACTTTGCGACTCACTTCTTCAACGTGTGTAACCAGAATGATGGGACCACATGGTCAACGCCGTTCATCATTGATGATCCAGCCATCTACGTGAGCCACTGAGACGGGTGAGCCACTGAAACAAGACGGCCTTCACGGCCATTTGTTCGCCCGTGAACACGCCACGGGCGAACGAATTCAACGCCGCCTGATGGACACTCTCCCTCAGGCGGTTTTCGTTGCGCTGATGCAAACGATAGTAATCGATGACCGCGTTTGATCGGCTACCAGCGGCTGTTCACAACGTTCGGCGCAGGATACGGCGAATTTGGAACGCTGACGGTCTGTCGAGCTGGGATAACAGGGAATCTGCGACGCTGAGATTCCTCAAGGTGTTCCAGAAGGATGCGACGAATCTCTGCCACAGTTTCCGAATGGCGCACAACTTCGCTGTGTCCCGCGTGTACGATTTTTTCGCTCGTGACGTCTTCCTGATGAGCACTGGCGAACGTCACTACTCCGTCAGTCCAGTTTCGCTGATCTTTCCCGCGCCACACTGCAACGATGTTGTGGTGCTTCACCTCCGGAGGGATGTGCGACTCTCGTATCATCTTCAGCACGCCGGATTTTCTGGTAAGCGAATCGATGCTGGTGCGAGGTGCAGCGACTCGGTCCCACACGCTGACCTGGTTCTGCTCGAACACAACCTTGCTGAGTTCCATCGTGCGGCTCGGAAGCCAGATGAGCGAACCGCTCAGCCAGCGTGTGAATCGGTTCGACAGCGTGCTGCCTCCGTACGGACTTGCGATCGTAACGATGCGACTGACCGACGGATTTGATTCAAAGAAGAAGACCTTTCGAATCTCTGTCTTCACATCATCAGACGTCTTCAGTTCCTCGACCGGCTTTTTGCTGACGCTGTTCCAGAACTTGTCACCACTGTCGATTGTCAGCATGTGTGACAGCAGACCTCCCATGCTGTGACCGACGACAACCATTTCGTCCAGCTTGCTGTTGCGGTACTCCGGATCACAGGCGCGACGGACTTCCTGCAGTTCTTCGCGAAGCTTCGCGGCTGAAAATGCAACAGGCTCGCCCGTCGGGTAGAGATAGAACCAGAACTGGTACTTTCGCCGGATTTCAGGATCCGCCTGGAGATCATTGAACATCTCCATCCACGTCATCGGGCTTGACCAGAAGCCGTGAACCATCAGCACCGGAATTCGATCCGGATCATACGGCTGCACCATGTAAAGTCCTTCCACACGGTCAGCGAGGTCCGGGCGAATCAGGCCCCAGGTATCCAGAAGACTGAGGTCCGGGTTGCTCAGGAATCGCGCCAGCGGCGTACTGACATCCGTTTCAAGAGGAACCAGCGTCGATCCAACCACGAGTCCGTCTGATTCACGCGGGTCGAAGATTTGAAGGTGCACATTCGAAACTCCGTCGGCCGGTTCCGTTTCGTCGAAACGAAGCACCATCGTTGCCGCGAGGCTCATACCCTGAGTGTAATACTTCTCAAGAGGGTCACGCCCCATGGTGGCCGGGCGGATGGCGATAATTGGAACTCCGAGCCCGGATGAGACATGGCGATGCGTCAGATTCTTCAACTGGTAGTCGGAGACAAACTCAAACTCCCCGAAGTGCTCCATCGACATCATTCGCGACGGAAACGGAATCTCGAACAACAGGCGTCGTCCTGTCAAAGGCATTCTGAGAGACTGACCAAGCTGCAGCCGTCCTTCTGTTTTTGCCAGCCTCAGAAGCTTCTCTGTGCTCGTGTTATAAATCTCTGCCGTGCTTCGATGCTGTGGATCGGCTGGATTGAGGACGACACCCGTTTCGCTTTGTGCCGCAAAGTAGCTCCATGATGTACGGGCCGCATCGAGGTACAGTTCCATGGCCAGCTGAGCATCTCGCGTGCGAATCGATTCGGCAGTCAGATACTGAAACTCCGCGAGCGCGTGTTTGGCTTCCAGATTGTCGGCGGTCATCGGCTGCCGGAGGCAAAACTGCAACAGCGATTTCACATCGCCATCGCCTCGATAACCCGCCTGTCGCAGATACACATCGCTGCGTTTGGAATGACGCACGTAGCCAAATGATGACGCCTTCAGACGATCTGTCACCGGGTTGTGCGGACGCTCTCGGACCTGGACGAACTCAGTCGTTGCGCAGCCCGAAAGCAATGCCATCACGCCAGCCAAAACCAGCGCGGCTCCGCTCCTTCGGATCACGGCCACATCCAGAATCATGGACGCTGAATCACACCATAACGGTCTGCAAACATGAGAGCCCCACGTCAGTGGCTGGACCATCCATGGTCGTCTGACGGGGCTTAGCCGCGTAGAGTCATTCTTTTCGTAAGTTCAGTCAATATCATGTTTTGAGTTCGCGCGGGACCCCCTGGGGCTTGTGATTCAAGTCTGGGCAGCAATTGTCGGCAGACCACAAGGTAGAGCGATTGTCCTCAATCGCTCCTACACAAATCGCGGAAGGCCCAAACATTGCTGCTTCACAAGTTCCGGAAGGCCAAAACGGCTGAGGACAGCCGTTCTACACTGTTGCGCAGGCCAAAACGGCTGAGGACAGCCGTTCTACACTGTTGCGCAGGTCAAGACGGCTGAGGACAGCCGTTCTACACTGTTGCTCAGAGGGTGATTTCAAGCAGGTCTTCGGCCAGCTGTGAGTTTGCGAAGATCTTTCGGATTCCGTCCAGCCCAATAGGGTCATCATCCTCACGCTGGGGATCTGCGTGGACCAGAATCAATCGCTTCACGCCGGAGGAATGGGCAAGCTGCGAGACAGGCGTTGAGTTGCTGTGGCCGGTTTTGGCAGCCCATTCCGCCATGTCGTCGGGGAAATAGCACTCGTGCACCAGCAGATCGACTCCTCGAATGAAGTCTGCATACTGCCCGGGAGCCGTCGTGTCGGTGATGTAGGCTATCGACTTACCCTGAGATTCAATTCGATAACCGGTTGCACCGCCGGGATGGTCGAGACTGGTCCAGGTAGCTTCCGCGCCGCTGAGGAGTGACAGAGTTTTCTCAGCCAGTGGACACCATTCGAAATCAGGCAGCACGGGAAAAAGTGCGGGTGCGAAAAGGTGGTCTCGCACAGCCTGAAGAGTGGATTCCGTTCCGTGGACTCTGACTCGTGTCAGTTGCCCCTTCAGCATAGGGACCAGCAGAAACGTCAGCCCGACGATATGGTCCAGATGGGCGTGAGTCAGAAGGATGTCCAGTTCCGAGCTCTTCAGCCGTGAGGCGAGGCGATACACACCGGTTCCGGCATCCAGAGCGATACTCAGATCCGGAAGAAACAGGCTGGCCGTTTGTCGTCGCTCGTTGGGGTGATATCCACCAGTCCCAAGAAAGATCAGACGCATTTGTCTCGCCACAGAAAAGGGTGTCCGCTGATTCACTGCAGAACGGATTGTGGCACATCTCCATACTGAGGCAAGCTTGCGACGATCTTCAAGCGCCCTGCCCTTGTTCGGCAGCCGGACCTTTTGCCAGGTAGAACATCAGAACCGCGATGTCCGCCGGCGTGATACCACTGATACGGCTTGCCTGTCCGACGGTGGCAGGCTTGTGTCGTGACAGCTTTTCTCGCGCTTCCATGCGCAGTTGCACGAGTGACCGAAAGTCGAATGGATCTGGAATGCGAATGGAATCGACCTTTTGCAATCGAGCAATCTCCGTCTCCTGTCTTCGCACGTAGCCGGCATATTGCGCTTCGATCTCCATCTGGCGTCGAACGGCCGCGCTGAGGTTCATCGCCGCGACGTCCGGAAACGCTTCGTAAACCTGCTCCCACGTTGGAGCGCGTCGCAGCCATTCTTCCAGCGTCGCTCCCTGAGCTCGAAGCTTCTTCATGGCCGCAAACGCACGGCCAAGTTCTTCGTCGTACGCCTGAAACCGCGCAGCGCGTTCACTGCACACGATTCCCAGTTCCATCCCAATCGGTGTCAGTCGCCGATCGGCATTGTCCTGTCGAAGTAGAAGCCGGTATTCCGCTCGCGAAGTGAACATCCGATATGGTTCGTCCACGCCTTTTGTCACGAGATCATCGACCAGAACGCCGAGATATGCCTGGCTTCGGTCGAGCACAAAGGGACTCTTGCCGGCGACCTTTCGCGCGGCATTGATTCCTGCGATCAGACCCTGGCCTGCGGCTTCTTCATAGCCCGTGGTCCCGTTGATTTGTCCCGCAAAGTAAAGTCCTTCGATGCGCCGCGTTTCGAGGGTGGGGTGCAACTGCGTTGGCGGAGCGAAGTCATATTCGACTGCGTAGCCGTATCGCATGATCTGAGCATTCTCGCAGCCCGGGATACGACTAATGATCTGGTCCTGTACATCGCGAGGAAGGCTGGTGGAAATTCCGTTGCAGTAAACTTCCTGAGTGTTTCGGCCTTCCGGTTCGAGGAAGATCTGATGCGTTTCTTTCTCTGAGAACCGAACAACTTTGTCCTCGATCGAAGGGCAATAGCGCGGCCCGGTCGACTGGATCTGGCCCGAGTACATCGGAGCGCGATGCAGATTGGCTCGAATGATCTCGTGGATCTCCGGCGTCGTCGATGTGAGGTAACAATGGATCTGCGGCTGATCAATGCGATCCGTCATGTACGAAAATGGTTCTGGATTGTCGTCGCCTGGCTGCGGCTCGCAGCGCGAGAAGTCAATCGTTCGACCATTCAGTCTTGCCGGAGTCCCGGTCTTGAAGCGTCGAAGTTCGATTCCCAGTTCTTTGAGAGACGCTGACATTCCATGAGCCGCCTTGTCGCCGGCTCGACCACCTTCCGCCTTCTGTTCACCGGTGTGCATGATCGCTTTGAGGAACGTACCGGTCGTCAGCACGACCGCGCGAGCTCGATACAGCGCGTCCCCGGCAACTCGAATGCCGGCGACTTTGCCGTTTTCCGTGACGAGCGATTCCACCATTTCCTGGCACAGTGTGAGGTTCGGCTGCTGTTCGACACGATTCTTCATCTCGAACTGGTAAGCCTTCTTGTCCGCCTGAGCGCGCGGACTGTGCATCGCTGGCCCTTTGCTGGCATTCAGCATTCTGAAATGGATTCCCGTCGCATCAATCACGCGTCCCATTTCGCCGCCCAGTGCGTCGATTTCTCTGACGATCTGACCTTTGGCAACGCCACCGATCGCAGGATTGCAGCTCATCTGAGCCACGGTATCACAGTTCATCGTGAGCAGGGCGGTTTTGGCTCCGACGCGAGCCGACGCAAGGGCCGCTTCAACGCCCGCATGACCAGCGCCGACGACCACCACATCAAATTCATAAACACACGAAACGGACATCTCTTCGCCACTTGTAGACAAATTCGTGCAACAGACTGAGGCGGAAGCTTAGCAGCCGACTGGGGGCGGAAGAAGAAGGCGAACGCTGTTTCGCACACAACGACGACAGAGTGGGGGCTCTGGGAGTATTGGGGGTCGTAAACGGAGTCTGCGGCAGCTGAGGGTTGGAGGTGGTTCAGTCGCTTCGATTGTGCAAAAAGTGCCGCCATTGAGGAGTCGGTCTCGCGACGTGAATGCTGGATGCTGTATCGTTTCCTCCGGTTCTTCCAGATTGCCGGATTGTGAGCGGGCTGACGCTGGTCATGCCGGCAGGAACTGGTCGATAAACCTGCCGTAGCCGGTTTGGCTGGCAGTGAACGATTTGAAGTGTGTCAGACGCGGGCCGCAGGGCCTTCGAAGCATGCGACCCCTTGTTCGCATCAGGTAGACGATTCGGGAATTTGACTGGAGTTCTGTCCATGGCGGGGTCTGTTCGGCTGGTGCTGACGTTTCATAACCATCAGCCGGTCGGCAATTTCGATGGTGTGTTCGAGCAGGCTTATCGCGACAGTTACCTGCCATTTCTGGATGTGATGCAGGACTATCCTGAGATCCCGTTCGGGTTGCATACGTCCGGAAGTCTGTTGGAGTGGCTTGAGCGACACCGGCCGGAGTACATTGAGCGACTGCGGCGAATGGTTTCGTCGTCTCAGGTCGAGATCATCGGGGGTGCGTTCTACGAACCGATCCTTGCCAACATCCCGCGTCGTGACCGAATCGGCCAGATTCAGTCGTACACTCAGCACCTGAATCAGCTGTTCCGAACTCAGGTCCGCGGCATGTGGCTGCCGGAACGTGTCTGGGAGCAGTCGTTTGCAAGCGACATTGCGACGGCTGGAATCCAGTACACGATCATCGACGATTATCATTTTCGCTGTGCCGGAATCGCGCAGCCCGACTTGTTTGGATATTACGTAACGGAAGACGAAGGTCAGCTTCTGTTCGTCTTTCCGGACAGCGAGCGATTGCGGTATCTGATTCCGTTTTCAGAACCGGAGCAGGTGATTGAGTACCTGCAGGAGATTGCGGAGAAGTACGACAATCCTGTGCTGGTCTTTGGCGACGATGGTGAGAAGTTTGGTTCGTGGCCTGAGACGTTCAAGCACGTCTACGAAGACCGATGGCTTCGCCGATTCCTGGATCTGCTGCGAGCCAACGAATCGTGGATTCAGATTACGACGCCGTCCGGAGTGCTTGATCAGGTTTCGCCGTACGGCCGATGCTACCTGCCGGATGCCAGCTATCGTGAAATGACCGAATGGGTTCTGCCTCCGGCGACTCAGAAGGAATTTGTTTCACTGACGCGTCAGCATCCCGATGATGAAGAATGGCAGAAGCTTGTTCGCTTCACTCGCGGCGGCTTCTGGCGCAATTTCCGGACTCGCTATCCGGAAAGCAACGAGATGTATTCGCGGATGATCAGTGTCAGCAATCGTCTTGCTCAAGTGGAGGCTCAGGGGGGACTGACGGAAGACCAGAAGGAACAGCTCATCGAAGCTCAGATGCATCTGTATCGAAGTCAGTGCAACTGCAGTTACTGGCATGGAGCCTTTGGCGGACTCTATTTGCCGCACCTTCGCAACGCTGTCTTTTCGGAACTGATCAAGGCGGATTCGCTTCTGGAACGCATCAGTCGAAAGGAATCCACCTGGGTGGATGTCGCCGTCGAAGACTTCAACCTCGATGCACGCCCGGATGTGAAGCTCGCCAATCATCGCATGGCGGCCTTTGTGTCGCCGGCCAGCGGAGGACACCTCTACGAGCTGGACATTCGAACCAACTCGGTCAACCTTCTGGCAACACTGAATCGTCGGCCGGAGCCTTATCATCAGCGAATCCTGGACTATGCTCGAAACGTCGCCGGTGATGATGCGGACCTGGCATCGATCTCAAAAGATGTAAAGTTCAAGCAGCCTGATCTGGATCAGAAGATCATCTACGACTCGTGGCCTCGCAAGAGTCTTGTTGACCTGTTCCTTCAGCCTGAACTGACGTTTGAAGAGTTCCAGAAAGGGCTCGGCGTACTTGGCGATTTCGCCACAGGAGTTTACGAAGCCAACATTCGCAAAGGCGAGCAGAAGATTGCTCTGGAATTGCGCCGTCGGGGGCGAGTTAACGAACTGGCGGGCGAAGTACGGAAGATCATCGTCATTTCATCCGACCGACCGAATGAGCTGCTGATTCAGTATCAGGTTTCGGGGTTCCCAACGGACGTTCCTCTGCACCTTGGCATCGAACTGAACTTCGCCGCCATGCCAGGAGGTGCCAGCGACCGATACTTCTATGACGGAACCGGACAGCGTCTCGGAACACTCGATTCCCGGATGTCGCTGCAGAACTGTGATCGGATCAGCCTGGTCGATGAATGGCTTGGCATGGACGTCAGCATCGAAGCTTCTCGCCCGGCCGGTATCTGGGCGATGCCGATTGAGACAATCAGCCAGTCCGAAGGTGGATTTGAAGCGGTGCACCAGAGCGTCTGCATTGTTCCTCACTGGGAATTCACAATGCCGGAACAGGGTGCCTGGATCGTGGATCTCCGAATTGTGCTGGACACAAGCATCGCACTGGCTCGACAATTGGGCGATGCCCCTGTGAGAGCTCATCGCGACACGGCGGAAACACCGCTGGCGACCAGCAATCTGTAAACAGGGAGGGCGAGACTCCTGCAGAGCCGCCAGGTTCTTCTGGAGTGAAGCACGTTTCAACCTGTGTCAGGGTCTCCGGATCTATGCGCAAGCGTATTGATATGGGAACCGACATTGCTGCGATCGGAGTTTGGGATCCGTCGCGCGAACGACATGATTTGGCGAGTGCAAAGTACAGCGATCTGCAGGCCGGCCTGGAGGCGGATGCAAACGCAGGCCATCTGTTCTTTATTCGGACGTCGGCAGATGGAGGCTATCCCGCTGATTTCTACGTCGATGAGTTGCCCTCCGCGGAAGTTCTTGCGCTCTATGACAGTCCGGATCGCCGGTTTCTGATCCACAGCAGTTCCGGCCGACTGATCGCAGGAGGACTTGAAGACTTCATCAGTTCCTCAAAATTGATCACGTCAGCGAATGATGAATTTTCGCTCTCGCCAGGGTCCTATGCGATCCAGTTCTGTGACATCTGCGATGACAAGCTGCAGGCACTCCTGCGTGAGAAGCTTGGCGATTCGGATTATCAGTATTACTGCGACAGGGCCGAACGACTTCCCTGGGGCTGCAGCGTGGCCGTAGCGGTCGTGGCTACTCTGGTATTGCTCCTGATGCGTTTCTGGTTCGCGGCCGGATTGGCGCTGAGCCTTGGTATTGTTTACTCACTCTACCGACGTCGAAAACAGTCTGCAGATCTTCGCTTTAAAGACATCGCAGACACGGTGCGCGAAATCGAAGAAATGTTTCCGCCATTCCTGTGCATCCTGCATCGGGCTGATCGATCCGAGGATGTTGCAGGCGGCTGGCATGAGCTTGACTGATTGACGACGTGCAATTCGGATGTGAGACGTGGTTGTTTCACATCCGTTGATCGCGGTTTCGATAGGCCATTGTGCTGCTCCGTTGGAGCCTGGTACTTCGTTGAGTCACTTTTCCGGGGCAACGCCCCGGAGTGGGATCGCGCTGTCGTTCGGTGTATCATCGATGGCCGCGGAACAGTGTTTCCGTCGGGGGCACGTCAATTGAGAGAGCCAAAATGTTTCGATCCATGATCTACAGCGTTTGCTGTTTCTGTTTAATGAATACTCTGCTGGGCGGAGTAAACTCAGAGCGACCGGATATCGTGGTCTTCCTGTCCGACGATCACACCTGCCGAGACTCATCAGTGTTTGGGTCAGACATTGCGACGCCCAACATGGAGCGAATCGCGAGTGCCGGGATCACGTTGAACAACGCCTTTGTGGCTTCTCCGTCCTGTGCTCCAAGCCGTGCCGCGTTGCTGACAGGTCTGTATCCCGCGCGAAATGGAGCGGAGGCGAATCATTCGAGACCGAAGTCAGAGTTAAAGAAGCTGCCGGGTTATCTGACGGAACTGGGCTACGAAGTTGTGGCCTTCGGAAAGGTCGGGCATTACCGCCAGACTGCCGAATACGGATTCGATATTGCTCGCCATTTCAATTACCACGAGGACATCGCGATCGATGAAGCGATTCAATGGCTGAAGAACAGAAAACCCGAAAAGCCTCTGTGTCTGTTTGTGGGCACAAACTGGCCGCACGTGCCATGGCCGGCTGAATCGGAAGCGGTCAGGCCCGAGGGTCTTGTGGTTCCACCCCATCATGTCGATAGCCCGGGATCAAGGCAGTGGAGAGCTCGCTACATCGCTGCGATCCAGCGAATGGATACCGACCTAGGCAAAGTGTACGACGCTGCGAAAGAAGTGCTTGGTGACGACACGTTTTTCCTTCAGACCAGTGACCATGGTGCTCAATGGCCATTCGGAAAATGGACTCTTTATGATGACGGAATCCGCACGCCAATGCTGGTTTCATGGTCAGGCAGAATCCCGGCGGGACAGCGATCGAATGCGATGGTTTCGTGGATTGACATCCTGCCGACGCTGATTGAAGTTGCGGGCGGGACGGCTCCTCATGAGATCGACGGTCGGTCATTTCTTCCAGTTCTTCTGGGGCAGAAGCAGACTCACAGAGCTGAGATCTTTACGACTCATTCCGGAGACGGAAACTTCAACGTATTTCCAATGCGCTCCGTGCGAACGGAAAATGGGTGGAAGTACATTCGAAATCTCCACCCGGAATTTCGCTTTGGCAGCCATGTAACAAAGACGTCCGCAGACAATGGTTACTGGGCGGACTGGGTTGATGCGGCCAGGCACGATGATCATGCGCAAAGGCTGATTCGCAAGTATCAGAGTCGTCCGGCGGAGGAACTCTACGACATAACCAATGACCCGTGGGAGCAAAACAATCTGGCGTCTGAATCGGCCCAGCGCGAAAGAATCGCCGGGCTTCGGAAACAACTGGACGACTGGATGGCTGACACGGGCGATACTCAAACAGTGTTCGGTGAGCCGCAGTTTTTGGCGACGCCGAAACAGCCGAACGTGATCGTGGTCTTTGTGGACGATATGGGATCGTCGGACCTTTCGTGTTTCGGAGGAACGCAGACAACGACGGAAAACATCGATCGTCTGGCTCAGGAAGGCATCCGATTCACCAACTTTTACGTGAATGCGCCAATCTGTTCCCCGTCGCGCGTGGCACTCTCCACGGGACAGTATCCTCATCGGCATCGCATCACGTCTTATCTGGACAACCGGCAGAAGAATGACGAACGCGGAGTCGCACAGTGGCTGGACCCGAAAGCTCCAATGCTGGCGAGGGAACTGCATCGAAGCGGATACGCCACAGGGCACTTTGGAAAATGGCACATGGGAGGTCAGCGGGATGTCGACGACGCTCCTCTGATTTCTGAGTATGGATTTGATCAGAGTCTGACGAACTTCGAAGGACTTGGGCCCCGAGTCCTTCCGCTCAAAGATGCTTTCGACGGCAAGCAGCCGGAGAAGCATGATCTCGGTTCGGCACAGCTTGGTCATGGGCCGATTCGCTGGGAAGACCGGAGTCGGATCACGACAGCGTTTGTCGACGAAGCCATCAGGTTCATCGATCGTTCTCAGGTCAATGGTCAGCCGTTCTTTGTCAATGTGTGGCCGGACGACGTGCACTCACCATTCTTCCCTCCGAAAGAACTTCGTGACGCGACGGATGGTTCGAAAAAGAAGTTGTATTACGCGGTACTCGACGCGATGGATCAACAGCTGGGGCGCCTGTTTGATCGAATCCGCAATGATGAGGCGCTGCGTGACAATACCGTGATTCTGTTGATGAGTGACAATGGCCATGAAGAGGGGGCTGGTTCCTCGGATCCGCTTCGAGGCGGCAAGACGTGGCTCTACGAAGGCGGCATTCGGTCCCCGCTGATTGTCTGGGGTCCCGGATTCATCAACAAAGATGCCGCTGGCTCGGTCAATCGAGACTCGGTGCTCTGCGCGCTGGATATCAATCGTTCGCTTTACACGCTGGCCGGGACAAAGCCTGCAGTTCAGGCTTCGCTCGACGGTGAAGACGTTCTTCCAACGCTGCTTGGACATTCCCGAGAATCACGGAAGTCGCCAATTTTCTGGAGACGGCCGCCCGATCGACCGGGGCGCGGATGAAGACAATCCTGACCTGGCAGTGCGCGACGGGCAATGGAAGTACCTGGTAAACTACGATGGCAGCGAACCTCAGTTGTACAACCTGATTCAGGACCCGTCAGAAACGAAGAACCTCGTGGCCTCAAATCCGGACGTTGTGCAGCCTTCACGTCGCTGTGACTTCATGGAATGCAGAACTTCCTCGTGACGCAGGAGACCCGGCGTGGGAAGGGAACGCTGTATCAGGTGCAGAAGCGAACGGTAGGTTTGTTAATCCGATCGGTGAAGGAGCAGACCCGTGGGTGATTCGAGATCCGACGTCTCCTCGATACCTGTGGTGTCTGTCGGATGGGAACCGAGCGATCGCTATTCACACAAGTACCAGTGTCACCTCGATGGGGCAGAAGCATGTGGTTTGGCGAGCACCGGACTCCGGGCCCGTGTCTCGGGAAATCTGGGCACCGGAACTGCATTTTCTGGACGACCGCTGGCACATCTACTTTGCCGCCTCAGATGGCAGGAATGAAAATCATCTTGCCTATGTCCTGAAATCGAAGACGACTGATCCGCTTGGCGAGTATGAACTGCATGGGCCGTTTGCCACTGGAGACGGAGCCGACGGGCGTTCTCCGAATATCTGGGCCATTGATATGACTGTTCTCCAGTTGAATGGAAAGCGTTACGCGATCTGGTCCGGGTGGGATCAGCCTGGTTCGGACCAGCAGTATCTCTACATCGCCCCGATGAAGTCGCCGACCGAGCTTGCCGGCCCGCGCGTCCGACTCTGTGACAACGACGATCATTTGTGGGAGCGAATCGAGCCTGCCGCAGACAAACGTGGATTGCATGAAGGTCCACAGATCTTTCAGGCAAAGGACAGCACCGCCATCGTCTATTCCTGCGGAGCCTCCTGGTTGCCAACATACAAACTGGGACTGCTTGAGCTTGTCGGCACGGATCCTCTGTTGCCCGAATCCTGGAAAAAGCGACCGAAGCCGGTCTTTGAAGGAACCGAAGCGACCTACGGAGTCGGGCATTCCTGTTTCGTGAAGTCACTCGACGACAAGGAATGGTGGCATGTGTTTCATGCCAAACGTGATCGAGAACCAGGCTGGCGGCGATCGGTATTCGTGCAGCCGATGAAGGTCGGTTCGCGGGGATATCCAATCTTCGGTCAGCCTGTGGAACCGGGTGAGTTATTGAACAAGCCGTCGGGAGAACCAGCGACACAAGCCGCGTTTTCACCAACGAAGTTTCAGTACTTTGGGCATCATCAGTTTCTGCAGGCAACGCCTGAGACAATTCGGCTTGGCGTTGTTCCCGCTCAGCCGGTCAATGATTATCGCTGCGGAGAGAAGATCCTCTTCGATGCACTGGTCCCGGAAGATATCAGTGTGGAAGTTGCGATCGACTTTCGCGGCAGAGCACAGTCTCGCGACGCCGGGATTCTGTTTCGCACCACAATGGCTTCGGTGGGATACGACGCCCACCGAGGCTATTTCGCGGGGCTGATTCCTGCGACTCAGCTGGTGATCCTGGGACGTACCGACGGAACGAAGTGGCAGGAACTGGCTCGTTCGACGACACAAATCGACGCAGCAAAGATTCAACAACTGAAGGTAGACGTCAAAGGAGACAGAATCCACGTCTTTCACAATGGCGTGCAAAAGATTGAGTACACCGATTCAGCATTTCGAAATGGCCGCGTTGGTTTGAGGGTCGTCGATACCGACGCAACGTTTTCGGAATTCCGGATTCGGGATTGAGCAACCTGCAATCACGGCGACGTCAGCGGGCGATATGTGTCAGGTTGAATCGTACTCCGCGATGGAAGCCGACGCCTGGAGGTGTTCCTGCCTGCCCCGTGATGTCGCGGGCTTCAACAACAAAGTCAGTAATCGTGATGACTCCCAGACCTTCGTCTTTCGTCAGATACAGAAAACTGCTGCCAATCTCTGGACTGTGTTTTCCCGTGACAGGATCGAAGTGAAGCAGTTCCGGCTGTTCAAGTTTCCGCCCCGTTGGGAGACTGCCTTGCTTGAGCCGTTTTTCGAGGTTTGATGCAGACAGCTGATCGATTTCCCAGAACTGCGTATCAACGCCGACAAGGACATATTGCAGGTTGCCATCCGCATCCGGTCGAGCCGCGCAGTACAGGTCTGCTCCATTTCGTCGAGCCCAGTCAGTCGCCGCTTTTGATGCTTCCGGAGTATCTGCCTTGTTGGTCAGTTCCGCTGGCCATCGCCAGTCCCGCCGTGTGTCCAGGTTCATAAAGCAATTCGTGTATTCACCATCTTCGCTCGCTGGCGAAAGGACCATACCGACCAGGCCAGAATCTTCCTGGGCATTTGCAGTCAGATTGAGTCCCTTCGGATAGTTCGACAAGTCTCGCTCGACGAATGGAGGCAGGTTCACACTTCGGAACTCTTCGGGAACATTGAACGTGGATGCATTGGCCTGCCACCACTGAGCCCATTCTGACGCAGTCTCGTGGAAGATCTTTTCCTGCGCTGTAAGGGCACGCAGGTCAGTTCGGCGTGAAATGCTGGCGAGTGCTGCACTGGCCTGACTTTTGTGCTTCGTGAGATGCTCAATGGTCGCATGAATTTCGCGAACAGGTCGACCAAGGTCGAATTCAACTCCTTCGCCGTTGCGTTTGATCGAGTTTTCTCGCATGAACGATGCCAGCTCGGCATCTTCAACGACCAGGCCATAATCGCTGGACGAAGGCAGCAGCGTACGCGGCAGAGTTCGAATCAGAGACGGTACCGCACGAGGGTCGTTCAGAGCTCGAAGGGCGACGGCGATCCTTCGCATCATCGGATTGCTGTTTGTCGACTCCAGCTCCTTGCACAATGGAAGTACGGCAGGAGGACCAATCTTCACGACTTCCCTCAGCAGCATGCACCAGACTTCGCAACCGTCGACTGTACGATCGTATTTTCGAAGCTCGGCGATGATCGCTTCTGCTCGAGGCTCTGCATCGGTGGGCAGCGAATCAATGATCGCCTGTCCTCTTGCCAGCATATCCGGAGCCGTCGCTGGAGGCGCAAAGTCCAACTGTACGAAAGTTTCTTCTCCTGACTTCACAATGACGGGAGTCTGTTGCTGCGTGTCCCAGGACATCCGATTCGTCTGCTGGTTGATCGTGAAGGGGAAGTTCTCGCCAGGCATGACTCGAACACGAAACCGTCCTTCATCGTCGACTTCGGCCAGTGGCTCTGTGCTATTCGGATTCGCCTTGCCAAAGACTCCGATCGTGATGCGATGACTTCCGCTTGTGGATCTGACCATCGGTTTGGATGTTCGAAGATCCATGATCTGACCTGCGAGCCAGCCGCCTTCTTCGGCAATCATGGTTTTCAGCTGCAGTGGCTGGCCCTTTCGGCATTCAACGCCAGTCAGTGCTTCCGAGACGAAGGCTTCATGACTCAGCAGGAAGGAATAACTGCCCTCCGGAACACAGATCCGGAATTTTCCGTCGGCATCCGTCCTGCAGTATTCGGTACTGCGTGATTCTCGAAGAGACTCCGGAACGACCGAGATGACCGCACTATCGACTGGTTTTCCAGAAGAGTCGTGCACAGTTCCAGCAACGTGACATCCTTCAATCAGTACAATTTTGGCAGTGCCGGGCACCTTCTGTTTGGAAACTGTCGTCGTGGGATAATCGGGATGGGACACGAAGATTGTCGCATCGAGGCCAGGCACTTCGTTCGAAGTCACCGGCAATTCTGAAATACGAAACAGCCCGTCGTTTCCGGTTCGAAAGTGCGGAGTTCCATCGAGACCATCCGGAAGCCAGTACATCGATTTGATGTTTGCACCGCTGACTGGCCGCCCTTGTTCGTTAACAACTCGGCCACTGATCGCATCGCCCTCCCGGAAAATCCGAACAGCGCTGAGATCCTTTCGCAGTCCCTGAAACATCGACAATGGCCATTGAGCAGGTGGCCTGCCTTCCATCTGAGCAAGAACAACGTACTGCAATTTTTTCGCCCCGAGATTCGATGGCGCGGGCAAGTTTGGAAAACGAAAGCGACCGTTCGCATCGGTCTTCATACTTCCGACTTCTTTCGTCTCCGCCAGAAGCCCATGCTGCGCGAACAGCCGTACGTCAACTCCCGCCAGCGGGGCCTGATCGACAGCGTCAATGCACACACCTTCTGCCGCGTAGTTGCCAGTCTCCGTCGCAGCTTGCGATCCCCTGGCCGCCTGCTGTGCAATCGGAGCGGACGAGTTCGATGTCGTATGTCCGGTAGACGCTTCGAGCGCTGGAAAGCGGCTGAACAAAGCGATCCCGATGCCGAACGTCGCAAGGAGCAATGCGGCTCCGGCATGCCATGGAGGTACGACTTCCTGTGAATCGACCGGACCCAGTAATCTTCTGGCACGCTGCAACAGATTGCCACCGGTCGATGCAACGATGACAGACTTGGGAACACTTCGCAGCTCTTCCAGACGCAACAGTGCTTCGACGTAGTGGCGAGCATTTCCGCAGGAGGCTGATGCAACATCATCGCAGCAATATTCACGTTCCTGGCGAATTCGTGACGAAACCCACCAGACAGCCGGATGATAGAACAGCACTGTTTCAACCAGGTTCTGCAGAAAGTTCACGAGGTAATCGGCGCGACGAATATGCTCAAGTTCATGCGCGAGGATTGCTTCAAGCTGGCTCACGGAGAGGCAATTCATCGTGGCAAATGGAAACAGGATCGCCGGGCGCAGCCAGCCGATGACCATCGGAACATCGATCGCAGTGGACTCGAAAAGTCTCACAGCCGACCGAATGCGAAGGCTTTTCGAAAGCCGACGAACCGTTTGCAGAGTTTCAGTGCGGACACACGGAGTACTCGCCAATCGAAGACGGCGAATCCAGGCCCATGACAACAGAAGCCGGATGGACAGGAAGATGACGCCCAGCATCCATAACAGTGTTCCTGCTCTTAACAACGCGCGTTGCTGCGACTGCGTCAGAGTCAGTAAAGACGTGTTGCTTTCACTTCCTGATGTATTGCGCGATTCGGATTGAGCGACTGCAGTGGGTTCGAGATTCTCGGTAAGTCGTCGCAGGGCCGCGGAGTGATCGGTGCTCGATGATTGGGGCGATGCAGGGCTCCCCGTCCGACCGGTTGAGTCAGCATGTGCGAAACCGCCGACTTCCGCCTGTCGTTGCGCTGCAATGGAGGTGCTGGTTTCAGGCGTACTTCTCAGAGCCAGCGCAGTGAAAGTGACGGGCGGCAGAAGGGCGAGAATCAGCATGGCCACACAGCAGAAGAGGTATCTCGTCTGCGGGGATGAACGACGAAGCGACGAGAGCGCCAGTTTCAGCAAAGCCGCGATGAGAAGCCCCTGCCACACAAAGTGCATCAGAGCCAATCCGATCGTTTCCATCACAGCAGTTCGGTTCAGCAGGAACGCATCGATCGAGTTCATTGTTCGTCCCCTTCGAGCTCATTGAGCAACCGTCGAATCTCGGCCAGTTCCTCTTTTGTCGCCTTCTTTGCAGCCAGCGCCTGGACCACGAGCTTTTCGGTGGAACCACCAAACGCCCGGGTCAGCAGGTCCGTCACCAGCATTCGCTGAGTCGCCTGCTGTTTCATGCGAGCCTTGTAAATGTGGGATTTCTGTGAATCATCGCGCGTGACCAGTCCTTTTTCGAACATGATCTGCATCAGCTTCAGCGTCGTCGTATATCCCGTTTCCCGTTCTGCGCTGAGTACCTCAAATACGTCTCGAACGGTGCAGGCACCACGGTCCCAGAGCACCTTGAGAATCTCCAGCTCTGCATCGGTCGGACGAATTGGATCATTGATTCCCATCGAGTCACTCACTGCCCGCGGTGAAAGTCGTACGAAGATGTTCGTAGATTTGTACTATGCACGAAGGTCTTCGTAGATTGCAAGGTGGCGCTGAGGGATTTCCGAAAGAATCGTTACAGATGGAACCGTGGATCCTTAGCTGGTGCCGGCAAATCGAGGCCTGGCCAATCGCGGCGCGCTTCGCCGATTTCCAGGCGGCCCGGCTGGTGCCTCGTTCGCCTCGCCCTCCCAATCGTTTTTCCGCGTGTTTGATTTCTTCTGGAGAAGGTCGAGCCACTACTCAATCTCCCAAAAGTAAAGAAAATGGTGAAAAATCTGTCTGTGGGAGGTCGGACGCCCCAGACGATTCGCGTTTCCCAGAGTGAGCGTCATGATTCACCGTGACCGTTCAGTGACTTTTTGAAAAATCCTGGGCTGATCTTTCAGGATTTCACGTCAGGGCCAACATCATGGGTAGCCTTTCCTTTCAGGTTGAGCAGCAGCTGAGTGAGCTGGCGAGACTGCAGCAGCAGACGTCGGCCTCGAAGAAGCGGATCGTGGAACTACAGTCTGAACTGAAGTCGATGCAGGAGGTCGAAGCTGAGACGATCGCCCGGCTGTCGTCGACATGTGAAACTCAGCTGAGGGCGCAACTGGAACGACTGGCTGCAGAAGCCAGAGATCGTATTGAGCAGATTGAACTGGACATCTCGGGGCAGCGTGAAGCCGCCAGTGAAAGTCGTGAACGGCGGCTTCAGGAGATTGACAGTCGCTACAATGAAGAAATGTCGGACATCCGAAGCAAGCTTCAGAACGAGCTTTGGGTTCTGCAGTCTGTCTGTGATGAGAACAACGAAGACACTCCGGTTCGCCAGGCAGAGCGAGCGGAAGAGATCTATGAGACTCATCAGACCAATCTGCAGCAAAGACTGAATGATGCACAGCAGACTCTCCTGGCAACGGCTGAGTATCTTCGGCAGTGTCACGCCGCTGCAGACACCGAACTTCCTCCGGCGCAGGTGGAACTGAAATCGCGTGAGACGGCGCGAAATACAGCGATGGAGAGTATTGATAAAGCGATTGGCGAAGCGGCCATCATCGACCGACGGTCTCTGCCTCAATGGATCATCGGCTGGCGAATTCTGGGACTGGCTCTGCTGATCTTTCTGCTCGTGACCATCCCCGTCACGATTCTTCGCGCGGACATAACGAAGTATCTGAATCCATCCATGGGTAAACCGGAATGGGAGTGGCTGGGCGTTTCCAGTCTCATCGGTGCCGCGGTGGCATTTCTCTTCAGCATCGTCCTGCTGCTCACTGTGCAGTCTCGGCTTCGCAGCGGTTTTTCGGAGCTTCTTCAGCATTTGGCCAATGCGAATGCGGCGGCCGAGTTCTGGCGTGCAAAGAGTCGTCACGAACTGAAGAAGCTGATTCAGGCCGGTGAGAAATGGAAGGTTGAGATTCTGCAGAAAAGAGAACTGCATGCCGCGCGACTCAACGAGGCTGCTGAGGAGCGGCTGCGGGCTTTAACCAACGAGCATAATGCTCAGAGCGCCAGGCAGCAGCAGATCTTCGACGAGCAGTCTCGATTGTTCTCCACGGAACTTGATCGACAAACCGCTGCCGTGGATCAGTGGAAGCTGCAGGAGACACAGCGGTTGCAGAGAACGAACCGCGACGAACTGGCCGCCCACCGAAAAGAGATTCAGGAGAAGAATGCGGCACGTCGTCGTTCCTGTGAGTTTGAACTGGCGACATTGACAGCCAACTGGAAGAACTGTCTCGCGACTGCACGCCAGATGGTGTCGGATGCTCGTGAAAAGACCAGTCGGGTTCGACCATGGAACCAGTTGAAGTCGACAGGCTGGAATGTCCCGACGGAGCTTCCGTCGAATCTGACCGTTGGTCAGATTCTTGCAACGTTTCCTGACCTTCCGCAGGGGGAGCCGGCAAGCCGCGAATCGCAGAAGGGAGCTTTCCCGGTCTCAGCATCAGTGGCCGACGCAGGTCAGGTGTGCATGGAGCTTCCGGCCGTCCTGGCTTTTCCAACCGACACTTCAATCGTGGTTGAACATGATGCGGCAGGGCGCGAGGCAGCGCTGGATTTTGTTCGATCCATCTTGCTGCAGTTGCTGACGAACATCATTCCCGGCCGCGTTCAGTTTACGCTGATCGATCCGATCGGGCTTGGTCAGAGCTTCTCTGCGATGATGCATCTGGCGGATTTTGATGAGCTGCTGATCAGCAATCGCATCTGGACGGAAGCTGTGCAGATTCGTGACCGCCTGCAAAAGGTCACGGAGCATATGGAGAGTGTTTTTCAGACCTATCTTCGCAGCGAGTTTCAGACGATTGAAGAGTACAACAAGGCGGCCGGTGAAGTGGCTGAGCCGTATCATTTTGTTGTTGTCGCGGGATTTCCCAATGCGTTTTCGGAAGAAGCATCGCGGCATCTGACAAGCATCCTGACCAGCGGTCCTCGCTGTGGCGTGCACACCATTCTGACGTGGTCGCCGGAGCAGGCAGTTCCTCGTTCCTTTGACGTTTCGAATCTCCGCCAGTGTGCTCTTCAGTTCCGGGTCACGAATGGTGCGGTCGTTCCGGCTTGCCTGGCATTGCCCGCAGTGGTTTCAAATGCCGTGCAGAACGACAGCGACGGGCTCCTTTCGCCGGCCTCTGCGCTCGCGGGGCGCGATGCTCCTGTGTCGCTCGAATTCGAACCGCTGGCCTCGCCGGATCCGGCGGATTATGTCTCACTGGTACGAACAGTCGGGGCAAAGTCTAAGGATGCACGGCGAGTCGAAGTGTCATTCAGTCGCATTGCGCCGAAGCCCGATGCGATCTGGAGTCTCAGCACCGCTGATGGAATCGACTTCCCGATTGGTCGAGCCGGGGCTGCTCGACTTCAGTTCATGCGTCTTGGTCGCGGGACCAGTCAGCACGTGCTGATCGCGGGTAAAACCGGTTCGGGCAAGTCAACGCTGATGCACATCCTGATTACGAACCTTGCTCTGTATTACAGCCCGGACGAGATTCAGTTTTATCTGATCGACTTTAAGAAGGGCGTTGAGTTTCGAACGTACGCTGCAAACCGTCTTCCACATGCGCGAGTCATTGCGATTGAGTCTGACCGTGAGTTTGGATTGAGCGTGCTTGAGCGGCTTGACGAGATCCTGCAGGAGCGGGGCGAACTGTTTCGAATTCGTGGCGTTCAGGATGTGCCGTCGTTCCGTCGCCAGTTTCCGAAAGAAACGATGCCGCGACTGCTGCTGCTGATTGACGAGTTTCAGGAATTCTTTACTACCGAAGACCGTGTCAGTTCACGAGCCTCGCTGCTTCTGGACCGACTGATTCGTCAGGGCCGAGCGTTTGGGATTCACGTCGTCCTGGGTTCGCAGACACTGGGCGGTGCCTATTCGCTTGCTCGCAGTACTCTGGGACAGGTGGCGGTTCGCATTGCTCTTCAGTGCAGCGAGAGTGACGCGCACCTGATTCTGAGTGAAGAAAACTCCGCGGCCCGCCTGCTGACTCGCCCAGGTGAAGCGATCTACAACGATGCGAACGGAATGGTTGAAGGGAACCATCCGTTTCAGATCGCGTGGCTGGACGAAGAAAAGCGTGAGTCCATGATTCACGAACTGGAAGATCGGACCAATGCGACCGATCGTGCGATGTCCCGTATGATCGTCTTCGAAGGCAACGTGCCGCCATCTCCGGAATTGTGCGCGCCGCTGAATGCATGGATCTCTGGAAGTGTTGATGCGACCCGGCACTTTGTGGATGCCATTCCGATGTGGATTGGTGAGCCTGTTTCCATTGCGGCACCGGTGTGTCTGGAGTTTCGACGGTCTGGTGGCCAGAACCTTCTGCTGGTTGGCCAGGAAGGCGACATGGCGGATTCGATCTTCGCCGCCGGCATTCTGAGCTGGTGCGGAAAGAACCCTGAAGGCAGCAACCATCACGGTCCGCGAATGATCTTCATTCACGACGGACGCGACGGGGATTCTCTGCGACGGTTCGAAGCCACATTCACGGCCGGACGGACTCATGAATTCCAACTTCGGAAGGCAGCTGAGATCGATGCCGTCATCACGGAACTCTTTCAGGAGATGACAGCGCGCGAGAACGGCGAAGTGCCGCATGATGCACCGGAGATTCTTCTTGCGATTCGCAATCTTGGACAGTTCCGGTCACTTCGGCGCGAAGAAGACGACTACGGCATGGGAGCGTTTGGAAGTTCGAAGGTCGTCACGCCTGCATCGATGCTCGGCGATCTGATTCGCAAAGGACCGCTCGTTGGAATTCATCTGATGATCTGGTCTGACACATTCGCAAACGCGATGCGATGGCTTTCAAATTCGCTGCTTCGGGAATTTGATACTCGCATCGCTTTCCGGCTGAATCAGACAGACTCGGCAAGCCTGATTGATACGCCGGCGGCAGCCTCATTGTCGCAGGGACGAGCAATCCTTTATCGCGATCAGACGGGTTCCGCGGATCGCTTTCGTCCGTTCAGCTGGCCGGGCGATGAGTGGCTGAAAACACTGGATGGCGACAGTACGAAGAGCCTCCCTGTTCCCGTTTCGGCATCTTCCGGAAAGCCGGGCAGCGGCACTGAATCGACACGCAGAAAGGACGCCACGGAGCTCGGGCAGACACTGGCTTCGGAAGAACCATCGGGGAGATCAGATGTGCCGCCTGATGATCAGTTGAGCATCGACGAACTGATCATCGAGTAGCCTGCCTGGACTGGAATTCAAATCGACCTACAATCCGGGATACGTGAATCTCGCAAGAGTTAACTCCCTCCCGTTTTGTCCGCTGATTGTCCCTGCCATGCTTGAAATTCCTGTTGTTCGATGGGGTAAGCCGTACGAATCTCTTGAGAAGGCTGACGTCGTTCACTTCGAAACCGGCGAAGTGATGGCGAAGATGCACCAGGCCAATGCTGGTCTGGTCCAGATGGACTCCCGAAAGTCTGCCAAAGCGCGTGAGATTCTGAAGCAGTTCAGTATTTCTGACCTGATCCGAAAGTGCGAGCAGGCGGCTGATCTTTACCTGTCAGCGACACTGCCGATGGGCACGGGAACTCAGACGCCGGAAGAGTTCTGCTCGATCCAGTCCGCGACAACCGGATTGCCGCTCAACATGTGCCGGGCGAACATGAGCAAGAACGCGTTCGTCCTGAAGAACATGGGGGCGATGCTGGACGCACTGACTCGTGGTTTGCCGCTGGACATTCTTTCCCGCGGTTACGGCATGGAGTCTCGCAACGTCATGGTCAGCTTCCAGGCGACCACTCCGACGCTGGGGCTCGTGCTGCCTTCAAACTCCCCGGGAGTGCATACGCTCTGGCTGCCAGCGATTCCTCTTCAGATCGGCCTGGTTCTGAAGCCTGGTTCTTCGGAGCCGTGGACTCCGTATCGTATGTATGAAGCCTTCGCGGCGGCCGGCGTGCCTCGTGAAGCCTTCTGCCTCTACCCAGGACCGCATGAGGTTGGAAACAAGGTTCTGGAAACCTGCAACCGAGCAATGATCTTTGGCGGTCAGGCAACGGTCGATAAATACCACGGCAATCCTCGAGTCCAGGCGCATGGTCCTGGCTTCAGCAAGATCCTGCTGGGGGATGACGTGGTGGATCGCTGGGAAGATTACCTGGACGTGATGGTGAAGAGCGTCCTGATGAATGGCGGACGCAGCTGCATCAACTGCTCCGGGATCTGGGCATCTCGGCACACCGCGGCCATTGCCGACGCGATTGCTCAGAAACTTGGACCGATTGCACCGCTGCCAACGACCGATCCGAATGCAGCCATCGCCGCCTTCACAACGGCTGGTGTGGCTGAAGCGATGAACAACCAGATCGAAGACGGCATCAAGGGGCCGGTAACGGAAGTCACAGCGAAGTATCGGGGTGGAGATCGACTGGTTCGCCACGAACGCTGCGATTATCTGCGTCCGACCGTGCTGCATGTGCCGGACTGTGATAACGCGATGGCGAACACGGAATACATGTTCCCGTTTGTGTCCGTTGTCGAATGTCCTCAGGACAAAATGATTGGCAAAATCGGCTCGACTCTGGTTGGTACAGCGATCACGAACAACGAAAAGTGGATCAGCGAACTGGTTGATGCACGCCACATTGATCGACTGAATATCGGGGCAATTCCGACGTGTGCTCTGAACTGGCTTCAGCCTCACGAAGGGAACATCATCGACTTCCTGTTCCGCAATCGAGCCTTCCAGAACAGTCTGCCACCGGCTCACTGAGTCTGAAAAAGACGGGATGGAATGCCGCCCGGTTGACTGAAATCGGCTACTCCTTCTGCTACCTTTTTCGGCTGGAAAGAGCTGTTATCGCAGGGGGAGTTTTCGATGTCTGACACCGGGCAGTTTTTGCAGGGGCATTTTCTTGTCGCTGCTCATCATCTGAAGGATCCCAACTTCTTTCGCACAGTCGTTCTGCTGCTTGAACACAACGATGACGGAGCGATGGGCCTGGTGATCAATCGCCCGTCTGCGATGACCATTCGCAAAGCGCTGACTCAGACGGGTGATGTCAACGACGCGGATGCCCCGATGTTTGTTGGTGGCCCGGTCGAAACGACGTCGCTCTTTATTCTGCACAACTGCACGGCACTGGCGGCCCAGGATCGCGAGGTCGCCCCGGGCGTTTTTCTTGCCGGCAGCGAAACGTCTTTTGATACGGTGGTAAGAACACCGCCGGATGTCGCTGCTCAGCCTTCTCGTTTCCGCCTGTTGTCGGGTTATGCGGGGTGGGGAGCCGATCAGCTGGAATCAGAGCTGGCTCGAGGCGACTGGTACACTCTGCCTGCCGATGGTGGCCTGGTTCTGGAAGATGATCCGTACGGCATCTGGGAAATCTGTATTCGCCGTATCCAGCGAACGATGAGGATCATTCGGCAGGAAGTTCGCAACCCGGAATGGAACTGACGGACTCATGTCATTCGGAAAGCTCGGAGTCAACATGCGAAGCCTTTCTTCTCAGCGTGCAGGACTGAAGAGTTTTCTGAGCGAAGAGTTCCGGCGCCGACGCCCTGTCTTTGGCCTGGCTCTGTGCCTGGCCGCGCTGTTGTTCGGGCTGATCAACACAGGCATCGCGAACGACGAGACCTCCCAGGCTTCGACCGACAACAAAGGTGCGGATGACAAGCCGGGCCAGGCAGATCGGATCAACGTCGAAGCATTGGCCGAACAGGCATTGAAGTCGCTGGTTGTTGTCCGTTCCACGGATCGCACGGGAAGTGATCTGGGTCTCGGCACCGGATTCGCCATCGAAGGCAAAGGGCTGATCGCCACGGCGTACCATGTGATTGGTGATGGTCGCGAGATCTCCATTGAGCTGAAAGATGGCCGCAAGCTTCCGGTGACGGAGATTTTTGCATCGTCCAGTCAGCTGGATCTGGCAATTGTTCGGGTCGAGGGGCTGGAGTTGCCTCCTCTGGCTCTGTCGGCGGAAGCGAAGACTCCCGCTGGACGTGAGATCGTTGCACTTGGACATCCCGAAGGGTTTCGAAACGCGGTGGTCTCAGGAGTTGTCTCCGGTCATCAGGAGATTGACGGCGTCGAAATGCTGCAGCTGGCAATGTCCATTGAACGCGGCAACAGTGGAGGACCGGTGCTGGACGCACAGGGGCAGGTCGTCGGCATTGTGACTCGCAAGTCCGCCCTTCGCGACAAGCTGGGCTTTGCACTTCCTGTTCGTTTGCTTCGCGATCTGCAGAACGATCCGAATACGGTTCCCATGTCGCGATGGAGCACCATTGGGGCACTCGATGAAACACAGTGGACGCCGATCTTTGGAGGCAACTGGCGTCAGCGAGCCGGTCGAATTCTGGTCAACGGGGAGGGGAAATCCTTCGGTGGTCGGACGTTGTGCCTGAACCAGTCGTCGCCGGCGGAATTGCCCTATGATCTTCGAGTGCAGGTCAAGCTGGAGTCGGAAGAAGGGGCTGCGGGACTGGTGTTTCATTCGGACGGAAACGAACGCCATTACGGGTTCTATCCAAGTGCCGGGAATCTCAGACTGACACGATTTGACGGCCCGGATGTTGGGTCCTGGACCATCCTGCATAATGAGGCACATCCGGCCTACCGGATGGATCAATGGAATACTCTGACAGTTCGAATCCTGAAAGACGGCTTTGAGTGTTATGTGAACGGCACACTCGTCGTGAAGTCTGCCGATGCCGTGATTCCTCCTGGCAAAGCCGGACTTGCCGCATTTCGAGGGACCGCCGCCGAGTTTCGTCGGTTCGAGATGGGAACGAATCTGCTTCCTGCGTCCGGGGCGGAGGAGAGTCTTGCTGGACTCAGGAAGACCGTCGATGGACTGCACTGGAATCAGCCGGCTCAGACTTCGGAGATCATCAGTCTGCTCCCGCTTGGAGAAACCGCATCAGACTTTCTCAGTGAGGAAGCGGATCGGCTCGAACAAAAATCTAGGCGACTGCGGCAGCTTTCTGCGGACATTCATGAGGCTGCGGTTCGAAAGGCGATCGCTGCGGCGCTTAGGCTGCCGGACAGTGATTCGGGGGATGCTCCTGGGAATGTGGGGAATGATGGGAGTCAGGGGAATGCTGCTGAAGCTGATTTGCTGACGGCAGCACTCCTGATTGCTCGCCAGGACAATGCGGATGTTGACGTGCCGGTGTACATTCGCCGGATTGATCAGATGGCGGACGAGTTGAAAAAAAGGGTGCCAGTTGATTCTGCCGAATCGCTTCGGATTGCCGCTTTGGACAGTTACCTTTTTGAAGAACTGGGTGTGCGTGGCAGCCGCTACGAGTATGAGTCGCCTTCGAACAGTTATCTGAATGAGGTGATTGATGATCGGGAGGGAATCCCGATTACGCTGTCCGTACTGTATATCGAACTGGCGAAGCGGCTGAATCTGAAAGTCGTTGGAGTTGGCCTGCCTGGTCATTTTGTGGTTCGGTTTGAACCTGGTGATGGCAGCATGCCGCAAACGATTGATGTGTTCGAACGAGGCAAGCGACTCAGTGATGAGGACATTCGAACGATGTTGTCCGAGGCAGGCTTTCCGGACCAGCCACGGTTTCGGGAGGCGAAGTCCCCGCGTGAAATTATCGAACGAATGCAGCTGAATCTGCTGAGTCTTGCCGAAGGTCGACGCGACGATGCAAGTGTCCTGCGCTACCTGGAAACTCTGGTTATGCTGGATCCCTCCAGTGTGGAGTTTCGTGCGAAGCGACTGGAGATGCGGGCCAGAACCGGGCGCCTTCAAATGGCAATCGACGATGCAACGTGGTTCATTCAGGAGCAGCCTGCGGGTGTTGACGTCGAACGCGTTCGCGAACTTCGCACATCGCTGGAACTGCAGCAGGAACGCCAGCAGCAGGTGAAGTGAACATGAGATCGGTCTTCAAAGCACTCGCCCGTTCGATGAGTCAATGGTGGCACGCCGACAGGATTCGAGTGGCCTCCAGTGAAGGGCGTCTCTTGCGAATTCGTACCGGTCAGCGTGTGCTGATTCTTGGCCGCATGTGGAATGTCGAATCATCCAACATCGAGCAGACTGAGGTCGCGGAACCGAACGCGACTCAGGGACGCGTGCTGCTGATCCAGCTTCGAAATTGCGACTCCACGGATGCCGTGCAGACTGCAATCCTGGAAGTAACGGTCCCGCCGACAGACGCGACCGGCTTTGCCAGGACAACAGCGATTCTGACGACCGGCAACGGGTCCCAGTCACCTGTTACCGATGGTGACATCGTTTTCTCCTGAGAAACAGATCCGCTTCGCCATCGACGGCGACGATTTGCTGTCACCCGTTTTCTGATGGCAAAGCATGAGAGACGGACGCATCTGTTTGGTGGGACTTCTGGCGAAGTCCACTACGTTGTTGAGTTGCTTTGCGGAACTTCTGGCGAAGTCCACTACGGCGTTCACCTATCCGTTTTCCCGATAGATCCGAGCGGAACTTTGAAATAGTCAATCCTCGATTCCCTCCTACTCTTTAGTCGAACCTATGAGGAGGAGGGCGACATGATCGAACAACAACTCGCAACTCAACAGCAGCGACAATCCCGACGGGATCGAACATCTGTTGGTCGGATGGTGGACGACGCGGCGCCGGGATTGGTGCCGGTTCATCGATTGGACAATGGTGTTCCGCATCGAACGACACTGGACGACCGAAATCAGCTGCTTCTTTACCGGCTGACATCTGGCACGCTGGACCGTACCGACGCGATGCGGTTCAACCGCCAGCGCTGGCTTAGCTCATTCGCTGACGATGATGACTGAAACGATGATCCACGGCAGTGAACTCATCGTATGACATTTCAAGTGACCAGGTGACAGGTCGCAGAGGACTTTGCCCGTGTGAGCATTGTAGCTCGTACCGGCACAGTGAGAACGACGGTAGTTTTGGTTTGAATTCTGGTTTCACAACTATGGGAGTGAGGAATCATGGATATCGAAGTGTTCGAACGAAACGTGACTCTCAAGGGCGATCAGAAGCTGCTGATCACACGACGTCTCGAATTTGCTCTTGGGCGATTCGAAACTCATCTCGGGTCGATCCGAGTCACGATTTGTGATGTCAACGGTCCGCGTGGCGGCTGTGACCTTCAGTGTCGCCTGCAGGTTGCGCTGAGGGCAGGGCGTGAAGTCCTGGTCAACGAAGTGGGTGAGTCGGTGGAGGCTGCGATCACTTCAGCGGCAGACAGGGCCGCTCGGACGATTGCACGGCGACTGCAGAAAAGTCGTGATCGTCAGGGCCTGTCGATGTCCGGCGAACCACGCTGATACCACCTTCACAATCGCGTTGCCGGACTCGCCGCCGGTCTCTGGCAGCCAGTGGAAAGCAGAGGGCGAGGCACCTTTCGGGCCGTTTGGAGGCGTGTGAACCGAACGGCTCGCGCCCTTCCGCTGTGTTGAGTCGATCAGTTGAACCTTCACCGTAACACACTTGAACAATAGTCAGGAGCAGATCGTCACAATGGAACTTTCGTATTTGGCATGGCTGGGATTCGGCACGTTTCTTGTCGGAATGCTGGCACTGGATCTCGGCGTCTTTCACCGAAAGTCTCATGTCGTCGGGTTTCGCGAAGCCATGATGTGGACGTTCGTCTGGGTCGCTCTGGCATTCCTGTTTGCGTTCGGTCTCCGGCTAGTTTCCGGACCTTCCGCGGCACTGGAATTTCTGACCGCGTGGACAATTGAAAAGTCGCTGAGCATCGACAATGTCTTCGTCTTCGCCCTGATTTTCTCTGCGATGAAAGTACCACGACACTGCGAACACAAGGTGCTCTTCTGGGGTGTCTTTGGCGCCCTGGTGATGAGGATTGTGATGATCTTTGCCGGTGTGAGTCTGATCAATCGGTTCCACTGGCTGATCTATGTGTTCGGTGTGCTGCTGATCATCGCCGCGGTGCGGATGCTGAAATCCGGCAAGAACGATATTCGGCCTGAAGGCTACCTGGTGGTTCGGCTTTTCCGGAAGCTCGTTCCGATGACCGACAGCTATCGTGATGATCGGTTCGTCGTTGTCGAAGATGGTCGGCGCATGGCGACTCCGCTGCTGATGGTGCTTCTGTTTGTGGAGTGGTCGGATCTTGTGTTCGCGGTCGATTCCATCCCGGCGATCATTGCGATTTCGCGAGACCCGTTCATCGTCTTCACGTCAAACGCGTTTGCCATTCTTGGTCTGCGTTCTCTCTACTTTGCACTGGCCGGTCTGATGGATCGGTTCAAATACCTTCAGACAGGCCTTGCCGCGATCCTGGGATTTGTCGGCGGCAAGATGCTGCTGATTGATCTGTTCCACGTGCCAGTTGCGGTCAGCCTCACGGTGATCCTGGCGATTGCCGGCACATCGGTCGTTCTTTCACTTCTTAGAACAACCCCCGAAACCGCTGCGGAACTCTGTGAGTAGCCGCTCCACGAGCGTAGTGGAACTCGCCAGAGTTCCCACAATCAACGAAGGTTGCAGGATCTCTGGCGAGGGATGTTGCAGGATCTCTGGCGAGATCCACTACAGAATGGTTCAGAGGCCTGCAGAACCTACTTTGCTCTGTCTCGAGGAGCAATCGTAAACTCAGCTCGGTGTTCTTCGCGAGGATTCAGATCAATCGTGCGATTGATCCACACCACGAGGTTCGTCTCGGATCCCGCCGTTTCCACACCACTGCGATAGTCGATGCGAGGCCGTAGTTCCTTTCCGTCAACGGTGACAACAACGGCCGCATCGTGTTTCCAGCCGGGGATCACGAATGCCGGCTGAGCGATCCACATGGTGCCCTGAAGATGCTGATCATCGTAGATCGAATCGAGAGCAAACTCCGCTCGATCGTTATGAATGGCTTCAGCGGGAATGATATAGGCTCGCTGAGTCTGATCGTAGGTGAAGTGTCGATATCGTCCCGCGCTGTCGTTCGGAGACAGACGGGCTCCCGGCCACTGCAGCTCCGGCGGAACGATCCACGACCAGGCAATCGGCAGAATTTCAGACGCAGGGTCTTTCTCTGACGTCATTCCATGGAGATAGACCTGCTCGATGGTTTTTTCCGTTCGACGAAAGTGCCACCAGTTGATCATGTGGCCGATGGCCGACACATATCCGATGCTTTTGTCTTCGTATCCCGTCCATGTGGCAAAAGGATACCGCTCGTCGTCTTCCCAGCCATAAGGCTGAACTCGGACACCATAGGGCAACCCCACCGTGAAGGGTCGATAACGGGACTTTGAGTTGAGAAGCATCACATTCGCGTCATGGAAGTCACCGAAATCTGACGGTGGCCCTTTGGGAAGCGAGTACGAAATGTTTATCGACTTGCCATCCGCATAGACCTGTCCGGGCTGTCTCCCGAACATCCTGATCAGAGTGAGCGCTTCTCTCTCCATGTCATCGATTGGCTCATGTCCTGCCGGCCCTATCACGATCGATTCCATAAACTCGTGAACGACCGATGGTGGTTCTCGGTAGAAACCAAACGGCTGACTCATGGACGCCAGACCGGAGTGAATTGTCATGTGTCGCACATGAGTTGCGTCCGGATAGATCGTGAACTTCTCTTCGGCCCAGTCGCCCTTACCATCGTTGTATGGCGAATCGGTTTTGATGTCGGAATGAGCAATTTGATATTTCGAGTTGTTCAGGGCGTAGCGAATTCGAACAACGATCCGGGCTTCCGATTTCTGTTCGATCCAGATACGGACAAATCGTCCTTCCTTGTCCATGCCCGGTTCGAACGAAGCATCCGCGCCCTGTCCGTCCCAGTCACGCGGGTCGTACGTTTCGGCAGCGAAGTGAGCAAACTTCAAACCGTTTTCTGCGACCGAACAGAAATGCCATGGCAGATCAAACGACATCGAGACAGGCTTGAGATCAAACGACACTTTGACTGCTCCGAGGAACTTATCCGGAGAGAGTCGTTGTTCCTCTGCGGGACCGCTGGCGTCAAATTTCTGAGCACTGGCCGTTGGCAACGCAGCGGCCATTGCGGCAATCAGCAACGCTGGAAAGAGAAGGGATCGCATCCAAATAGACTCCTTTGACAGCATTGCAAACTTCAAAGTTGCGGCGCGGGGAATACTGATCGTTGTCAGCAGCGGTGAATGCGCTGAAGGGGAAAACCGACTTACAGAAAAGTCTGAGCAACCCACCATCCGATGCCGGCCAGAACGGTAACGATAACGGCCGCGATCAGAAGTTTCGAAACCAGTTTCTTCCGTCGCTGTTCTTCCGCAACGTTTACGATGCGAATGCCGGTCTTGCCTCCGAATGTCAGTACGGCTCCGTGGTGCAGAATGCAATAGCCCTCGGGCTGTCCGTTGACATACGTTGGGAAGCGTCGTGATTCCTGACGAAACTGCCAGTTCTGGCCATCGTACTCAATCCAGCACTGGACCGCGTCGGCCTTTTCTTCCTGAATTCGGATATCCGAAGCACCATTTCCAACGGCGTTCTTTGTCTTCACCAGAGGCTGTCGGTGCTTCTTTTTTCCCAGCACTTCGATGCGCCAGCCGGCCGGCGCGGGTCCCTTGTGAACGACTCGACGCAAAGGCGCTGTCGACGAAGATCCTCGATCGGCTCTGGACGGTTCCTGAGTATGCGTTCGGATGGCTGGTGTGTCCGCCTGAGCAAAGCTGTCGGTCACTCCCAGGTCATGACCTTCTCCCGCGAGCCAGCCGGATGCCGACGTGATCGATGACTTTGGTGCCGTCGCTTTCCGGCCTGTTGCTTCTGCTTTTGCCTTGGCCTGTTTGGCACGAAGAGTAATCAGTTCACGGAAATCAAACTGGACGCTCTTTCGTTTCGCGTAGGGTTTCAGAGCCTCAACGACTTCCGCGGCTGACTGGTACCTCTTCGCGGGATCCTTTTCCATCATCTTCAAAATGATCGCACCGATCTCCGGCGGAATCTCTGGCCGAAGGTCACAAACGTTGCGAGGTTTCTTCGTGCGCTGGGCTTCGAGTTTTGCTTTGTTCGTCTTTTCCGGGAAAGGAACGTGAGCCGTGAGTGCGACAAACAGCGTGGCACCCAGACTGTAGATATCCGCGCGAGCATCAATGTTGCGGCTGTCGAGCGACTGTTCCGGTGAGATGTAGTCCGGAGTTCCCAGGCAGTCATGTCCGAACACCATCGACAGCGAAAACTCATCGTCACTGACATCGCTGATCATGGCGAGACCAAAGTCCAGGATGCGAGCGACGCCGTTTGGTTCGATCAGGAAATTGGCCGGCTTGATGTCTCTGTGAATGATCCCGTTTCGATGCGCCTCAGCGAGGGCCTCAGCGATCTGCATCCCTATATCGCAGGCCATCGACGGCTTCAGTGCCCCGCTGAGCGCCACAAGTTCGTGCAGACTGATTCCGCGAACCAGCTCCATCACCAGGTAATGCACGGCGCCGGTCGAATCGAGTCGATAAGTCTTGATGATGTTGGGATGATCCAGCTTCATCCCCGCTGCAGCTTCCAGCTTCATGCGAGCCAGCATGCCGGCGTCCAGTGCATGCTCAGCGGACATGACTTTCAAAGCGACCTTGCGCTCTTCGTTCGGATCTTCCGCAATGAAGACGCAGCCCATCCCGCCGAAGCCGAGCATTTCACGGATGCGATAACCGTCGATCACCAGTCCTCGGTAGCGACCTTCGAGCAGTCGTTCTGCCTGAAACGGAGTCAGGACTCGTTCACGCACCAAAGTTCGAGCAGCCGATTCCGCGGGGATGTCCGAAGAGATCTGGAGCTTGTCCTGAATGCGCTGTGCCCGTTCCGCCGTCACCAGTCCGCTCTTTTCGAGCAGATCGAAGAAGTCACTGGCTGCCGTGGGGGCCTGCATGGAACGATCCGGACGGAGACGAAATTCTGACTGAGGGATCTGCTGAAAAGTAACGCATGAACAATCGTCAGGGTACCAACCGCAGGATTCCGCGAAAACCTTAGTCGCGGTTTTTGGAGTCGAAAGCTGCTGTCCCCATCCGGCGGCACCGCACCAAGCGACGCAGCACACCAAAAAAGCGAGAAAAACTGCACCAGTACGCACACTTTCAGCTGCCGCTCGTGGGAACCGCCTTGAAGGCATTTCTGCAGCGAATTTTCGAGGCTACGAGTTGTCGTGGAACTCGCCAGAGTTCCTGCCAACAGCGAAAGTCGTAGGATCTCTGGCGAGATCCACTACAGACTGCCCTTGTGCGACGTTCGTCAGTGGGCATGCCTGATCACAAAATCCACGAGTTCGCTGCACTGGAAGAACCCGTCCCACATGTTGTGGCCCTGGCCTTTGGGCACGATCAGTTCAAGCGACCAGTCTTTCTGTTCCAGCCGCGATTTCAGCAATCCCGTATTCTGCTCCAGCGGTACGACCGTATCCACATCCCCATGAATTGCGAAGAGTGGCACCTTCGCTTTGGCCAGAGCTTCGAAACGGTCCACCGGATTGAATTCAGCAAGCCTCTTTTGAAGTTCCTCGGATGTCAGCCCAAAGGCTGGCGAAGCTCGATCCAGACCAGGGTAGCTCGACAGATTGCAGACCGGATAAATTCCGGCCCAGCCACCGGTTTTGTCAGGGTTGTTGACCGCCCATGACAGCGTCATCAAACCGCCCCGGCTTCGTCCCAGCAGAATGGGCTTCTTAGAGTAGCCACGTTTCTGTGTCAGTTCGTCATACAGCGCGGAATAGAGTTCGCATCCCTGGGGACTGCCGTACGATTCTCCGGCGTCGATTCCCGCGACGGCGATACCGGCGGCAGTGAACTTCTCGAACATCCATTTCTCTGCATCGCTCGGAAGATTCGGAAGCGTTGGTGCGTACCAGACCCAGGGGATCGGCGTCCCTGGCTTTGTGCCTTGAGCCGGGATGATGAAGGCGACATGTTCGCGAACCGAAAACACTTCACCGGGGATCGGCAATGATTTCTGCGGCGGAGTTGGTTTGGGCTCATCCGACATCGCAGAAGCCTGCCCCATCAACAGCGCGCAAAGGAACGTTGGCAGCAGAAGGGCGATTGCCTTGTAGGAGTTCGCGAGAGCGACGTGAGTGCAGCGCATGGGACCGGATCCTTGTCGATGCCGAGAAGTTCACATTCGGAATCGACACCTTACACGAATACCGTCGTTGTTGAAACGATCCGGTAATCGAGTCTGTCTGCTCTCAGTTCAGCATCTACCCCAACTATTGTCGTCGCAGGTCCAGCGTATGCGGGAAATCAGGAGACATGCGAGGCACCTGAGGCTGCAGGAAGCCGCCCGTGTGTCCCATCCGGAAGAACCGTCCGGCACGGCGGCTTTCTGCCGCCAGCGCGTTGATCGGATAACCTTCCGGATTCAGTCCGCCAGGATGATCGACATGATAACGGCAACCGCCCAGTGATCGCTGATTTGCCTGATCCACGACATCCAGAGTCAAAGGAGTATGCACGCGAATGTTGGGATGCAGACAGCTTGGTGGCTGCCACGCCCGGTAACGAACGCCACCGACAAATTCACCTGCGGTATCTGTTGCCTGAAGCGGGATCCGAATGCCGTTGACGGTGATGCAGTAATTCGACGAGTACATTCCCTTGACGTGAACCTGAAGTCGTTCCACGGACGAGTCCACATAGCGGGTCGTTCCGCCAGAGCCAGGTTCTTCGCCCAGAACATACCACGGCTCAAGTGCCTGCCGGACTTCCACGTCCACACCGCCGGCGCTGAAGGTTCCGATCAGCGGGCATCGGAATTCAAAGTGTGTCCCAAACCATTCCGTTTCGAACGGGATGCCGGCATCACGAAGATAGTTCACGATCGATTTCAAATCCTGCCAAAGATAATACGGCAGCATGAAGCGATCATGAATCAGCGTCCGCCAGTGAATCAGTGGTTCACGGTAGGGCGTTTCCCAGAACACCGCAACGAGGGCTCGCACGAGCAGCTGCTGAGTCAGGCTCATGCGCGAATGAGGCGGCATTTCAAAGCCGCGAAGTTCAACCAGGCCAAGTCGTCCGTTCGCATGATCCGGTGAATACAGCTTGTCGATGCAAATTTCTGCGCGATGAGTATTCCCGGTCAGGTCGACCAGAAGATTTCTGAACAGGCGATCCACCATCCACATCGGAATCCAGCCCTGTCCAGGCTCCGGCACCTGTGCAAAGGCAATCTCAAGTTCGTACAGAGAATCATCGCGCCCTTCATCGACTCGCGGAGACTGACTGGTGGGGCCGATGAAGAGTGAAGAGAACAGATACGAGAGCGATGGATGGTTGTTCCAGAATCCTACCAGACTTCGCAGCAGGTCCGGGCGACGCAGGAAAGGACTGTCCGCGGGAGTCTTCGCTCCCAGGACCAGATGATTCCCACCGCCTGTTCCGGTGTGACGTCCGTCCAGCTGAAACTTCTCGGTGCCAAGCCGGCAGAGACGAGCCTGTTCGTAGACTTCCGTTGTGATCTGCTTCAGCTGCTCCCAGCTGTGAGCAGGATGAACATTCACCTCGATCACACCCGGGTCCGGCGTCACTTTCAGAATCTCAATGCGAGGATCATTCGGAGGCAGATACCCTTCGATGATCACGGGCATGTTGAGTGCTTCGGCGGTGTCTTCGATGGAGGCCAGAAGATCGAGATAGTCTTCAAGCGTTCCAACGGGAGGCATGAAGACTCGCAGCCGTCCATCACGAGGTTCGACACACAGCGCCGTTCGAACCACGGGGCCACTTCCCAGTGGCAGTGTCGTGAAGGCGTCGCTTGACTCTTCCGGATCGTCGATCAGCCCCAGACGCTGCAGAACCTGCTTTTGGCGAGGCTTGTGCTCCTTGCGATCTTCATCAAGCCGATCCTGTGTTGTTCGACGAATTTCTGCATAGCCCGGTAACGGCGTGCGATCTGCAAATGGGTCGAGCGGATAAACGGCGGGAGCGGAAGAACCGGTCAGTGGAAGTGACTCCAGAGGCAAACGAAGCCCCATCGGTGAATCACCAGGAATCAGGAACAGGCGGTGAGAACGGAAGGGCCAGAAACCGCTCATCCATTTTGCATTGGCCTGCCACCAGGCTCGGGTCAGCGGAAGCACGAAGCCGACTGGACGACTGACGCCTCGTTCCAGCGCGCGGCTGAGTCGACGACGATCTTCATCGGAATCCGGATCGAACTCATGCGGATTCACATCGACCGGCAGCTTCTGTTCGATCTCCAGCATGTGGAAGACATCTTCGAATGCCGGGCGAATCCATCGGTCTTCGACTTCCAGCCGGTCGGCCAGAGCACAAACGAATTCTGCTGCCGTGTGTTCATTGGCTGTGTGCTTCGTGGCATCCTGAGTGCCATCGAGATCCAGTCCAGCCAGGAGACTTTCATTCTTCCAGATCGGCTGACCATCTCTGCGCCAGAAACACGTGTAGGCCCAGCGAGGCAGTGATTCACCAGGATACCATTTGCCCTGGCCATAGTGCAGCAGCCCGCCGGGAGCGAAGGTTGCTCGCAGTTTGCGAATCAGAAGGTCGGACATCTTCTGCTTGGTCGGACCAACCGCAGCCGTGTTCCATTCCGCGCCTTCCATGTCATCGATGGAGACAAATGTCGGCTCACCACCCATCGTGAGTCGCACATCGTTCTGGTTCAGGCGTCGATCAACCTCCTGACCCACCGCATCGATGCGATGCCACATGTCTTCCGTGTACGGCTTGGTGACTCGGGGGTCTTCATGGATGCGAGTCACGCTCATCTTAAAGTCGAACGTGACTTCTGACTTTTCGACGCCGCCCGAAATTGGCGCAGCGGTCTGTGGAGAAGGAGTTGCGGCCAGCGGAATATGGCCTTCCCCGGTCAGCAGTCCCGATGTTGGATCGAGCCCGACCCACCCAGCGCCGGGAAGAAAGACTTCGGTCCATGCATGAAGGTCTGTAAAGTCGGCCGTGGGGCCTTCGGGACCTTCGAGCGGTTTCAGGTCGGCAGTCAGCTGAATCAGGTAGCCCGAAACAAATCGAGCTGCCAGTCCGAAACTTCGCAACAGGTGAACGAGCAGCCAGGCTGAGTCACGGCAGGACCCCGACTTCTTTGTCAGAGTTTCTGTCGGAGTCTGCACACCGGGTTCGAGGCGGATCAAATAGCGAACGGCCTGCTGCACCTTCTGGTTGGCATCCACCAGGAAATCGATCGTTCGCCGAGGCCGGGCGTCAATCGTCTTTCGGAACGCTTCAAACACCGGGTCGGGCGGAAGCGGCTGCAGGAACGGTTTCAGGTCCTGTGCGAGTTCGTCGGCATAGTGAAACGGAAAGTCGGTCGCGTCATCTTCCAGAAAGAAATCGAAAGGGTTGATGACCGTCATGTCGGCGACAACATCCACCGTCACGACAAAGCGGTCCGTCTTTTCCGGGAAGACAAGTCGAGCCAGATAGTTGCCGTGCGGATCCTGCTGCCAGTTGATGAAGTGGTTTGCGGGTTCCACCTTCAGTGAATACGCGTCGATGGGAGTTCGACTGTGCGGAGCCGGTCGCAGTCGAATGACCTGCGGTCCCAAAGAAACAAGACGGTCGTACTCGTACGTCGTTTGATGAAACAAACCAACTTTGATCGGCATGCGACTGTTTCCGGACGTCATTGTGACGCCGCTCTTCATTCGGTGATCGTGCAGGTCGAGATCGTGACGCTCGACGTCGATTCTCCGATGGCGTTGACAAAACTCTTCTGCAAAACCGGTTCGAGGGTGAGAATGAACCAGCCAACAGTGATGAAACTGAGTGATTTTCGCGACCTGCGGGAGGAAACAACGCGGGTCGCGATGGGGTTATATCGTTGCTCACAGAGCCGGCACAAGGGCGAGCATGATGATGCAGGAAGCCTTGCCAGGATTTGTCATTCGTGGCCCTGATCCCTAAGCTTCACGCCATCTTGACGATGTCAGGAACAGGCGATTTTTCCAGTTCCGGCGGCACCCGTTCCACCACAGGATTTTCTGTCATGACGATTTCGAATTTGATTCCAGGAGTCTGCTCCCGGGGATATTTGCCGGTTTTGCTCACCATTTTGGCATGTCTGTCGCCGATCGCGCGCTGCGTGGATGCTGCCGATCCGAAGCGATCCTTCATCGCGGCTGATTCATCAAAGCAGCGAATCGCCATCATTGGGGAAGACGGCAAAACCGTTTGGGAAGCAAAGATTGGCCCGCTTCACGACCTGCACGTCCTGCCAAACGGCAATGTTCTTTACCAAAAGACCTGGACCGAAATTGCAGAAGTGAATCCGAAATCCGGTGAACCGATTTGGTCGTACGATGCCAAAGCTATTCCGGCCAACCAGTCCGTTCCCATGGAGATCCATGCGTTCCAGCGACTCGCTGACGGAAAGACGATGGTGGCCGAATCCGGACCTGGACGCATCATTGAACTGGATCAGAAACTCAAGATCACCTCCACTATGGCACTGAAAGTGTCGCGGCCCGATCCTCATCGCGATACTCGCCTGGTGCGCAAACTGGCGAGTGGCAATTACCTCGTCTGTCACGAGGGCGATGGCCTGGTCCGGGAATATGATCCGTCCGGTAAGATTGTTTGGGAGTACTCAGTTCCACTGTTTGGCCACGAACCTAAGCCGGGACACGGGGTTGAAGCATTTGGCAATCAGGCATTTTCGGCACTGCGACTGCCGAATGGTAACACTCTGATTGGTGCTGGAAACGGGCACGCGGTGCTGGAAGTAAATCCGAAGGGCGACGTTGTCTGGAGCATTCATCAGAACGACCTCGAAGGCATCCAGCTCGCCTGGGTCACATCACTGCAGGTCCTTCCGAGCGGCAACATTCTGATCAATAACTGTCATGCTGGGCCAAAGAATCCACAGCTGATTGAAGTGAATCGCGACAAGAAGGTTGTCTGGTCATTCCACGACTTTGAACGCTTTGGCGACTCCCTGACGAACTCCCAGGTTCTGACGGTCGACGGCAAACCCATCGTGTCTTCCGATGTTCTGCGATAATGCACCATGACGACACCAGCATCGTGGCCGAGCTGTTGTCAGATTCCCTCTCTGTTCTTCCCACCTCAATGAAAGGACCTGCCATGAATTTGAAATCTCTGACACTGCTGACCGCTGCGGCTTTGATCCCTGCAACGACCGTCTTTGCTGACGAAGATGCACGACGAGCGGAAAAGGAACGAGCCGTTGCGGCACAGAAAGAAAAAGAGGCTCATCGCGCCGAAGAGAAGAAGCGTGAGGCCGAAGACCGTGCACGTAACGCGGCAGCTGTCATGGAACGACTGACCGACCTGCGTGCTCAGCTGAAGAATGTTGAAGGGGAAGGGGCTTCCGAAGATAAGAAGGAACAGCTCCGCCGACAGATTGGCGAAGCGGAAGCAAAACTTGCGGCCCTGGCGGGCAAGGGCAAAAGCGATTTTCCCCCGGAGTTTCGTGAGCGGGCAGAAAAGCTGGAAATGGCTGGCCGCCGGATCAAACATGTTCGCATGGCCGCTGAGAATCTTCGGGCTGCAGACATGCCCGATATGGCTCATGAGCTTGCGGAACGCGCGGAAGCCATGGAGCGGGAACTGGCTCATGCTAAAGAAGAGCTGATGGCTCAGATGAAGCATCGTGAGGAGCCGAAGAAGCCAGGCCGCGACGGCGAGGGCCGTCCGGAAGTCAATGAACTCCGCGCGGAGAACGAGAAGCTTCGGGCTGAACTGCAGGAAATGCGTCGAGCCATCGAAGAGCTGAAGGCAAAGCAGTAGACCTGCTCTATTACGGCGCCATGCGCTATTACCAAGCGGAATTGAAAGACCACCGTGACGACCCAGCAGGGAATGTTTGGCTTCGCAGAGACTCCTGAGTGGCAGCAAGCCGCTCAGGAGGATGTGCAGATTGCCGACGTGGTCTTCAATCTGCCGCTCGAGCGTCCGTATTCTTATGCGGTTCCCGAGCCATTGCGGGGACGAGTTCAGGCGGGACAGCGCGTGCTGGCCCCGCTTGGACGTTCGAACCGCTCGGTCGTTGGTTATTGTGTCGGCGTTCGCCCGTTCGAAAAGGGGCAGCGCGCGCTGAAGTCAATAACCGAACTGCTGGATGCCGAACCTTTACTGGACAGTTCCATGCTGGAACTGACTCGCTGGATCGGAGAACGCTATCTGTGCGGCTGGGGACAGGTTCTTGACAGTGTGATTCCGGCCGGAGTGCGTCGAAAGAGTGGCACGCGGGAAATTAACGCACTCAGTATCGTCGAAGGTATCGAGGATGTTCTCAACACTCCTCGTCTGACACGACAGCAGAAGAATGTGCTGGAGATCCTGCTGAAAGAAGGTCGGCCACTTCCGGCAGCGGAACTGTGTGAGCGCGCGGGTTGTGGACCGGGCCCCGTGAATACTCTTCGGAAGCGAGGCCTGATCGTCGCGGAGCGAGTGCGAACCGAAGTCGCACCGGCGGAACAGCGGGACGTGGAGACTCAGCAAGATCTGCTGATGAACGATCAGCAGCTGAAGGCTCTTGAACAGATTCTGCGTCCGATTCGAGCGGGTGATTATGAAACGCTGCTGCTGCACGGAGTCACCGGCAGCGGCAAGACGGAAGTGTACATTCGGGCCATTCGGGAAGTGGTCAGTTACGGTCGCCAGGCCATCGTCCTTGTTCCGGAAATCAGCCTGACGCCGCAGACGATTCGAAGGTTTCGGAGTCGATTCAATTCGGTTGCCGTTCTGCACAGTCACATGACGGATGCGGAGCGTCACTGGCAGTGGCAGCAGATCGCCAGCGGAGAAATTCAAGTGGTCGTCGGTGCTCGCAGCGCTGTCTTCGCGCCGACGCCGCATCTTGGGCTGATCGTGATTGACGAAGAACACGAGCCGTCCTTCAAGCAGGACAGCACACCGCGTTATCACGCTCGCGAGGTTGCCAGGAAGCGATGTCAGGATGAAAAGGTCCCGCTGATTCTTGGGTCGGCCACGCCCACTCTTGAATCCTGGTTGCGAGCTCAGCGACGACTGGACACACTGGTCTCGATGCCGCAGCGAGTCGCCGGCCGACCCTTGCCTCCGGTCATCATTGTGGATACTCGCAGCGATCCTCGCATGGCCCGCGGATTTTCGCTGGGCAGAGCAATGTTCACGGCCATCGGAACAGCGCTGAAGGCGAATGGACAGGTCATCCTGTTTCTGAATCTTCGCGGATATTCACCGGTGGTCTGGTGTCGAAGTTGCGGAACCGGTTTGAAGTGTCCCAACTGCGATATCTCAATGACGTGGCATCGCGACCGGGCTGCCATCGTGTGCCACAGCTGTGATTATTCCACCAGCCCGCCTGCACAATGTCCGTCGTGTCAGAGTCCCGCCATTCGTTTTCTGGGCACAGGAACTCAGAAGCTGGATGAAGAGGTGCAGAAGGCCTTCCCGGAAGCACGCGTCCTGCGAATGGACAGTGATTCCATGAAGAAGCCGGGCAGTCATGATGAAGCCCTGGATCGGTTTCGACGCGGCGAAGTCGATATTCTTCTTGGAACGCAGATGATCGCGAAGGGGCTCGACTTCCCCAACGTCACGCTTGTGGGAGTGATCGATGCAGACACCATGCTGCGCCAGCCGGACCTGAGAGCGGCCGAACGAACGTTCCAGTTGATCGCTCAGGTTGCAGGCCGAACAGGACGCGGTGAGCGAGGCGGCCGAGTCCTTGTGCAGACTTCAAGTCCGGATGATAAGGCCGTTAAGTTCGCGTCGAAGCATGACTTCCTTGGGTTTGCCCAGCATGAACTTGCCGAACGTCATGATGCGTTGGCGCCGCCGTTCACCGCGGTGGCGCGCGTGATTTTTCGAGGTCCTGATGAACAACGCACACGTCAGACAGCGATTGCAGTTGCGGACAAGTTAAAGGCTGCGCGGCAGGGAGAACTCCAGTCTCTGCGAGTCCTTGGAGCCGCTCCCGCTCCCGTCGTGAGGCTAAGAAACCTCTGGCGCTTTCACCTTCAGATTGTCGGCAAGACTCACGAACTGGTCCGCCAGCTCTGGACGGCCGTCGAGTCGACTCTGACGCTGCCCGACGATGTGGAACTCGCCATCGATGTCGATCCCATGAACGCGCGGTAGGCAACGCTGTGAAGGATTCTGTAGTGGATTTCGCCAGAGATCCCGCGACTGTCGTTGATGACAGGAACTCTGGCGAGTTCCACTACAGATCGGAGCTCTGGAAATTCGCTGCAGAAAATCCTTCACACCGTTGCCCGGTAGGCAGAGATCCTGCGACAAATCGGGCAAACCCGGCGAGCGATTAGGCGATAGCCGCGTCAGCCCTCCGTGTCCGTGCTGGTTGATTTGGTATGCTCAGTGCGAAGTGGTGTGGCGGGACTCCGCAAGAAGACTGTTGCGCGAGACGGCGAGGCTTCTGCCGCGCCGCTGAACCAACAAAAAGGGCCTGCATCAAACTGATGCAGGCCAATGATTCAACCCGTTGTGATTCTGTGATGTCAAACTACGCCACGGGTACTTCGCGAGCGTAGTCGAACATCGGAGATGACAGGTAACGTTCGCCGGAGTCTGGCAGGATCACGACGATGGTCTTGCCAGCGCTCTCCGGTCGAGCTGCCACTTTGAGGGCGGCCGTCATGGCGGCACCGCAGCTGATGCCGCAGAGGATGCCTTCTTCGCGGGCGATTCGGGGAGCCATCTCCATGGCTTCTTCGTCCGTGACCTGCACGACTTCATCTACCAGAGACATGTCCAGAATGTCCGGCTTGAATCCCGCGCCGATCCCCTGGATTCGGTGTTTGCCCGGTGCTCCGCCGGACAGGACTGGGCTTGATGCTGGTTCGACAGCGATGGACTTGATGTTCAGGCCTTTGTCCTTCTTCAGGTATCGAGTCACGCCGGTAATTGTTCCGCCGGTGCCAACTCCGGCGACGAAGATGTCGACCTTGCCATGAGTGTCTTCGAAGATTTCCGGTCCGGTCGTTTTGACGTGGATATCCGGGTTGGCAGGATTCTTAAACTGCTGAGGCATGTAGACGTTTGGCTGCTTGGACATTTCTTCCGCGCGGGCAATCGCGCCTTTCATTCCTTCAGCGCCTGGTGTCAAAATCAGGTTCGCGCCGAAGGCACGCAGAATCATGCGGCGTTCGACGGACATGGTTTCCGGCATTGTCAGCGTCAGCTTGTAACCGCGAGCTGCACAGACGAACGCGAGAGCGATCCCGGTGTTTCCGCTGGTCGGTTCTACCACTTCCATGCCGGGCTTCAGCTTTCCGGATTTTTCTGCATCCCAGATCATTGCCGCACCGATGCGGCACTTCACGCTGTAAGCTGGATTTCGCCCTTCGATCTTGGCATAAACCGTCGCGTTCAGGCCTTTGGTAAGACGGTTGATTTTCACCATCGGGCTGCGGCCGATACTCAGAGAATTGTCATCAAACATGGCCATTGAAAAACGCACCTTTCACAAAAACAAACAAACTCGGCTGGCTCGTTCAGCCTCTGTCAGGCGTGGATCGACCGAATGAGCATCTATCGCTGGCAAAGTCGTCCGACTTCCACCGGGAGTGATAGCAGATAGCTCGACAATTCGAAACACTTCTGCCGAGAATGACGTCCTCGCCGACGGCAAACGGCAAAAAACGCCAAATCCATGGTCGGCACAGGCCATTCGTCGTTTCCACCAAAGGAACTCACTGTGTCCGAAAAACCCGTCCCCGCTGTGAATTGCCCGGAATCGTGCCGTGTGGAAAATCAGATTCCCATGGTCCACGTTCACGATGTCGATCGCTCTGTGGCGTTCTATTCCCTGCTGGGGTATTCCTGCCAGAGTCGCTTTTCCAATGACAGTGGTCGGACAAACTGGGCCATGCTGGTTTCCGGGGCTGCTCGGTTGATGCTGGCTGTTGCCTCCGCGCCGGTGGTTCCGGAAGACCAGGCCGTGTTGTTCTACATGTATTCACAGGATGTCCGGCAGCTGCGAAATCACCTCCTGCAGAATGGTCTTGAAGACGCCGGCGAACCACCGGGTGAAGACAACGCTGACAAGTTCGCCGGAGCCGTTCGACGCTCCGTGGTCTTCGACATCGTTCGACGCTTCTACATGCCTCAGGGGGAGCTGCGAATTCATGATCCGGATGGTTACTGCATCCTTGTTGGCGACACTGGTGTGCATCACAGCTGAGTCGATCGCGGCATTGAGCTGCCGGAGCTTTGCCCATGAGATCTTCGATTCGAAGACAGATCCTGATCCCGTTTGCACTCCTGATTGCGCTGACTGTTGTGCTGCTGTCGATCAGCAACGCCTGGATTTCCGCCAATCGGGCAGAGAAACAGCTCTCCGACGATTTGAATCAGGTCATTCGAACGCTTGAGTCGGCTCGTTTTCCAATCACTGATCAGATCTTGATTCAGCTTCGTGGTCTGTCAGGAGCAGAGTTTGTTGCGATCGATGCCAATGATCGGATCAGTGCGTCGACGGTTTCCCCGGAAGCTGCCGCTCAACTGCAGACGCTGATGAAGCCGTCGCAGAGTTCTGGTTCGCTGGGCATATTGATTCCGCTGACGATCCAGGGAGAACGATGGCTTTGTGGCACAGTTGAAGTGATGCGTTCTCCGCAGCTGAAAAGTCTCTACGTTCTTGTTCGGGAAGCAGATCGAGCGGCGATTCGTCGTGAAGCGATCTTGGCACCGTTCGTCGTTGGTGGATTCACGCTGATTGGTGCGGCCACTGTTTCATGGCTGATCGCAGCCGGATTTGAGCGACGGCTGCGGTCCATTCAGCAGCGAGTCGCGGACCTGGCGGCTCTGCGTTTTGACGAGATGCTTCCGATCGAACGCGATGACGAACTTGGACACCTTGCCGGATCCATCAACCAGATGGCGCTTGATCTGCAGCGAAAGACGCAACAGATTCGGTCCACAGAACGGATGGCCGCGATGTCTCAGCTAGCGGCAGGACTTGCGCATCAGCTTCGGAATGCCATCATGGGGGCTCGCCTTGCCATCCAGCTTCATTCCCGTCGTTGTCAGCATGATGATCGAGCAAGCCTGGAGGTTGCCATTCGGCAGTTGACTCTGACCGAGAGCCATATTCGCGGACTGCTTCGACTGGCCTCCGGCAGTTCGCAGAATGTGGTCTCAGGGCGAATGGACACGATTCTCAGTCACGTTCTGGAACTTCTGAGCTTTCAGTGTCAGCATCAGAACATTCGCATGTCACTGGAGAACAACACGTCGGAACCTGAATCTCTCGCCGTCGCTGACTCAGAACACGTGCAGCTGGCGTTACTAAGCCTCGCGCAGAACGCGACCGATGCGTGCGGTCCTGGCGGCGAAGTTGTTCTGCGGCTTTCTGATTCTCCCGTGGCAATTTTTGTGGATGTGCTCGACAGCGGTCCGGGCATTCCGGAGGGCCTGGAGCAGAAAATCTTCGAACCGTTCTACACAGGAAAGTCCGAAGGAGTTGGCATTGGACTGGCCCTTGCGGCTCAGGCCGCCAGCGGAGCGGAAGGGCAGCTTTCTGTTCATCGCGAAAACAACTGGACACGGTTTCGCTTTGAGGTCAGGAAACAGATGGAGAAATCTGCTACGCTTCCCGCCCAGTCAGCCCCGACCCCACCAGCTCCGTGAGACAGACAGTCCCTTCAACCACGCTTTGCCTCATGTTCCGGGCAAGGAGTTCCTGCCGAATGCGACAGACATCATTTTCGAACGTGCAGTTCATTTTCCTCGCCCTGCTGACCGCGCTGTTGTGCAGTCCGAGTTCGTTGGCGCAGGAGGCGAACACGGCACCGAACATTGTGCTGATCCTTTCTGATGATCAGGCATGGACGGACTACCAGTTCATGGGACACGAGTGCATCCAGACTCCGCATCTTGATCGGCTTGCCGCTCGCAGCGCGGTGTTTCGTCGAGGTTACACGCCGACGCCGCTGTGCCGACCTTCACTGATGACGATCATTACGGGACTTTACGCTCACCAGCACGGAGTGACGGGCAACGATCCGAAGCCGGACAAGTCTCTCTCGGATGCTCAGTACAGCCAGCAGAAGCTGGATCTCATCAGCAAGGTGGATTCGCTGTCGACAATTCCGAAAGAGCTTTCACGGCTGGGTTACGTTTCGATGCAGTCCGGCAAATGGTGGGAAGGCAATTTTCGTCGAGGCGGATTCACGCACGGAATGACTCGCGGATTTCCGGAACAGGGAGGTCGGCATGGAGATGATGGTCTGACCATCGGCCGCCAGGGGTTGAAGCCGGTCATTGACTTCATCAACACAGCAACCGCCGACAGGAAACCGTTCTTTTTGTGGTATGCGCCGATGCTGCCGCACACACCTCACAATCCACCCGAGCGTCTGCTTGCCAAATACCAGCAGGAAGGTCGTGCTCCGGAGCTGGCGAAGTACTATGCCATGTGTGAATGGTTTGATGAATCCTGTGGCGAGATCCTTACTCATCTTGATCGCACGGGGATTTCGGACAACACGATTGTGATGTATGTCACAGATAACGGATGGATTCAGTCGACGCCGGAGATGAAACTTCCAGCGGCATGGAACCACGGCTTTGCACCGCGGTCCAAGCAAACGGTTTACGAAGGGGGGATACGCACTCCGATTTTGATTTCATGGCCCGGAAAGATCATCCCTGGCGACCGTTCCATCCTGGCCAGCACACTGGACGTCTATCCGACATTGCTGAGTGCTGTGGGGGTCGATGTGGAGAAATCGCTGCCGGGACGCAACCTGCTGCCATGGATTACAACTGTCTCCGCGGCGCCCGATCGCGACCAGCTGTTCGGTGAAAGCTTTGCTCATGACATTGCCGATCTGAATCAGCCTGAAGCATCGCTGCAATACCGCTGGACCATCCAGAATAAATGGAAGTTGATTGTGTCGTATGAGGCCGCAGACGACCGCTACGCGTTTGTCCACCGGATGAATGAGAAAGCGCCGCAGCTGTTTGATCTGACAGCTGACCCGTTTGAAAAGACAAATCTTGCCGCTCAGCATGCGGATCTTGTGAAGTCCCTGGAGGCTGGTTTGCAGAAGGAATGGGCGGTATCGAAACGGCCGATCGGGTTTCCGTGAGTCTCGGAATGCTGTACATTTCCTGCCGCGACCTGGAAAGAACAGAATTGGGACATTCGAGTCCCGTCAGAACCAGGGAGCTTCACTGAGAGAACCTGGATTGTTCAATGGACATTGCAGACGTACGCAAAGTTGCGAATCTTGCCCGGCTGTCGCTGACAGAAGAGGAACTGGAATCCTCGCGGCAGCAGCTGGGAGCAATTCTGGACTATGTGCGGCTTCTGGACGAAGTGAATCTTGAGGGTGTTTCTCCAATGCCGCACCCGGTTCCGATGAGCAATGTCTTTCGGGAGGATGTCCAGCAGTCGTCTCTTTCCCGAGAAGACTCTTTGGCAAATGCGTGCAAAACTGACGGTCAGTTCTTCCTGGTTCCTCGAATTCTTGAGGAAAAAGGCTGACCTTCGACTGTTCCGACCTTGCCGACGATTCCTGAGATTCCCGACGCCGTCAAAGGTTTTTGCATCACACCCCTGTGACTTCGCGCGTTTTCACTGATAGAATTCAGCAAGAAATTGTGAGGTTGTGGCCGCGATCGAGCCTGGCAGCAGACCTCTCCTGAAATGAATCAACTGTAGCCCGCTTTGGCTGTCCACAGATTGAATTTCACAGATTCGCAGTCTCCCTGTTGTGTGGAAGTTCCCATGAACCACATTCTTCAGAACCTGGTTACTCGACCATTGCTCGCCTGGGCCCCAGGCTGGGTTGAACTGGTCATTGTACTGTTCATCGCGATGGTCCTTTTTGGCAATCGCCTGCCCGGAACCATGCGTTCACTTGGACAAAGCTTGGTGCAGTTCAAGAAAGGCATGCGCGAAGGCGACGAAGAAGGCTCAGGAGCCGACAAGCTTCAGTAACGTCGATCGATCGTTTTGCGTTCAGTGTTCCGGCAGGCCCAGGCCTGCCGGAACAAAGTCATGAGGTGGCGTTATGGGTTTTCTGCCAGGTGTTGGTACCACGGAGATGCTCATTGTGGGCATCATCGCGCTGCTGCTCTTTGGACGTAATCTGCCGAACGTTGCCAAGAATCTTGGAAAGAGCTTCGCAGAGTTTAAGAAGGGCATGTCGGGGTTTCAGGAAGAGTTTCGCAATGTGACTCGTGATGCTGAAAATTCCGTGCGCTACACTCCTCCGGAATCGAAGCCAGCCACGCCGGAAGAACGCCCCAAGGTCGCTGCATCCGATGCGTCTGCCGATGACGACTTTTCAGCTCCAAAATTTGATCTGGAATAAGTGCTGACGCGAGAGGTGGTTGAGCGCTCGATGAACACCTCCGGCCCGCTTCGCAACGGTGATGCTCGCGAGAGTGATGCTCGCAAGACCGATTCGCAAACCGGTCACTCGCTCGACGCTGATGTTCAGCCAAACGCGGTGATCTCCGAAATGCCGACCAGTCCCTATGTGACGATTGCCGATGGCGAATCTCGATCGCCCGGTGGACGGTTCCTGATCATCCGGCTGGCATTTTCCTTCACCGTGTTTGCGGCCTCCTGCGTGATTGCTGAAGCATTGCTGGTAGGCACGGCGATCGCGGTTGCCGGATATCAGATTCCGGGGCCATTCAAGTTCTCCGACGTGCTCGCAAGTCCTGTCGGTCAGTGGCTCAGGATCGGTTCTTACATCGCGGTTCCCTTTTGTCTGATGCTGGCCTGCTTCAGTTACGGACGAATCGCACGAACGCAGCGAGCATTGCTGGATACTGTTTCAAAACGGGATCAGCTCCATCGGCAGCTTCAGGAGCTTCGGTCAGATTACGCCTTGATGAAGCAGCAGCAACCGCAGCAGACTGAAGCTGCGGGCAACAATTGAGAGGATCGCTGTGGTGTCGCCGGGAACCTCCGAGTTTTGCATCAACCTCCGAAATGTGCTCGACGCTGCAAAGAGAATCGAGCCATACGTGCGCAGGACGCCTGTGCTGGAAACTTCCGGAGTAGCTGCCGCTGAAACTTCTCTGCTGCTGAAGTGCGAAAACCTGCAACAGGGTTCCGCGTTCAAAGCGCGAGGTGCGACGAATGCGGTTATGAGCCTTTCGGACATCGAAGCCGCTGCAGGAGTCGTGACGCATTCTTCCGGAAACCATGCCGCGGCACTCGCGCGAGCCGCAGTCGCTCGCGGTATTCAGGCGCATATCGTGATGCCGTCAAACTCGGCGCGAATCAAGCTGCAGGCCGTTCGGGCACTGGGGGTTGAGCCGATTCTGTGCGAGCCCACGTCGGCCTCTCGTGAAGCGACGGCTGCGGAGGTCCAGCGAAGGACGGGAGCGACGCTCGTGCATCCCTTCAACGACCCGGCGGTCATCGCAGGGCAGGGTACGGCTGTTCTGGAGATTCTGGAACAGGTTCCCGATGTGCAGGCGGTCGTTGTTCCTGTTGGTGGCGGCGGACTGCTTGCCGGGACTCTGATTGCCGCAAAGAGCCTCCGACCTGACCTGCTTGTGTTCGGTGCAGAACCGCAATGGGCCGATGACGCCTGGCGAAGCATGAAGTCGGGAAAGATCGAGCCGGCTCTGCGTACGGATTCCATCGCCGACGGACTGCGAACTCCACTTGGAACTCTGACATTCCCCATCATTCGCTCGCTGGTGAATGAGATTCTGACCGTCAGTGAAGACGCCATTCGTCGAGCAACGAAGCAGCTTGCCGGTGATGTCCGCATCATCTCGGAACCCTCCGGCGCTGTCACGGTGGCTGCCGTTCAGGAGCATGCGCAACATTTCCGAGGCCTCAGGACTGTTGCACTGATCTCCGGCGGAAACCTGGATGACTTCGCACTGTTGTCCTGAACATCAAAAGTCAGGCGTGGCAGAGTGGCAGGAAGGAACGGCTACAACCGTCAGAACGCATGCAACCGGCAACTTCGTCACAGATTCGAATTGCAGAATCTGTGGCTGGATCAACCAGCTTTCTGAACGGTGCCGAAAGTAGTTTCAGCGAGAAACAAAAAGAAATGGGACATCCGTGTCCAGCCGGTCGATGCCGGTTCGTTCCGTCGAGGCGGGAAGGTAATCAGACACCACCTCGATACGCAAACGACTGAACCCGATTTGTCATGAATGTCGCGACGAAATTTCGTTTGTCGGAATTCCAGATTGCCGAACGAGACAATCTGGGGCGGCTGCTTGCTGTCCTGGTCGGAGTGCTGCTGTGTGTCGGAATTCAAATGGTTCACAGCGCGAGTTTGACATCTCGTCCCAGTGAGCAGGAAACCGTGTTCCTCAGTCGTCACCTGCTCTACCTTGCCTTCTCACTTCTAGTTGCATGGATGCTCTCACGCTGCCGCGCGGAGACGCTGATGAATGTCAGTGGAGCGGCGTGGTGGGGACTGGTGATTCTTCTGGTCGCTGTTCTGATTCCCGGTGTCGGCAGTCGCATCAATGGGGCTCAGCGATGGCTTCGAATGGCAGGCCTTTCGCTGCAGCCGTCTGAGCTGGGGCGAATCATTCTTCCGCTTGTGGCAGCGAGGAATCTCTGCCAGCAGAAAGTCAACGGCCTGCGAATGACCTCGGTCCCAGGAACTCTGGCACCACTTCTGATTGTGCTGCCCCTGGTCATCCTCGAGCCAGACCTTGGAGCCACCGTCTTTCTGACACTGGGCTTTGTGTTGACTTTGTTTCTGGGAGGATGGCCACTTCGATACTTCATCTCCTGCGGCCTGCTGCTGATTCCCGCAGCAGCCTCCGTTCTTGTCCTGCGTCCGTATCAGTTGCAGCGAATCACTGGCTTCATGGACGCATGGAAGGATCTCAGCTCGGCCCCATGGCAGATTCGACAGTCGCTGCTGTCGCTGGGCGCTGGAGGACTGGAAGGCAGTGGCGTTGGCGCGGGCTGGCAGAAACTCAGCTATCTTCCCGAAGCGAATACGGACTTCGTCTTTGCCGTGATTGGAGAAGAACTTGGACTGATCGGAACGCTGACGGTCTGCTTTCTCTGGTGCGCCGTCTTCTTTACCGGCCAGTCGGTTTTGCGCTATCAGCCTCGCAATTCCTTCGCATGGATCTTTGGCACGACTTTGCTGGTACAGCTAGTTCTTCAGGCCATGGCCAACATCGCCGTTGTGACCGCTCTCGTCCCTCCCAAGGGGGTTCCGCATCCGTTTATCAGCTACGGCGGCACCAACCTTTTTGTCAGCATCTGCGCTGTGGGATTGATCCTGGGGATGGCACGCGAGTCTGACGAATTCGGGGAATTCGGCGAGTGCCGTGGCGTCACAGAGTAGCGGCGGCGACGGGAACTCTCGTGAGTTCCACTACGAAGCGACCGACACGGCGGTTAGAAGAGCAGGCCTGCGTCGTCATCGTCTGATTCGCCTGCGGCAGGCTTGCGGCGTTTTTCGGTCTGCGATGAATCTTTTTGCAGAGTCGATCGGGCGTCGAAGGGAGCTGTTTCCACCGCATCGGAGCTCATGCGGGTCAGCACTTCGATCTTCTGCGATGCAGCGTCGAGTTTCTGGTGGCACGCGCGAAGGAGCTGCATTCCCCGCTCAAACTGTGCAAGGGATTCGTCGAGCGTTGCCTGACCGGATTCCATTCGAGCAACAATCTCTGCAAGCTCGCTCATGGCAGCTTCCAGTGTCACGTCGTCGTTTTCTTCCGTCTTTCGTTTGGCCATGATTCCAGGTTCCGGGCAGTTCCATCTCTTAGTCGCAGTCGATTGAGTCTCCTGCGAATCGTCGGTGTGAACTGTAATCGTTCGTCAAATCGCTGTCAGTCGTGGTCAGGTCCATCTTGCTGTTTCCTGGCCATGTTGGGAACAGACAAGCTTCCGAAGGTAACCCTTTAATCGATATCCTGTGTGTCCCCATGTTGTGTCCCGCCTGATCGAAAACCTGTTGAAGATTCCAGTTTCTGATGCCCACGGAGCTTTGCTGTGTTTTCATTCTTCAACCGTCATCGACCCCGTAGTGGAACTCGCCAGAGTTCCTGTGAGCAGCGAAGTAGTGGAACTCGCCAGAGTTCCTGTGAGCAGCGAAGTAGTGGAACTCGCCAGAGTTCCTGTGTGCAGCGAAGTAGTGGAACTCGCCAGAGTTCCTGTGTGCAGCGAAGTAGTGGAACTCGCCAGAGTTCCTTTCAGCAGCGAGCGTTTCGGGATCTCTGGCGAGATCCACTACGAGGTCGCTCACTGCGATCTATGTCGATCCACTGGCTTGCTCTGATCGTGATCGCCGGATGCCTCGTCAGTAACTCCGCTCAGGGCGCGGACGACGTTGATTATCTGCGAGACATCAAGCCTCTGCTGAAGGCTCGATGCTATGCGTGCCACGGTTCACTGAAGCAGGAAGCGGGCCTGCGTCTTGATACGGCGGAGCTGTTGTTGAAAGGATCTGCTGATGGAGCCATCGTGAACACTGCTGCTCCGGACCAGAGTGCTCTGATGAAGCGTCTTCAGGCAACTGTTCCGGAAGGACGGATGCCACCAGAAGGAGAAGCTCTGACCTCTGAACAGCAAATGCTGTTTCAACGCTGGATTGCAGCAGGGGCCATTGGGCCGAAAGAGGAAGCTCCTGAAGCTGATCCTCGGGACCACTGGTCATTTCGTCCGCTGGAACGACCACTCATTCCGTTTGTCCTTCCGCCGTCTGCTCATCCGATCGATCAATTCGTTGCTCGTGAGCATGTCCGCCATGGATTGACGGCTGTGGGGCCAGCGAGCCGCGAAGTGCTGTTGCGGCGGGCATGGCTGGATCTTCTGGGTGTCCCGCCGGATCCTGAATCGCTCCGGAGATTTCTGGCAGACGAATCTCCCGATGCATGGGAGAAGGCGGTCAATGAACTCCTGGATGATCCTCGCTACGGCGAACGCTGGGGACGTCACTGGATGGACGTCTGGCGTTACGCGGACTGGTACGGGCGTCGCGCTGTTCCGGATGTCTGGAACAGTGCGCCTCAGATCTGGCGCTGGAGAGACTGGATTGTTCGGTCACTGAATCACGACAAAGGTTATGACCGCATGATTCACGAGATGCTGGCAGCGGATGAGATCTGTCCGGAAGATGATGACGCCGCTGTCGCGACGGGCTATCTGGTTCGAAACTGGTACGCGCTCAATCCCAATGACTGGATGCGCAACACCGTTGAACACACCGGCAAGGCGTTTCTTGGTCTGACCTTTAACTGTGCTCATTGCCACGATCACAAGTACGATCCGATTGCCCAGGACGACTATTTCCGGCTGCGAGCGTTCTTCGAGCCGATGAATATTCGCCAGGACCAGTGGCCGGGCGAACCTGATCCCGGTCCGTTTCAGGAATATGAGTATGTTGTTCTGAGAAAGATCCAGCGACTGGGAATGGTTCGCATCGTCGATCAGAAGCCGGATGCTCCGACGTGGTTCTACACCGGGGGTGATGAAAGGAACCGAGTCAAGGATCGTGGCAGTGTGGCTCCGGGAGTTCCTTCGTTTCTGAGTTCCTCTTTTCGAACGCCTGAGCCTGTTTCAATGCCCGCCAGCTTTCGCTTTCCGGGTCTTCGAGCGGCAGTGCTTGAGGCGGAACGCAGGCGACTGGAAGATGCGGTTCGAACGGCTGAAGAGCAGGCGACTCGGCTGGCAGCCGAGTCATCGACAGATTCGACGGCCGCAAAGGCAGCTCTTGCCGAGGCTGAGAGAGCTTTCGGCGCGGCCATAGATACGGCGCGAAGTGAGAAGCGCGAAGGCGCGCTGGAAGGTCAGCAGTCGCTGCTGCTGGATGCCACGACAGGGCGAAGAATGATTCATCGCACGCTGGCTGAGCTTCCGGAGATTCCGGATCAGACAACCGTCGAGTTTCAGGTTCAGATTCAGAAGGATGCCCATTTCAACTTTCAACTCGCCCGCGATCTGGCTCAGGGAGGAACGGCGACGTTTGTTGGTTTCGAAAAAGGACGAATCCTTTCGTACCGCCCAGGCACATTCGAAGAGCTGCAGGTTGGAACATTCGATCTTGCTCAGGGGGCGCGACGCTTCCGCATTCAGATGACACTCGATACCGCAAAGGATAACTGTCGACTGACAGTGACGGATCTGGAAAAGTCCACCGTCATCGTTGATGGCCAGACCATCGCGCTGAATGGATGGAAGCCGGCGGGAAATGTGAATCAGGGACTCCTGATGGATGCTCGGACAGGCAGCGTGGCTGTGGTTGATGCCATTCGGATTCGCCCACCGTTGCCGCCTGATTCCGGTTCGCCGATGCCAGCGAGCCTCTATGAATGCAATTTTGAGTCGCCGGAATTTGTTGACGGAGACGACGTGGTCGGCGTCGCCGGGTGGAATCGAACTTCGTATTCCGCAGATCCGGCGACGTCTGTTGCTTCGACCGTCGCGCTGAATGATTCGCTGAGACAATCTGCGCAGGCCGTTCGAAAGGCCCGCAGTCAGGCAGCACTTCCAGAATGGAAACGTCAGGCTTCGCTGTTGGTTGTGGACGCAGCGAAAGCCGAGCAGTCTGCGTGGGAAGTTCGACTTCGTGTGGATCAACAGAAGGCCGGACTGGCACAGGGCGAACAGGATGTCGCTGGCGGAACGGCGGGCGGTGATCCGACGATGCCGAAAGGCAATTCGCTCGACGACCTGATCAGAAGTGCCAGCCGTACAGAACGCGATGCCGCGGTGAAGAAGGCGGAAGTTGCTGAGTTGCTGGCCAGAGTTCGTGTTGCAACGGCAGAGGGTCTGGCAGAGACCGATGAAAAGCGTGCCACGGAACTTGAAGCGGCTTCCAAAGAGCTTGCCGCCGCAAAGAGTCAGCTTGCCACTGCCAGAGCAGCTCAGGCGGATGCGACGAAGGAAATGGTCTACACCTCGCTGACTCGCGAATCGATCGGAACAAGTACCGGCCGCCGCAAGGCGCTGGCGGAGTGGATTACATCGCGAGAAAATCCATTGACCGCGCGGGTTGCTGTGAATCACATCTGGATGCGACACTTTCACAAACCGATTGTTTCGTCCGTGTTTGACTTTGGACGCAACGGAGCTGCACCAAGTCATCCGGACCTTTTGAACTGGCTGGCCTGCGAGCTTCGAGACCACGGGTGGAGCATGAAACATGTCCACCGTTTGATTCTGACAAGTGAAACATGGAAGCGATCATCGGCGTATCCGGAGGGTGAATCGTCGGCCACGATTGATCCGGATAATCGATGGTTATGGCGGATGAACACAGGTCGCATGGAAGCAGAAGTCGTGCGAGACAGTCTGCTGGCAGTCTCCGGGAGACTCGATCTGAAACAGGGTGGCCAGGAGCTTGAGAACCGGGATGCCCTGACGACCTTTCGTCGCAGTCTGTACTACAGCTGTCAGCCGGAGGGCGATGGCCGCAGTCAGTTTGCGGCACTCTTCGATGCAGCGGATGCGCTGGAATGTTATCGACGTTCGCAGAGCATCATTCCTCAGCAGGCCCTCGCGCTGACGAACAGCGAATTCGTCCATCAGCGATCCGTGGATATTGTTGCGGCCTGGTCTGCATCGAAGGAGAAGGCGTCGTCTTCGGGAGATGTCGGTTTCGTGAATGACATGTTCCTATTGATCCTGAACCGCCTTCCCAGTGAATCTGAACGGCAGAAGTGTGAAGCGTTTCTGGTACAGCAGCGGAATACGTCTGCGACATCGGACGTTGCGGAACAAAAGGCGCGGGAGAGTCTGGTCAGGGTTCTGCTGAATCACAACGACTTCATTGCCATTCGTTAGTCGTGTGCTGTGGACTTTGGCCAGACAACTTTCAGGATGATCAGGCCGAGCAGAGGTGCGAAGCCGGCAAGGGCGATTCCGCGGTCAAACGATCCCGAGTGATCGACGTAGTTTCCGAACAGCTTTTGAACGGGCGAAGAGATCAGCCACCCGAGTGCTCCCAGAAGTCCGGTGGCTTTTCCCAGATGGCGCTTACTGACATCCTGTGACATGGAATAATAACAGGGGAAAAGTCCCAGCGAGCCAGCGGCGACAAGAAGCAGTACTGAATACAGAGCAGGGCCGAGCCGCAGATACGGCACGACACCTGTCAGACCGGTCAGCACACAGCAGAAGGAAAACACCACGATTCGCGCCGGGTGCGCGGCGAAGCCCTTCTTTCCGAGCCACATTGCGATCGCTCCGGCGGCGATACAGCCGATGTCGGCCGCAATGAAATAGCACGAATTGAAGAACAGCGCGGCGTCCTCCGTGGCTCCTCGCCCCTGCTGAAGAAACTTCGGAAGCCATGCTCGAATTAGTTGCCATGTGATGTTCAGGCAAATGACCACAGGGACAAGGGCCCAGAAGCGAGCATTGCCCATGCATTCGACAAACCAGTTTGTTCCGGTTGTGGGTGCAGTCTTTTCTGACTGCACCGGCACGTCGTCCGAGTGAAGGGATGCCAGCCAGAGACCGGCCCAGACAACTCCCAGTGATCCAATGATGAAGAAGGGGGTTCTCCAGACTCCGGCTGTCTGGTCAGTGCCGATTATCAGGCGAACGACCAATGGAGTCAGGATGGCCCCGATCGCGCCACCGCTTTGCAGGATGCTGTTCCCCATCAGCCGCTTGCCGCCGGTCTGGAGCGCCTGGGTTGTCTTCAAAGCACAGGGCCAATGTCCGGCTTCAAAAAAGCCGAGCAGAATCCGGCATGTCAGAAGTGACTGAAAGTCTTTGCACAGGCCCGTCAGAATTCCGATCGCGGACCACAAAAGCAGAACCATCGGATACAGCCAGCGAATTGAAAAGCTGTCGGCCAGAATGCCGAAGCTGAGCGAGCCGACGGCAAACGCCACGCCAAAGCCGAATTCCAGGTCGCCGTAATTTTCTTCCGAGAGGTTCAGTTCCTTCGTGATCCGCACAGAAAGCACCGCAAGCGTTTGCCGGTCCATGTAGTTCAGCATCGTCGCCAGAAGCAGCAGCCCGCTGATCCACCAAACCCAGTTGGCTGAGCGATTCACTGGTGTTGGTTCATCGGCGTTGGGAATTGTCATTGCTCCCGCTTTCGCAATGCTGAGGCGTGATAAACATTCAGATGGTTTCGACAGGCTCACATTGAACACCGCCTTTCGAAGAATCGCAAATGTGCCAGTGGCGAGAAGATCTCAACCGCTGCATTCAACAGGCACAGAATCACACCGGACGATCGAGCAGGTTCTGAATGACGGCTCCTCCAAACTGACTGAGCTGTTTGAATCGGCCACCGTGGTAATACGTCAGACGGTTGTCATCCAGCCCCAGCAGATGCAGCAGCGTCACGTGGAAGTCGCGGACGTGATGAACCTCGTCAACGGCCGTCATTCCGGTTTCATCGGTCGCTCCGATGGTGTGTCCCGCGCGGGATCCTCCGCCTGCAAGCCAGATGGTCATGGCATTGGGATTGTGGTCCCTGCCATAGGCCACGCCGCCGCGAACGCCGTTGTCCGGAGTTCGACCGAACTCACCGCACCAAACCACCAGGGTTGTCTCAAGCAAACCTCGTGCTTTCAGGTCAGCAATCAGCGCAGCGATCGGACGATCAACACTGCGAATCAGATTGCCGTGAGCACGCTGGATGTCGTCGTGGCTGTCCCAGGTTCCATGATACAGCTGCACGAATCGCACGCCCTTTTCAATCAGTCGACGGGCGAGAAGGCACTTTCGTCCGAAGGCAGCCGTTTCTTTCCGGTCGAGTCCGTAGTCAGCAAGGGTCTTTTGAGTCTCGCCGTTCAGATCCAGAAGATCCGGTACTTCGGTCTGCATGCGGAACGCCAGTTCGTAGTTCATCATGCGTGCTTCGAGACTGGTGTTGAGCGGATGAGTCTTCTGGTAGTTTGAATCCAGGTCCTTCAGCAGATCCAGGTTTCGCCTCTGCCGTTCGCTTGTGATTCCCTGCGGCGGATTCAGATCCAGCAGCGGCGCACCGGAAGATCGCAGTGCTGTGCCCTGAAAACTTGCGGGAAGATATCCGTTGCTCCAGTTCGCGGAGCCTCCCTGAGGATAGCTGACTTCGGGCAGAACAATGAAGCCGGGAACATCCTGGTTTTCGGTACCGAGCCCATAGGTGACCCATGCTCCCGCGGCCGGATCGCCTCCGAACCGATTACCGCAGTTCATCTGATACATGGCGGTTGGATGATTCACACTGTCGACCTGACAACCGCGATAGAAACACAGGTCATCCGCGACGTGTTGCAGATGCTCCCAGGTGACCGCCATATCCGCTCCGGATTCACCTGCTCTGCGAAATTGGAACGGACTGCGAACGTAGTACCTTCGCCCGCTTTCCATCGCCGACTTCTGGCGTCCCTCACGTACAAACTCTGTCAGATGAAGTCGGTTCAGTATTGGCTTTGGGTCGAACGTGTCGAGATGTGACGGTCCGCCTTCCATCATCAGGAAGATCACCTGCGTCGCGGTTGGCGTATGATGCGGACTGGGTGAGTTTCGCTTGCCCGCTTTGTCTTGCGGCTGTTCGTTCTTTGCCGTGGCTTGATCGTTGTTATGGTTGCCACGGGTGTGACCTTCGGAAGCCAGCAGCGAATTCAGGGCGACGGCACCAAGGCCCAGCCCGGTTCCGAAAACGACTTCACGACGATGTCGCAGGGCGGGACTATTCGACATAGGAAAACTCGCTGGAATTGAACAGCACCAGGCAAACATCAGCGAGTGAAAGGACTCGCGAGTCACAGTCTTCCGGGCTTAGGTCGGGAACAAAATCCTCCATCGCGTAGAGACGCTCTTCGAATGTGAAACGCTCTCCGGTGTTCTCCTCCACGGCTTCTCGAATGATGGTCTTCGGTGGAGTTCGGAAGCGAACCGTTGTGGTGGAATCTGTTGAAGCGTGTTCCCAGTGCTTTAGACAGGCCTCCTTCTCAGAGTGTGTGGGGCTCCTGCCAAGTGTTCTTTGAAAGCACAGATCGATGGCTTTGTCCGCGTTCTCGTTGGAATCTCTGACCGCTCGATCTGCCATCGTCAGGGCTCGTGAGTAGCTGTCCTGACTATTGAAGAGGCTCAGCACCTGCGGCGTCACGAGACTGACCTCTCGACGTTCGCAGGAAAAGTCCGGCGAGGGCTGGTTGAACACTTCCATCGCCGGATCAGCGAGTCCTCGGAGACGCAACGCGTAAATGCTGCGTCGGTGACGCTGTGCCGGCAGAGGATTCGGAGTCCATGCGGCGGCGAAGGTTCCCATCACCTGACGCGGTTGCAGCGCCACATCCAGATTGATTTCCGGGCGGTTTGGAATTCCCCCGATGTCGAAGTTCATTTCACCGCTGGCGACCAGCATCGCATCGCGCAGTTCTTCAGCTGTGAGGCGACGACTTCGAAACACGGCATAGGACGATTGTTCCGGATCGAGTTCCAGAACCTTGTCGGGGTTCGTGTGCTGCCCTGATCGTCGATAGGCTTTGGTCCGCATGATCTGCCGATGAAGCGATTTGATGGACCAGTGATTGTCCATCAGCGACTGAGCCAGCACGTCCAGCAGTTGGGCGTGAGATGGTCGTCGGCCGGTGCTTCCAAAGTTGTTTGGATTGCCTGCCAGCGGCATCCCGAAGTGCCACATCCAGACACGGTTGGCGACGACTCGGGCGGTCAGAGGATTTCGTTTGTCTGCGATCCAGCGAGCCAGATTCAGTCGTCGTCCCGAGACCGTCGCGGGAATCTCTGCCCTGACCGCGGTGACCACCGATAATGAAGCCGGCTGCACGGCAGATCCCGGAGAGAATGGATCACCGCCTGTCAGAATGCAGCACTGTTCCAGTTCACCCGCCAGCAGGTTCTGTGGCATTCGAAGCGGAGCATTGACGGATCGCAGTTCCGGTGTGTGACCGTTGTAGACGGAGTGCGCCCAGGGTTCATAGCGATCCAGTTCCCATGCCAGTCGCTCCAGTCCCTTTCGAGCGACTCGTTCAAGGCCCAGTTGTTCGGGTGTGAGTCCCACAAGCCTGGGCGGAAACGTGTCTTCGGGAACATTGGCTTTCAGCAATGCCTGACGAGCCTGATTGAACACATCGGTTTGAGATGAGGTTCGCCGGTTGCCTGGATTTGTGGACTTCGCAGCTCCAGCCTCAATCCGTTTTCGCACAGAGGCAACCGTGTCATTCCATAGCTGAGGGTTCTGGCCCCGTTCGAGAAACCACTGTTCTGCATTTTGCAGCAGAACATCGCCGAGCGATTCCAGTGCGGCGGTGTAATCGGCCTGACGACGGAGAAGGTACTTCTTCTCATCAAACCCGCTTTGGTTTTCACTCGGAAGAAAGGAGACATGGCGTTCGGTCAGCTGAGTCGTCGCGAAGACGGACTGCAGTGAGTAATAGTCACGCGTTGGAATCGGATCAAACTTGTGATCATGGCATCGCGCACACTGGAGCGGCTGAGCGAGGAACGTCTCACCGATACTATTTGTAACATCGCCAAGGAAACGCTGCCTTGCGATCTTCGCCACTTCCATCCCGGTCAGTTCCCACGGACCCATTCGAAGGAAGCCGGTCGCCAGCAGTGACTCGGGATCATCCGGCGACAACTCGTCCCCGGCGATCTGTTCCATCACAAACCTGTCGTACGGTTTGTCGTGATTGAACGCCCGGATCACGTAGTCTCGATACCGCCACGCGTTACCTCGTTCGTAATCGTTGGCGAAGCCGGCGGAATCCGCATAGCGAACGACATCCAGCCAGTTTTGCGCCATGCGTTCGCCATAATGCGGACTCGCCAGCAGCCGATCGATCAGGCTGGACACTGCCAGATCCGGGTCGATCGAGAAGGCTCGTTCGAATTCCTGGACTTCCTGGTGCGAAGGAGGAAGACCGAGCAAATCAAGCGATGCGCGGCGAATGAGCACAGACGGCGATGCGGCAGGAGCAGGCAAAAGACCTGCCGGGATCTGCTGTTCAATCAAAGCGTCGATTGTCTGCGGTTCAGAGACTTTCAGGTGCGCGACATTCAGTGGCTGCCAGGCCCACAGAGACTCCTTTTGATAACGTCGCTGATTCCATGCTTCGTTCAATCCTCCGCTGGTCACAACGACAACACCGTCTTCCTCTGACCATGTGTTTCCCTTGAGCTTCAGGATGTGAGTGATCCGGGCGTCATCTGGCCATGGTGCATTTTGCTGGATCCACTGCGAGATCCAGAGAAGCTCCGCCGATGTCAGCTTTTCCGTTTCCTTGGGAGGCATTGCTGACCAGTCTGCAGAATCTCTGGAGACGGCCGCGAACAAAGGACTGTTTGCCGGATCAGTCGGAACGATCAGTGGCTGTCCCGAATCACCTCCCCGCAGCGCCAGGCTTGTTCGAAGATCGAGTCCGGCTTCAGGAGGTCCCTGCTGATGTCCGTGGCAGCCAAAGCACTTTGCCTGCAGGATCGGAAAGACTCGGCGGACAAACAGCTCTTCCCCGATCGACACCTCGTTTAATTCATCGGGGTTTGATTCGTCGGGCTTCGAGGCCACCGCGACGGGGGTGATGGGAAGAGTGGAGCAGATCAGAAGCAAACAGGCAGCGCCAGCGAGCAGAACCGAAGTCATGAACTGCTGATGGCGGTACGGCATCCTGTGACTCCCGTCACTGCGAATCAGCGAGCAGCTGAATGTGTCCGCTGCAGTGTTTGCAGACGACCTTGTAACCCATGTACTTGATTCCCGCGCGGATTTCTTCCTTGCAGTGCGGGCAAGGCATGTAGGCGGCCTTGATTCCAACGGTGTTGTCGTAGGCAAACGGCTGGTTGCAATGTTTGCACTGCACCTTTGCGCCTTTGTATTTGCTGTGGATCCGAAGCTCTTCCTTGCAGCCAGGGCATACAACGTAATGACCTTTGGGCGACGCAGCAGCGATCACGGCAAGCTCCGGCAAAGGAACGAAGGTTGGAATTTCGATACTGTCTTCTGTGAGTTCAGAATTCAGCAGAGCACGACACGTGCGACAATGAACAACTCGTGGCGGCATGTCATCGCCACACTGAGGACAGGGTCCGCCTGGCCATGCTCCGTTCATGACTGGTGCCTCGATTGAGGATGCTTAATCCGATGCCGACGTGGTGACGAAATTGATGGCTGCACGTCAGAACCCACGTCCTGGTCCCGATGTTGCCGAAGTCCAGACCGGTCTGCCTGGCCCTGCATTCCGGTCTGTCACTGGATGGTAATCGCTGTTCGGCGGAATCGTGAGTCAGAAATTGTCAGAAATGTTGTGGCAGGCCGCAGGAATCACCGGGCTTTGATCGCCATCACCTGGTGGAACGTGTGAATGTACAGATGTCCGTTTGCGACAGCGGGCGTGGAATGGCAGTCGTCGCCCAGCTTCGTTCGGCCCAGCTCCTTGAACTCCGGACCGGCTTTCAGGACGACAACGACTCCGTCTTCTGTCACGCAGTACAGACGATCTTCAATGCAGATTGGTGAGCCGCTGAATGCACCGTCGATGCGTTCGGACCACACTTCCTTGCCTGTTTGAGCATCCAGGCAAACCATGATTCCCTTGTCGCCCCAGAGAAACAGCAGTCCTTCACGAGCCACGAGACACGGGACGTATGGCAGCATCGTTTTGCGTTCGTAGACGATGCGCTTGTCGTCAGGCACCGTCGGGTCTGTCTGAATGGCGGCGAAGTATTTTCCGTTTCCACCTTCTCCGCAGGTGGCGAAGACGAGGCCATCGGTCACAATCGGTGAGGCGACCGTTCGCATCGGGAGCTTCGGCGTTTGCCAGTTAAGCTTCCCGCTGAGCAGATCAAAACTGGTGACGCCGCTGGCTTCGCTGATGCAGATCAGCTGCTTCCGGTTTCCATCGCCGGGTACAACGAGCGGCGTGGAGTATGATGTCTTTCCGGGAGTCCGTTCTGCCATCCATGCGGTTTCGCCAGTGGATGCGTTCAGGGCAATGATGGAACTCTTGCCCACCTGGTCATTGGGAATGATTAACAGCCCGTCGCTGAGAATGGGTGACACGCCCAGGCCGTGTTCGCTTTCATAGCTCCCGAGATCCTTGTGCCAAAGTTCCTGCCCCTCAAAGCTCCACGCCCGGACCTGCTGATTGGTGCCGTCAGCAAACAAACAGATGACGCGTTCGCCGTCCGTGACCGGAGTGCTGGATGCCCAGCTGTTCTTGAGGTGCTTCTTGCTTTCTCCGAGTTTGACAGAAGTCTTCCACTGCTGAGCACCGGTGTCAGCATTCAGGCTGTAAAGGAATCGCTCGCCGCCGCCCTCCGTCGCGGTGGTCACAAAGAGTGACTTGCCCCAGATCACGGGCGACGAATGGCCTATTTCCGGGAGTGTGACCTTCCATGCATAGTCCGAATCTGTCCAGGTGACCGGAATGCCGCTTTGAGTGCTGAGGCCTGAGCCATTGTCACCGCGGAATCGGGGCCAGTTGTCGTCCGCGTTCGCTCGCAGTTCCGAGGACGCCAGACAGCACAGCATCAGAATGCCACGAACAGGAATACTCAAAGCCCGATGACGCACAGGATTCGCCTTCCAGAAACGACTTAGAAAGTCCGCAATGTCGTGGCGAAGGTTATAACGACCGGGCGGGGCAGAAGACAACTCGCTGTGGCTGCAGGTAGCCCGTTCGGCGACGCTTGAGGCATCGCCTGCCGTCCATCATCGGCCTGGCGGGAGCCTCACCCTTGCTTTTGCTTCAGGCTGCTAATCGATCCAGAACGAAGGCAGGTTCTTGGCGACTTCAATCTGTCCGAAACTGGGTGTTCTTCGAGGCCCGGTCTGTCGGACCCAGTTGGCCATCCGGCGCAGACCTTCGGCAAGTGACGTGGCTGGCTGGTGGCCGAAAACTTCGTCGCACCGGCGATGATCGGCCCAGGCAAACTTGACTTCATTGCGAGGCGGGAGGAATTCGATTTGGGGCTCCACGCCGAATTCCTGACAGACAGCGTGAGCCAGCTCAAGGACCGTCATTGGAACGGAGGCTCCCACATTGAAAACGCCACCGCTGGCCGCCGGAATAAGCGGAGCACTGGCGATGGGATTCATGAGGTCGCCTGCATACGAGAATGCTCGCTTCTGCAGGCCGTCTCCAAAGACCGGCAGCGTCTGTCCCTGAAGCAGCCGATTCATGAAGATTCCAACGACGTTGCGATAACGGTCTCCGACGTTCTGGTATTCCCCGTAAACATTGTGAGGCCGAAAGATCGTGTAGTTCAGCCCGAACTGTTCATGGGCGGCTTTGAGATCCATCTCTACCGCATACTTCGCGATACCATAGGGGTCTTCAGGCTGCGGTGTGGTGGATTCCAGCATGGGAACCTGAGCCGCTCCGTAGACGGCAATGGAGCTGGTGAACACCAGATGTTTCGATCCATGCAAAATGGCCGCGTTGATCAGATTGGTGCTTCCGATCAGATTATTGGTGTAATTGAAACGCCGAATGAAATGGCTGAGCCCTTCGGCGGCGTACGCGGCCAGATGATAGATGAACTCGAAATTATGCGACGCAAAGAGTTCGTTCAGGAACTGATGGTCCGTGACTGATCCTTTGACGAATGTCACACGGCTGGACTGTGGCACATTCTCAAGGTATCCGCCGGAGAGGTCGTCGAGCACAACAATGTGATGTTGCTGGAAGCGACTGTCTCCAAGGAGAAATCGAACGAGGTGTGCTCCTAAAAATCCGGCCCCGCCGGTGACCAAAATCATGACCGGGTACTTTCCTGACGAAATTCATCGTGCATTCGCGACTGTCTTTCAGGAAGGCTCGCAGAAAGAAAACGTCTCTGCAAGTTTCCGCGTTTAACGGTTTGCCATGCGACCAAGAGGATTGTCCGTGCAGGTGAGAGGCATTGGGATCACCGACTGACGCACGTGCGATTCAAAAACGGCCATGACCATTTCCACCGCGCCGCGGCCTTCGTACATCGAACATCGCGGCTGGCGGTCTTCTTCGATCGCTGCGATCAGATCCAGTGCCGCGGCCGGATTTCCTCCTTCGTAGCCGGTTTGAGTGATCGGTTCGGGCTTTTCAATGCCCTGTGAGCTCACCGGTCTCCAGTGAACATCTTTTCCGCCGGTTCCCCATTTTGCATCGGACAGCAGGAACGCAGGATTGGCGAATCCGGAGGTTGTGTCGATCACGCCTTTGCTTCCAAAGATCTGAAGCCCAAAGCGGTTCGGGTTTCCGCCAGCTGCTTTCTTTGACGAGAAGTACCCCGTTGTTCCATTCGCGAACCGATACATTGCGTCAACTCGATCACCGGCAAGGGGCCCCAGTCCTTCGTTTCCGTCTTTGACATGTTCTTTGGTGACAGGTTTTCCCTGAAACTGCAGAGTCGCGTAGCACGAGACCGGATCACCCGCGACGGCCCGCATCAGATCCAGCACATGAGTTCCCAGGACCCACAGATCTTCCGCCCCGCCGCGCTGATCTTCTTTGCCTCGAGCGCGGAACTCCAGAACGTCGCCGATTTCGCCGTCCTTGATCAGTCTTCGAATGATCTCAAGCTGGGGTGACCAGCGGCTGATGTGGGCCACCGCCAGTTTCAGATGACGCATCTCACAGGCACGAATCATCTCATCTGCTTCGCCGAGCGTCCTGCAGAATGGTTTCTCCAGATACATGTGGCAACCATGCTCCGCACAGGCAAGGACCATGTCCCGATGCTGATCCACCCATCGGGGACACACAGCGACGATGTCAGGTTTCTCCTTGTCCAGCATTTCACGATAGTCAGCGTAGGCTCGAGCAGCACCAGTGCGTTCTTTGGCTTTGGCTCTTCCAATTTCATCGGGATCTGCCACTCCAACCACGGAACAGGAGTCGATGTCTTTCCAGACCGCATCCAGACCGTGCCCATAGTCTCCTCGCCCGGTACACCCGATCACGGCAACTTTGTACTCTTTCACGAGCTGACTCCTGAGGTGGTGATTTTTCGCCCGCCCGGCCATTCGGGCTTCTGACATGGTGACCGAGTGTAGACAATCGCGATGATTGTGTATTGTGACGAGGCGGATCTGTACAGACCTGATGAGTTGTGACGATCGCTGGACAAATTTTGCGTCACCCGGAATCGAGTGAGCGTCGTATTTCAAACATGCACCTGGGAGTTTTGGATGTTCGTCCCGATCAATACCGACGCGCCACTCTACCACTTTCCGTACGCCACATGCTCACTGATTGCGGCGAATGTGTTCTTTTTCCTTCCCACGCTCGCTCCCGGAAACGACGACTATCTGAGCATGTGGACGCTGCAATACGGGGACGGTATCAACCCTTTTGAATGGTTCACTGCCGCGTTTGCTCATTCTGGCTGGATGCATTTGATCGGCAACATGTTCTTTCTCTGGGGATTTGGACTGGTTGTTGAAGGCAAGCTGGGCTGGTACCGATTCCTGAAGCTGTACGTCTTCCTCATCATTTGCTGGGGCGGAATGGTCGACGTCCTGACACTTCATCGAACCGAAGGCTATGTGCTAAGTCAGTTGGGATGTGAAAGCAAGGAACAGTTTCAGCAGCGGCTGATGAGTGCTGATGAGGATCTTTCCCGGCACCTCGACGATGTCGGGCTCGGGATTCCTCTTCAGGAAATTGTGGCAGTACTGGAGCCAGACCAGCTTCGTCAGTTTGGAGACATTCTGCTGAAGGCCGTCCAGGGGCGTTGCCTCGGAGCATCCGGCGTGATTTTCGGGCTTCTTGCCATTTCGATGGTCTGGGCACCAAAGAACGAGATGCACATCATCGGATTCCTCTTTGTGCGTCCCGTTTCGTTCGACGTCACGATCATGAGTTTCGCGTTGTGGTATCTTGGACTGAACATACTCTCCTGGGTTCTTGATCCTTCGATGGGAAGTTCCGGTTTGCACCTCGTCGGCGCTGCCGCTGGATTTGGGGCGGGCGTTTATCTTCTGAAGCGGAACCTCGTTGACTGCGAAAAATGGGATTTGTTCAGCGTCCTGAGTGGAAAGTATGGTCGGTTTGCGGATGACGACTGGGTTCTGGGAGCCCATGGAAAGACCGACAAGGTTTATTCTGAACTGCCGTTACCGGAGCCAACGGATGACGAGGGCAACAGGAAGCAGGCTAAGAACCGAAAAAAGAAGCTACAGGCCGTGAATGAACTCATCGATGCAGGAGATGTCCTGACCGCAGCGGAAGAATTGCTGAACCTGCGGATGGAAGATTCCTCATTGTGCCCGGATGAAGAGCGGACACAGCGACTTGCACTGGGGCTGGTGCAGGCTGAAGCGTGGGACTACGCGGAGATTTGGCTGCAGGAATTCATCGACCGCTTTCCCTCGGAGAACCGCTGGGCAAAAATTCGGATGGCACAGCTGCAGCTTCGGAACAGTCGGCCGAGAGCGGCTCTGAAGAATCTGAAGGGAATGTCGCTGGAAGGTTTGAATCCGGCGCTTGCAAAAGCTGCCAGGCAAATCGCGTCACGGGCGAAGGACATGGTTCAGGAAGGAATCGAGGACGCGGACGCCGACTGGTGATTCCTGGAATGACGGGTGATTCCGAAATGAAGGACAGAGTTGCCAGCTGCCCGTTGTGTTGTAAATTTTGAGCGTCGTGGCGAGTGTCAGTGGTGGAGAGTCAGGGTGCACGAGCGGTCTGCCGTTTGGGCAGTGTGTGACGTCTCGTTTCCGGGAAATGCCATGGCAACATTCTGGCCTCTTTGACTCCATTTTCATCGCTCCCTAGACTCACGGCCCCTTTCAGAGAAATCCTGTCATGGGAGCCATCAATCGTGGACCCCATCAGTTCTCAGAACGATCCGCAATCCCGTCAGAAATCAGCTTCACAGATTGCTGCGTCCTATCAGATTGCCCATGAGTTATTGACTCATGCGATAGTGATTGGGCTCCTTATCTGGGGTGGGTACTGGGCAGACGGAAAGCTTGGTTGTTCACCGTTGTTGATAATTTGTGGTGCCTGTCTCGGATTTGTCGCGGCAGCACAGGCAATTCGGCAGATAGTCGTTCGTATTGAGCAGGAGTCTCGATCGCGAAAGACGAAAGGGCCGACATCACGGTGACCTAAATCGGGTTGGTTGAACCTTGGATGAACAGCGGACAATAGGGGCGGCAATTGGATCCATCGTCAGTTTTCTGGCGGCGGTTCTTTTTTGCTGGGTGGTTTCGTACTGGCCAGCGGTCTGGCTGACTCCAAACGGCGGTGCTCGATGGATGTCAGTGGCATTGGCGGCTTGTGCGATTCCAGGATTCGTGAATGTGTGGCTTGCCGGTCTGGGGAAGATTCGTAATCCTCTGGTCGGAATGTGGATTCAGATGGGTTTGCGGGTGGCTGTTGTGATTGCAACGGTGCTCGTGGTGAAGGCCGTCTGGCCTCAAATTGGCATCCGTGAATTTTACGGGTGGCTCATCGGGTTTTATTTGTGCACGATGGGGCTTGAGGTTTGGTTGTTCAGGAAGTCCATTGTTCCGGCAAAGTCGGTTCAGGATCAGAATCGTCAGTCCAACTGAGTTAACGCAGGATTCGCAGAAGCGGTCGCAAAATGAGTGGCGAAGACAATTTCCATCACGTTCGCGATTTCCCGTTCTTCGAGGTGCCCGGGTTCCTCACGTCTGCTCATCACTATAATGACATCACTGATGTTCCCTGGTACGTGATCGACGCGCTGCATTTGCACAATCCGTCTCTTGAGGAAGTGAATCATGCGATGGTGGGGAAAATTTTGATTCCTCAGCCGTTTGCGGGTCGTCTTCCCAAAGAAGGCGTTGTGCTGACCAAGTTTATGGTCCTGCAGGTGCTTGTGTTGATTCTTTGTTTGCTGATCTTCCGAGGACTTGGTCGTCGGATTCGTTCCGGGGAGCCTGCGAAGGGGCGTTTCTGGAACTTTTGGGAAATGGTTGCTCTGGCAATTCGTGATCAGGTGGTGCGGCCTACGATCGGTGATCATTCTCATGATCACGGCGATCATGGGCATGGTGATCACGGCCACGGTGATCACGCACATGGGGGGCATGATCACGGACACGGACACGCTCATGGGCATCATGCTCACGGCCATGCCGGGCAGGTGGCTCTGGGGTTGCATCCGGCGGACAAGTATCTGCCGTTCATCTGGAGTTGCTTCTTCTACATTTTGTTCTGCAACCTGCTTGGAGCTGTGCCTTCTCTTGGGTCTGCAACAGGCAATATTAATGTGACGGGTGCCCTCGCGTTGACAGCACTGCTTGCCTCCTTTGGGTACGGCGTGCAGGCGATGGGAGTGGGTGGGTTCTTTGCGAACCTGATACCAAATACGGGTATGACCGGGGTTGGTGCGGTTGCAATGTCGTGCCTGATGTTCCCGATTGAGTTGCTTGGTTTTCTGATCAAGCACACGATTCTTGCTCTGCGATTGTTTGGGAACATCATGGGTGGTCACACCGCGTTGGGTGTGATGTTGGCCTTTATTGGTCAGGCTGCCAAAGGAAGTTTTGCTCTTTGGGGTGTCGTAACACTCGGGAGCGTCCTTGGTCAGATTGGTGTTGGAATTCTGGAATTGCTGGTGGCAGTCCTTCAGGCGTATGTATTTTCGTTCCTTGCAACGATTTTCATCTCCGGG
>JAXMBV010000015.1:0-162888 GCA_046349695.1 Planctomycetaceae bacterium | reverse complement strand
CCGCAACAACAAACTCAATCACGTCGTCAAGATCCATCACATCTTCCGGTGAACCGTCAACTTCGTCAGCGAAATGTTCGACGACGTCATCGACCTCCACAGTCGTGCTGTCTGAATAAGATTTCTCAGATTCCGCCAATACTCGTTCGTCACGCTGATTGTGGGACACAGTCGTGAACCCGGGCGGCAGAGCAACTTTCCTTACCAGCTGAGCCACGACGTCGAGACGCGATAGATCCACCAGCGATGCCTCTTCTCCGTTGTCAGATTCGGCAAACGCAACTGCAAAGTCAAGCGCCGTGCTCCATGCGCCCAGTTCTCCGGTTGTACTAATCGCTCGAATCCAGACGCGATACCTGCCGCCAGCCACCAATGGAGTCGTGACTGTGTAGCTGGTTCCCGTCAGAGCCTGCTCGTGGACCACCTTAAACTGAACAATGTCGATACGATTGATCTGAATTTCATACCTCGCCGCGTCCCCGACTGCGAGCCAGTTAAAGACAGGTGTGGTACTGTAAGTTCCCGGCAGATTGGTGAAGCTGGCAAAGCCGCCCACCGAGAAACGCGTTGGACCAGACCACAGTCCAGCGACTGAATTCTGTCCGGTGGCAAGTGACCACCAGATGTAGTTCCCCACCGGAAGATCAGTTGGAGGAGTCCATGCGGGAGTCGGCAGGTTGTTGATATCGTAAACGGTGACTCCGGTTGCCTGATTACGAAGCTGGAAGGAATAGCTCACAGCTCCGGTAACGGCCGTCCACGTAAATGTCGGCGTTCGGTCAAACGTGGAATTCAGTGGCGCGACCGCAGTTGGCGCCGTGGCAACTCGAAAATCGGTCGCCAGGTTCCATGCTGCAAATCGTCCGCTTGCATCGAATCCGCGAATCCAGACTCGATATACGGAGATTGGCAGATCGACCTGAGCAGTCCACGACGTTGTCGTCACGTTAAGGTCACGAACCACCTGAGAAGCGCCGGTTGTCAGGTTGTTGATCCAGACGTCATAGCGCACTGCCCCTGTGAGTGGCAGCCATGAAATTGTCGGACGCGATGTCGGCTGCATGACTGCCGGTGGGATGATTGTGACCGGGGTATTGATCTGAATCCTCTGCATCACCGACCATGGGCCCTTGATTCCGTCTTTGCGGAACGACCGAACCCAGATATCGAAGACGCCAATTCCCAGATCCTGATCCGGCGTGAAGCTGGCGGTCGCTGAGGTTGTGAGCAGGAACGGATTCTGTTTTGTCGAAACGTTACTGATCCAGATATCGTACCCTGCCGCTGCGGGATCAACGGTCCACGTGATCGTCGGCCGCTGAGAAGCGGTAACAGACGCAGGCCCGGTGATTGTCGGCTGAGAGAGATCGTTATCTAGGTTCGTTACGGTGATGGTCTTTGCCGCAACGCCTGCGTAAGAACCTGCTGACAATGCCGTATTCACAGCCACGGTGATGTTGACCGGCTTATGCCCATCAACAACTGTGTCGTCGACTCCAGTGATCCTGATTCCCTGTGGTACACTCCAGTTGAGCGGAGTGAACGTAATCGATGTGGTGTTAACAGCGACTTCACCAGTATTCTGCGACGTTACTGTGAGCACGACATTCTGTTCCGGTGGAGTCGTCAGTGAGACAAGGATGTAGTTACTGTCTTTGTATTCACTGACCGAGATACCTGAAGACTGAACAATATTGATCCCGGCGCTCGGCAGCGTTTCAAAGCCTCCAAGCGTGTCGATTCCGGCATAAAGATTGGATGGTGCTGGATCGCGATCCGGATGCTGCCAGATTTGATCAAGCCACGTTTGGCCATCTTCGTTTGTCACGATCCCCAGTTCTGCATGGAACGCATTTGAGGTCGTGTCCGTATCCGGATCGAACCCGGAAGAGAATGCAAGATCTCTCAGGAACTGAGTCAGAATCGGTGAAGGGTCTCGAAGAACCGTCGGGCTGGCCACGGCGGGATTCGCCACCGTCGGAATTACAGGGACCACGTACGTGTTGAATCGCTTGACCCAGTCGATGAGTCGATCTGCTCCCGTGTTGGCGATCATTACATCAAAGCCGCCGCCACCCAGCGCGAAATCGGCATCTGCGTACAGCGCTTCGTCGGGTGCGTTGTTCAGTCCACCGTTCGTGTCGAGGTTATCGTCGGCATTCAGGAGGTCGTCACCCATTCCACCGAACATTCGGTCATTCATGGTCCCGCCGACGATCCAGTCGTTTCCTTCATCTCCGAAGAGACTGTCCATTCCGTCCTGCAGCTTGCCACCGGCCGAGGTCGTTGCGTCGAAATTCAGCAGGAATCCACTGATCTTTGAAAGTGAATCCGCCGGATTATAGGCGGCGAACATTCTGGTCGTTGGGTTATAGTTGAGCACCGAGGACTCACTGAGTGGCGTCGTGATGAACCATACGGCGAGCGCTTCCGCACCGCTGATGGCATCATCACCGAATCCACCATGTACAAAGTCGTCACCCAGCCCGCCATACAGGACGTCACTGCCTCCCTGCCGGTAACTTGCAAGATCAGCAGCCTTCTTCAGGCGGCTCTTAATATTCGTCATGGCACCGATCAGTGTGCCTGGCAGGCTGATGTTTGCCTGCACCGCAGCAGTCGTGACCCCGTAGAGACTTTCAGTGAGGCCGTTTCGGCTCGTCAGAATGCGCCCATCGTCGCCAAGAATTCCATCCTCACCCGTTCCACCGAAGATACGATCATTTCCCGCTCCACCGATCAGATCATCGTCCTGGCCATCTCCGAAAAGTACATCGTTTCCGGACATGCCGTGGATAATGTCGTCACCTGCTTCGCCGTGAATCTCGTCCGTGAGTGCATTGTTATTGGCGTCACCGGGCGAGTAATCCAGGTACTGAATTGACCGAGGAATCAGGCGGATATTTCCGTAGGTGTCGTAGTTGAACTGCAGGAACGTTGTCCCCGCCTGACCATTGATCCCGACAATTCGGAAGATATTTCCGTTGTCTCCCAGAATCACGTCAGCATCACGCGAGTGGCCGTTCAGCGTTTCATCACCGGAATCGTTCCTCGCAACGCGGTTTCCAGAGCCCCCGAAGATGAGGTCGCTTCCATCCGGCCGACTTGCTGTGGAGCTCGTTCCAAACAGCTGGGAGCTGCCACCGATAATGTCGTCCTGTCCAAGGTTTCCAATGATAACGTCGGCGCCGCCACCGCCCTCGATATAGTCATCACCATCCGTGCCGACGCCGTCTCTGTCATCAACAGAACTATGAGTCAGGAGTACGTTGTAGATCATGACGCCGGAAGCGTTGACCACTGCTCCGTCACCCTGAATCGCATCATCCCCAAGTTGTCCGAAGATTGTGTCGTCACCAGCCCCCCCCGCAATCGCGTCATCGCCAAAATAGCCGGACGCTGCTGATGTGCTGTGGTTCAGCAGAGTAACAGTTCTCTTCAGTGATCCGGAGGGATTCGCCTGCGGAGTGGAGGTCACATTGGCGGAACCATTCACGTTGATGAGTTCGGTTCCAACAAGTGACCGATAGCGGAGATCTGTCGTCGTGGATTCACGCCGGATATAGGCGTTATCACCCGCGATATAGTCGTTTCCGGAGCCGCCATCAAGCCAGTCTCCAGTGTCCTGACCATCAGCCGTTGTATGTCCTCCGATAATGTCGTCGTCACCTGCACCGCCCAGAATCTTATCGAAGCCCTGTCCACCGACAATGATGTCGCTGCCGGCACCCGCATCGATCAGATCATCGCCGCCACCATCACTGTTCTGAGTTGCGATCGATGTGATAAAGACCGTCGCCGCGCTGGTGGATTGAGGCAACAATGCCAGATCGACTCCCCCCGAGACTCGACCATGATCGCCAAAGATCAGGTCATTCCCTGCCCCGGAAGACACGGAGTCGCTGCCAGTTCCCGCGATAATCAGATCATTACCGATACCACTCGTGATCGTGTCAGATCCGCCCAGTGTTGGATCGGTTGTTGTGATCTCCAGGAGTATTCCGGACGCATTGAACGTTGCCTGACCATGATCTCCGATGACGATATTGTTCCCGTCTCCGGCGGCGATGATATCTCCTCCGAGGCCGCCGAGTATCCGATCCGCCCCGTCGTTTCCGTTGATCACATCCGCGTTGCCGTTCTCCGGTCGGTCTGTGCGAATCAGAATCACATTGGCATTGTTAGTCAGTCGCAGCGTACCCGCGGCCTGCTCAATAACTCCGTGATCGCCGAAGATCGTGTCATCACCGGAATTCCCATTGATCGTATCACGGCCCGCGATCAGGAGATCTCGCACTGATACCGATGACGTATTGACCGTTGGCACGGTCAGAAGTCGTGACACGACTGCCGAATCGTTGGCGTCCTTTGTAACCTCGAATGCGAGGTTGAATCCCGAATCTCCGTAGATGTGATCATTCCCGCTTTCTCCGGAAATGGTGTCATCCCCGGAGCCACCCGCCAGCTGATCCGCTCCCTGACTGCCTCGAATGATGTCGTTTCCACCACCACCATAAATGGTAACTCCACCGGATGATGCAGACGCATCGATTACGTCGTTACCAGAATTACGGAAGGCTACCGCATTGCCGGTGGAAACAAACAGGTCCGGACGAGACGAATAGCGCACTCCATCCTGCGATGTATCTCCATAGATGACGAGCGGCGACAACGGGCCGCCGCCTCCGGTCACGACAATCGTGTCACCGCCCATGACACCTGAGCTCAGGAGTGTATTTCCACCGCCATGCACCACCGTAACAACGTTGCCGGAGGCGCCTGGTGTTCCTGTGCTGGTCGCGGCAATATTGAACGTGTCGTTGCCCTGGCCGAGCATCACTTCGGTGATCTCGATGTCGTCGAACGTGATCCCCCCTGGAATCGTGATATTACCGCTTCCGTCCTGAAGCTCGCTGATATCGATGACCAGGTCCCGGCTTCGGCCGTCAACTCCAGGACGCATCCCGAGGCCCGACAGATTGATCGGACGCACACTGTTGTTGAGATCGGCATCACCCAGTTTGATGAAGTCGTTCCGAAGCTCAACGGACGTCATCCAGCCGCGATCATCGGCCGTGCTGGAGTCATTGAAGACATTCAGTCTGTCCGCCTGCTTCGTTTCGTCTGTCAGAATGTTGATATCAAGCGGGAGCCCGGTCTGTTCCGTCGGAAGCATCACTGCCGCCCGAAGAGTTCGATCTTTCCCTTCTGCTACGCCACCCTCAATAATCAATGGGCCACGTACATTGCCTGCGAGGTGGCTTCTGACTGGTTCATTGCGAATAAACTGCTGACCTGCGTCCGGCACGAAGGCTGAATCTGCAGCGACTGAGACCCGGACCTCCTGAGCCCAGTTCGCAGACGTAAATTTCACTGCCGGTATCATACGCTGCAGTGAAACAACACCGTCGCTCAGTCCGGACAGGCTTCCATCCAGCGTCAGCACGAGTGTGCTGCTGACCAGGATGTTGCCATTGCGAACATCCCTGACAGCATTCACTTTATAGACCGCACCGCTGCCGTTGATCTGCAACAGTGTTCCGACGGCAAATCCATCGTCTGACCAGCTGACAGCGGTGCGAGTCAGAGTGTCCGGATCAGCGCCATTCGTGGAAAAATCAACGAATGTACTAACCACGTTCCCCAATGGACGAAGCACAAGTCGGTTATCGGCCTGGCCGACTGTATTCGCTGAGACAAATGTTGTCTGACCATCACCATACAGATTGATGTAAACATCCGCAGTCGGCTGACTCACAAGACGAATTGTGTAGTCATCTCCGGCCCCTCCCTTAACAACGCGCGTTGATCCCTCAGACTCGGTCACAAGTACGTTCGCCGAGTCGTTATCGAAGACCCGCACATCGAGATCAACCGGATCTGCTCCACTGTAAACCGGATCTGAAGTTGTGAATGAGTGGCTGATGGTTACAACGCCGGTGTTTTCACGAACTGCATCATCGATCGCTCTGACGCGGATCGTTCTCCAGTTGTTGTTCCCAGGCCCGAAAGTCAGGCTTGTGATTTCGTTATTGGATTCGTCAAAGAAACGGACCTGGCCGGCTTCACTGACTCCAAGATTCACAGTTACGTTCTGTGTCGGATCAACCGCAAGCCGTACTTCGTACGTGTCGCTCACTTCCGATGCTGCGTCGCCTTCCAGAACTCGCGTGGAGTTCTGTGTCTGGCGGACCAGCAGGGAACCAAGATCATCGTCCAGCAGTCGCACTTCCACGTTCGGAATGGCGACACCGTCGAAGGCCGTCATGTCAGCGGCGCTGGGGCTCACCACCATCAGGCTGTGACTGAGCATGACCTTGCGCTCACCTTCAATCGCTTCATCGTGGGCCGCTTTCACCAGAACTGTTCTGGGCGTCGACCAGTCGGTCGTAGTGAACTTCAGCACGCCCGAGGACAACCATGTCACTCCACCGTCGAGTGACAAAAGCACGGTTTCTGCATCATGCGGTCCGTTGACATCTCCCGTGTTGCGTTTCGCGAGCCGGCGGTCATAGGAAGACGCAAGACCTGCTGTCACGGTGAGATAAGCAACAGTCGCTGCATTCAGGTTCAGCGGATCGAGCAGGGAAATCTGATAGGAATCGAATCCGCCCTGGTCTTCAATCAGTTCCGTCGAGCCACCGGTTTCCGTAATCAGGACCTTGTTCTGAGTCACAGTGGCAATGGAAACCGGGACCCCGTCAACGAGCAGTTGATCATAGGCATTTCCAGGCGTACTCACTGCCCCGTGGTTAACGACCGATGACAGACCATTGGGATTCTGACTCACGACCGGCTGAGTCACGTCACCAGCCACATTGAAGCTGTCGCTGCCAAGTCCTCCGATGACAGTTGTGACGACATTTGACCGCGTACTGAGAATATAGAAGTAGTCGTCGCCTTCCAGTCCGTCGACTTCAAGCGATTCTTCAACGCCGTCAATCCGGACATTCAGTCCGGCGCCAAAGACCCCGTCTTCAGTAATGATAAAGGCATCGGACTGCTCCGTTCCCAGAACCACCACTGTATCAAATCCAAGTCCGCCGTTGATGCTGACCGGAGCATTGATGTTGTATTCAAAGTGGTCGTCGTCGTTGCCGCCTTCTGCGATAATGTTGTCCTGGGCCAGGAAAGCACGAATGACGAAATTGTCGTTTCCTGACTCCCCTTCCATTCGCAGCATCGCTTTATTGCTGTACACAGTGAACGAGTCTGCACCTTCGCCACCAAAAGCTGTCAGCGGCTGACTAATCCCAGTACTCAGCCAGCCACGAGTGATTCGCAGCAGACTGATGTCGTCCTTGTCAGAGGCGAGATCGATATTCTGGGTATCATCAGCAACGACTCGGGGCTCATCCGGCCGATCACCTGGTGCGTAATCGAATCCATTGGGATTGGTTCCGAAGACCTGGCCGATCTGGAACAGGTCTTTCCCCTTTCCTCCGTCCAGCGTTGTGATTGTGCTGTTATCATCAACATAGAACTGATCATCGCCGTCACCGCTGCTGACCAGCAGTCGACCGTTAATGGTCCCGTTGTAGTTGATCCGTTCAACTGCGTTTGAGAACGTCGGGCGGTTATTCGAATCGGTCCCGGTTTGTGTCAGCAACGCAACGAAGTTCTTTCGCAGCAGAAAGACGTCGTTTCTTCCCGGATCGGTACTGGATCGCTGGGCGTGATCCCAGTCAAACGGCCCCGTACCAACCACGTTCAGAGAATGAATGCGCAGAGTATCCGCTCCATCGTCGGGAGCCCCGGAATCAACAACGTTGACCAGATAGGATGTCTGACCGCCGGTCACATTGACGACATAATGGTCGGTACCGCCACGTCCATCCAGATCAATCGTGTCGCGCACCGCGCCATCAGTGCCATTCGCCAGCAGATGATTTGGTCGATCATGAACCGTATTGATCGTCGGCAGATGATCCAGGATAAACCAGTCGCTTCCACCAGTTGCACCTGAAATGTCCCCCAGAACTCGCGTATGGCCACTAAGAGCCTGTGGGTTCAGATAAAATGTGTCATCATCACGATTGCCGTAGACAAGCAGACTCGTCGTGGAGACTGATCCCAGCAGGTCAAATCGTGCACCCGTATTGCGGGAGATGCCATTTGAATCCACACTCACGCTGTCATCCGCGTCACCGTGGTCCACACGCAGGATCACTTCATCACTGACCAGCGTTACTCCATCGGAGTCTGTGGTGATCAGTGAATCTGCAGCAATGAGCATGTCATCACCGGCAAGCAGCGTGACTCGAATTGCACCGCGGATGTCGGCACCGAACTCGACAATCAGGTCTTCATCAGCATTGCTTCCGTCCAGAGCGGAAACCACTCGACGCCCGTCAGGCAGATTCGTGACTGTCATTGCGGATGAATCGATCGCCTGCAGAATGACCTCGGCCTGAGTCGATTCAACGTCTTCACGGACCGTCAGGAATCCGGTCGTTGTGACGCGAATTGTCTGTGCAGCCTTGAGACCGTTGAGAGGCGAATTCAGTGCCGGGCTTCCAACCAGACCGACCTGGCCAATGACCAATCCGCTCAGGTCATCAATGTAAATGCCCCCGGTTGCACTGCTGGCTTCAAGGAAGTTCGCGTTAATCTCCAGTGCGTTAGAACTTGTGCCAACGTTGCCAGCCGCAGAAAGCTGAACAGACGACGCAAGCACTTCGAGAGCGCTGTCGCCGTTATCAAGGATGCTGCCAGCAGTGGAATCAACATCGACCTGCGTCGTTGTGCGAAGGTGGCTGAGCAGGATACTGCCGGTCGCATTGAAGTCGATGAAGCCATCGGTGGCATCCACGAATGAGCCGTCAGCCATCGTGATTCCGCCAACGCCATTGGCATCGGCGTCAGCAGTGACAGTGACCGTTGAGCTTCCGGTTTCGGTATCAATTGATCCGACTGCCGTAAACGACACATTGCGATCCGCGACGACCGTGACTGCGCCACCGCCACTGGTGATTGCAGCGTTAATGCTGATGTCTGACGACGCATCCAGCAGGATCGGTCCACTCGCACTGTCAATCGCCTCGTCGACGGCAATGGAGCCGCTGGCCACGACGTTGACTGTACTCTGGGTCTGCACACCCACGGCCGAACTGATTTTTCCAATTTGCAGGTCACCCGTATTGATCAGCCAGAAACCTCCGGCGGAGACTGAAGCTTCCAGACGCGAGACCTGTGTATCCAGCGGGTTGGCAGCGCTGCCGACACCCGAACCCGCATTCAGGATGACACCAGTCGACACGATATTCGGAACAGCGTTATTGTAGCGGTCCACGATCAGTCCTGTTGCACTGATCGTAACCAGACCATCAGCCAGTGAATCCACCGGATCCGCAACACTATTTCCGGATGCAGTCATCAGACCGACGTTTGCCTGTCCGTCGACCTGCAGCGTCACGTTTCCATCAACGGACGTGAAGTCACCGATATTCAGGTCTCGAACACTGCGAATCCAGCTGTTCAGGCTGACGAGTGCATCAAGCTCGCCCTTTCGGATGTCCACTTCAAGGAAGTTCGTCGCTGTACCCACGTTCCCGTGAGTGGCCTGCAGGTAAACATTTCCGCTCGCCGCGTCGCCAACATTTCCGGTGAAAATGTTCACAACCGGAGATGCTGAATCATCGAGGTAATCGAAGATATCGCTTTCTGCGATGAGGCTGATCGAGGTTTCAGACGAGATGCTTCCGACATACAGGTCACCCTCAACCACTTCAACTTCCGCAACACCTCCGGCATTGATCCGGTAAGCGATCAGGTCATTGACAGCAAGCGACGTAATACCGGTAACGGCAGAGTTGAAATCGCTGCCGCTCAGATCGTGCTCGACCTGCTTCAGGCGGAGATTCCCAAACACATCAACGCTCAGCTTGCTCGTCGGCGCTAATTGCAGACGGAGAGCATGCGTATGATCAACAGCCTCGATCGATGTTCCTGCCACCAGAATCACATCACCAAACGCACTGATTGCCGCTTCCGCGTCAGTGCCCTGATCCAGAAGACTCCCGCCAGCATTGATGCGGGTCATGTCTCCGGTCTTCACGTGATTGATCAGGAAATCCCCTGTCGTCCCAATCACAACCGCCTTGCCTGCATCAACCGACAGAGAGCCCGAAGCTTCAATGTCGACATCATCGAACAACTGCAGAGCCAGTCGTTCAATGACCCGCTTGTTCTGAACAATCTGGCCATTAACGAGCGTGGCTGTTCCGACATCATCGGTTGCATGGTTGGCCGTAATGCGTTTCCATCGGGAAGCATCTGAGAACGACTCGGCTGACAGGTTAATACTGGAATCGGTCGAATCACTTCCCTGCAGGAATTGATACAAGCCAAATTCATCCGCGCCGTACTGAACAAGTACAGTCTGATTACGTCGAATGGCAACAGTCTGGCCGGCCGTGCGATCGAGGTTTGAAACGAAGTTCACATTGATCTTTTGCCAGCTGCCTGTGAAGTCGAGACTGCTCAGATCAACTCCGGATGTTGTACTTCCTGTGTAGACATAGAGTTGATAATAGGCACCAATGACATCTTCAGCCGTCGCCGTCGCCAGAAGTTCTTTCTGATCGGACGTCAAAAGGGACCAGTCGCTTCCAAGATCAAGCGATTCTCGCCCGGAGCGGCGACCGACGCCACCGGAGTTTCCACCGGCCACAAGCGTGACTTTGCCACCGATGATATTCGGCGTCTCGACAGCGCTGGTTGCCTGCGGGAGTCCCTTAAACTCGGTCCCCGGGAACAGGAACTTCATTAAGCCTGGTGAAACCGGGTAGCGGGCTGAATCGAGTGAGAAGACTGAATTGTTCAGGTCTTCCTTCAAAGCTGCGGAAAGATTATTCAGAGTCAACTGGATGCCCTGATCGGCGGGCCGGAAGAGCTCGACATCCCCATCGATAATCGAACCATTCTGCGCTACGAGATAAACATCGCCAGAAATCGATTCGACGGCCGCGTTTCCGTCCCAGTGGACCGCTGCAGCCAGTTTGAGATCACCAGCGTTGTTGGCGGAATTTGCCTCTCGAACGTAAATATCGTTCCGTGCTCTTGCCGCCAGTCCACCAGTGCTGTTCACCCCGTCGACATCACTGTTCACACGGATCATCAGCGAACTGTTCCCGATCGCGCCTCGGAATGCATCCAGCTCAACAAGTTCACCCTTGATCTGCGACGATGCGGATCCCGCCTGGATGCCGTCCGGAGCACTAATCAGAACATCGCCTCTGGATGATTCGATGTTTCCAATCCGGAACCGGCTGCTGCTGTTGTTCAGTGAAACAGCATTGAGCGTAATGTCTCCCCCGGCACTCGCCTGAATCGATGTCTCCGAAAGCTTCAGCCAGTTTCTTTGATCTGTGTAGCTCTGGCTGTTCAGGAACACGCGTACTCCGGCAGAGCCCACGGTGACAGAGTTGCCGCTCGTATTCACAACCTTCCCGTTGCCGGTGAAGCGGTAGAGCCCGTCATTTCGCTCGACCAGATCTCCTTTGTGAAGAGTCACTTCATTTGCGGTTTTGCTGTGCTGAGCGTCTGAAGCGATCTTATTCCCTTCAATGCTCAGTGAGATAACGTCATTCGCATCCGGTCCGGCACTCAGTTGCGGGGCGACGCCATAAACGGCAACGCCATTAGCCCCGGTAATCGATCCGTGGGCTGAAACGAGAACAATGCTGCCATGTTCCGGTGATTCCATATCACCTTCAAGGATCAGATTGTTCGTTGTTTCGACACGGATCTCCGGCGAGGCAGGGCCCTGCAGGAAGTCGAGACTGATCGGATAGCTGGCCTTCAGAGTTGACGTATAAACGTCCTTCAGCCCTTCGATTGTCGTGGTTCTGGCGTAGACCGTCTTATAACGCATCCATCCGCCGCCTTCGGTCCACGTGTCATTGTCAACTGAGGTGCCGTTGAAACTGTCCGGATACTGATGCAAAGCGCGATCCAGGACACCAAGATCAGGGTCGGAATTGATAACAATTCCGAGTTCGGACGCACTCTTTGGCTGCCAGACGCTGGTGTTCGATGCGTAGGTCTGGCCGGGAAGGTAAATGTTTGCATCATCGGCGACGTAAAGATACCACTGACCGCCTGTGCCCGTGGATTCATTGCCTCCGACAAAAACTTTGGTGACGTTCTTGATGGCATCAATATTCGTGTCACCAATCTGCTCATAATGGATCGAATAGGCAGTGCCACTCGCATAGGCAGGCGTTCCGCTTGTGCCCTCAACTTCCAGTGTTTCAGACTCCAGCAGCGGCTGGTCGTCTGTGTACTTGATTGTTGGCCCGTCGGTCTTGTACGCGTCTCTGACAAGTGCGTCAGCAAGCGAATTGTCGCCGAACAGATTGAAGCTCTTCGTCTGATATTCCGTAATCGTTGTTTTTGTCTTGGACTGACCTTCCACCCAGACATACTGAAGGCCTGCCCGAGTTGTATAGGTTGTCTCCACGCCGGCAATGACCGGACCGGCGTCCGTCGTTGACTGGAGTGTGTAGTTGATCGCCGAGACTACGCCGTCACTGTTAATCGGCTGAGCCGCTTCAACTCCCGTGTAGTGTTTGTATTCGACACGACCCGCAGAGACTTCATATACATCCTTGAAAATCGTGGTTCCGCGGCCCGTATCGATGATCGTAATCTTTCCTTTTCGATCCGTCGTCGTGTCAACTCGATTCAGCACAAGGTCATATCGGGAATTATTCCGGATATCGACACTTGTGTAGCCATTCGCAACTCTCAGCATTCCGTTGCCCGTGCTGAGAATCTGTCCCGCGATGACGATCTCTCCGCCGGTGGGAACGATGTCCTCAAGGACAACGGCGTTCCGCGCCGAATCGAAGTAACCATCCAACGGAATGTTGGCCGCTCCGAAAGAAATACCGGGCAGCGTGACGCCGTCCTTATCCGTCAGATTGACGGTTTGGCGCCCCGGATTGAAGTTCGAGGCAATATCCAGCCTGATGGTGTCAACACCGCTCTGAATCAGCCCATTCACATTCAGGAGGCGAGCATTAATGCTGATCCGACCCTGAGCTAGAATTCGAGCAGAAGGCGCGGTGATCGCCGAGTTGAGACCGGAGACATCGCTGCTGGAGCCGTAGGTCAGCGTATTGTCTGAGTCAGCGACTGCCGCGGCACGCTGTGTGTCCCACGTCAGATACTGACGCGGATCCTTCCCGGCATGCAGCCAGCCTTCCGTATTCAGGTTGAAGTCGCGAATGGCGGTGACTGAAACGGTTTCAGCGCGAATCTGTCCTGAGACAATGATGCTGCCTTCCCGGTTATCAACGATTAAGGCGCCGTTTTCATTGATCACGTCCCCGACAAGATACATGTCCTGATCAAGATTGGTCAGTACGGTGACAAGTCCCGTGCTGCCGCCGAAGTCATAGGCAGCAATCGGGAATGAATCCTGAGTAATGGAGATTCGTGGTGCATCACCACCCGAGTGATCCGTGAATTTGTACGAATTCAGCCAGACATTGCCAGGTTCAAAGACCGTGTAGACCCCATCAATGATTTCGACCCGCTTGTTATCTCGAATAATCGCATCATTGATGACCGTAGTGAACGGAGTCTGGTTATTAACGCTGATCTGTGCGCCGGAGCGAGCGATGATGCGGCCGGAATCGACAAGCGCCTGATAGGCCGTGCGGGCTGACTGTTCTGCCGAAGTGGATAGTCCATCGCGTTCCAGATAGACAGAGCCGGGAGACGCGTAAACACTGGGAATGTTCAGGAACAAAGTGTCCAGTTCCCGCTTAATCACACGCTCGCCCAGCTGATTGTCACTGCTGATGTCGCCGGATTGCTTCGATGTCCCGCTCAGCAGCGTCCAGCGTGCCGTGTCACTGAAGTTCTCGTCAGTCAGCACAATGAGCTCGTTGGCTCCGTTGAAGCGATAGCGTCGCTGGGCCACAACATCAAACACAACAGTGTTTGTCCTGACAGTTGTGAAGTACTCAGTCAGGCCAAGGTCCTCAAGCGTCTGGTCCAGCTGATCAAGCTCTGCCTGATATCGAGCCAGCGCTTCGGTGTCTCCGGAGTGGCTGATAATCCAGCTGACAATTTCTTCCCGCTGCGCCAGCAGCAGATTTCCGACGTTGACATAACTGACTTTGGGAGTTGGCAGTTCAACTGGCTTAATGACGTAGAATTTGCCCGCCAGTGTCGACGCAAAGTCAACTGTCACATTGCTGGCATAGACAGGGTTCCGCTGCTGCTCCTCTGTCGTCAGCGATGCCCCGATGTGCTCCCAGATGTTCGTGTCGCCGAAGTTCTGCCGTTCCATAATGATGCGGTCCGGCCCATCGACGGTGCTCGGACGATACCGATAATAATGCCCGACGATTCCGCCCTGATTCGCTCCGGCAACTACCTGGGCGATGGTGCCTTTGGTGATGGAGAACTCGATGGCATCGACATCCACCCAGGCATACTCGTACTTCAGACCAGCTGGCAATGAAGGAGTCAGCGCGGCCAGTTCCGCGTCACTCAGTCGACGACCGACTCCAGGAACACTGCTGGTGCTGTTCAGACGATTAAGGATATTGCCGCCAAGCAGGTCGTTCCTGACACTGCCATTGACCGTGACAGGCAGCGCCTGCACAACACTCATGTTGTAGAGGCCGGCTTCGATCAGCGCTGTGGCATCAATGTTGACGACATTGTTCACGATGTCATCGGCACCGTCAGGCACCGGGAATCCGTAGGGGATCAGCGACAGCGAGATCGCAGTGCCTGTCGTGGTTGCTCGATCTTCGCCAATTCCTGAGTTCGTCAGAAGGCTGACATCCTGGTACGCCTGAAGTATGGAGCTGCCAAGGACATCGACCTGATTCGTTTCGTTAATATCTGCATTGACGACCGGTACTGTTATATTCGGATACATCGAGATCGCGAAGATCTCCGCATTTGCCCCTGCTCCAAGCAGATTGACTGTTCCGTCAGCCGTTAGTCCCGACATCAGGTCAACATCGTTCCCCTTGATCGTGGAATCATCAACTCTGACGATGTTATTGACAGTGTTGGTCGCGTCCACATCGACAGCCGCCACTCCGGTAAGGCCAGACGCAATCATCAGACTGCCGGTGCCACGAACTTCGGTGGTGGAACTTGTCGAAAGCGAAACATCCCCGGTCTTGTTCTCGATGATGGCACCGTCAAGATTGATTTCCGCGTTGCCAGTGTAGTGCATGATCGAACGACCGACCGTCAGCGAACCCCCCAGAATCGCAAAGGATTCCATTCGAACGCTGTCGAGCGCTGTCCCGGAATTCACGGCAGCGATCTGGACTCGGCCTGGAGACGCATTTGATCCAACGGCAGTCAGGACCGTCCCTGGGCCAATATCAACACTCGCTTCCGTTGTGAGCGTTGTGGAACTCTCCAGCCAGTCGAGCGAGATGCCGCTGAACGAACCGGACCGGAGATTTGCGTCTTCGGCGTACTCGTCCTTTGCGAAATTATTCAGCACGGTAATATAAACGGAGTCGGCCGTAATCACGGTTCCTGCCCCGCTGCCGGTCCCGATATTAATATTCGCGCGAGTATTCACGTCGTTATCAACACCAGCACCGGTACCGGCAAGCAGGCCAAAGGAAACAGCATCAGCCTGAGCATCGAAATCCTGTGACTGCACAGAGCTGATGGTCAGAGTTCCAACGTTGATCACAACGCTTTCGCCAATCGACGCCAGAGTCGATTGATCGCTGTCAACATTTGACTGTGCGCCGGTGATGCTGATCGCGCCGACGGCGGCCGAGACCGACGTCGCCCGCAGCGTATCATTTCCCGTGGCGTTCAGCGCCAGAGCGGCCGCCGTGATTGTTGTGTTGTCACCAACGGTTGCCGTCACTTCACTAATTGCCGCGCCTCGACCGACTTCAATGTCCGCAATCATCGCTCCCGCTGCAAATCCACCAAATGCGCCACCGCCTGCGTAAGCGTCCGCTGAATTCGTCGCGCTGGCGTTGATTGTGACAGTTCCGTCCACGGTCAGGATTGCATTGGAAGCCGATGCCGTTACCAGTGTCTTGATGTCAGCGTCCGCCCGGTTACCGACAGCTCCCACCAGTGCCCCGGAAACACCAACGGTATCGGTCTGAGCAATATCGGCAGTCGACTGAGCCAGCACTGTCAGGTTCCGGGCGGTTATGTCCGCCAGCGCTGTCGACAACGTGCCGGCGACCGTCGCGGAAATGTCGCTGAGAATTTCGTTCTTCACGAGCGAAACGCCCACCGCAAGCCCAAGCCCGATCGCCAATGAGACATTTGCTGCATCGGCCTCGAGATATGCGTTCTCGCTGGCCGTCACGTCCATGTCCCCGGCGGCCAGAATCGAAAGGTTGCCGCTGACGGCACTTGCAACGTTGTTGTCAATCGTATTCTGAATATCGAGCCCCCCGCCCGTGACTGTGATCAGCCCGGCGGAGACACCCACCGTCGTTGCGCCAACGTCCTGAATTCGAGCATTCAGCACTGAGGCGTCAACGGTGAGATCTCCACCCGCATACACCGAATCTCCGGAGTCTCCGCTGATCCATGCTCTGACATCATTGGTGATGTCTGTATCAACCAGTGACGCGGCAACCGACAAACTTCCGACGCTGACTGAAATCGCCACGCCTTTCGCTGAAGAGCTTACCAGTTCGCTGTCAGACGTTGCCTGAACCGTCAGATCTCCCTGGGACGCGACGTCCGACTGATCAATCCATGCATACGTAAACGTGTCAAATACGTTCGTGACTTCAACGCCTGCGCCGGCCAGAGCAAGCCCAACACCCACAGCAACTGCTGCCGATCCCGCATAGGCTTCAGAGTCAATCGTTTCCTCTGAAGATGCTGTCACCGAGAGATCCTGAGCCGAGCTGACCACGGAATCTGCGATCCATGACATGGCCTGGTTCTGGAACAGAATATCTTCGAAGGTGAGCGTCGTCGGATTGAACGCCTTCTGTACAGAGCTGCCAATAATATTGTCGGACAATGAGACGCCGACCGAGCCTGCGGCAGCGATCAGTCCGACACTTGCTGAGACCGCAACTGCTCCAACAACAGAATTGATGCTGGAGGTGTTCTGCGCGTCGATCACAATATCTTTACTGCCGACCGACACCAGACGCCACAACGATGTGTCCTGGTATCGCTCTCCGCCAAGTCCCACCGGAGCCGTCGAGGAACCCCTCGTTGCCCCGATGTACTCGTAGACTTGCCCGACTATTCCACGGGACCCCAGTGCGCCCGTCGACCCATCCACAATCAGAACGCGCTTCCCCTGCTCGAGCACATCAATCTGTTGGCTCGACGTGTAGTCCTGTGGAAGCTCTGTCGCAACGAGACTGTCTTCGATGAAACTGGTCACCGAATTGGAAATCAGATTCGTTGCGTCGGCCCCGGCACCGCTCAATGCAACGCCGATCACACCAATTGCCACAGAGACGGATGCGGCAACGGCATCCGATTCGACACTCGCCGCTTCTGACGCTTCAAGCCGGATTTCTCCTGTCCGGGCGAGAACCCCTGTGTCAGCATTGACGATGTAAGTGGAGACATCGTTGGTAATGATGTTCTCCGCGACGGAAGCGCCAATCGACACAGACACGGCAACCCCTGCGAGAGCACCGGCAAGTGACGCTGCTGCTGCCACGGAATCGATACGCGACGTATCCGTGGCACCGATAGACAGGCTGCCCACATCGATGCCGTTCGTTCCGTCACCATCGATGTATGAGTGGACCAGTGTGGAAATGCGGTTTGTTGCCCCCACACCGGATCCGCTGACCGCCACACCGACGAATCCGCCGCTCAAAGCAACTGATCCCGCAAACACGACAGCGTCGATGCTGCTGTCCGAAACAGCATCCATCGTCAGCGCGTTTCCAGCTTTGATACTGGATCTTTCGCTGTAGGCCTGTACTTCGGCAGAGGACTTCGCAAGGTTCACCTGCTGCCAGTAGTCGGTATTGCCATAATCCTGTTCGGAGAGGTAGGTCGACCCAACATAAACCCACAGATCGGTGTCAGTATAATCCTGAGTCGACAGATTGCGACTGCCATTGTTTCCGACAAACTTATACAAACCACCGATCTTGCCATCGGGCGTCCCGTCGGCATCACGGTCACTTGTGAAGTTCGCAGAGACAAAGACGATATCACCTTCACTGACGGTCCGTGTTCCCTGTTCGCTGCTGAAGTCTGCCTGGATCGTGTCACCCACATAGCGATAGACGTCGCCAGCCCGGGCACCGGCATCAATTCGAACGAGATCGCCGGTCGTCAGAGGCATCGATCGCGTGAATTGATTGCGAGCCGAATCGCCGGTTGCGAAATCGATCGCAGACTCCGGGATCAGGTTTGAACTTGTATCCCAGCCGATGTAGTTGCGGGCAACCGCAACACCGAGGGAAACTCCGACACCGGCCGTGCCGCCAGCACCAAATGCAGCAGAAACGGTGACCACAGCCGCATCAATGCTTGCCGTATTCGTGGCAAGAATCGAAACATCCCCATTGACAGCTTTCAGGCTGCTGTCAGACGCATAGGCATTGACATCGGTAAGAATGACATTGGTCGCTTCCGCACCGGCTCCGCTGATTCCAACACCAGCGACTCCGCCGACTGCGACTCCGACAGAAATCGCCAGCGAAAGTGCTTCAATGGATGCGGTCTTCGTCCAATACGAACTGTTTGAACTGTAATTCTGGACCGAATCGCTCAGGTCACGAGTGACCTGCGACCAGAGTGCTGTATTTCGATAGTCCTGTACGGACAGATCGAGGTCAGACGCATCGGCCCCAAGGTAGCGGTAATAAGTCCCGCCTACACCAAATTCATCCTTTGTCGGCGACCCGATTACCCATTTTGACGTGTCAAAATAGTCTTCGCCTGAAAGGTTCACGTTGTTTCGGGAAGTGCCCACATAGCGATAGATCAATCCATCTTCTGTGGCGACATACACCTTGTTGTTTACAAGCTTTACACCCGTGTCATTACTGTCGAAAAGTACGGAATAGCCCGGCACGACTTCGACAAGGTCACCATTCCTGATGTCCACCTCACCGGAGTTTGTATCGTAGAGATCGTACTCCTCAACCAGCTGCCACCGGGCTGCGACGGAGTAGTCTTCTTTGGAGAGATTGACCGCGGGATCCGTCTTATCGTCGTCCGCCGGAGGTGCGATATCGCTGCCAAGATATTTATAAATGGCTCCTTCCACGCCACCATGATTATTTCCGTCCAGCACCTTCACAAGGTCGCCGTTCTTGAGATAGACAGCGGTCGCAGACGATTCGTAGTTTGGACGGATCTTTGCCCCTTCTCCGAGGAAGCGATAGACATCGCTTCCGGAAGTGACTGTATCACCCTTCTTCAAAGCCACCGTCTGGCTGGTGTTATAGTCGGAAGCTGAACCTGTCGGATCTTCCTCCACGCCGGCGTCAATGGTGATACTTCCGGTGCGTGCTTCGACATTGGCAGCATCAGCGATCCAGGCAGCGACGTCGTTTCTGATCGCATTGCGGGCAATTGAAGCCCCGATGGACAATCCGACTCCGACCGGACCACCAAGCGCGAAGGCGACTGACGCAGCCGCGGCGTCCGCATGGATTGTTGATCGGTCGTCAGCTTTGACTTCAATGCTGGCCGCGTGGATTCCGCTGACAGTCGTTGAGCTGTTATTGTCGTCGTCTTCAATGAAGGCATGGATATCGGTGGCAATAAGATTTGTGGCACCAACCCCGGCACCACTGGCTCCGATGGCTGCTGTGCCGGCGAAGGCCAGTGCGACAGACCCGGCGAAGACAACCGCATCCACGGACTGCCGACCGTCGGCATGGATCGACAGTGCGCCAGTGTGAGAGTTGACCGCAGAGTTCTTAATCCATGCACGAACCTCTGCCGGATCATCCTCATCGCCAATTCGGTTTTCCGCAATGGAAATACCGATGGAGACACCAACACCCGCGGTGGTTCCGCCGGCAACCGCGACCGAGGCCGCCACAATTGTGGCATCAATCGCCGCATCATTAATCGCGTCGATATCGATGGATGACTGGCTATCAACTTCGCTGTTAAGAACGTAAGCATTGACGTCTGACACAATGACGTTGCGCGCCCAGGCTCCGGCACCACTGATGGCAACGCCTGCCGTTGAACCGGCTCCGAGCGCAATGGACGCAGCCAGTGAGAGAGCATCGATCGTTGCAGTTTCAGACGCAAGAATTGAGATGCCGCCCGTCGTCGCTTTGACCGACTGATCGGCGTTCGCGATGTACGCGGAGATCTCGTTGTCAATCTCGTTTGTCGCCAGAGCAATACCGACTGCAATGGAAACTCCGGCGTTCAGGCCAAACGCAGCTGACAGCGCAGCCGCTCCGGCATCTGCTTTGATGGTTGAGATGTCGTCAGCCGTCAGACTCAGCGAATAGGCTGAGATCCCGGTGGTACCATCACCATCAATGTAGGCGGAAATATGAGTCTGCGTTTTGTTCTCTGTGTAAACTCCAGCTCCGGCAACGCCAACACCCGCCTGAGCACCTCCGGCCAGCGCAACCGAGCCGGCGAACACAACAGCATCAATGTCCTGATCTGTGATTGCGTCAATCGTCAGGTTGCCTGCAGCCTGAATGGAACTGTTCTGGATCCACGCTTCCGCTTCGGCAGGTGACGACTTCAGATTCACCTGCTCCCAAAGCCGACGATCGGAATAGTCCTGAATTCGAAGATCGATACTGGCGAGTTCCCAGTTGTCTGAATCCGTATAGTCCTCATTCGCAAGTACCACATTGGAGCGGTTTGGTCCGACATACTTATAGATTGCGCCGACCGTTGCCGTCGTGCCGGTATAGGAATCGGAAATCAGAACATAGTCTGAATTCCTCGTCAGTGATTTTGTCTGGGACGAGTTTGCGGTGGCCGTAGGCTGGGACTGATTTTCGCCGAGATACTTGTAGACATCTCCCTTGCGCGCCCCGTCCGTGACCTTCACCTTCTGATCTTTGGTGAGTGTGGAACCCTGAGGCAGACCGGATTCTGTTTCATAATTTCCGGCAACGGAATCATCGATTCCCCAGCCAATGAAATTCCTCGCCACTGAAACACCAACCGCAACACCGACGGCGGATTTCCCAAGTGCCACAGCGGCCGCAATGGTGCCGACAACGGCATCAATTTCCGCGGAACTGTCAACCTCCAGAACAACGTCTCCGACTTTTTCGGCGGCTGTACCGAGATTGCTGTTACTGATCCACGCATTGCTGCGATTGAGAATGATATTGGTTGATTCTGCAGCACCGCCGGCAATGGCCGCACTGATGTTGCCGCTGACTGCAACAGCCACGGCGGCCGCAAACGAATACACTTCGATATCCGAGTCGTCATCGACTCGAACGACCACGTCTCCGCCATGGGTAAGGACGCTGGAAACGTTCACGATGCTCGCATTGACGTCTTTGTCGATCGTGTTGTGAGCCAGGGCCAGACCAACGGTGACGGCGATGCCGCTGGCGGACGTACTGCCGGCAATGCTGGCGGATGCCGCAAGTGCGAATGCATTGCTGGTGGAAGTATCTTCCGCCGAGACGGTCACGGTCCCATTTGACTGAACGGTGGTTGCACCCGCATCGGCGGTATCCTGAATGGTGGCTTCGACACTGTTGTCGATCTCATTGAACGCTACCGCTCCGGTTGCCGCTACGGAGATTGACGTGGCATTTCCGCTGATCGCCACCGCCACCCCGATTCCGAACGCAACGGAATCTATGTCCGCCGTGCTGTCGGACGATACCGTGATCGTACCATCCGCGGCCAACTCGCTGTCTTCCACCGCAGCCTCAGTGGTGTTCGCAATTTCGTTCAGCGAGAGAGACAGTCCCAGCGATGCAGCTACGGCAGTCTTCTGACTCAAGGCAACAGACAGGGCCGCCGCACCAGCGGTCGCGTTGATCTTTGAATCATCTACGGCCGTCAGGCTGATGCTTCCGCCGCCACCGACTTTCGTCGTCAGTGAGCTTTGATTTGTGGCGAGTGCCTGAGTGCTGACATGAATATCATTTACAGTAAAAGACCCTGCCAGACTGATGCCGATGGCATTTCCATTTCCGGCGCTGGACACACTTCCAGCCGCCCCAATCGTCAGGGCGAAGATGTCCGATTCCGACTTGGCTGAAACGAGGATTGCTCCGGTGGAGGTAATCTCCGAACCAGTGACTTCTGCCTCGATGGAGTTATTGTCACTCGCAGTACCAATGTTGTTGATTGCGAAGGCTGCACCAAAAGCCCCCGCGCCGCCATTACCCTTTCCCGACAATCCAACAGAAACTGCAATTCCGCCCGCCGCCGAGATAATCTCGGAGGTGTCCTTTGCGTCGACAGTAACGGTACCGGGCACGTCAACCGTTGAATGACTCACAGTCGCCAGAGTATCACCCGAGATCTGATTCACAGAGCCCGATGCGGCCCCGGCTCCGGCCACACCATTACCCTGTGTTCCGGAAGCAACGCTGACGGCGCCAGCCAGGGTATACGAGCCAATGTCACGGGAATTCACCGCATTCACGGTCAGATTTCCGGTGCCACTAGTCAGCCAGTTTGCCGTGGCATATTCAATTTCCGCAGAAACTTCTGTATTCAGAAGGTTAATTGCAATCGCAACCCCGGCGGACACAGCAGTCGATGACCCCTGTTTCCCCGTCGCGACAGAGAGTGAAAGTCCACCGGCGATTGCAAAAATGCTTGATTCATCCTCAGCGGCGACCTGTACTGAACCATCAGCGACTGAGACCGACCCGAAGTGAATGCCGGAAGTCGTATCCCCATATATGGAGTTCACAGCGACTGATCCAGCCACCGAAACCGCAGTTGTTCCTCCACCGGCTCCACCACCGCCCTTCTTACGTTCTCCGGATGCAATACTGCCCGCCCCGCCTGCTGCAATGGCAATAATGCTGCTGTTGGTTAATGAGTCGATATCGAGGACAAAATCCTGGGCATCTGCAGCATTTCCGGTCAGCGTGAGCACAGTGTCCTGCACGTCTGCCACAGTGTCAGCCGTAATGAAATTGATGCTGAACGCCCCCGCAAGGGCGACTGACGTGTCGCCACTCTTACCGGCGACGACAGCCAATCCACCAGTCGCCGCAATCACTCCCGTATCGTTCTCCGCCTTAACGGACACGTAACCTGCGTTGACCTTTCCGGCATCAGCAATGCGTGAAACGGTCGTGCTGTTGATCAGATTGACGGAAGCAGCAGCTGCGATCCCAACACCCGTGTTTGCTCCCCCGGAATTGTTATCGGTCACCTTGCTGAGATCTGCGGTTTTCGAGCCATTGGCGATCTTTGTCGGATCCTGTGCCTGTGGCTGATCCGCTGTCTTGTCTTTTTGCTTCTCTTCAGCAACGAGAGCCCCGGCCAGCGTAAACGACCACACATCGCCACTCACACGCGCCAAAGTCTGAACACTGTCCGTCACATCAATCGACGTGTCACTTCGGAGGGGCGTACCGGCCTGCACATTTTCGTCGCCGATCAAAGCCAATGTTGTTCGATCAATGTCATTGACGGCGATTGACACGCCGATACCCAGTGACTCACCGCTCGCGATCCCGCCAGCCCACGAGACGGTAGTTGTGAGGTCGCCCGCATAGATTCGCGCATCACGCCCGGTGACTTTCGCCCGACTGCCCAGTTGCGCTCTCGTGTCGCTTGTCTGTCCGGCGTAGATCAATGTACCGCCGATGGCGTAACCGCCGCCCTTGGCCCATGCCTGAGCCAGGTTGACATTCAGCAGCGCCTCTTCGGCTTTCATATTAAAGCCGCCGTCGCCACCGCTATAGATTTCGGCATTATCCTCAACAATGGCATGTGTCGTGTTGTTTTGCACCGTAATGAAGATGGAGCCGCCTGCACCGCCGCTGGAGCCACCGGTCCCGGCAGGATGAAGGCTGTACTCTTTCTTCGCCTTGTAACGTTTCTGTGTCGCGGTCGATTTCGCAGGATCATCAACGACATCAATACTCAGATCGGGCAACTTGAAATTCCCCGTCATATTGATGGTCTGCTGATAATTCGTGGCCTCCACCGAAACAACCTGTTCGCCCTTCCCGTCTCCATTGTTTCCATCCACCCGGTTTTGCGCCTGGTTGGGATGATCATTCACGTCCGTACCGGCTGGGTCTGTGTCCTTATCGTGCCAGTTTGCATCCTGATTGATCTTCGCCCCGGACTTCACAACAGCTTCAGACACATTGACGAGGGTGACCACATTGATTGATGCGGCAATTCCCAGCTTTACACCCTTCGCTGTACTTGCCACCCATGTGTTGAAGAAGGCATCTTTGAATCCGAGATTCAGATTCAGGTATTTCGTGACAGCTTCCAGGCCGTCATTTCGAATGCCATCGATGAGCTCTCCCCAGCTTAGAGGCAAATATTCGTCAAATCGCTGCAGAAACGGGTAGGTGACGTCACTGATGACCCGAGTTGCTCGCAGACCATCAAGTTGTGCATTGGAAGCGATCGTTGCCTTTGCGGTATTCTGAAAAATGCCCACGTTGACTGCGACACTCGCCGTCGTGTCGGCGCTTGGAGAATCATCCTGTGGCTCGGCGTTGCTTTCAGCACCAAGAGTATACTTCTGAGATATCAGGGCCTTGACTTCGAGATCCTCATTGGATTTCAAAACAGCCGTGCTGCCCACATCCGTGAGGACATCGTGATCGACAAACGTAAAGGCGATGGCACCGGCCACCGACACTTTGTTACTTGCTCCCGTATTACCGGCCGCTGTATTTGCATTCTTAACTTCGTCAGCATACGACTTTGTGAGCTTATCAATCAGACCGCTGAAGGAGACTTTGCTGACATCACTCTTGAACTTTGAAATATACCCTGGCTTTGCGTCTTCACTTGTTACTCCGGCGCCGGCTGTTGCTTTGTTCTCCGCGGACAGTTTTGCAACGACGCCCACGCCAGTGGCGAAATCTGAATCAAGAACATGCTTCGCTGCCAGTGTGTATCCGGTACCGAGGGATGGACCGATATCAATCAGCACACCCGCGCGTGCTTCATTTTCTGACTCGGACAATCCGACGACCTGTGCCTCGGTAAAGCGAGTATTTCCCTGCAGGTTATTCTGACTTGTGGACGCGGCAATGTAGTACGTCCCGCCGTCAACAAGACCGGGAATGACCCTTGAGCCCTGCTTGTAAACAACCGCCTGCCCGAGCTCAAAGGTGTTATTAACATCGCCATTCCGGCCGAGAGAGACGGTATTTGCATCCGCATCAATATCACTGCCGTCAAATGTACGCTCATTGTTGGCAGTCGCGAGCGCTCCTGGCTGAGGCGCAAGGTTGACGATGTTGCCGGTCAGGTAGCCCAGGCTGGCACGGACTGCCTGAATCTCGGTCTCTGCAAACCAGTAGTAACCAGGGTTATCGGAATCCGCGATAACGAAATACTCTCGATTGTCGACCATTCCTCCAATACTTGTACCACGCCGATTTGTGTACGTAATGGTGTCTTCGGTTACCAGAGATGTGTCGCCAAGGTAAATGCGATCAGTCGCATAGTCGACATAGCCAAACGGGACGGAACCAGTGCCATCCCAGGTGACAGTCGGATCAATTTCGAGCTTAACAACTGAGCCGGGCTTCATAAGGGCCGTGATTGAGCCGTTGACAACAGTCTTGATATCTGCTTTGGAGATCTCAATTCCAAACCCCAGCCCGGCGCTACCGGCTGCGTAAATGCCGCCTTCACCGGTCGCCTCAGACTCAATGTCCCCCCCGGCTGTGACGTTTGCTGTTTTACCGGCGGAAATGCTTGCGGTGGACGCCATGGTCACGTGGGAGAGCACATCAGCGTACGCAACACCGATCCCCACGGCAAACTGGTTCTTTCCCTGCCCGCCTCCCTTGCCTCCTGGATTAGGCGTGCTGTCAATCTCTCGCGCTGTCGTAGCACTGATATTTGCTGTTGCCCCGCCAGTGGATGTAATTACCACTGCATCAGCTGCGGTGATGCTTACATTGGCCTGGATGTCAATCTCCGCTTTCGCAGTTGCCTGGCCGTAGGCAATACTCACCATACTGCTTGACGCGCTGCCGGACGCATCGGCCGCTGCCGTTGCATACATTCCAATGGTGCCGGAGCTCGTTATTTTTGCGCCCTGCTGCAGCGTAATCTTTGCGGCCGACTGCTTCACAAGTACTTTGACTGGCAGATTGATATGATCCGATATGACGTCCATCAGCGGATTAATGATGAAGTTGGAGATTTCCGAGTTCGCGCCGAGGACATCAGAAAGGCTCTTGTCTTCTGCCTGAAGAACAAAATAGATACTGCCCCCGGTCAATTCCGCATTCTTGCCAATGTCCAGTGATACCGATCGCTTCGTGGCAAAGATCGGCAGCAGATTTTCTACCGTCGACACGCCCACCATTCTGGAGCGGAAGAAGATGCCGTCATCTCCCGCTTCGATCTTAACGTTGTCGTTAACGGTGATGTTATCCGCAAACACTTCCAGGTAACCGAGGCTGATATTCCCGGCGAAAGTGACCGAGTCCGGGTATGGATCATCTTCGGGAACCAGAGGATAAATCAGGTCGGCCCGCTGGAGCCGGTTGCCATAGAGAATCAGGCTGCCGGAGAAGTTAGATGGAAGTGATTCCACAGTAATGCTGTCGGCGCCGTCCAGGGCATCAACTCGAAGTGACTGCAGGCCTGCCACCTCCGGAGTCGTAAGCGTAATCTCCGTGCTTCCAAACTTAACCTTCAGGCCTGTTGGGTTTGAAGGATCAGTATAAACACGAATTGTGTCGTTAAACACAGTGCCGCTGACAACGGGGTTCAGTGGATCGCTGTTGTTATAATAATTAATCCTGTCGATTCCGGCGTAATCGACCGCAGCACCATAAACGCTGCTGCTGGTTGTCCCGGAACTGTCACTCCCTGGCGCGTTGAACGCCAGCGTTACATCACTGGAGTTAACAAATGCCAGTCCATCGGTTCCACCGGATCCACCGTCAATTAATCCGGTAATTAGACCGCCGTAGGCAATCACAAACGCGTCGGTATTATCATCAGCGCCAGTCAGATTCTGAAAGTCACTGAAGGTGATTCCCGAAACCTCTGTTTCGTCGTCATCAGACACATTCCAGACGACGCTGGTTTCATTTGGACCGATCACCTCATCGTCGTCACTGGTTCCCCCGGTAAACGCGTCGATACCCGTGTATCCGCCGATTCCCGTGGCGGTGGAGGTTCCCACATTCACGATCACCGCGATTGTATAGGCACTATAGTCAATCGTGTCGGTTTCGGATTCCGCGATTCCATCACCGTCGTCATCGTCATCATTCCCTCCGTCAATCGTTCCGGTGATCCCCGCACCATCGGCCAGCACAAATGTGTCATCGCCGGTCCCGCCAGCAAGGTTCTCTATGCCGGAGAAGGCAATACTGTTGAGAGTTCCCTCGTTCAGTGCGGTCAACTCCCATGTGTTATCGTCGTCGGATGAAATCAGATTATCCAGCCCGCCACCACCATCGAGACTGCCGGTCAGACTGCCCCCAGTCTCAATCTTGAAGCTGTCGATATCCGAGCCGCCTTGCAGAAACTCGAAGCCAGCAAAATCAGCATCCCCGGCGCTGCCTGTGTCAACACCTGTCAGGTACCAGTCGATCTGTTCGTCCGGACCGGTGAGCGTATCTGAATCCAGACCACCATCGAGTGTCGTATCGATATTGATTGTGCTCAGCATCTCGACGGAATCAGCGCCAGCCAGGGTGTTAACCACCACTTCGGAGACTCGCTGAAACGTCTGGGCCGGCGCCGCATCCACGACGAGCACAATCGTTGCACGCGACGATACATAGGCCGTCTGCTCAATTGTCACCGTATTCGCATCAGCATTCCCGGTGACGGCTAATACACCAAGGCTGAATGTGATCACCGAACCGTCGAATGAAGCATCGAGGGAGACAATGTTGATTTCGTCGTCGCCGGTTCCTGCGTCAATTGTCAACGAATCCAGCGGACTTGCGAAAGTAAAGCTGGAGATTCCGCCGGTGAATGTCAGCCGATCGAAGCTCAGCTTCATATTTCCCGGATTGGCAGGATCATCTTCAATCGTCATCGAACGATCAAAGATCGTTCCCGAAACAACTCGATGCGTATTATTGCCGCTCAACGGAACATAAGGGTCCATTCCAGTGAGGTTGAACGAACGCCCGCCGTTGTTTAAGAGCACTCCGGAATCGTTGCTGGTCGGCTGATACGCCGACAGAGTTCCGGCAGCGTCACTAACGGCAAATCCATCCAGTGATCCGGTTCCCCCGGAAATCGTGCCCGAGATAGTACCCAGTGGCATGGCGATGAAGGCATCTCTGGTCGAATTCTGGCCGGTAAGATTCTCGAAGCCAGAGAACGTGTTCCCGTCCACTGTGCCGGAATTTGGTCCATCGATCACCCATGCGGTCTGATCAAGCACCGCGATTGGGCCAACGAGTGTATCCGCCAGTGCGCTTCCCACGAAATTCGTGACATTCAGGAAACCTCCCGAAAGGCCGGGGGCGGCTTTCGTCTGCAGATTGACGGAGATACCCTGGCCGCGTTGCGCGTAGTTGAGAGTGTCTACTGCCGGCGAGTCCTCGTCGATCAAGCCGCCATCGAATCGCCCACTCAGCTGAGCACTGGTCCCAATAAGACTCAGCGTATCGCTGGCGGTCCCGCCCGTCAGGTTTTCAATCTCAGAGAACCCGGTGTTATTAAGTGATCCTGAGTTATTGTGGGTCAATGTCCAAGCGTTATCAATATCTCCAGCCAAAAGCAGGTCGACGCCGCCACCCCCGGATATGATCCCGGAAAGTGAGTCCTCTCCGAGCACCCGGAACTCGTCGTCAGCGCTGCCGCCAGCGACATTTTCAATTTCAATGAACGTGGCTGAACCAGTAATCACACTTTCACTGACGTTATGCACCTCGCCTTCATTTTCGCCGGTGATGGTCCATACACTTGGCGCATTGGGACCGATCAGCTGATCATTTCCGTCACCACCATGGATGCGCCCGGTAATAACGCCCGCAGCTTCGATCGTGAAAACATCGTCACCGCTGCGCCCGGTTAACTCCTCCACACTGTCGAACAGAACAATTCCTGTTGCAGACCCCGTATCGACACCGGAAATTGTCCAATGGGTATCGTCATCCGGACCAATCAGATTGTCCGTTCCATCCCCCCCATGAATTGTGACCTGCACACCGGCTCCCAGTGATCCGATCGTGAACCGATCACTGCCGCCACCTCCTGTGACTGTGAGGTTTAGTACGCCTTTCGTCGCATTTCCAATGCTGAACTCAACCAGCACTGAGTCATCATTAATGTAGGACAGAGTCAGGATTGCGCCGCCGTTGGACGACAAATCCGATGATGTTCGTTCGACGGTGATCACATCATCGGAGCCGCCGAACAGCACCGAATATGTTCCAGCAGCACTTTCGCTGACGATTGGGTCGGCAGACAGCATCAACCGCGGTTCAAGTGGCTCTCCCCCCAATATCTGTCGGGTGACTGAGTTCCCGATTCGCACTTTTCGCAAATGGCTGTGATTCTGATTGCGGGCAAACAACTTACGAAGAATTGCGGCGACCTTTGAACTCATTCCAAACTCCAAACTGTGCGGCGGTATCGTGGGGATGCACAGTCTTGGAAAAATGAAGCAATGAGACAAGGAAATGAGCTGCATATTCGTCCGGTAATGCGAATCAATGCCTCGGCCTGAGCGCCGGAACTCTCAGCCAGCCATGTTCTTAGAGAATTGTGGAAAAGCAATTTCCACTGTGTGGGTGAAACGTTTCCTTTGCATGGTGGGATCGTAGTCGGACATACACACTCAGTGAAAGTCCTTGGTGAACCGTACGCAACTGTTCAAATTTCCAACGTCGGTTGCGATCATGAACAGGAGACAATGTGGAGGTCACGGCTCTGAAGGACTCTTTCCCTTTCAGATCGTGTTTCGACACACAGCGAGCGTGTGTCCAGATGAGCAATACCGCCAGGCGGCAGTCTGGGCGAGGGATTCCACTTCAATCGCAATCCAGATGGGGCCTAAATGAAACCTCGCCATTAAGAAGTTGAGCGGCCGAATGTGACAGGCGTTGTAGAATTTGCCCCACTCTGGTCTGCCGTCGGATCGTCCCAAACGTCCATTTTTCCGCAGGCTCACAGAAATATGTGGTCAACGGTTCCACACCGGAATCCGGGGAGTGCAAACCTGCTGGTTCTCCGGCACCAAGGGATCAAGGAGAGTTGAATTGTCCAATGAGCGAAAGGCTCAAGCGTTCCGATGCCGCAACATCGGGGCTCAAGCCCTTCCGCGATCTTTCAACAGGTCACTGTTCTATGGTGCGATGAAAAAACTCAGTTAGTCTGCAGCAACCAACAGCCGACTAACCTAATATCGCAGCTCAACAGCAAGGGTTGGCCCCATCAAGGCGAGGTTTGAGCCGATGCCGTAGAAGTCATCTTCCAAAGTTGAATTTGCCCAGTACTGAGTTTCCCACGCGGCGCGAACCTGCAGGAGGAAGGTCGGCGTCAGATCATAACTCCACGCAGCGCCAATCTGATTTTCAAATACCGTCATGATCTCATCTTCGACAGCACCAGCCGGAATGTTCAGAAGGAGCGAACCCGTGTGGATATCTCCAACCAACATTGATCCTCGAACGTTTCCGAAGACCGACAGCCCGGTGTTTCCGATTTCACGCGTTGCCTGAATCGCTGCCGTGGGACCAACGCCTTCAAAATTCACGATGCCCGGGCCGTAAAGAGTCAGCACAGGATTTGTGTACTTCAGAGTGCCGTAGCGAAGGCCGCCTGAGAGATCAAGATTGAAGTGACGCAGCTGTTGCTTAACCAGCAATTCGGTGTCGGCCGTTTGCAGCTGGATGCCAAACACATTGGGAGCGTAGGGAGGAGTATAGCCAAAGTCGTTATCATATGACCAATAGCTGGCACGGATGCCGAAGCCGGAGTCGTTCAAATAGCCAAGTCCGTAACGCAATCCAGTCTGGTAGTCTGTATCGAGCGTCCTTCCCGTTCCAAAGCCGAAGACAGACTGTGCTCCTGAGAACGCTGGTTTCAGGAATGTCACCTCGACTGAGCCGAAGAGACCACCGGATCCGGCGTCCTGCTGCCGCAGCTGTTGCTCAACACTGTTCATTGGGTTGCCGTTGTACGCCGGGCGGTGATTCTGTTCCGCCTCAAGCCGCTGAATTCTCTCTTCGAGTTCCTCATTCTTTCGAATCAGCATGGACTCAAAGGGCGAGAGCTCGGCTTCGTAAGACACGGCATCAAAGGGTGTTGACCCTCCTGATGATTCCTTGGCTGCCGCATCCGACAATTGAGACCAGACGGGAGACGAAGCAGCACAGACGCACAACAGAGCTAATGCATGAACGCAGCGTTTCACGAATTCATCCTCCCTGAATGGTCCGCACTTACTTTAGAAATCTTGCCGGAGTGCATTCGCTGTGCATCATGGCACGGCAAGTTCGTTGCAAAAGCTGCGGAAGACCACCGTTACCGGCGATATCGGCAGAATTTCAGGGAAGTGACCGTAGTGAGAGTCACGAGGAATGGCAATCTGCGAATTTTCTGTCGGGCTACCAGACTCACCAGAATAGGCCGCACGACCGGATGCCAAAAACGGTCAGGTTCAGGATGTCCGGCTCGATGGGCCGTTCGAAGACTCGCCGGACTTTCGCGGTTCCGGAGATGTCGCCTTTGGGCAAGTCGAAACTGCAATTTGATTCGGAGCGTGCGGCCCCATCAGTCGCGATGACAGGCATTTGAGGCACTGCACCTCAATTGAAGTCACGGCAAACCCATACAACTGGGGCTGCGAGTTCACGGTACTCGCTCATTGCAGAGCATTCGGAAAAATTGCCCGAAATCTGTGGCGGGTGATCGTCGTCGGAATCGCTTTCCCTGCATGAAGCGGGAATTCCACGCGGAAATGAGAATCCCGCTCGTTTCAGATCGACCATTTGCTCCTCGCATTCGCGTGTCCGTGGACCGAAAGAGAGCCTTCGATCGTTTCAAGACCCAAGTCAGTTGAGCAAGCAATCCTTTGATTCGACTGAAAGCGAGACTGAGAGAACGTTATGTCCAGAAAACACACCCGCCGCTTTTGCACTTTTCACCTGACAAACGGAGTTTCGTCTGCTTGCGAAACGGTCGAGCCGCGAGTTGTCCTTTCGGGCTCCAATCAGCTGGCGGCGGTCCTCACCGGTGCGACGGCTGGATTTGGGCAGGCGGAGTATCGGGACAATAAGGGCGAGCGAAGTTTCGAGCTTCGCGTTTACAATGCCGCGCCAGGTTCTTACGACGTCACAGTCGCAGGACAGGTTGTGGCTCAAATCACCGTCAATGCGAATCGAGTTGGCAAGCTCGAACTGCGAGATGGATCGGGTGGCGGAAACCGCATCCCGATTCCTCAGAACTGGCCGGCTGTGACTGCCGGGACTTCGGTCCAGATTGGCAACATCTATGCTGGCACTCTTGCCGTTGAAGGCGAAGACAGCCGTATCGCAGAAAACGCTACAGTTCGACTTGTGGGAGCGAACGGTGAGTACCTCGAATCCGAATATGAAGCCGAACAGGAAGATGGCAACGTCACGGTTCGTCGCTTCGAACTTCATGTTCGAAACCTGGCCCCATCGCAGCAGTTTGCGCTTCAGATCGATGGTCAGACGATCGGTTCGATTTCTTCGGATGCACTTGGCAATGCCAACCTGCAGTATTCGGACCGAGCACGGCCTGGGTTCACCGCGTTTCCAGCAGGTTTTCCAGCGATCACTGACGGAACTCAAATCGCCCTGGGAGCAGTTTTGTCCGGTGCTTATGCGTCAACTCCTGCGACACAGGCTCCCATTACTGATGGTGGCGAACATTTGCATTTGAACCTGTTCGGAACTGGCACGATGAAGGGGCAGGCGGTTTATGAAGCCGTTCCTGGAGTTGGCGGAGTTGTGCGCCGGCAGTTCAAAGTGGAACTTTGGAATGGCACTCCGGGTGCAACGGTTGCGGTCAATGTTGGAGGACAGCAGGTTGGATCGATTTTGATCAACAGCAAGGGATACGGAAAGCTGGCCTTTGAAGATGGCAGCGCCGAGAAACCCTTCCCGGCGAACTGGCCAGGAGCCAGCGTCGACACCATTGTTACCGTCGGCAACGCTCTGACCGGCGCGTTCACTGGAGTCGGGCAGACGCTGTCTCCGCTGCAGGAGAATGCTCGCGAGGCTTATGAGCTCGATCAGACTCTCGGGCTTCAGGCACTTTCGTCGATGTATGAAAACTGGGGCGGACGAGGAGAAAAGTGGCTCAAGGGAAAAGGAACGTCGTGGTACTTCATCACTCCCGACGGTTCCTTCTATCGCTGGGATGGGAAGGCCGGAGCCAACGGACAGAGAATTGCAGTCCTTGATGATTCCATTCACGCACGTCCCGAACTTCTTCATGAAGCAGAAGCTCCTGAAGTCGAAGGTGCCGACGATCGACTCGTTCGCGCCGAAGCTGCGGAGCTGGATCGTGAGTTGAATCTGACATCGGCAGCCGCCAGCACGACCAACTGGGGGGGACTCGCAGAGAAGTGGTTCAAGGGGAATGCTTCGAAGTGGTATTTCATGACGCCTGACGGAACGCTGACTCGCTGGGATGGCTCCAACAAGGCAAAAGGGACGGTCGTAGGGCATCTCGATGAACGCTTCCATGAACGTCCGGAGCTCCTGACGGAAGCGGAGACTCATCTGACAGAAACGGAAAAGGCGTTTGCTGTTGATCGGGGACTGGAACTCACCACCGTTCGCAATGACCTGACGAACTGGGGTGGCGAAAATGAAAAGTGGGTCAAGTCCGCCTCACAGTGGTACATCGTCAAACAGGACGGCGGTCTGTTCCGCTGGGATGGACGACGAGGCGCCTCCGGGACTCGCATCACCACAGTGGCCAGGAAGTACTACGACGACACATCGCTTCTGGTCAACGCGGCTTCCGCAGGGACTCGCGAAGTCGAAGCCGCCCTTGATGACGTCTTTGTGGATCTGCCGGATTATTTGTAACCGGCTCAGGAATCCGGATCAAACATGATTTCCCGGACCTCCTGAGCACAGCGGCATGCCTTTGCAATTCGAGCGGCCCATTCGAACGCGTCGTTGCGAGTGGCCACTTCGATGAGGCAGAATCCTCCGATGACGGGCTTCGTTTCGGGGAACGAACCTTCGGTCACTGTGCCGTCGGTCGCCACGATGCTTGACGACTGACGAGCAACACCGGCGCCGAAGATCCAGATTCCTGCCGCTTTGGCCTGACGCACAACCGCATGTGCGGCGTCGGCGACGGCGGGCAGTTCCTGTTCCGGAATGTGGTCCATCGCGCCGTCATCGAAGGAAATCAGAAATCGTGGCATTGCCGTGTTCCTTTCACACAGACACCTTCAGGGGCGAGGCATGAAGGTACGAATGCTGCCAGCACGGCATCAGCCTGGCGAGTACCAGCAGCATTCATCAGTGGTCTCATTCTGCGGACTGCCCAGTTGTATCAAACCAGAAAACTCCCCAGCCGTGTCCGTCGAGATCATAGAAGGCGTACTGATACATGAAGCCGTGATCTTCCGGTGGATGGGCTTCCGAACCACCAGCGGCGATGGCTTTTGAGACGATTGAATCAACCGCTTCGCGACTCTCGCACAACAGACTTATGAGCGAATGGCAGACCTTTCCGGGGTCCGCAATCTGTTTCGGAGTCAGCTCGTTGAATTTCTCATGCGTTGCCAGCATCAGGTGAATCGAATCGCTGATATCAAAGCTGGAGGTCGTGTCACCACTAAACTCCGCATTCTTTCGCCAGCCAAGTGATTCATAAAACCGGGTTGAGTCCTGCAGGTTACGAACCGGCAAGCTGACAAAGATCTGAGAAGGCATGAATGCTCCAATGCGTATTGCTGAACCAGAGGGAAGGATCGTCGTTCCAGAGCATAGTCGTTCGGCAACTCTGCAAATCGACACGAGAGCGAAAAATTCTTTTGTTCAGCGGTTTTGCCGCGTCATGGCGGGCAGTTTTCGGACCTGTGATGTCTCGACGGTTGATCCCGTCGCCGTCGCCCCGGTTTCACACTTTGATCGCAATCCAATCGGCGGCATGACCCTCAGGAGCACTGCGGACCTGCAGCACTACTTGCCCCTGCCGGATATTTGGACGCAGTTTCTTGACCAGGTCAATTGTGCCCGTGGTGACAGCTTTCATCGTCGCGGCATTCATGACGGCGATGCCCTGTGCGTTCAGTTGTTCCACGGACACCATTCCACTGACTTCCGGCCATGTTCCCAGGACGACGACACGACCATCATCCCGAGTTGCCGCGAGGCCGACGGCAGCAAGGGCGCCGATGATGCCGCCGCAGGTTCCGGCGAGTCCTTTCAGGAAAACACCTTCCTGGGCTGCGAGAGCTTCAGCGTCCCTCAGACCGACAAGCTCCCTCTGACAACGGCGTCCGAATTCCTGAATCGATTTCGGTGCCCTTCTCACCACGCAGAGCCCCGGATCACTTCCTTCAACAAAGCGATCCTTCATTACCGTTTCGCAGATGGCCGCGACTGCCGCAATCTCTTCAAGGCGGCAGGGGACGTTCGACCGGCTGACCAGTTCAATCGACGCGGAGCCATTCTTGCTGGTGTAGGGAACTCGAGGATCATACAGAAGCTGATGACGCAGGATGTACTGGCAGACGTAGCCATCAGATAATGCCGCCACGATAGCGCGAGCCATCTGATTGGTTCCGGGGGAACCGACGATGTCAGTGTCATCAATGCCGATCCAGACCATTGTATGCCTCAGGCATCGGACGTTCGAGCAGGCATGTTCCATCGAAACAGAACCGCGGCAGTCAGCAGGCCTGCGACCGCACCGCAGGCAGGGTAGGTCCAGATCGCCATCTTCCACCACTGGCTCAGAGGCTTGCCGCCACCGGTTTCCAGATGCATCAGTTTGGCGAGGACCTGAGCAACGAACGCGATGACGTTGCTGAGTGTTCCCGCAGCAATCAGTCCCAGCCACATTCCCTTCGCCGATCTGGCTCGATTCGCAGCGAAGTCCAGGAGCGGTCCGGTTGCCAGGAGGCTGACGATGGAACCAATTCCCTTTTCACCGAACCCCGCCAGCTTCAGTCCTGTTCCAGTGGCCAGCGCGCTGAACGACATGATCATGCCGGACCCGCGAAACGGAGCCAGTGTCAGGCCAAACGCCATGGGGAGAACGCATCGCAGAATCGCATGTCCTGGAACTCCAAGTTTGAAATCCAGGAGACACGTAGCCGCCGCGGCGGCAGCTCCCGCAAACAGGGAAACAACCCACTGGGCCTGCCCGGCATTCAACGCGGGGACGCGGCTGAGACTTCTGAGTGTCGACATGGGAATGTTGGAAGACTGATGCATAGCCGGGAGATTCCTTTGGATGTTGGACCACAAATGTCAGCGTCTGCGGGCCCCTGATCAAAACTCGCTGACGACCTCGTTGCCATCGCGTGTGCCGAGTTTCTGCAGTAAGGTCTGGTCGATGTTTTCAGAAACGAACCGAGCTGAGCCATCGCAGAGCGCGAACTGGCTGCCGCCGGTGTGTCCGCTGCCGTAAGTGTTTGTGCGACGGTCTTCGAAGGTGTTGTCGACGGCTGTATTCAGCGGATGTCGATAGTTGATCTGGACGAGAGTTCCCATGGTCACATCGCCGATGCCAGCGACTCCGGAGGAAGGTGCCCAGACTCCAAGACCCTCCATTTTCGTCCGAGTCCCGGCACCGGCATCATAAGCTGCATCACGATGGTACCGTTCGCCAAAGAAAAGAGTGTTGCTGGTTCCGTCCGTGATGTCCCGATGCCTGATTGTGCTGTTGATGAAGAAGATGCCGTCTCGCGTGACGTTACGGTTTGGATGAAACGACTTTGTTCCGCCACTTCCGCCGTAGCTTGTCAGGGCGAAGAAATCCCCTGCCGGATTGAAGTTTGTCACCTGAAGCGAGATCGGCTTCTGCATGTTGTCTGACGGGCACAAAAGCACGGGCAGGACTGAGGCGGTCAGACCGGACGTGACATTCAAACGAGGATCGTTGTAGTTCCACGCGCTGGCCAGAGGTCCCTGCTCCAGCATGGGAAGCATCATCACGAAGAGTGACACAGAACGGAACTGTGGCGGGTTCTGCTGCCCCGGCGGAGTTGGCCAGTTCAGCAGTCCCGAAGGAAAAATCTGATGCGCTGACTCATAGTTGTGACATGCGAGGGCAATCTGCTTCAGGTTATTCTTGCACTGAGTTCGTCGAGCCGCTTCACGAGCCTGCTGGACGGCCGGAAGAATCAGCGCGACGAGGACCGCGATGATGGCGATCACCACAAGCAGTTCAATCAGTGTGAAGCCACGTCTCCGAGACATGGGCAGCTCCATTTGCAGTGTCACCGGCTACGCGTTGCACCGGAGACTCAGACAAATGTGCCGCCGCTGGCACAAAATCGATCCTTCACGTTGAACGGCGGCGGTCATCGGGCAGGGAAGGTGACTCGCCATTCCGGCAAACCACCCACCGACGCTCACGCCAGAGCGATGACCATGGACAACGTGGACGAAGTATGGCGTGCCCCAATCTTCCTCGCAAGCGGTTCGCCTTCAACAGTGGGACGCAAGCACTTACGAAATACGATGTGTGGGGACGGGCCTTCCTGGCCGAAAACTCTGTAGTGAAACGATTCTCTGTGTCGCCAGGAATTTGGCACTCACTGCGGCCAGTTCTTCCCTGACCATTGTTTCCAGTTCTGCCGGATCAATGGCGACTCGAGCATTCACAACAACGTTCGCCGTCGCTGTTTTGGTTCCGGATGCCAGGGATAGCTCTGGCCCCGTCGTGTTGCTGACCAGATTTGCGACCGCATAGCTTCCATCACAGAGTCCGATCACCTTCAGATGGGCAGCTTCCGCGCTGGCCGCAAGCAATCGAGTGTGCAGGCGGCGGATCAAATCCATCAGGAACGCATCAAGCTCAAAGGACTGACTGGCCGGCAGTTCGACCATCGTGACAGCGGCTTCGCGCAGGACGCCGCGACTTCCAGCTTCTCGGGAATGGTGATTCCATTCTTCAGGCGCGACAGCCGCTTTGGATTTCATCGCAATCTGCCGGCCCAAACAAGATCCGGTATCCCTTCAGGCCTGCGCCACCGACTTGCGGAAGTTGTGCCGGAGCGAACCACAATCAGCCCGGTTTGAGTGAGCAAGTCCTTCAACCGAGAGCCGCACATCGGTCGCACGTCCTTCTTTGGCTTCCTTTGCATCTGCCACACCGAGTGCTTTCCGACAATCAGATCGACCTTGCCTTCGATTTCTCAATCGCGTCGGCCAGTGATTCGCCGGAAACGACCTTCACTTCCTGATTCAGCTTCGTCTTTAGAAACGCGGCGAGCGCTCAGTCCCGCTGGGCGTAACCTTTGACGCAATCGCAGGCCAGTGGAGCGGACAACGGGTCCATGACCACCAGCGTCAGAGACTCCTTCGCCGGATTCTCCGCATGCACCGACGGCATCAGGGAAATCGCAGAAAGCAGAAGAACATCATCAATGTCGGATCATGATCAACTTCTCCTCAAAAACGAAAGGAAACACCGTACGAAATACGATGCGGGACTGGCCGTCCTGGCCGGAAACTCTGCAGTGAAACGATTCTCTGTGTCGCCAGGAATTTGGCACTCACTGCGGCCAGCTCTTCCCTGACCATTGTTTCCAGTTCTGCCGGATCAATGGCGACTCGAGCATTCACAACAACATTCGCGGTCGCTGTTTTGGTTCCGGATGCCAGCGACAGCTCTGGACCCGTCGTGTTGGTGACCAGATTCGCGACCGCATAGCTTCCATCACAAAGTCCGATCACCTTCAGATGAGCAGCTTCAGCGCTGGCCGCAAGCAATCGAGTGTGCAGGCGGCGGATCAAATCCATCAGGAACGCATCCAGCTCAAAGGACTGACTGGATTCCACGACCACCTGACTATTCAGCCAGCCAAGCTCCGCTTCACCTTCCGCATAAATGTCATAGTCAACATCCATCATTCGTTGGCCGAACTGACCGCGCAGCCCCAGCGTCTCCAGGAGCGCTTCGAAGCCTTCGCCAGTCCTTGCCGAACATCGCAGAACCGGCCGGCCTGGATACTCCTTTTCAATCAACGTCTGGAGTTCATTGACATCCGCCGCAGGCAGTTCATCAATGCGGTTGATGACAACAAAATCGGCTTCTTCAATCTGCTTGCGAAAGATGTAATTCGCCTTCGGAGAAAATCCGCTGGTTGCTTCACCCCTTAAGATTCGCAGACCGTGACTGGGCTTCAGAATCACACCATACGGAGCGATGTCCAGCGGGACGCCGTAGACTTCTGTCAGTGGACGAATCACCGTTGCCACCAGGTCCGTGCAGCTCCCCACCGGTTCCGCAAGAATGATGTCCGGCAGTTGTCCTTCACCCAGATGTTCGACCGTCGATGTCAGCGCATCAAAGTTGCAGCAGAAGCAGGACCCCGCGACTTCGCCCACGTCAAACCCCTGAGATCGCAGGCTTTGAGTATCCACGAGATCGGTCGTCTGGTCGTTGGTGACGATGCCGACCTTCTTCCCCTGATTCATGTAGTGCCGCGCGAGGCGAGAGATGGTCGATGTCTTGCCGGCTCCCAGAAATCCGCCGACCATGATGTAAACCGGTTTCATGTATTGCTTCTTTACTTGATTCAATCTGCCAGAAATGCCTGATGCGACGTGGCGCTGGATGAGCAGCGATGCGAGAGTGGCGACTACTTCCGATCCGGAACTTCCAGGCGACAGCACCCGAGGTCCAGAAAACGCGTCTTGCCGCCCTTCGTGCACTGCAGGTCGGAATGCAGCCGGTAATACATGAACCGCCCTTCTCGCCGGACTTCGACAAGATTGGCGTACTTCATAATCTTCAGATGATGTGAGACATTGACCACTTCCAGTTCCAGAAGCTCCGCAAGGTCTCCCACCGTCAGTTCTCCGTAACGCAGTGCATTCACAATCCTGAGCCGATGGCGATCACTGAGCGCCTTGAGCCGTTCTGCACAAAAATCGACATCAAATACATCCGGTGCCACTAGTCGTCGCTCCGAGGAAGCTCTGAAGTTCATTAGACTGTCGGAATGATGATACTGCCGGAAAAAACAGGAGGCAATTCACTCAGGATGTTTCCCGACTCCGTTGCGCTATGTTCCGCATGAGCCAACCGTAGTCGTTCCAGGCAGCACAGTAAAAGACGTTTCGAATCCTGCCGACTTCAGCTCTTCCCATCGAATCGTGGGACAGTCCCTCGCGATACCTCGCTGCCAGACATTCCCGCGATCATCGCGAACTTCCGCGAACGGCCCGCGATAAACAAGTCGCACACACTCCAGGGCCACATTTTCTCTGGGCTTCACTGCAACGATTTTTGTTTCGCGCAGCGGCTGGCCGGAGAGTTGAAAACAGGCATTCGATCGAAACGTGGTCAGACGACAGTCAGCAAAGCCTGCCTCGGTCAATGTCTGCAAAAGGTGTTGTCTCACTGGAACGTGTTTCACGTACGCTGCCGGCCCCGGCAGCTCAACGGCGCAGGTCAGCGGCGATTCGCACGTCAGCATATGCAGTTCAATTTGTCCGCCCGGTTTCAGATTCTGATAACACTGATGCAGTGTGCGAACGATGTCCGAATCCGTCACCGGGACATTGAAGGTTCCTCGAAGACGGATTTGGTCCGAAGCGGTTGACGGGATTGCAAACGCACTACCCATTCGGTGTTCCCAGACGACGGGCCGCATCGTTGATGCAACCTGGCAGGCCGCTGAATCCCCGACCATCTGCTCGAGCGTCTGGCCTCCGCCGCGGTGTTCAAGATCTCCTTCCAGAACGTAGAACTCCCACAGACGATGATCGGGATCATGCACCCAGAATTTCGTCTGTTTCGCATAACAGCATTCCACACCCTCCTCTCGCTGAACCGGGATACCGGCTGATTCGACCCGCTTCTGCGCACTCTGCAGATCTGCAAGGCTGGAGAAGCGGAATCCAAGATGATTCAGCGATCCGGCTTCTGAAGGAGGATTCTGTTCCAGAGAAAGCACGAGCGGCGGCGACTCGAGTTCGAACTTGGCATAGTCACTTCTTTGCTTGGCGGGGGCGACGCCCAGTACCAACTGCAGGAAGGAGGCGATTCGCTCAATGCTGGAAACGTTCAGCGACAAATGGAATCGCGTTGCGGTCTGAGCGGAAGGACTCGACGCATTACGATTCAGGGTTTCCAGCGGTATCGTGACAAGAGAAACGGTCGACACAGGAGTTACTCCTTTCAGTGGGCGGATGAAGCGTTGATTTCTGTTGGCGAATACGTTCGCAGGACGGCAGACGCCGCAGAGGAAGGGGCACGAGTCGGAAACGGAACAAACCATGACCAGATCGCGAACCCGCCGGAAACCCCGGCGAGCGTCATGAAAGCTGGCGAGTAGTTTCCATAGCGCTGCAGGCAGTGGGCAAACACGACTGGTCCTGCTGCTGAAGCCACAACTGTCAGAAGCTGAGCGATGGCCTGAATCTGTCCGAGATGCCGGCGCCCGAATGCTCTGCTCCAGATGGTAAAGAACAGGACCGTCGTGATCGTACCTGAAACTCCCATGCCGGCTCCGTACACTGAGATTCCGGTGATCGAGCGAATGAATGGAAGCGACACCATGCAGATTGCCTGCAGGATCAGTCCAACGGAGAGCAGTCGATTCAAAGACCATCGCTCCCCGATCCAGCCGATCGGGAGTTTCGTCAGAAGTCCGATCGTTCCAGTCCATGTGATCAGGTTGTAAAACGTCTCTTTGGAAAACCCCTGTTTCGCCAGCACGGACTCATTGAACAGCGACAAGCCTGAACTGATCAAACCAATCAGCGATGTCGCCAGGGCAAAGACCCAGAAGGCCTGAGTGCGCAGGGCTTCCGAAACGGTCCAGTGGTGCGCAGATTCTGATTCCGAACGCCCGCAGCAGCGTTCCGCCGAAGCGGTCAGGGGCGATGCGTTCTTCGGATCACGGCACAAGGAGAGACAAATCGGAACGAAAGCCAGCAGTGAATAACCCATGGCTCCCCAGACGACTCGCCAGTCTGCATCGGCCCATGGCTTTGCGATTTGTGCGGCGTAAGCAAAGCCGAGGGATAGCAGAAGCGAATAGACCGCCATGGCCAGTGAAGTTCGCTGCGCAAACCATTTTCCGACCATCGTAATGCTGATGACAGACAAGGCGCTCTGCCCGAAACCGCGCGTGAGCAAGATGGCAACAGCAAGTTCCTGATTCCCATGCAGACGAGTCATCCACAGTACAACGACCGCCAGCGCAAGGACTGTGGCGGTCAGCGTGACGCGAAGACCAAGGCGATCGATCAGCCAGCCGCAGGGCAGGCAGAACAGTCCGCCGATCAGCGTTCCCCAGAAGTTGATTTCACTGAATTGAACTCGATCAATCCCAAGCACAGGATCCGTCAGCATTCTCTCGGTGATCATGCCAAGCCCGTGTGTTCGCCCGGGAAGCGTCGCCACCATGGCCAGCGCCGCGATGGCGACGATGACCCAGCCATAGTATGCAGGCTCCGATTTCCGGTCAGTCACCAGGGAAGTGGACATCATGGCCATCGGGGATTTCTATTGAAAATATGGAGTGCCAATGGAACTGCCTTCCATGCGCTCGCGAAGCATTTTATGGAATGCCGTGTAGTGAGCCGGACGCTGGTGACCGCCATCCGATCGAGCGTTGTAGCTGATATAGAAAGCCCGGCGAGTTCCTGTCGTTTTGTTCGGAGCCGAACCATGAGGAGTCAGTCCATGGAAGATGGCAACATCGCCAGGTTCCAGTTCCAGGAACTCCCTTCGTGAGTCGCAGACCGATTCCGCTGGCAGCATGTAGACGCCTGGGTCGTCGGAAAGAAAGTCACTGTGATATCCTCGATACACTTCCGTGCAGCCGTTGTTGCGATGACAGCTGTCGATGGCCAGCAGCACGGTCAGGAACGACCGCGGCCAGCCTGGCCAGTTCTGAGGAATATCCTGGTGAAGGTCGTATCCTTTCGCCCCGGGCATTTTGAAAATCAACTTCTCTTTGAACAGTTCTGCCGGCTCACCGTAAAGCGATTCAACCGACGACAGAATCCTAGGGTCGAAACAGACTTCGTGAAGAAGTGAAGACAGATCATTCACCGGATCAAAGACTTCAAAGAGCAGCTCACCGGATTCATGATGAGGCATGTATCGGCAGCGAAGGTTATTCGGAGAAACTAAGGAAGACTCATGATTCAGAAGGCGATCACACTCTCCCTGAATCCGCGTCATCTCTCTCCCGGAAAATACACCGCGGAGAATGGCAAAACCATCTTCGTGATACTGCCGAATCTGTTCCGGCGTGATGACACTGGTTCGTTTTTCTTCCAGAAGCATCGAGGCTCTCCGCTCTTATCAGAACTCTGAAATGATCTCGCCGCTGGATCGAGTCCCCAGAGCACGCCACGTCGTCAGATTGATGTTGTCGCTGACGAATCTTGCGGAGCCGTCACACAGCAGAATCTGGACTCCGCCAGTGTGCATGCTGCGAGCCGCTTTCCAGCCGATCGCCGTATAACCCAGATTGAACGCATTGGTCACGCAGTCAAAGTTCTTTGAATTTGGCGTGTAGTAGTGGTTGTAGGCCGTGTTTCGAATTTCCCCGGAATACCACAAAAACTGGCGAGGATTCGCGATGTTCCATGCCCCCGGAGCCGCACACGCTGCATCGGTGAGTGAACTTTGATAGGTCGTGAGATAGCCGTAGTCCTTTTGGGGAGAGCGAGGTGAGCCCGATGTCGGTTCTCCAAGAATGCTCTCGGCGATGCAGGACGTGTTACTGGTGCCGTCCGTGATCATTGCAATCGTCACGAATGAATTGGCAAAGGTGACGCCGTTGGAATTGTATGGCGACCCGTTTGCCGCCGCTCCCGTGGCATCCATGTAAATCCCGTCCCCCTGATTCCCGCAATAGTTGGCCGGTCCTAGAGCAGCCACTCCATAGCCTCCGCCCAGTGATCGGGATTTGTCGCTGGGGCAAAGAAATGAGGGCACAATCAATGCGGCCGCAAGTGCGTTGCCTGGATCCGCGATGTTGTACGGAGCCGTCGCTGCATACGTGGGAGCATTCAGATTCATGGCATTGTAGACGTTCGACTGTTCCATGAACGGGCTGAGATACGCAAGGATGCCCCAGTTCCCGGCGCTGTACCGAAAGTTGCCGCCGGGCACAAGATTCGGCGGAAACCCGCGATAGGTGGACTCGTAGTTATGCATCGCAATCCCCAGCTGCTTGAGGTTGTTCTTGCACTGAGTCCTGCGTGCAGCTTCTCGAGCCTGCTGAACTGCTGGCAGCAGAAGAGAGACCAGAATTGCAATGATGGCAATCACCACCAGAAGCTCGATCAATGTGAAAGCGCGACGTCTCATGTCTGATTCCCTCTGTTCCTTCATCCGGTTGCTTGAACTAACATTCTTATGGGTATTAGAATGTTAGATGGTTAGGCTGACAAGGGATCGGCAGATAATTTCGTAGCCTGTTCGGAACAGCGGAGGGAGACCTCGAAATGAGGCACATGGTAAAAATCGCGTCGTCAGTTGCAGTTCCGCTCCTGCTGTTTGGCTGCGGCAGAAATGAACCGGAACCGGTGAGCATGATGCACCAGGTCCTGGGAGCACTGCAGATTCCCGGCAAAACGGACCGGGACGCCGCATTAGCCTCCGCCTGCCGTGACAGCGCGGCTGCGGGTGATCTCGAATCAGTCGTACTTGGTCTGCCGAAGATCGCCGATAAAAAGCTTCACGATGAAGTCGTTCGAGACTGTGTTCAGAAGTTTGTGGACGCCGGTCGCGATGGTGACGCAAAGCGAATTTCGGAACTGCCTCGGGGTTGAATGAATGTAGAACAAGCCTTGACTTTGTGTTCCGTCGAATGGGATCTCATCAGACTGCTCAGAACTCACCAACGACCTCTCCATTGCCGCGGCTTCCGAGAGCCAGCCAGACGGTTCGGTCGATTGACGAAGACAGGAACTGAACGTGTCCGTCGCAGAACAGTGACTGGACACCGCCGGGATGTCGGCTGTGTGACGCGACATTGTGGGACAGGCGACGCCACCAGTAGAAGTTGCGCTGGCTGTGAGGCAGGCCGCCCCGGCAGTCGATTCCCGAATCATTCGGGCCCCGAAGGTGGTTGTACATTGTGTGTCCGGGCGCCCCGTAGAGCAAGCGGTTTCCGCGAGTCAGCTGGAGTCGGTTTCCTGCCACACAGTCGCCGGGATAATTCAGCAGCTCCGGGCCGTTGCTGCTGTTGTTATTGCCGGAGGTCAGGACGAAGCCGGTTGATGGCGTCTTGCCAGTCCAGTTGCCGCCAGCGTTTGTTGGGTCGTTTGGGTCAGAGAGAATCTGTTCGCTGATGCAGACAGTCTGACTTGTTCCATCCGTAACGTCCTGCAGCCGGACTCTGGAATTTTCGAAGAACACGCCTGTTACGGGCACTCCTGCCGGGTTCAATGTTGAAACGGGCAGCGTCGTCCCGGTATTCAAAACATAATTTGTAATACCGGCAAAGCCCGCTCCCTGGGCCAGAGCACGTGTTCCAAAATCAGATGGGCAAACAAAGACGGGCGGCTGCGTGATGCTCATCGCATTGTTCGCGATCGTGTCGGGCCCATTGTTGAAGTCAATTTGATTGAAGATGACACTCTGTTCGAGATGTGGCAACAACCCGGCAAATGCGGAAAAACAGTTTCCTCGTCCCGTTGACGCCCCTCCATTCGCGCCGGGTGATCCGTCGTCCGTTGGTGACACATAGACGATGCGGCCCGGCGGAAACGTGCCAAACACGTCGGCGTAGTTGTGAAGTGCAATGCCAATCTGCCGAAGATTATTCTTGCAGGCCGTTCGTCGTGCTGCTTCTCTGGCCTGCTGGACGGCGGGCAGCAGGAGTGCGACCAGAATGGCGATAATCGCAATCACCACAAGCAGTTCAATCAGGGTGAATCCGCGAATCGTGCCTCGACTTCGGTCCTTCGCAGTTTGGTGTATCATTTCGATGCTCATGCTGAAGAAGACACATCACCACTGGCAATGACACAATAATGTCATAGAATGTCAGGATCATGACATCTACCGGAAATCAAAGCAACCGAGTGCGTGAACGTCGGCTGGCACTTGGATTCACTCAGGCCGAGCTGTCGGAACGAGTCCACATTTCCCGAACGGCGATTACAGCGATTGAAGGTGACAGAATCGTTCCGTCTGTTGCCACTGCGCTGGCGCTGGCCAGGGAACTGGATTGTACGGTGGAAGAGTTGTTTGGGATCGCCTCTTCGGCAACTGCGTCCACATTGTGGGCATGGCAACCGACGACAACACAGCGATTCTGGCAGGCAGAAGTTTCCGGCAAGTTGTGGCGATATCCGGCGACGACCGCACCGATGATGACTCCTCTGCCCGACGATCAGGAACAGTCAGCCTCTGGAGCGGGATCCATCGCAGGTGATACGGTCGTGCTGGCGTGTTGTGATCCTGCTGCCGGGCTTCTGGCCAGCCAGTTTCAGCAGGTAACCGGATTGCGACTGATCGTCCTTCCTCGTTCCAGCCGACAATCGCTTGAGATGCTGAAAAGCGGACTTGTGCATTTCGCCGGCCTTCATTTTTCCACGGCCGAAGATCCCGATCGTAACGCCGAAGTCGTCAGAGAAGTCTTAGGCAGCGACTACGGGCTTCTGCGACTGTGCCGCTGGCAGGAGGGTATTGCTTTGTCCGGCGGGTCTGCACATCGCACAGTGAGAAGCGTCCTGCAGTCAAAGCTCACATGGATTGGGCGTGAAGAAGGTTCTGGGGCACGCAGATGTCTTGATCAGCTATTGTCCGGAAGATCGTCTCCACGGCGAATTGCGAGCAATCACCATGGTGTCGCTACCGCGGTTCATTCCGGCTGGGCTGATGCCGGTGTTTGCGTACGACTTGTCAGTGAGGAAGCCGGCTTGAGGTTCCTGCCCGTTCAGGAGGAGGCGTTTGATCTCTGTTACTTGAGGTCGTTCAGCGCCGATCGCCGTTTCAAGGCATTCGCAAGGGTCGTTCGGTCTTCGGTCTATCGAAAGCTGCTGATCGGATTACCCGGTTATGATGCGTCAGAAACTGGTGAAGCCGTGGCCTAGCAGACTCTTCAAAAGGGACTCAAAGCCTGCGCAGCGGAGATCAGTTGCTGGAATCGTGGATCCTGCTGGATGTTTCCGAGATCCGGGTCAGTGGCCATTGATGTTGCGAGTGAGGCATCTTTCTTCAGACTCTGAGCAATCAGTTTCAAGGCCTCAACTCGGTGAGCTTCTTCCTGTTCGCCCCTGGCCGTGAGAGCGTAAATGCACGCAACCATGTAATTCAGGAATGGATCCGAGGACAATGCCGTCGACTGTTTTGCATCTGCGACCGCCTTCACGGTGTCGCCTTTGCGAGCGTACAGGACTCCTCGACCGGCCCAGAGGAATTCGTCCTGAGGATGAAACTTGATCGCTTCATCCAGGACGCTGATGGATTCCTCCGGTCGCTTCAGGTATTCCGACAGGACCATGGAGAGATTTCGAAAGGCGTCGTGTGAGGACGGATTCAATTCCAGTGCTTTGCGAATCTCTGTGGCAGCGAGTTCGGGATCGCCGGGAAGCCTCGCCAGTCCTCGTGCGACCCAGCTCCGATGATCCGCAGGAGTCAGCTGAAGAGCTGCTTCACGAACAGCTTTCGCTTCGTCATTTCGTCCCATCTGGTCGAGCAGATCGGCTTTGGCGAAGTGAATGCGAGTCTCCGGAAACTGATGCTCGATCGCCTTGTCGTACGATGAAAGCGCGTCTGTCAGTTTGCCTGCACCGGTTTGAGCGAGCGCGAGAGCAAACCAGGTGTCTGCGGCATTCGCCCGCAGTTCCAGCGCACGCTGAAAATCCTGGGTTGCCAGATCGAATCGTTCGGACTTCAGATAGCCCAGCCCTCGCTGCATCCTTGCTGGAAAGTCATCAGGCCTGAGTGCGAGCGCGGCAGTCAGCAATGGTTCGGCCGAATCACTGGTGTCCTGAGCACGCGCCAGCATTCCCAGTAGCAATGTCGATTCAAACAGCTCCGGGTTCTTCTGAACGATGGGCCGAAGCGTCTCGGCGGCTTCCGAGAACCTGTGATTCATCGCCAGCTTCAGGGCCTGAAGATAAGGGGCCGCGGGAATGTCGGGTGAAGTTTCACCCGTCGCTGCGCCTTCCAGTGTTTCCGCGAGTCTCTGCAGTTCCATCAGTGTTTCTTTGGCCCTGGTCACATCCGGTGACGTCGCATCATGGTCGCTTCGGAGAAAGCTGTATTCGCTGAGCGTCTCGCGAATCTGAAGGGCCGCTTTGCTGCGATCGGAATCACCAATCGCCGCTGAGAACGCATCCGCCTTGACGTCCGGAGCGACTCGAAGCAGTTCGATGGCGGATCGCTGAACTTCTGAATGACGCAGGTTCGAAGCGACTCGAAGATACTGCCACGTACCCAGTGTCAGAACCGCGGAACACATCAACAAGACAGATGAGATTGACGTGATTCGGGGATGCCGCCTGGTCCATTTCTGAACGCGTTCTTTGATCGATCGATTTTCGGCAAACTTCAGAGGACGCGAAGTCAGCTGACGTCCAAGATCTTCAAGCAGTTCGTCAGCCGACTGATATCGTGACGTCGCCTGAGGAGCCAGGCAGTGCCGCACGATCGAATCCGTATCCACGGAGACAGCTCGATTGCGTGCGCGGGGTGAAACATCAGTCGTGCGGCGTTCCTCGACCATCTGACGCCGATCGAGTCCGGCATCCGTGAACGGGCGCTGACCGGTCAGCAGTTCGAAGAAAAGAACGCCGAGGGAAAAGATATCGGAGCGTTCATCGACTCGTTCCCGTGACTCGAGTGCTTCGATCTGCTCGGGACTCATGTAGGGCAGCGTACCGCCGGCCGTTGCATCGTCCGCCTGAAGCGCCGACAGATTGAAGTCCAGGATCATCGGTAGACCATCGGACGTCAGCAGCACATTGGCTGGTTTCAGGTCGCGATGCAGAATGCCCCGTTTATGCGCATGGCGGAGTCCTTCGGCGATTTGCTGTGTGATCCAGACGGCAGCCAGTTCGCCATCCAGTCCCAGCAACGGAGATCCTCGCCGCGACGCTCCATGGATCGAATCGTTGCCGGCATTTGCGGGAGCGGCCTGCTCCGCCGACTGTCCTTCGACCTGAGTGCGCAGGCGGGAATCACATCCCTTGACGGTGCTGAGCAGCATCTCGCCGTTTGGGCGACTGTCACCGCCCTGCTTTCCGGGTTCCAGAACATCTCGCAGCGTCGCGGAACCGAACCACGGCATGCACAGGACGCTCAGATCATTCCAGTCATGGACGGAATACAGGGGAACAATGTTCGTGTGCTGCAGACGCGCCAGCTTGTCCGCTTCTTTCAAGCGGCGTGAAGAAAACTTGAGGACGACAAGACGTCCGGACAGAGATTCCTGACGAGCCAGATAGACCCTGGAGAACGCTCCTTCGCCCAGCGGAGCGACAATCTCAAAGTCCAGCAATCGCGTTCCCGCGGAGATCTTCATCAGTCGTCCGCGAGTCACATCGTCGCCCTGGGATGAAGAGAGCCCGGAAGAATGTTCTGAACTGCGGCCCAGTTTCGGCCAGCCCGTCACATTAATGCCATATCGCTCTGCATACGATTGCGGAGAAACAGTGATCCCCTGTTGATTCGCCAGACGGTATTCTTCAAAGGCGAGTGGTGCCAGGAGGGCCGAGTCTTCAAACAGCATCGGCCATGCAGAACGGTAAGCTTCCAGGCTGACACGGTTGCCCTGCCGCTGACTGAGTTCCATGTCAATGCGGATCAGTTCCTGAAGCGTCATGAGCCACTGCGGGTGGTTTCTTTCCGGCAGATAATCCGCGAGCGGCACCTGTCGACCTTCCAGGCGGGCATCTTCATAGGCGGAGATGAGTTCTTCCGAGATTCCAAAAAGAGAATTCACTTTGGGATCCACAACAATGGCCTGCAGGTAAGAAGGTTCGGAAGTTGAATGTTCGAGGTCAGGAAAGGTCGCCGATCTGCTGATGCAGAAGCTCGCGGAATTTCTGCAGAGTTCGTTCCACCGTCCGAAGTGCTCGTTGAGTCCGGTCGGCGATATCGGTCACCTGCGCACCGTCGAGCCGCAGGCGAATGATCTCCCGCTGATTTTCCGGGAGCTGTTCGAGCAGTTCATCGATGACCAGACGAAGCGTCGTTTCCGCGACCGACTCTCCCGCCGATGAAACCTGCAGTGCGTCTGCAGGCAGCTCGGTCGTCCTGTCGATGGATCGCTTGTCCGCGCGATGGAATGAGGCAGCGTCCCGGATTTTGTTCAGCCCGATGACGAGGAACAGCTTCCAGAGTTCATCTCCGTCCGGAACCTGATAATGACCGTCTCGAGCCCGCCGAAAGAACGTGCGGAAAACAGACTGAACAATGTCCTCGGGATCAAAACGCGTCTGAAGATCCGGGTTGGTTTTCGCCATCGCCAGCCCATACAGCCTCTGCGCATAGCGAAGATAAATGCGCGTGGCGGCCTCCTGCTCACCGCTGCGATAACGTCGCAGCAGCGATTGGTCGGTCGGCTGGGATTCTGAGTCACTGCTCATGGAAAGGACTGAGTTTGCAGGCATATTGCTGATACTGACGGAGATCTCCCTGTTCCTCAGAGTCTGCCTGGAGTAGCGGATTCCGCCAGCATAAGCCGCCATGATTTTCTTCCATTCCGAACGTCGGAACAACCGGAAAACTGGCTTCATTGCGGGATCACCCGATCTTGACAGAGACAGGACGGGGAAGAGTCTCTCGATTTAGTGCGCTGCGAATTCCACCAAAAACCGTTGGCGGTTTCGTCGGTTCTTCATCGCTACTCACAGCAGAGGCGACCTGAACAGCCTGAGGCCATCTGAAAGGGTCGAATGATCATTTCTGAAGAACCAGACGAAAGGGAAGAACAATGTACATGCTGCGACGACTGATGACGATTGGAGCTTTTGCGGCTCTGGTACTGACCGCGGTTCCTGCGGAAGCCAAGGGACCAAAGTTGCTTTTGACTGCCGTGATGACTCCGGCCACAGGTGCACCAGCGAGCCTGAAGGGGAAAGGGAAGTTCGATCAGAATCCTTCTCGATCCAACTTTTCCGCGGAAGCCGAAAACCTGCGAGCCTACAACGGACAGGTGGCGTCGGTGTATGTGAACGGAACCCTGGCCGGCACCGCAACGATTACTCTTGGGCGTATGAAACTTGAACTGACCGACGAGCGAGGCGGATCGGTGCCTGTTGTGAAAGAGGGATCACGGATTGAAGTCGTGGTGAACCTGAAAACGATTCTGTCCGGGACGTTCAAGGTTGGCAAGTAGTCAGTGGTCGACACAATCCTGGTAAATGCGAAGGCTCTGACTGGCAACGTTCAGAGCCTTTTCTTTTTGTGCTGATGTTTGTTGCGGTGTTGGGCGATGCGGATTTCAGATGCGATTGATGTGGAGGAAGCGGGGCAGGGACGAGGAAGTGACTGAGGACAGTCGCTTTACAATGAGGAACGGAGCGACTGAGGACAGTCGCTTTACAATGGGGAACGGAGCGACTGAGGACAGTCGCTTTACAATTGGGAACGGAGCGACTGAGGACAGTCGCTTTACAATTGGGAACGGAGCGACTGAGGACAGTCGCTCTACAATGGGGCTCCGAAGTACCAGTACCAGTCCTGAAAGTCGATAAAGGCATGCACGGGATCGGGAGCAGGCTGATAGGTATAGGGGTTTTCTGTCCCCGAAGCAGGAGCGAGGACTGATGGAGGAGTTGTTGACGGCGGCGAATAGGTGACAGACTGATCGACCGGCGTGCTGGTGGGCGGAGCCTGATTCACCTTTGTTCCAATCGGTCCAACCGGATCGGAGACGACGGCACCCAGCAGTCGGAAGGCCAGCGAATTGAAACGCCCTCCAGGCTGAGACACGCCGTTGATTCGCAGAAGGTACTTTCCGGGAAGCAGCATCAGACTGCTGGATGTGCGAGTAGACTCGTTGATTGAGACGACTCGATGCAGTTCTTTGCCAGACGCGTTGTAAAGAGTTGCCTGAACGGCCATCGACGGTGTTGACGCTGTTCGGTTGTATCTGGCGGTTTCGAGTGCAAAGTTGAAGAGCATCGTTTGTGTAACAGTCATTTCAAAGAACTGTCGCGACGAAGCAGAACTCAGCACACCTCGAAGAAGCTGATGCTGGGGTTCTGCGGCATCAGCAAATCGAGCTTTCAGAATGTAGTTGCCTGTGTTGTATCGATTCCCATCTGCCGCAGCGATGACTCGCAGGTAGTACTTTTCGTTGGCAACGACCCCCGGAATCTGAATCGAGATGGATCCGTTTCCATTCCGCAGAATGGTCGGAGTCAGGAACTGAAACGACTTGTTGTAAACGGCGACGAACGGCTGAAGAGCCTGAAGTTCCGCAGCATCAACGGTCACGGACAGAACACTGCCAGTGGTCAGAACGGACGGACTGGTGATTGCATAAAAATCGTTGTCGATCGTGTCAGACAGGGTGCCAAAGAATTCGTATCGAAACCCTTCTGCAAACCCGGGAGCGGTCTTGAGTGTCGTGGCTGTGCGAATCGTGTCATTCGTGTGCAGGTCGTCCAGAAACACGGCGCTGCTTCCGCCGTCAAACAATGGAGCGTACGCAGTGGATTTCAGGAAGTCGAAGTTCAGTCTCAGCACTTCGTTCATCCGAGCATTGCTGGTCGTATTGATGTTGTCGAACGTTGTCAGCAACGCATAGCGACCGGTTGTGAAGGGCTGGTTGCCAGCGGATCGATTCACCTGGACGTACACAAACTGGGAGACAGACGGGATCGTCACGGAGACATCGTGTCCTGGCCACATGCCTCGGCTAGTTCCAAGAACCGCACCGTTCTGATCCAGAATTGTGAGCGTCGCCTGAAGCTGACTGAGCCAGCCGGTTCGCAGACGGACCGTGACGGGTCCGTTGTAGTCGGCGACTTTGTCGAGCACCCAGTAGTCAACGTCACTGGATGTGGAAATGTCGCCGTAATTCAGCAGAGGGGATGTTCCCGAGTAGCTGCCATCGCGCATTTTCGTTGCGTCGCGCAGAGTATCATTCGTGACTTTGATCTCGTTGCGATCGACTCGTTCTCCGTGAATCGCTCGCAGCTGACTGATGTCGGCCGCTGTCGGTGCTGCCGGAGTTGATGGTGAATTCTGAGGGTACATCGGCGACAGCGGATCGGTGCTGTGGTCCAGTCCGAGTGCATGACCGATTTCATGGATCGCCACCGCCTTGAACTGATCACCGCTGACGGGGCGAAAATTGCTGTTGAAAATAATGTCGCCCGCCCAGGTTCCCGCTGCTCCGCCGGTATGAGGAACCGAAACGGCAAGCACGTCGGAGGACATGCTGGCCGCTCCGATGCGAATATCACCGAACCGCAGGTCTCCCTGAGTTTCCCCGGGGGCACCCATCGCCAGGCCGCGGTCGTTGACAAATCCAACATTGATGCCTGCGTGTTGAGTCCACGACTGAAAGGACTCCAGCAGCCATCGGCGGAGCTGTGACGCATTACCGATCCCGGAGAAGCTGGACTGGAACGTGCTTGGCTGCCCTGCGATCAACGTCCCGTCAGGAACAATGCTGAACGTCAGGTGATCCGGTCGGTCCCAGGAAATCGCGGTCATCAGCTCGCGACTTTCCAGTTCATCCGCCCCCAGGCAGACAGGCTGCGTCCGTTCAGCAAGCCGTCTTTTTGCGCGTGCTGGCCTCCGGAAAGTCCTCAGCCAGTCGGTGAAAAGGAGACAAGGTGCCGTCAATGAATGTCTCAGAATTCCGCTCATAGTGCAGGCTCAGAAATTGTTCCTCGGACATGTGAAGGCCCGAACAAGACCGACGCGCAGCATGGTGCTCGGTCAGATCTTTGTCCACAAGAGAGGAGCGGCAAACTTCCCGAAACCCGCCATGCAATTTGGAAGAAAACGAAAAATACCCGGAAGCGGTGTGGTCGAAATTCTCCCCATCGGGGCACTTAGTTCTTCAAGGCGTCTGGGGTATCAGCTTTGCGTCCGGCGACAGCAGGATTGCTTCGAGCTCCTTCATTTTCTGCAACTCTTCTTGACCCGCAGCAGGCCCGTAACCGCGTTTGTTGGCGAAGTCGTAGATGAATCGAAAGTCATCATTGCTTCCCGGCCAGAGAATACCGGCCAAGTTACCGTCGGAGCTGAGTTTTGCAGAAAACTCATGTTCCCTTTCCGGTGTTCCAGAAAGATGCTGCTCGAAAACCATCTGATCGTTGACGGAGACAATAACCTTAAATTCGTACGTGGTCCATTGGTCAAAAGACTTGTCTCTGGCTTGCACCGCGATCAGGTGTCGGCCGTTTCCCAGGTCGAATGAGTATTGATCGGCCCCGGCAAGCCAAATGTCGCACCCGATGCAACCGCCGATCAGCAGGAGGAGTGTCGTTACCAGACAACCACCGGGTGATCGAAAAAATGGCACAAGCTCAAATTGTCTCGTGTCGTCCGTCACAGATGCCTCCGAAGGTGCTTTCACGCCGTGACACAGTCCCTCGTCACTGCCTTGCAGCACCCGCATCCAGAAAGTCATTCACCATCGGAACGATCTCTTTGACATGAGCCATCAGAGAGACATGCGTTGTGTTTGGAAGGATGGCGAGTCGAGAAGCTGGATGAGGCTGCATGTCGCCATGTAGCTCGCCGCCCTTCAGTCGGTACATCTCCGCAATGTGGTCCAGACGGACGCCATCGGCATCTCCATGAATGAAGAACATTGGCGCTTCCGTGGCTTTCATTTTGTCCGCCCCGAAGTCGTAGTTCGGTTGAGCGGCAACCACACGTTTGACGAACTTCGGAAAGTCATCAGGAGTCGGACTGAGACGTTTGTATTCTGCCTCCGGAGGAGAACCTTTGAATGCTTCTGCGGTGATCTGGGGCAAGGCATCCACGGCTTCTTTCACCCATCCGTCGTTTCGAAAAACGGACGAGATCACTACGACGCGACGCACCCTTTCCGGATGACGGATCGCGCATTGCATCGCAACACCGCCTCCCATGCTGTACCCCAGAACGTCGGCTCTGGGAATTTTCAAATGATCCAGCAGAGCAGCGACGTCATCCGCCAGGTTTTCGTAACTCATGTCGCGTTCAATGTCGCGAGTTCTGCCGTGTCCCTGCATTTCCACCGCAATGACTTTGCGCGTTTTGGAAAGCTCATCAATCCACTCGGGCCAGCCGGTGATGGTCATGAAGGCTCCATGAAGCATCACTATCGGCTCACCTTCTCCATGGATTTCGTAGTACATCTTCAGCCCGTTCACCGGCGCGTAGCCTGTGACAGGATCCTCCTGAGCGAACAGTCGAGTCGCCGAAAACAGCAACAGGAAAAACACAGTCTGGCGCATGTGAAGGTCTCGTTTTGAGGGAAGCCGGTATGGTTCGGGGACTGGCACTCTGTCCTGAAACACTAACGATATCAAAGCTGACGAGTTGGTCGAGCGACACCTGTCCGTTGCATGATCTGAGGTGTTGGCGTTAACGGTCAATGGGGCCGAATTTGCGAATTGGCATGACGGTGAATTCACCGGGATTCAGAGATTTCTGTCTTCCCCGTCATTCTGTTCAAATTCTTCCCCCTCATACTATGGGTCGCCGCACAAAGACCATCCAACATCCCAAAGGAATCGCTATGAGTTCGACAGAGATTACACCCTACCTTTTCTTCGCCGGTCGTTGCGAAGAAGCACTCGGCTTCTACAAACAGGCGCTCGGTGCGCAGGTCGAAATGATGATGCGATTCTCCGACAGCCCGGATCCCACACCGGAAGGAATGCTGCAGGCGGGATTCGAGCAGAAAGTCATGCATGCCTCGATGACAATCGCCGGAGTCCGAATCATGGCCTCTGACGGATGCGACGACAAGACTCGGTTTGAGGGCTTCCGCCTGGCGATCTCCATTCACACGGAAGCTGATGCTCGCCGGATGTTCGATGCACTTGCGGACGGCGGCAGGGTCGATTTGCCGCTCTGTGCGACGTTCTGGTCGCCGTGTTACGGAATGGTGACGGATCGTTTCAATGTTGGCTGGATGGTGATGGTCCCCGGGGCTGCTCCATAATTGCAGGCCGATTAGAATGGAGGCACGAGATCGGTCGGCAATGCAACGAATCGGGCGTTTACGACGCGATGTGCCTCGCAGGCCTGATTGCTGACGATCAGCAGATGACCAGAAAGGACCTGCAGAAATGGGTGAAGCGAGCAACAAGCGGAGCCCTTTGGCCCTCAACAGTTCACTGGGTCGCTGCCGAAAGTCGAATTGGCTGGGAGCTTGCGATGGAGTGGATTGATGCCGACAAAGAACCACTGAATGTCATTGGTTGGATGACTGTGAGCAGTTTGGTGGCGATCAAAGATGATGCCGAACTGGACATCGAGACTCTTACGACGCTGATTCAACGCGTCGAGTCTGACATCCATACAGAACGAAACCGCATTCGATACGCTATGAACAGCTTTTTGATCGCCGTCGGCTGCCACGTCAAAGGACTGATCAACTTGCAATCTCCTCGAGGCGAAGAATTGGCCCAGTGTCTGTGGATGTCGGCCAGACAGACTGCAAAATACCGGACTGCCTCCAATACATCGAAAAAGCCAGGCAACGAGGTGTCATCGGAAAGAAACGCCAAGTCAGCAAAATGTTGACTGGGCCACCAGGGATTTGTGCGGCATTGGGCAAGATTGGTGGCGAGTCAGGTTGCGATGCCCTGATCGATCTGCGCGGACTGGGAGACGCCAGCGCTTCCCACCTGCCCAATATTCACGATTGCCTATCAAATCGGAGACCTTCCCATGTCCGAACAGAATTCCGCTTCAGGACTCTCGGGCGGCGCTGCCTTGAAGGCACAGCCTCAGGAAATGAAAACCTCGTCATACATTTATGGCGTCGAAGTCCTGGACGGGAACGATGCGTGGGCACTCTTCGAAGCAGCCGGGAATGGCGATCTTACGCGAGTGGCTGCGCTGCTGGAAAAAGACGGTCGCCTGGTGAATGCTCAATACTGCTATCAGTTTCCACTTCACCGCGCTGTGCAGGCCGGACACGCTGAAGTTGTCGAACTGCTGCTGGCACGCGGGGCTGACCCGGGACAATCACGATACACATACGACTCCTGGGATAAACTGCTGCGGTCGGCGCGTGACGCGGGACAGAGGACCATCGAGTCTTTGCTCGTCAGAGCGATGGAGAGTCGATTCAATTACAGACCTCGGTTTGATCGTCTTCGTGAGGCAATTGTGGCCCGAGATTCGGTTGCCATTGAGCAGACAATTGTGAACGAACCGGAACTTGTTACGGCAAGCGACGCCCTCGGGAACAATGCACTTCACTGGTGTGTAATCACTCGACAATTCCAGTGGTTGAGGCGATTCGCCGAGTTGGGGACGCCGATTGATGCATTGCGAGCGGATGGAAATTCACCGCTGCTGCTCGCCGTGAACGGCGCCACGGATTACTGGTATCGTGACACCCGGGAACGCACACATCCGTCGATACGCAACACGTCGGTTCTGGTGGGATACCTGCTCGCTTTGGGTGCCCGTTACTCGATGTCCGTTGCTGCCGCCGTGGGTGATCAGGAACAGATTCTGAAGCTTCTGGATGAAGACAGCCGTCAGGCGCGACAACTCGACTCGTCGAGAATCAGCCCGCTGTCACGTGCTTCACGTTCGGGATACTTGCACATTGTACGACTGTTGCTGGACCATGGAGCGGATCCACGGCAGCCGGAAGATTGTGCACCTGAGGGCCGAGCACTCTATGAGGCGTGTTGCGGAAATCACATTTCCATCGCGAAACTACTGCTCGAGCGAGGCGCAAATCCCAATGGTGGCGTCGATTCCTGCGAATGCTGTCTCACAATTGCCGAGGTTTATCATGGTGAATCAGCAAAGCCTCTGCAGAACCTCCTCCTGCAACACGGGGCCTGCCTGCCGCCTTACCGCATGAACACTGAGCAATTGAAAGAGGCAATTCGTCAGGGCTCCATGATCACTCGACATGATGAGTTTCCGCGCTGTGTGATGCAGAATTGCGATGCCGAGCTGCTTGATCTGCTGCTGGCTGCGCAACCTGGTGTGATTGAGCAGCTCGAAGTCAGCGATGAACTCACGTTCCTGCGAGATCCAGAGTTGATGCAGAGGCTTTTGTCTGCAGGACTGAATCCAACTCGCCGGAATTGGCTTGGGAAAACTCTGATTGACGTTTGTGATGAGAGCGGAAACCACAACATCTCGTCTTTGCTGAGATCATTCTTGCGAAGCCGGGAGGAGGGCGCAACATGATGTTGCAACGACCGGGAAATTGTCTGACAACGTCCAGACTTGTGGAATCTCTCCGGCAAACCGTTCAGGATGACGGTGAACTCGCCGCAGAAACTCTCGGACGGTTCGAAGCCCGATCAGGCTATCCGACCTTGTGGTGATGAAGGCGATCAAACAGGAGTGGCGCCGGATGACAAAGCCATACGTCAGGAACTCGAAGATTACATGGAACAGTTAGCTGCGACCGATCCGGCGAATGTCACCGGAATTTGATGGTGCTGGCATTCAAACTGTGGACGATCAGGATGAAACTGAACGGAAGTGTCCGGTCAGTCGAAAACCTGATCGAGCGGATCGACTCGAACGGTATTTGGTTTTGAGCACAGCCGACTGCGATCGAGGAATCTTCAATGTCCAAAGTGGAGTTCGTTGCACTCTTTGTTGGAACGGCAGTGAAGTGCAAGGCGGACAGAGTTCCGGCCGCAGGCGAATGGATGGTCTTTGATGGCAACAGGTTTCAAGTGGAATCGGTGACGTGGAATCAGGGCAGCGATGGGTATGAAGCCCTGCTTTCGATGCAGAACCATGGCCCCGTACCATCGGGACCCCGGGCCGACAGATTTCGCTCGCGGCCGTATCGCTGAGACCTCGGAAACGTCGCTATTTCACCGACTGCGTCCTGGTGCAGGAATGGCGTCCGTCCTACTTCGAATTCTGCATGCGTTCAGCTATCTCTGTCCTGCTTGCCAATTACCTCTTCAGTGTTCTGCATCGGGTCAATCAACGTCGATGGCCCTTCTTCCTGGAATTCAGCTGGCTGATTGTGGAGTCTGCGAGGAAGGAATCCGCGGTCCCAGCGAGCGAGATCGGGAGAGCAGGCGTCGATTCGCCACTCGATTTTCGACACGAAGACCCACATGTCCGGATTCGGCATATGCTCAGGAATTGAGTTCGGTGTTTGTTGCTGTCTTCGCAAGTATTCGCAACCATGTGGGTCAAACGTGTCATCCAGAATTGAGCGGAGGGCCACCGCGCAATGAACGAAAACCTACCACAGGTGTGCTCCACCACGACAGGACATGTAGAAGCAGACCGCCTGTTCAAACTTTTTGATGAGATGCAATTTGCAGCCATCCTGATCAATACGGCGAGTGGAAGCATTGTTGACGTCAATCAGTCTGCCTGCAGAGTCTTGCGTTACCAGCGCAGCGAACTTACAGGCAAACCGTTTACCGAACTTCAGTCAGACATCAGCGACAGCCCGGGGCGATTTGTCACGCAAGACTCGCAGATCCTGCGGTTTGATGTCCACGAAATGCAGCTGCAAGGTGCCTCAGCAGATACGCAGTTGGTAATTCTGAAGCCAGAACTTCGCTCTTCGCATGATTCTGAACGTCTCCAACTGGCACTGGAATCGGCCAGATTTGGAGTCTGGGAGATCCTGCTGCCAGAGCGCCAGTTGATTTGGGATTCGGTTTGCGGACAAATCTTTGGATTGATGCCAGCTGAATACCCCCGAACTCGAAGAGCATTTCTGACGCTCGTTCATCCGGACGATCGAGAAGAAGTTGAGGAAGCGGCCAGACGGACACTGGAACGCGGCGACGACTATGCCAAAGAGTTTCGCATCATTCGGTCAGATGGCCAGATCCGGTGGCACGCGGCATTTGGCCGGCGACTCTGTGACTCAAACGGATTGCCAATCAGCATCATCGGAGTTTGTACTGACTGCACTGCCGCAAAAGCACTGCAGCAACAATCAATGCAGTCGCAAAAGATGGAATCTCTCGGAAGGATGGCGAGTGGAATTTCACACGAATTCAACAATCTCATGACTGTCGTGTGTGGTTACGCAGATATCATTCTTAAAACCGCGCAACGCGATGCAGACATTCGCGAGGCAGCAAAACGAATCCGCCAGTCGGCTATCGACGCATCTGAATTGACCTCGAAGCTGCTGGCGTTTAGCCGACAGGAACCTGTGCGAAAAGAAGCGATTGATCTCGTAGGAGTTGGAGAGCGAATACAAATCGTACTTAGGCGGTTGTTGCATCGAAGACACTCCATTTCCTTCGTCGCATCGTGCCCGTCCGCAACCTGTCAGATCGATCGTTTACAGATCAAACAAGTGATCATGAACCTGGTGCTGAATGCAAGGGATGCAATGCCGGACGGTGGCGAAATCCGGATTTGTGTCGAAGTCGTGAACCTGACTGCCACAGATACGATACTTCCGAAAAGTGCCAAGGCCGGACGATACGTGAAGGTGTCGGTCATCGATTCCGGAATTGGAATTCCGGAGGAATTACTCCCGCGAATCTTTGACCCATTTTTTACTACCAAGGAAACCGGTAAAGGCACAGGACTCGGGCTTTCCATCGTACATGGCATAGTTCAGGAAAACGGTGGCTTTATATGCCTTTCGAGCGCATCGGGACGTGGAAGTTGCTTCGAAGTCTGCTTGCCGAGTACCGAACTTAACGTGTACGGCGCTCAACACCATGTCGATTTGAAATTTATGTGAACACCCCTGAGCGGTAAGGGGGCGTTGAGGCAGGAGTCTGGTCGCGTCTTTTGAGCCTGCGGTCATCGCACTTGTGTCAAGGCATTTCGTCCGGCATATTCGGCGGTGACGTGCGGCACGTGCGGCAACAGATGACACTTCGATTTTTCACAGGCGAGCATTTAGCCTGTTTCCTTGTTCTGCGGATGAAAAGCCTGTCGTTGCCACGGTCCATGGCGACCCGACTGCAAACGCGAGCGAAGCGACGGTTCGGGCCTCTGTGGAGGAGCTCATTCAATGGGAAAAATGGGCCATCAGGAACTCCCTTGAACAGCGAAATCTGTTTCGACTTCAGGAATATGATCTATCACTATTGGGGGACCGCATGGGCGACGCTCGGCTTGCTGGAGTCACTCAGGAGCGACACTGCTGGCCGTTGAGAAGGCCTCCCATTCCGGTCGTGTGACTTCCTGCGTGACCGTGTTTCCGGGGCGTGGTTGGCCGAAGTTGAGATTTCGGGGGTACGAACTTGCCGTAGTGAACGTCCTTGTGAGAATCGTGTCTCAAGATCTGATTTTTTGAATTCTCCTGGCGGCAGTGCGCCTTGTCGGAAGTTGAATATGTCCAATTCGGTGACGCCTGGTTCAGTGGACCGAACCGCAACTGTGCCTGGTGCGGTGAATGAACGTTTTTCCGATCAGGAAGTGCAGAGCTTTCGGCGTGATGGATTCCTGGTCCAGCGGGGACTGATGCCTGAGGAGTATCTGACTCAGATGAAGGCGATCACGGATCGAGATCTGGCCGGACATCTGGGCGATGTTGAATACGAAGCTGACCTGCATTATCCCGGCGCGCCGGTGTCACTCGATGCAGAAGGTGGCAAGACCATTCGACGGTTGCGCCAGGCTGTCAGTCGCGATCCCGTGTTTTTGAAGCTGCTGAAAGAGCCGTTTTTGCTTCATCGGCTTCAGCAGCTGCTTGGTCCGCATGTCGTCATGCCGCTGGCTCATCACAACTGCATCATGACGAAACAACCTCGTTACAGCAGCGACACCGGGTGGCACCAGGATACTCGTTACTGGGCCTTCCAGTCCGGCGATCTGGTCAACATCTGGATTGCTCTGGGGCCGGAGAACCGGCACAACGGATGTTTGCAGGTACTGCCCGGAACTCATCTCGCGGTTGCTGAGCGATCGCGTCTGGATGATGCTCAGTTTCTGCGAACCGACCTTCCGGAGAATCAGCCTTTGCTGCAATCCGCTCAGGCTGTTGAACTTGTTCCCGGCGATGTGCTGTTCTTTCACGCCCGCTGCTTCCACGCGGCCACTCGAAATTATTCCACTCAGACCAAGCAGTCCGTCGTGTTCACGTTTCGGTCGGCAGACAACCTCCCCGTCGCTGGCACTCGATCGGCGCAGTGGCCGGAGCTGCTGCTGTCCTAGAAGCGTACTCTTCTTTGGACTCAGCTGGCCGATCGTTCCCATGTAACAGCAATGTCCTGCCGGAAAGATCAGGGAGCGAGGGCTTTGCGGAGGAGGTTGTGGGTCATGATCTGGACTCGCTCATCCGGGCCATGCGGGCGGCTGAAGTGTGACCATGGCAACGTGTGTCCTGGAGGATCGCCAAGCGCCTGCGCCCACCAGATGGTTGCGGCGTTGAAGACGAAGTTGTCTTTGGGTCCGGGGTAGATGGTCGCTGTCCATTGCTGAGGATTCACGCCGCCCTGCCATGCGGTTCCGGAAGCGACGACTTCAAGTCCCGGAATATCTGCGGGCTGGCCATGGTATTCCCAGCCGATGAGGCCTGGGATGGATTCACCATTCTGGACGCCGGCTCCTTTGAAGATCCAGTGGTCGGACTTTGTGATCGTCCAGTCGCCTCCGCCGTTGACGGGTTCGACGTTCCGAGCACCCATCAGGAGGCCATCATCCGGTCCTCGGTGAGGAAACGGACCATGTTCCTTTTCACGCTGAACGGCATACGAGTTCTCCGCGCCGTATGGTCCACCTCGAAAGAAGATACGGTTGGGGCGACCATCAGAGGATGCTCGCAGCGGACTGACCCAGCACACACTGTTGCCGGACAGGAACATCAGATCGACACCCGCATCTCGCATCGTCATCACGCTGTTGTACTGCCGAAGATCCCAGTATTCGTCGTGTCCGATGCTGATGAAGCACTTGCACTTGAGTCCTCGATCCGGTGTCACCATATCACTGTTTGAGCAATACGAAACGTCATAGCCGTTTTGTTCGAGCCAGTATGTCATCGGGAATTCGTACGGAATGAATTCTCCCGCGCCGACCGTCAGTGGATCGTTCACAACAGACGTGTACTGAGCTTCTCTGCCGTACGGCCGGTCGAAACTGACATCGGCCCATGGGCCCTGACCACCTTTGGGATGAGTATAAACGGAATAATGACTTGGCCAGACGTTGTAAGCCTGCCATGTGTTGTCCGAACACTGGAACAGGATGTCTGCCGGTCGATCATCCCGGACGATGAAGATCACGTAGGTTTGCCAGTACGGCTCATTGCCCTCCGGGATCGTTGACATTCGGCCAAGATAAACTCCGCTGAGCCAGTCGCTGGGGATCGTCAGAGTCAGCGAAGCCTTCCACTGACATTCGTGCAGATCCTTTTCGCCCTTGATCGGTTCCGGCTGAGTTATTCCTTCAACACGGTCAATGGTCTTCATCAGGCGTGCGCCGCGACCGCCGTAGTATCCTGTCCGGAAGAACTCCATCCGAAAGGCTCGCGCAGGGTTCGTGGAGACCATGATGTCGATGGATTCCCCCGCTGCAACGCTCTGCTTTGAGCAGTATCCTTCGATGTTGGCTGATCGCCCGGCGGCGTCCACTTTGACTCGAGTCAGTTGCCAGTCTCTGGCTCCTGGCTGAGCGTTTTCCTGCTGAATCAGATTGTCCGCGGCAACCACCGCGGTGAATTCTGAAGTGCCGAGAAGAGCAAGGAACGCAACTGCGCAACAGGAAAGCCGGGCACTCGGCGACATGGGACACCCTTCGCAACGCGGACAAGGAGGAGGTGGGAAAGAGGCGGGCAGAATGCAGTTTGGCGACTATTTCCCGGAGTGCAATCGTGCGACAAAGAAGTAGTGGAACTCGCCAGAGTTCCCTTTTCGACCTTCGTAGTTCCTTCCCTCTCCTCGCGGCGCATCAATCCTTCGCGCCGCTTTGTTCCGTGACACTTTCTGCCTCTGAAACACTGATGAGGTTGTCGCTGTCTGCATCCAGTGTCTTAAACTGGTCGGCGGTGCCCAGGAATTCTCTGGGGGACAGATCGCCATCCTGATTTCGATCCATGCGTCGAAACCACTCCGGTCCGGACAGCGACGCACGCCCCGGAAGGATTGCGTCTCCACTGTTCATCGACATCATGTCCATCGCCATGGTCTTGCCCTGGAGACGCGCGAAGTCGGAACGACCGAGCCCGATCGTGAGGACGTACTCCGTTCCCAGTTCTGTCTCTGCGAATCGTCCATCGCCATTGCCGTCGTACGCCTTCAGTACCTCAGGACCTCCGCGAAACTCCCGCACCGTCAGACGCCGATCTTCATTGACATCCAGAAGTCCGAACAGTGTCTTTCCATCCTGCTCGACCGTGACTTCGATGCGACTGGCGATTGCCGCCTGTTCCCGTTCGCTGTAACCAAACAGTTCGTCGCGAGTCAGCTGGAGGTCGCCATCGGCATCAAGCTCTTTGAACGTTGCCTTCACGCCGGTTTGATCGAGTGCAGCCAGGATTCCCGAGAACTCTGATTCATCCAGGGACTGACTCTTGTCACCGTCCGCCATCACAAACGTCTGGCCCAGGTACCCTTTTGTGTTTGTTCGATTGCTGGAGGAACCGCCGCGGGCGATGACTGACATACGTACTCCGTCAACAAGCAGAATCTTGCGCCCAAAACTCTCATCGGCCAGTTTCAGGAACGATGCCGAAGACGGTGGAATCGTCACGACAACGTCGCTCGAGTTTGCTTTGTCGGACAGGCGAACATCAAGCGTCAGATGGTACTCCGGTTTCTCCAGCAGCGCTGCGACACTCGCGACATCCAGTGACCCTTTTTCAGCCAAGGCAGCAAGGCGAAACTTTCCGGCATCGATCCTGCCGTCAGCACCGTAGCGTTTGACGATGCGGTCGGCAGCCATTTGTCGAGAAGCCTCGTCGGTCACATGAAAGTACGGAAGGTTCGCCACTTCTGGTGTGATCGCGGAATTGCGGCTGCGGGGATCTCGAAACGGCATCAGTTCCGACAGACTGAATGACTCGTCATTGTCCAGGTCTCGGAAGCGAAGCGTTCGACTGGAACTTTGAAGCTCCTCAGTCGATACGACGCCGTTTTGGTCAGTGTCGACGAGACTGGAGAGGCGAACGGCATCATCCGCCGCCTGCGGTTGAGCAATCAGGTCAAAGGCGCGCGGGAGCCGATTGCGGAGCCATTCTGCAAACTCCATCGCATCCACATCGGAAACTTCCGCGTCGGACGCCATCATGTCCAGGACTTTCTGTCCGGCCGGCACATTCGCAAGCTTCTTCATATTGTCGTTCAGCAAGCCGAGTTCCGTGGCTGTCAGGCGTCCATCCTTGTTCACATCCATCTGGCGAGCCAGGTAGCGGCTGACCCAGCGCCGGTAGGGCATCAGAGCCACTGAAACTCGCAGTTCGGCAATCACCGGGCCATCCGGCGCGAGGATGACGAAAGTGGCGGAATCGGCTTCCGGCGGCTTCTTTGTTGCGGTCTGAGCGGTTTCGGAGGCAATGGTTGGCGTGCCTGCGTTTGGCAGAACTGTGGCAAGCACGAAGGCCATCAGCAGCGACGGAACGGCCAGCTGGCTGTTTGCAAAGCGGGAACGCTGAAACAGATTCACGGAGATTCTCCCGGAACGCGCAGACTGTATTCAGACAAACAGATGACTATCATAAAGAGTCCCAACTGTAACGTGCGACCCTGCTAGAGTTGAGTTCGTCCGGAATTTGTCTACGCAGGCGGCCTTACTTGTGCCTGTTGAGAATTCCATGGAAAAACAGACTGTAATGACGGCTGCGGAGTTCGCAGACCGGCGACATGAGCTACCGGAATCTGGCCGCTGGCACGAACTTCACGATGGTCTGCCGGTCCTGCTTTCCGCGCCGGATGATGTGTATGGCAACATTGTGCGAAATCTGTCACGCATGCTCGGCTTGTGGTTTCGTACTCAGCCAGCCGCTTCCGCCGGGTACGCCTGTTTCGCTCTTGGTCTGCACGTGAAGCAGAATCCGGATACGGTTTACTTTCCGGCCATTACCGTGTTTCGGGAAGGACGACCGTTCTCACAGTCGGACCTTTCGATTGCCACCGAGGTGCCACGCGTTGTCGTCGACATCGCCTCCTCCAATGATCGTCGCACCGATATGCGGTTGCGAACGACCGCATACGTCAAACTGGGCGCTGAGGTGGTCTGGATCCCGGATCCGTTCAAGAAAGAGGTCCAGGTCATCACTCGTGGTAGCCATACTCTGGCGTTAGGAAACTGGCAGGAGCTTGATGGCGGAAAAGCGCTGCCCGGGTTTCGGATGTCCGTGGAGAAAGTCTTCGCCGACCCGGAATGGTGGGACGGCAAATTGCCGGAGTTCGAAGTTCGCCAGTAACCGTCCGATGATGAAGCCCTGCAAACTCCTGCCGACCGGGCAACGCGGTGAAGATTCTGTAGTGGATCTCGCCAGAGATCCCGCAACTTTTTTGATGATGGGAACTCTGGCGAGTCCCACTACGTTGATACCCGATCCGCTTCGCGTGCATGTCGTCATCGAGTGGATTACCATCCCGCTGGACGCTGAAGTCAATCAATCCCTCCTCGAATTTCCCGCCTGAACTGGAGTCTTCCTGTGCTGCTGTTTGATGGTCACCTTGACCTTGCCTTGAATGGTGTCGACTGGAACCGAGACCTTCGCTGCGAAGTGGATGATTTACGGGCGCAGGAGCGAGCCCTTGGGATGACAGATCCGGGTCGCTGCGGGAGCACGTTGAGCTTTCCGGAACTCCGCCGAGCAGAAATCGGCCTGTGTCTCAGCACGCTGCTGGCACGTCAGGAAAAGGAGATCAATCATTCCTTTGGCTGGACGACTCCTCAGACCTGCTACGCCATGGCACATGCTCATCTGGCCTGGCACCGCGCGATGGAACGAGCCGGCTATCTTCGTTCGATTCGGACGAAGCAGGAGCTGGAGTTCCACCTGGAAGACTGGAAGAGTCATCCGCAGACCGCACCGCTGGGATTCATCCAGACAATGGAAGGCGCGGATCCTCTTCTGGTGCCGGACACGGTCAGTGAATTCTATGAGCACGGTTTGCGAGCCATCGGCCTGACTCATTATGGCGCCAACCGTTATGGAGGCGGAACAGCGTGTGAAGTGGGTCTGGCCGTCGATGCGATTCCGCTGCTGCGTCGCATTGAAGAACTCAAAATGACGGTTGACGTGACTCATTTGTCCGACGTTGCCTTTTGGCAGGTGCTGGAGTATTTCAGTGGTCGAATTCATGCGAGCCATCAGAATTCCCGGCGTCTGGCTCCCTGGCAGCGTCAATTTTCAGATGAACAGTACAAGGCGGTGATCGAGCGCGATGGTGTGATCGGGATTGCTTTTGACATCATCATGATGCAGCCTGGCTACGTCCGCCGAGTCAGTGAAGCGACGGTGACGATGGAGAGAGCCGTCGAGAATATCGACATCATTGTCCAGCTGGCCGGAAATGCCAGGAATGTTGGGATCGGAAGCGATCTTGACGGCGGTTACGGTGTCGAACAGACGCCGGCCGATTTTGATCGCATCCGGGATTTGCAGCGGCTGACCGACCTGTTGTCTCGCCGCGGTTATCCCGAAGCGGACATCGCGGCCATTATGCACGGAAACTGGGTTCGGTTTTTCAGCGAAGTGCTGCCGGACTAATCATTGCGAGGCTCTGTTGTCCTGAGCCATCGAGCAGGATGCTGAAAGTCTAAGACGTTAAGGAGAGTTTGAACAGTCATGTCTGCTGAGCCGAAGTCAGTTGCTGAAGGTTCAGCAAAAGCGCCAGTCTGGCTGGCGGATCTTTCTTTGCTGTCCGTGGCGATCATTTGGGGCGTCAATGTTCCCATTATGAAAGTCGCGCTTCTGAAGATGGACCGCTTCGCGCTGAACGGTCTTCGGCTGGTAATTTCTGCCGGCGTCCTGCTGATCTTTGCGTGGCTTGAATACCGAAAGGGCATTCGGCCTCAGTTGCGGAAAAACTGGAAGCGGATTCTGGGCTACGCAGTGCTGGTCTCTGTGCTGTACCAGCTGTTGTTTCTGCTGGCCGTGTCTCAGACAACCTCGGCCGATATCGCGCTGATCATGGCCACCGTGCCGATGTGGACCGCGATAGGCGCACGGATTTTTCTCAAGGAGTATCTTCCCTGGCTGGCGTGGGTCGGGCTGTTCATTGCCTTTGCCGGGACGACAATTGTGACGTTGCAGGGGAAAGGCAGTCCCGCCAGTCGCCCCTCGACAGTGGTTTCAGAAGACCGTGAGGCTGCTGAGAACGTGGAAGCCGCGACCGCGCAGACTCCGGGGATAGCGACCTCCGCCGGTTCGATCAAAGAGTCCGACGATGTTGCAACGTCCGCAAGTCCAACAAAGGCAAATGCCGCGACGGAGCAGCGGCGTTTTCTTGGCAATCTGATTGCTCTGGTTGCGGCCCTGACGTGGTCCGGCGGAACGATCTTCAGTCGTCCGGTGCTCAAGTCGATATCCCCCATGCAGCTCTCTGCATTCTCTGCGACTCTGGGACTTCCCTTTCATCTCGCGATTGCCTGGCCAACGATTCCGGCCAGCCTCGTTTTGCTGAAGCAGGTTCCGATGGACCTGTGCCTGCTGTATTCCGGAGTTTTGTCGACCGGACTGGCTCTTCCGATGTGGAGCTTTGGTGTCAAGAACGCCGGCGCAGCTCACGCCACGATGTTTCAAAACCTCAGCCCGATTTTTGCCATTGTCACAGCCTGGTTATGGCTGAGTGAGCCCCTGAATGCGGCTCAAATCACTGGTGGCGTGCTGATTCTCGGCGGGCTGCTGGTCATGCGATGGTCTCGCTGACGGACTGTCGTTTCGCGGGTTGATTGCGTCGCGAAAAAGCGGGAGAGTCAACGTGCCAGCAATTTCGCCTGCCTTGCCCAGTCAATTGGCGAAGCGGAACCTTCCTGCTGTTCAAACGGTAAAGCAGTGATCCTGCACCGGGCGATTGTGAAAAAAACTTCACAAATCTGGGGATGTCCTGGCTGCAGAAGGGATTGAAGCCCTCTGGCGGGAAGATAGACTCACAGCACCTTTCCACGGTGTACATGGTTCCGAACATAAGACGTTTCGTCATCCCTTCATAATGTTCAGCTGGACCGGCAATGTTACTTAATCGATTCGGACGTGCGCAGTTGCTTGCGCTGGCGGCAATGTTTGTGTTTCTGCCTGGTTGCGGGAGTGATGATACTCCGCCGCTGGGTGACGTTAGCGGAACCATCACGCTGGATGGTGAGCCGCTCGAGGGCGTTATCGTCGTCTTCAAGCCTGACAACGGTCGCGCGGCGACGGCTACGACAGATGCCTCAGGCGAATATACTCTTGAGTTTTCGTACCAGGTCCCGGGCTGCAAGGTTGGTGCAAACAAGGTGCACCTGGAATGGCCGCTTGGAGCAACCAATGCCAAAGTGCTTCCAACGCGCTACACAACTTCCTCGGAGCTTTCTGCGGATGTCAAAGAAGGTTCGAATGTGATTGACTTCAAACTCGAATCCGATGCAAACACCAAGGGGAAGAAGCAGGTTATTCCTGACTAGTTTTGGACTCAGTAGCCCTCGCCCTCCCTTTTCGAATTGTTTTGGTTGTTTCTTTACTACTCAGGAGTCACACATGAACGTCCTCTCGAAACGAAGCCGCGGCTTCACTCTGATTGAACTGCTGGTGGTGATTGCCATCATCGCTATCCTGGTGGCGCTGCTGCTGCCCGCTGTTCAGCAGGCACGTGAAGCGGCTCGCCGAACGCAGTGTAAGAACAACCTGAAGCAGCTGGGGCTGGCCATTCACAACTATCATGACGTGTTCAACACGTTCCCGTGTGGTTTCATTATGCGAAACCCACCGACAGCGAATGCGAACTCCATTGAACGAGGAATGTACAGCTGGGGCGCGTTCATCCTGCCACAGCTGGAACAGACAAACCTGTTCTCCATCCTGAACGTGGGCAACGTTCGGCTCGAACAGAATCTGCAGACAACAGCCGGACTCGCCGCGCTGCAGACTCCTCTTCCGATGTTTCGCTGTCCATCCGATACAGGTCCGGCTCTGAACGACTTTGATGACTCCAAGTCAGACAGTGCGGCACTGAACGCGAACCAGTATGTCGGCTATGTCACACCGGACGGGACCACTCGAGTGGCGATTGCGACGTCAAACTACATGATGGTTGCCAATCCCTCTGACAGTACGACGCCAATGGTCTTTGCGGCTCAGTATGGACCACCACTGGGTGTTGGCTTCATCAATTCGAAGATCAACTTCCGAGACATCACCGACGGAACCAGCAATACACTGATGATTGGCGAACGAGCCTGGAAGTTCAACAACCTGACGATCGGCGCCGGTACGGCACTGGGCTTCAGTGCTGAAGTCAATGCGTCCGGAAGCAACGTCCGAACAGCCGCTCTGGCATGTCTTGCGATTGGCTACGACGGAATTAACTACAGTGCAACGAATCGCGTGCACCAGCGTCGAAGTTTCAGCAGCAACCACACAGGCGGTGCTCAGTTCGTCCTTTGCGACGGATCGGTTCGATTCATCAGCCAGAACATCGACTACGCAAAAGGCTCCGTCAGCGTTGCTCCGTACCCGGACAGCTTCATGGGAACAACCTTCGCGCGCCTTCTGTCACGCAATGACGGATACACGGTTGGTGACTTCTAATTGATATTTGCGGTTTGAGTTTCGTTTGTCAGGAAGACAAATCTCTCCTTGAAAATCCTCAAAACGGCTGCTGCAGCAACAGCAGCCGTTCTTACGTCATGGGGAACAGCGAATTTCCGAATGTTGCCTTGAAGGAAACGGAAATGGCAATCGCCATCGTGGAAAACGGTCCTTATCCTGGCGGTAAGTTGACGATTCAACCGCAAAACGCAAGATACCGTGTTCTGCCGTTCAATGACCCTCCATTTCCTGCTTCCGTTTCTGCGACTCGGCATCATGAGTCAGACTCTGTTCCTTTCTTCGGTGACCAGTGAATTTGGATCGTTTCGACAGCGAATTGCGATTTTCCTGCAGCGAACCAAGAGCATTCATGTGCGGCACCAGGATGATTTTTTCCAGCGGGGTGTCACGACCCTTCGGATGCTGGAAGAGGAGATCTGTGCTTCAAGCATCGTGATTCATCTTATTGGCAAGGAGACTGGCTGGTCACCGCCAGTTGAACAGGTCGATGAGTTTCTTCAAAGACACCCTGACTTCCTTCGTGAGTTTCCGCAGCTGGCAGACGACGTTAATTCGGGTTTGATTTCTGCAACACAATGGGAGTCGTGGCTTGCGAGGTACTTCCGGATCGATCGATTACTGGCGTTTGAGTTTCCGGATCGCCTGAATGCCGGAAGTTCTCAGGCGATTCATTCTCAAAGACTTCGTTCGATTGGGTTGTTTCCAAAAACCGTCGGCAGTGAAGAAGCACTTTCCTTCGAAGTTCTCGGCTCGCTCTCCGCTCTTGGCCTTCTTATTCCTGTCAAGCAGGAAAGCAAAACAACGGGATCACGAACACCGACGAATCATTTGAGTCTCCCGATTCCCCGGAAGACTTCCGAGCAATTTCCGATTTCGGTATTCGACAATCCTTCAGCAGCTGCGAAGGAGCAGGAAGACCTTCGTCGGCGGCTGAAAATGGAATCTGCAACTTTTCAAATCGCGGATATGGCGTTTCAGGTAATTCCTCCCGGCCGCTGCATGATTGGAGCGTCAATTCAGGACCGACTCGCCGAAGCAGACGAACATCCGCAGACACTTGTGGATATTCCCCGCGCCATTCTTGTGTCCAGATTTCCCGTGCAGTATTCAACGATGCGTGAAATTCTTCGCCGAACGGCCTTCAGCGGGATCAGTATCGACCAGATGAGAGATCTTCAGGAGCAGCCGGACGAACTTCCGGTGGTTGGACTGAGCGCCTGTGATATCGACAGCATCTGCGCGGCAATTTCTTCAGAGTTCCAAATCAGCTGTCGACTTCCCACGGAAGCGGAATGGGAGTATTCCGCTCGAGCGGGAGCGATGTCACGATACTGGTGGGGGCCTGACTATCGCCCGGAAAAGGCTGTCGTAGGGTGTTATCGACAATCTGCTCCGTCGGCGGAACGATCTAACGCCTGGGGCCTGTGTGATGTCCTCGGAAACGTGGCTGAATGGACAGGCAGCGCCTATGGCCCTCTTAACTCTGAATCTCCATTGAAGGCTGTGACGGCTGGCCCGTTCTCCTCGCAGTTTCGTGTCGTTCGCGGCGGGAGTTTCCGGGATGATTCTCCCGCTGAGATTCGTTTGTCCTCAAGACGAAAAATCGATGCGGGCCTAAGAGCGGAGTTTGTTGGTTTCCGTTTTGTCGTCGAACTTCCTTCAGCGGATTGATTTCCTTCTTTGTGACACTCTGTGTCTGCTGGTGTCGAATGTCAGAGCCAGAAAAACAATCGTCGGGCGAAGATCTGTGGCAGGAATTTGCGAGCGCATTTGGTGGTGTCGCTCACCCGCAGAAGAGCGAACCCGTTCCGGGGGCCTCTGCAGCGGGATCGCCAAAGCCAGCGAACCTGGATGCAGAAGAGATTCTTAATGCCCTCGAAGCAATGAGACCACGCTTGCCCGCGATCACAGCGTCTGTTCCGGCTCCCCCAAAGGCCGACAGTTCACTGATCGCCGCGCCGCCTGTGACAGTTCGGCTGGATTCGCCGTCCGGATTTGATTCTGGAGTGTGTCTGGAGTCGCGACTGCTTGGGCCAGCAAAAGTTGGTGAAAAGAGTTTGTTGCTTCTTAGGCTCAGACGTCCGTCGTTTGAAGGTCGCTGTGAGATTCGGGTCACGTCCGACCTGCTGGAACAACCTGTCGAAACCTCGATACAGCTGACAACTGGGCTTTTTTCGGAAGCCGGTCCTGTCAGGTTTGTGCCTCGGGTCGCCGGCGTTGACCAGCTTGAACTTGAGCTCCAGTTGTTTAGTCAGGAGGGAGTCCCGGTTGAATCCCTGCGAGGCAAGCAGACGATTCGAATTCGACAGGCAGACACCACCGGGCTACTGAACGCTGGAGGCGACATTATCGTCGTCGGAAAATCTATCCCCGGAATGAATACGGATCCGTTCAATTCAGACGATGATCAACTGGAGTGGGCGGCGATCGAACTTCACCAGGACAGTCGCTTCCCGGCATATCTGCTGAGAATTCGTCCGCGTCAGGATCATAGGATGCCTGACATTTCAGGTCAGAATCCTGCTTGTTCAAGCACATCTGGCGCAATCTACACGCGCGTCGCCGGTTCGATCTGCTGCTGTGCGGTCGTCGTTGCAGAAAGAGCCTCAGTCGGACGAGGAGGCTCACCGGAAACGGAATGGTGGATTCGCCCTACGACAAGCGATCCGAAATTGTTTTCCAGAATCTCACGACGTCACTTCACCGTCGACTTTCAAGCTTCACATGCATGGATCACAGACCATAGTGCTAATGGGACTTTTCTAAACGGACGCAAACTGAACCCTGAGCAACGCACAATTTTGGCCGACAGTGACAGGATTGATCTCAGCGGATCGATTCATTTGTCTGTTCGTTTGTTTAGTGATTCGGCCCGCGTGACCCAAGTTGTTCTTCATCGAAGTGACGAACTTAGAGAAAAGTTTGTTCTTGTGCTCTCACATCCCGGATCATGCTGTCGTTTTGCAGCAGGCGACGCAGGAATATGGTGTGTGTGGAAAGAAAACGATCATGTCGCGTTGAATGATGGCTCAGGGGACTGGAAGAATGCACGCACTGGGGAGACCGTGCATTTCACGTCAGGAATCGATTTTGCGTGGCACCGATTGTCAGGCAGTTTCGATCAGGACCGCTTCTTTCCCGGAACACCGTGAATCTGACGTAGCTCCTTCTGCCAAGTGTAGCGATCAGGAAGACTCCTATGAACAACCCCGGCCGAAAACCTCGAACTGATACCGACATGAGTCTTGAGGCGGAGCTTCGATCGGTGGATGACCCGGCGCTTCTTGCAAAAACACTGGACTCGGCATTTCACAGCGGAGGGAATGGATTTCAGCCGATTGATGCGGGGACATCGAAAGAGCTACCGGTCAGCTTTGAGGATTTCACAGCATTCATTGTGAACGCTCGGGGAACAGATAAAAAGAATCGTGGACAAGTACTGGTGAAAAGCCAGTTCCTTGATCAGCAGCCTGCCGTCCGAGAGAAGAGCGCGACAAGGAAACTCACAGTTTCGGAGCAGGAAACAGTATTCGTTGTCTCCGATAGCCATGATGTCTGCCAGTTGCCCCCGGGAGAATATCACTGGAACAAAGTTGACGGAGGCTGGAAGGGAAGCGTGTCATCCGGCGAACAGGCATTGGCTGTGCTGAATGTCACCCATTCGAATGTCATCGTCTGCCGTGTCATCACACGTCGTCCAAAGATCCGCATCTGCCTGCCGAGCTATGACTCGTTCTATGCGGAGCGAATCGATGGTCGTCCGTCGGAACTCTATGAAACCGATGTGCAGGCTTGTGCCCTGATGGGTACGGAGGCCAGTCGCAAGGAGGCCACTGACCAGATACTGAAACAGTGGACCTCTGTCGTGCACTCAACAGGACTTCGAACGCTCGACAATTTTCCCGTGGGCATCACATTTGAAGCAGACTTGGAGATCGTTTCACCGAAGGTGATCGCCTCGTTGTTTCTGGAGCAGTGTGCTCAACGAGCATCCGGACTGTCGGGGACTGACACTCCTCCGAACTCGGTCCAGAACTCGACGACTCCATCATGGCCGACGCTTCGCCAGTTGCAGCAGTTGATTATCGGCATCCAAAAAACTCCTGGTGCAGTCGGTCCGGAATTAACGACCAGAGTGTTGCTGGAAGATATTCGCTCGGAGATCCTGTTCGCTCTGCAGGCGGGAATTCGACAGGAAACGGCAGATCGACTGATGTCGAAACCGTTGCTCGAACAAAAGCGACTCGCGAGTCTTTTGCGAGACAATGAATCTCTGACGAAGACGCTCTCGGAACGCTACGGGATCGTTTTGCGAGATGTGAAGTCGATGCACTTCTTTGTCCCGATGTCCAGTGTCGCACAGAAAAATGTCGCGGATCTCTCTGCTCGCAGGAGCAAGCTGGAGCACGCGAAAGCGGAACTCGCAACGGAAGCGGAAGAGCTGGAAGTGCAAACGAGGAAGTTTGCAGTACAGCTTGAACAACAGCAAAAGCGTTCCCAGGAAGTCGTCAGGATGCACACGGATTCCGTCGTGCAGCGGTTTCAGCAAAAGGGAGAAATCGTAAGAGCATCAGAGCGTCTGGAATCAGCTCGTCTCGAACAGCAACTGGCACGCGACGAGAGAGCGGCCGAGTTTGAACGAAAGCAGCGACTGAGCGACGCTCAGGTTGAACATGAGGTAAAGAAACTGCAAATCGAAGCTGCAGCAGAAGAAGAGCGAAAACGAGTTGAGCTTCAGAAGGCAAAAATGGAAGCGGCCGTACAGCTTAACCTTCGATATGAAGAAGGCATGGCCAAAATTCGGCAGGAGGAACAAGACAGTGAAAACAAGCGGCAGCTGGAAAGGCTGGAGAAGGAATTCGAACTGCAAATGCGAACGAATGCGGCCGTCATGGACCAGCGTCTAAAGTTTCTGAAACAGTATGCCGGGCTGGCGAGAGAAGTTGATGACACCAAGCTTCTGGTCATGGCGCTTACCGCCAATCCTGAGCTTGCCGGTTGCTATGTCGCTGCAGTGAATGCTCGCGGCAAAGATGAGATCATACAAAAGATGGATCAATTTCGAACTCAGCTTGTCGCGACTCATGGTCAGGAAAGCCAGCTGGTTCACCAGCTTTGGACCGAGGGCGTCAAGCAGATTGGCCATGTCCTCGGGCGTATGACTAACCGAGACCAGGGATAAAGTTCGATCCGACGGGCCGCTTGATCTTTTTGCGTTGGCTTAAGACAGGGACAGGAAATGGGATCTGAGAAAAACACGCCGGAAAATGGGCCTGACCCAACGGTACCAACGCCCGCGCCTCTGTCGCTTCCGCCGTCAGAGCCCCGGACCGCCGAGACTGCAGCTCTCGAAACGTCTTTGGAACTTCCAAAGCCGTTGAGTGAAGTAAAGCCTCGATCCGATCGATTTGAGGCAACGTATGTCGGCTCAGCACAGGAATCGCCTCCTCTGGCTGTGCCTGTTTCCCGCTCCGAAGGTCGGTATGAGACTGTGCGCTTAATTGGAAGGGGCGGAATGGGGTTGGTTTTTCTAGCCAAAGACCGACACCTGAGTGAGAAATTTGTGGCCCTGAAGCGACTCAATTCGGATGTGGCACACAAGCCGGAGATGAAACAGCGTTTTCTGGCTGAAGCCGCTGCGATGTCAAAACTGACAAGCATCTACACGATCAGAGTCATTGACAGCGGTTCAGATCAGGATGGCCCGTTCATTGCCATGGAGTTCGTCAGTGGACCGCAGCGGACTGTTCCTGGCTGGCCGCCCGAACTTCCTTCGCCTCCATTGACGCTTCAGGAGCATATTGACACGGCTGGCCCTGTTACCGTCAACGACGCAGTTGGGGTGCTTTCGAAAATCTGCATTGCATTGTCTGAAGCACATGGACATGGTTACATTCATCGCGACATTAAGCCCGGAAACATCCTGCTGGATGCTCACCGGGAACCCAAGCTGATCGATTTTGGACTGGCTCGCCATCTGCGACCGGAAGAATCCCAGCACACTCAGTCCGGCGCAAAAATGCTGACAGCTGGCTACGGAGCCCCGGAACAGGAATCCGACGCGCGAGCAGCGGTGGAGCAGTCGGATATCTACGCCTTAGGGGCTGTTCTCTGGTTTTTGACTACAGGCAAAAACCCGCGATACTATCGCCCCGAAGACGCGCCGGCGCAGATTCGTTCTGTTCTCTCAGCGGCCCTGGCGGCACAAATTATTGATCGCCCGTCGAACGTTTCTGAGTTTGAAAAACTTCTCAAAGCTGCACTCACCACGGGCGGACGTGGATCCGCGGAACAAAAGAATTCGCCTGTAGCTCAGTTGATGCACCTTGCTGAAAAGCTGGAAGCTGAGCGAGTTTCGGGTGTGTGTCCCGTTTGTCAGCATCGGCATGAACCCATCCCCACTTCTCCCAAAGTCCGCCAGTTCTGTGCAGGCTGCGGCACAGGAATCTGGCTTAAGTGCCAGGCGTGTGAATCCAAAGCCGGGCTTCTGAAGATCGGAGGAACGAGGACAATTCCGGTCTGGGATCGGTTCTGCAGTAAATGTGGCTGCGATCTCATTCAGCCCATTGCAACGACGTTGAAGACGACCGCCAGCGTCCTTGCCAATGCGAATCTCGCTTCCTCTGTGGATGTGACCAAGTGTCATGAACTGGCAACCGAGGCCGCAAGCGACCTCACGAAACTTTCCGCTGCGTCGGGGGCTGATTTCACCCGGGGCAGCTTCGGTGCGATTTGCGAGGTTGCGAAAGAGGAAGCGTCACGATTGCTGAACTTCGTTCTGAATTCAAATCAGAATGCAGATGAACAGGCGTGGCTGGCAGTGATGGCAACGCCCAGCGTCAGTGCGATTGATGCATACACAGCAAAGTTCCCCAATGGCAGATACATCCTGATGGCCTTGGAGGAACGAGAGTATTTGCTGCTGCGCGAGGAAATCGAGCGACGGATCAAAGTGAAGGATCTGAAGGGGCTGGCCACCGAAGTGGCTCGTCTCATTCAGAAATCTTCAAAGGCACTTTCGGAATGGACGGATGATCGGTTTTCAAAACTCCTCGCGCGCGATACGCATCCTGCCGCCTGCCTGCTCTATCTCAAGCACTATCCTGAAGGACGATTTGCTGAGCGTGCCAGAAAAGTCGTTTCCCCGTGGCTTCGTGAGCAGTTGCTGGATGAACCGATGAATCGAACTGTCAGAACCAGCTATCTGCAGTATCGACAGGAGACAGAGGAAAAGGAGGATGTGAGCCGTGCCTATACCCTTACAATGCTCGGCTGGGTGATTGCAGGTTGCGCGCTGTCCGTAACTTTGTTCTTCCTGATGAAACTTCCTGGCGTCTGGCTTGTCAGCGTGTTTATTGGCCCTTTCGTTGTGGCCAATATGTTTGCATGGATCAATGACTCTGGAAGACACTTCGGGCCATTGCCTGTCATGTTCTATCTTGTGCCCCACCAGATGGTACCACCGACATTCAGGCCTCTGGGCGATGCAAAATAATCTTGATCCGTGCCCGTAACGTTCCGCGGCCACGAAAATGCACTGACACAAAAACCAGATCGTCCTGGACCGCTAATTTTGCCGTAAGAAACTGTCGTGGAGACTGGCGTAGACGCGGCCGAGTCGCAGAAGGTGTTCATGAGAGCCTCGTTCGACGATGCGACCGTGGTCGAGAACCAGTACTTCCGTGGCGTTGCGAATTGTCGAAAGGCGGTGGGCGACGACAAATGCGGTGCGTCCATTCAGCAGGCGTTCGAGGGCTGTTTGAAGGCGAGCTTCCGTAGTGCTGTCGATGCTGCTTGTGGCTTCATCGAGAATCAGAATGGCCGGATTGGCCAGCATCGCGCGGGCAAAGCAGATGAGCTGCCGTTGTCCTGCGCTGATCGAAGCACCGCCCTCCCCGACTTTGGTCTGAAGCCCTTCCGGAAGGTTCGCGAGAAGGTCTTCACAGTCGAGCTTTCGAAGGACCTGAAGCAGTTCTGCGTCCGTCGCTTCGGGCTTCGAAAAACGAATGTTGTCGGCAACTGTTCCGCTAAAGAGGAAGTTTTGCTGCTGCACAATTCCCATGTGTCGATGCAGGCAATGGCCACGGATCTGACGGATATCCACACCATCCAGCCGCACGGTGCCGGACGTCGGCAGATAGAACCGTGCCACCAGATTGATGATGGAGGACTTTCCGCTGCCGGTGTGTCCCACGAGTGCGATCACGCTTCCTGGCTTCGCCTCAAAGGAAATGTCACGCAGTACAGGTCTGCCGGAGTCATATTCCAGTGATACGTTTTGAAACTCCACGCGTCCTTCGATGTCCGGAAGATCTATTGCATCGGCTCGATCAGTCCATTCAGGTTCGGTGTCCAGAAGGCGATACAGTCGTTCTGCACCGGCCATCGCCGTCATTGCCTGATTGTACTGATTGCCAAGAATTGAGATGGGTGAAAAGAACAGGTTGGCCATGAAGAAGAAACCGACCAGATCACCAATCTGCAGAGTGTGGCCGGGCATCAGCACTCGATAACCGCCAACAAACAGCAGAATGGCAAGGAAGATCTGGCTGTTCATTTCCAGCAGAGGAAGAAACGTTCCCTGAGTCTTGAGCACTCGAGTGTTGTAGCGAGAATGGTCGGTCGCCAGTTCTCGAAAGACCCTCGTGTTTTCCTGCTGGCGGACAAAGCCCTGAGTCACTCGGATGCCAACAACGGATTCAACAAGTGTGGCCGTTACGCGACTGAATGACTCGCGCATGTTTCGAAGAGCATCGCTGAGCCGCTGGTGAAAATGGCGATTGATCAGCCAGATCACGGGCGCCAGACCAAGCACAATCAGAAAGAGTGACCAGTCGTACCAGATCATTGCCGCAGCGGCGATTCCCATCTGGATGAACTGTACCAGAGTCACGTAGAAGACTTCCTGAACGCCGATTCGAATGTCCTCCATATCCGAGGTCATCCGGCTGATCACACGTCCGATCCGATTTGTGTGAAACCATCGCATCGGCATGCGCTGCATATGAGTGAAGAGCTGATTGCGAAGATCGCTGACGACCGCTTCGCCAAGTTCCAGCGCCAGCCTCTGCCGGTAATGCATCACGATTTGAGTACTGATCGCCAGTGACGCGAATGCAATCGCTCCGTACCACACACCCGCAGGGTCATTCTGCGCCACTGGCCCTCGAATGACGGCTGTCAGAATCCACGTCAGTGCCGGAAGCTGGATCGCGCGAATCAGAACCGCCACCAGCAGCCAGAATCGCCTGGACTTCCACTTCTCAGTTGTTCGAAGAAGGCGAGCGATCAGACGAAAATCCAGTGGACGCTGACGCGGCTCATCATCGCGTTCGACGTGACGAGTGAGAGAGCGACTAAGGACTGCCACCTGTGACATGAATTCGATCCAGACCTTGGTTCAACGCGTTGAGAATGTCGTTTGGAGAATCAGCAGGAGTTTCGGTGGTTCAACAGCCGGAGGAAGTCTGGCAGCCGGAGGAAGTCTGGCGACTTCCACTACAGTTTTTCAGGATGTGACTCCAGCTGTTCATGACGCCACCGCCAGGCGACGCCGTTTTGGTGTGGACTCCTGAGTGGCTCCCTGGAGCTGAGCCAGTGAGCGATAGTAGTCACACGACCTGATGAGTTCGTCATGTGTGCCGATTGCTTCGAGACGCCCTGCATTCAGTACAACGATGCGATCTGTCTGCCGAAGCGTGCTAAGCCGGTTCGATACAACCACGCTGGTTCGTCCCTTCATTGTGGACTCCAGGGCCAGCCGAATTTCATGTTCTGTTTCCGGGTCGACCGCAGCTGTGGCATCATCCAGCAACAGAAGTGACGGATTCGTCAGGAGGGCTCGGGCAAGAGCGAGCCGCTGCCGCTGTCCCCCGGACAGGTTGCTGCCATGTTCTCCGACAACGGTCTCATATTTCAGGGGGAGTTCTGAAATGAACTCATGCGCTGCCGCCAGGGTCGCGGCTTCGCGGATTTGATCGTCATCCGCATCGGGATTGCCGAACGCAATATTGGCCGCAATGGTGTTGCTGAACAGGAAGCTCTCCTGGAAGACGATACCGGAAGCTCGTCGCACGTCATCCAGGTTCAGAGATCGAATGTCGTGACCATCGAATTTCAGCGAGCCGGATGTCACGTCGTAAAACCGCTTCAGCAGGCTCACCAGTGTCGACTTGCCGGACCCAGTTGGGCCTGTCACGCCGATGCAGTCGCCGCATGTGATTCGAAGGGAAATGTCCTTCAGCACAGGCTGGTCCGGACGATATCCGAAAGAGACGCTTTCAAACTCAATGGACTTCCGAATTGCCGGCAGTTCGACCGGGTTCTCCGGGGACTGGATGAGCACCGGCTGGTCGAGCACTTCAAAAACTCGCTCAGCGCTTGCAAGGCTGGATTGGATGCTGTTGGCAATGTTGGTGATGTGAGCCACCTGGTTGGCAAATTCGTGCAGAAGATTTGCGAACACAAACAGTCCGGCACCGAGAGCCAGTTCGCCTTTCACAACCAGTGAGCCTCCGTAGCCGATCAGCACCAGCATGTTGATCTGTGTCAGCAGTCCCATCGCGGGCTGAAACGTGGACAGGCGAAAGAAGATGGAGTTCTTGAGATCTCGAATGTTGTAGTTTGCTTCTTCGAACTTCAGCGCCTGTTCAGATTCACGGGCAAACGCTTTGACCACCTGAATTCCCTGCAGATTCTCCACCAGAGTTCGGATCATCACATCGCCCAGTTCACTGGCTCGACGATACGCAGGCTGTACAACAGCAGAGAAGACGACAGCCATGGCCCAGAGAAGCGGAGTCGTGGCGAGGCAGGCCACGGTAAGCCATGGGTGCATCCGCATCATGTAGACCAGGTAAACGGTCAGTGTCAGCACGACTGTGATCAGACGAATAATGACACCGTCGATGAAGTTTCGGACATTGTTCGCATCTCCCGCCGCGCGGTTGATGATGGAACTGCTTTCACCAGCGTCATAGAACTGAAAGCCCAGCACCTGAAGCTTCGTGTAGATTTCGGTGCGAAGACGGATCAGGATCTGTTGGGACAGCGCTCCCGAAGCAATGGCGGCGAGGTACTTAAGCCCTGCTGTCAGGACTGCGACAGCAAAGATGGCCGCGGAGAGAATTGCGACGACGGTCATCGGCGACCAGGTATCCGGCGGAACCCAGCCAAACGGCCAGTCCGGAGGTTCGGCGTTTTTCAGAACGCAGTGCTGAAGGTAATCGATGCCCAGTCCGGTGAGCCCCAGTGTGGAAAGTCCGAGCCAGACGAGCATGGCCTGCAAGCATACGACGGCAAAGCAGGGTCTTCGGTATTCCAGAGCAAGTCGCAGGAGTCGGCGCAACAGATTTGCCGACGACATCTTCTGACTGAGATTGAGTTGATCTTGTGAACCTGACACCGACACAGCCTTCTACTTCAATACGTTGTCGGTGCAGTTCTAATTCGATTGGCGAATCCATGACAGACGACTTCGAGCGAACTCGGTCGTCAATACAGCGTACGGGAAACTCCATGTTCGGAAAGCGCAGGAACTGCAGATTCGACGGTCATTTGACGGTGCGTTCGTTCAGTCTATTCGGAATTGGCGAACGGCCTCATAGGCGACGGTGTTGACCGTGCTTGCCAGGTTTAGGCTGCGCACCAGATCGTGCATGGGGAGCTTGATGTTTCGCGACGGCAGCTCCTGCAGAATGCTTGCCGGAAGGCCTCGTGATTCGCTGCCGAACAGAAGAATGTCACCTTGTCGGAACGTCGCATCCCAGACGAGGCGCGTGGCGGTTTTTGTGAGACACCACACTTGTGAATCGGGAAGTCGTTTTGTCACATCCTGCCAGCTGTCGACCAGTTCCCAGTCAAGGTGCTGCCAGTAGTCCATTCCGGCACGACGGAGCGACTTGTCGTCAACACGGAATCCGATTGGTCTGATCAGCCAGAGCCGTGCACCAATCGCAACGCATGTTCGCCCGATGTTCCCTGTATTCTGCGGAATCTCCGGCTGATACAGAACGATATTGAGCAGCGGCCTGGATTTTTCGGAGTCTGCTGTCACTGAAGTCGGAACCCTGGATCACTCTTCCCTTTAACATGTTCGACGCCGGCCATTCGAATCATCAAAAGGCGTTCCGGTCCGCCGGTGCTTCCATCGGGGTGGAAGAACAGATCACCAAGAGTCCATGCACCTTCTTCCGGCGACTCGTATCGTCCGATGACTGCGACTTCTCCCGACAGCATCTTGACAGTGAACTGCTGGTCGAAGAGTCGAACGACATTTTGTCGCACTGGAAGAGTCTCCGTGCCCTGTTCGACAGTCAGGCGAGGAGTCGCGCTGCCTGAATAGATCATCGGAAGGATGTTCAGGATAACCCAGTCATCGGAAAGTTCCTTGACGGAGACTTCGAAGACACACTTCAGTGATTCGCGGTCTCTCAGAGCGGCAAGCGGCGGTATCCGATTCAGTGGAAGTCTCGCCTCATCGAGATCGCTTTGAATCTCAAGAAAGCTCTTTCCATTCGGCATCAGCGTGAACGACGGGCCAAGTGGAGCATTGCCGGAGAAATGAAGCTGCTGAGCCGGAGCGCCAGCTTCGCCATCGGATCTGGAAACCGTCATTGCGTCTCGAGCCAGGCTTTGAACAGCCCACGGTGTGGTACTGCCTGCAACTCCAAGCCGGAAACCATCTTCATTGAGTCTTTGCCGCGCGGAGGGAGCCATCAGACCACTTTCGTCCAGCTCTTCCCAGACAAGGCGACGTGCGAGAACGTCGTTTGCTGGCCGAGTCACGATGCTGGCCTCAAGCCTTGCCATCTTGAGCGTGATGCTCAACCCGGAAGCTGTTGACACTGTGTTCGGATTCGACTCCGGCTCAAGCCCCGATGACTCCGCAGAGTCCTCTTTTCCTCGCGAAAACCATCCTGCAGTCGGCGCAGTCAGAAACTGACAGCCCGCGAGCGCGAGCAGCAGAGAAATGACGACGCTCCGGAGAAGAAACTCCATGGACTTCCAGGACGAATGAGAAAGGAGTGTGCGAGAAATTGCCGGCTGGAAATCACCATCCGGTCAACCTGGCAGGGACACTAGGGCACATTTCCCGTTAAGGTCAACCGCAGCCTGACCTGAACATCCCGGCATCCGTCCGCGGTCGGCGAAGTTAGCTGCTTCAATCAGAATCTGGAGTCGGAATCGGCAGGAATTGCCTGAGTTTCACCGTCGCCGGGCAATTGATGTACTACCGATCCCGGACAGCCGCTAAAACTCGCGTCTCCATCAGACGGGTAGAAGATCATGAATCGCACAATTCGAATTGGTGAAGGACACGATACTCACCGAACCATCGTTGGACGCCCGCTCATTCTTGGAGGCGTACATGTCACGGACGCAGAATTTGGCCTCGACGGTCACAGCGACGCGGATGTACTGCTTCATGCCATCATCGATGCGCTGCTGGGCGCGAGCGGTCGAGGCGACATTGGCGAGTGGTTTCCCAACACAGACGAACGATGGCGGAACGCTGACAGTGGGCGTCTGCTGGAACATGTCTGGAACACTCTGCGCAGTGAAGGATGGGCGCTGGTGAATCTTGACTGCACCATCCATGCAGAGCGGCCCAGAATGCTGGCCTGGAAGCCCCGCATTCGAACGCGCCTTGCGGAGCTTCTGCAGGTGTCCGAACAGCAGGTTAACGTCAAGGCAAAGTCAGGTGAACATGTTGGTCCGGTGGGGCGGGGAGAAGCGTTGAGTGCCAATGCTTCCGTTCTGCTGGAGCGGTGAGATCGGGTCAGACAGCGGAGAATGTGCGACAGGTTGTTTTCAGAGAAGAGCAGGCGCAATGGAATTTCAGGTTCGCCCACAGAACACACTTGCGATGCAGGCTCGATATCTCGGGATTGACCCGGGTCTGTCGCGAACCGGATACGCGCTGGTTGAGCGAACGCCGCGTGGTCCTGTTCTTCGAGAAGGCGGGGTCGTACAGTCGACAAAGCAGACTCCACTGCACAAAAGAGTGCTGGAGATTTCAACCGGGATCCGCGAACTGATTGAAGAGCTGAAGCCGGAAGCCGTGGCGATCGAACAGGTCTTTGCAAATGCGAAAAACCTGAAGTCGTCACTTCTGCTCGCTCATGCTCGCGGAGCGATTCTGGCCTCGCTTGCCACCTTTGAGATACCGATTGTCACATTCACGCCGGCACAGATCAAGAGGCTGCTGACCGGCAGCGGCCGGGCTCCCAAGGAACAGATGCAGCATGCCATTCGTGCAGAACTCAAGCTCAAAGAGCTGCCCGAACCTCACGACGTTGCAGACGCTTCGGCAATCGCTCTTTGTCTGTATCATTCCGTTCGATTTGCTGTCTGAACACGCTGCTGGAACTCTTCAGCAAACATCATGAAAGTACAAAATGATTAGCCGCATCACCGGACTGCTGGTTGGGTTGAATGAAGTCTGCGCTACGATTCGGGTCGGCGGCTTCGACTACGAAGTTTTGCTTCCGGATATTGTCCGACGTCAGCTGCAGTCAAAGCTGAACAGTGAAGTCAGTCTTCGCACGATTCAGTATCTGGATGGCAACCCGCAGCAGGGAAAGCTGACTCCTCGAATGATCGGCTTCATGAATGAGGCGGAGCTGGAGTTCTTTGACCAGGTCTGTTCCGTCGATGGCGTCGGAGTCAAGAAGGCGCTTCGTGCGATGGTTCGACCGGTGCGTGAGATCGCGGTCGCGATCGAAGAACAGGACGTCAAAACTCTGAGTACTCTGCCAGGGATCGGCCCAGCGATGGCCGAACGGATAGTGGCAAAGCTGCGGCGCAAAATGACAAAGTTCGCGCTGATGATTGCCAGTCGAATTCCGGAGGCTGCTGATGTGCGGTCAGATTTGATGTCCGAGGCCTTTGAGGCGCTGATTAGCGTTGGCCATTCGCAACAGGACGCGCGCGAGAGAATCGAAACGGTGATGAAGCTGGGTAAGAAGTTCAAATCCGTTGAGGACGTGCTGACGGAGATCTACCAGCGACAGCGTGGTTAGCAGTTGTTGGCAAATCGAAACGTCGTCGAAAAAGAGTGCGCCCTTTTGCGGCAGTCGTGCATCGTGAATCGAGCGGGAAATCCACCGCTCAGGCGAAATTCACACAAAATACATCGATTTTTTCGCAGTTCTGCGAACGGCATACTTGTTGCTGTGGAGACAGAAAACCAGTCAAATTTTGAGCAGTGCGCAAGTTGCTCACTTGCCTTTATGTACACCGACTGGTAGAACGGCCGATAGTTAATTCTAGATGAAGAACGCAAGCCCGATCTGCGAAGCGGCTCGCCGTACGCAGTGCAAGAACAACCTGAAGAACCTTGTTCTGGCAATGCACAATCACCATGACGTGAAGAACCGTTTCCCAGTTGGTACCAGCATTGGTCGTAACTGGTGGGCGAGCATGACCACGTCGCCAACGTTCTACAATGATCCTCCAGGTGGTTACGCAACCCCAACCTCCAGCTACCCAGCAGAAGGTCCTTGCTACAGCTGGGCGTTCTACATTCTGCCTTATCTTGAGCAGAGCACGATCTATTCACAGATGAACCCACAGACGACATCGGCTGCATGGCCATGGTGGCTGATGATGAGCGACGGAAAGCCAATCGTTGGTACTCCGCTGCCAATTTTCATGTGCCCATCTGACCCAAATGCTTCCAGCCCATGGGTTGACCCAGGTAACTCACTTTACAAGGCCGCTGTCAGCAGCTACCTCGGCGTTGTTGGTACTCACACGTTCCGAGTTGCTCCGACCTCAACGTTTCCTGACCCTCGCGGTGGCAACTTCGTAAACCGCATTGGTCAGGACGGAATGCTGTTCGTCAACTCCAAGACCAACTTCCGCGATGTGACTGACGGTACTTCAAACACGCTGTTCATCGGTGAGCGTTGCGTTCCAGACGGCAAGGAATACGGTTGGATCTTTGCTGCATGGGGTGCTGACGGTTACGGCTTCGGCGTTGGTGACTGTCTCCTTGGAATGGAAGAGCGTTACGCAGGCGTAACAGCTGCTCCTTCTTACTACAAGGACGGAAAGCGAAGCAACCTGAACGACATGTTCCACTACTGGAGCCAGCACTCTGGTGGTGCTCAGTTCGCAATGGTCGACGGTTCAGTTCAGTTCCTGTCGTACAACCTGGACAAGACAGTTGCTCTGGGTCTTGCCACCCGAGATGCTGGTGAAGTGATTTCACCATTCTAGTCCTTGTTTGGTTGAACATGGATTGACCGCACGTTAATTATCGCTGTCGCAGTGAATTCTGCGACAGCGATTTTTCTTTCCAACCAGTTCAGTGATGCCTAGCGAGCTGAACGTTCCCCGGGGGTAACACATGAAGTCATTTATTCTGTCACTCAGCCTTTTTGGGTTTGCTCTGATTGTTGGCTGTGGCACATCTGAACCAACAGCAGCAGACAATGGCACACCCGCGAAGATGGAGCCAGGTTCAAAGGAACTGCCAAAGAAGGGCGGAATCGAGCCACCAAAGGGCTAATGTCACATCCGATTGTGATCGTGCTTGCGGAACCCGAGGCTTTACCTCGGGTTTCTTTTTTGGCATGGCGGCACGACGAGGTGGGAACGACTGAGGACAGTCGTTCTACATTTTTGCCCGATCTAACGGCTTACTTCGGCTTCCGGCACGCCGTCGACTTCTTCACGCAAGCGAACGTATGTGATGGCGAGTCCGGTGATCCAGACGGACAGTTCCAGGGAATTCAGAAGCACCAGGGGATTCCAGGGCGTCGAATCACTCACCAGTCCAGACCGGCAGGTCTCGAGGAGTGTGAGCGTCACAACAACAAGGATGCGACTTGAGACTGCTGTGCTCGTCAGCATCAGGATTGCAAGGCCTGGTCGTGAAAGGATATAGGAAAGCCCCCGACTAACGCCCTCTGCGCCACTGCATTCGTCATAGGAAATGGCCACGCAGCCGAGCCCCGCAGCAGCCGTGATAATCACGACCAGCATGATGTAGATCATTGATGCCAGTGGAGCTGCCACGGAGCTGATGCTGATCAGTCCGGAAACTGCCAGGAACAGCCAAAGGGCGATGCGGCACAAAATGATGAGGGAGAATCCAATCAGGAGTACCTGCAGCATGGACTTCCAGGATCGCAGAGCCTGGCTCAGGCATTCCAACATCGAACGGCTCTGGTCGCGGAATACTCGATTGGCCGAAAATCCTGCAACGGTCGTCGACACCACCGCAAGGCAGAAAACCTGTACAACGAAGAATGGCAAATTTCGGAGCGATCCAGATTCCAAATTCAGAATCAGCGTCGCACTCGACCGTAGTTTCCCCATCCCTGAAACAATTGGAGTGGGCAGCAGATCTGCAAACTCGGGAAGTGCTGAATGCTCCCTGGGCGAAGATTCGAGACCGCTATAAATCACCCAAAAGGCCATCAGGCAGCAAACATTCCGGAGTCTCATTGCCGCGATGGGGGCCATGATGACTTTCAGATTGGGGAACAGCTTCAGCAGGTCAGCTCTGCCCATCACCGCTTGGTCCTGATTCATCGCGAGTTCCATCCTTGCCTTCATCACGGTGTGTGACAGTGGTTACCAAAAGAGGGTTAAGCAAGCCCAGACTTCCTGTCTTCTCTGTTTTGATGGCGATCATCCGACTTTACATGAATCAGGGTTTCGAAAAAAGGTAGAGTTTTCGTCAAAGAAAATCGGTCTGGGCGCTGGGGCGTGAATGGTTTACACCCCGACGCAAAGGATGACCGGATAATCTGAAGGATGAATCAAGCATGGACGCTCCGAAACACCCCAGGCAACATTCTGCGCTTTTGCTGAGTGTCGTCTCTGCCCCGATCATTCTGAGTGCAGTGCTTCAGTTCATTCCCGCTGCAACTCCGGCCCTGGTGGTTTCCCGAGACCGACCGGCGTTGGTTTTCGAATCCTACCTGATCGATCGCAGCCAGATTCCGACTGAAATGCAGCCTGTATTGTCGGAAGATTTTTACTTCCGCAATATGGGAGACGAGAATGTTGAGATCACCGATCTCGTGCCCAGTTGCGGCTGTCTCGGTCCCCAGATCTCATCTCGTTCCATCAAGCCAGGAGAAACCGGCAAGCTCACGATTCCGGTAAAGACGGCGAGCGAACCGTCGGGGCCCCGAGAGTACCTTGTGACGGTCAGGTACAAGGACCCGGATCCTCGGGAAGTCGTTGTGACCTGGAAGGTTCAGATGCCGGAGAAGCATGTGGTCATCGAGCCGCGAGTGCTGATGGTTCTGGGCCAGGTGAGTGCCGGAGAAGAACATCAGATACAGATTGCCGATTACCGTCCAGCGTCGCAGGAACATCCGATGAAGCTGGAAACTCTGGAATGTTCATCGTCACTCTTCTCTGTCGAACAATCCGGTTCGGTGACAAGCGACGGTGCGGTTCGCCAGTCGATCCGACTGAAAGTAACCGACGCATTACCGCCCGGGCAGCATCGAGGCGTTGTGTCTGTTCTGACGAGTGATGAAGCGTATCCCGTTCTGCAGATTCCTGTTTTGCTGGGAAGCAATCGTCGGCCAGACGGAGCCTCCGTGAAGGTCACGCCGGAGCTTGCTCGTGTTGTTGTGAATACGTCTGACAACTCGCGGTCATCGGGAATGACAGTGAACGTTGACGTCCCTGGTTCGTGGACCTTTAGTCATGCAGAAGTGTATCCCGCCCCGCTGAACGTGACTGTGTCCGAAGCGGTCCTAGGTGCCGGCGATCGAAAATCGCTGAACGCCGTGATCACCGTACCAGGTGCCCCAACGATCGGACTTCAGCAGGGAGCACTGACGCTTCATTGTCTCAGCGGTGAAGAACGACAGGTGGTGACTGTACCCCTTTCTGTTGTCTGGAATCGAACGGCTCCGATTGCTTCTGAAGGCGAGTAACCTTTGGCTGATCCTGAACTTTAGCGTTTGCACCTTTGAGCATGGATGCTCCTATGAGACTGATATCTCTCCTCGCGTTTTCATGGATCTCAATCGCGTCCGGTCTTTCGGCACAGCAGCCGACGAATACTGTTGCGATGGCGACGTACTCGGACATCATTGAACAGCTCACGATTGAAGGGGCTGCAAGCTATTCCCTGCCGTCGATCCGAGTATCGCTGAAATCCGTTCCTCGGCTTCAGCACCGATTGAACGATCCGGCCGACTTGAAGCTCATGCGAGACATTTGTCAGTTCTACCTGACTGAAGGCTATCGAAAGGAAGGTTACCTGGATGCATCCGTCGAAGCGGTCATTGCCGAAGGGAAGATCAAGGTCACTGTGAAGGAAGGCTCCCGGTATCACAAAGGGGCCATCGTTATCGAAGGGCTTTCACCTGACGAGGCAAAGCAGCTGGAAGGCGCGCTTTCCAAAGACTCTACGAACTTTCACCCGCCGATCATTGGGGCAGATGACAAAATCTCCAAGAAGTATGTCGCCATCTGGCAAAAGGGAACATTGCCCGGCAGCTTTGAGTCACTGAACGTGTCAGCACGCACGCTGGCTCAGACATGGCTGATGGATGAAGGATTTGGCTTTGCGACGGTCAATGCAACGGCGGTCAAAGTTCCGGAGAAGTCAGCCGTTGAACTTCGAATCGACATTGAAAAAGGAGCGCGAACACCAATCTCCGATCTTCGGTTCGAAGGGCTTGAGCGAAATACGGCGGAAGAAGTAATGCAGTATCTTTCTCTCCCCTCGTCCATGGATGATAGTGATCGCCTTCGAAGAGAAATTCGCAATCGCCTTCTGAGCAGCGGAAGATTTTATGCGGTGCAGGTCTGGCCTGACGCTCCGTTTGCTCCGGAGCAGGCCGTTCCGATGAATGTGCGAGTCCGGGAATGTGCAGACGTGCCTCGGCTGTCTGAGCCGTTGAGCGAGGAACAGCAAGCCATCGTGAATTTTGCCAACTGGCTCAGCAACTGGAATGCGTCCGATGAAGACTTGTCCGTGAACCTGACTCTGCATTCCACACCCGAAGCAGCATCCCCCGTCTTTAATATCAACAGGATGTATCTGCAGACCGTCTGGGGACACGCGAGCCCGGAAGCGAGGGAATTCCGTTTGCTGATTTCACCTCAGGGAAGCGCTGTGCTGACGACAGGATCTTCGAACGAAGGAGTTGGAAGTGACCGTCGAACCGTATGGGTCGGACAGGAAACGTCGGGTGCCCACTTCCACGGAAGCAAGCAGTCATTCTGCATTCGCAATTCCGACATGGGGCTTGCTTTTTCGGCGCTGTTCCGTGCCGGTGAACCGGATGAACGTGGTGAGATCGCGACGATCTTTAGTTCAGGCTTTGATATGAGCACCGGTCGACGCCCGGCGTTTGGTTTTGAGCTCAGCTTTCCTCCGGCCGTTCTGCTGGGAGCGACAGAGTCCGTTCGCAGAGTCCGTGATAATGTCTTTGAACTGCGTCTTCGGACCGATGGCATTATCGTGCAGTTTGCACCGGATACCGGTCAACTCATCCAGATCTGGCACCTTGACGAAGACACCGAACTGTCGGTCGTTCCGGCGAAAGACGTGGTTCGAGAAACCATTCACTCTCTGGCGACGTCGGACCCTCGTGATGCCCAGAAAGACGATGTTTTTCTGCCATTGGTTCGCTTTGCCATTCTTCAGTACGCCCATGATCTGAAGAAGCAGGGACTTACCGACGAATCAGAGATCTTCCTGACTCTGCTGGACGGGAGCCACTGGGACGAGTTCCAGCGGGAACTTTCTCGCACCGACGAAGGACAGAAGTTTCCTTCGACCAACCCCGAAACCGACACAATGAACATCAATCCGCTGAATCCCCTGGAAGGCCTGACGCAAAAGGGGCTGCAGGAAAAGATGTTCTGGATGAATGGCATGCAGGAAGTAGCAGACATTCCGGATGGTGAGGTCGTGACCGATCAGCAGATCGTCGACGGGATCGAATCGATTCTCCAGGAACACCCGTCTGGAATCGCGTTCCTCAACTATGTCACACGATGGATCAGGGGGCTGAGTCCGGGGCAGCTGGAGCGGCTGTGTCAGGCGATTGAACAGGGTGAGTTTGTTGATGCGACGCGTGGCTTGAATGGTCGGCCATTGTTTCAGGTCGTCAGGGCAGAGCCTTCTGATGATCCCGCGGTGATTCGCCGTCGAGTGATTGAGTTTGCCTGGACGTTCTGGCTTGCAAAAATCATGCGGTACGATGTCGTCGAGGTGGATGGAAATACCTACTATCTGCGCTGGACGGTGATCAACGCTGAAGCCGGCGACCCTGGCGCCTCGGGCAGATTCCTCAACAGTTCCATCGAACAGCTCTTGCCGGACGTGCAACCATCACAGCCTGCTCAGGTGCCGCAACTGCGGAATCCCTTTGCGCCGGTTTCGAACACGGCGAACTAGATCTGATTCCGAGGCAACACAACGGGCAGGCCATCGGTACCGTCTGCCTGTGCAGTTTTCGGAGCGGGAATGACCACGGCCGGCGCGGCTCGACGCGGCCATTGCGGAGGTTCAACGACTCGTCTTGCTGATGGTGGAATCGCCGGAATGACGGGCACTCCAGGCACAGGTGTGGGCTGCGATTCAACGGGTGCTGGCACAGGAACCGGGGCTGGTTCAGGGGCCGGCGTTTCATCAGCCGATTCGTGCTGAATCAGATGTTCGTCGGATTCCTGCAGAGGATCTGCGAGGCAGCGATCCGGATTGCGGTGAAGCTTCTTCAGCGGCTTCTTTGTTTCGCCGAAGATGTCACCACAGTTGACCGGAGCAGTACACGTTGGCTCTTCTGCGCAGAACAGTTCATCATCGCAGGCCACTTCAGGTGATGAGCATGACGGAGCCGTGCAGTCAGGCTCGGCACATGCCTGAGTAGACTTCCGTTTGAAGATTTTGCTGAAGCAATTGACCTTCGGAAACAGCGATGTCTTGCGTCGAGGCGTCTCACAGGCAGACTCGCAGGCGGCTTCGGGAGTGCAGGAATCAAGAGGTGTGCAGGCTCCCACCGGAAATTCCTGTTCCGCACAATCGGTCGTACACGAGCGAGAATCTTTTCGTCGGGTGAGGTCGCGAAGCCAGCCAACGCTTTTCACATTCGAAACACCGAATGCGGGAGGAGCCGGCACAGGTTCGGACGGCGTTTCTCCGGCTGGCGACGGTTCCTCTTCGTACGTGCGCGGAGAGTACTCATGGTCGTGCGACGGAGGGATCGATGGTCGATCGTCGTGCCTGGTGGCTCGTGCAGCCCGATTGGCAGAGCAGCCTGTCAGGAGAGACAGTGACAGAATGCAAAGCAGCGAAATCCGTTCGAGTCGCATACGACATCCTTCCAGCGTTGAAAGCGAGCATCGTGGCTCGCCAGAGATCCGTTCTCTGTTCGATCGGCAGCTTCTGCAGAATGGCAAACTGTTTCCTGAGAGATTGCGATTTTCAAGATGGAAAGTCAGCAGGCATGCTCAACCTGTCGTCATTTCCGGTCGCATGTCCTTTGCGATTTGCGTCAGTCATTCCGTATACGCAGACGTACGGTTAATCCACGACTGACGGACGGCGCGAGGTCAATCTTTCCGCAAAGCTCCTTAGCCGTTTGATCGATGACAGCCACCAGACGTGAATCACAATCCGGAAATCTTGCCATACACGAACTTCCGGCTCGGTGTAGATTTGAGAGTGCTCACTGTTCCAGAAACTGTGTTTTGCCAGTCGGAAGTTTGTATGGCTCGCCAATCTGCAAACAAGAAGAAGACCGTCAAGGCGCCGGAACCGGTCGTTCCGGCCCGACCGTCAGTCCGATCACGCTTGTTTCGACCGGGGCCTCTCAGCGTTCTGGCCGGCCTTGCTTTCCTGATCGTGATGCTGCCCGCCATTCGCCGTTCTGTCCCGGACCTTTCGGGGCGTCCGGAGTACCAGCTGACTCTGGAGAAGCTGACGCTGACTCCGGCTCCCGCATGGATTCCTCAGGACATCATCGAACAGGTTTTTGATCGTGCGGAGCTGTCAGCAAAGCAGTCGTTGCAGGATGATCAGCTGACCGAACGAGTGGCTGCCGCCTTTCATACTCATCCATGGATCGAACGAGTCGTGAGTGTTCGCAAGTCGTGGCCACCGCGACTGCAGGTGGACGTGATTTACCGTGAACCAGTTGCGATGGTCCGGGGCGTTGACGGATTCTATCCGATTGACCGCAATGGCATCCTCCTGCCATCACAGGATTTTTCGCCCGCGGACGTGGAGCGTTATCCGGTGATCGAACGAGTCGCCAGCGTGCCGCTCGGGAAGCTCGGGGAATCCTGGGGTGATCCCGCCGTAACAGAAGCCGCGCAGATCGCTTCCGTTCTTCTGGAAAAAAAGGAAGGGCGCACCTGGTGGCAGCGACTGGAACTTGCCGGCATTCAGGTGCCACGTCACGTCGCAATGATTGAAGACGCCGATGAGATGGAATTTCAGCTCAGGACTCAGGGCGGGTCCGAAATTCTGTGGGGACGCAGTCCTTCTTCAAGTCACCCGGGAGAACTTACGGTCGCTCAGAAGCTTCAACGCCTGGAAGACTTCCAGTCTCAGTATGGCGGCCTTGATGATGAGCATGGACCGTATCAAATTGACATTCGTCCGTGGCAGGGAATTCAGCGCGGATTGATTGCCCGTGAGTCTCGCCAGAATCAGCTGCGATAGTGCTCTCATCGGCAGTCACAAAAAGAAAGGGCTGGATCCAAAGATCCAGCCCTTGTTATTTGGACGACGTGAGATCACTGCTTCGGCTGTGCCGCCGCCGCGCCTGCCGGAGGCTTAGGCGGTTCCGGTTCGCCTGGGAAGTCGAATGGCTCCCATGGGTCGTATCGGAACGCACCAAGGACTGTTCCTGCTTCCGGATCCAGCATCGCGTAGTAGATGCGAGCCAGTCCGGTATACGGAGTCTCGCCGCATTCTGTCACAGCACGCCGCAGAATGGATTTGGCTTCGTTGACATTGCCTTCCTCGATGCGAATCACGGCCAGGCCAAGAGCCAGTTCTGTCCGGCTGGTACCAATGCTGTTGATCAGCTCGTTGGATGTCATGCAGGTTCGCACGGGCCAGACCGGTAGCTGACCGTTAATCTCCACATTGGCATCGCCCACCAGCGGCATGGTCATCAGAGTGCCAAGGTAGACCGATGGATTTTCCACCTGTTTTTCGACCGAGGTGATTTGAGTCATCCACGTTTCACCGGCACCCGTGTAATCGCAGGTAGCCAGCTGTGAAATTGCCACCGGCAGCTGCCAGTTCATCCCCTGGAATGTCGTTGCAGATTTGCCGGCTTCCTGGCTGATGGGCAGCAACAGCTGATGGGCCTCTTCGACTTCGCCTACTTCCAGCATCAGTTGGCCCATCATGAGGCTTCCTTCGGGAGTGGACTGGACGGCCGCGGCATGATCTTTCAATGCCTGCAGGGCTCGTATTGGGCGACCCGCCATATTGCAGACCATGGAATTGACCATGGCGTCGCTCGCCTCTTCGAGCTTTTCCTGATCCATCGCGGATTCGCCCTTGAGGGCTTCCGGGTCCAGCTTTGGCTTGTTTGCCATCGCAGTTTCGATCTGGCGCTCGATCGCTTCATCACCTTCGGAAAGCTGATCTTCAAGTTCACGCTTTGCAGCGAAGCGGCGGGTACGTTCTTCCATAAAGGCTTCTCGTCGATCCGGTGCAATGCCTTCTGCTTTGTCCGCGAGGGCAAGCCATTTCTCCAGCGCCTGTAGCACGAGGTCATTTCGGCCCATGCGTTCATAGACCATGACCAGGCCATCCCACGGTTCCATCATGTCGGGATTCATCTTGATGGCCTGCCAGAACGCGCAGGATGCCTGAAGGTTCCGCATCTGACGCAGCCTTGGAACAGCATTGCCGTTGTTGAGGATCTCTTCCATCATGCCGAGCCGAACATATGCAAGCCCCAGATTCGTCATTGTGACAGGATCATCCGGGTTCTTTTCCAGCGATGCATTGAGATTTCGCACGGCGAGAGAAAGCAGTGCGAGTGAGTTCATTGCCTGCTCTGGAGACTGCGGTTGTGGTACGGCGAGGTAGAGATAGTGATCGGCGAGTCGGGATTCCTTCAGTCGGGCCCGTCGACGCTGGTAAATGTGTTTCTCGGTGAATGTGGGAGGAGTCGCAAACTGTCGCAGCCCGGGAGGTTCTTCCAGAGGAGTTCGAAACGCCATCTTGATAAAGTCCGGCGACTTGCCAACCAGCTGTTCCGGCGTGGCATTTGGTGGAATGCGTTCCATCAGCGCTGCGGACGCTTCGATGCTCACGGGCAGGAACTTGCCGGTCGCAGCCAGGTTTCGCATGGAGGTGTAGTCCGGGCGGCCTGGAGGAGCCAGTCGTACCATGATGTGAGTGATCTGAAACGAATCCAGCGTCGTGTTGGCATCCAGTTGGTTCTGCTGCATTTCATCTTCGAAACGCTTCTTCACCTGCGGGTCAGAAGTATCTGCCGGCGGCTGTGTCGGCTGAAGGACGGTCTGCAAAACGTTGGAATGCTGGCCAAAGATCGACTTCCGGTCACCAGGGCGTCCGAATGGCAGAACGCGACTGTCGATGAAGCTCTTTCGCCCGTTCCAGATCAGCAGGTCACCGTGTTCCAGTCGAGTATGCAGAACGTTATCAGACTCCTTAAGAGCTTTGATCTGATCCGAAACAGTATCAATCGTGATCTGTGTATCCTGGTCAAATCCGATACCCAGAGGAGCCGAGCCTGGAAGGCGGGAAGCAACCACACAGAACCCAAGCAGCGCCATGGACAGCACGGTGACTGCTCGACCGCCACGGGAAAACAGCAGCTCGCGTGAGTCGACGGAGTACTTCATGGAAAAGCTTCGGCGATACCATTCCTGCGCAACGATGCCTCCTGAGACTGCAGCAACAATGGCGACCGCTGGCAACTCATGCGCTGTCAGAAGCAACAGCGATGCAGATCCGAGCAGCGAAAACAGGAGCGCCGCTTCTCGAAACAGTCGGCCGGAACGCAGACCAAGGCACACAACCACGCAGGCGATCAGAATGACAGCCAGCCCGGCCACGTGAGTATGGTCGAACAGGACTGCGGCACCAACATTCAGAATCGAATAATAGTCGACTCGGTTATCGTAGGAGACAGATGCAACGGCCGACGTGAGAGACTTCTGCGACTGCATCGCGGGGTACTCAGTCGAGTATGTCGTGACCGGAGTCAGCAGTGACGCCATCGGGAACGGATTGACCAGCAGTGCAACGATGCAAAGGATGGCAGTAATTCCCAGTGGCCCCGGAACACGGTCAGTGTTCCCACCGGACCTGGCAACGGACATTTTCGCAAGGGCATTGCCAATCGCGTAAAGGACCACCACAAAAACGCCCACCCACGCCTTGGAATCAAGGTTACACCAGACGGCGAACAGGATCGGCAGTTTCCAGTGCAGGGCTGATGATGTGCCCAGCCGATGCTGTACCAGGAAATGCATCAGAAGAGTCATGCACAAAATGGAAATGATCTCATTGGTTGGAGCGAAGTCCTGTGAGCATGCGACAACGGCAAGGGCCGCACAAATCGAACTCCACCATGTGGAAACACCTGGGATGCTGATCCGAGTCAGCAGCCACGCGGAGATTCCTGCCAGAACGACCTTCAGCACAGTCAGCCCGGTGGCGCCACCCAATGACCAGGCCAAACTGACAACATGGTCAAACAGCCAGCTGACGTTGGCGTAAGGTTTGCCCTGCGCTGTCAGGGACAACTGGTCGGTTCGCGGTGGCAGGAAACCATGTGACCGCATGTAGTCACCGGAGCGAATCAGCGTCAGAGGTTTTGTGTCACTGATCTGAGTAAATGCCATCAGGACTGCCAGGAAGATCGTGGCCCATCGCAGCATGAAGTCACCGCGAATCGCTTCCTCTTCGACCAGTTCCGGTGTGAGCGGTTCGTCGTCCGGAAGTTCTTCGGTTTTGTCTCTTCGTTCCGGGTCGTCGAACGCATCCGAAAACACGGCTCGCGCTGGTTTCGCGCCTGGCTTCGAGTCCTCGGGTTTTGGCTGATTCAACTCTTCGCGATTTTCTTCGGCAGACACTCGAGTGCTTTCCGGACTAGTGGTGGACCATGAACGGTGAAAGGAGTCTGTGCCACGAAGCTGAAAGCCAGACTTTCGGGCGAAAAAACACTCCTCGCAGCGGGTTCGTACGCTGACGGAACTTCAAGCGTTGGCCAAACTTACAGGCGATCGAGGCATACAGGCAAGCGAAAACGACGGATCGGTCCGGAAAGCTCGAGGCCTCTTCGGAGCCCGCTCAGTCGAATCGGTTCGTAGCGATTGGGACAAATGAGCGATTCTGTTGCCCCGCCCCGGCGCCGGACCGAAGAACTGCTTCCGTAAGTTGCTTGCCTGTCAACGATTTGGGTGGAATCCTTCAGAATGCCAGACGTTTGCCCATCCTGGGCCGTCGCACGCACATTGTCCGGAACGTCAAAACTGAGTGTCTCTATGGCTTCCATCCCCGTGGCGCTTCTTCAGAAACTTCGAGATTATTCTCAGACCCACCTGCTGAATTTCTGGGATTCGCTTTCCGAATCGCAGCAACAGCAGCTGGTTCAGCAGATCGAGTCGATCGACTTCGAGCGTCTCGTGCAGTGCTGGAAGGCGTCCATCCATCCCGCGATGCCGGAGGGTGAGGACCGGGCCGAGAAAGCTCGTTCACCTCGCAACGTCATTCGACAGCCCGCAACGGCCGCCGAACGAAAGCTCTGGTCCGACGCACACTTGCTCGGCGTCCGTGAGCTGGAAGCAGGAAAAGTTGCCGTGATTACTGTCGCGGGTGGCCAGGGCACTCGACTTGGCTTCGATCATCCCAAAGGCATGTTTCCGATCGGACCAGTCTCAGATCGTTCTCTGTTTCAGATCTTCGCCGAACAGATTCTCGCCCGCCGTCGTCGGCATCAGGCACAGATTCCCTGGCTGATCATGACCAGCGATGCAACTCACGCAGAGACGGTGGAGTTCTTTCAGGCCCATTCCTGCTTTGGCCTGGATCCAAAGACGGTCCATTTCTTCCAGCAGGGAAGCCTGCCCGCACTCGATGCTCAAACAGGCCAGATCCTGATGATTGCGCCGGACCAGCTGGCTCTCTCCCCGGACGGTCACGGAGGCCTCGTGCAGGCGCTCAGCCATTCCGGGCTGCTGGAGAAAATGAAGCAGCTGGGAGTGGCCCATTTCTTCTACCATCAGGTCGATAATCCGACCGTGATCATGGCGGATCCGGCGCTGATTGGTTTCCATCTTCTGCATGGTTCGCAATTGACGACGAACGTCGTCTGCAAAACCAGCCCTACGGAACGGATGGGTGTGCTGGTTGACCTCGACGGCCAGACACAGATTATCGAATACAGCGAACTCACAGCCGAACAGGCAGCACGGAAAGACGTTGCGGGACAATGGATCTTCTGGGCTGGCAACACGGCGATTCATCTGTTCCGTCGCGATTTTCTGGAGCATCTTGCGTCAGATGGCGGTCAGCTTCCGCTGCACGTGGCACGCAAGAACGTTGCCTTTCTGGACGATCACGGACAGTTGCAGCAGCCGTCGGATCCTGCGAAACCCAACGGGATCAAGCTCGAGCGATTCATCTTCGATGCTCTGCCACTGGCGCAGCAGACATTGATCGTCGAAGGAAATCGAGCACGGGAGTTCAACCCCGTGAAGAATAAGTCGGGCAATGACTCCGCAGAGACTTCCAGAGCCGCACTCATTCGAATTGCGGACGACTGGCTTCGAGACGCTGGGATCAGCCCCGATCCAGGCACCGCGGTGGAAGTCAGTCCGCTCGATGCCCTCGATTCAGAAGAGCTTGCGGATAAATTGAAGCGCGGGATTTTGAAGTTCACCAAAAACAAAATCACCGCCGACTAAGCCCGGTGGAAGTCGGCGGTGACAGCTGAGATTCAGGTTGTACTGAGTGCACTGCGGCTCACATCGTAGGGCCGGCACAGCGAATCAGATGGTCCTTGTCGATGTAGACGACTTCTTCTGTCTGGTCCACGTGACTGAACGGGATCGGCCAGTAAGAGCGGATGACTTTGTCGTAGTACACTGTGCACTTGTAGTGACAGTGATGCAGGCGACAGGGGCCAACCAGAGGAATGACTTTGCATTCATCAAGACGGTCTACCAGAGGCTCAACAACGATCTTGACGTTGTTCATCTGAGTTTCCTGGAAGAAGGCGAAGCCTCCTGCAGGACTGTCTGGCAGAGCACGAATGATCTGGTCATCGCTTGGAGGGTCCACGCAGAAGACGTCGCCTTCAACGGGATCCAGAACCGGGACGCGATTGTATCGCTCATCTTCCCAGAGCTTGTCTTCCATTAACTGGCTGTGATAAGCCGGTACCGGAACTGGCGGAAGAGTCTTCCAGAACGTCATGTATTCCCACATGACACCGATGAAGCCTCCGGTCAGCGTGCAACCGCTTGTGGAAAACGTCATCAGGCAGATCGCCGTCAGCACGACCCCGCGTCGTAGTCTTCTGCCAAACGTCTGCATCGTATTCTTCCCTGAAGGAACCGAGGGGATTTCCATGAGTCACATCCTCGCCGCATGGCCCGAAACCTGCGACTGCCTCAACTGTCGTATCATTGAAGTCCGCCGAGAACTCAGCGTCCTTTCTGATATCGATCCGACAATTCCGTTGACTTGTGAAAATGTTTCGATTTTGCGGACGGAGACGGAAGAATCGATTGCCGCGGTTATGACAGCCTCTCCATCCTGCGATTGCGGGCCTCATTCGTCAGACATCTGGAAAAACGCTGTGATTTGAACCGTGGTCGCCAAAAGTTCAAAGGGAGAGCGGCGACGGCGGGAACGACATAGTGAAAGTCTCCGGCAGTTTTTGCCGAACCGCATCTTCGGTCCGGAAGTGCAGAATCACGGAACAGTCCTCCGCATTGCGTGGTAACTTGGATTGCCGCCACGATAGATTCTTGTGGTCAGTCACTGGCCTCAACGCCGCATTGTTTGTTTCTGCAGATTTCGGAAGTCGTTCCATGATCGTCAAACTTGGACTCTGTCGGATGGAGTTCATTCAGGGGGACATCACACAACAGCACGTTGATGCGATCGTCAATGCGGCCAACAGTCAACTGGCGGGAGGTGCCGGAGTTGACGGGGCCATTCACAGTGCCGGCGGTCCGACGATCCTGCAGGAAACTCAGCAGAAATACCCCGAAGGCTGCGCGACGGGAAAGGCCGTTGCGACTGGAGCGGGTAACCTTCCGGCGAAATTCGTGTTTCACACGGTGGGGCCGATTTGGAGAGGCGGGAGGCAATCTGAACCGGAGCTGCTGGCTTCGGCGTGTCGCGCCTGCCTGAATCTCGCGATACAAAATCAGTGCGAGAGCATTGCTTTTCCTGCCATCAGCACAGGGGCCTACGGATACCCGATCGATCTGGCGGCAAATAATCTGGTCAAGACAACGATGGACTTTGTTCGGTGGCACCAGAAGCCGCAGCTGGTGCGATTTGTGCTGTTCGATGCGGGAGCATTCGGTGCGTTTGCAAGAGCCGTCGAAGAGGTGGTTCCATGAAATGCTTTGGCCATGAGTGCAGCGAGAGGACACGATGACACCTCCTCCGTCGCCCCAGCATTCTCTTCGGATCACCAATCCGGACAGTCCTGAGGAATCTGCGTTGTCTACGCCGACTCCCAGCAGTGCCGTCGTGCCGGTGATTCGAGAGTTTGTGGCGTCGGATGGCTACCGGATTCGCTATCGGCACTGGCCGTCGTCGCAGCGCCGGGGGATTGTTCTGGGGGTCCATGGAATTCAAAGCCACTCAGGCTGGTACAAGTATTCGTCCCGCCGCATTGCGGAAGCGGGGTTTGATGTGTACTTCGCAGACCGACGGGGATCGGGACTCAATGGTCGCCAGCGCGGTCACGCAGTGCACGGCATGCGATTGGTGAATGACCTCCGCGAACTTCGGCAAGTGGCGCTCGCTGATCCGCGGTCCGATGAACTGGAGTGTGGTCCACCGGTCAGCGTGATGGGAATCAGCTGGGGCGGAAAAACGGTTGCCGCCGCCGCCGCTTTGTTCCCGTCCGAGTTTCAGTCACTGGCACTTCTTTATCCAGGACTGTTTCCAAAGATCGGTCCGAGCTGGTTTCAGAGGCTGCAGCTGAAACTGGCACGCCGATTTGAGGTCACCAGGGAACACATCCCGATCCCTTTGACCGACCCCGGTTTGTTTACTCAGGTCGAACAATGGCAACAGTTCATCGCAGAAGACCCACTGGCGCTGCACACCGTTACCAGTAGTTTTCTGAATGCTGGCCGTGATCTGGATGAGTTCGTGAAGACTCGGGCAGCAAACGTTCGGCAGCCGCTACTGCTGATGCTGGCCGAAGATGATGCGATCATCGACAACGCCACCACCAGAATGTTTCTTCAGTCCATTCCCAGTCATAGCCTGACTGTCAGAACATGGCCCGCGGCTCGACATACACTCGAATTCGAACCAGACCGCATTCGGATCTTCGACGAACTGACCAACTGGCTCCATCTGGTTCATCACTGACGATGCGTTGCTAGTCGCTCAGTCGCGGTCAAAAGTCACGGGATCGCGTTGAACCAGCTACGGTTTTCGACGGCGAAGTTCTTCCTGGAGTGCATCTACCTGATGCTGAAGCAATTCGAGATCGGACGCAAGTAGCTCCGATTTTGGAGTCCGTGGCAATTCCAGCAACTCTTCGAGCAACATGATTTTGCCGATGAGTTCGCCTTCGTCACGGCCCTGAATCAGAAGTCGATCGGCGAGCGAGCCTGGTTCGAACTTAGTGGGAAGAATGCTGGCGAGCGTCTGCTTGTATTGCTCGTGGTCGATGTTCTTGTTGACAGTCATGACATAGACTCCAATCGCCTGAATCCATTCCGCAAACTTTGAAGCAGGCAACGCACGGCCGATCAAATCCAGAATCTCCCGAAGAATCTCGACCAGATGTCGACTTCGGCTGTATTTTAACAGTCTTAACGTGTTCCTCAAAACGGATTCTCCCCGGATCTCGGCATCGTCCAGGCGGCTCAAATCCAGAAGCGGTGGCTGAAACTGAATTTGATACGCGCCCAGAGCTGCAGTTGTCGGAATTAGTTCGGCGAAACTTCGAGCGGCCGACCAGGCGGTTTCACCGTGGTAAACCAACAGAGGTACAATTGGGCAAAGAGACTCGCCGTCTCGTATTCGCTTCTCCCAGATTCGCACCATGTAGCTCAAAACCTGCAATACGGTAAGGCGATCGGATTGGCTCTTGTGCTCGAACAGGAAATAGACCAAAGCCTGTTCGGTGCCTGCATCACCTGGTGGGCTTGCCAGTTCGACCGAAAACAGGAGGTCCGAGAACTTCTCGCGCAGATCGGGATCAACGAAGCTGCCATTCTGCAGCTGCAGTGTGTCGAGCTTCAGGTCTGCTATTGCCGCAGTTGAAAGCTGACTCTCAATGAGCCCGCGTGCGTTGGGTAAGTCAGACAGCGCAAACTGGAAGAAGTTGTTGTGCGGCGTGGGTAGTGATTCCATGATGTCTTTAGTGCAACTATGGGAAATACCTCATAACAGTCAATGCAGGCAACGGCACAGGGGCGCGTGAAGATACTGCAGAGCATTCCGGTTAAGGGCACTGGTCATCTCTGGCTGAATTCTGTGCATCCGCAGCCCGTGTGACACGTGCCGAATCTGGTGAAAGTCGCTACAAATTCTGATGTTCGGTAGACAAAACGCTTCGGAAGTTCGCTTTTGTGCGACGGTAAGCAACCTGCCAACATCAGGGATTTTCCATGGTTGAAATCACAAGAGACACCGTACCCGCGATCCTGGTGTCTGACCTGTCGCATTCTTTTCGTGGTCACCAGGCACTCAGCCATGTTTCGTTCTGTGTGATGCCTCAGACCATTCATGGTTTTGTGGGTCCCAACGGCGCGGGGAAGACGACGACTCTGAAGATCATCTGTACCCTGCTCCGTCCAACTTACGGAGAAGCACAGGTGTTCGGGCACAATGTGAAGAACGAAACACTGTTGGTTCGGAAGAGAATTGGCTTCATGCCGGACCACTTCAGCATGTATCGCCAGATGACGGTCTACGAGTACCTCGATTTTTTCGGGGCGGCTTATGGGCTGACACTGGAACAGCGTGACAAGGTTATCGACGACGTTCTCACGCTGACGGACATGGATGGTCGCAAGGATGACTTGATCACCGGGTTGTCTCGGGGGATGCAGCAGCGAGTCAGTCTGGCACGAGTGCTGGTTCATGACCCGGAGTTGCTGCTGCTGGATGAACCTGCCAGCGGCCTCGATCCTCGTGCACGCATTGAACTGATGGAGATCCTTCGCGAACTGAGAAGGATGGGGAAAACGATTTTCATCAGCTCCCACATTCTGAGCGAGTTATCCGAGTTGTGTGACAGTGTGACGATTATCGATCGGGGGCAGATCAAATTCAGCGGGCCGATGGATGTGCTGCTGGAAGCCCCCGAAGAGCGTCCTGCGTGGAACCTGCGACTGTCAGCGAGTATGCCCGAAGTCCTTCCAAAACTGCAGAGTCTTGAAGGCGTCGCTTCGGTTTCTGAGCCTGAGTTTACGACTGGTCGGGACTTTATCATTCAGCTGAAAGACGGAATCAGCGGCAATGACTTTCTGCGAACCCTGCTCGTTCTGGACCTTCCGATCCAGGGGTTTAGTCAGCAGCGCCGCCATTTGAACCAGGCATTTATGGATCTGACAACTCGGGGAGTTCGAACGTGATTTCCGGCGCGACGACACTGTTTAGCTGGACTCTTCGGATGGATTCAAAATCCATCGCGCCTCATATCGTGCGCGCTGGCTTTGCGATGATCATCCTTCTGGCTGTTGGGACGACTCTGGGCGATGTCTTTGGCGTGAATCGCGCAGGGCTGGAGTTCTTCAAGGCGATTTGTTTCCTGAACTTCCTGCTGATCACGGTGTCCGGGGTCAGCTATTTCGTCAGTGCGCTGACGGAGGAAAAGGATTCCGGGACTTTCGCCCTGCTGCAACTGGCTGGCATGACGTCTCTGGCTATAACGCTTGGAAAATCCACATCGCGCCTTGTCACCTCACTAATGCTTCTGGTGATTCAGCTGCCGTTCACGCTGCTGTCGATTACGCTCGGCGGCATCCTCTGGCAACAGGTGATCGCGGCCTATCTGGCACTGGCCGCGTGGATGATCCTGGTGGCGAACCTGGCTCTGTTCTGCAGTGCTCGTTGTGCGACGTCAGGGCGAGCAGCCGGGTTGTGCGGTGCAATCCTGCTGATGTACTTTTTCCTTCCGGTGATCTGCGGTCAGTTTCTGGTCGCAGTCCCGCCCGGCAAACTGAATCCGGTCGTCAGCCAGCTCCTTTCAGAGTTGCCAGTGCTGTTTGCGACCATTTCCGTGAACGATCGGCTGTCAGACATCTTGCAGATTGGCGGCGACTATTCACTGATAACGACACAGTTCTGGGCGAGCTGCGGGCTGGGAGCATTTCTGTTTACGATCAGCACAGTGATGCTGAATTACTGGACTCGACCCTCGGAATCCGGAGGCTCTGAATCCACCGGAGCACTCAGACGATGGTCACTGGAACGCGTCTGGAAATTACCGATCGCATGGAAAGAATTTCACTTCTATACGGGTGGCAGGTCATTCTTTCTTTCGAAACTGCTGGGTGGATTTATCCTGCTCGCGGGCTTCTACGTCCTTCAGCAGAACGAAACTGGTGAGTGGCACTTCAATCTCCGCAAGGATCTTGGATGGAATGCGTTTCTGACGTTCGTGTCTATCCTTTCTGTTGAGCTTGTGTTGTATTCATCGGGATGTCTGTTTCATGAGATTCGCCAGAGTACTCAATCGACCCTGGCCATGGCCCCCTACACTCCGGTGATGATCCTGCTTGAAAAAGCACTGGGATGCCTCATCGGAGTTTTGCCCTCCTTGATTTTGGTCGGGATCACTTTCCTTGTGGGGTACTCTGGAATTGTCCGTAACATGGAACTGCTGACGACCGATCAGACGGAGCCGTCGGATCTGGTCATCACGTACATTTTGCTGATGGCACTCAGCTGCCACATTGCGGCTTTGCTGTCGCTTTACACTCGATGGGCCGCATTGCCACTCACTGCACTTCTCACGTTTACCGGATTCTTCTGCCTCGCCGCACCAATCTACCTGATTGGGCCGCTGACCCGAGCTTTTGCCAGGTCACAGCATGTGCCGATGGTGTCAACAGTGAGTTGGCTTGTGACAGCGTTCTGGGTTTGGCTGCTCGTCCTTCTGCCTCTGCAAATCTGGATTCGTGACCGATGGATCGCCGTGTCTCGACAATAGCCGGATCTTCGTCGCGAATTGCTCTGAGTCTTCTGCTCGTGCTGCTCGCAGGGTGTGGAACACGTTCAGCGGACGATTCCTCTGGCACTTCGAAGAAACGTGAGCCGGTTCCCGCTGTCGCCGGCGCGAACGTTCCTGGAGTTTCTGATCGCGGTGGCAAGATTGAGGCCCCGCCAAAGACTGGGGATTTGCAACCGCAGCCGTCGGAGCGTACTCAGATTTCACTGGAACTCGCTGGGGCGGATCTGTTTCCGGAGTTCATCCCACGAAACGGTGAAGAGCACAATTACTCCACGATCCTCGAGTCTCTTGGAAGCGGTGTGGCCGCGATCGACTTTGAGAACGATGGGTGGCCGGATACTGTCATTTGCGGAGGCGGGACGTTTAGCGGACGGACTACGGTCAGTTGTGAGTCAGCGATTTTTCGAAACCGATGGGGAACTCGCTTTCAGGACACGACTGCGATTTCCAGTTTTCCGCGAATGACCCATTACAACCATGCTGTCGCTGTGAACGACATTGATAACGATGGGTTCTCTGACCTGGTGATCGCCGGATACAAGGGTCTTCAGCTGCTTCGAAATCAGGGAGATGGGACGTTTGAAGACATCACCGCGCGATCCGGGTTAACAGCGCCGGTGTGGTGTGCCTCCTGCGCGTGGGGGGACTTCAATCGCGATTCGTTTCCTGACCTGTTCGTTTGCGGCTACGTCGACTGGTCATTTGAAAATGATCCGCCCTGTTATGCGGCGGACGGAACGACGCGAGACAATTGTTCTCCCAAACTTTTCAATGCCGCGCCGGATCACCTGTTTCTGGGAGACGGCGAGGGGCGTTGGCGAGACGGGAGCAAAGAATTTCAGGTACGCACCGACGGCAAAGCGCTTGGTGCGGTGGCGGCGGATCTGGATGGAGATCATTGGCTCGACCTGTACGTTGGCAACGACGTGATGATGAACTTTTTGTACCGCAATGTGGACGGAACTCAATTTGAAGATCGTTCGATCTCAAGCGGCGCTGGAGTCAGCAGCAGGGGTTCGCCGGATGCGAGTATGGGAATTGATGTGGCCGACTTCGACGGAGATGGGCGATTTGATCTCTGGGCCGCCAATTTCGAAATGGAGAGCTTCGCCCTGTATCAGAACCAGGGAAACCTGCTGTTCCGTCATGTGAGTGAAGCCACGGGTGTCTCTGCCATTGGTGAAAGCTATGTCGGCTGGGGTTCTGCGTTCGTGGATTTGGACCTGGATGGAGATGAAGACGTCGTCGTTTGTAACGGCAACGTCGTTAAGCATCCGCAGCACTCCCCTGCCCTTCAACGCATGGTCGTTCTGGAGAACATCGAGCGATCACACTTCAACGAGGTTACAGAGTTGGCCGGCAAAGCGCTGATGGTGCCGACGAACGGCCGTGGACTGGCAGTGACAGACTGGAATCGTGACGGCCGCTGCGACCTCCTGACGTCGCCAGCAGAATTTCCCGCACAGCTTCTGATCAATCAGTCTCACGTGACCACGCGAGGGTTGTGGGTGAAGCTGGAGGGAACCTCCAATGCGCGCTGTCCGGTTGGAACTCGGCTGGAATTGCAATCGGGTGGCCGTTCCCAGTGGCGGCAACTCAAAGGCGGCGGCAGCTACGCGTCGTCCCATCTTTCCGAACCGCACTTCGTGATCCGCGAAACGGACTCTCCGGCAAAACTGATCGTCACCTGGCCATCGGGGGAATCAAAGGAGTATGTCGTCGACTGGACAATGGACCGCATCATCATCGTTGAAGGCAGCAATGTCGTTCGACACTGGCCACGGTGAAGGCCGGGCACCTCGCGCAATCCACGAGCAGCGTTCTACGACGGTCTAACGGCTCATGGCTCTGATTGCCTGCATGAACACCATGGAAGTTGCGAGCACGCCGGTGAAGAAGGACAGTAGGAATCCGATCACAGCAGGCAGCTTCGGGCTCTTTCGCAGTCCGTAGAACAGGCAGACAAACAGAGCGATGCCGGTCAGGATGAGGCTGCCCGCAAGATCCAGAACAATGAACCAGGCCATTGGAGAACTGGAATCCAGTTGCCTGGCGGCATCCGGTGACTGGCTGAGTATCACGACGGTGGTGATCCAGACCCCGTGGCCGATCAGCTGCAACAAACTGAGTCCAAGCCCGACGACGCCGGCCTTGTTCTGCAGAGCAAGCTGCCGAAAGTCCGGAGTTTCGTCGGAGTCGTTGACCACGTCAGTGACAAAACGCTCGGCCCAGGAACGTTTCGGCGAACTTTCCCGTTTGTTCTTTCCTTTGCGGCGAGCCAACGTCAGCTACCTTTGATTTCAAAGATGGCTTCGACTTCCACAGCAGCACCGGTTGGCAAAGCTGCAAAGCCCAAAGCGCTTCTGGCATGGTAACCATCTGTGGTCTTGCCAAAGATCTCATGCAGAAGGTCACTGCAGCCATTGATGACCAGGTGCTGGTCGGTAAAGTCGCCGGCCGAATAGACACAGCCGAGCACCTTGAGGACTCGAAGACCGTTCAGTGTGCCGTGAGCATTGTAAACGGATCTGAGAACCTTTTTCGCACAGTCTTTAGCAGCTTCGTATCCCTGAGCGACTGTCAGGTCCTTGCCAAGTACTCCCTTCAGGTCACTGACGTGTCCTGAGGTGATGAGCTGGTTTCCGGATCGAATACAGAGATTCAGGTAGCCAGGCGTTTGAGGTTCGAGAGACACGCCGAGTTCTCGGGCCTTTTCGTCGGGTTGCATAGTTGCGTTTGATCCTGTTTCGTGGGAAAACCTGTCGAAAGTGTGATTCGCCGCGGTCTCGCAGACAGTGTGTCGCAGAGAACTCGCGGTGGGTCTTCGTTTTTTAGAGTGCCTGCGTGCCGTCGGCAAGTAAGGGACAGGATCAGCTGATGTCAGGAATTATTGAAGAACGGCTGGAGCGGATGGAGTCTGCCATCGCACACCTTCAGCACGATATCGACGCATTGAATGAATCTCTGCTTCGGCATTTGAAACGAATGCAGGAATGGGATACACGCTTTCAGAAAATTGAGCTCGAACTTTCGGCGCTGGGTGAACCACCGGAACGTCGTGACGCGGCTGCCGAACGGCCGCCGCACTATTAGTTGCCTGTTTTTCACCGTTTCAACTGCGGGCCCGCTGCTGAACCTGTTTCCGTGCAGAGGCCTGAATCCCGGAACTCGAAACCCATGTCTGAGCATGGGCTATTCTCCTGCTGATTGATATTCATGTCTGTCAAACTTGAATCCGTTATCCGTTCCCCGGAGCCTCCTGCTCGTCTTTCTCCCATGGACGCGTATGAAGCGCGGCTGAAAGATGTTCGCAGTGAAATTGCGGAACTGGAACTTCGCGACAGTCGCTTTGTGCGAATTCGTACGATCATTTTCATCGCCGCCGTCGGATTGGGAATCCTGTGTATTGGGGAGCGAGAACTTGTTTCCTGGTGGTGGATGGCGGTTCCCGTCGCTGGCTTTCTGACTCTGCTTCCATTCCACCAGCGCTGCGTGGGACTGCTGGCCCGATCGCGTGCGCTGCAGGCGTTTCATGAAAGTCGAATCGCGCGTCTTCACAGGATTTTTGGAAACGATGTGGCAGACGGAAAGGAGTTTTTGAATGAGATGCATCCGTGGGCCCAGGACCTGGATGTCTTTGGGCCTGGTTCACTGTTTCAGATGCTGAATGAATGCCGCACTCAACCAGGGCGAAAGCACCTGGCAACATGGATGACGTCGGTTCCGGACGCCGACACAATCCGAGTGAGGCAGGCAAGGACTCAGGGACTTCGAGACAGCCTTCCGCTCCGCGAATCACTTGCCTGCATCCCTGGCTCTGCAGACTGGGCGCGAGCCGAAACACTATTGCGAACATGGGTGCGAGAACCCGCGCAGCCCGTGTCGCTCGGTGTCCTGAGCTGGTCCGTTGCAATCGGCGCGATCGCTGTGCCGATCCTTGCGTTCGTTGCCTTTGAAGTGTTGGCATTACGCTGGCTGGTGCTTCTTGTTCTTTTGCAGACTCCCGCAGTCATACTAACGCGGAAACAGATCCTGCACACCGCGAAGGAAATGGATGATGTCGACGCTGCACTTCGCCAGTTCAGTCAAGTGATTGAACTGTTCGAACAGCACATGACGGATGAACCGACCATTCGAGATCTTCAGAATCGTCTGCATACGGAGACCGAAACAGCGTCCCGAGTGATTCGTCGGCTGAGCAAACTCACGCAGTGGCTCAATAATTCCATGAGGAACCAGTTTTTCGTGCCGGTCGCATGGGCCTGCGGATTGCTTGTTTTACTGACTCATTTACTGGAGTGCTGGCGTCGGCAGTATGGCGTCGACGTTGAAGACTGGCTGGAGACGGTCGCATGTCTTGAGGCAACTCTGTGCGTGGCTGGTTATTCGTTTGATCATCCGGAGGACGTTTTTCCGGAGATTCTTGATCAGCAAACGGAACTGACGGCCACTCGCCTTGGACATCCTCTGTTGAAGGAATCCGTGTGCGTTCGAAACGATATTCAGCTGACAGCGGAAAAGCCGTTGATGCTGATCAGTGGTTCGAACATGTCCGGCAAGAGCACCTTTCTGAGAAGCATTGGAGCCAGTCTTGTTCTGACATACTGCGGTTCAGTTGTCCGGGCCTCTCAGTTCCGAACGTATCCGTTTCAACTCGGTACGGCGATGCGAGTGAGCGATTCGCTGCAGGAGGGGCGCTCGCTGTTCTTCAGCGTTGTGCAGCGATTGAAGGCCGTTGTCGATCTGACGCTGGGTGAGCGAGTGGTGTTGTTCCTGCTGGATGAGATTCTGCACGGAACAAACTCCCACGACCGACGACGCGGGGCGGAAGCGGTGATTCGATCTCTGGTGGAACGCAAAGCACTGGGAATCGTCACCACACACGACCTTGCTCTGACGCGAATCGCTGACACGATGAACGGTCTGGCTGTCAACATGCACTTCGAAGACACTATCGTGGATGGCACCATGACGTTCGATTACACGCTGCGGGATGGCGTCGTGGAACGCAGTAACGCGATTGAACTGATGCGAATGCTGGGACTGAATGTCTGAGTCTTTTGAGAATACGACAGCCAGCACAGGATGCAATGATGGAGACATCCGAACATTCAAAGGCCGAACCACTGCGAAACTCGGATCGGATTGTGCTGCTGCTTGGTGAAGGATTCGGCCTGGGGCGAGCAAAGAAAGCGCCGGGAACCTTTGGCAGCCTTTTGGGAGTTCCCATCGGCTGGCTGTTCTGGAAGTTTGATGTTCACTGGAGCATCCGGCTTGCTGTGTTCGCGGCACTGTTCATCCCCGGGATTGCGATCTGCAGCCGGTGTGCTCTGCTGCGAGGAAAGAAGGATCCGGGAAGTGTGGTCTGGGATGAGATCACAGCGTTTCCGCTTGTGTACCTGTTCCTGAAACTCAACTGGTGGTGGCTGCTGGCCGGGTTCGGCCTGTTTCGTTTTTTTGATATTGCGAAGCCGTGGCCCATACGCTTCTTTGAACGCCTGCCTGGTGGGCTTGGCATCATGGCGGACGATCAGATTGCCGGACTCTATGCCGGTGCAATTCTCTGCGTTGCTCAAATGTTCCTGTTTGCGAACTGACGCTGACTGCTGAGCGGCGATGTGTTTTTGAGAATGTGTTACGCAGTCGGTCCTTCAGGTGCGCTCAGAAGGATCATCACACTTCGTCAGGCAAATCGGGCTGTGTCATCTCATCGAATGGAAACAGAGATTCCTGAACCTGCGGCTTCTGAGTTTGAATGGGAGTTGGCATCAGGCCGATGAACAGAAAGCCCAGTGTCAGCCAGCCGATGATGTGTCGAGTCAGGCCGAGCGGTTCCTTTTCGCGTTCTGTCGGAGGATGCTTCAGTCCGGTCAGAAACAGCAGCAGAAGCAGCGCCGTGAAGGTGAAGTTCTGCTGGAAGATCATTCCATAGATTGCAACGCCAGCAATCAGATACGCCACGACATGGGCTTTGCGACCAATCAGGGTGTAAAGAATGTGCCCGCCGTCAAGTTGTCCGATCGGCAGGAGATTCATCGAGGTAATCAGGACTCCGAACCAGCCTGCGAGATAGACCGGATTGATGAATGTCTCGGGCAGTGATTGAGGACCGTGGATCCAGTAGACCATCCACTTGATCAGCAGCGGTCGTGCAAACAGGGGCACACTTGGATGAGCAGGGTCTGTTGGCAGCGTCAGTCCGTAGTACAGAACCGGAAGGATGACGACCAGTCCCGCAAGCGGCCCGGAGACAGCGATATCAAACAGCTGCCGTCGAGTGGCCCTGCCCGGTTGGTTGAAGATAACCGCTCCCATCGTGCCAGGAACTGACAATGGCATGGGAATGAAGTACGGGAAAGAAGCGGGAATTCGGTAGCGAACAGACTGCAGAAAGTGTCCCATCTCGTGGAACAGCAGGATCGACATCAGCGGAGCCGCATATGTGAATCCTCTCCAGCTGGCCTCCGCGAGCCACGCTTCAAGGCTCGCCCCTCCCAGATGGAAACGCACAAACCACTGGTACCTCGGGATGAGCATCGTCAGGAGATACTCAAGGGGGACAAAACTGGCCCCAACAACAAAGGTGCTCAGACAGGTCAGCAGAAAAAGAGTGATTGATGTGCGAAGCTGTCGACGCTGGTAGTATCGAAACCGGCGTCGCTCCAGTTCAAGGTCCTCCTCAAACCGCAAACGGTCTTCACTTTCGACAGGTGACCCCGTGGTGATCGCGCCGGTCACGGGCTCAGAAGGCTTTGCCGGGATCGATGGCTTTTCTGGCTGAAGTTCACTCATCTCTCGGCACCAATACCTGTCATCCGAAACATTCAAGGATTCCTGATGAACAGAGTTTAGAACAGAGAGCTTTCCGGGGCAGTGTCGTCCATGGTTTTTTTACTGATTCCAGCAACCCAAAAAGCCCGTGACTCACGCCACGGGCTTCGAATAGACAGTTTTTCTGTTCAGTTGCCGGACCGTTCGTCCGTGCCGCCTGGTGCCACTACGGGATAATCTTGTAGTGGACGGAGTCGCCACCCATGGCTGTGATGATGTCGGCCGCTGGGCTTTCGTCAAAACCTGGAACAATGACGGAGCTTGTCAGAGTGTCGTCGATGGGTACGCCTTCACCCCAAAGTTGAGTGAAAGGATAAATCGTGGCGAACCAGTCACCAACCTGATTGTGTGGTGGTTCAGTCCAGTAGTGCCCTATCGCGGAAACGTTGTTGCTGTAGATCAAGTCCAGTTCGCTTGGATACACATTGTTCGGATTTGTATTCGTATGAGAATACAGGGAGAAGATCCCCATTCCGTCCAGCAGGGCTGTGCCCATGAACGGCCCAATCTGAGTCGCAATTTCGCCATCGTTGGGATAAGTGAAAGTCCAGCTGGCGGGGCCACCGGGGCCTTCGGGCACAGGATCTGTGGCCACGGCTGTACCATGGTGTGAGGCGACACCAAGCAACAGCGCTGTCACTCCCAGAAAACAAACAGCTCGCTTCATTCAAAGTTCCTCCGGAAATAAGACCAGATATTGGCAGAAAGATGCCGTTGCTCCGCCTCGGCAGCACACTTAGCAGGCATGACTTTGGGATTCACGTTACCATTCGACAGGTCCATCAGAACCAGCTCGAGTGCCGGCAGCCTGCCAGACTCGATGTTCGATTGATGAACTGACATGACGAACCGATCCGTCACACAGAACCGTGTGAACTCCATCCCGATGCATACTGGCGGAGCCCGGCGTAAACAGACAATCCCGTTCGTTGGGCTGCATCACATGCATGTACTGATTGATCTGCACATTGGCTCGAATCCAGTCTGATCCCCGTGGAAATGACCAGGTCGGCATTCCAATTTCCGCAGTGCTGCACCATGCCTGCATTCCAGTCGCAGGGCCACAGCGAACACCGTCTCTCGCATGCTTGTAGATCAGTCGGGATCGATCAGGGCGAGGATAAGCGATCATTTCTGAATACGCCGAGGAATTCGACAGACCGTCTCGAATCGAACCAGGCGTTGCCTGGCCCGGATCGTCGGGACGCAGAATCAGGCCGTCGTGAGATTTTCCATTCGCCTGTCGCTCTTCACCCGGAGAACAGAGTCCAATGTTCTCTGCGATGTTTGAAGAGAGCTTGCGGCTGTTCGTCACCGGATCCATCGGACAAACGAAGATCTCCGGCTGGTGAAAGTCGGATCCCCTCAGATTCTCTCCTTCGCCCGTGATCAGTCCATAGAGCTTTGCTTCGTCCATATAAGGTAACAGCGCGACGAACGATGAACCGCTGGAGCTTTTTGTTCGCGGCAGCTTCCCGAAGGATGTGATGTATTGCTGCAGTCCAACACCGAACTGTCGGAAGTGGTTTCGGCAAACGACTGTCTCAGATGCCGATCGGGCCGAAAGCACAGCAGGAAGGACCAGCGCCAGCAGGACGCCGATGATGCTGATCGTGACAAGAAGCTCCAGAATCGTGAAGCCCTTTCGATTCATGCCAGCGCGTGCCTTCATTTACGGGACCCTTGTAGAACAGTTGCAGTGTCAGGTTGATGCGTCTTGCTGTCGCACTCAGTCGATATGCTGTCACGACAATTTGTCGGAAGCCTTCCGCCGTCATTCCGCTGTTGTTTCTTCGACGAATCGCTTCGCCATTCTCCGGCTCGGTTGCAGCCACCGGAGCTCATTTCGGTTTGTTTGTTTGGGTGGTATATTTAAATGCACCAATAGGTCATATTGTGTGTATTCCGTCAAGGGAGAAAGTTTCTACCGAGGGATAGTACCACTATCACTATGACCCGTGATATCTGCAACGGGAACGACTTATTTTACGATTCGTTGAAAATGAGGGACTTCCCCCAGAAAATCGCTCAGTTCAATTCGACAGGAATTGCCGGCACTTTTGTTTCTTCGCCGTTTTCGCTCCTTCACGTTTTGACAGGACCGGCGTGTCCAGCAATCAATTCAGTCAGCTCCATCAACACGGGCTGTCTTGCCTGAACCACACTAACGGAAGCGACTTTGCTGCTGGATCAGAGTTTTCCTGAATTTCTTCCCCCTGGACGCAGGCGGTGCCACATGTATTTCCTGTGGAACTTCGTCGCCTGCTGTCCAGAGTGCCTGTATGAAGAACTTTCTCCGGAATCTTGTTCGCCTGGTATCGTCAGCCTCCAGTGCTCGGAAGCGTAAATCGCGGCAAGCGGGATGCGAACTACTGGAAACCCGCGTACTTCTCACCGCGGAATACAAGCTTGTACGGGATATTTTCACGGGGGCCGATACCGAGGGCAGTCGTCCTGATCACTTTGCTCAGGTGGGGGCGACCACGTTCTTCACTGCCACAACTCCTTCGGGCGGTATGGAACTCTGGAAAACCAACGGCACCGCGAATGGAACAACTCTTGTGAAGGACATTCGTCCGGGCCTGCGCGGATCTGATCCTCAGTCTCTGACGAACGTGAATGGCGTCCTGTATTTCACAGCCGATGATGGCATGAATGGGCGAGAACTCTGGAAGTCGGACGGAACCGCTGTCGGGACAGTCCTTGTGCGGGACATTCTGAGCGGTCCCAGCGGCAGCAATCCTGTCGAACTGACGAACTTCGCCGGACAGCTCTACTTTGCTGCAAACACCGTAACGAGTGGCCAGGAGCTATGGACCACGAACGGTACAACCATCGGAACAACGCTGGTCCTGGATATCAACGCGGGCGATATCGGCTCGGACCCACGTTCACTGAAAGCCACTTCTTCCGGATTGTATTTCTCTGCCGATGACGGCACCAATGGCGTTGAACCGTGGCGCGTTGCCTCGGCTGGCGCGACTCCGACATTGCTGGCGAATATTGCAACGGCGGGCTTTGGTTCCGGTGCGCAGGGCTTCCTCGAATTCTCGGGCAGCGTGTACTTTGCCGCAGACGATGCGACGAACGGTATTGAACTTTGGAAGACGGATGGCTCAGGACTCGGAACGGTGCTGGTTCGTGACATTGAGTCCGGTACCGGAAACTCAACACCCCTGCCGCTGGCGGTTGTCGGCGGGAACCTGGTCTTTGCAGCAACAACGACTGCCAATGGTCGTGAACTCTGGAGGACTGACGGGACGAATGGCGGTACCGTCCTGCTGTCAGATATTGAAGCCGGCCCTGCCAGTTCTTCGGTCACTTCGATCACCATGGTCGGTGCGACTGGATACTTCACTGCGACGCGGGCAATCTACGGCGAAGAGCTCTGGAAGACCGACGGTACGACAGAATCCACGGTCCTGGTAAAGGACATCATTGCCGGAGGAGTCAGCTCTGCACCGGCTCAATTGGTGAACGTTGGAGGCACGCTGTACTTCCGGGCCAATGATGGTGTGAACGGCGCGGAACTCTGGAAAAGCAATGGCACAGCTGTCGGAACGGTCATGGTCAGAGACCTTCAGCCGGGAAGCTACGGCAGCGTCCCAAATCCGCTGACGAATGCCGCCGGCAAACTGCTGTTCGCTGCGACCGACGGGACAACCGGCTATGAACTGTGGACGTCGGATGGTACTTCGGTCGGCACAACTCAGGTGAAGGATATCTCGTCCGGCTCAGCGGGATCTTCTGTTGACTCCGTTCTGAACCTGAATGGAATCCTTTACTTCGCGGCCAATGACGGCACTTCCGGCAAAGAACTCTGGCGATCCGATGGAACGTCGGGCGGTACATACCGAGTTGCTGACATCAACTCCGGCCCCAATTCGTCGAACCCAACCTCGCTGACGGCCGTGAATGGTTTGATCTACTTTATTGCGGACAACGGCATCAATGGGCAGGAACTCTGGAAGACAGACGGTTCCCAGGGCGGCACGTCAATGGTTCGCGATATTGTGGCAGGGGCCGGAACGTCATCTCCTTCAAACCTGACCAATGTCGGCGGGACTCTGTACTTCACGGCGAACTGGTCCAACCTCGGAATTGAACTCTGCAAGACCGACGGCACCGTGAATGGCACTGTCCTCGTGAAGGACATTCGCACGGGGGCCGCGTCTTCCGTTCCCGAGCAGCTGACAAACGTCGGTGGCACACTGATGTTTGCCGCAAATGATGGAACGAACGGAGTGGAGCTCTGGAAGAGCAATGGTACGTCGGTCGGGACGGTCATGGTTTCCAACATCCACGCCACCGATTCTTCCAGTCCAAAACAGTTACGAGTCGTCAATGGAATGCTTCTGTTTGTCGCCACCGATGCGACCACAGGAACAGAACTCTGGAGCTACAACACAGGCACAGGAACGACTCAGCAGGTCGCTGATATTCGTGTCGGCAGCAGTTCCTCGCAGATCAGCCAGCTGACCGTGGTCGGGAACAACGCGTTCTTCGCGGCAAACGACGGCACGAATGGACAGGAATTGTGGAAGACAGACGGCACGACTGTCGGGACAGTGCTCGTCAAGGACATCAGTACAGGTTCCGGCCTGGCGGTGACTCGACTGATCAATGCAAACGGAACCCTGTTCTTCACTGCAACTCAGACAACAACGGGAAATGAGCTCTGGAAGTCCGACGGAACAACTGTCGGAACGGTTCTTGTGGCAGACGTTGCAGCCGGGACAGCATCATCCGGGATCAATAATCTGACTGTCGCAGGAGGCCGTGTCTTTTTCAGTGCGAACGATGGAATCAACGGCGACCAGTTGTGGAGTGTTGATGGAACCGGTGGAGGACTCTATCGCCATCGGAATGCCTCGGGACAGCCCACGATGCAGTTCAGCGAGAACGGCTCGAACGCCTCTGACATCATTGAATTCAAAGGAGGTCTGGTTTTCGCCGGGACTTCTGACCAGACAGGGCGAGAACTCTCTCGGATCAGCCTTGCGGGAATTCCCGTGAATCAGCAGCCAGGCGTTCTGGTCTCCACGACACGTCCGTCGCTCGCATGGACTGCGATCCCGGGAGCTGCGAACTACGAAGTCTGGATCCGGAATCAGTCCACAGGCGTCAATCCGTTTTATCGCGTTGTCGTGTCTGCTCTTTCCCATGTGCCGACGTCGGACTTGCCGCTTGGTCGTTACAACCTTTGGGTCCGAGGAATTAACAGTGCGGGGGAAACTGGCCCCTGGTCGATTCAGTCCAATTTCTTTGTGGACCAGCGAGTTCAGGTCAACCCGGTCACACGACTTCAGTCGACTGCTCGCCCTGTCATTTCCTGGCAGGCACTCACCGGGGCTGTACGGTACGAGATCTATGTGAACAATCTGACGACCGGAGCGCAGAGGATTTATTCTGACACAAACATTACGGGAACATCGTGGGCCAGCAGCACTGATATGCCCATGGGCCTGTATCGAGGATGGGTGCGAGCCTTTGATGCCGCGGGAAATGCGGGCGGATGGTCGGCTGCGTTTGAAGTGCACGTCCTGCCGGCACCCTCACCGCTCGCACCTTTGAATCCGACCTTTGCCACTCAGCCTCAGTTTTCCTGGAGCAGTCTTGCCGGAGCAGTCTCGTACGAAGTGTTTGTTCGCAACCTTTCCACAGGTGCCATTGTGCAGTCGGCGACCGGGCTGACGACGACAACGTGGACGCCGCCCACTCCTCTTGTCACAGGAATGCATCGATGGTGGGTGAACGCGGTCGCGGCCGGCAATTTCCGCAGCCAGTCTGTGCCTGCAACGGACTTCCGTGTCGGCGGCCAGACGGATCTGATCACACCCACAGGAACCGTGAACACCGGAACTCCGGAATTTCGATGGAAGCCCGTTGACGGTGCGGCCACGTATGAGCTGTTTGTCACGCGTGTCGATGTGCCTGTTTCGGGGATCATCAATCTCACTGGTCTGACATCGATATCCTACACTCCGACCACTGCCTTGCCCGTTGGTACTTACCGAGTCTGGGTGCGAGCCATCAGCACGACGTCAGTGGTCGGACCATGGAGTTCCCTTGTGACGTTCTCGGTGACCTAGAAACAAAATCCCTGTAGCGAAGGCGCCAGACATCCTTTGGCAACCTGTAGTGGAAGTCGCCAGACTTCCTCGGGCAACCTGAATTGAAGGTCGCCAGACGACCTGATCGCCTGAAGGAACTCTGGCGAGTTCCGCTACGGCCGTTGTGTGCGAGGAACTCTGGCGAGTTCCACTGCGCGGTTTTGTGCTCTCCGTCGGGAATTTGCCAAACTGCGAAATGGGTCCATCATTTGGCATCCATCCTGCGTAAGATGCCGCGAGCGGCGAGGGTATCTACTGGTCAATACGCTCGTTCGGCGAAGCAACTCGCGTCGTTTCTGCGGGTCTGCTATTGTCCCGAGGTCCGAATGAAGCCTGTCTGTCTCGGGAGGCTGTCAGAATTTCTGGAATGACCATATGTCGCTGCTGCTTGAGAAAGTCCGAAAATCCTACACCGAACCAACGGGCCGAAAGCTGCCCGTTCTTGGGATCGACCGCTTTGAGGTCAAACAGGGTGAACAGGTGGCGCTGCTTGGTGCCAGCGGAGGCGGAAAGACGACGCTTCTGAACATCATTTCCGGAATCCTGACGCCGGATGCCGGAAGCGTGATTGTTGATGGCCGTGATCTGGCAACGATGCCCGAAGTGGTTCGGGACCGTTATCGAGCGAACCGCATCGGCATCGTGTTCCAGACGTTTAACCTGCTGCCAGCCTTCACGGCTCTTGAAAACGTGATGCTGGGCATGGCCTTCTCCGGCAAAGGCGCTGATCGCGAATTTGCGAAGAAGCTGCTTGATCGAGTCGGGTTGGGGCATCGGCTGAATCATTCACCATCGAAGCTTTCGGTAGGAGAGCAGCAGCGAGTCGCGGTTGCGAGAGCACTCGCAAACAAGCCAGTCCTGCTTCTTGCCGACGAGCCGACCGCAAACGTCGACCCGGCCAATCAACAGCTGATACTCGATCTGATTCGCGATACGTGCCGTGACCACAATGTTTCGCTTTTGATGGTGACCCATTCAATGGATGTGGCCTCGACGTTTAAGCGAGTCGAGCGGCTGCAGGACTTTAATCGTCCTGAACTGTGCCTCTGACGCCATCCGTCGACTGTTTCGTCGCCTTCTCTGACACTCCTGCTTCATAGATGTGATCCGTGCCATGAATCTTCTTACGATCGCGTGGAAAAGCCTCCTTCAGCGTCGCCTGGCGTCATCACTCACAGCGCTCAGCATCGCACTGGGAGTTATGCTGATGGTGCTTGTGCTGGTCGTCTTTGGAGCCGTCGACAGCGCCTTCACACAACGAAGTATTGGCTACGATCTGATCATTGGGCCAAAGGGAAGCGACCTGCAACTGGTTCTGAGCGCTGTTTACCGCATGCAGCCTCCGATTGAGAATCTGCCTTACATGTACCTCGAACAGTTGAAGCAGGATCGACGGATCATTTCTGCAGTGCCACTGGCGTTTGGTGACGTGACCAAAGAAGGTTCGTTCCCGATCGTTGGCACGACGACAGAGTATTTCGAAAACGAATACATGCCAGGGCAGAATTTTCGAATTCGAGGCAAGCGAATCAACGGTCTGTTCGACACGATCATTGGAGCCGAGGTCGCTCGCCAGAATGGCTGGGACGTCGGCTCACAGTTTACGATTGTTCACGGCGGCGCCGAGAGCGGGCACGTTCATGATGAGAAATTCACTGTCGTAGCAGTCCTGGCTCGAACGGGAACGGCAAATGACAGAACAGTGTTTCTAAACCTCGAAGGATTCTATGCCATCGCCGGCCACGAAAAACCGGCGGCAGAAATTGAAAAGAGGTTGCGGGACTTCTATGCGGCTGACCCGGAGAGGCTTGCCGTCGCCCTGAAACAACTGGAAGAAGTGAAGGCACATGAAGCGGATTCGGCCGGGCATGATCATCATGATCACGGGCACGCAACGCCGGATGCCATGAAAGAAGTCACCGCGATCCTGGTCAAAACTCGCCCTGAAACCCCCTTTGACTCTGTCATGCTGTCGGCCGAAATTCAGAAGGGCTTTCAGGCGATGGCGGTCAATCCGGTCCGGCCGATTCACAAGCTGGTCACAGGTCTGCTTGGAAACATTCAGAAAGCCATGATTGTTCTGATCGGCATCATCATTCTTGTGTCGGGCGTCGGCATTTTTGTCAGCATCTACAACAGCATGTCGGATCGCCGCAAAGAAATTGGCATCATGCGAGCGCTCGGGGCGGGGCGACTGCATGTCTTCGGCATCATTCTTGGCGAATCGACTCTGCTGTGCCTCGGCGGCGGATTACTTGGCTGGTTCATTGGCCACGGCCTGGCGATCGCAGCCGCTCCGTGGGTCATTCAGCAGACCGGGCTGCTTATTAATCCGTGGACTGTCAACGTCTGGGAGTCCACGCTGTTTCCGGTCCTCATCGGTCTCGCAACGCTCGTGGGATTCCTGCCCGCAATGACGGCCTACCGCACCAACGTTGCAGAGGCTCTGCAGAGCTGATCCGAACCGCACAGGGTGTGCACATCATGCAGAGTACCTCGCACATCGAGCTGCGATAAGGTTCTCACGAGCAGTCTTCGCGCTCCCGAGGATCGAACATTTCGCTAAAAGAGCGATCGTGGTCCCGAGACACGTTGAAGCCTGTTTGGAAGCATGGAGGTTGGCATGAGGTCAGTACTGTTGATTGCAACAATCCTTCTGGCAATTTCGGGAGCTGCGAGCCTCGCGGTTCAAAGCCGGAATTCGCAGGATCCCGTGGTGCCCATTCCTGTTCAAGTGGAGCCTCGTCGCCCAAAGGTTCAGCAGATCGACAATCTGATGGAGCAGAAACTGGATCATGCGGAAGCGGTCCTAAAGGGCCTCGTTACTCATGATTTCGAAGCGATTCAAAAGGCCGCTGAAGATCTGAAGCTAATGAGTCTTGACCCTCCCAGGGGCTGGAAGAAAACCGATTCTGACAAAGAGGTTTACGAGCACTTCCGTATGGAGTTCATGCGTCTTGCTGCAAGGCTTGAGCAGGAGGCGAAAGACAAGCATCTTGGCGGCGCAGCGTGGTTTCAACAGCAATTGACTGCGACCTGTATTGCCTGTCATGACTATATTCGCGACGAAGAAATCAAGTAAGATCCCCCGTACATGGATGCTGGTTGTTGAGCCTTGAAGGTGAATCAGCAAAACGCTCCGGTGTCTGTTCTTGTTGTCATCAAACTGATCTTCGCTGGGACGTCCTGTGTCGCTCGAAAAGGCTGATGCCATCGTTATTCGTCAGGTGGATTTCAGCGAATCCAGCCGCGTACTCACGTTCTTCAGTCGCGAATTTGGCAAATTTGCCGCTCTGGCAAAGGGGGCAAAGCGGATTCGGGGCCCGTTTGATGCTGCTCTTGACCTGCTTTCCGAATGTCGCGTAGTCTTCATTCGGAAGTCTTCGGGAACTCTGAATTTGCTGACAGAAGCTCGACTTACGTCGCGTTTTCAGCCTCAGCAAAGCGGAGCGAAAGACGGACTGAGCCGGCTTTACGTGGGGTATTACATCGCGGAGCTGCTTTGTTCGCTGACTGAAGACTTTGATCCGTTCCCTGAACTTTTTGATTTGGCGAAATCAGCTCTTTCGCTGCTGTCGTCTGCAGAAAGTCAGCCCTCCTCACTTGTTGTTCACTTCGAAATCTCCCTTCTTCAGCACATTGGACTTCTTCCCAATTTGTTCGAATGTTCTGTCTGTGGTTGTCCGGTCGAGCAGAATGGACGATTTGCTCACTGGGTCAGTCAGGGCGGACTTTTGTGTCATTCGTGTCGTCGTGAAGAGTTTGCTGGAACGTCGGTGTCAGCAGGATCAATCGAGATTCTGCGACGGCTGACCGAGAGTTCTCCCGAGCTTGCCTCGCGAATACGACTGACGAAAGAGCAGACGGAAGAGTGCCATAAGCTGGCGGTCTCTGCGATCACAAATGCTCTGGGGCGAAAGCCAGCAACGCTGCGATATCTGCAGTTGTGAGCTGCTGTCCTGGTGCTCGATCGTTACTATCAATTTTGAGTCCATCACAATGCAACAGCGCAGGATGCGTCAATGCCGAACGGAATCGGCTGAAGCATCTCGATCGGCAGATCGAGACGGCCTGCGTGTGTTCGTTGGTGCGATGGTGCTGATGCTGTTCGCGGGTTGCAGTGCTTTCGAGCGTGATGAAGAGTCCGGAATGTTCGGGATGTCGAATTTTCCCGGGATCTCCAGCGTCAAAGGTCCTCTCGAGCGTGCACTTTACAACGAAGAATCACCGCTGGAGATGGGGCGCAAGTTCTCCCCGGAAGAACTGCGGCAGGTCGACGAGTGCCGTGTCGCGTTTGAAGCAGGCAAATACGAAGACGCGATTAAGCTGAGCAAGAAAGCGGCAAAGAAGTTCAAAGAAACCACACTGGGGGAGAAGGCACAGTTCTATCTTGCGGAGTCTTATTTCGCGCTGGGGCGGTATGCCAAGGCGCAGGATTCGTATGACCAGCTGTTCGAAGATTACCCATCGACTCGCTACGTTGAACCTGCGACTCGACGCTTGTTCTTCATCGGAAAAGAATGGCTGCAGATTGCCGAGCCGGTGGCGAAGACCGAAATCATGCAGGTGAGTGGTGAGAAGGTCATTGAAGACAATTCCGAACCGCCGGGCAAACCTCGCGATCCGACGCTGCGAGTTCCATTGCTGCCCAACTTCCACGATCGCTCTCGCCCAGTGTTTGACACTCAGGGAAATGCACTGCGTTCGCTTAAGTCCATCTGGATGAATGATCCGACCGGTCCGTTGGCGGACGATGCTCTGATGCTGACCGCAACGTACTATCAGCGACATCAGAATTATGTTGAAGCAGACCGGTACTTTGAAATTCTTCGAGAAGAGTATCCGGATAGTCCACATCTGGAATCGGCTTTTGTCCTTGGTGCTCACGTGAAGCAGATGAGCTACCAGGGGCCGTACTACGAAGGCCAGGATCTCGAAGGCGCGCGTAAGCTGAAAGAACAGTCGCTGCAGCTGTTTCCGGTCTCCAGCCATCGGCAACAGATTCGAAAAGACCTGGATGAACTTTATCTCCAGGAAGCGGAACGACTCTGGGCCAAGGTGCAATACTACGAGAAGAAGAATAAGCCCAAGGCCATTGCGATTGCCTGCGTGAAGCTCGTGGCCGAGTATCCGGATACCGGCTACGCCAAAGAAGCTCGCAGAATGCTGCGAGAAATCGATCGAAAGGAAATTCAGGATCTTCCTGAAGTCATGGAGTTTCTTGAGACACTGCCTTCTACTGAACCAGGTCCGACACCGGAACGAAATGGTGAGCCGGTGAAGGCGGTCAGCGATCCAGGAAACAGTGGCCGCGTTCGACTCTGATCCGATTCTTGCATGAGACACCTTTTTGTTTTGTTGACGTTACTCAGTCTGACCGCTGCTTCCGGCTGCGGTTACATGCTGGGTACGCCCACATATCAGGGAGTTCGAACGGTTCATGTGCCTGTGTTCAAGAACACCTCATTTCGTCGCAATGTGGATTACCTGCTGACGGAGGCCGTTCAGAAGGAAATCCGGACCCGCGGCGGTTATCGGCTGGATGATGCCGAAACAGCAGACACCATCCTGCGCGGGCGCATCATTGAGATTCGGAAGAACCCGCTCAGCGAGACTCGTTTTGATGACCCTCGAGAAGTGCAGCTTATGGTCGGAGCTGAAGTGACGTGGGTCGATCGTCGAAGCGGTCAGATTCTTCAGCAGCGGACCTTTCCTCTTGGGAGCACCTTGTCTCAGTCCGTCAGTAATGTCTCCTTTGCACCTGAAGTCGGCCAGTCTCTCGCGACGGCTCAACAGGAAGCCGCCAGTCGGCTGGCCGCGCAGATTGCTGACATGATGGAAGTTCCATGGTAGGCCTGACCGATCATTGCAAGATGTGTGGTTTGTAATGAGCATTTCTTCAGTCAGCAGAATTCCATGGCTACTGTTCTTCAGTGCTTTGGGGATCACTCTGCTGGGACTCTGCGGACTACTGCGGGCCGATGAACTCTACGGCCGAACTATGCTCGTGGAGCGTCAGATTATCTGGCTCCTGCTGGCCTTGCCGGCCTGTGCGCTGATCGCCGTTACGCCATTTCGGCTTGTCAGAACATGGAGTTTTCCGCTCTTTGCGGTCTCCATTCTGCTTCTGGTGATCACGCTGATGATGCCGCCGATCAATGGCTCCCGGCGCTGGATTCCACTGGGTGTGTTTGATCTCCAGGCGAGTGAACCCGCGCGGTTGTCGTTCATCCTGGCTCTGGCAGCGTGGCTAATGCATCGCCGCACGCAGCAAACGGTGAGCGGACTTTTGATGCCGGCGCTCATGGCCGTTATTCCGATGTTGCTGATCATCCGGGAACCGGACCTCGATACAGCGCTCCTGTTCTTTCCGGTACTCATCGTCATGCTGCTTGCGGCAGGAGCAAATCTGAGACATCTGATGAGCGCGGCTCTTGTGCTGACCGCGTTTGTTCCGCTGCTGTGGACGCAAATGAGCGCCGAGCAGAAGTCGCGCATTGTGACGGTGTTCACGCAGCAGGATGGCGGACTCGCTCCGACAGGCGACGGGTTCCATCTGCATCAGTCGAAACAGGTGCTGGCACTCGGCGGATTCTATGGTAGCGTTTCGGAATCCGCGCTTCCGCTGGATGATTCAGCCGCATGGCAGTTGCCAGCGTCTCGAACGGACTTCGTCTTTGTGATGATTGGGGAGCGATTCGGTTTCACCGGTTGCCTGGCTGTCCTGTTGTGTTATTCAATGCTGGTTCTCCAGGGGCTCTGGATCGCTCAAGCCGCTCAGGAACCATGGGCGAGGCTGGTTGCTGTTGGAATCTCAACGCTAATCGGTGAGCAGGCGATTCTAAACACCGCCATGACCGTCGGGATTTTGCCCATCACAGGGACTACACTTCCACTATGCAGTTACGGTGGTAGCAGCCTGATTTCTACATGGGCTGCCATTGGGTTGCTGATGAGCATTCGCATGCATTCAGCTCCGGAGGCCACGGGTGACCCGTTCTTTGGACGTCAGCTGCGCACCGTTGCGTAGGGAAATATGGTGATCAGCGGGGGCGAGAATGTGATGCCTGACGGACAACGCTGTGAAGGGTTTTGTAGTGGATCTCGCCAGAGATCCCCCGACTTTCGTTGACGATGGGAACTCTGCGAGTTCCGGTGCGCCGAGCAACCCATGAATTTCGCTGCAAAAAAACGTGCACAGCATTGCCTGACAGGGATTCAGTGTTGCGTTCGCTACTATCTGGCTTCCGATCCAAGATTATGATCCTCGATCTTCTTGTGGAGTGTGTTGCGATTGATTCCCAGTCGAGTTGCCGTTCGAGTCTGCACACCCTGACTCTGCCTGAGCACCTGGAGGATCAGCTCCTTTTCGACAACGTTGATCACTTCGTTGTAGACGTCGTTACTCTCCTCCCCCACTTCCGCCAGACGTCGACTGACAAACTCCGTGCACAGAGTGCTGAGATCATCTGACGATCGTCGGCCGATGCGAACCGGAGCAAGGCCTCGGACGTGCGGAGGGAGCAGATCCGCCGTGATCTCTCCATTGGAAGAAAGCACGAGCGCCCGTTCAACATAGTTCTGAAGCTCTCGAACATTACCGGGCCAGTCATACTGCTGAAGATATCTGAGGGCGTCGGTTGAGACTCTTCCGGAGGCAATGCGGTTGGCCTGTGCGTATCGCCAGACGAAAAAGTTCACGAGCGCGGCGATATCATCGCCCCGTTCTCTTAGAGCCGGAAGGTAAATCGGGATGACGTTCAGACGGTAAAACAGGTCTTCTCGAAAACGCCCGGCTGTGATTTCATCCTGCAGATCAACGTTGGTTGCCGCTATGACGCGGACATCCACCCGGATTGTGCGAGTGTCTCCCACTCGTTCGAATTCGTGCTCCTGAAGAACTCTCAGCAGCTTGACCTGCAGCTGGTAACTGACACTGTTGATTTCGTCGAGAAAGATCGTTCCGCCGTGAGCTGCCTCAAATCGCCCGGTCCGATTCTCCACCGCGCTTGTGAACGCACCTTTGGCATGTCCAAACAATTCGCTTTCGAGAAGGCTCTCGGAAAGCGCACCGCAGTTGACTCGAATGAAAGGACCGGTTGCTCGCGGACTGAGTTCATGAAGTGCTCGGGCAATCAGTTCCTTACCAGTCCCCGTTTCGCCAGTCAAAAGCACAGTGGCCGTTGTCGGAGCCACTTTCCGCGTCATGCGGTAGACCTCCAGCATCGGAGGACTGCTGCCGATCAGCCCGCTGATCAAGATATTGTCACTCATTGCCGACTCATTTCTTTTGAGTTCAAAAAACAGGCAAGCCTGCCTCTTGATGCCTCATTACCGCGCAGTGGATTCCCTCTGCAGCAGCGATTACGTCCTGTGTTTGCAAAAGATTAGCATCGAAAGCCAAGATTTTCAGCCAATGGGTCTCAATTCCCATGCCAGACAAGCAAAGTTTGCGCCAAATCACGGCATGCAACGCAACGGAGATTATTGGAAGGGCCAGGTGCCATGCACCATCTGCGATTTGCCCAGAGAAAACACTGGCTTCCGGCCAAAGCAATGTCGGGCTTCATCCGGTCGGATTGCCGTTCAGGGGAACGTTAGTGATGAATGGAAGGGCCAGGTGCCATGCACCATCTGCGATTTGCCCAGAGAAAACACTGGCTTCCGGCCAAAGCAATGTCGGGGCTTCATCCGGTCGGATTGCCGTTCAGGGGAACGTTAGTGATGAATGAACTCCGGCTGGCACTTCAAGGTGCCAGCCCCGGTTTGAGAAGGTTCATGGGTGGTTCGGACCAAACCCAATCTGGACGGGTGCGTCACTTGAGGTGCCATCTCTGACTTTTCCACTTGCCTCATCACCTCAGGTGCCATTAATTACCTCACATCAGGTGCCGTGCATCACCCACCTCAGGTGCCGTGCACCTTTTGTGATTTGTTGAGAGAAAACACTGGCTTCCCATCACGGTAATGTCGCGACGTCACCCGATTGGATTGGCTGCTCGGCAGGCTCGTCGCAATGAGCGGATAGAGCCAGGTGCCATGCACCATTTGTGATTTGTCCATAGAGAACACTGGCTTTCGGCCAAAACAATGTCGGGGCTTCATCCTGTCGGATTGCCGTTCAGGGCGAACGTAAGTGATGAACGAACTCCGGCTGGCGCTTCACGTCCGCCAACTTCGGTTCGAGACGATTCATGGGCGCTTCGGACCAAGCCCAATCTGAACGGGTCCGTCACTTGAGGCGCCATCGCTGACTTGCCTCATCACCTCAGGTGCCATGCACCTATTGTGATGTGTTCAGGGAAAACACTGGCTTTCAGTCACGGCATTGCTGCGACGTCACCCGATAGGATTGGCTGTTCGGCAGGCTCGTCGCAATGCGCGGACGCTGGCGAGGGGTTCGGGTTTTCCGGCTTCGGTTCGGAAGCGTTTGCGGAAGTTCTGGACGAGGTCCATCCAGGACTCTGCCGTGCAGTCCAGACGCTGCAGGATTTCCGGGAGGCCTTTGGCGATAGCTCCGGGTTTGTCCTTGCGGAGTTGTCGGCCGGTCCAGTCGACCAGCTTCAGGTAGCGGTCCAGAGTCATTTCCAGACAACCCTTGTTGCTGGCTCGGCGTTTGGGCGTCGACTGCTGATCGGACTTGTTTGCCGGTCGCAGCTCAATCGGTGCCAGCCACCCGGAACGTGGATTGTGTTCTGAGGACTCGGGATGATCGGCGATTTGATCCACCTTCCTCGCCTGACGATCTCGGATGCGTTCCTGAATGCTGGTGAAGTCACTGGTTTCCGGAGTTTCCGCGAACCCGGCTCGAATCGGATTCAGATCGACATAGGCCAGGCACGCAGCGATCGCCATTTCATCGAGGAGCGGATTTGCCTTGAAACGCGCTTCCCAAAAGTGGCCGGTGACTTTTTCTTCACGATTGGCTCGCTTGGCAATCGGTTCGCACAAACACTTCATGAACCACGACAGGTTCGAGAGCCTGCGGCGCTTCTCTTTGATGCCGGCGATGCTGCTGATGATCTTGTCGAGTTCCTCCTGAGTGGGTTCAGCGGCGGACTTGTCTCGGTTCTTTCGCTTCGGAAACAGTCTCCACCAGCGTCGAGCAATCTCTTCGTCCGACCACGTCTTGACGACATCCGGTCGAGTTCTGACGACCAGGTGGAGGTGGTTGCTCATGACCGCAAAGCCGAGAATTTCCAGGCCAAAGACCCCGGCGAGGAATTCCAGCCGCTCACGAATCCACTCTTTGCGATACGAATAGTCCCGGCGGCTCCGTTTGTCGCGGCCGCACAAATGCGTGCGGCGGACGCAGCGGCTGATGGCATGAAAGACCTGAATCTCTCCGTCGGCGACGATCTCTTTACGATTCACGCGCGGCATGGTGCGGCTCCTGAGGTGTTGGTCAAGGTGAAGAACGAAGCGTAAAAAGACTGGTTTCTGATTGCAAGGTGCATGGCACCGGGGATTGGGAAACGGGTCCTCTTTGCGTATGCTGTTCCGCCTTCTACAATCCAGTGGTGGCTTGGTTTTTCCCTGAATCGTTGAAAGTGAATTTGAGTCCCATGACCCGTTCGATGGACAAGATTGTTGCGCTGTGTAAGCGTCGTGGCTTTATTTTTCAGAACTCGGAGATCTACGGGGGGCAGAACGGCTTCTGGGATTACGGTCCGCTGGGGACGGAGTTGAAACGTAATGTTCGTGATGTGTGGTATCACGACATGGTGTCGGCTCACAATGAACTGCTTCAGCCAGCGGGTGCTCCTGCAACGTTTCAGATGGTTGGACTGGAGTCGTCCATCATCATGCATCCTCAGGTCTGGAAGTGTTCCGGGCATTACGATCTGTTTCACGACATGATGGTGGACTGCCATGCGTGCAAGGGACGTTTTCGCCAGGATCACATCCCTTCCATCCCGTGTCCTCAGAAGCCAAGCAAAATGGTTGGCGAGCACACGGGCTGCAAGCTCACGGAGCCTCGTGAGTTCAATCTGATGATGAAGACGATCATTGGTGCCCTCGGTTCCGAGGAAGATGCGGCCTTCCTTCGTCCGGAGACTGCCCAGGGCATCTTCGTGAACTTCAAGAATGTCGTTGACAGCAGTCGTGTCAAACTGCCATTCGGCATCTGTCAGGTTGGCAAGAGCTTTCGCAACGAGATTACTCCGCGAAACTTCACTTTCCGTTCGCGCGAGTTCGAGCAGATGGAGATCGAGTTCTTCTGTCATCCGTCGCAGTCGCGCGACTGGTATACGTACTGGCGTGACCGTCGGTACAACTGGTACCTGAATCTTGGCATCGCGAAGGACCGACTGATTCTTCGAGATCATCATCAGGATGAGCTTGCTCATTATTCGGTCGGTACAGCAGATATCGAATATGCGTTCCCATTCCTCGACGAAGGTGAATATGGGGAGCTCGAAGGCATTGCTCATCGTGGCGATTTCGACCTGCGATCCCACATGGAAGGAAAGCTCACGAAGAACGCTGAAGGGCAACTGGAGCTTGAACGCACTGCAGATGGTCAGCCAAAGCACCGCGGCAGCGGCAAGGACCTGACCTACTTTGACGATCAGACTCGAGAACGATTCACACCGCACGTCATTGAACCATCGGCCGGGGCGGATCGAGGTACCCTTGCGTTCCTCTGCGAAGCCTACCATGAAGATCAGCAGCCAGACGAAAAGGGAGAAATGCAGGAGCGTGTCATGATGCGTTTCCACCCGCGACTTGCTCCTGTCAAGGCGGCGGTGTTTCCACTGATCAAAAAAGATGGCATGCCGGAGAAGGCGGCAGAGATCTATGGCAACCTGAAAGAAGCCGGACTCAGCGTTCAGTACGATCAGCAGGCCGCGATTGGCCGACGGTATCGCCGACAGGACGAGATTGGAACACCGTTCTGCATCACGGTCGATGGAGACACCGCAAAGGATCAGTGCGTGACCATTCGTGACCGCGATACTCTTCAGCAGGAACGTATCCCGGTGAACAAGGTCGTTGACGAGGTGCTCGCTCGACTGAAGGCATGATTTTGATAACCTTCTGAAGTGCAACCAGCAGCCCGGCGTTCTTCCAGATGCCGGGTTTCTTTTTGCACATTAACAAGTGCGGAACACCCTTGGACCCGGAGGAGCCTGCCGGCCCAATTCCACTTTCTCGCTCACGTTGTTTGCTCATCTCAAGCAGACCCACTGTGCGGGGCAGAAACGAAAAAGAACACGATTACCCGCTTTCGTCCCCGAACACCGACCACGCGAAACGCCTCACGCCGGAGAACATTGAATGTCCGATCAACGCATCCTCAGCCACTCTGACCTGCTTCAGCTGAAGCGATGGAATACGCCGACCATTTACAACGGCTGGGAGCAAATCACCAGGCGAGACTTCTGCACGGAAGCATTCAACATCGAAGAGACTCGGGACTTCATGCCTCAGATGGGGCCAATGGTGGGCTATGCGGTCACTGTGACGATTGAACCCGGTAATCGTGAGCATCGCAAGACTCGGCCGAATGCAACGAGCGAGTATCGCAAGTACCTGGCAAGTGTTCCTGGCCCGAAGATCGTCGTCCTGCAGGACCTCGAGAAGCCTCGAGTGATGGCTTCATTCTGGGGAGAAGTGAACGCCAATATTCATCGATCTCTGGGCTGTGTCGGAACCATCACGGACGGGGCCATTCGAGATCTTGATGAGATGACCAACGCCGGGTTCAAAGCGATTGCTCGCAGACTTTGCGTCGGACATGGCGTGGTTCAGCCGGTTGAATTTGGAATCGAAGTTGAGGTCTTCGGCACGAAGGTCAGGCCTGGCGACCTTATCCACGCGGACAAGCATGGATTCATCGTGATTTCACCAGAGGAGCAGCCGCAGATCCTTGAGGCAGCCCGCTTCATGGATTCCAACGAATGCAATACCGTGATTCGAGCGGCTCGGGACACAGTCGGGCTCACGAACGAGCAGATTCTGGAACAGCTGGGCGAGGCTTCGCGTCAGTTCGGCCGCAACACGCGCGAGCGGTTTCGTCGGGACGGCGAGTGGTAGGCAACACGGGGTCTGTTCATTGACGGTGCTGGTCATTCATTCGGACTGCGGGCACATCACGAGAGGTGTTCATGTTGATTCGTATCGCGGCAATCCTTGGTCTGCTGGGGCTTTTCACTGACCAGACAGCTGTTGGTCAGCAGGTCCCGCTGTCACAGATTGACGGTGTTCCGGGAACGCTAATCATCGTTGGCGGGGGCTCAGTGCCCGAAGATGTTCCAAAGACCATTCGCCGACTGGCGGGTGACAATGGATCCGTGGCGATCCTCGCTGAAGCCGCCGAATCCCGGGATGAATCCGCGAGTCAGGCGATGAAGTGGCTGGCGGATTCCGGGTTCGAGGATCCGGCTCGGCTTGTTGTCGTGAAGGCTGACGACCCGACGACCCATGACCTGCTTTCAACGGTCAGTGGCGTGTGGATCTGCGGAGGCCAGCAGCAGCGACTGGCAGACGCCTGGAAGACAACAAACGTCGAAGAGAAACTCAAGAGTGTTCTGGAACGCGGGGGAGTCGTTGCAGGAACCTCGGCCGGTGCAGCCATCATGTCGAAGGTGATGATTGCGGGCGGAAATCCGGTTCCGGAGATCTCGGCGGGATGGGATCTGCTCCCAGGCTCGATTGTCGATCAGCATTTTTCCCAGCGCGACCGACTTCCTCGCCTGAAGGCCGCTGTTGCTCAGCATGCCGAGCGCGTGGGATTTGGCATTGATGAAGGAACTGCTTTGGTCTGTCAGGGCCGAACACTCCGTGTTGTTGGCAAAGGCGACGTGGCCGTTTGTCTTTCTTCCTGTTCGTGGAGGCAGGATGACCTTCAGACTCTGAAGTCCGGTGACGTTGCTGATCTGACGCAGCTTCGACGAGCAGCCCGACAGCGTCAGCAGCAGCTGAACCCCGGCACCCCGAAGTTTGGGGCGGTCAGAGTGGAATCGGGGGCTCTGGTCATTGTCGGCGGTGGTGGTATGCCACCGGATGTGGTTCAGAGATTTGTGGAACTTGCCGGAGGAGAAAATGCACATATCGTTGTTCTTCCGACAGCGGTTCCGAAAGATCAAACCGACGGATCGATCCCCGGGTTCCTGAAACGGGCATCCATTGCAAAGGTGACCGTGTTGACTCAGCGGGGGGCTGAGGTGGAGTCTGCAGAATTTCAGGAAGCGATGAAGTCCGCTACCGGAATCTGGTTCGGCGGTGGCCGGCAATGGAATTTTGTGGACGCCTACGAAGGCACTTCAGCTGTTGCGGCATTTCATGATGTGCTGAAACGTGGCGGCGTGATTGCTGGCAGTTCGGCGGGTGCGACCATTCAGGGTGAATTCCTGGTGCGCGGGCACCCGCTTGGAAACACCGTAATGATGGCGGACGGATACGAGCGAGGTTTTGCGTTTCTTCCGGGCTCGGCCATCGACCAGCATTTTGCTCAAAGGAAGCGGTTCGCAGATCTTCTGCCTGTCGTCTGGACACACCCGCAAATGCTGGGAATCGGCATTGACGAAGGAACTGCTCTCGTTGTTCAGGGGACTCACGCCGATGTGATTGGGCAAAGCGCCGTCCACTTTGTGACGCGTCCGATGCTGGATGGCATCAGCAGTTTTGAAACGCTTCCGAACGAGAATGATGAAGCGAAGAATCTGTTCAGGACCGTGAAAACCGGGGAGTCGATTGATTTGTCGTCATTGCCGGTTCAGGCGAAGCCGTAGCGTTCGTTGAGGAAACGAGTGGGTGGGAGAAGGAACTCTGGCGAGTTCCACTACGTTGTGGGTGAGGAAAGGAACTCTGGCGAGTTCCACTACGTTGTGAGTGAGGAAAGGAACTCTCGTGAGTTCCACTACGTTGTGAGTGAGGAAAGGAACTCTCGTGAGTTCCACTACGTTGTGGGTGAGGAAAGGAACTCTGGTGAGTTCCACTACGTTGTGGGTGAGGAAAGGAACTCTGGCGAGTTCCACTACGGGCTGGTTATGGCAGATTCAGGGAACTGGCGAGGTAGTGGAGTGGTTTCTGATAGGTGGCCAGGTCAGCAGGTTCAGCAAAGTCTGCGATGATTGTGACTTTTCCTGCGGGCGTTCCGATCAGGTAGTAGATTCGATTGGGAATACCCTTTGGCTTCTTTGACTTTGTCGAGACTTCTTCCAGCCCGGGGTATCGGCTTTTGTGCAGCTTCTGATGCATGTAGCTCCCGGTGCTTCTGTCAAAGGAGTCCATGGTCTTCTTCACGACCGAATCAGCTGTCTCTGCGGCCGAATAGGGCTTGAGCGACATCTCGATGGTGACTCGGCCAAGAGCCAGACCAGGGATCAGAAAGAAGGTGGATGTTCCTTTGGTCTCTGACGTCCAGCCAATCGGTACTTCCATCTGAAAGCCCTGAATTTCGGCTTCGTACATATCAGGTTTGCGCTGAAGTTCCTGGAGTTCCTTCGGCAGTTCCGGCTCTGATTTTCCGCAGCCCGGACATGCCACCAGGCCAAACGCGATCGCGAACGCGGCACATGCGTGTCTCAACCTGAGTAACCCGAAATGCGACAACTGAAATTGAACCGTTGTTTGCAGCATGAAGCATCTCCAGGTGCGGTCACAATCAGCCGGATCTCAGCTAGCTGGCGGGATCGGCCTTCTTGTCATCCAGCGCGTGATCGATTCGTGCCTTGATTTCTTCCAGTGAGCCTTTCACTGTGCGGCCGCCAATCTTGGCCGCGTAGCGTTTATGTTTGCCGGGCATCATGCCAGGGCCCTGAGTAAACGAGTGATCTTCCTTGATCTCATGATCACGATAGACGATTCCGGTCTGTTTGCCTTTTGCCATTTTCTTCAACCAACAGAAGTTGCCGCGGTACGAATTCCAAATTTGAATCCGTGTCACATCAGGCCATCACTATAGCGAACAGCCATCGTCGCGAATACACCAACTCACAACTGATCACCGGTGCTGGATCAGCATCCGGACGGAGTACACAACAACAGTGGCCACCACAATTGTTCCGCCGACCAGCAGAAAACGAGCCACCAGTGGTCGAACGCGGTGAACGGCGAATGCGATACCGACCACCAGAACCGACATCGCCGTTTTGAAGACAATCATTCCCGCAAGGCCCCACTGATGGATGACCCAGCGCGCCAGGGGATTGCTTTCAACGATCCTCACCGTCGTCTGCCCCGACGCACTCATGTGCAGAAGCAGAAACGTCAGCACCACATCCAGGGCACAGGCCAGCAAAAACCAGCAGGCTTCGGTCTCCAGAGGAATTCGGTGCTTACGCCTTGCCATTGCCGTCACTGCTTTTTCACTTCATTGACGGTCAGTTTGAGACGCCGATCCATCACAAGATTCTGACCGTTGAAGTTCATCTGGATCCGAACGGGACAGTCGTGAGTTCCCGGTGTCGCATTGGCCTGAGCCATGATTTCGACTTTTCCCTGAACCTGGCCGTCAGGAATATTGAGCCCCGGAAATGACAGCCCTGCTACGCCACCAGGCGCCTGTACCTGAATGCTGACCTGGCTGTTGAACTCAAACATGCGGGAGATACTGGCCGCGAGTTCGACTTTCTCGCCCTGGTTGACGGTCAGTGCTTCCGGGAAGGAATCCAGCTTGATCGGGAATTCGACGATTCGGATCTGAATCGGATTGGATGGCACGTCAGCGTTAATGGCCCGAAGACTTGACTCCTGCAGTTTCTGGTTGACGAACTGGTCCGCCCGCTGTTTTTCCTGCTGTGCTCTTTGCTGAAACTGCTGCGCTTCAGTCAGTTCCATTTGTGCCTTTGCCCGAGCGTCTTCGGCCGTTTTCTTTGCGGCTGTCGCCTCATCAAATTTCTTTTGAGCCTCATCGACTGCGGTTTTTGCCTCTTCCGCGGCTTTCTTTGCTGCATCAACAGTTGTCTGTGCCTGAGTCACTTGCGCTTTCAGTGATTCATCAGCGGGGTTTGCTGCCGACTGTTCGGTTTTCTGCTTCAGTTGAGCTTCTGCCTGCTGCGTTGCCATTTGTGCTGCAGTCAGCTTCTGGTCGGCCTGTTGTTTGGCTGTGGTTGCCTGCGTCAGCTGATTGGTCGCCTGTGTCAATTCGGTTTGTCGTTGCGGTACCACAGGTGTCAGCTGCTGCGTCTTTTGCTGAGCATCCATCAGGATCTTGCCGATTCGCTCCTGACGCAGCTTCGCCTTTTCGGCAAGCTCCGGGTTTCGGCGGTACTGCATTCCCTGATTGAAGCCCGCGAGGAAAATCGAATACGTGCCGGGTACGGTCGTGGATTGGAAGCGAAGTTCAAATTCGCCCTTTTCAGCCGCGCCGATATTGACCAGTTGTGCATTGGTGTTCGGGGGGAAGTTAATCGGAAACCCAGTCAGGTTTCCCGCGGATCCGTCTGCCCTTCGCACCGAGTACGGAATTTTCAGGACTCCGCCTCGCGACATTTCCAGAACCTTGCCATCACCCATTCCGATCGTCAGAACCTGAGGAGCGACTTCGGACTCTGAGACACATACCTGAAGATCAGAAACCAGACGTGCGGGAACACTTGGCAGGTTTGCATTTGGCTGATTGAACTGGAAACTCTGAACGGCAGTCCCGTAACGCGAAGTTCGAGTCACCTCAGCGCCATTTACGAGAGCCTTTCCAGTGACCTGAATCGTTCCGACACCTTTCGCAGCATCGGAGGCGGTCAGCACAAGAGTTCCGTACTCGTTCCCCGGGCCAATCACGACTTCGTCAGCCGTCACACCTTCGGGCATGCCCGTCGCGGACACTCGAATCTCGTCCGAAAACCCATCGTTGCGGAAGGCCACCAGATGGATCGTTGATCGTCCGCCTTTTCGCAGCATCAGCGATCCGCAGGATTCTGATGGAATGGCCACCAGTCGAAAATCCGGCTTCGCCTTCCGAATCTCAAGCTGATACACAAGCCGCGGGTCAGACCGAACGGCGCTGATTCCATCTCGAAGCATCAGGCGGTACTTGCCATCTGCCGGGGCTTTGAACGCGTATGTCGGATCACCCGACCGTTCATCAAACTCGTGTCGCCCTGCTCGATTGTTGAAGTTGCGCTCCTGAACATCATCGATGAACGTCAGGTCTCGATAGGTCGTTTCACCTTTGTCATCCGTAACGATCTGCTGTACCAGGAGTGCCGGATCGGAAGTTCCGCCCAGACGCTGAGACAGGATGTCGATGATCCACTCTTCGTCCTTCTTTGCTTCAAACTGGTACCAGTCGACGTCTCTCTGAGGGAAGAACTGTCCGGCGACCGCAGCAGGAAGTGTCAGCTGCTGTGGGGCCAGAGGATCATCGTTGGCAGCCTCGCGCAGGGTTGTCATTTCCGTGGCCACGACAAGCATGGAGTTCGATGTGAGAGTGCCTGAGGTCAGCCGATAATCAACGCCATCCAAACCCGCCTGATGCGAACTGATGACCGTTGACAGCGGAAGGCGTCCTCGAACATCGCCAGGCATGGCAATTCGCACATTGACCTGCTCCAGCGGGCGGCCGTCGATTTGCAGCGACGACGGCTGGCCACCTGGCAGATTGCGTCCATAGACCGTGTATTCGGTCTCTGTGCCGGGAACTCCCGTTGGCGGAAAGATGAAATCGATATACGGCTTTTGAGCAATCAGGATGCGGTACACAAAACCTGGACCCTGAGCAAACAGGGCGTCATGCACCTTCACGAAATACTCACCATCGGCCGGAAGAGTGACATCCACAATGGAATCGCGTGCAGCACCGGCTCGCGACTCACCCAGGATCTGGCCGCCAGCCGTCATTACCGTCATGGCGAGGTCCATGCGGCTGTCGATCCGGCGGCAAAATCCTTCCAGAAGAATTCGCTGGCCGGCCTTCCCGGTGAATCGGTACCAGTCCACATCCGGACCATTGATCGCCTGTCCGTTGATCATGGCCGGCAATGGAACTTCCTGCGCGAGGTTTGTTCTTTCTGATTCTGTCACTACCCAGGCAGGAAGGTCGTTTCCACCGTTCGGTTCTTTCTCAACGAATTCCGGTACCGCACCCACTTCAAAGGTCCGCCGATTTGACCTTCCATATTTTCCCTGGCAGCGGATGTCATAGGTTCCCGGAGGCACATCGGCTGCAATCGTCACAACGAACGTATTCTCGACGGGCTGAGGACCATCATCAAACGGCGTGGGTTCCGCCATCTTTCGAGCGGCCGTGATTCCCGGATGGCTAAAGTGCAGCTGATCGACATCATCAAGATTCGTGCCTGCCAGAGTCAGCTCCAGCGTGGACGATGGAGCACCGCCTGCCGGGAAAACAGAATCAAGCCGAGTCGCAGGCAGCTGTGCCAGACCGTTGTTGGGCAATGCAAGGATGCAGGCCATTGATGCGGGGATCAGAAACAGGAGTCGAGGAGAACAGGAAGAGGCCGCATTGGTGCTCATCGTGTCTGGCTCCTTACAATTGTGGTGGGAAGGATCGGCGGGAGTCCCGATGATACTCATTCGATCCGCCGTGTTCGACTCAAAACGGGGACTCAGGGGCTTGCCAGGCGAAACCCAAAGCCAGCGCAAAGAAAAACCTCGGGCACTTTCGAGCCCGAGGTTCTGTCCTGCCTGTCGGTGGCTGAAACCACCGGCCGCTCTTTATTTGGAAGACTTATCTTTCTTGCCTTCCTTCTCCTCTTTTGGTGGCAGTGCCGGACGGACATAGTCGGTTCGAGCCACATCTTTCAGCGCCGGAAGATTCAGAAGGTAACTCTTTCGCTGCTCGGCAAACTGGCGAATTGACAATCGGGGACCGCGACCCGGGCCTCCCATTCCACCCGGGCCTGGACCGGCCGGAGCTGCGTCCTGGGCTGGTTTTTCGCCGGCGTCTTTCGCACTGACGGCCGTCAGAAACGCGTCGTAAGACGTGAATTTACGGGTGTCCGCTTCAACATACGGGGAAATCAGTTTGGCGTAACTGTCCACGATCGGTGCGAGTGTGTTCCAGTCGAGCCAGTCTTCGGCAATCGTGCGAACATAAGACAGATAGCGCTGCTTGAGGGCTGGGACTGCCAGCAGCTTACTTCGAAGTGGCTTTGACGTGTCGTTTAATCCCATCAAAGGATCCATGTTGATCCCACCGCCACTCATACCGCCCGGCCCGCCGCCTGGAGGTCCGAATCCACCAGGTCGCTGTCCCTGCTGTCCCGGAGGCCCCTGCTGCCCTGGATTTCCACCAGGCCCCTGTTGAGGACCTGCACCGTCAGCACCTTCGCGAGGTCGACGTTCCGGCTCCCCTTCCGCCGATGGTCGATCGACTCGACCGCCGCCGCCGCCGAACCCGCCCGGTGCACCACCGCCAAACCCGCCGCCAAAGCCTCCACCAGGAGGGCCACCGAATCCGCCACCGCCACCAAAGCCGCCACCGAATCCGCCACCTCCGGGAGGTCCGCCGAACCCACCGCGGCCACGGCCACCACCGCCTGGACCGCCGCCCATGCCTGGTCCCATTCCAGGACTAAAGGTCTCGTTGGCATCGTGAGGCAGAATGTGGAACTGTCCTTCCGGATCGAGGTAGATGCTGTAATCACTGGCTCGAACCCAGTAGCCGTCGCTGTTGATCAGCGTCGCTTCAAGAGCAAGGAACCAGAGAGCACCATCCACATCCAGAATTGGTTTCAGAGCTTCTTCCAGTTGCTCCGGAGGCGTTGTATTCAGCACCTTGCACAAGTTGGCCAGCTGCTTCCATGCTTCCTCATCATCGTCGGTCTTGATTTCAAAGATTCGTTTGTAAGCCGAGATGTCATCTCCAAGATATTCGAGTCCGCCTCGACCATTCGGGCTGCCTGGAACTTTCCAGCGAGTTCCCTTTGAGGACGGAAAGTTCTCCTTGATGAAGTCCTTGTTGAACTGCTGAGCATTCGTGTAGACGCCCCAGTTTTCTCCGTTGATCACGACGCGGACGAAATTCGCCTGAGGAGCTGCGATGTATTTTCGCGCGGCCTGCAGATACAGAACCGTGTGCATCATGGTTGGGTCTTCATGAGCATTCAAAAGGTTCAGAGTCTTGTAGCCGTACAGCTTCTGATCTTCGTCGATGAAGTCCATCGAGATATTCAGCGACCGCTTGTGACCTGCCTGGACCATCATGAACGAGGACAGACCGCGGAAGTGCACTCCCACGTTTTCATAGGTTTTTCCGTCCACAATCATCTGAGCCGGAACTTCCACGTCCGTATTTTTGAAGGCCTCCATCTCTGACTCCCAGTCGTCGCCTTCGAAGTTCAGGAAGATTGTCCGAACCGTCATCGGGTCGTACAGAGGCGTCGTCGCCGGGTGCACGTCAGAAGGGGACACTTTGGCGCCTGGCGATGCTGGTTCTTCTTCGCGACCGCCAAATCCCGGAGGTCCGCCACGCCGCATTCCTCGACCATTTTCCTGAAGCGACTTTCTAGCCGCATCGCGTTCCGTTCGATTCAGCCAGCCGTTGCCGTCCTTGTCGAACTGAGCTGCGATCTTCTGGTCTGCTCCCATTCCCGGAGGGCCGCCGAATCCGCCAGGTCCACCCATTCCCGGAGGCCCGAAGCCGCCGCCGAACTGAGCCTGCTGCACGGGAAACTCGAACGCCGTTCCACGCAGGCTGACGAGTTGTTTCTGCTGATCTTCGCTCAGGACTGCGTTTGCATCTTTCTCCATGGCCTGACGATCTTCAGGCGAAAGAAATGGGTTGTTGCGAGCCAGTACCTCTCGCAGTTTCTGCGTTTGCTCCTCCGTCAGCTTCAGCGCACTCGCCGTCTCTTCACGAAGCAGAGCCGTCACGCCGTCACGCTGCAGGCGAAGTTCTGAATATCGTCGGGCCTGAGTTTCATTCAGATCGGCTCGCAGGGCCTTGTCAGTGGCCGCGATTACGTCCTCGATCTTCTTCTGAATCTGCTGGAAGCGGTCCGGACCCTGAGGGCCATTCGCGTTATTCATCTCTGCTTCAAAGACACCACGGATGTCTCCCTGAAGCTTGTCGAGGTGAGCGGCCACCTTCCACTTTTGTTCATCCGTCAGTTTCAGTTCTTCCTGAACGGTCGGCAGAGTCACGATTTGCAGGCTTCCCGCCGGGCCTGCCATCTGCGGAGGTCCCTGCTGAGGAAATCCTCCAGCCTGTGGTCCGCCCGGGAAGCCGCCTCCCGGAAATCCTCCTCCTGGAAACCCACCGCCTGGAGGTCCGTCCTGAGCCAACGATTGTCCTCCTGCCAGCACGGAGGCCAGCAACAGGCGCATTGCAAACTTTTTCATCGAACACTCCAAGATTGAGAGTACGAGTTACACTGACAGCGAATCAAATGAGATTGAACGTCGATCAGAACTGATCACGCATCCGGCCGAACTTCAACACTCTGAAGTCCTTCCACCTGGTTGAGTGCAGTCACCAGATCGACAAGATTCTGAGGGGCATCGGTCGTAATCGAAAACGTGACTTCCACCGACGCACCCTGCTTTGCCGTGGCTGCTCCCGTGAGCCGTGCGCTGCGGCAGTAACGATTGAGGACTGGCTGAACGGTGTCGGAGACATTTCGGCCAAGTCCCATGCGAACCGTCAACAGGCTGCGATCCAAATCCGGAAGCGCGCCGTATCGTCCAAGCAGGATGGCGACAGCACCCACGATCGGCATTCCAACAAGCGGCACCATCAGCTGCCCGGCTCCGGCCGCCATACCAACAATCACAGCAAAGATCACAAAGGCGGTGTCCCGAGTGTCCTCGACCACCGTTCGAAAACGAACAATCGACAAGGCTCCCACCAGGCTAAAGGCCAGCGCAACACTTCCTCCGATGACCATGGAAACCATGGCGATCAACATCGACAGCAGAATCAGTGTCGTTGTCAGCGTCGCTGCTCGTGGGTGCTGACGACCATGAGACAAACGAAAGATGACGGCGACGCCAAATCCCAGAATCAAAGCGGCAAGCAGGCGAACCAGCTGCTGACTGAAAGGCAATCCCGTTGTCGCACCACTCGCATTACGCAACCAGTCAGGCATGTTCCGGGCTCCCTGGGCTTGCCGGATCACCAGGGGCAGATAGCTCCGTCGGGGCCGGCAACGCCAATCCCGTGAGCCGCGACAAGCAATGGCGGTACTTGGAAAATCCGCCCGGATTCAGACCAAACTGCTGAATCACGGATTTGAAAATCACAGGCATCCCGCCGGAAAACTTGAACTCGCAAATCACATTTCGATCGGTGATCGGAAGGACAAGGCAACTGGCATCGGTGTTCCAGCTGGAAGTCAGACCAGCCAGTAGATTTCGATCGAACGTCAGGCGAACCGGACCGTTCTCGCTGTTTCCAAACCATGCTCGCCGATCATAACTCATCAGGCAGACGGGCTGCAGAAGTCTCTGTCGCACAGCCGTGCGGAACCAGTCGCCTTCCCAGCTGTCCGATTCTTCCAGAGCCGGTTCCTGCAGTTTCGAAAGTTCGGAAAGATCAATCCGCGAACGAATCTTGCGGACCCGATTTCCTCGTCGAGTCTTTCGTTCCAGATATCCCCAGGACTCGCTTCCGTAGCGACGGACTCGGAATTTTCTCTGCCCAAAGCCAGGGCTGCGGCGAAAGACGGAGTAATCGTGTGTGTCGGTGGCGAGTGTGATAATCTGGTACTGGCCGGATGCAGAACCTGCACAGAACTGATCCATCTGCAGCTTTGACGCCAGCTGCTGTTCAATTGCCGTCGCCGTTGCTTCATCCAGAAGGCACTTCATCTCGAAGGCATCGGCGGACTGATTCTTTGTTGCCAGGGCGGGAGACTGGAAAGTCGCTTCGCTCACACTTTGGCCGGCATGCGATCCGGCCGACCCGGATTCCATCACTGGGATTTCCTGATTGGCAACCCCGCTGCGAACCGCATTCACTGGTGCGCAGCAGGCTCTGGAGGTGACAGGAGTTGAAACAGCGATTGACATTGCAGGATGCCAGCAGAAAGGCTGTGCCCGATCGGGCGTACTGGATGTTCGAGTCGAGTTGGCCGTCCGAATCCCATTTGAGGGCAGGTGGCTCTCGTCTCGTTCTGCAAAAACACTGTGTCAGTCCTACGGTTTCGCGAATTCTATGAATTTCCGGCTGCTCTCTGCCAACCTGAAGCAAACCTTAATTTTCCCGATCTTTAAGAAGGCGAAACTGGCCCGGCGGCTTCTCGCCCGCCAGTCGGGAATTCCGCCAGTTCAGCACAAAATCCGGCTGATCCGCGAAGACTCCGTCAACCCCGCCTTCCACGGTCAGCCATTCGATCCACTGCTCCGAGGATTCCACGAACGGCGGCAGCGCGTCGGTTCGAAAAGTCCAGACGTGCACCTGAAGACCAGATTGATGAGCTTTGGCGACAAGCCCTGTGAGCTCCGGGGCTCCGCTGGCGGTCTTGCCCTTGATCACCAGAGTCTGCAGGACCCCAAGGCCATCACAGTACTCGGCACACTGCATGATCTTTTCATCGGATGGCATCTGAGCGGTCAGGAAGATCAGCGGAAGAGGATTCTTCAGGTCGTTGCGGATTCGCTTCACTTCCGCTTCATCAAAGCACTGCAGAAAAATCGGTGAGTCTGCTGAATCGTACCCATACTCCTTCAGGACATTCAGAATCGCGACCGTGGCGTCGAGCCCGGCTTCGCGATGTCGCGCGGGTTCTTTGATTTCCACATACACGCCAGCCGTTCGTTTTCGGGAAGCATTCAGCCCCTGAATCAACTGCAGATGTTCTGCGAGTGTGTTGATGCGAAAGGCCCCCTGCTCCAGTGGATATCGAGTGCCGGCGGACTTCCATGCTCGACTCTCAGTCCGACGCTCCGTCACATTCAACTGCCGCAGCTCAGCAAGGTCGAAGTCCATCACATGCCAGTGGCCATCGTCCCGTTTCCGTTCCGGGAACACAGTCGCAACGTTCGTCAGGTCGTCCAGAATCATGTCGTGCATCACGATCGGAATCCCATCCTTCGTGATCACGCAGTCCTGCTCAATGTAGTCAGCCCCCAGTGCATGAGCGACGGCAGCGGACTCTGTCGTGTGTTCCGGCAGATATCCGGATGCTCCCCGATGAGCAATCACGATTGGCACAACGGCACTCTGATCCACCATAACAACTCCAGCCGGCGCATCACCGGATGTCTGTGCAAAACCTGCTGACGCAAAAGTTCCCCACAACGCCGGCACTAAAACAATGATCCTGGAAAAAGACATGGCTGACTTTCAGGGAGGGCGAGATCATTTCGCTTCAGGAATTTCGAGCGTTGGTGGACCGGAAATCCATCCGAGCGACGCCAGAAACTTGTCCAGTTCCTCGAGCGTTTGTGCATGCCAGACGGCCTTCTGCTGCGGTGCCTGAGCATCGGCAGCCGCTCCTTTTTTCCCCTGCGCCTTCTTCGCTTTCTCGTCGCCAGGCTGGTCAGCTTTCTTCTCCGCATTCTTTGTTGCTCTTGCCTGCCCGTTGTTGGGGGCATTGAAGAAACCATGCGGTGCGCCGTCGTACAGTTTCAGGTCGCAGCGATTCCCACTGCTCTCCATCAGTTCGGCAAACTTCTCGACCGTTTTCACGTTCACCGTCGAGTCCGCTCGTCCGTGGAAAATGATGACGGGCGGCAAGCCGGCTCGAACATGATGGGCAGGTGACATCGCTTCCGGCTCAGCCCCAAGGCGATCCTTGAGACTCGACATTTTTTGTTCTGCCTCTTTGGGAACGGGAAGACCTGGCAAAGGAGCAAGGACGACTGCAGGATTGAACAGAGCCAGAGCATTCGGAGCGGAGCTGACATCCAGTTTCTCATTGGCCACTTCAAACCCCGGAAGCAGCGCTGTGGCACAGGCAATATGTCCCCCGGCCGAACCTCCGGCAGCGCAGATTCTGTCCGGATCAATTTGCAGCTGTTCTGCGTTGGCTCGCAAATATCGCACTGCGGACTTGGCATCTTCAACACAGGCTGCGGCTTTCACCTGATCTCGGGAAGCAACGCGATAGTCTGCAACGAATGCTGCCATACCACGTGACGCGAGGTAACGTGCCTGGGGAAGAAACTGCTCGGGTGATCCGGATGTCCAGCCACCTCCGAAGAAAAACACGATGCAAGGCAATTTGGTTTTGGACTGGTCGTCGGGAGTGGACGCTGCTGCATCCGTGCGAATCCGCCACAGACACAACTCACGTTCACCCACTTTTTTGTACACGTGCTTTTCTCCAGCGATCGCCGGAGGCCACGCCCCGGTGCCGGCTTTCGCTCCTTTACCCGCCTGTGCAAATGTGATTGTGGGCATCAGAGCCATTGCGAAAAGACAGCAAAAGAATCGCATAGAACAAACCAGTCAGCCAGGAGGCAAATGTTTGAGTAACAGGAACGAGCGAAGTGTAACGACTTCCCTTCCTTGTGTCGGCGCGGATTGGGCGTGAACGGAGTCGCCTGGATTTGGCCATCCAACCGTCAGATTCTCTCGGGGTTTACCCTCGCTTCATGGGAATTTTCCAAAGTTTTACGCAAGCCTTATTGCTTCCACTTCGAACGTTGGCCGCAGTGAGTTCCCACTCCTCCAGCAAGGGCCGATCTCCATGATGAACTCCCTCCGTCTCACGACTCCTCGTGCGCGCCGCATGAACCTGGGAAGTCCGCTTCAGCAGATTTCAGCACAGCATCAGATCACGATGGACTGTCCGGCAGGAAGTGGAGTGGACGGCTGGATTCTGGAAGCCAACGGGTTCGATGCGCATGTGTCGTCGAGCGTGACGCTGCAGCATGGCGATCGAGTCACGATTCACGGCGTTCCCGGCAGAACAACAGGCGGTTTCCATCTCCCCGGCATTGTGCACTGGGTTGGTGAGCGTCGCGGCAACGTTGAAGCAGGAATCGTGCTCGACAATTGCATTCCCGAGCCCATGCAGCTGAAGATGGCCGGCTGCCAGAGAGAAAGTCTGCGCTATTCATGCCGCGTGAATGGGCTGCTGGAATTCAATGACCAGGTCGAAGGTTCGATCGCAGCGACGGCAATCAATTACTGCCGCCACGGAGCCTGTTTCCGAGTCCTCGTGCCGCCTCGCATCGGGGCAACAATCCAGTTCACCTGGGTCGCCGAAGAAAAAGAACGCTGCCTCGACGGCGTCATCCACTGGGTCATCGGCCAGGGCGGCGCCTACCTCGCCGGCGCCGAATTCATCGGCTGCCACGGCTACGCCCTCGCCGGCATCATGATTCCAGTGTGACGAACTGCGGCGTTGGTGATGCTCCGCCCATGCGAACGATACTCAAGTCTGCGGAAATGGCTGTGAGCCCATTCTGCCAGTTTCCAGGCCGAGGATGCCTCGGATTGAGTCTCTGCCGCGATAGCGGCGACGGCAAATAGCCGCACGCTTCAGCGTGCGGTCATCGTCAAGATGAAGACCTCGCCGTGAAACGGCGAAAGCACTGCACGACACTGCGCACCCAGGTCGAATACGCTGTGATGTAACGCTGCCGCCGTTACTCGGCTAATTCCACATCGGAATTGCATCCCCACGCTGAAACGCGGGGCGAATTGCTTCGCTCGTTTCACGAGCCATGTCATTGTTCGCCGTTCTTTGCGCGGTTCTTTGCGCGGTGTTTCGGGCTTTGAACACCTGGCGCTGTCATAGAGCGTATCGTCGCTTCCGGCCGTTTTGTGGTTCGTGCACGTAACGTGTTGCTGTTGCTGTGCTTGCAGCAGGTATCCGCGTTTTCCCGCCTGTTTATTTTGGAAAACGTCACGATTCGGCGCGTTGATCGCATTCATCTTTTGATGACGGTTGTTCTTCAAATCGAACATCTGCAATCCCATCAATCAGCCTCTGCAGGGGTGATCCGATGCTGTGGATGTTTGCTGCCTTTTTGCGTCTCCGGCGAGTTGGTCCGTGGGATGACGCAGGACCAGCAGGCTGCATCAAGGGCACAAGAGGTGTTCCGCTCTGAAGAGCTTCCCGAACTCTCATTCTCTCTCTCAAAAAGAAAGTACAAAAACCATGTTGAAGAATCTTTGGAACGACGAAGCTGGTGTGATTCTGTCTGCTGAACTTGTGCTGATCAGCACGATTCTGGTTCTCGGAATGATCGTCGGCCTGGTTGAGCTGCAGTGTTCAATCATCGCTGAGCTGAGCGATCTGTCCAGCGCTTTCGGTAACCTGAACCAGAGCTACCAGATCTCTGGCTTCGCGAGCAGCAAGGGTGGCAATCAGTTCAAGGCACGCACTTACGGTGCTGCTTACACCGACCGTGCTGACACCTGCGACTGCGACGCAAACCTGAGCATCGTTTGCACAGACCCAGGCGAAGTTCGAAAGTAATTCGCTGAAGTCGACGAATAATGGAAGGCAGGGTCTGCGGACTCTGCCTTTTTTCATTGGCAGATTGCTCTGGAGTGGACGGAAAACCTGATCACGGTTTGACTTAAGTGCTGTTCGGAAGTACATTCTGACCTGCGGGCTTCAGCTGTTTTCCATTCTGGGTCGCGTTTGCGCTGGAAGGTTTCACTCAGATGAAATGGATTGTTGGATTCCTTCTGTGTTCACTCTCAACTGCTGCCCTTGCCGATGGTCCTCGGCAAAGCACCAAGATCCCTCGCTTTGACGCCGCGGTCGAACGAGGCGTCCAGTACCTGTTGGCACGCAATGCCGAGGTGCGACTGGACGGTGGCCGTGCGGCCGTGATTTCCTACGCCCTTTACAAGTGTGCGGTGCCCAAAACGGATCCTCGTGTTGCCAGCGGAATCAACGCGGCACTGGAGCGAACCAAAGGCGGAGTTTACACCCCGAACAACTCCTACGAACACATCTACGGTGCCGGTGTTGACGCAATGCTCCTGGCCGATACGGGCGGCAAAGAGTATCAGGCTAACTTGCAGGCGATCTGCAACTACGTCCAGGCGGCGCAGCGGTCCGACGGCTCATGGAGTGATTCACCAACGAACCATGCCGACGTCAGTATGTCGCAGTACGGCGTGCTCGCTCTGTGGGCGTGTCAGCGAGCTGAATGCACTGTCGCCCCGGAAACTGTGGAACGGGCGGCGGACTTCTTTCTGCGTCGGGGCCAGGCGGATGGTGGCTGGGCTTATCGCCCTGGCACCAATGAAGGTCCGGGCATGGGCAACTCGACGCATAACATGGCAGTGGCTGGTTCCGGTGCACTCGGAATCTGTCGGCTGATGTTGTACGGATCTCGCCCGAAGGCTGGAACGGTCAAGAAAGAAAAGGAGAGTGTCTTCGCTGGCACGGATGCGATTCAGAAGGAAGAGGATGATGCTCCGGTCGACGGCACCGTTGCTCCTGCCTTCCCTGATTACAAGCCCGGCATTGCCGCTGCAACGATGGATGCTCGTGTCGACAGAGGTCTCGACTGGAACCGACGGTTCTTCGAGCCTGTCAGCAAGGCGGAGCACAACATGTATTATTACTACTGCCTGGAACGAGCTGCCGCGGTGGGTGATATCGGTTCATTCAACGGACAGGACTGGTTTACCGTCTATGGCGATGGTCTCTTGACGCTACAGGGACAGGATGGATCTTTCATGACCTGGGCCGGCCCGGAAGTCGGCACCGCACTGGCTCTGCTGTTTTACATGCGATCCACTGACCAGATCATCAAGGCTTTGTACGGCAAGGGGGCTCTTCGAGGCGACAAGGGCAGCCCATTCGGCGAAAAGAAGAACACCAAGCCGCCTTCAGAACTGGATCAGCTGCTGTCGTCGATGGACAACATTGACTTCAAGAACCTCGATGAATCATCCATTGATATCGCCGATGAAGTCGTTCGCAGTGTTCAGTCGATTGAAGATCCCAAGGAGCTGATTGGTCAGAAAGAAAACCTGAAGAAGCTGATTCGTCATCCGAACGCCAATGTGCGACGGTCGGTCTACTGGGCGCTGGGACGGACCGGGGATTTTGCTCTGGTTCCGCAAATGCTTGAAGGCCTCAAGGATCCTAACGTGGACGTGAACATCGAAGCTGAAATGGCGCTTCGTTTTATTGCTCGAAAGCCGAATGGGTTTGGCAATTCACTCGATCCGCTGGGAGGCTTGGATGCGAACTCTCCGGCCGACCAGCGACTGAAGAACGCGAACGAATGGCGACTGAAGTCGTTCAAGCAATGGTCGGACTGGTACTTTTCCATTCGTCCGTTCGAAGAGAAGGACGGACTGGATGAACTGGAGGCCGCCACATTCGCGGGCGTGAAGGCCAACGACGACACGAAGACGGAAAGCAAAGATCCGAAGAAGTAAGCATCGACTTCGAATGTCACACAACAAATGCCCCACACACGTGGGGCATTTTTATTTGTCTTCCAGAAACGCGATCAGGCGTGGCAGGAGTTTTTCGTCCATGTGTCTGGTCCAGCATTCCCAGACCACCAGCACATCCCAGCCATCTCGATTCAGCTGCCGACGGACTCGACGATCTCGCACGACGTTTCCGGTCCGTTTCGCTTCCCAGAACTCCGCGTTCGTTTTCGGAGTGACTCGTCCATAGCGACAGGCATGTCGATGCCAGAAACACCCGTGGACAAAGATGATTTTTCCGTGTGACGGAAGGACGATGTCGGGCTTGCCCGGCAGGTCCGCAACATGCAGGCGGAACCGATAGCCAAGCCGATGGACGATGGAGCGAACCAGGACTTCCGGCTTTGTATTGCTGGACCGGATCTGTGACATATTGAACGACCGCTGAGCTTTCGAATGCACATCGGTCATAGATCAAGGTCATCCGCAAAGCTGGCGTCATCCATGATGATCCGATACCGCTCACTGGCATCTTTGCCCAGCAGCTGGTGGAACGTCTTGTCAGCTTCCAACTGACTCTCGATATTCACCTTCAGCAGCACTCGGGCTCGCGGATCCAGAGTCGTATCTCGCAGCTGAGCGGCATTCATTTCGCCCAGACCTTTGAATCGCAGAACGGTTGCCGTACGGTTGGCCGGAAGGGCCGCGAGAAGTTCTTCCTTCTCCGCGTCATTGCGGGAATAGTGAACTTCCTTGCCGACCTCGATGCGATACAGGGGAGGCTGAGCAATAAAAAGCCGTCCCTGTCGAATCAGTTCCGGCATGTGCCGGAAGAAGAAGGTCAGCAGCAGTGTGGAAATGTGGTAGCCGTCGCTGTCCGCGTCCATCAGCAGAATGACTCGGGCGTAGCGCATCTGATGCACGTCAAACCCGTTTCCGATTCCCGCTCCAAGAGTTTCGACGATATCACGGATTTCGTTGCTTTCCATGATCTTAGACATGGTCAGCGCTTCGGTGTTCAGGATCTTGCCACGCAGAGGCAGCACCGCCTGTGTGGAGGCGCGTCGACCCATGACAGCCGTACCACCGGCCGAGTCGCCTTCGACGATGAAGAGTTCGGTTTCTTCAGCGTTGCGGGACTGGCAATCGACCAGCTTTCCGGGCAGGTTTGTCTTTCGCGAGCCGACTGATTTGCGTCGAACTTCAGAAACCGCTTCGCGACTTGCCTGACGGGCTCTGGCTGCCAGAACCATGCGCCCCAGAATGGCGTCTGCCAGAGACGGGTTGTTGTTCAGCCAGTTTTCAAGAGCCGGGCGAACGACACCGTCCACGGCAGATGACGTTTCGGGATTATTGAGCCGCTCCTTTGTCTGACCCTGGAACATGGGGTCGCCAATGAAGACGCTCAGGACGCACGTCAGCCCTTCACGAATATCCTCGCTGGTAATTGTGACCCCGCGTGGTTTGAAGTCATGCACGTCCATGTAATTTCGCACGGCCTTCGTGACCCCGGACTTCAGGCCGTTCTCATGAGTGCCGCCGGCGTGAGTTCGAATGCCGTTCACGTAGCTGCGAATGTTCTCCTCGGTGGAATCGGTCCAGCGAAGGACGACTTCCACCTTCGCATCTTTATCATCTCGCGTCACAGCAAAGATCTGCTCATGCGCCGGTTTGCGGCCCGTGTCTTTGGTGATCTTTTCGATGTACGCCAGGATGCCTTCCGGATGATGAAGCTCGTGAGTTTCCCCTTTCTGCTCATCGTGGAAGACGATCGTCAGGCCCCCGTGGATGTAGGAGATGTCTTCGAGGTGCTGGCGGATGGTTTCCGCATTGAACTGAGTGCGCCGAAAGATGTCGTCATCCGGGCGAAAGTAGATCTGAGTACCGCGGCCGCGAAACGGCTTCACCTTTTCCACAGGGCCGGTCGGTTTGCCACGACGAAAACGCTGTCGCCATTCAAAACCGTCGCGGTGCACAACGGCCACCATTTCCGACGAAAGCGCGTTCACGACCGATGAGCCGACGCCGTGCAGACCTCCGCTGCGAGCGTAGTTCTTGTCGCTGAATTTTCCACCTGCATGCAGCGTCGTAAGAATCACTTCCAGCGTCGACTTCTTCACCTTGGGGTGCTTGTCGACCGGAATTCCTCGGCCGTTATCCTGAACGGTGCACGATGCACCATCTTTATGCAGAGTCACTGTGATCCTATCACACTCACCGGCCAGAAACTCGTCGACGGAGTTGTCCACGATTTCCCAGAGGAGATGGTGAAGACCGCGCGAGTCGACACCGCCGATGTACATCGACGGACGCCGGCGCACGGGCTCGAGGCCCTCAAGAACTTCGATATCTTCGCCGGTGTATGTGGACTTCGTCCCAGATGCCATGAGTGCTTCCTGCAATTCCGATCAAGCCATAAGGCCTGGTCCGCGTTCTTTCCTGCCCAACACTGCTCAAGCGTCAGTCCAGGCCGAAACAGCGGGCCCTGCGTGGGATGCGGATTCTAGGAGACCTTATCGTATCTGCGAACCTCTTCTGGTTAGAATTTTCCTGAGGTCTCCGGTTGATGCTTTTTGTGGAGACCTCAGGGGGAAGTGACAAAAGGGGACACGAGGGGCAGCAGGGGTAAAAGGGCCTGGAAGGCTTAGAAATCGCCAACGACTTCGGATCCGCGAATCGTTGCGGTGGCCTGGTAGGTTGCCTTGTCCATGTTTTCTGACACGAAGCGAACGGAACCGTCGGCGAGACAGAACTGGGCACCGCCGGTGTGCTGGCTGCTGAAGTCATCAAAATGATGGTGAGGATCATTGGGGACGTGGTCAGCCGAGCCGCAGACTCGCTGAAACGCTTCTTCCCCTTCGGCAATCATTCCCGGCCACGTCGTGTACCAGTCCAGGGCTCTCACGGTCTTGCGTTCTCCCAGCAGCAGAGTATTGCTGGTGCCGTCGGTGATGTCATCAATTCGTACTTTGCTGTTGTGATAGAAGATGCCGTTTCCGACGCAGGTTCCGTCGGCCATGACAGGAAGATCTCCAGGAGAATTCTCACAGCCGTCGAGCTCTTCGGTGCCAAAGCATCCGATGTAATTTGCAATTGGCAGCTGAGTGATGGGTGAACCCGAAGCTTCATCATTGATGGTGAAGAAATCCGGCTGCGGGTCTGACGGGCAGCGGAATGTCTGCAGTGTCGTCTTCAGCAGCTGAGCATTTGAGGGGTTGGTCAGCGGCAGGCTGGCGTTGAACAGCTTATAGACATTGTCCTGTTCAATCTGAGGAAGAATCATCAGGCCCCATGCGGCACCACTCACACCTTCATGGGCGCTGGGCTGAAGGGTTGCCGGGTCGACCGCAATCCAGCCTGAAGGAAACGTTCGGTGAACATCGTGGTAGTTATGTAGTGCGAGTCCCAGCTGTTTCAGGTTGTTCTTGCACTGTGTGCGGCGAGCGGCTTCGCGAGCCTGCTGGACGGCTGGCAGCAGCAATGCAACCAGGACAGCGATGATGGCAATGACAACGAGTAGTTCAATCAAAGTGAAACCGCGCGCGCGGCAACGACGTGACATGGACATGACAATCTCCAGAGTTCAACGCTCAAGTGGCGCTGATGTGTGTTGAGGAAGACTCAAGGCCTGCTGAGGCCGAGCACTGAACGAGACGATGACCAGGCGTAAACGCCCTGGCCGCGATCAATCGAAAACCTCAAACGCTGGCTGGAGGGCCGCGAGCTGTTGCCACGAAGGCCTGCTGGCCCTCGGCAACCTCATCCGCCGGAACGAGTATCTCGGCGATTTTTTCGAAGAAGGATGTCAGCTGAACTGATTCCGCTCGATCCAGCTGCAGGCTGAGCACATAGCAAATCGCGCAACTGGACGAATCATGCTGATGGTGTGTCGGAGCCGAGTCATCGGCACCGTTCTTCTCCGGCTGAGGCATACCGGAATGTCGGTGCAGCCCGGAATCGGAATGGCTATGGCCATGGCATTCCGAAGAATCCCCATGGCTGTGGCTGTGGCCGCTTAACTCTGTCGCCTCGCTGGGCTCCTGAACTCCAGCGACGGACTCCAGTGAGTGCTGCAGGTCGTGCAGCGCCGGTCCAAACAGCGAACCCGTCAGAATTGCTGCACATACGACAATTCTGAAAGCGTTGCAGATTGTTTTGGACGAAGTCGCCACGACTGACTTCCAGGCGAAAGTCAAAAGGATCAGGACACCGAAGAGTACAGAATAACGGTCAGTTGAACAGGACAACGGAGCACTTGAAGTACCGGAGGACTTGCGCCCTTCCGCTGTCTGACTTGCGAAGAAATCCCGAAAACCAGTCAGGAGGCGGGTTTTCCCGTCACCTCTGATCGGTGCTTCACGCACAAGATTACCCCGTTGTATCAGGCAGAGCCAGCATAACCTGTACCGATGATCTTCAAAAGTCTCGACTACCCGCGGAGAAGTGCAGTTCCTGAGGTTTTCCAACCTAGGTTTCCGAAAGGCGACACAAATGGGGGACATCGCCCAGAGCCAGTGTCGAGTTCTGAAACAGTGTGTTCCAAAGTGAATCGGTCTGATGAAGTTGCTTGTGATCACCAATGACGCGTCCTTCTTCCGGCAGATCCATGAGATTTGCCGGACCGTCGCGCCGTCCCTACGGGCCTTTCACCAAAGCAGCGACGTCTGGGCAGCCGGGTGCTGTGCGGAAAAGAACATCGGGGCATTCCTTCTGGACGGGGCTATCGGAGCAACCCGGCGTGAAGGGAAAAATTCCGGAATTGCGTTTGCAGTTGCGTGGACGCTTTGTCAAAACAATGCAAATGATGACGGACAGATGGCTCTGTCCCGTGAAGAAACGGTCTTGTGGCTCAGGGAATTATCGACGATGACAACGGAACCGACGTTTTTGGAAGACGTTGTTGTCCAGTCGCCGCACGTTCGACTTGCCCAGTTTCGCATTCCGACTCGTTGTGACCTGATTCCTGTGATCCGAGACCGATTGCTCAAAGGAATTCGTGATTACCAGGTGGTCGAAGGGACTCGCGAGAACCACTTTTGCATGGCCCTTGAAGAAGCGCTGAATAACGCGTTTTATCACGGGAATCTTGAAATCAGCTCCGATCTGAAGGAAGACGGTTCATCGCGGTTTGTCGACCTTGCCCGAGAACGTGAGCAGCTTCTTCCCTGGAAGGGGCGGTGTGTACGGATCACAGAGCTGGTCAGCAGTTTCGGTCTGTGGGTTTCCATTCAGGATGATGGTGCAGGCTTTGATGTGGATGCCGCAATTGCTCGCTGCAATGATCCGGAAGCACTTCTTGCGAGCGGTCGTGGGCTTCTGATGATGCGAGCGTTCTCTGATGAGGTATTCTTCAATGCCTCAGGAAATGAAGTGACACTGGTCCTTTACGCAGATGCTCAGGACAAGGAACTTCCTTTGTCCATCAGTGCCGAAACGGGTGAAGTGACCCGACTTGCTCTGAACGTGTGATTTGTTTCGTCGTTGGCTCCTGGATCGTTTTTTTGTTGCCTTCTCCATTGGGGTGTCGCCATGAATACTGCCGCATCAGAGCAATCGATGCCGCGATCTGTGGCGGAGACTCACATTGGTGGCGGGTTCCTGTTGCCACAGTCAGCTGCTCCGGGACGAGGTTGTCTGCTGCAGATTTACCCGGCAGCCATCCACGCGGAGATCATGCGTCTCACGAAACGGCGAACCGTGATCGGTCGCGATTTGTCCTGCGATGTTGCTCTTGAGGACACGTCAGTTTCCCGAATGCACGCAGCGATCGATTCCGACGACACTGGCTATACGATCATGGATCTCGGAAGTCGAAACGGCACGTTCGTGGAAGACCAGCTGCTGAGAGGCAGCCGGCGGCTGACGGGCGGGGAGTTGATTCGCACGGGATCAACCATCCTGAAGTTCATGGCTTCGATGGATGAAGAGGCTCAATACCACGCGGTCGTCCATGAACTGATGACGCGAGATCCGCTGACCAGCGCGTTCAACCGCAGCTTTCTCATGTCATCGCTCGACAGGCTTCTGAGCCGAGGCCGTCGCACGGGGATCATCTTCAGTGTGATCCTGATTGACCTCGACCACTTCAAGCTGGTTAACGACAGTCACGGGCATTTGGTTGGCGATGAAGTTCTGCGAGCTTTTGCGGAGCGGCTTAGAATTCTGCTGCGTCCCGGAGACCTTCTGTGTCGCCTTGGTGGCGAGGAGTTCGTCGTCGTTACCGAGCAGGCTGGCCTGCACGAATCTGTTCGCGTGGCCGAACGGCTGCGTCTTTCGGTCTCTTCGAATCCGTTTCAGACGGAAGCAGGATCACTCAGCCTCACCTGCAGTATCGGAGTGGCCTCGTTCGAAGGGCCTGAATCAACCGTCGATCAGATTCTTTCAGAAGCGGATCGGTTTCTGTATCTGGCTAAGAAGGCGGGCCGAAACTGCGTCAGATCTCCTGTGGATACTGAGACAGTCACGAAAGGCCACTGACGCGAAAGTGGCTTCTGAACCAAAAAGAAAAGGGCCACGGTGACCGTGGCCCTTTTTCTATGAGTTCTGTCTTTTGCGTTCCGTTCACGCGGCTGTTGCGGCCGTGTCTGGCTTTGCAATTTCCGGCATGTCTTCGACGTCGTCTGCTCGACGACCTTCCGGCAGTCGGTCCTTCACGTCATAGGCGAGGCCAACAGCTCGCAGAAGCCGAATTGACCACCAGGTGATGTCAAACTCCCACCACTTGTGACCGGCCGGTGCCAGCGCGGGGTGAGCATGATGGTTGTTGTGCCAGCCTTCGCCATAAGCAAGGATCGCAACCCACCACAGGTTTCTGGAATGGTCACGGGTGTCGTAATTTCGGTAACCCCACAGATGAGTCGCTGAGTTCACGAACCAGGTGCTGTGGTAGGCCGCTACCATTCGAACGCACATTCCCCACACCAGCCAGGAAAGTCCCAGCTGCCATCCGCCAACAGCACAGCCAAGGCCGAGCAGTACCAGTCCGCCGCCCCACAGCCAAAGTGCGAAGGTCTTTTCAAAGAACTTCATCACCGGGCGGTCTGCCAGTTCCGGGACATAGCGTCGAATGAGGACTCGCGAAGCTTCCGTCGATCGCTTTGGAAACAGCCAAAGAATGTGAGCCCACCAGCGGGTGTCCTTAATCGGAGAATGCGGGTCGCCTTCATGATCGGACTTCTGGTGATGTAGACGGTGAGTTGCCGCCCAGGTGAGCGGGGAACCTTCGCCAGCGAGACAGCCGCACATCGTCACAACGAATTCCGCTGGCGCCTTCAGCTTCATGGATTTGTGTGCCAGGTATCGGTGATATCCCAGGCAGATTCCGATACTGCAGGTGACCCAGTGCAGCGTCAGACAGATTGCCAGTCCGGACCAGCTGAACATCGAAGGCAGGAATGCAGCCAGCGCTCCAATGTGGACTGCGGCGAGGAACAGGGTGACAACCCAGTCAACGTTGCCCCAGCGGAGCTGCTCGCGATGAAACGCTGCCACCAGAATGTCGGTCTCAGCCTGGTATTTCAAACGCCGTACTTCTGCGGCGGTCAGGGTCTTTTCGGAGGGTGCCACAGGCAGTGCTGTACTCATGATTCACGTCGCCTTTTCGGCTGAAGGGGAATGAGTTCGCCAAACATCCTGCCGAACATCAGGACCTCATGCGGCCAGCCAAACTCATTCAATGTGGTTGCTGCAGCCAATTCCCTCGGTCGCAGCGTTCGACCCCACTACGCTACGTCGGTTATCGACGGGCTGCAACAGCGGCAAGTGACGCTGCCGTCATGCGTCTGTCAAAACTCTGTCAACGACGTAAGTTGTTTGATGTTTGGTGGTTACGAATGCAATTGCATTGTGGGTTGTCGTGTCTCAATCTATGGAATGCCGCCGGAGATCGGCCCTGGGAACGCCTCGGGCATTTACCCTGGCGGAGGCCGAAGATCTTCACTCCGCCGTGCATTTCGGGGTCGCCCGATCGATATCAGGCTGAGAACCACAGGGGCGCTTTGTGGCGCAGTGAGCCGCGAAACGGCCGTTCAGAAGCGTGGTGCTTCGGCTTCCGGTGCCGTTACAGTGAACGACTGTTGGACGGTGAGCGTGTCATCACATAGTTCGACAGTTAATGGATCACTGAAGCCGCCGGTGATGATGTCGCGAGCAATCTCGCGAATCCCATTGGTCACATCCGGATCATTCCATGCACCGTCCTGTACAACAAATTGAATGGTGTGCTGACCGGTCGATTCAGACAGCACGACGGTGACTCCTTGGTTGCCGAAAAATCCACAATCGCGCAGGATGGACGCAAGTCGTTCCGCATCGTCCTGCGTCGCTTCGCCTCCATAATAAATCTCGTCATTGCCCGACTGGTACAACGTACCTGGTGCTGGAAACGAAAGCAGAACAACTCCTGTCAGCAAAGCCAGCGAAACTGGAAGGCACAAAAGTCCAAGCCCACACGATTTCCATCCGGAACAAAGAGTGCCGCCATTCCGGAGATGGTCGGCAATCATCCTGCCTTGAAGCCAGTTCGCAATCATGTACATCACGAAAAGTTGCGGCACAATGAATACGAGATTCGGAATGGCGTCCAATACGGCATCCGGAATGCGAGTTATTGCGAAGAAGTATGCCGCCGAAGCGATCAGCCCCACCAGCCAGCTGGCACGAGAGGAACTCGGGAACCCCGAACGAGAATAGTTGACCGCGAGTGCTACGCTGCCACCAAACGGGCCTCCAAGAAAAGTCGCAAGTACGACTCCTCCTGTACTGTGTAGCGGACGCGAATCCTGATCAAAGCCTGTCGACACTTGCACGTCCCTTCGTGATGCGGCGATCTTGAATCCAGCATGAGTTTTCTCGCCATTCGATATCCGAAACTGCGAGACAAGCGGCGTATCAACGTCAGTCCGTTGTCAGGATGCCATTGCGAGCCTGATGCCAACAATGATCAGCTTGACGGCAAGAAGGATGCCCATGGCAGCCAGTGACTTCTTCAATTCCAGTGAGGCGAGTCCCCAGAGGCAAAGTGTTCCAACGAGAAAATACACTCCCAGGCCGCCAAACGGCCCGACATACGGCATTGAAGCACTGGCGGAAAACCCTCCAAGCAGAGAAATCGCCAGCACGATTCCAAAAATCTTGAGTTTCTGGTCATCCCAGCTCTCGTCTGAAAACACATTGAGCAGGAACCATATGACGCCCATGTCGATCAACAATACCAGCATGGTACGATGTCCTCCCCTTGCGTCTCGTGCGCAGAGTGTTTTGTCAGCTCGATAGTCGGTGCTCCGACTGACAGAGAATCGATCGCTACAGAATCGCCGCGCCTTTGACTTCGATGCCCTTGAGACGCATCTTCAGTTCTTCGACGTTCGGGGAGATTTCAAAAGCTGCCTCACGGCTGATGAACTCCCGCATGACGAAGTCGTACAGACTGTCGTTGAACAGCTGCATGCCTTCCGTCTTGCCGATGCGAATCGCGGCAAAGAGCTTTTCATCCTGCTCTTCCATCACCAGCTTGCGCACGGTTGGGTTGAAGCTCATGATCTCCACGATGGGCACTCGAGGAGGAACGTCAACAATCGTCTTCAGCAGCTTCTGTCCCACGATACACTTCATGTTCATGGCCATGCTGGCCCGAATCGCTTTGTGCATGTCGAATGGAAACAGGTCAAGAATACGAGAGATCGTTCCTGGAGCACCCGGCGCGTGAATCGTCCCGAAGACCAGGTGTCCGGTTTCGGCCGCGTGAATCGCGGTTTCGAACGTTTCACGGTCTCGCATCTCACCCACCAGCATGATGTCGGGGTCTTCTCGCACCGCATGTTTCATCGCGATGTGGAAGTCGATGACGTCCTGTCCGATTTCTCGCTGATTGATCAGGCACTTGTCAGAGGTGTAAATGAATTCGATCGGGTCCTCGATCGTCAGAATGTGCTTGTTCATATTTCGATTGATCCAGTCCAGCATGGACGCAATCGTGGTACTTTTTCCTGAACCCGTCACACCGGCCAGCAACACCATCCCCTGGTCATACTTGCAATGGTCAACCATGCAGGCCGGCAGAAACAGCCTTTCAAAGGGAGGAATGGACCGTTCAATCTTTCGAGCCACCATTCCAACTTTGCCCAGCTGTGTCAGCAGGTTGACTCGGAATCGCCACGGTTCATTGTCCGCGGTGATCACTTTCGAAAAGTCGGCTCCGCCGTTCTTGTGAAAGATGTCCAGATTGCGCTGGTCCATCATCGGGAATGTCAGCTCGATCATCTGGCTTTCGGAGATCGGAGCCATTTCCAGTTCACGCAGACCGCCTCGAATTCGAAAGATCGGGGGACGACCAACCTGAAGATGAATGTCCGAACATTTATGCTTCACCGCCAGACGGAAGATCTTGTCAATCTCCAGATCTTTGGTCGGGTCAAAGGTCGACTTTTTCCAGTCTGCAATCAGAACCATTGATTCACCTGTCCGTGTTGGAAAGAACGACATCGCTTTCGTGAATCTGCATCAGACTCCTGTGGAGCCTGCCGCCTGCCGACTCACACTGACTGTGCCGTTCGAAGCGAGATCAGTTTTTTATCATGCTAGTTATCGGTTCTGCAGCAGAACGGCCCCAGAATTTTGAGGCATCGGCGATCTCAGTTGCAGATTTGGCCGAAAAACTCTGCAATCAGCCCAGGTTTCAAGGGGCTGATGTCTGTCGAATTGTGGCGTTCCCGCAGTTTTTCTGCGTCGAATCGTTCGGCGCCAGAATTGGAAACTTCCGGCGAGCAGCGTTGTGCCTCCCGAATGAATTTCGGGCGATTGATACAATTGCCGCAGACATGCGAGCACCATGAGTGGCAGAAACAGAGTGCATGAGGCGTTTTCGGTTTGAAGCCTTTCAGAGGAACCCGTGGCAATGGATGCTTTGACCCGCAGGGTTCTGGAGTTTCTGTCTCAGCCGGGCTCCTACGACCACTGCCCGGATTCTGTCACGATGGTGCAGACTCACGCATCGTGGGTGTTTATTGCTCCACCGTTTGTCTGCAAAATCAAGAAGCCGGTGGACTTTGGATTCCTGAACTTCACGACTCTGGAACGGCGTCGACAAAACTGTGAAACAGAAGTCCGTCTGAATCGGCGACTGGCACGCGATGTCTATTTGACGACGCTGGCCATCCGGGACAACAGCGGAATCCTGTCATTCCATGGAGACGGTCCAATTGTCGAATGGGCGGTCTGTATGAAGGAACTCGACGCATCGACATTCCTGAGCCACAGACTTCGCGAAGGCCATTGTTCATTGGGCCACATCGAACAGGTCGCAGAGACTCTCAGTGTGTTCTACCGGACTCAGCCCGCGGTCACCGGGCCGGCGGCTCTCCTGGCAGTTCAGCGCGTTCAATCGTTCGTGCATGAGAACTTCACCGCGATTCGGAAGTTATCATCGGTCTCGCAGCTCGCGGTCGATGCCGTTGAATCCTATTGTCGAGCGTTCGAGGCGTCGCACGCCGGGATTCTGAAACAGCGATCAGACGATGGCTGGATTCGCGATGGCCACGGAGACCTGCATTCGGAACATGTGAGCCTGACCGACCATGGCGATCTGAATATCTTTGATTGTCTGGAATTCAATGATGATCTGAGAGTGACCGATCTTGCCTGTGACATTGCCTTTCTGGCCATGGATCTGGACTACAACTCGCGGCATGACCTGAGCATTGCCTTTGTTCGGCGATCTGCTGCCCTGCTCCACGATCCCGCCCTGCAAACTGTCATGCCCTATTATCAGTGCTATCGAGCCTGCGTGCGATGCAAAGTGGAGCTTCTGCATTCGGTTGCGGAGACAGCAGAGGACTCAGAGAGAATGGTTGCCTTGACGGCTGCTCGGCGATATCTGCAGCTGGCACTTCGGTACGCCCTGACAGGCGTGGAGCGAACGATTGTCGCGTTTATGGGTGGCGTTGCTTCCGGCAAGTCATTTCTTGCTGGACAACTGTCCGAATTCACCGGCTGGAATGTGTTTTCATCAGATCGTATTCGCAAAAACCTGGCAGGTGTTGCGCCAAATCATCGGGGGACGGAAGAAGAGCGGCGACGGTTGTATCAGCCGGAAATGACTGCACGTGTCTACAGTCGCCTGCTGGAAGAGTCCGCCAGGGAGCTCGAGAACAGTCCCTGCGTCATTATCGACGCAACGTTTTCGAACCGAGCTGATCGGGAGCGTTTGCGGGACTTCTGTCGGAACAACCAGTATGCCCTGTGCTGGGTGGAGGCCTATGCTCCGGTTGACGTCGTCCGCCGGCGACTCGAAGAGCGAGCACTCCATTCGGATGTGGTTTCCGATGCTCGTGCCGAAGACTATGAGAAGCTGTCTGCTCGTTACGAATCGCCATCAGAACTGCGAGACGATCTGATCCGGATCAATACGAATGGCACGCCCGGGCAGGTGCTTTCAGACCTTCTCGCCGCAATGGCACAACGAAACGGCCGTCAGTGGCCACAGGAAGGCAATGTTGATGGTCCGCTTCTTCGTTCACTTTACACTGACTCCGGGGAGGACCCATGAAGCATTTCCATCAAACGCTGCCACGTTCACGTCGCTGTTTTTTGCAGGGGACATCACTGCTGATTGCGAGTTCGGTCGCGGGACTGGAGCGAGCCCTGGCGTTTGAGGATTCGATTGTCACTACGGCAGGACTGATCACCGACCTGCATTATGCCGACAAGGATCCGTCGGGGACTCGGTACTACCGCGAGACACTTGCCAAGCTCGACGAAGCAGCCAGGCAGTTTGAAAAGCCGGAAACACGCCCCGGCTTTCTTGTCGAACTGGGAGACCTGGTCGACGCAGCTGAGAACGCGGAAACGGAGCTACAGTACCTGGATTCGATCAACGGACGCCTGCAGAAAATCTGTGATCGACGCCATTATGTTCTTGGGAACCACTGTGTCGACACGCTGACGAAGACCGAGTTCCTGGGGCAGGTGAAGCAGGAGCGATCGTTCTACTCATTCGACGAAGCGGGGTTTCATTTCATCGTCCTCGATGCCTGCTTTCGAAAGGACGGAGAGCCTTATGGTCGGAAGAACTTTCAGTGGACAGATACGATGCTTCCGGAACAGGAACTGACGTGGCTCGAGAATGACCTGAGAGTGAATTCGGGACCAACGATTGTCTTTGTTCATCAGCGACTGGATGTGAGTGACAACCATGGCGTGAAGAACAGTGCCGTGGTCCGCAAAATGCTGGAAACGCACGGGAAAGTCACGGCTGTCTTTCAGGGCCACAGCCACCAGAACGATCTCAAAGAGATCAACGGAATCCCGTACTGC
>JAXMBV010000014.1:0-198912 GCA_046349695.1 Planctomycetaceae bacterium | reverse complement strand
TTTAGGGCGTGAAGCCGGGTTGGGGCCGGTGGATTTATCGAAGCACGTCGCGGGATCTCTGGGGAGATCCACTACAGGTTATTTCCCGGCGTCGCTGGCCGGGCCGTGTCGCTTCTGTCGCATGCGCAGTCGGCGCATGGTGACCATTCGAAGGTCGCGATACATCTGTTTCAGAAGGGCTGCACGGAGATACATGCGCCCCTGAGATGCTGTCATCTGTCGCCAGCCGATTTCGGTCAGAACAAGCACCATGGCGATGAGGCCGACGAGGAGCAGGCTGACTCCGGTGAGCTCCGGGTTCTCTACAATGAAGTCTCGAATCCGCAGACTGAAGACTCGACCACGAGGCATCACCGCGAGGGCATAGCGAGCCATTGTCGCACACAGCAGCAACAGCAACAGTCCCCGTAACGCGGAAGCCAGCACCCTCAGCGTTCCATCAAACGACCCTGACTCAGAGTCAACACCAGGCGGAGGAGCCGTCTGTGTTCGGGGATCGTCTGTGAAGAGTCTTCGCAGCAGGGTCCGGAAGTCACTGCGAGTGACCTCATTCAGCAAATCTCTTTGGCGTGCGATGAACATCAGAACGGCTGCGATGCAGAACGCGAGCAGGAAGCCGTCGGGCCCCGACAGCACATTCATGATCCGACCTTCGCGCGACATGAGATCAAGCTGTACGAACGCAAGTACCAGGATTCCGCCCCAATATCTCAACGATAGAAAAACAACAGCCATCACGACCAGTTTGACTGACCATGGCACAAGCGGAAACAAAACAGACAGAGTCATCGCGGTGATCACGAGAACCGCGACCACGGTGAGTGCTCCGCTGCGAACATCGGTCGTCTGTCCCTGAACATCCGGGCTGGTGACCATTGAGACGCCATCTGCCGTGCGATCGGTTCCTCGCAGCAGCTCCCAACTCGACCGTGACTTTTCTGAGCCAGGATTGGCAGGAGTCGGTGATGATGCCGAGGCACTTGCTTCCTTGCTGTTCTTCCCGTCATTCGGGCCGTTCGCGACCGAACTCATGAGCGAACTCCTGCCGAGATTCGACCCGTTCGTGCCAGCTCCATCTCTGACAGTACTGCTCGGATCGCGTTCTGTTCGCCCGAAAATGTCAGGGTCACGCCAAGTCTTCGTAGCTCTCGCCGCAGTCGCGCCGCAAGGTCTCGCGTGCGAGTCTGTTCGGCAGCGAACAGAAGATCCTCTGGGGACGTTGAAACAATCTGAGTGGATTCTTCGGTCGGACGGCGGAACGAAGGTGTCGGGCAAACCACCATCACTCGATGGTGCTTACCTCGAGCCAGTTTGAGGGCGGGCATCAGGTGAGAAATGCTGTGTGCAGATTCCAGCAGGTCGGCAAGAATGACAAAGACCTCGTTGTCGCGAGCGGTCGCGACGGCAGTCATCATGGCTTTCGACAGCATCTCCATTCTCGGCAGGCCATCATGAAAACCGCGCCCGCGAATGGAGACCACAGGAGTCAGCCAGGCCAGCCCGGTCTGGCTGAGAAAATGCTGAGCGAACGTGGCGAGCAGAGCATCATCGTGAATCAACTGCACGTGCTTCGCGAGTGACAGCTGATAAAGCTCCGCCAGCGCGCCGCTCAGCAGGATTCGCTCGCGAAATCGTCGCCGTGTCCAGGGCAGAATCGGGAACCATGTAAAAGGAGCCTGGTTGTAACGCAGGTCCAGCAACTCGGGAAACTGCTCCCCCAGAACACTCAATGCAGTTTTCTGCAGCACCGGCGTCAGTCGATCCGGGAGCGGTGCGGGGTTCACGCAGAAGTCAGCCATTGATTCCAGCAGGCGATGAAATCCTCGCTCACCAGCCATCGGAGAAAATCGTCGCAACCCGCGTTCATCAAACATCCACGCGCCGACCGGGTCGCCAACCGAGATCGCGCTGCGAGCCACGCTCGCACCGACGTAGGTGAGCTGGTCAAGGAGACGCTGCCCAAATCCTCCCAGACGCGTCGAGATGCAGCCGTCGAGGAACAAATTCAGCCGAACCGGAACTTCCGACTCGTACTGCCGAGTCATCAGTTTGTCGCGCCGGGCGGACACCTTCCATGCGATGGATTTTGGCGGATCACCTGGAACATACTCCCGCAGCTCGAGCAGCTCAGATCCCATGCCGGATCGCTGCAGACGATGAACGCCATGCTGTGGGAGTGAGTTGATACGCTTGACGAGCGTCTGATGTTCGCCGACTTCGGCATAGGCTGGAAGTACTCGAAAGATCTGGACGGTCGGAACGAACCGCTCCGCGCGAAAGAAGCCCGCCGGGTCCTGCAAGATGACGCGAAAGCCAGGCAGCCGAATTCGACCGGCTCCGGAAATGCGTGCGTTGTAGCGGAACACGGCTCTTCGAAATCGAGTCAGGAAGCGTGCGTCGTTCAATGAGTTTTCAACGCTGACGTTTTCCGGCAGCACATCTGTAATTCGCAGGCGTGGACTGAGCCGTGTCCTTTTGCTCGAAATTCGAACTTCGACCGTGACGATGCGGCCGGCCCAGAGCAAACCGCCGGATTCTGTTCGCCCGTTGACAACTCGTTCGAACTGCAGCTGAGGGAATTCAAACCAGAGGCGCCACGTGAACCATGCCCATTCGAAAACAACCCAAAGGGCGACAGTCAGCGAGACGACCGCCAAGCCCATCTGGCCTCGTAACTGGCCGACGATCAGTCCTGCCAGTGCCAGCAGGAATGTCCATCGCCCCAGACCGGTCATCGATTTCGATCCCGGAGCACTGGGACACTTCGAATCAGCTGATCAACGACGCTCTCGACCGTTCGGCCGTCCATTTCGGCTTCCGGTCGCATGATGAGTCGATGGCCGAGAACCGGAAGACACACGGCCTGAATGTCCTCGTGCGTCAGATAACCTCGACCGTTCAGCAAGGCATGCGCGCGGCCTGCTTTCATCAGGTTGATGGCGGCACGAGGACTTGCGCCAAGCACGAGGTCGGAATGACCACGGCTCATACGAACTAGGTCAACAATGTACTCCTGAAGCTCACGAGCACCGAAGACAGAATCAAGGTTCTTCTGGATACCGACAATCTCTTCAGCCGTTGTGACCGGCGCTGGCTTGACCGACGCGCGGCTGTGAAGTTCCAGCATGTCGACTTCCTGATTTCGTTCCGGATAGCCAACGTGAATGCGAAACAGAAATCGGTCCAGCTGAGCTTCCGGAAGTCGGTACACACCTTCCTGCTCGATCGGGTTCTGAGTCGCCAGGACCATAAACGGTTCCGGCAGCGGCAGCGTCTTGCCTTCGATCGTGACCTGACGCTCCTGCATGGCTTCCAGCAGCGAAGACTGAGTTCTGGCCGGCGCGCGATTCAATTCGTCCGCCAGCAGGAGCTGACAAAAGACCGGCCCCTTGCGAAGGACGAATTCGCTGGTTTGCCGGTCGAGCACCTGTGTTCCGGTCACGTCGGAAGGAAGCAGGTCGGGCGTGAACTGAATTCGTTCAAAGTGAATACCGAGCACTGTGGAGAACGTGCGGCAGAGCGTCGTCTTGGCCGTCCCCGGAACGCCTTCCAGCAGCACATGCCCGCCAGCCACAAGGGCCATCAGCAGCTGATCAGTGACATGGTTCAGTCCGACAACGACCTGGCCAACAGCTCGTTGTGCCTTTGCACGAAGATCCTGCACGCGAAGTGCAAGCTGATTTGCATCCATGAGGGTCACAAATTGGTCCGACGGCAGGTGAAAGATAACGTCCAACACGCCAGAAACATGGACGTTACCAGAATGTCACACAATTGGTGTCAGGGAAGATTAGCAGGAACCCATCCAACGTCGAGCCTCATCAGCAGAAGAAGCCCACACGACCCTAACCCGTATTTCCGAAGCCGCCAGCTCCCAGGAACGTAGCCCGTGTCTCCGACGCGGACACCACCCCAGTGTAGCCCGCATTCCAACACGCCCCGCCTTTCAAATTCGGCATGACCTGATCGACGTGAGTTCACCGTTTTCATCATCGCACCGTCTCGTGCACTTGTGGCAGGAATGCAAAGCGTCGTATTCTGGGCTGCATTGCGTCGCAACCGATCCGTTCCTGCGGAAATGCCTGACCATGGTAACTCGTTTTCTTCTGCTCAGCATGGCGATGCTGGCGCTCAACTGGCTCCTGATTTTGGTACTGATTACGCGCTGCCTCGGAAAGCGAGTTGACGTCGATTTTGGAATGAATGTCATTCCTGTCGTACGCTGCACTCTGAACTACATGCACATCGACTTCCACGAGCGAGGTCATCTCCGGAAGTTTGTGACCTTTCAGGGCGGCTACAAGGACGGTTATTCTTCGGTCTGGCGTTTTGAGTCTGGCTGGGGACAGTTCAGGGTGTCGCTAAAGCTCTCGTGGCTGATGCCCGCTCTCGGAGTGTTTGCGGCCGGGTGCATTTGGGGGTATCGTCGCCTGGGCCGACGTCAGAGAAGTTGACTCCAGGATCGATCGACATAAGGTTCACGACCATGAAGAGCAAATCTCGAAACCCTGCGAAAGCATCCGGGTCGTTGCTGGAGAATTTGGAAGATCGATTTGAACAACACAGGCATCGTCATGAAGGAATTGCCTGGAAGAAGGTGCTTGCCGCCCTTCAGAAGGATCCAGATTCGCTCAAAGCGATCCAGCGAATGGAGGATACCGGTGGCGAGCCGGATGTGATCGGTCAGGACTCCACGACCGGGCAGTTTCTGTTTTGTGATTGCTCGGCCGAAAGTCCGGAAGGACGCCGAAGTCTGTGTTACGACCAGGAGGCTTTGGATGGCCGCAAGGAAAACAAGCCCGCCGGATCCGTGATCGAGATGGCTCGTGAGATGGAGATTGAGCTGCTGACCGAGCAACAGTATCGATCTCTTCAGGAGCTTGGCGAATTCGACCTGAAGACATCCAGCTGGGTGAAGACACCGGATTCCATTCGGGCACTCGGAGGCGCGCTGTTCTGTGATCGGCGATACGATCAGGTGTTCGTGTATCACAACGGAGCACAGTCGTACTACGCCGCTCGGGGCTTTCGTGGGATTCGGAGAGTTTAGAATAGCGGTGCGATGCTGTTTCCGGCAACGCTTGGATTGGTAGAACCTGACTGCTAAAACCGGGCCTGCGAAATCCAGATCAATTCCATGGCGTATTCGATTCAATATGTCTGTAACAAGCATCGATTCGAACACGTCTCCACATCGGTTGGCTGACTCGCCGACAGAAGTTTCGTCATGAACAAAATGCCTTCGTTGTTTTCCGATGATGTCCTGTTGCGACTTCGACGCACGGGGATCGTTGCTGTTCTGATTGTTGACCAGCCCGCGAAGGCGGTGAAGCTTGCGGAAGCGTTGCTGGCCGGCGGCGTGGAAGCCATGGAGCTGACTCTGCGCACGCCTGGTGCCGTGGATTGTCTTAAGGCCGTGCGAGCCGATGTGCCGCAGATGCTTGCCGGAGTTGGCACCATCCTGTTTCCTCAGCAGGTCGATCAGGTCCTTGATGCGGGTGCTCAGTTCGGTGTAGCTCCGGGAACCAATCCAGCCGTCATTCGCCATGCCATCGCGGCCGGACTTCCGTTTGCTCCTGGAGTTGTCACTCCGACCGATGTCGACATGGCTCTTCAATGCGGATGTCGCGAGCTGAAGTTTTTTCCAGCCGAGCCATCCGGCGGGATTCCCATGCTGGCCAGCGTCAAAGCCCCTTTCGCGCATCTTGGGCTTCAGTACATTCCGCTTGGAGGCGTGACGACGTCTAATCTGACTCAATGGCTGAAAGATCCGGACGTCCTGGCGGTCGGAGGATCATGGCTGGCGAAGAAAGAACTGATTGACTCGTCGGCGTGGGACGAAATCACGAACGTTGCTGCTGCGTCGTCTGCGATCGTCCGCACGATCAGGCCGAACACGTAGTTTGTCCAGAGTGAAACGAAGTTCGACGCAGGAGGACTTGCTGTGTTTTCTGAACTCGGATTGATCGATGAGTTTGTCCTGCTGGCTTTGCTGCTGTCATCGATCATTGTTGGAGTTCGCAGCGGTCGCAGCAATACGAGCGTCGATGCGTATTTGCTGGGTGGAAGGTCGCTTCCGTGGTGGGCGATCCTTGGTTCGATCGTCGCGACGGAAACAAGTACTGCGACAGTTCTGAGTGTTCCCGGTGAAGCCTATGGATCCGTTGGAATGAAGTGGCTGCAGCTGCCGCTTGGATACATCGTCGGACGAGCGATCGTTGTCCTTGTCTTTCTGCCACGGTACTTTCAGGGAACGCTCTTCACGGCCTATGAGGTCCTGGAGAAACGGTTCGGCACGGCGACTCGACGAGCATCCTCAGCGCTGTTCCTGGTGACTCGAAATCTGGGCGATGGCTTGAGACTGTTTCTGGCCGGGCTGGTGCTTCAGACGCTACTTGGCTGGCCGTTCTGGCTGAGCATCGTTGTGATGGGAGTCGTCACCGTCATCTATACGGTTGTTGGAGGACTCAGATCGGTCGTCTGGAACGACTGCATTCAGTTCGTCATCTACATGCTGGGCGGAATCGCGGCCGTCTTTGTGCTGGCGTCGCAGATTCCGGGGAACTGGGATGCGATCTTCACTTACGCGTCTCGGTACGAGAAACTGAACCCGTTTGACTTTCAGTTCAAGCTGTCCAACCCGTATACGTTCTGGGCCGGACTCATTGGCGGCGCCGTGCTGACCATTGGGACTCATGGCACGGATCACATGATGGTCCAGCGTTACCTCAGCGCGAAGAACCTGAAAGATGCGGGGAAATCACTGTTTGCCAGCGGCATCGTGGTCTTTTTCCAGTTTGCGCTGTTCCTGTTCATCGGCGTGCAGCTGGCCTGTTTCTATTCGTTGCCGGGAAACACGGCTCCTGAAAAGTCGGACCAGATTTTTATCCACTTTATTGTGAAGCACTTTCCCTCGAATGTCGGACTGATTGGTCTGATGCTGGCCGCGGTATTGTCTGCGGCGATGTCGACGCTCAGCAGTTCGCTGAATGCGTCGGCGTCTGCCGTGCTGAACGATTTTTGGATTCCGCTCAGTCGCCAGAAACCGACGGAGGAACAGCAGCTTCGAACATCGCACTGGCTGACGCTGGTCTTTGGGATCATCCAGATGTGTGTTGGCATTGTTGCGAGCACTCTCAATCAGACGGTTGTGACCGGAGCACTCAAGATTGCCGGATTCTCGGCCGGTCTGTTGCTGGGGATTTTTGTGCTTGGCGTGTTCTCGAAACGAGCCGGGCAAATGGCGGCACTGATTGGAGCGGCCTTCGGGCTGGTTGTTTTGCTGATCGTTCAGTTTGGTCTGCCGGCCGAGTGGGCCGTTGCCTGGCCGTGGCTGGCACTCATCGGAGCCTCCGTGACGTGGGCCGTTGGTGAACTGGCCGCGCTGGTGCTTCCTCCGTCGCCAACGCGGGAGCTGGCTTCCACATGAGTATTCGCACGGGTCTCGAGGTTGCCGTCACAGAACAGCGATCCTTGCTGGAAGGCCAGCGACTCGGGCTGTTGATGAATCAGGCTTCGGTCGATCGTCGCTTTCGATACAGCTGCGACGTACTGAATGAAGAGTTTCCGGGGCAGCTGGTGGCATTGTTCTCACCTCAGCATGGGTTCTGGGGCGAGCAGCAGGCCAACATGATCGAATCGGACCACTCCCGCTATGAGCCGCTGGGCCTGCCCGTCTTCAGTCTGTATTCCGACACAAGAAGACCGACGGAAGAATCACTTCGCAACATCGATACTCTGGTGATTGATCTTCAGGATGTTGGCACTCGAGTCTACACGTTCATCTGGACCGTCAAGGAGTGTCTCATTGCGTGTGCTCAACTTGGAAAACGAGTCGTCATTCTTGATCGGCCAAATCCTGTCGGTGGCACAGTGACGGAAGGTCCGATGATCCAGCCGGGGTACGAAAGCTTTGTCGGCGGCGCTGCGGTTCCCATGCGACATGGGCTGACGATCGGCGAGATGGCTCGGTTGTTGAATGCCGAGTCCGAAAGTCCGTGCCGTCTGGATGTCATCACCATGGAGGGATGGGAACGTGAAATGGAGTGGCCGCAGACGGGACTTCCCTGGGTTCCTCCATCGCCGAACATGCCGACTGCTGCAACCGCGGCCGTCTATCCGGGGCAGGTGCTGCTGGAAGGGACAAACGTCTCCGAAGGCCGAGGCACAACGCTCCCTTTCCGCTTATTCGGAGCACCGTGGATAGAACCAGATGCTGTGCTTTCCCGTCTTGGTGATGCTCCACGGAACTGCGGCGTCATTCTGCAGCCTTATCGTTTTCGCCCCACGTTCGACAAGTTCCGCGGAGAAGCCTGCTCTGGATTTCAGATCCACACGGCGGAACCTCAGCGAGTTCGATCCTTTCGACTGACGATTGAGATTCTGAATGCTCTTTGCGATCTGTACCCGAAGAGGTTCGAATGGCTTGCACCGCCGTATGAATATGAGTTCGTCAGACCTCCGATTGACATCCTGTATGGCAGTGACCTTCTTCGAAGGTTGCTCGCGCAGGACGGACCGCTTGATTCGTGCGAACTTGGTCTGGCGTGTGCACTCGACAGCACGGCATGGTGGTCACGTGTCCGACCGCATTTGTGTTACGCGAAAGCTGATACGAGGCTGTGAGCGGAGTGCCTGAGAGAAATCGCAGGCAGGGCTTCGACGCGGCGATGAGCGTGACGCTATTCACGGACGATGAACAGTTTCTCGATACCCCACCACATGGCTTTGCCAATGTAAGTGACCGGGCCGTAGATCACTCGACGTTCCAGTGTGAGTGAAACCTGAGTAAAGGCCACATCGTTCTGCAGTACCTTCAGCCGGCCTTCCAGCGATTCAATCTCCGACTGAATTCGAGTCAGTTCGCGTTCGATCGCCAGAACGTCTTCAACTTTGGCCGCCACTTGCAGCTGCAGGCGCAGTCGGTCGCGCGAGGCTTTCAGGGTGTCCAGTCGAGCCTGATTGTCGACAAGCTGTTCCGTCACATCCTCAGCACTCAGCTGACGTCGTTTCAATGTTCCAAGATTCCCGAAGGCATCGAGAAGTCGATCGCACTCTTCCTGTGGAACACGAAGCGTGAAATCGACCGACTCTTTTTCTGAAAAGGTTGACCGCTCCACAAAGCCGCCCGCGTTCTTTGTCAGCGACTCAACTTCCATGGCGCTCTTCTTCGGATTCGAGACTTCAACAGTCATCGACGCCTTCCTGATCATCGCGCGTGAAATCGAATCAAAGACGCTGGCGGACTTTCCTTTGGAGGACGAAAGGCCGTCCGCCGTTGCATGGGCTGCCCCCGGCCCGTAGGCCGCCGTTTGACACCCTGCCCCGACAAATGAAAAAAGCAGGACCAGAACCAGGCGTTGAAGCTTTCCCATCGTTCTCAGTCCTTCCGGCAGATTCAATGTCATCCCTGAGGCCGGAACGTAAAGAACAATGGCATTTGGGGTCAAGGGCGTATATCCCCAGGTCCCTCCCAACCCTTGCCGCACCGCTCTCAGGAGTCGCAGGTGCCATGCACCGTGAGTCTTGCGGTGTGTGAAAAAGTCAGTCTTTTAACACGTTTTTCTCACGCGAAGGGCCAGGTTGGCGCGCGCACAGGGCACGGGGATGTACTGCCACCAGAGCGTTGCAGGCGGCAGGGTTAGGTTCGCCAGGTGCCATGTACCCTTGTCACTCGGTGCCATGCACCCTGATCTGCGTTTTAGGGTGAAATGTCAGGACTTTTGCGATGCCCTTGTCGAGGGCAAGTCCGCAACTCAAAGGAGTCGCAGGTGCCATGCACCGTGAGTCTTGCGTTGTGTGAAAAAGTCAGTCTTTTAACACGTTTCTCTCACTCGGATGGCCAGGTCGGTGCGCGACTGGGGCGCGGGAGATCTACCGCCGCCAGAGCTCCTTGGGTGGAGAGATTTCGCTTCGGGTCAGGACGATTTCGAGGGCGACAGCAGTGTGGCGGCGGGCGATTCGATGCTGCGTTTCAGGTCCTGCAGGAAGCGGGCGGCCGGTGCACCATCGATGGCCCGATGGTCGACGGTTAGGCTAAAGACAATTTCGTGGCCCGCGATGATGCGGTCATCGTCAGTGACCACAGGAGTTTTGCGGATCGCTCCCACTCCAAGAATCGCCACCTCAGGATAGTTGATCACTGGCGTGAAGGACTCGATTCCAAGACCGCCAAGACTGGAGACGGTGAAGACGGCACCGGATGACTCCAGCTGGCCAAGGCGACCTGCTCGAGCCTTCTCGATCAGTTTTGCAGAGGCTCTGGCAAGGTCCGGAAGTGTGTAACTTCGCACGTCTCGCAGCACCGGCACGATGAGTCCCTCATCGGTGTCAACCGCAAGGCCAATGTGATGCTCATCGGTCCCAGCCACGACCAGAACATCACCGTCCCAGACTGACGCCAGGGCGGGATGCTTTATCAGACATTCGGAAACAAGCTTGATGATGATGTCGTGAAAGGCCGGAACAGGCTCTGCTCCGGTACTTCGGAACTGCTGGCGAAGGCTGACAACATTGCTCGCATCGGCCCGCAAGAACAATGTCACTGGCACCGTCCGGTTCCGACTTTGCATCAGTCGATCGGCGATGACTCGTCGCCGTCCCGTCACGCTTCTGCGACTGCCTGTCTTGCTGTGGGGTTTTGAGTCGGAAGAACTGGCCGCCAGAATGTCCCGTTCACGCACTCGCCCGTTCCGCCCCGTTCCGGAAATCAATCGCCAGTCAATGCCAAGTCGAGCAGCCGTCTTCCTGGCACGTGGTGTGGCGACCACGATTTTGGATTGAGGATTGTTTTCCCTTGTTGCAGTTGGCGCTGGGGAAGACGTTGCGGGAAACGATGCGGCTGGCTTCGCCTGGCTGGCCATTCGGACGTCATGTTCGGTGATCCGTCCGGCTCGACCGCTGCCCGGCAATTTTTCCAGGGACACCCCAAGTTCTCTGGCCAGCCTTCGAACACTAGGAGACGCCGAGGGGGAATCCTTATGAGACGAAGCTGCTGAAGGATCTGTGTCGATAAAAGCCGGTGACCTGGAGTCGCTGGCCAGGTTTGGTGACGCTGCTGGCGGGGAGTTCCAGTTCGGAGTTTCGCCAGGCTGAACCAGACATCCAATCACCGCGCCGACCTTTAAGACGTCGCCAGGCTGTGGGCCGTTCGGCGGAATTCGAAGAACTCCTGCGTCGACCGATTCAATCTCCTGCAGAGCCTTCTCACCTTCCAGTTCAAACAGTACGTCCCCGGGACGAATGGTGTCGCCGTCGCGCTTGAGCCAACCGGCGAACTTGCCTTCTTCCATCGACCAGCCGAGACGCGGGATTGTGATACTGACGGCCATTGATTTCTGCCCGATCAAACTCTTTTGTTCGAAACGATGACTTGTCACAAACCAAGCAGGACGGCTCGCTGCGACTTCCAGAGCCAGGTCATTCGCGACCAAACTCCTCTTCGTACCTACTCCGCCGCAAGATCACGAATTGCCTTGCGAACCTGATCGTCGCTCGGAATCACCGCTGCCTCCAGAGGTGGACTGTACGGCGTCGGAGCAAACGCACCGTTCACACGACGTATCGGTGCATCCAGCAAATCAAATCCTTCGTCAGCGATCCGAGCTGCAACTTCGGCTCCGAGCCCGAATGCCGCAGGAGTCTCTTCGACAATCAGCAATCGGCCAGTCTTTGATACAGATTCCAGAACCGTCTGCGTATCCAGGGGCGAAACCGTGCGAGGATCAATGAGTTCCACCGAGATTCCGCTGGCCTGAAGTTCGTCCGCCATCTTCTGCACGACCTGAACCATGCGAGCCAGTGCAACGACGGTCACGTCGGTTCCTGCTCGAACCACTGTCGCCTTTCCAAACTCAATCTCATAATCCGACTCTGGCACCGCGCACTTTGATGACAACAGCTCACGATGTTCAAGAAACATCACAGGGTCATCACACCGCAATGCTCGAAGCAGCAGGCCTTTGGCATCGTAGGCGTTCGACGGAACTGCGACTCGAAGTCCCGGCACCTGCCCGTAGAGTGAATGATAGCTGCCGGAATGGTGAGTCGCTGCCGAGTGACCAATCCCGATGCATCCTCGCAGCAGCACCGGCATCTTCAGTCGACCGCTGGACATGTACTGCATCTTGGCGATCTGGTTGATGATTTCGCCAACCGAATCCAGAACGAAGTCCGCGAACATGAAGTCGATCACTGGCCGGGTTCCCGTCATGCCTGCACCGCACGCAAGTCCCACGAATCCTCGTTCACAGATTGGCGTGTCGCACAGTCGCTCGGGGCCGTGAATTTCGTACAGGCCTTTTGTCGTCACAAAATTCCCGCCGCGTTTCCCGATGCCTTCTCCCATGACGAAGATCTTCGGGTTCCGAGCCATCTCGAAGGTCAGTGCTTCCAGAGTTGCCTGGCTGTACGTGAGGATTCGATCGCCTTTCGGTGGCTCCGTCGATGTCGCCGTTGCCGCCGTCGATGCCTCGGAGTACACATGGTTCGTTGCGGACGCGGCTTCCGGTTGCGGACTTGCTTCGGAGAATTCGCGCGCTTCCTTAACGATGGCGGCGACTTCGGTATCGACCGCTTCAAACTGAGTCTTCAAATCAGGCTGAGCCTTCTGAAGCCGAATGATCGGACATCGCGTCTTCCATTCGTCGACATCTTCGCGCGTTCGATAGGTGAAGTCGCCCATGCCTTCTGCGTGAGCTCGTGTGCGGTACGTCTTGCATTCGATCAGAGTCGGGCCGCCACCAGTGCGGGCCCTCGCGATGGCTTCCCCGGCGACTCGATGAATCTCCAGAACGTCGTTGCCATCCAGTTCGAACCCAGGGATGCCATAGGCTGCACCTCGTCCTCCGACACTGGGATTGCCGCTGGAGTATGCGAATGGAACCTCGGTCGCGAACTGATTGTTTTCGCAGATGAACAGCACCGGGAGTTTCCAGATGCTGGCCATGTTCAGTCCTTCATGAAACGCTCCGTTGTTCACAGCGCCGTCTCCGAAGAACGCGACTCCCACAGTTCCATTCTTCAGAATCTTCGAGCTGTAACCGCCACCACAGGCCTGAAGAATGCAGGGAGCGACGATGCCGCTGGTTCCCATCATGCCGATCTCAGGTGAGAACAGATGCATCGAACCGCCACGTCCACGAGAACATCCCGTGACGCGGCCAAAGAGTTCCGCCATCAGTTCACGCGGAGGCATTCCTTTGGCCAATGCATGGCCATGACCTCGGTGAGTACTAAACACGGAGTCCTTCGAAGCCAGGTGATCACACACGGCCGTTGCGATCGCTTCCTGTCCGACGTATGTATGACACGCTCCGTGAATCAGTCCTCTCTGATGGCACCTTGCCAGTTCTTCTTCGGTCTGGCGAATGATCTGCATGGTGCGATAAAGACGCAGAATGACGTCGCTGTTCATGAATGGCGGATTCCGTTTTCGCGTGGAGTGTCCGGACATGAAATTCCGGGAATGCTCGGAGGGATCGGTATCCTGATCGCAACCGGTGCAGCACTCAAGCCTTGAAGCATGCGTTCGCGACGGTTCGCAGGAAAACCCAGTGAAAACACCGTGCTGTGTCCATATTGACAGTTTCTGCCGAAACTCAGGATACTGCACACCTCGGACAGGAAGTCCTTTTGATTGCGAAGGTTGCAACGATGTCAGCTGCGGTTTCAGTGGCTCCGAAAACACGATCTGAGATTTGCCCGGCTTGCGGCACACCGGCCGAGCAGGCTCGGCAGGCATGGAAGTTTGTGAATGCTCGCGGCGAAACCGAATGGCTGCGTTGTCCTTCCTGCCAGTCCTATTTCATGGACGGCGAATACCGCCTCGAAAATGAAATCGCTCATACTCAGCAGATGACCTGGGGCGACACCGAACAGGGTGCTCAGCTGAATCAGTTCAAACAGCGGATGTACCGAGCGATCCTCGATCGCATCAGCTCGCTGGTTCCCCAGAAGGGGGCTCGCCTTCTGGACGTCGGATGTGCTTACGGCGGATTCATGACCGCGGCGAAGGAATCCGGATTCGACGTCACCGGCTTCGATATCGTGCCGGAAGCGGTCGGCCATGTGAACAAGTCCGGCATGAAGGCTCAGTGCTGTGCTCACGTCCGTGAGTTCTCACTGACAGAAGAGCCGTTCGATGTTGTGACCGTCCTCGATGCCAACATCTACTGGCCTGATCAGCCGGCGGAACTTCGCGAAATCTACAATCGTTTGAAGCCCGGTGGTCTGCTGGTCATGCGAGTTGTCGACAAATCCTGGCTGGCTTCCATTGGGGCCGCGCTGCAGCAGGTTTCACCAGCAAAGGGTGAGAAGATTCTGCGACGAGCGGTCAACGATCATCGATTTTCCATGCCCGTTGGCAGCTTCCTGAATCTGCTGCACAAGACCGGCTTCAAGGTGATCAGCGCGAGTCCGAAAGGTGCGGTTCACAGTGATCAGACCAGCCTGGCGGTGAAGCTCAGCTTTGGGCTCGGAATCGCTCTGTGGCACACGCTGGGACTGTTTCTCGCTCCTGGTGCCGTTGTGATTGCAGAGAAAGATGCGGGCTAAGCCAGGGATTCGCAGGCGTTGGACAACGGAAGCGTGAAGAATAGCATGTGTGGTCAGAACGGCGCTGAGTGATCATCGCGACGACCACCGTCCTGTTATCTTCAACCGTTGTCCCGGATTCCGTTGCCCCTCGAGCCGACTCATGCCCGCGCTGCTTGCCATCACTGTTGGAGATGTCGCTGGAATTGGTCCGGAAGTCGTCATCCGTTCGATCACCGGCAACCAGCTTCCTGGCGACTGCGTTCCACTGCTGATTGGCCCGCTGAACTTCTTTCAGAGCGCCGCGGAGCTTTGCGGGCTTCCGTGTCGACTGGAACAACTGGACCTGCAGAGCGTCGCGATTCGGGATGCTGCGATCTCGATGAGGCAGCGAGGCATCTGCCCGGTGCTTGATCCAACGTCCGCAGCCACGAAATCCGCGCCGCTGCGAGTCGTCTCTGCGGAAAGTGGTGACGGAGCATTTCGCTGCCTCACACACGCCATCCAGTTGACTCGGTCAGGAATCACGGACGCGATTGTGACGGCACCGTTGAACAAGGAATCGCTTCACCTGGCGGGGCATCATTTTCCGGGCCACACAGAGATTCTAGCTGAGCAATGTGGTGTGCCGGAATATGCCATGATGCTCCATCTGCCGGAATCCTCTCTGGCACCATGGCGTCGCGCTGTGGCCGGAGCCAGCTCGATTCCGCAGGAGGCTCTGTTCGGACTCAGCATTGCCCACGTCACGCTTCATACGTCTGTGAAGAGTGTCCCGCAACTTCTGACGACGGATGCCGTGGCAGAGAAGATTCGACTGATGGATGGCTTCCTGAAACAGATTCAATGTCAGCGCCGATCCATTGCGGTTTGCGCGTTGAATCCTCACGGTGGCGAACATGGTCTGTTCGGCGACGAAGAAGGTCGCATCATCGAGCCGGCAGTTCAGCGTGAGAAGCCGCAGGCGAACGTGCATGGCCCGCTGCCGGTGGATACTCTGATTCGTCGAGCCATCGGGGGTGAATTCGATGGCGTTGTCGCGATGTACCATGACCAGGGACATATTCCCGTCAAGCTGATCGGCTTTGATTCCGCGATCAACATTACTCTGGGTCTGCCAATCATTCGCACCAGCCCGACTCATGGCACGGCGTTCGACCGAGCATGGAACAGGGCAACTCCCGCCAACCCGAATGGCATGCAGGAAGCCATCCGTATGGCTGCGGCGATGTGCCGGCAGAAGCTGTGATCCGTGATGTAGTGGATCTCGCCAGAGATCCCATGACATTCGTTGATGAACGGAACTTTGGCGAGTTCCACAACAGTTCAGAACCCATGAAATTCGCGGCACACGTCCGAGATTCGACGCCGATGCAATTCTCAGTGTTTGCTTGTCTGTTCATCGAGTAAATCAACAGCCAGTTAAAGGTCTGGCTGGCGAAGGGTCGATCAGTCCCAGAGACGTTTGTCGATGACGGCGAAAGGCGGAGCGACTGCACTGACGGTCTTCCGGCAGAATTCGCCGATCGACGTCGGCGTAGGTACGACACATCCGGGGGGATTGAGTCGGGATGTCTGGGAACGGGAAACAGGATCAGCTGCGACTTGGCTTCATGGAGACCATGGAAGTCGACGGGCGCGGTCACATCGGTGGACTGCTCATCACGAACCAGAATGGACGTCCGCTGGAGTTTCAGTGCACAACTCCGGTCAAGCCAAACCGTACTCAGGAAATTCTGTTCGGTGAAACACTTCGGCCATGGCTGCTGGGTGAACTGATTGGAAGCACGCTGCTGGATCGAGTCGCGATCAAACCATCGGTTGTGATCACCAGCGATCCCATCCTGCTGGAGCTCCGAAATCACACGGCAATTCCCGTGGCTTTGGCGCAGAAGAAGTCGGATCGGACGGAGTCGGAACGCACGATCAGGCTGGGTGGCAGCACACTTCGGTTCCATGATGGACATGTGACCGATGCAGATTCGCTCGCCAAGCAGAAGCACCTGATTCCCGACTCCGCTGACCTCGAAGAACCCCTGGAACGTGTTCGAGAAGCGCTGGCGGAAACCGTACGAACCGTGTTTGCTCGCTGAGAGCCATTGAGTACTCAACGCTGTTCAAAGGACGAATGGCGGTCGGAGAAAGCGAATGGATTCGCAGCCTGAATCACTGGACCTGTCTGACACATTGATGCGTCCGCAGCTTCGCGTCGACACGGCACAGACGGGATTCAATCCGGCGCTGGGTCGCATTCCGGTCGTCGAAACTCAAACGGCGTCGCTCTATTCGACGCTGGACTTTGTTCCTTCGTGGACGCCTCGCCGTATCCCTCTCAAATGCATCGGGCTGACACTTCCGGACGGCATGGAATTCGTCCCGCCGAAGGAGAACGCGACGAAGGAATCTGACGGCCAGAACCTTAAGAAGATTGCTCCGCCGAAGAAACTGGTGGAAGAGCCGGAAGGCCTCGAAAAGAAGCCGGCCACACGAATCAAGCCACCCACTGATGCCCTGTCGCTGCAGGACAGACTGTTCTACCTGCTGCAGCCGCCGCTGGAATCCTGGCTCGCGGGCCAGGAACTGATCATGCCGTTCGAGCCCTTCTCGTATCAGTACGAAGGCATTGCGTGGCTCTTCAGCAGCCAATCCGCTCTGCTGGCTGACGAGATGGGACTCGGAAAGACCATGCAGACGATCACGGCGATTCGCTTGTTGCTTCGCAGCGGACAGGCACGCAGGATTGTCCTGATCTGTCCAAAGCCGCTGATTCCGAACTGGCAACGAGAATTCCGCACGTGGGCCGAAGAGCTTCCCGTCGTGACCGTTGAAGGCAACGGAGCGCGCCGCCGAATGCTGTGGACGATGCCCGGTGTGCCCATTCTGATTGCCAACTATGAACTGATGGCGCGAGACATCGCGGAGATTCCGGAAGAAGAACAACCGAAGTTCGACCTGCTCGTTCTGGACGAAGCGCAGCGGATCAAGAATCGAGATTCGAACACCGCAGTGACGGCGCGTTCGATTAAACGACGTCGCAGCTGGGCACTGACGGGGACGCCGATTGAGAATCGTCCGGAAGAACTCGCCGCTCTGTTTGAATTCATGGAGGTGATTCCAAAAGGTGGCAGTCCCGATCTGCGTCAGCTTTCGAAGCTCGCAAAGAAGTACATTCTTCGGCGCACCAAAGACCTCGTGATGAAGGACATGCCGCCTCGAATCGATCGCGATGCGGAGCTGGAGCTCACGGATGCTCAGGAATCCGCGTATCGTATTGCGGAGAAGGAAGGTGTGATCCAGCTGAACGAACTGGGAGACTCGATCTCCGTTCAGCACGTCTTCGAACTGGTCCTGCGTCTGAAGCAGATTGCAAACTTTGATCCGTTGACTGGCGAGAGCGCGAAGCTGGAACGACTTGTTGCGGACATGGAAGAAATCTCTGCGAGCGGAGGCAAGGCGATTCTGTTCAGTCAGTGGACCAAGACGATCGACTGGCTGGAACCGCGACTCAAAGAATTCAATCCACTGGTCTATCATGGCGGCGTCCCGACGAAGCAGCGAGAACCCATCCTTGCGAAATTTAAAGCCGATCCGGATGCTCACATTCTGCTGATGAGTTATGGGACCGGTGCGGTCGGACTGAATCTGCAGTTTGCCGGTTACGTGTTTCTGTTTGACCGCTGGTGGAATCCCGCCATCGAAGACCAGGCCATTAACCGTGCTCATCGCATCGGCGTGAAGAACCCCGTCATCGTGACTCGATTCATTTCGAAGAACACCATTGAAGAACGCATCGACCGAGTGCTTCGCGAGAAGCGAGAACTGTTCGAAGCGATCCTCGGCGAAGGTGACAATTCGAATCGAACGCTCAGCCTGAATGCGAGCGAGATCTTTGGACTGTTCGACCTGAAAGCTCGCCACAAGGACGGCGCACGATCGATCGGGCCAAAGCCGGTTGATAATTCAGAAGCCGCGTAACCATGTAGTGGATCTCGCCAGAGATCCCGCGACCTCCGTTGCACTTGATCCGCTTGGGGGGCCGGCGTGGTCTATTGGTCTCGCCCATTCTGACTTCTTTGCCCAGCATGCCACCCTGAAGAGCAAATCTCCTGCCGAGCCTCGTAGTTCCTTCTGTCCATGAAGTCTCACCCCCAGGGATTGCCATCCTGTGTCCCGAGAATAGAATGCGGGTCACGAGCCTTGGTGATCGGAATGCAGGGGATCTGTCATGACACAGACGTTTGAGTCCGTGGTGCGGCCTCGAGTGATGGGGCCGGATGGGGAGAGTCGACTTCTGGATCATATACTCCAGGAGCATCTTCGAACGAAGCGAGTTCACCGCATTGTTATCTGCGGGCCAGGCGGGGCGGGGAAGAGTTTTGCACTTCGCTATGTCGCCGAACGATTCTCTTCGGAAGTCACCGCCGGACTGATCCGACTGCTGGATGTGCGAGATGTCCGCAGTGCTGATGGGGCATTGAACAGTGCTGTTGCTGACAGCGGTGCGATTACGGTCATCGTTGCGAGGACTCAGGAATGTCCCGACGCGACCGTCTATCAGATGGCCGCATGGGATCGTGATGATGTCATCGAGTATGTGCTACAACGATTCCCGGACCAGTCGGTGTCGTTGCTGAATCGAACGGCTGACGGAGCCTTTCTGGAAGGCCTGCCCGAATTGTGGGTGCTGGTATTGGAAGAGCTTGCTGCCAATAAATCACTGGACTCCGCAGAAGCCGCGATGAGGGAAATTCTCAATCGGCTGATGAGACACTGCGGTGAAGCAACCGACATTGGAAAGACGATCTGGGAAGACCTGGGCAATGACAAGGTGAAAGAACAAGCGTCTTCCGTTCTTGATCCTGCGACGTCGCCATTGGGCCGGCTTCAGGAATTGCATCCTGTGCAGTGCATGCTGGCGGCGGAGTATTTCTGTTCGCAGCTGCAGACACGATCTGGCATGGAGATCCTGAGCAGGCCAATCCCGGAGGATGTTCTTCCGATCATTGCACGACGTCTTCGCAACAACAAACGGATCATCTCAGATCTGGCCGCGCTGCTGGTACTGCCTTCGGACGCGGCTCTTTATGCTTCGGCGATGACTCTGTTGCTTGCCATCGATCCGACGTGGAGGCCTGCAAGATCTTTGGCGAAAACAAATCTCAAGGGAGCAGTGCTGGACGGTGCGAACTGGTCCGAAGTGGATCTGAGCCACGCGGTGATGACAGGCATCAGTGCGAACGACGCCAGTTTCCATCACTGCGACTTCACAAATGCTCTTGCACCCTACGCCAGTTTCAGAAGAACCAGCTTTCGATATGCGAAGCTGACCGCCATTCATTTTGATCTCGGGTTCGCACCAGATTCGGACTTTTCCCACATCGTCGGCGCGCGAGGGATTTTCTCTCGCGCCGATCTTCGCGGCAGTACCTTTGAGAATGCTCAACTGACAGATGCGACCTTTGATTCCAGCCAGCTTTCCGGTGTGTCGTTTCGAGGTGCCTACCTTGCGAAAGCGAGCTTCCTTGACGCGAATGTCCAAAACACGGACTTTTCGCGGTGCGATCTGACGTGGGCAAATCTGAGCCATCTGGATCTGACTCGAACCAACCTTCACGGGTCAATACTTCGCGAGGCCAGGATGGTTTCGTGTCACCTTGAAAACATGGACCTGACTCAGGTCACTTTGCCGGGAGCCAACCTGAGAAATTCTTCACTGTGCGGTTCCCAGGCGCAGGGGGCAAATTTGCAGAAGGTCAATCTTCGATCTGCCCAACTGGGTGAGGTGGACTGGGAGAATGCTGACCTGCGAAATGCCGATCTGCGTGACGTCGTCTTCCATCTTGGTGCCAGCCGCGAAGGCCTGTTGTCGTCGCCCTATGCCTCCGAGGGAACTCGAACCGGCTTTTACACCGACGAACGTCTTGAACAACACTTCAAAGCACCGGAAGAAATTCGAAAGGCGAACCTGAAAGGCGTGAACCTGCTGGGTGCCCACATCGAAGGTGTCGACTTCTACCTCGTCGACCTGCGCGGTGCGAAGATGTCCCGGGAACAGTACCACCAGGCCGCGTCCACCGGAGCGATTCTGCACGATTACCAGGTGGAGTGAAGCAAAGGCGAGCGGCAGGGCGTCAGCCCTCCGTGTCCCTGCGCATTCACCTCACCGTGATTCCCGCCCCGCCGTGATTCCCGCCCCGCCGTGATTCCCGCCCCGCCGTGATTCCCGCCCCGCCGTGATTCCCGCTCCACCGTGATTCCCGCTCCACCGTCATTCCCGCGCAGGCGGGAACCCAGCCTTGCGATTTTCGTAACCGCCCATAAACGCAAATCATCGCGGATGGAACAGCACAGCAAAACGTCACGCGGCACATTTCATTAATATGCCGGTCTGCGATTCATCGTTACTCGTCCCGGCAATGTGTCGACCACATGAAGATCAGCGTAGCACGGAGGGCTGACGCCCAGCCGCTCGCCTTTGCGGAATCCCCGTGAAGTCAGAGATCTACTTCAGCAAATGCCGATTCGCGATCGTGATGCCGCTCAGCATTGCGCCCACGATTCCCAGGAAGCCCTGGTCGGTTCCGCAGAGGAACAAATTGCTGAGTGGTGTTTGTCCGTCGACAAACTTCTGAGGTGCACCGTAGACGCAGCCGTTCAGATGTCCGGTGAAGCGGCGGATGGTGCGAGGCGTGAATACGTCCGTATCGATGACGTGCGATCGAAAGTCCGGAATATGCTTCAACGCGCTCTGGATGATCTGATCATTCCAGCGCATCTTGGCATCGGCGTATTCTTCTTCCGGAAGATTCATCCAGTAATGAGGATCCGCGAGTGCCGTGATGCGGACTCGTCCGTCTTCCAGCGGCTGTGAATAATCAAAGTTGTTGGGCGAACAGATGATCCCGCTGCGAAGGTCAACGGGGACGTTTGGCCGTTCATAGTGGAACTGCGGTGAGTCACTATAAAACACAATCGTGTCTTTGTGTCCCAGCTTTGAAGGCTCACAGTCCAGCACGCTGATGGATTCGACGAACGAAATATCACCCGGTTCGGCTTTGACCGGCGGACTTTCCGGATTGATCAGCCGCATCGTTTCGGCGGCACCAGCAGACGACAAAATGTTGTCCGCTTCGATCTGAGTTCCGTCATCCAGCAGCACCGCGGTGGCTTTGCCGTTCGACTGCAGAATCTGTCGCACGCCGGCTCGCAGTCGCAACTGCCCGCCGAGATTTCGGAAGTGTTTCACGAGCTTCTTCAGGATCAGCCGGATGCCGTCGAACGGCCGTCCAAATCCTTCATGAAAGATGCTCTTGAACATGATCACAAACTGATTGAAGTCCATGTCCCGCGGCGTCGCGCTGCCGTAAAACATGAGAGGGCAGAAGATCATGTCGATCAGAAGTGGGTCGTGCACATATTCACTGACAACCTGTCGAGCTGAGATCTCCCGGCGATCAAGATTCAAAGCATCGTGCTCGGCGATTCGGTTCACCAGCCGACGAAAGCCATCGATCTGAGTTGGGAACGCCGCGGCAATCTGTTCGACAAAGAAGTTGAAGTTGTTTGTGAAGTACAGCGTGCAGTCCGGAAAGGCAATGGCCGATCGCAGCTGAGGTCGAAGATCGAAGTCTTCCCAGGTCATGCGAAGCTGACGCAGCAGTTTGCTGAGAGGTCCCTGCTTCGTTCCTGGTTCGGCGTAGTTTGTGATGGCATGAAGGCCGACATCGTAATTGCGACGGCGAAGGCGGTAGAAAGAATTCAGCCCGCCAATCGTGGTATGGCGCTCGAGGATGCACACTTTCTTTTCGTAGTACGCCAGGCGGACACCTGCAGACAGGCCCGACATGCCGGCACCGATAATGACGGTGTCATAACGCACAGGGAACAATCCTCAGAGAGTTTTCGGTATCTCAACTTGTATTGAATTCGCCCGAGTTCTTTTGAGCTTGAAGCGTCTGGAACTCACAGGAAGTCTGGCGACTTCCACTACTTGTGATTCAATTTGTTGTTCAGATTAAGCACGACAACCCCGAAGAGTTTTCTCTTCGGGGTAGTGCAGAAAATGACCTGGCCGTCAGACAAGCTGACGGAATTCAGCGAAAGACGTCAGGCGTTGACCGGAACATCTTTCAGTCGAGGCAGGAGGTAGGCCACAGTTCCTGCCATTGTGTTGAGGTTCGGATAATCTTCCTCGGGGATCTGGATGCGATACATCTTTCGCAGTTCCATCACGATATCGAGGAAGTCCATGCTGTCCAGTTCCATCTGTTCGCGAAACGGACGCGCATCATCGAGACCGGTCAGATCCTCGTCCGGAGCAATTCGCTCCAGAATGTCCAGAATCACCTGCCGGATCTGATCAGCCGTCATCAATCTGCCCTCATTTCAACAACACGGTTCAACAAAAACGCGATCAGCGAACTGCACTGCCTGCCAGCAGAAACCGTTCGCCGACTTACCCTTCAAATCTTCGAATGATCACCACGGAATTAATGCCCAGCATTCCGAAGGAATTGTTCAGAATGCACTCCACCTTCCCCAGATGTCGGGGTTCATTCAGCACGAGATTCGGCAGAGCACACCGTGGATCAAGTTCGTCAACATTGATTGTAGCGTGGGCAATTCCATCGTCAAATGACGGCAAATTGCCCAAAAGTTCCAAGGCTCCGGCGGCTCCCATCGCATGTCCGATGAAGCTTTTGGTGTTATTGATGACCGTTCGAGAACAGTCGCCAAACACCTTCCGGAGAGCATTCGCTTCTTCAATGTCGCCTTGTTCTGTCGCCGTCGCATGACTGCTGACGATGTCGATATCGTTTGGCTGCAGCCCCGCCCGCTTCAACGCCAGCTGAACGCATTCCGCCTGCCGGTTCGAATCCGGAAGCACGAAATCACGAGCATCCGAATTCATCGCATAGCCAATGATTTCGCCGTAAATCTTCGCTCCGCGTCGCAATGCGTCCGGAAGACGTTCGACCGTGCAGATACCGCCGCCTTCCGCGACGACGATCCCGTTTCGCTTTATATCAAACGGACGGCAGGCTTTCGTTGGGTCTTCATGAGTGGCCAATGCGCCCTGAGCAGCAAAACTCGCGAAGATGCCAAACGTGTGAATACTCTCAGAAACACCGCCGGCGATCGCCAGATCCACCTCATCCAGCCTCAGCATCTGAGCCGCCTGGATGAATCCGGCATTGCCAGCCGCACACGCCGCACCGATCGTCAGATGCGGGCCCGTGATGCCCATGTTCAGCGTGACTTCGCCCGCCGGATTATTGGCGACTGTTCGCGGGTTATGATGGTGCGACCAGACTTTGGTGTCGTACTGAAACTTTGAGATCTCATAGACCTCGTTTTCCGTTTCGACATTACCGTGCTCGGTGATTCCCAGATAAACCCCGACGCGGTCTTTCGCGACGTTTGGCCAGTCGAGCCCCGAGTCGCGAACGGCTTCATTCGCACAGTACACGGAGATGGAACCAGCACGGGTTCCTCGACGCAAGTCCTTCTTCTTCTGGTACTTCAGCTCATCGAAGTTGCAGACGCCGGCCAGCACGGGGCCCATGTAGCGAGTCTGATAGTTCACGACGCCCGAACGTCCGGCCAGCAGCGCCTGACGATAGTCCGAAAGGCAATTGCCATTCGGAGCCGTCAGCCCGATCCCGGTTATCACGATACGATCATTCGGAGCCACAGAATTCGACCTCGCTCAGTTTCCTCGGACCCTGCGAAAAGTGCAGCAGGTTACCGACGGCAGGGACGCTGAACAAGGGCACCGGCATTTCCGTCAGAAATCGCGTTATCTGGGAAAAATCGGGCTCCAAGACTGGCGTTTGCAGCGCGAAAACACCGCCTTTTCTCTAGCTGACGCAGTTTTTCGAAAACTGCATGCTGGCTACGAGCCGTGAAAGGCGCGGCTCGTTATCTCTGGTTCAGTCGGCTGTTTCCTTTGAGATGGGAAGCAATGCAGCTCCGGCACCGAGAAGGATCCAGCCGATCAGTTGCAGTGTTCCTCCAATCGGAGCCACCATTCCCCACGGGATTCCCAGCCACTTCGGTCCCAGGATCACAAGCACATACAACGCACCGGAAAACAGGACGATTCCACCAACGAAGCACCAGGCCGCACCAGCGATCAGCCGGCTTCGGCATCGGAATAACAGCACGCCACATCCCAGCAGCGCCAGCGTATGAGTCATGTGATACTCAACGCCCGTCCGAAAGTCGTTGTAGTATTTCACGCTGGCCGGGATCATCTGGCCCGCGACATTCTTAGGCTCCATCGCGGCGTATTTTTTCTCAAGATACTTGGTGTCGTTGAGGCCGTGAGCTCCAAATGCTCCCAGGGCAACTCCGACGAAGCCAAAAACAGCAGCCAGAATGACACAGAAGCGACCAGACATGCCTACTCCAGAATGAAAAAACACGAACCGTCTGCGATGTGGGGTGAATTCGAATCGCCAAACCGCTTTCTCGCAAGCAAATCGTCCGGCCGAGAAACGCAGGCCAGAGTCGAGTCTCTCAGGCACTGGTTTCTATCCGCCTCGGCATGCTGCCCAGTACCGAAAAGGCGTGGTTTTCACGATGTTTTGCGATGCATTAGTGCTCAGGTAGCACTCTCCCCTGGTGTACAACGCTCGCAGTATTGGAACAAACGGCAACGACGATAAGCTCGGTTCGGAGCCTCCGGGAATTTGCCCAGAGGCCGTTGTTCCTGAATTGCTCCGGCGTCACATGAACCGTGGTGAACTAACGTTTTGTTCATCAGAAACACTCCCACCGGATTTCATCAGTGCGTTAACACCCTGGAGCGCGGAGGCGGCCCCTCAGTGCCATTGTTTTCGGAGGAATGAACCGTGATTGCATCCCCACTCAGCACCGCGAATCGAAAAGTTGCCGTCGGCCCGCACAGGAGCCTTTGGATACTGAGAGGGGCTCCACTCCCGAATCAGGAAGCGCACTCATTCCCTCTGTCCACGTTTCCATTCACGCTTGGTCGCTCAAGAGATTCGGACATCATCATCAATTCGCCCGTTGTCAGCAGTCGACACTGCCAGTTCCTGGAGAATGATGGACTCCTGTTTCTTCGGGACAATGGCAGTACCAACGGAACGTACGTGAATGGCAGGCGAGTGACTCATGACACTTTGCTTTCCGAGGGTGATCTGGTTGAAATCGGTGAGACGTTCTTTCGCATTCTCACAACGACGGCCGACTGCGAAACTCAGAAAACGGAACCGCTGCTGGGTAAGACTGCCTCGTTCGAAATGAAAGACGACAGTCGCGGGCCGCGAAGCCTTCAAATGCTACTGCGAGAAGGGACGCTGTTACCGTGCTTCCAGGCGATCCACTGTCTTCAGACCGGCAGTACGCGAGGTTACGAATTCCTGGCTCGCAGTGCCTATCCGGGTATTGAATCAGCAGGACGGCTGTTCGATCAGGCGCGCCGAGCCGGCCAGGAAGTCGAACTGAGTTTGAAGTGCCGCGAGCAGGGAATGGCGTTCAGCGAGTCGCTTGAGCTCAACGTCCCGGTGTTCCTGAATACGCATCCATCCGAAGCGCTGTTGAATACGGTCGTCCCCCAGATGCGACGACTCAGAGACCGCTATCCGAACCGTATGATTGTCCTTGAGATCCATGAAGCGGCAATCACTGAGCCGGCGTTGATTCGAGAACTTCGTGCGATGCTTGCGGAGATCGAAGTTCGACTGGCGTTTGACGACTTCGGTCGAGGACAGGCGAGGATTCGTGAACTGATTTGTGCTCCGTCGGATTACATCAAATTCGATTCCGCGCTGATCCAGGATCTGCAGGGAATCTCGAAGGAGCAGTTTCGCTTCTTCCGCTCGATCATTGGCGGCATCCGCAACGAAGGCGCCATCACCGTTGCTGAAGGAGTTGAGAACGACGAGATGGCGGACGTCTGCCGCGAAGTTGGGTTCGATCTCGTCCAGGGCTATCTCTTCAGCCGGCCAACTTTGCTGACGGTGAATGCGTAGCCTCGCTGCGGAAGGATCTGGTTCCCTGGCTGGCAACGCTGTGAAGGATTCAGTAGTGGATATCGCCAGAGATCCCACGAATGTTGTTGCTGACAGGAACTCTGGCGAGTTCCACTACAGCTTGGAGCCCCGGAGCTCCAGAAAATCCTTCAAAGCGCAGAATGGCTGGCTGACAACAATGTGCGTTTAGTCCATTCCCGATTCGCCAGCGGCTGCGATCAGGTCGGATTCGTCAGGAATGCCCACGAAGGGCAAATGGCGAAACTCATCGTTGTAGTCGAGGCCATATCCCACGACGAATTCATTCGGAATGCGGAAACCGTAATAGTCCGGTTCGAACTGGACTTCGGTGCGTTCTGATTTCCAAAGCAGCACGGCCGTTTTCACGCTGGCTGGTTCGAACGCTTTCAGCGTCTCCAGAAGACCGAACATCGTCTTTCCGGTGTCGAAGATATCGTCGAGCACCACAACGTGGCGGCCTCGGAGATCCGGAACCAGGGAACTGTTCACAGACAGTTCACCGGCTGTTGTTCGAGTTCCGCCGTAGCTGGAAGCGGAAATCAGGGCGACGCGCAGAGGGACTTTGGTGGCCCGGATCAGGTCCGCGAGCAACACAACGCTTCCGGTGAGGACAGCCAGCACCGTCAGCGGCTTGCCGGAGTACTCTTCTGTCAGCTGCGCACCGAGAACCTGCACTCGCGCGTGGATTTCTGATTCGCTAATAAGGACTCGCATTCGTCTTTCGCCTATCATCTGAGGTGGGCGGCAGCATTGTGGGCAGAACACCGGACTTGACAAGGATGGCCCCTGGAAAGTCCTCATAAACTGTGTCAATTTCCTCGGGCAGGAATGCTGCGTTTCAGTCATGCAGGGCTGCAGTCGCTCCCGGGCAGTTTGTACTCACAGAAACAGGTTCCAGATTGGCTCTTGAAAATGACTTCATCCGGCGATTGACGTCTTCCACCTGTGTCCGCCATCCGGTGGTCACCGGGATCGGTGACGACGGCGCAGTGATCGAAGTGCAGGATGCGCGACAGATCGTGGTCACAGATATGCTGCTCGACCAGGTCCATTTCGACTTGAAGACCACTTCGCCTCGTCTCGTTGGTCGCAAGGCCATGCTGGTGAATTTGAGCGATCTTGCGGCGATGGCATCGAGGCCAACGTCAGCGTTTGTTTCGCTGGCGATACCACGTAACGGCATTCAGGATGTGAATCATTTTCTGGATGAGCTTTATGGCGGAATTCAGGACTGCTGCGACCGATGGGGATTCTGTGTGGCGGGCGGCGACACGAACTCCTGGGCCGGCCCATTCGCCATCAACGTCTGTCTTACCGGGCGGCCGATGCATTCTGCCATTCCATTGCGTTCTGGAGCTAAACCGGGAGACCACATTTTTGTAACCGGTCCGCTCGGCGGAAGCCTGCCGTCTGGGCGGCATTTGTCGTTCGAGCCTCGCTTTGAAGCGGCAGACTGGCTTCTGTCACACGGGTTCGTGACGGCCATGATGGACGTTTCCGATGGACTCGCCACCGATCTTCCTCGGCTGGCAGAAGCCAGCGAGGTTGGAGCAATCCTGGAACTTAGCTCGATCCCCGTTCATCCGGACGTCGATCCCCGCCGATCGGCCGAGGACCGGATTCATGCCGCACTGTGCGACGGAGAAGACTTCGAGCTGCTCTTTACTGTTCCGGGCGACTTGATCGCGTCATTTCGAAAGTCGGAACCGCCATTTCTTCCCTGCTACATTGGCCAAATCACCTCCGCCCCCGGAGTCGTCCTCCGGCATCCGAATGGCACGCTTCAGCCGCTGCAGTTTTCCGGCTGGCAACACCAGCTGTGACCGTTGGATGTAGCGTCGCAAGTCCGCGCATCGTTTTTTCTAACCAGCGATTCTGTAACGACTTGTGACTCAAGGTGCCATGCACCGAGTGGGGTGTTCTGAGGGCCGCGGTGCATGGCACCTGCGGTGGTGAGGCTGCGGTGCATGGCACCTGCGGTGGGGCTTTTGCTTGTGGAGGCGTGGACGGGTACTATTCATGGGTGGTGACTGGCGATAGATCCGAATTGCTGTAGTCTACGCGGAGAAGAAACTCACAGATTGACTACAGGTGTTGGCGTGAAATACTCCCAGGATGTGCATCAGCAAGAGTCTCTGCCGGTTCCGAAAGGGCCGGAGCCGTTGTTGCTTCAGGTGTTTTTGCGGGCTGGAGCCATCCTGACGCTGGGGGTGCTCTGCTTTGTCATCCCGGAAGTCGGGCCAAACCGATTTCTGCTGGGCAGCATTCTGATTCTGCTGATCGCACCTCTGGCGGCGGTTCTGGAACTGCGGTGGCCGTTTACACGACTCGGGCCTACTCAGCCGATTTTTGATATCACGGCAGCGATTACGCTGGTTCACCTCGCACCGGAAGCATGGATTCCGGCGCTCATTGCCGGTGCTTTGAACGCGAATTCCACCAGCGTGCATCTCTGCAAGAATGCGTTCCTCGTGTACCCGTCTCTGAACATCGTGCTTGTCGGAGGCATGGTGTTTTCCGCTGTCCGCTATCAGATCCATGACTGGCACCTGCCGATTCTCACCTACCTCGCCTGTTTGCCATCTTTGATTTTCTATCTTCACTGGAACATTCGCCGTTCCAATGAACTGCGTGACAGGACTCAGCGTCTTCAGAACATGGCTCTGCTGGCCGGAGGCGTTGCTCACGACTTCAACAACATTCTGACGGGGATTGTTGGCTACGCGGAACTTGCGAGAGCTGCTTTGCCTGAAGATCACTCGGCAAATCGCTCCATTGGAATTCTGCTCCAGGGGACTCAGCGTGCAAAGCTGCTGACGGGACAATTGCTGACGTTTGCCGGGCGTGAAATTCGCTCCGTGACAGAGGTGAATCTGGATGAGGAAATTCGCAGCCTGATTCTTTTGCTGGAGTCTGTTGTGCCACGCGGTGTGCATATCGATCTGGTGACAGGTAATCGTCCGGTCTATGCGCAGGGCGATCGATCGCAGCTGCAGCAGGTCTTTATGAATCTGCTGGTGAATGCCGCAGAATCGATGGCACATCGGTCAGGAACAATTCGAATTGAACTGAGGGCGGAAGAGCAGTCACCGTTGGCGGGGAAGCCAGCCGCTGTCTGTGAAATCAAAGATGAAGGCTGCGGGATTGCTCCGAGTGATCTAGGTCGGATCTGCGAGCCATTTTTCAGCTCCAAAGCAAATGGACACGGTCTGGGACTCGCGTGCACCAGTCGCATCATTCAGGAACATCATGGCGAGATCGCGATCAGCAGCACGGTGAATAAGGGGACAACCGTCTGCGTTCGCCTGCCGCTCGCTTCGGGGACGCAGCATCGACCGGTCTCCGCCATCGATTCTCCGCAACGGTCGGCCCATCGTCGAGTTCTGGTTGTTGATGATGATGAGAATATTCGTGACGTGTTCCGCCTGATGTTGCGACAGTTGGGTTATGACGTCATCACGGCTGAGTCCGGTGAGCAGGCCGTGACGCTGCTGTTGGATCGTGATCTGATTCTGGATTTCGTTCTTCTGGACCTGAAAATGCCGGGAATGACCGGCTGGGAATGTCGGGAGGAGCTTCGTCGGCTTCGTCCGGAATTGCCCGTGATCATTGCAAGCGGCTATGATCCGTCCCCGGAGCACCGTATTGAGAATGCTCCGGATGTTTTTCTGCGCAAGCCTTTCACGCTGCAGTCTCTGAAACTTGCCGTTGAAGCCGTGCTCGAAGCAGATTCCTGTGCGGGGATCGCGAAGAAGTACGACACTGCAATGGAAGTGAATGCTGCTGTTTGAAAATTGCAGGCTCTGTTTCCACGAGAACGATAGGCCTTCAATGAAGCTCCTGGACAAACGACAGTATCTGAAGCTGCTCAGCGGAACCGGCATACAACATCAGCCAGACGAAACAACGGTCCGAGATGTGCTTGCCTATGCGGCACAGGTTTTCCCTGAGATGCAGCTGAAGTCTCGGCCGCTGAAAGGCTCGGATATTGCGGCTGTGTATCGCTTTGGCAGGCGGCTGCTGTGTCACGTCAAGGTGTATGCTCGAAAGGCACCGGATACGTTTCTGATTGTCGTCGTGCGTTCCGGCAGAATCGAAGGGCATATCCTGATTGATTTGGCCGCGGAGTACTCGAAGCCCGTGCTGAACTGTGTCGCGACGGGTTACCACGGAGTTCCCGACAAAGACGAGCTGGAGCGGCAGATCCGGGAGATTGACCCTGACATGGACAATCCCTTTGCGATCCTGACTACTGGCGACGGCACTTACCTTCAGACGTTTTGTGAAGCCGATGGTTTCATTCTCGAATACCAGCTGGTCAATATCTCCAGCCATTACGAAATTACTCGACGAGCCTCTGAGGACGACGTCGTGGCCGCGATGCTGTCCTACGCATTTGGCAGGAACGAATGGCTCAATGCATTCAAATGGCGACGTCTGATTCTGGATTGAGGAATGCTGGTTCAAACAAAAACGGCACTGCAAAAGGTCGCAGTGCCGTTTCGAATGACAATTGAGGCAGTACAGTTTTAGCCTTTCAGAACCTTGCTGATTGTCTCTTTCAGAACGTTTGCGCTTTGAATCAGAGCGGTCTTTTCCTTTGACCACAGTTCCACTTCGATATGACTCTTCACGCCGGTGCGGCCGATCACAGTGGGGATTGAGAAGCACACGTCTCGCACGCCATAAGCACCGCTCATCAGACTGCTGACCGGAAGGATGCGGTGATCATCCAGAGCAATGCTGTGAATCACGTCCGCGATTGAGACGCCGACCGCGAAACCTGCTCCACCCTTCTTTTTGATCACTTCCGCGCCGCTGCCGCGCGTCTTCTTTTCCACTTCCGCGATCAGGTTCTGAGTGACCCCAGGGTACTTGTCGAGAGGCATATTGGCAACCTGCGCCATCGACCAGATCGGAACCATGCTGTCGCCGTGTTCGCCGAAGATCGTCACATTGACCTGAGTCGGCGGAACATTCAATCGCTGGGCCAGCATGCTTCGAAGTCGGGTTGTATCGAGCACCGTTCCGAGCCCGATGACCTGAGACGCCGGCAGTCCAAGTTCCTTCACGGCAAGGTACGTCAATACGTCCACCGGATTCGAAACCACGAAGACAATGGCTTCCTTGCGGTAACCATGCTTCTTGATGTCCGCAAGAATAGTACGGAACAGTGCGACGTTTCGATTGATCAGGTCGAGACGACTTTCGTCCGGCTTGCGTCGCAGGCCAGCGGTGATGACGATCACGTCACTGTCCTTCACGGCTTCTGTGCCTGCCGCAGTGATTTTCTGAGGAGCCATCAGGGAGGCACCGTGGAGCAGGTCCAGTGCCTGCCCTTCACACAGTTCCTGATTGACGTCCACAAGAGTAATCTCGCTGACGATCTTGCCGGCCTGCAGTGCAAATCCTGCACATGAGCCAACCAGTCCGCCACCACCGATAATGCTGACTTTCATAGAACGTTACTTTCGGCGCGATTCCCTGACCTCAGATAATGACGCTCAGGATCGGAGGGAGTCGTGATCTGGAGTAGGATTCAGGTTGAGATTAAGACTACGGTTAAGACGAAGAGCAGGAGCCGTATTGGTTATGCTTTGCCGAGGGCGGCGAGGACCTGGCTGGTGATCATCTTGACCAGATCTTCGTTGACGTCTGCGGGTTTGGATTCGCACGGAGCACCGCACGGCTTCTGGAGATAGCCCGGATATTCCGGAGCAGGCTCGAAGGCCTTCTGGACCGGAATGTTCTCCTTGTAGCCGTCACGAAACGCGCTGTTTCCGCAGAGGTCACAGTTTTCGTTGTGGAAGCGAGGATCGTCGAAGCCCCACTTCTTCTTCAGGTCGAGCAGCTCACGACTCTTCGATTCGGACAGATACATTGGCTGACCGATTTGTTTTGCCAGCAGAAGAATGCGGCAGTAGGCGTCGAGAATCTCGGTCTTCCAGTACGCGTCTTCGAGACTCTTCCCGAACGATACGGTTCCATGATTCTTCAGAATGATGGTGTTCGTCGCCTTCAGGAATGGAGTGACCGTCTGGGCAAACCGCTGGTCTCCCGGAGTTTCATAGGGAGCGATTGGGACTTCGCCCATGAACACTTCAACTTCCGGCAGAATGCACTGAGGAATCGGCTCGCCGGCAACGGCAAAGGCTGTGGCATGTGGCGGATGGCAGTGCACAACAGACTTGACGTCCGGGCGGTTTCGCATGATTTCCAGATGCAGCAGAACTTCGCTCGTGCGCTTTCGCTTGCCCGCAATCTGATTTCCCTGCATGTCGACAGCACAAATATCATCCGGCTTCATGAAGCCCTTGCAGATCATCGTAGGAGAGCAAAGGACTTCGTTTTCGCCAACTCGAATGCTGATGTTGCCATCGTTTGCGGCTGCGAAACCCTTATTGTACAGACGACGGCCAATCTCACAGATTTCCTCTTTGAGGGCTCGGTCATTGATACCGCTGTTCCATTTGTTTGTCATAACTTCAGCTTTGCGAAAGAGTGTTCAGTTTTCAGTGTTCAAGGTTCAGGGTTGAGTATTCAGATGACGCTGACCGTATCCAGCAGAGCGGCACAGTAAGCGTCAATGGGTTTTGTATTGGGATGAAACGGTGTTGATGCTTCAGCGCTCTCAGTGACGGCCATCAGGCTTCCGTTGCCCGCACCCATTTCATCAAAGATTACGATCGGCTCAGTTCGTCCTTCTGATTCACCTTTGAGTCCCGCGTGCAGCAGAGGTACCGCCAGTTTCCAGGAAGCTCCCGTAAGAGACGGTTCCCAGCGGGACAGCGTGATGCGGCCGATACACTCCATGATTCTCATCGTGTGCCTCCTGCCGCAAGTTCTTCCCAGCCCGTGGGTTTCTCTGCGTTTCGGCCAACTGATCGAAGCAGCTTTTGATAGTCAGCGAACGACCAGCCCGCCCCGTCCAGGCACCAGACATTGGGATTCATGAGGCTGGTCATCATTGCAACGAGTTCTGGTCGACCCACAACTGCGGCACGAATGCGACTGTCTCGATTCACCAGACAGGCGACGGCACTGGCTTCACTTCCAATGCAGACGACGGGCTGAGCCAGGAACTCTTTCACAACGGTTGCGGCAGCGTCGAAAATGCTTGAGGTGGATGACACCTTCCAGCCAGATGCCGAAGCCGCCGATGTGACAGTGGCGATCGTCTGCAAACTCACGACAAGTCCTGACGCCCCGATCGCAGCTCCAGCAACCGCACTGCTGACAGTGACACGGTTCTTGCGAATGTAATCACGGCCGGATGGAGTAATCACGGCTCCCTGCGGCAACGAAACTGTTCGTCCTGCTGCCTGAGCAGACAACAGGACAGCCTCGCTGATGACACGGTCCCGCAGCACAATCGGAGCAGTGATCGCTGCTGGTGGAACGATAGTGCCGGCGTTCACTTTGGGGGAAGAAACCGACGTCGTGCCGCCTGGCGCGTTTTGCGAACGGATTTCGCTCAATACGCTTTGCACGATCTGATCGATGTAGGCGGCGTCAAAGGACATGGGGGGAGGTTCTTGGTTCCTGGTGAGTTGGTTCTTGGTTAGTTGGTTCTTGGTTAGTTGGTCTGTCTGGGATTGCTATTTTCGTTTTCGGCGGCTGGGGAGTTCGGGTTGATCGTCGAGGATTCCCTGGATGGAAAACCTGATTGGCGAATCCTTCCGTCCGGTGACCTGCTGGATGTACTTCGTATCGCTTGTGAAAAACACCACATCACCTTCTCTCGCCCCAAGAGGGTCGATTGCAATCTGAGGAAACTCATCCGGTTCATTCTGGATATCCAGCGGCTGCAGGATGACCAGCTTCCAGCCATTCATGGATGGATGCTTGACCGTTGCAGTTGCATGACCAATGACTCGGGCGGATTGCATAAGAGTTTTCGGTGTTCAGTTTTCAGTGTTCAGTTTTCAGTTTTCAGTTTTCAGTTTTCAGCAGTCAAGCTGTTTCTGACAGCGTTGCTTAATCCGACCAGCATTCGGTTGATCTCTCGTTTTGTTTCAGCAACGATTTGGTCTCGCGCTTCAGTGGATATGACGTTGATTTCAGAGGCGATGTAAGCCTGTGTTCTCAGTTGGACGGGACCCACGTGCGATGGTGAGATACCTCAGAAAATCCCGGCCACCTCTTTCTGCTCCTTCGGCAATGTTCGATGCGACGGATACTGCCGCTCTCTGCATTTGATCGCAGTCCAAAATCTGTCGACGAACGCAACTCTCCGTACACACTCACCGCCAGTTGACACGCACGTTTCCAGACATCCAGTTCTTCGAAAGAATGAAACGTCAAGCTGTCACTCCTGCTGCTGTCCGAAAACCGAACACCGAAAACTGAAAACCTAGATAATCCTCAAATCCTCCACCATGACGCATCGTCGCTGGCGGGTGAAGGTCATGGGGCTCGTGACTCCTTCTCCGGTGGGAGTTGCGATGCTGAATGACAGATAACCTTCGCCGCCCAGTCCGAGGCCGGCCATGCAGGGGCCGTTTTTGACGAACAGCGTTGTGTTCATGACGCGAGCCATCTTTGTGATCGTGTGGACGTCGCGGGAATGAATGATGGCAGTGTGTCCGAAGCCGTGTTCAAACTTCTTCGCCAGAGCAATCGCGTGATCACTGCAGTTGGCTCGAACGAATGGAACGAAAGGCATCATCTGCTCTTCAGGAACGAACGGATTATTCTCATCCGTTTCACCGTAAAGAATCTGCGTCTCAGCCGGGATCGACAGGCCAATCTGGGCTGCCAGCCAGGCTGCGTCTTTCCCAATGAAGTCACGGTTCAGGATGTAATGTCCGCCCGCTTCCTTTGGAGGAGCAAACGCTTTGGCAGTGAAGGCTGCGACCTGAGTCGCGTTCAGGCGATAACCGCCATGATTTCCCACTGCGTTCATCAGCTGGTCGAAGATCTCCTTAACAGCGAAGACTTCCTTTTCTCCGATGCAAAGCAGATTGTTGTCGAACGCCGCACCCGCCACGATGGACTTTGCAGCGTTGTCGATGTCTGCGGTCGCGTCGACGACAACAGGGGGATTCCCCGGGCCCGCAACGATGGCTCGCTTAGGACTTTTCAAAGCGGCTCGAGCGACCGCCGGTCCGCCTGTGACGACCAGCAGCTTGACGCCTCGATGATCGAAGACCTGCTGAGCCGATTCAATCGTCGGAGTTCCGATGATGGTGACGAGATTCTCGAGGCCGGTTGCGGCGTAGATGGCCTTATTGAAACGTCGCACGCCTTCAGAGGCGATCTTTGCACCGCTTGGGTGAGGATTGCAGACAATCGTATTTCCGGCAGCCACCATGTTGACAAAATTTCCCGCCAGTGTTGGCAGTGAATGTGTCACTGGAGTAATCGCGCCGATCACTCCGAAAGGAGCGTATTCGGTGACACTCAGGCCGTTGCTTCCGCTGACAGCGTCCGTTCGCAGAAACTCGATGCCTGGGACAGTCTTGATTGCCTTCAGCTTGGCAATCTTATGCTCAAGCCGTCCAATCTTCGTTTCTTCGAACTCAAGCTTGCCGAGTTCTTCGGCCTGCTCATCGCAGATCCTCTTGACGATGTCGATGGCCGTGCGGCGCTGATCCAGCGACGCGCGAGTCAGCTTCTCAAAACCCTTCTGAGCAGCGCTGACAGCCTCGTCGACTGTATTGAACACGCCCCAGTTATTGGTCGCTGAACTTGTCCCGTGAACTCCGTTTCTTCCTGCCAGCTGGGTCAGCACTTCCTGTACGACCTGACGAATTGTCTGCTCTGTCGCCTGCACGATAGTTCTCTCTCGAAAAAGCCTTTCGCAGATCAGATCCACCTAAGGCTTTGACTATGAAGTTAGTTTGCTTGAGACAGCTTGTCCTGGACCCACCAGAGGAGTTTTGTCTGAGTCGGAAAGCGTACGATCATGAGAAGGATCAGGAGGACTGACATTCCCATCGCCGCAATATTCTTCTCGACGATCAGTGTCACCAGACTGAACATCGCAGCACCCTCCAGCAACGCAATCGAGATGATCAGCTGCGTGCGAAAGGCATCTCCGAGACGATCGATTCGAGCATCAGGGCCTGATGACTGTTCGATCGCCTTTCCAATCATCGGCCGCACCACGATGGCCGGCAGAATCATGTGATTGACGATCATGAGAACTCCGAAACCCGTGGCAATGGTGGTCAGAATTCCGGCGTTCGGAAGTCCGGCCAAATCACCTCGAATGATGACAAGCACGATCGCCAGAAAGAACACGACCCCCATCACCAAAGCCCCGGCAATGATCTGACTGACTTTGAGGCTGTTGGTGAGTCTTGCAATAATCACGTCGTCATTCAGGGCATCCATTCGCCCGCTCTGGTAAGGGTTTTCTTCCGACATAATCAGTGCTCCCAATCGTGTTCGGAACTCATCCCTGCAACCCGCGTCCCGTTATTCTCCGGCCTTGAACACGGTTTTGTTCTTCACCTGAACTGTGTCAACAATTCCGATGATTGCCGCATCGATTGGCAGTTCCTTTGTGCCAGGTGTAAATCGTGCGCTGGAGCCCTGAACGCAAAAAACCACCGCGCCCTCCCCTGCCCCGACGGTGTCAACCACCACACACGACCGGCCTGTCGGTTTGAGGCTTTTCTGGTCCTTTTCATCCACTCGCAGCGGTTCGACCAGCAGCAGTTTCTGGCCAACAAGCGACTCGACTTTTTGCGTCGAGACGAGGCTGCCGGTGATACGTGCGAGAAACATGAAGGAACCTCCGGGAACACCAAAAGAACAGCTCACTGTGCTGAAACTTAACGAATTGCCGCCGCCGTCTGTCGCGCCACAACAAGCTCTTCGTTTGTTGGAACGGTCCAGATCTGAACGCGGCTGCTGTCGTCACTGATGCTGGCTTCGCCCTTTACACCTGCGTTCTTTGTTGCACACAGTTTTACGCCCGCCCATTCCATATTGCGGCAGACGTTGTTGCGAATCCGTTCGCTGTTTTCTCCAATGCCACCAGTAAACACGACGACATCCGCTCCGCCCAGCAGGGCCATGTAGGACCCGACATAGGAGCGAATCGACGCTTCGAACAGTATGAGGGCTTTCTCCGCGCGATCGTGACCCTTGGCTGATGCCTCTTCCAGATCCCGGCAGTCTCCACTGAGACCGCTGATACCCAGAAGACCACCTTTCGAGGACATTTCTGTCAGCACCTGCTCGAATGTCAGTCCAGTTCGCTTCATGATGACCGGGATCGCGTACGCATCGAAATCACCCACGCGATTGTTGTTCGGCAGGCCTCCCTGAGGACTCATGCCCATGGACGTCGCGATGCTTTCACCGTGGCGAATCGCACAGATCGAAGCACTGCCACCGAGATGGCAGCTGATGACTTTCAGATCGTTCCGTCCCGTCAGCTGAGCAATCCGGCCGGCAATGAACCGATGGCTTGCGCCGTGAAATCCCCAGCGTCGAATTTCGAAATCCGTGAACCATTCGTAAGGCACCGCGTAAGCACGATGTTCAAACGGAATGGTCTCGTGAAATCCCGTCTCCAGCGCTGCGACCAGAGGAATTCCGGGGAATGCCTGCTGAAGCTGACGCATGGCCCGCACATAGGGCGGGTTATGAGCCGGTGCGATATCCGACAGAGATTCCATTTTCTGCAGCAGAGCTTCATTGACGATGCGAACTCCGCTGAGGTCTCCCGCAAAGACCGCCTTGAAGCCAATGCCGCCGACTTCGTCCACGGATTTCAGACATCCGTTTTCCGGGTCGGTGAGCTGCTGCAGACAGATTCCGACAGCAGCCGCGTGGTTCGGAACAACCTGTTTCACTTCCGCTTTGTAGTTCCCGATCTGAACCGAACAGGAACTCTCTGCACCCGGCTGTCCGATCCGATCGATCCCACCTCGTGCGAGCTGAGTTTCGTTCGACAAATCGAACAGACGGTACTTGAAACTTGTTGAGCCGAGGTTGGCAACAAGAACTTTCATGCTGATCCCTCTGAGGCTTTCGGCCGTTCAACGCCTTACAGCACTGATTCCAGCAGTGAAGAGTCCGGTCGTGGAATCAGGTGAGCACAGACCAGTTCGCCGCTCTGTGAAGCAGCAGCAGCACCAGCGTCCACTGCAGCTCGAACAGAACCGACATCACCCTTGATAATCGTTGTGATGAAAGCAGCACCGATGTTCAGCTGCTTCACCAGTGTCACGTTGGCAGCCTTCAGCATCGCGTCAGAAGCCTGAACGGCAGCGACCAGGCCCTTGGTTTCGATCATTCCAATAGCTTCGTTCATTGGTATTTTTTCCGAAAAGAGTTCGAGTTGAATCGGGTTCATGGGATTCAATTCCACATCTCAGTGGTCATGCATGAAATGCTGGCGTCAGATGAATCCCGTCCGTCATTGACTACTTCTTCGCTGGTGCAGCAACCTTAGGCTTTGGCAGCACAGCGGTCAGTTCTTCATTTGGGCGAGGAATGACTTCCGCGCTTGTGACCTGACCCAGCTTCGATGCCGCAGCGGCACCGGCGTCGATGGCGGCTTTGACCGCAGCGACGTCACCGGAAATGAATGCCGTGACAAAACCGCTTCCGATCTTGTCCCATGAAACCAGCTGCACGTTGGCAGCCTTCAGCATTGAATCGATCGCTTCGACCATGCAGACGAAGCCTTTCGTTTCAATCATTCCAAGAGCTTCCATTGATTTCGCCATTTGAAACACGCTCCAGCTGGACTCTGTACTTCCCGAACACAGTCAGCAAAAAATGGTCCGTCGCGATCCGTGCGACGCATGGATGAGATTCAGCAGTGAGAACCTGAGGACAACTAATGCCTGCACTTACAGGGTTCTGCCTTCACCAGTTCGACCTTTGTGGCCTTTTCCAGGTTAACGGCATTTCCCTCGTCGGTATCGAGATGGACTTCGAGCTTGATGCCCTTGCCGGCACGGACCGCGAGTTCTTCAAGAACGGTGGTGCAGCCTGGTGATTCCACTCGAAGGTTGATGTGGTCACCGTCTTTCACACCGAAGTATTCCAGGTCCTCGGGGCCCATATGCACATGACGCATCGCCCGGATGACACCTTGTTTCAGTTCGACAACACCGTGTGGTCCCATCAGGACGCAGCCAGGAGTATCCTTCACATCGCCGCTGATTCGAACCGGCAGCTCAATGCCCAGCGAGATGCCGTCCGTGAATGCCAGTTCCACCTGGGAATCAGGCCGACAGGGACCAAGAACGCGGACATTCGGCAGCATCCGGCGGCGAGGACCAACGACGGCGACGGTTTCCTTCGCGGCGTAATAGCCATCCTGATAAAGGTCCTTCTCCGGCGTCAGCTTCGCGCCGCGACCAAACAGGATCTCCACATGTTCCTGTGTCAGATGAACGTGCCGTGCGGAGATATTCACGACAAGCGGATTTCGTTTTCCGGCTGCGACAGGGGTCACAGCTTCGGAGGCTGAACGAAGGACCGGAATTCCGGCGACGCTGGACGTGTCCGCAGCGCCTGGGCGATTGCCAAGGTGGCGGCTTAACACATCGCGGACGACCCGTTCGACATCCGCCGGGTTCAATGTTGCCGTCATTGCATTCTGCTCCCAGAGTCCGATCTACTTCGCGATCTTCACCAGACTGCCTCCTGCAATTTCCATTCTTAGACCGGCCGATTCCATTCGTTGCCGCCATTCAGATGACACTCCGTCATCTGTCACTATTTCATCAACATCACTCAGAGGACACAGATGCGACAATGCTCGCTGGCCGAACTTCGAACTGTCTGCAACCAGAGTGACTCGGTCCACTGCCCGAATCATCTGTCGCTCCGTTTCGACCAGAAGTGCATTGCTGTTAAACAGCCCTTCTTCCATGATCCCGCCAGTACTCATGATGAGTCTTCCGGCATGGATCTTTCGAAGAGCATCCACTGAGAGTTCTCCAAGGGCGACGCCCGTCTTTGGGTAGACGTAGCCGCCGATGAAGATCAGTTCGATCTCAGGCCGATTCATCAACAGCGATGCGATCGGCAGTGAGTTCGTAAGAACCTGTATCGTCTTTCCAGTGAGATGACGCGCCACTTCAAGTGTGGTCGTCCCCCCATCCAGCAAAACTGTTTCACCTTCCGAAATCAGTTCAGCCGTTCGTTTGGCGATCCACTGCTTTTCGCGGGATGCCAGACTTCGGCGTGCATCAAAGTCAGATTGAGCATCGCCGAGGTACGACGCGCCGCCCCGAGTTCGCTGGATGTGCCCGGAGGCGTCCAGAAACTCCAGATCCCGACGAACCGTCGATTCACTCGCCCCCAGTTCGCTGACAAGCCGTTGCAGCGAAACGAAGCCAAGCTCTTCGGCGATTTGGAGAATCCGTGATCGTCGTTCATCCACAATCATTAAAATTCCGCCATTTTCAAGCGTCAGGATGAAGGATTATGAATGATGATGACTGAACTTGCAACACGCTGAAGGATGCGGTGACAGTTTTTGACTGAAATGGCTCCATTTGTTCCAAAATTCTCCAGTTCTTTCATCGGGCAGAACTGCCTGTACTTCGCAGCCGCGTTTTTGTTTCTGTTGTGTTGTCAAAAAACCACGCACTGTGCATCCGAAGCAACCGTCATAGCTGTCGTTTGAAGACGGCCATCCTGCTCGAAGGGTACTGTACAAAATGACATATTCTTTGACTCTGAGTTCTGGCGAAGGTAAGATCCTCCGCCTTCAATTGACTGAGGTCCGCACACATCGCGGTCGAAACGAATGACTCAACACTCTGCTTCAGAATCGGGCGTGCTTTTGCCGTCGACGGCCCATGTGCCGTTGTCGGAGCGTCCGCTCGTTGCTGAAGACGAAAACACTGTCATCAGTGTGCCTGAGGGCCCGAAGAGTGAAGTGCGTGCGGAGCCAGTCTCCGCCCACGGCGAATCGATCCGTGCCAGGTTGTTTCCTTCAGGCGGACTTCCGACTGGCGACGAAGCGGGAATTCGGATCGAACACTTTGAAATCCGTGAACGGCTTGGAGCCGGCGGTATGGGGGCTGTGTTTCGCGCTTCCGACCTGGAGCTTGCTCGTGACGTCGCGCTGAAGATCCTTCATCCGGGGTCCGCCCAGGACAATTCACTGATCCTTCGGTTTCGAAACGAAGCCCGTGCGTGTGCTCAACTGAGCCATGACAATATCGCCCGAGTGTTTTATGCGGGCAGTCATGAAGGGCTGTACTTCATTGCGTATGAGTTTGCGAGCGGTCGGACCATTCGTGATTTGATTGTGGAGCGAGGCCGACTGACCACGGCGGAAACGGTGAATTACGCCATTCAGGTGACGCTGGCACTCAACCATATCTCAGCGGCCGGGATTGTGCACCGTGACATCAAGCCATCCAACATCATGCTGACCGACAGTGGTCGTGTGAAGGTTGTTGACCTCGGGCTTGCACGACGTGACACCACGGACTCCATCGGTGACATCACCGTTGCGGGAACCACGCTGGGCACATTCGACTACATCGCTCCGGAACAGGCTCGCGATCCTCGTAACGCCGACGTTCGGAGTGACATCTATTCGCTCGGCTGCACGATGTATCACATGCTGACGGGGCAGCCGCCGTATCCGGATGGAACGGCTCTTCAGAAGCTTCTGGATCATCAGGGGAAGTCGCCACCGGATCCTCGTTCGATCAACAACAAGGTTCCTCCTGCGCTGTCTGCCATCATGAAGAAGATGATGGCGAACAATCCGGAGTTGCGTTATCAGGCTGCCGGGCAGCTTTTGAATGATCTGATTCGAATGGCAGGGATGCTTGGTCTTCAAAGCGTTCCAGCCGAAGGGATAGTCTGGAAGAAGCTTCCAAAGGCCTCGGCCGGGCAGCCGCTTGGTGCGGTTTGGATGTTTGCCTCAGTTCTTTTGATCTGCCTGACAGCTGTATTCCTTCACCAGGTGCCTCGCGAAAACACATTGTCTTCGAACGGCGCATCGGAGGAGGAGAACTGGAAACAGGTCAAGCCTGAAGAATACGCCGGTCTGTTGCCCGATGGCCCAAACGGAGCTGGCTCAGGTGGAGCGGTTTCCGGGGACAGCACAGCGTCGCAAAATGTTCCGCCTTCAGCCGTCGGAACAGAGAGTGGAAATTCTGCGAGCACGTTGCCGGATTTCAAGTGGGAGCAGCCCGAGTTGACTCTGGTCCCCGTCGCTGGACCATTGACCCCAGCGCTGGTGCAGTTGGGATTTGGACCGTTCGCGGGAAGCGCGAGTAAGCTTCCGGTGCCAGCCCCGGAAGTTCAGCCTCTGGGACCGTTTGTTCTGCAGGGGTCGGACGGAACGTCTCTGTCATTCCGTACTCTCAAGGCCGCGGTGTCTGAGGCAAAGTCGGGCGATCTGATTCTGCTGCGATACAACGGATACCCGGATGATTTGCCTGCTCAGCCGCCTGTGCGCATTGTTGGTACCAACCTGACGATCCGCGCTGCGGATGGATTTCGTCCGACACTTGAGTTCGATGGAAGCTCAGAAGGCAGCGTGGCTCCCGGTCAGATGTTCGGGCTTCGAAATCAGGCCTCACTGAGCATTCGAGATATTGACCTTCGAATGATCGTGCAAGAAGACCTGAATGCCGATCGCTGGAGTCTGTTTCATTGTGCCGGGGCGAATCGAATTCAGCTGGAGAACGTTTCGCTGGAGTGCCGCAATCCGGATGATCAGCCGGTCGTGCTCTTCGAACTGACGGATGAAGCGGCAACCCCGGCGGACGGCCCCGGATCCGAGGTGGAAATTTCGCTCACTCGGGTTATTTGTCGCAGCGAATCCGACGCCTTTCGTGTGGCCTGTCAGCCTCGAGGTCGCATTCGCCTGACAAACTGCGGACTCGCCGTAACCGGGCGACTGCTGGATCTTCGCGGCGATGCTTCGATGCAGCCTTCCCGCGGATCGCTGGAACTTTACCTCGATCATGTTACCTGCCTGCACGGTGAAGCCGCGATTGCGATGAGGGACAATGACGGGCGACAGTCCAGCCTGGTGCAGCGACTCCTGCCGCGTTTGTCCATTCGCAGTGAAGCTTCCGTCTTCGCGGCCACTAAGCCCGGTCGACATCTGCTGCAGAGCAACGGCAGTTCTTTCCTCGAGGATATTGAGGAGCTCGTGACCTGGAACGGATTCACGAACCTCTACCAGAATTACACGGTCTTCTGGCAGATTGAATCCTTTGCCCTCGACGACTCAACACGTCGCATCGACTTCAGCCAATGGAAGCAGCTTTGGCAGAACCGTGGTGACAGTGAAGACACGAATGCAGAGCTGCTTCCGGAGTCGGCGTGGCGATATGCAGACTGGACCGATGGGAGCAGCCTGAGTCTGCCTGACGTAACGCCCGCAGTTTTTGAACTGGACGCTGCCTTGTTTCTTCCTGGCCTCGGAAGTTTGCCCCGAGCACGCGATGGGTTGATCCCTGGCGTGAATTCTCAGGAACTGCCTCCGTTTCCAATTCAACGAACCTCCCCGTCGCCGCCGGAAGAATCGGAAACGACTGTGCCTGCTGTCGTCCCAGCGCAATAGACTGGCTACTGCTGCTGGCTGGCGTCACCGGCGATCTTGCTTTTACGCCGTCGCAGCCAGGCGAATAGACCAGCCATCAAAAAGAGTCCGTGGCTGGGTTCCGGTACTGTGGCAAGCGTGACGTTTCCAAGCACTTGAATGTTCGTGCCCGAGGTGTTGAAAAGCCGTAGAGAGCCACTACCTGTAGGCATGAGCGGATTCTCTGCTGACTTGTTTCCGATCTCAATCAAACGGAGTCGAGCCGATGAAGTGAGACCCGCGATGGAAACCGATGTGGTCCATGGCGTAATCGTGTCTTGGGCAAGGATGATGGAACTGAGCTGAACCGGTGTGCCGGATGTGCCCGTCAGCAGGTACAAACCGATTTCCTGCGGACCAGTCGGGCGTGTCATGATGCTGAGTGATACCTGAGTCAATGTGGCCACATAACCAGACTGAACGGTGAAACCAAACTCGAAGTAGTCATCAGGGTCGGTTGAATCCCAGCCATTGGCACCGAAATACGAGGGTGAACCGGAAATGGAAATCGGATCCAGCCCAAGTCCCACCGACAGGGAAATTGGGGTCACGCCGGTCGTGGAAGATGCCGCCCCGACAGACGTTGGAGACCCGCTGAGAGCATCGATGTTGTAATCAACGATGATGGCAGCATTTGCACCGCAGGAGGAGACCACTAACAGAAGATAAACGACGGTGTACTTCAGAAGCTGAAAAGCCATAGATGACTCTGTTCAGGTAGAGTATTCCAGTAAGCAACATTTGAGCACTCCTGAACAGGCTTGTATCCACGGCGTTGACTTGAAGCAACGATTTCATTCATAGAATCAATGAGCAAGATGAGACATAACACTCCTGGGTGTGGTCGCTGTTTCACTTGTGGCGGTGACGAAGATGCAGCGGTCAGTTTGGCTTTTGCAGGTGTTGCACCCAGGCCGGTGGAATGTTCAGCCATACGTTGTCACGGCGAATGCGACAGCGTCGACAATGTTCGCTCAGAATATCATCAATCTGCACGATGCGGTCTCGGTCGGCACCACGAGTCACCTTCTTGCGGACCGGGCGGACGTACATGTATTCGAAGTAGCTGAGTACGCCGCCTGGTTTCAGAAGTCGGAAGTACGCGTCGCAGATCACTCGCACCAGGTCAGCCGGGAAATTGTTCAGTGGAAGTCCGGAAATGACAAAGTCGTACGGAGCTGACGGCTGGTAATCCTGGATCGGCATTTGATGGATCGTCGACTGGTCAGCGACTGCCTTCCATGCAGACTCTGTCGAGAATCGTTCCCTCAGGATTCGGACAAACTCCTCATTCAGTTCGACCAGGTCGAAGACATCGCCGGGCCGAAGCAGATGCACAATGCTCTCTGTGACGGGGCCTGTGCCGGGGCCGATCTCCAGGACTCGCACAGGCTGTTCCGTCTTTCTGTCTCGAAGGTAGCTGGTCATCGACTTTGCGAGGAACCGGCTGCTGGGAGCCACGGCGCCCGTCGTTTCAAAACGCGAGCGAAATTGTCGGAAGAAGGCAATATGGTTCTTCATGGGCCATCGTTCAGCAGAAATTGTCCAGCGATTCCACCAGGTGCTCACCGCGTCGGAATGATACGGAACGGCGGGTGAATCACTGACCTGGCCGACTCAAAAATGCTTCAATTCGCCTGGAATCGGGATCATTCACACGGGACCGGTTCACTTGTCGTGACAGTTCGCACTGTCTGCCGTCAAATTCTGCAAAACTCCCAGGAATTGTCTCGCTGCGCGCTCTTGAAAACGAATCCTGTCGCGTAGTAAAAGTGCGATCTGCGTTGCTCGGATTCTTTCACGGCCATTTCTCCATCCAGACCGTCTCCCATGTCCCCAAAAGTTGTGCTCCGATCTTTGTTCTGCCTGTCTGCCCTTCTGGTATTTGGCGGTTGCGCTGACGATGAACCGACACCGGGAGTTCCTCGAGGTTTGGATTCGGTGGAGGAGTTGGCGAAATCTCTGGAACAGCCGGCGCAGGAAAAGTTTGCGACGCTGGACAAGCCGGATCCGAATTTGCCCTCTCCGGACGGACTGGACGACATTCCAAAGGAAGGCAAGTACACCGTGAAATTCGAAACCACGGCGGGGGATTTCGTTGTTGAGATCGACCGAGCGTGGGCGCCTCGCGGAGCGTATCGTTTTAAGGAACTGGTCGATTCCGGCTTCTATAACGACTGTCGGTTTTTCCGAGTCGTTTCGGGATTTGTGGTGCAGTTTGGAATGAACGGTGATCCCAAGATCAACAGCCGATGGGACAGAACGATTCTTGATGACCCTGTCGCTCAAACCAACCGACGTGGCTATGTCACATTTGCAACATCCGGCCCGGATTCCCGAACGACTCAGCTGTTCATCAACCTGAATGCGAATCCGAATCTGGACGGCATGGGTTTCGCGCCGATCGGCAAAGTGATTGAAGGTCTGCACGTGATCGACAACATCAACGCCGAGTACGCCGAACAGCCCAACCAGCAGCTGATCAAGGAAACTGGAAACGAATACCTGAAGCGTGAATTTCCGCGGCTCGACTATATCAAGCGTGCAACCCTGGTCAGTGAATCATCACCGTAGCAGGTGAGCATCCAGGGAAGGCGCCGCTCCTGCCGAGCCACACCCAGTCGCAGCGGTGACTCAGGTCTGAACTCACAGTCCCTTGCGTTCGCGGTATTCCAGCTGTCCCTGCCAGCCAAGCTTGCGATGCAGAGTCCCGTAGTAGCTATGCCCGGGCAATCGCACCAGCTTCAGAGTCTGGGGTGCTTTTCGCACGACGATGAAGTCGCGTGATTCCACCGGGCGGCTGATTTGTCCGTCGATGACGATGCGAACTCCTGCCGGGGCATCTTTCACAGACAGACGAAACGATCGATCTGCGGAATCCACAATCGGACGCACGGTCAGTGTGTGGGGGCAAATCGGAGTAATGACGAATGCTCGCAGATCCTGCCTGAGAATCGGACCGCCAGCCGAAAGGTTGTGAGCAGTTGAGCCAACCGGCGTGCTGACAATCAGCCCATCGCAGCTGAACGTCGTGACAAACTCTTCATCGATTCGAAGACTGATGTCCAGCATCTTCAGCGAGCCGGCCGAATTGATTGTCACTTCATTGAGGCCCAGATCTCGAATGACGCTCCCATCCTCGCGATGATGCGAACACTCAAACATCAGATGCTCAACGATCGAAAACTGCCCTGACTGCAGAAGCGGCAAACCAGCTCGAAATTCGGAAGGACTGAGGTCTGTCAGAAAGCCGAGTCGCCCCATGTTGACGCCGAGGATCGGGAGTTGGCGCTGACCGAGCTGACGGCAGCCTCGCAGGATGCTCCCGTCTCCTCCGAGGACGACAACCATGTCAGCGTCCAGACCTTCCGGGAGACAGTCACTTGCGGAGAATACGCCGGCGATCCGGACCCCTGAAAGGCTGCTCAGGTATTGACGGAGTTCCTGCCAGACCATCTGAATGTCCGGACGGTCGCTTCCTGTCAGGACGATGAGGTTCAAGTCGCGGTTTGCCATGAAGTCCATTCCTGCCGGCCATGCGGCTGAGTCCGTTGGTGAAACGGTCCCGCGAAAGCCATCACGCATGGCGAATGGCAAAATTCGATGTCGAATGCCGTGCCAGTTTGTGAAAACAGTTCGTGGAACCGGGACAGGTGTATTCTGACATCGACTCCGAGTTGCGAATCTGCAAAGCTGCCCAAAATTCTGATTTTTGCAGAGCTTCAGGGTGACCGATTTTTCCGGAGCCAGCTCGCTGTACCAGAGAACTCTTTTTCCAGACTCAGGCCACAGAATCCAGGGAGCTACTTTCAAATGACGGGTGCCGCTCCGAATCCGCTGACGATCCTTGTCACCGGAGCTTCCGCTGGGATCGGCAAAATCACCTGCCAGAGGCTGGCTTCGGGCCGACATCGCTTTGTTCTGGCCGCGCGCTCAGAAGACAAACTGCAGGCAGTGGCGGCTGAATTGAAGGCGGCCGGATGTGAGACGCTTGTTGTCCCGACGGATGTGACTTCCCCCGAGGCACTGAAGCGACTGGTCGATGCGGCCATCGAAAAGTTTGGACGCATCGATGTGCTGATCAATAACGCCGGCATCGAGTGCTTTGCGCCATTCACAGAACTCACGGACGAGATGGTTCAGCAGACGATTGCCACCAACCTCACTTCGGCGATCCTGCTGACTCGGAATGTTGTACCCCACATGCAGGAGCACGGATTCGGGCGAATCATCAACATGGCGTCAATTGCCGGGAAACATGGGCCTGCGTATGGGGCCGTTTACGGTGCATCCAAAGCGGGACTTATCGCACTGACTCAATCACTGCGAGGCGAACTGATTCCGCAGGGGATCTATTCGACCGCCATTTGTCCAGGCTTTGCGACAAACGGCGGCATCTATGATGACCTGGTCAAAGCAACCGGCAAGAAAGCATCCATACTTCTTGGCGGAACAACAGCCGAACGGGTAGCAGCTGCGGTGGAGAAAGCCATCAGGACTGCTCCACCCGAAATGATTCTGAATTTCCCGGCACTGCGTCCGGTCTTTCTGTTCCGAGATATCTTTCCGCGTCTCGGGGAAAGAATCATTCTCTGGACAACGCTCAAGTTTCTGCGACGCGCGGCAAACTGTCGAAAGTCATAACCATTGCCGAGGACCTGACGGTGCAGGTTTTTGTCTACGGGTCGCTCAAGAAGGGATATGCTCTTCATCATTTGCTTGCAGATCAGCAGTTCCTCGGCCTGGCTCGGACACTGCCCTTGTATCGCATCTATGATCTTGGCGACTACCCCGGACTGATCGACGTTCCTGATGGCTTGGAAATCCATGGGGAAGTCTATGAAGTCTCAGCGGAGGCGCTGGAGCGACTGGATGCGGCCGAAGGTGTTTCCGAAGGCTATTACGCGCGGCGGCAGATTCAGCTCTTGCCGCCATTTGACCAGACAACGACCCATGCATGGTTTTGGCTCCGGGCAGTCAAAGGGTGTCGAGACTGCGGCGTGAGCTGGCCGTAGGAGTTTTGAAGTTGGACGGCGTAGTGGAACTCGCCAGAGTTCCTGTTCAACACGGTGCGTTGGGTGTTTGAAAGGAACTCTGGCGAGTTCCACTACGGTGCGGTGGGTGTTCAAAGGAACTCTGGCGAGTTCCACTACGGTGCGGTGGGTGTTCAAAGGAACTCTGGCGAGTTCCACTACAGTGCGGTGGGTGTTCAATGGAACTCTGGCGAGTTCCGCTACTGGAGTGGGTTGGAGGCTGCGTCGGAGACACGAGGCGCATTGGCGGCCTTGAACTGTCGATCGATCTCTTCTGCAACGGCGGGCGAAAATGCGTTGCGGCCGGTTCGGCCAGGGAAGCCGGGCCACACGGCGATGCCTTCCGGAGCATGCTCAGTGATGCTTCGACGCGTTGGTGGAAAGTACGTCGGACTGCTCGGATCATCGAATTCCGAACGGCGTCCATACAACGCGGACAAGGCGTCCTGATAGAGCAGTGTCCAGTCGGTTCGAGTTGCCATGTGCTCGATCGCTGGCTGATCGACTGTGCGATCCAGAAGAACCAGATTCGGATTGCCGAACTCGAGGACGCGATCGGAATCGACCGGCCCGGAGTCTTTGCCGCGGTGTCGGCGACTCATGTCTTTTCCGAACAGCAGGTCGAAGTTCATGTCGACGACAACCTGCGGGTAGCAGGTGTCATATCGACCGTCGAATCCCACAGTGGTTCCCGGATGCAAAGCGGCGAGCGCATATTGAGCCCAGTCAAATGTCACGACAGCGCGCCCCTGGATGTTCTCGCGAGCCATGAACTCAACCGCATCAACCGGATACTTGGTTCGGTCAACGCCAAAATTCCAGAGGTTGTAGCCGAGCAATCCGCCAAGGGCCGCTGCGACGGCAATCAACTCAAGCCCGATCCACCGTTCTGCTTTTGCTGAGAGCGGTTCGTTTTGTCCGAGTGTAGGTCGCCAGTCGACCAGGCGATGCCAGAGTGACATCAGATGTTCCGGCATCCAGAATCCAAACGCGAGCGAGAAGAAGGCAAGGTGGCGAACGTGCCCCAGTGTCTGAACGGCGATCAGGAACAGCACCGTCAGCTCAACCCAGTCGCGACGCTTCTTTGTCAGCACGATGGAGAGGATCGTCAGTGCAGACAGAGCAATGAACGGGAACGCGGTGACTCCGCCATCCAGGACGTTTGCCCATTCGGAAACTTCCGGCCGAGGCTGGCTGAGCGATACCAGCATCCACCAGGGCAGTTCCCAGCCATAAGGATTCGCAAAGACAGCAGCGATGCTCGCAGCACCGATGATGGCAAACAGTATGACGGTGCCGGTGGCCGCGCGACGATGGTGCCAGACCGCTTCGATTCCTCGCAGCCCAAGCAGAGCCAGAATGACACACAGTCCGGCCAGGAATCCGCCGTGCGAATTTGTCCAGAAGATCATCAGTGGAACAGTGAGGATTAGAATTCGACCGCGCGGCTTTCCGGCGGCTGTGGTCGGTACATTCCATTTCTGAAATGCGGATTCGAAAATCAGCATCAGCAGTCCGAAACACAGGAAGCTGAAGAGCTGAGGCCGCATGAGCCAGAATTCAGCAAGACCCGCTGATACCGGAACCATCGCCGCAACAGCGCCCATCAGCGGAACATCGCGGCGTCTTGCGTGGCGGATCATGAGTGCAAGCAGCCACAGGCCGGAGACACACTTGAAGATCATCAAACCCGTACCGCCAATCCACCGCTGACCCAGCGCCACGGCCAGCTCGAAAATGTTCTCGTGGTTGATCCACGGGTAATCGGGCGTCGAATACGTATGTGTGGCCGTTCGAGGCATGGAACCGTAATACAGCCAGTCTTCGCCGTACTGAATATGGCCCCAGAGATCCGGCTCAATCGTGCGCCAGGCCAGCAGATTTGCTGCCACCAGGCCAAGCAGTGTCAGGATCCCAAAGTGCAGCCAGGGAGGAGTCTGATTGTCGGCGACGTTTGTCACGTGAACTGTCCGGACCGATGAAGATAGTGTTTCCAGCGTAGGTTCCAGGGGAACGCTAGCTCACAAACCATCGATCTGGACTGTGCTGCCTGCACTCATCGACGTTGCGTCGTGACAACGAAATGTCTCAGTCGGCTCAATTGTCATAATCGATACAACTGACACTGGACCCTACCGTGTTGAGATTCTCTTCAGTCCTGGTTCGCAGTTGACCTCGCCCAGGTTCGGAATCACAGAATCTCCGTGATCGGAGCTCCGTGGTCGATGTCGAGTCGTTTACGGTCCGGGATTTCGAGACGTCGGGAGTCCAGTCCCAGCTGATGCAGGATCGTTGCGTGAATGTCGGTCACGTAATGCCGGTTCTCAATGGCATGGAAACCGATCTCGTCAGTGGCTCCGTGGACCTGACCGCCTCGAATTCCTCCGCCGGCCATCCATACCGAAAACCCATAGATGTGATGATCGCGGCCATCAGAGCCCTGTGAACCTGGCGTGCGCCCAAACTCACTGGCGAACAGCACAATCGTGGAATCCAGAAGTCCTCGCTGCTTCAAGTCCTTCAACAGCCCGGCAATGGGCTTGTCGACGGATCGAAAGTTCTTTTCGTGGTTCGCCTTCAGACCACCGTGAGCATCCCAGGCTCCCGCTCCGCCAGCTCCGTGCTGAACCTGAATGAAGCGGACGCCGCGTTCGATAAAGCGCCGCACGGCCAGCATCTGCATTCCAAAGTCACGAGTCTCCGGCTGATCGATGCCGTACATCTGATGAATCGACTCAGTCTCCTGATCGAACTTCAGAGCGTCCGGCACCGACATCTGCATCCGAAACGCCAGCTCGTACGCCTTCAGTCGCGCTGCGAGTGCCGGGTCGTTCGGATATTGCTGCGAACGGAGACGGTTGAGTCGCCCGACGAGATTGAAGCCAATTTGCTGTTCGGCTTCGGAAACTCCGGCTGGCCGAACGCCATAATCGAGAGGATTCGCGGGGTCGACTCGAATCGGAACGGCATCATGCTCTGGCCCAAGGTAGTGGCCATCTTTCGCGTTCCAGTATTCTCGATTCCCCATCGAGATAAACTGAGGCAGGTTGTCGTTGAGTGACCCGAGTCCGTAATGCACCCAGGCTCCCAGAGTCGGAAACTCACCGTCCAGCATATGACGGCCGGAATGGAACTGCGTCTGCGCACCGTGGTTGTCATCCGTGGTCCACATGGATCGAATGACCGCGATGTCATCGATGCAGCCGCCAACGTGAGGAACCCAGTCGCTCAGTTCAATGCCTGACTGGCCGTATCGACGGAAGCCAACCTGAAGTGGATAAAGTCGATTGCGCTGCTGGCCGTTCGCGTCGTTGATCACGGTGACTCGAGCCAGCTTCAGCTTCTCCGGATTCTGCACTTCCGAGAACGGAGTTTCCGCGATCGTCTTGCCGGCATACTTTGTCAGCATCGGCTTTGGGTCGAATGATTCGGCCTGCGAAACGCCGCCATTCATGAACAGCCACACAACGCTCTTCGCTTTCGGTGTGAAGTGCGGAGTGCCGTTGGGCGGTTCCCAGCTCCGAGGCTGATCGGCTCGCAGGACACCGTCCTGAGCCAGCATCGCTGCAGCAGCAAGGCTGGAGAATCCCATCGCAGTGCTGGTAAGAAAGTTTCGACGCGGGCGAGATGAGGCGGGCATGGGCGGGGCTCGATTTCGTTTGGCGTTGGCGGGGAAACGCTCGCTCAATTATGCCTTTTCTGCCGCGGCAACGACAGCCTTCATTTTCGCGAGGCCTGTCTTTGCCACTTCCAGAGCATCCAGCTTCCAGTATTCCGGATTAAACAGCTCCAGCGACAGCGTGATGGAGCGACCGCGGCCACCGAGTGATTTCAGAATTTGAGTCATCGGGGCAATCCCGTCGCCGGGATACACGCGATGTGAGTCGTTCATCTGTTCGCGAGCTGGTGCCGCCGGATAGTCATTAATGTGGAAGACCTGAAGTGATTCGTCACTGAAGAGATCAAGTCCTGCAAAGTCCGATCCGCCTTTGTACAGATGGTAGGCGTCGAGCAGCAGCAGCGTTTGAGGATGTCCGGTGCTGGCGGCCACGTAGGCCACTTCGCCCAGCCGCGACAGGTTCTTTGAGAAGCCCCAGACCTCAAGCTGAGGAACGACACCACAATCATCGCCAACTTTCTGCAGCGCTGCATACCGTTCCGCGGCGGCGTCGAGGTCAATCTTTGGTGCATCACCGCCATGGGCTCCGACCGGTGGTGCGGCGATGCGCGTTCCGCCGATCTGGCGAAGCATGTCCATGTCCCGCTTTGCCTCCTCCAGACCATTCGCTCGTGCCTTTTCGTCGTCGACGATCCACTGAGCAAACCCGATGGCACTGTCGACTGTCAGTCCCAGGTCGGAGATCTTCTTGCCGAGGTCTGCCAGCTTGCCGCCGTCTTCCACGAACTTTCGCAAGTTGGGAATCCATGGCTCGATGCCATTGAAGCCGGCCTTTGCGGCAATCTCCACTTCCTGATCCACCGTCGGCTTCTGGCCCCGAATCGTGCTCATGTTCAGGCAGTAGCGAAACGGCGAACTGTCGCGCCTCGTCGCTGCCGGAACTGTGGCCACTGTGGCCGCAGCGCTGGTTGTGTGGCCTGCTAGCACCAATGCACCGGCTCCGATTGCCTGGAGCGCTGATCGTCGACTGGAGTTCATGTCTTCACCGTTTCTATGTCATTACAAAATGCCGACAGGCACGCCGCCTGTCGGCATCCAAGTCAATCGTTCTCTGCCGATACCAACAGATCGTTTGAGCGATCAAATAGTTGGATCGAGAATCACCTTCATCGCACCGGGTTCACCCGCATACAGCCGCTTGAACCAGTCCGGGCCTTCGTCGAGCGAAGCTTTGGCTGTGATCAGTGGCTGAACCTTGATCGCTCCCTTTTCCAGGAGTTCAATGCACTGCGGATACTCGCCGTTCGAAGCACAGGTTCCCAGGATATTCAGCTCACGAGTGACAATCGCCTGCAGCGGCATCTGCACGTTCGGAGACAGGTTACCAACCAGAGTGACGGAGCCGCCCTTGCGAACCGAATCAATCGCCGTCTTGATCGTTTCCGTTGCCCCGACCACTTCCAGAGCACAGTCAGCCCCACGGCCAGACGTCAGCTTCCGAACTTCGGCGGGAACATCGACTTCTTTGGCATTGAGTCCGACATCGGCACCAAGCTGCTTCGCCTTTTCCAGGCGACCGTTGTCGATATCCACTGCGATGACTGTTGAGCAACCAGCAAGGCGAATGGCCTGAATGGTCAGAAGGCCGATCATGCCGCTTCCGACGACTACGGCAGAATCACCAAGAGTCACAGGAGTGCGATTGGCAGCATGCACCGCGACTGATACGGCCTCAATCATGGCCGCATGTTCGAATGGCAGCGACTTTGAGATCTGGTAGCAGATGTTCTGCGGCACTGAGATGTATTCGGCAAACGCACCGTGTCGGCGATATTCACCGCACGACACGCCCAGGACCATTCGGTTGTCGCAAAGGTTAATGGAGCCGCGTCGACAGAAGTAGCAGTGCCCACAGGACACGGTCGAGTCGAACGTCACGTGATCGCCGACTGCAAAGCCCTTCACGTTGCTTCCAACCTCGGACACCACGCCAGCGGCCTCGTGTCCCATGACCAAAGGCGGAATACGACGCCCTGTGCTGCCATCATAACCGTGAATGTCACTGCCACAGATTCCGCAGGCACGAACCTGGACGAGCAGGTCGTTGGGACCAATCGTCGGTTTGTCGAAATCCACCACCTGGAGTCTCTTGTACTCCGACAACAACATCGCCTTCAATGTCCAGCTCCTCAACAGGGACAATGCCCTTTGACCCGAAAGAACAACCAGAGTGGGATCGTAATGATTCAGGGCATGTGTGTCACGGTGTTCGGTGCCTGTCCACCGGCGGAGCAGCCCGCTCCTGAAAACAAAAAAGGCCCGACGCTGCCGTCGGGCCTTTCGGTGATCAGTCTTAACTCCTGGGAACCTATTCCTTTTCGGTTTCCTTCAGCTGTTTACGCAGTGCCTGCAGTTCTTCCTGCATGGCTTTCATTTCTTCGTGAAGCTGCTTCATCGATTCATGCACCTCTCGCTCCTCGCTGAACTTTGCGTGAGCTTTCTGTGCGTCTACAGCCGCCGCATGCGCATCCCTCGCCTTTGCTTCGGCCGCCTTGCGAAGGTTCTCGATCATCTTGTGCATTTCAGCGGGCTCCGTGGGAGCCTTCCCATCGATGATGACTCCCGGGTGAATCCTCTGGATTCGGACGCCCGGAGCCCGTTCCTTGATCATCTTTCGGATGTGTTCAGGCAGCTTTTCCATCCCTTCGATGTCCTGAATGCCTTCCGTGTCCTCGTCCGTTACAGTCGCGAAGACCACCGGTACCTTCATCTTCTTTGGAGTCACGGCGATCTTCTGCCTGTCGCCGGCACGCAAAATCTCCAGATGAAGTTCTTTGCCTTCAGATGCGGTTACCGCGTCAATCAGCTCTTCTTTGGTTCCGACAGGTTTCTCGTCGATACTGATAACGATGTCGTTCTTCTGAAGGCCTGCCTCGGCGGCTGGCGTTTCTTCACGGACGTCAAGAACGACCACACCCGCCACGCCGAGTTTCAAGTGGCCGCGCAGCAGATCTGACGCTTCTTCGCACTGCACACCAATCACGAGGCGCTCTTCCTCGGCGACATTCACTTCTGTGTCACTGCCGGTGATGACACTCTTGACAATGACGTCATGGTCTTCCGTGCCTTCAGCCGCATCAGCCTCGTGCAACTCCATCAGGATGGCCTGGCCCTCCTTGTCATTGACGTCGTACTCTTTCTTCTTGCCATCAGGCCCAACGACGACGATCTTGCCTTTGGTCACGACCTTTGGCGGATCACCATCTTCGGTCGAGGTTGATGATGTTTCGAGCTTGAGTTCGACACGTTTCTTGCCGTGTGGCTTATCCGTGCCGTCTTCAATGGTGATAGGCTTGCCCTCAACGACCTTTGCCTCATCACCCTTGATGAACAGGAGCTTTGATCCTTCAACTCGGATGACGTTTTCAGCCCCGTCCGGTGTCACAACCTGAATTGACTGGCTCTCCTGAGCACCTGCTGAGGCCTGAACTGACGCGGCAACAAGGCCTGCCGACAATGCAATCGTCCATCGTTTCATTTCGTTCTCCTGTGAAAATGGGGCTTGCACGCCCCGTAGAAGTGTGATCAATTCTCAAACTGACGGAAAGTCGTATTTCTATTTGCGCAGCGGCCTACAGACACCGCTGGTGAACTTGGGCAAAACGCCTGGGCCATGCGGAGTGGCGTTCCGCTGCCGTCGGGAACGACGTGGAAGTGCGTTCCGGGCAGAACGACATCCACAATCAATTGGCTACTGAATGACCATGTCGGGGTCTTCAGAGACCGGGACAAGCATTGACTTGTTTTCCCCTGCCGGAACAACAATCCACCGGATTGGTTCCGGTGAATCCTCTGGCTGGGAGAACAGCGGGTGACGACGATCGGATTCCAGCAGATCGTTCAAACCACTGTAAACAGGGATCTCGACCGGATTCGCTCCGGGCATTTGAAACTGATAGGACTGAGGTCCGTTGGAGGCCGTTTGAGCCCGCGCAAATCCGGGGCCGAACGATCCAGACGCCGATTGATTGCTGGCCGTTGGTCGCTGATCCGGAGTGAAATCGGGAATCAACATTCCACCAACAAACGCAATCGCTGCACACAACGTCAGCGAGGTGACCGGATGCGACCACCAGTGACGTACAACCTCGCGAGCCCGTTCGCCCGAAACTCTGGGAAGCGGAGCTGCCGAAGGCCCTGGTACAGGAGTTTGAACCGTCTGCAATCCGGAGGAACGCGCTGACATGGAGCTCGGTGCCCCGTTTGCCGAACCATTCGCAGGGTTCAGCATCTTTCGCAGGCCGCGATCTTCCAGCAGACCACAGGCCAGAGTCTTCCAGCCTTCATCCAGCTGATCCAGACGCTTCAGAAGAGCCTGAGTCTCCGACGATGAAAGTTCATCATCCACACAGCGCTGGATCAAGAGTTCGTCTCGTTCGCTGATCAGCATTGCGTCTTACCCTCTTCCGAAAACTGCCGCAGATGTCGCCGCAGGTTCTTCCTTGCTCTCAGGAGCCGATACTCAATTGTGTCTTCCTGAACTCCCAGGTGACTTGCGATTTCCCGGTAGCTCCATCCTTCCGAATATTTCAACATCAGTATCTGACGATCAATCTCGTTGAGTTCGCCAAGAGCCTGGTGAACGGACTGCTGAGCCTCCGCATCCAGCAGCACATCGAGCGGCCCCGTGGTTTCCTGCGAGACAGGAACTGCCGTGACCAGCCGCTCCTGCATGCGACGCCGTCGCCCGGAAGCACGCCGATACATCAGCACCTGCCGGACTGCCACCTGATACAACCACGCACCGATTCGATTGACCTCGTGAAGCACATTGCGGTGCCGAACGATCGCCAGTGCAATGTTCTGCATCACGTCCTCAACGGCATCCGGTTCATTCAGACGACTGCGCACGACGGTGCGCAGCCAGCCTTCATGCTCCAGAAAGATTGCCTGAGGACTCATTGTGCTCACAGTGTCTTCCTTCAGAGGCTAGTGCCCCTGACCCGCCAGTCCTGTATCCCATCACGGTTTTGGATGATCTCAGTCTGGCATGCAAACCGTTTACACCAATAAAGTTGCCGTGCGTCAGCGTTCTCCGAAAATTCATGTCAGAAAATCTTCAGAATTTGGAAACCCGTGACAAAAAAACGGGGGCTTCGGGGCAAAATTGTCCCCCCTGCATCACTCCTTGGTGATGGTTTCGTCGAGATTCAGCAGCAGATTTGCCATCATGGTCATCGACGCAAGCTCCACGGTGTCAACGCCTTCAGGCGGCTTCGATGCACCAATGCCCAGCAGCTTGCCGGCGTCATCCTTGTGAGCCGCGTAGTGCTCTCGGTGTTGACCAAGGACGCGGTCCAGGACGGTGAGTTCGTGCTGAGTCGGAACTCGCCCCGTACACAGCCGGAACCCAAAGGCCAGCTGCTCCTGCGGGAACGCCCCACCTTCCCGCACCATCCGTGCCGCGAGGCTCCTGCTGGCTTCCACGTACTGTTCATCATTCATCAGCACCAGAGCCTGCAGCGGCGTATTCGTGCGAGCTCGCCGCGCGACGCAGGTTTCCCGCGATGGTGCATCGAAGGCCATCAGCGACGGAGGAGGAGCCGTTCGCTTCCAGAACGTGTACAGGCTTCGTCGGTACAGCGCATCACCTTCGTCACGCTTGTAGTACTGTGTGGTGCTGCCGACGAAGGCGACCGCTTCCCAGATTCCATCCGGCTGATACGGCTTTACGCTCTTGCCGCCAAACTGATCTCGCAGCAGACCGCTCACCGCCAGTGCACTGTCGCGCACGACTTCTGCATCAAGACGGAAACGAGGACCTCGTGCCAGCAGTTCGTTGTTCGGATCTGCCTGAAGGACCTCCGGTGTGACGTGCGAAGACTGACGATAGGTTGCAGACATCATGATCAGCTTCTGCAGCTTCTTCACATCCCAGCCAGTCTCCTGGAACTCAACCGCCAGCCAGTCCAGAAGCTCCGGATGAGTCGGCCACTGTCCCTGTGACCCAAAGTCCTCGGCCGTTTTGACGATGCCGCTGCCAAACAGCTGCTGCCAGAATCGATTGACTGTCACTCGCGCCGTCAGAGGATGATCCGGGGCGGTCAGCCATCGAGCCAGTCCAAGGCGGTTCTTTGGTGCATCGGAAGGAAGCGGTGGGAAGACGGCTGGAACGCCCGCTTCTACCTTCTCGCCCTTCAGCGTGTATTCACCTCGTCGAAGAACAAAAGTGTCACGAGGCGTTGGCAGATCCTGCATGATCATCGTGACCGGGATGGAACCTTCCAGGTCATTACGCTGCTTCTGGAGATCGTCAATCTGCTTCTGAAGTGGTTCGAGTGTCGCTTTCGTCGCGGCGTAGACGTTCTGGAAGAAGTAGTCTCGAATCTGTTTCGTCTGTTCCGGAGTGCGTTTGTCCGTTTCGACCTTGATGGCGTCACGAACAGGCTGCGGTACGGAAGAAGCGCTCAATGATTTGTCGTAGGCTTCCCATTCGGCCAGTGATTCAAATGAACGAGATCCCTGTGGCGTTTTCGTCACACTGCCGGCGTGGTCCCAGTAACAGGTTCCGCCAAACTGAGTGAACGCCCAGCCATTCAGTTCGCTGCCAGGCTTCAGACCCACATGCGCTGCGTCGACTTCGAGGCGGACCCACTGGCCGGCAGCCGGAAGATCACCCATGCGTCGATGATTGACGCCGTCGCCTGCACCAAAAGGAATCTTGTCTTCGCCCCAGAAGGCACGATGTTCCCAGGCACCATCATTGAACTGCAGCATGACAGTTTGAGGTGGATTTGCCGGGTCAATCCAGCAGTAGGCAAACAGCTTGTCGCCTTCGCCAATCTTCAGTCGGTCTTTTGCCTCTGTGAAGAAATGCTGGCTGAGAGCATCCGCTTTTCGTCGCGTTGACTTCGTTCCGCTGTGGACCTGATGCTCCGGTGCCGAGACAAATTCCCAGGGAGTGTCTCCCTGAAGATTGGCGCCTGCCGGTGCTTCATCTTCGATCCAGATGAATTCCATTGGCTCCGGAGCCGTCACTGGCTTGCCGGCACCTGGATCGGTGTATTCCACTTTGGTCAGAGCTGTTGCAATCTCTTCCCGCAGCTTCGCCAGACGCTGATCCATGTCGGCCAGTGTTGATGTTTGTTCTTTGGAAGGGACCTTGATGATCGGCGGTGGCGCCAGAGCATTGCCGTCCATCGCCGCATCCGCCGATGCATTGTAGAACGCATACAGCTGATAGAACTCCTTCTGAGACACAGGGTCGAACTTGTGGTCATGACAGACCGCACAACCCAGCGTCATTCCCATGAAGATCGTCGACATGGTTTCGGTACGGTCCACCGCATAGCGAACAAGCACTTCCTCATCGATCGAACCGCCTTCGCTGGTCGTTACGTTGCAGCGATTGAATCCCGTTGCGATTTTCTGCTCAAGAGTGGCATCGGGAAGCAGGTCCCCCGCAAGCTGCTCAACGGTAAACGTGTCAAACCGCTTGTTGTCATTGAACGCATTGATGACCCATTCGCGGTACTTCCAGAGCGACCGTTCATTGTCCAGATGTAGTCCGTGAGTGTCGCCGTAACGCACCAGATCCAGCCAGTACCGAGCCATATGCTCGCCGTAATGGCGGTCATTCAGCAGGCGATCGATCATAGCCTCATAAGCGTTAGGGCTGGCGTCATTCACGAACGCGTCGATTTCTGCCGGCGTCGGCGGCAGGCCTCGAAGATCCAGCGTCGCTCGGCGAATCAGAGTGACTCGATCCGCTTCCGGCGACAACTTCAGATTTGCCTGATCAAGGCGAGCCATCACAAAGCGATCAATCGGATTCAAACATCGATCCGGCTGGGACACTTCGGGCAACGCGGAACGCGCCGGGCGAATGAATGACCAGTGCCCGCGGTATTCCGCACCCTGCTGGATCCAGGCTTTCAGAAGGTCCACCTGAGCCGGAGTGACTGACTTTCCCGTCGCTGGTGGCGGCATCACAAGATCAGCGTCGGTCGTCGTGACTCGTTCAATCAGCGTGCTGCGAGCCGGGTCGCCATCGACGATTGCGGCATGACCGGATTCCAAAGCCGCGCGAGCGCCTTCGGCCGTATCAAGTCTCAATCCGGCCTTCCGCTCTGCCGTGTCCGGGCCGTGGCATTTGAAGCACAGGTCCGAGAGGATCGGTCGAATCTCACGATTGAAGTCGATCTTTCGATCGCTGGCATGCAGCGTTCCAGCGAAAACAAAGAGCAGCGCAAGCGGCAGGATGAGGTACTGTCGAGTCATAATCATCGGCGGGATTTGGAGGTGAGAGTGCCAGCCAACAGGTCCGGCACAAGTAACCGTGAGCACCGATTACGACAGATCGACCTGGACTTGTCAAGAAGTGACCCGATCGCCTTGCCGCAGGAGGCTCGATCACCCTGTCTCTGGCCCTATCTTCCTCATACTCAGGATTCAGGATGTGGGATTCCTGAATTTGTCGGCTTGAAGTGCACGGATTGGGTTCAGAGCGTAGCAATTTCGGCGAGCGCCGAAGGCTCAGAAGGCTGAGAGTGGCGGGCTGGAAATCCAAAGAGCCCGGCAGACATGGGGTTCTGCCGAGCTCTCGGGAAAGGAGGAGGAACTGGTTTTACTCTTGGCTGAGATGCTTCGCCGCGTGCTGGCGAACATCCCTTAGTACACTGCTGCGGAATCAGGTTGAGTTTCCGTTGTCGCTGTTTCATTGTGCGGTTGAACAGCGACACTTGCTCCTGCGTGAATCATCAGGCCGCAAGACTTCTTGAGTCCTGAGGCTTTCTGTTTTGGACTAGTCGAACAGATTCGTCAGTGAAGTCAGGCGGAAGCCACCCAGCATTCCCTGCTTTGCAGCCGGGCGAACCATGTGCTGACCATCTGGAACATTGAAGGCCTGCTGTGCCATGACAACCTGACCCTGGCCCTGGCATGTCTGGCAGGAGTTGTATCCAACGGCTCCCGGACAGACACGAGCATGGAAGTCGGCTGGATTTGGAGTCGGAGGAATCATGCCAGGTCGCGTCTGCCACGTTGGAACCTTGTGGTAGTAGTAACCAAGCTGAGTCGTATCGGTCGGCTGATAGACAACCGGGTAGTTGCCAACGAAGCCACCGCCAGGATTTCCGTAGTAGGCCTGAGGATGATAATTCGCGTACCAGGCCCCGTCATAATTCACCGGGAGGCGAGCTGGAGGAGCCCAGCCTGCGTCCGGGTAGGCCTTGGTTGCGCAGCAGCTGTTCGGGAACAGCGGGCGAGTCCAGAAGTTGCCTCGGCAGTTGCCGTGACCTGGGTCGCAGGATTGATAACCGATGAACTGGCCCTGGCCCTGGCCCTGGCAGTTGCAGTTAGCCTGAGCAAAGGCTGATCCTGCTGTCAGCACCAGCGCTGCGATGCAGGCAAACGACGACGTTTTCATGAGTTCCTTCTCCAGAGACCAGAGAGTTCTTTGCTAGAAGCAGAGTGTGATGATTCTGAATGGGAGTTTCGTCACAGTCCTGACCGACCAGGACGACTCACCGGATTCAGATCCAACGACAAGTTTGACGAGAAAGATTCTGTTTGAGATTTACCTGGACGAACCGTGTCCACCGGCCTCGCGGTCAGAAGAGAACCTGCAGGCTGATTCCGCCGCGACCAGTGATTACCAGGTTCGGCGATACAGTGGCTGTGGTGACGTCTGTGGGTTGTAGTTCCCAATGTGAGTCACTCGGCTTGAAGGAATTCCTGAGCTGTAGTTGTAGGTGTAGTTCACATTCGGAGCGACAGGCACCGTCATCGGCATGCCGTAGCCCTGAGCTGCGTACTGCTGAGTATCCTGAGGATTGATGTAGCCAGGCTGGTCGGCGTACACGATCTGGTACTTGCCAACCGGAGGACATCCCTGGCCACAGCAGCCGGAAGGAATCATCCAGCCGAACAGGCAGTCTGCGAGGCGGGCATTCTTATTGCGGAAGCTCATTGACTGACCACGCCAGAAGTCGCGGCAGGCTGAGCCGGTTCCCGAGTCACACGAGTGAGCGAAGATTGTCACATCGCAGCTGTTGCACTGGCATGGGCTGCAGTGACAATTCTGACACCATGCGAGTGGCATACCGCTGGCATCGCAGGATGAAAAGCAGGAGTTGCAGTCCATCGGCGTGTAGCAGGTGCCATTCCAGCAGCCGTTATTGCAGGCACCCTGCTGGCATGGATCACATGGCATGCAGTTTGGCGGGCACGCCATTGGCGGGCAGACCGTGCCGCACTGTGGTGCACACTGAGGAACGCAGGCTTGTTCGCCGCATTCGAAGCTGGCCTTCTGAATACCGCGACCGCTGCCCATTCGCACAACGCCTTCATTGGCATTCGCTGAAGTGTTGGACGTTGCTGGTGCTCGATCGGACATCCGTACCACGCCTTCGTCCGCGACAGCCAGGCCCGCTGAGAGAGCCACACACAAGGCAGCCAGGCTGCGAAGAGTGTTCTTGAAGGGAATCATAGTTCCACCTGATTGAAAAAGTGTTTCAAGGAGTTCTGCGCGGAGGCAGACCGGTGACCAGCGCTGTTCGGCAGCGCGTCCTGCTGACAGAGGACATTGCTCTGTCGTTCTGCGGGCCAGTTCCTGAGCCGGGGGCCTTCAGGGCTTTCCGGAGGACTAGCGGTAGTAGGGCGGAGTGAACAGCGTGAATGGGCTGATTTGTGATTTGTACTTCACATCAACCTGAGTGCCCTGAAGACGCCAGTCTTCATGAGACCACACGCCAAACGGTGTCACCATCCAGCCACCGTTGACCTTGTAGTAGTATGGCGGATAGAGCGCCTTGTACTGGTGCGGATACAGCATCTCGTGGTGATGGAATGCTGGATTAATGACCGCTGTTCCACCGATCTGCTGAGCGATCCCTGGAATCGGTGCGGGATACAGGGCGGCTCCGGTCTGTGGGTACAGCCCGCCGCTCTGAATCGCCATCGGAGCCTGTCCGTTGTAGACAGGTCCTGCCGGGCCCGCTGGATTTGGTGCGGGAGTATAGTAGCCAGCAGATGTCATGCTGGTTGGCATCGGTGCCTGGTAGGCCTGCCAGTTGTTGCCTGGGAAGACCGGAACCGGATTCGACTGACCTGCAGGAGTCGCACTGAAGTACTGCGGTCCGCTTGCAGAAGAAATGTTTGGAAGCACAGGAGCCTGTTCCACCGGAACCGGCTGAAGTGCGGGTGCAGAAGGTGCCTGCACCGTTGTCTCTGGTGCCGCGTCCTGTGGCGCACCGGACGTTCGGCGAATTGAGATCGCCTGACGTTCCGCGTCGCTGACAACAGCGCGCTCAACGCCGCCTGCCTGCTGGCCGGCTGCCTTGGCGTTCGATCGCAGCTTGCCTGTTGCAGATGAGCTCCGGGCATCTGTCTTTGTTGACTTCTGGCCACCTGAGCGATGCAGCCATCCAAACAGTCCGGTCGACGCCGGCTTCTTCGCCGGTGTGTCGTCGGCGATCGCACTGCCAGTGCAAAGCACGCCCAGCATCAGCGCGACTAAACTCTTGCGTAGCATTCGAGCCCCCTCCGTGGATTCGCCGGACTGTTCGTCCCTGCAAAAGCGGCCAGATTCCATTGGTCCGCGTGTTCTCAATCCCCTTGACCGCCCTGTGACCGAGCGCTCTTCACAGCTCCAATCCTGCTGCGAAGGTGTCTCCCATTCCGCCGATCCGCAATCCTTCGCGCGACCGACAAAATGGTCTGACATTCAGTAGTTCGGCTCGCAATGGCGGATCAGATGAGACATTCCGCATCTGCGGCATGCCCGAAACATGCTGCAGAACAGTCGCCTGCGTTCGAGTTTTCTCAATCCGAAAAGTCTTCCGCTTTTGCCCGAGTTGCCAGATTTCTCCATCATGGATCTCTGTGGATTTGCGAACCCGTTCACTATAGTTCCCGCTGGCCCGCACCCGAAGAAGGGCGAACCGTGGAAATCAGCAAATTTCCACGTCTATGACGAATCTGGCTGGCAAAGGACGCCATCGTGGCACGCAGGAAATCTTCAGGACGTAACGACAACTCCCTCTTCGAAGACGATCGGGCTCCCGATGCAAACGTGCAGTTTGTGCCGATCAGCGATGAAACTCGTCGACGCTATTTGAACTACGCTCTGTCGGTCATCACATCCCGCGCATTGCCGGATGTGCGAGATGGTCTGAAACCGGTCCAGCGCCGCATCCTGTATGTGATGTACGATCGCCTTCGCCTGACAACCGACGCGAAGACTCGAAAGTGCGCCAAGATCTGCGGGGACACAACCGGTTCGTTCCATCCCCATGGAGAGGTCGCAGTCTACGAAGCGCTGGTCCGCATGGCTCAGGACTTCACGCTGCGGTATCCGCTGGTGGTGGGCCAGGGAAACTTCGGGTCAATCATGGGGCTTCGTGCCGCTGCTGCTCGATACACCGAAGCCAAGCTCTCGCGCCTTGCCGAAAACCTGATGAACGAGCTGCGGTTCGAAACGGTCGACATGCGACCAACTTACGACGCGGCCGATCAGGAGCCCGTGATTCTTCCGGCTCGCTACCCTGCTCTGCTTGTGAACGGTTCGTCTGGGATTGCGGTCGGCATGGCGACCAACATTCCTCCCCATAACCTGGGCGAAGTCATCAAAGCCGCTGTGCATCTGATTGAAAATCCGGACGCCAGCGTGGCTCAACTGATGCGCTTTGTAAAGGGACCGGACTTTCCTCTCGGCGGCCGCATCGTCACTGATCGCGCTGAACTGCGTGAGATGTACGAGACCGGAAAAGGCTCCATCAAGATTCGCGGCGAATGGAAGTTCGACCAGCAGGGAAAGAAACAGGATACCAGTCGGATCATCGTTTACACCATTCCGTACGGCGCGACGACGGGGCCGCTGATGGCGGAGATTGGTGAACTGATCGCCGCTCGAAAACTGCCCCAGCTGGAAGGCGTCAACGACGAAACGAATGAAGAAAACGGACTCCGCATCGCCATCGACCTGAAGCCCGGGGCTGATGCGGAAGCCGTGATGGCGTACCTCTACAAACACACATCGCTCGAACAGAATTTTGGTTACAACGCGACCTGCCTGATTCCAGGTGATCACGGCCAGACAGTTCCTCGAGTCCTGAACCTGAAGGACATGTTGCAGCATTTCCTGGACTTCCGTCACACAACAGTACGAAGACGGCTGGAATATCAGCTGGAACAGCTACGGAAACGCATCCACATCCTCGAAGGTTTTGCCATCATCTTCGACGGCCTGGAACGCGCTCTGAAGATCATTCGTGCGAGCAACGGAAAGAAGGACGCTGCCGAGAAGCTGATGGCCGAGTTTCCGCTCGACGAGATTCAAACGGACGCCATTCTCGAACTCGCGCTGTACCGCATTTCTCGCCTTGAGATCAACAAGATTCGAGAAGAGCTTGCGGAAAAGAAAGCCGAAGCCGCGGGTATCGAAGCGATCCTCAAGTCTAAAACGAAGATGTGGAAGCTGATCACAACCGAACTGGAACAGGTGGCGACCGATTACGCAGACGGTCGACGCAGCGAACTCGGCTCTGCCGAAGAAGTCGTGGAATTCGATCCACAGGCTTACATCGTCAAAGAAAACACCAACGTTGTGGTGACGCGTGAAGGCTGGATCAAGCGAGTTGGCTCGTTGAGCAGCGTGTCGAAAACTCGCGTGCGCGAAGGTGACTCGGTGTTGACAGTCGTTCCGGGCAGCACGCTGGATCACGTCGTCTTCTTCTGCACGGACGGCATCGCTTACACATTGCCGATCGATCAGCTTCCTGTTTCATCTGGCTACGGCGAACCTCTGGCGAAACGTGCGAAGATGAAAGACGGCGTCAGCGTGATCAATGCGATGACCACGGACAGCCGCTTCGTTCCGGATCTCGACAGCGTGGGAGACGGTGTTGGTCTGACGATTCTGATTGCGACTCGCGAAGGTCAGGTCATGCGTCTTCCTTACGAAGCATTTCGAACCCCGTCCACGAAGGCCGGCCGAAAGTTCTGCCGACTTGGAAAGACAGATCAGGTCGTCTACGTCGAACTGGTTCGCGATGCCGAAACCATGTTCATCGCATCGAAGAAAGCTCGTGTTCTGCACTTTCGCATTGACGAAGTACCGGTGCTCGGCGGTGCCGGCAAAGGTGTTCGAGGCTTGAAGCTGGAATCGGGCGATGAAGTTCTGGGCGTCGTTCAGCTCTCACGCCCCAGCGATGCTCTGCGGGTACGAAACGACAACGACAGTGTGCTCAGCTTCGGGCAGACAAAGTACCAGGTGAATTCTCGCGGCGGCCGAGGAGTGAAAACGAGTTCTCGCACGAACTTCGTGGAAATCATTCAGCCTGATATTCAACTGGTCGACTGGAGCGAGCTCGGTGGCGTAGGTGATTAAGAGTCCGCAACAGCCGGTAAGTGGCCGGTGTGAACCTGCCTCAGAACGTTCGGATGAGCCTTCCGATTCCGAATTGGGATCCCGCGAAACGGGAAGTCGTACCGGGTATCAAACCGAACGAGCGGCACAAGATTCTTCACGTAGCTCTCGGGCGTAGACTGAGAGGTCTTCACGTAAATCACAGTTGCTGAAGGACTTGCGATCACAGATCATGGTGGATGGCACCGTTGGTCCTCTCGAACAAGGTTATGGGAGCCCGTCAATGGCAACTAATCATGATGCACACGTCAAGGATTTGTTGCGACAGCTTTTCAATGCGGCGGCAGCAATGAGTTTGGCCGTCAATGATAGGCTGGACGCTGAGCAAGAAATGACCCGGTTTCTGGATGCGGTCAAGACCCATCCTGAGCAACGAGCCTTTGTTGTCGGACTGTTTCTCGATTCATTTTCTGACTCATTTTACATGCGACAGGCACCTACTGATTTGCTCATGTTTTGCATGTCTGATTTACGCTGGCCAGAAATTCGCGATTTCGTTCGGCGAAAGAAAGACGAGGATGTGGAAAAGCATGGAGTGGCGTGTTATGGAATTTGGAACGATCTCTTAGAGTCATTTCAGGACGATTGGCGGTCAAAGTATTTCGACGATTTCACGAACATAGATCATGGTCGATGGCACCATGGCTCCCATCCGACAATACGACATGTGCTGCAGACTTTGATCGACTTATGGGTTGAACGGCTCGCTGGAAAACCATTTCAAGACACGTTCGGATACTCGCATCCACGTGGTCGCCTTTTTATCTGCACAAATGGCGATCAACGTAGCAAAAGGCGATATCGGAGGAAAATATTCACGAATGTTTTGCGTGAAGGAGTGCTTCGACTCGTTCCGCTCGACTAGATACTGACGGTATGTTCAAGAAGAAGGCGAGAGCATACGCCGAAACCATCGTCTCGGCGTCGAGGGTGATGAGGTGCTACTTTGGGAGCCGCTACGGGCCGAGTTGATGTCGGCTCCATGGTCGGATTCAGAGTGTCGGAATCGCAAATTGAATGGACAAGTTCTGATCTTGGTGCATTCTTCAAGAACGGTGAGACATGACTGCCAACCGATGCTGCCGCAGGATGTCTCCAGCACGACCACGCTTACCCACGACGCCGGCAACCAGTGAATCGAAGAGCCGGGCGGCGACCTGGAGCCAAACGGACGGAGAAACCGGCTGGTGCTAGCAACTCCGGCGACATTGTGATGTCGCGTCACGGGAGGACGCTGTCTGGTGACGATGGCGTCGTGGAACTTGAGACCCTCTACGACGGCCTGAATGGGTGCTGGAAGAAGACGGCGGCACGTGAAGCGGATTACCGACGCCCCGGAAATCCGTACGGAAACGCCCTCAGCAGCATCGCAGCGGCTTCCATTTCTACCTGTGGGACGGCTTTATGTGTTACCCGGATTGATGTCCACTTGGCCGAATTGAGAGGTAGAATATCAGCATTGTTTTCGGGGCTGGCCGAGGTCATGACGACTGGTCCAGCCATTCTTCAAGGACGAACGGTCCCCAGGAAGTCATGACCCTGCAGCATCATCGGTCGATGTTATTTTTGTTGGTCTTCGCCGCAGGAAAGTAGCCGTCACTCTCTGAGTGACGAACGTGCGATCTTCACCGGCTTACAACCATCATTCGATCTTCGTCCGGCGAAGCTTTCACGTGGAATCGCAGAGCATCACTCGGAGAGTGATGGCCACTTTGGTGCCGAAAGAAACGGAAGATCGAAAGGCGGAATGTCCGTAGCCACTGCCTGCGATTATTTTCCGTCGCAATTTTCCGTCGGACATCCGCCACAGGAAAGTAGTCGTCACTCTCTGAGTGACGAACGTGCGATCCTTCACCGGCTTACAACCATCATTCGATCTTCGTCCGGCGAAGCTTTCACGTGGAATCGCAGAGCCACTCGGAGAGTGATGGCCACTTTGGTGCCGAAAGAAACGGAAGAAGTCGAAAAGCGGAATGTCCGTGGTAGCCACTGCCTGCGATTATTTTCCGTCGCACATTTTCTGTCGGACATCCGCCACAGGAAAGTAGTCGTCACTCTCTGAGTGACGAACGTGCGATTCTTCACCGGCTTACAACCATCATTCGATCTTCGTCCGGCCGAAGCTTTCACGTGGAATCGCAGAGCATCACTCGGAGAGTGATGGCCACTTTGGTGCCGAAAGAAACGGAAGAAGGCGAAAAGCGGAATGTCCGTGGTAGCCACTGCCTGCGATTATTTTCCGTCGCACATTTTCTGTCCATCCGCCACAGGAAAGTAGTCGTCACTCTCTGAGTGACGAATGCGCATCCTTCATCGGCTTACAACCATCATTCGATCTTCGTCCGGCCGAAGCTTTCACGTGGAATCGCAGAGCATCACTCGGAGAGTGATGGCCACTTTGGTGCCGAAAGAAAGGGAAGAAATCGAAAAGCGGAATGTCCGTGGTAGCCACTGCCTGCGATTATTTTCTGTCGCACATTTTCCGTCGGACATCCGCCACAGGAAAGTAGTCGTCACTCTCTGAGTGACGAACGTGCGATTCTTCATCAGCTTACAACCATCATTCGATCTTCGTCCGGCCGAAGCTTTCGCGTGGAATCGCAGAACATCACTCGGAGAGTGATGGCCACTTGGTGCCGAAAAACGGAAGAAGTCAAGCGGAATGTCCGTGGTAGCCACTGCCTGCGATTATTTTCTGTCGCACATTTTCTGTCGGACATCCGCCACAGGAAAGTAGTCGTCACTCTCTGAGTGACGAACGTGCGATTCTTCACCGGCTTACAACCATCATTCGATCTTCGTCCGGCGGAAGCTTTCGCGTGAATCGCAGAGCATCACTCGGAGAGTGATGGCCACTTTGGTGCCGAAAGAACGGAAGAGGCGAAAAGCGGAATGTCGGTCGTAGCCACTGCCTGCGATTATTTTCCGTCGCCCATTTTCTGTCGGACATCCGCCACAGGAAAGTAGTCGTCACTCTCTGAGTGACGAACGTGCGATTCTTCACCGGCTTACAACCATCATTCGATCTTCGTCCGGCCGAAGCTTTTACGTGGAATCGCAGAGCATCACTCGGAGAGTGATGGCCACTTTGGAGCCGAAAGAAACGGAAGATGGCGAAAAGCGGAATGTCGGTCGTAGCCACTGCCTGCAATTATTTTCTGTCACCCATTTTTTGTCGGACATCGACGGCCACAATGGGCGATACACGCCATTCTCGGCCTTATCGTTCGCGTTTGCGAACCAGCTGACTGAGTGATCGGAATTCCGGATGCTCGGCCGAGCCGCACCATTCGAACACGATCGATTCGGCGGATGTCACAGTAACCCCCGCTTGCCTCAGAAGATCAAGCGCCGTTTGTTTATCCTGCGAGAAACGGCTTCCGACGGCGTCCGCAATCACTGACACCCGATAACCGCTGGCCAGCAATTCGAGCGCTGTTTGCTGCACGCAGATGTGAGTTTCAATCCCGGCTATTGCGACGGAAATCGGAAAGTACTGGGATGCTGAGGCCGCGAGTTTCGGTTCAATCGCACCTGCTGCGCTGAATCGCATTTTTTCGACAGGCACACACGCTGCTTCGGAATCGGATTGCGACTGCAGGACGTTTTGAAGTTCCGGAACCGTTCGTCCAAGGCCTTTGGGGTACTGTTCCGACACATCGACGGGCACATTCAGAAGGCGTGCTGCTTCCACAAGAAAGACCGTCGACCGAAGAACGGCCGCATGATCTTCAATGACCGGCAAGAGTCGTTCCTGCATGTCGATGACCAGCAGGCGTGTGTGGGACGCAACGGCAAGCGGATGATGCGACGGCTGAGTCATGAGAGAATACTCGTGTGTTTGCGGGTGCACCCAGCTGCCCCACCCCATTCTGGTCGTCCGGCGCTGGCCCATGCCAGGCAGTTCCGACGGTACGATCAGGCCGCGAGGCTTTGCTGGTCAGGTTCGGCGATGGAAAAGTATGTCGGATCCTGCGAGCGATCAATTTCCGACGCAGCGGATTCGTCGCCGGCAACAATTCGCTCCGCCAGTTCATCAAGCCGCCGCATTTCGGCTTCGACCGCTTCACACCACAGCTTCATGGATTCGCGACTCAGGTTTTCCGGCACGACCACAGGAGTGCCTGCGATCAGAATGGCGGTGGAAAGCGGTTTGGGAATAATCAGATCGGTCCAGTTTCCCGGAAATCTCCACGCACGACTCGTCGCCATTCCGCACGGAACCAACGGCCGGCCGGATCGTGACGAAATAAACAGAATGCCGTCCTTCAGTTTTCGATGGGGCCCGCGAGGACCGTCCGGAGTCATCGCAAGGTGCAGATCCGGAAGGCTCAGGATTTCTCGCACGGCTTCCATGCCGCCTCGGCTGGTACTTCCTCGCACCGGTCGGATGCCGGCGATCTGAACAGAGTCGGCGAGATAGCCTCCGTCACGATGCTGACTGATCAGTCCCGCCAGGTTGTACGTGCGGTTGGAAAACACGGCCATCGCAATCTGGTCGTGCCACATCGAGAACGTGTAACGCTTCGTCCCTTTCGGCTTCACATACGGAGTTCCCTCCGGTGCCACATGGATGTGCCGAACCTTCACCGTCAGAAACAGCGCTCGCAACATCAACGTCGCAATGTACGAGAGGACGATATTCAGGAGTCTGGATCGAATCTTCACGGCTTCCGTGTCCGTTGAGATGAGAACTGCGATCAACACAACATGCCATGGCACCCCTTCCAGATGCCTGCCGAATTCTAAACGACTTTGAATCCCGCGCGGAGGGCAACTGGAACACGGCCGAGTTTTCAGGCCGCTCGCCGTTCTGGTGCAGAGTTTTCCTGCGTCCGCGCCGCCTCGGCCTGCAATGTCGCCACCTGAGCCAGTCGTTTCCTGCGACCGTTTCGACTGAACTGATTTGCGAAGTCAATGAGCCACGGAGCAAACCGTTTGAGCTGAAACAGAAGGTGCGCCAGAGGTGTGATCAGCACCTGCCGTTTGTTGGAACGTATGGCTTTCAGTGTCTTCTTCGCCACCTGCTCCGGCGTCGCACAAAGCCAGCGAGGAGGTTCCGGGACGGACTTGTCGGTTCGGGAACTTGCCGCAGCTTTGTAGAGCCCTGTGGTCACAGGACCCGGACAAATTGCTGTGACGCCGACACCCTTCCGACCATACTCGGCCCGAAGTGCTTCCGTAAAGCCAATCAATCCAAACTTGCTCGTGTGATAAGCTGCGAAACGTCCGCCAGCAACGAGTCCAGAGATGCTGCACATGTTGACGATATGCGGGTCAGGCCGAGTCAGCAGGACCGGCAGCAGCAGCCGAGTCACTTCAATTGGCGAAATGAGATTGATGTTCAACAGCCAGTCCCACTGCTGACGAGTCATCTGTTCGGTTGGGCCGTAGTAAGCAACACCGGCGTTGTTGATCAGAACGTCAAAGCCTCCGAACGCTTTCACCGCAGACGAGACGCAACCCTCGATCTCATCCGGCTTCGAAAGGTCGCATCGAAAACAACCGACGCGAATCTTCCTCGACGCGAGTTCATCCGCGAGTGCTCGCAGTCCGCCTTCATTGACGTCAACCAGTGCGAGATCGCAACCTTCATCAGCAAGCGCCACTGCAAGCGCTTTTCCGATACCGCTGGCAGCACCGGTCAAAAAAACGACTTTGCCTTGAAACGTCTTCATCCGTGACTGTCCGCTTCATCCATAATCTTCGTTTGCGGGTCATCCGCTGGGAATCGAAGTATAGCGAATGCAGCAGATCGCGGCGAATATCAATTCCATCACAGCCGGCACAGCGTGCCGTCGCGATTTCAGTAGGTGCCGCTTGCCGAGCGGCACTTCGCGGCCTCGCCGCGACCAGCGCCCTGACGACGTGCCATTGGATCGCTGGTCGTCGTGGATTGCAGGCAGCGGCGGAGTAATTCGTTCGAGCCGAGTGGCTTCGGCAACACGGGTGTGGGAGAACAGGTTCGCCTTGCGGCGAAAGTCTCGCCCGGCAGGCGAGACCTACAGTAGGTGCCGCTTGCCGAGCGGCACTTCGCGGCCTCGCCGCGACCAGCGCCCTGATGACGTACCATTGGATCGCTGGTCGTCGTGGATTGCAGGCAGCGGCGGAGTAATTCGTTCGAGCCGAGTGGCTTCGGCAACACGGGTGTGGGAGAACAGGTTCGCCTTGCGGCGAAAGTCTCGCCCGGCAGTCGAGACCTACAGTAGGTGCCGCTTGCCGAGCGGCACTTCGCGGCATCGCCGCGACCAGCGCCCTGACAACGTGCCATTGGATCGCCGGTCGTCGTGGATTGCGGGCAGCGGCGGAGTAACTTACTTCGGAAGCTCCGGTACCGTAATCTCGATCAGCATCCCTGGCAGAAACACTTCGGGCAGTGTGTCGAGTGATCGATCATCGAGCAGCCGGCATTCCAGCTCTTCCTTCGCCGCCGTTTCCTGAATTCGACGAATGGCCGTCACACAGCCGTAGGCCAGCCACATGCGACCGTTGGGCCGGAGCTTCTTTCGTGCCCCCTGCACCAGGGAATCCAGCAATCGGAAGTCCGGATCGTACAGCGCGAACTGCTCCACGTTCACGGGCTTCTGATTTTCCCACGGCGGATTGGAGATGATGAAGTCGAACGTTTCGTCTGGACCAATCACGGTCCATGCGCTGGGATCTCTGCGTGGGACAAGACGTGCTTCGAGGCGCTCTGCAAAGCCAAGCAGCTTCACATTCTCGCGAGCATTCGTAACGGCGGATGGATTGAGGTCTGTCGCCACCACCGAACCTGCTCCGGCCTGCAGACAGCAAAGCGAAACCAGTCCGGACCCCGTCCCAATTTCCAGCACCGTCGCCCCACGCATTTCCGGCGTCGTTCGAATGCGTTCGCGCAGGCTGATCGTGTCGTCCGGTTCCCAGAAGACTGACTCCATGATCGCAATGTCACGAGGCAGATCGTCGACCTTCACCCAGCGCACAATGCCGGGTGTTGTTGCACTGTTCGACGGCGTTTCAACGTTCGGCGGCGTCAGTTCATTCGACAGGTTTGCCAATGCTGCGTGTTCCTGCGGCTTTGCCGTCTCGGCCGAACGCTCGCAACCAGTCAAGCACAGCGCGAATACGCCAGCGAGAAACAGCGGTGAGCGTTGACATAGCCGCAGCCCAGACTGCATCAGTTGCCGGACCCTTTGTCGAACGAACGAATATCCGTCACGTGTCCCTGAATTGCAGCGGCCGCGACCATGGCGGGGCTCATCAGCAGAGTTCTCCCGGTTGGGCTGCCCTGACGTCCCTTGAAATTGCGATTGCTCGACGAAGCACACACTTCGCGACCTTTGAGCTTGTCCGGGTTCATGGCAAGACACATCGAACAGCCTGCTCCACGCCATTCGAATCCGGCTTCTTCAAAGATCCGGTCGAGCCCTTCTTCCATGGCTTGTTTGCGAACCAGCTGTGAACCAGGAACCACGATGGCTTTCACACCGGAATGAACCTTGTGCCCCTTTACGATTCGAGCGGCTTCGCGCAGGTCGGACATTCGGGAGTTGGTGCAGGAACCGATGAAAGCGACATCGATCTTTGTTCCCTGGATTGGCTGACCTTCCGCAAGGCCCATGAAGTCGAGTGCTTCCTGAATCAGCTTCTGTTCATCAGCCGGAACGGCACTGACTTTGGGCAGCGCCTGAGTGACTCCAACGGACTGAGCCGGTGTGATGCCCCAGGTCACGGTTGGCTCAATGTCGGCCGCATTGAAGACCACGACGTCATCGAACTGAGCCTCCTGGCCGGACGCAAGGCTCAGCCACCATGCGGCGGCTTTGTCAAAGTCTGCTCCCTTTGGTGCAAACGGACGTCCTCGCAGATAGTCGACGGTCTTCTGGTCTGGATTGATGTAGCCGCAGCGAGCACCGCCTTCGATGCTCATGTTGCACACGGTCATACGCTCTTCCATGGTCATCGCATCGAATGTCGTGCCAGCAAATTCGTACGCGTATCCGACTCCTCCCTGAACACCCAGCTTCTGGATGATGTGGAGAATCACGTCTTTCGCGTACACGCCTTTTCCGAGCTGGCCGTTCACGACGACTCGACGAACCTTCGGACGATTCAGGAACATCGTCTGAGTCGCCAGGACCTCGGCCACATTGCTTGTGCCGATTCCGATCGCAATGCTGCCAAAAGCACCATGAGTACTCGTGTGGCTGTCACCGCAGACGATGGTCATTCCTGGCTGAGTCAGGCCCTGCTCCGGGCCAACCACGTGAACAATGCCCTGACGATCATCGGACAGATTCAGAAGTGTTACGCCGAAGTCGCGGCAGTTGTTTTCAATCGCCGCCATCATTTGTTCGGCCAGATCATCCAGGAACGGGCGCGCCTGATTGGCGGTCGGCACAATGTGGTCAACGGTCGCAATCGTTCGTTCCGGATAGGCGACCTTCAGCCCGCGGTCCCGCAGAATTTCAAACGCCTGTGGGCTCGTGACCTCGTGAATCAAATGCAGTCCGATGAACAGCTGAGTTTGACCGCCAGGAAGAGTTCGAACGGTGTGAAGGTCCCAAACCTTGTTGAACAGATTGCGTTGATCGGACATTGATTTTCAGCACTTACCAATACGAGAAATTTGGTGGGCCAGGACAATTCGTCCACTCGATGATCCGACATCGTACGGACACCTGGAATCCCGTGGGAACGCAGACAGTGTAGCGTCCCGGAACTCCCAAGTCAGGGAATGGTTCCAGGAATACCGCTCATCAGAAACCTGTAGTGGAACTCGCCTCACGAGAACAACATTGCGGCAGAAATCCCCGCGATCTACTCTTCCCGCCTTTCAGTGCGTCTGCGAATTCTGGGTAACATCGAGCCTCCGACGCAGCTCCGATTCATCAGGCGTCTCATCGTTTTCACATCGGGACCGGTATGGCCATCCGCACCTGCTTTTTCGATATGGGCAACGTTCTTGTCTACTTCTCACATGAACGCATGTGCCGCAATATCGCGGACCTGTCCGGGATGACCATGGAGAAAACTCGCGAATTTCTGTTTGCGGACGGTCGGCAATGGAAACTGGAACGCGGCGAAATTTCCGAAGAGCACTTCTGTGACCAGCTTCAGGCCGAGTGCGGAAGGCCAATACGGCTGAGCGACTTGCAGCATGCGGCCGCCAACATTTTTTGGCTCAACGATTCCATCGTGCCCGTGCTTCAAAAACTCAAAGCTGCCGGAATGCGAATGGTGCTCCTTTCCAACACCAGCGTGACTCACCTGCGTTTCATAGAAGAACGATTTGACATCCTGAAGTACATGGATGCGAAGATTACATCCTTCGAAGTCGGTGCCCTGAAACCCGATCGGCCCATTTTTGAAGCGGCACTCAAGGTTGCTCAGTGTTCGCCGGAAGAATGCTTCTACACCGACGACATCGCCGCTTACATCGCCGCCGCCAGCGAACTGGGAATCAACTCCCGGGTCTATCACAAGACCGAAGACCTTGTCACTGAACTCCAGTCGCTGGGAGTCTTCTAAGCCTTCGCACCCCGGGCGAGCGGCAGGGCATCAGCCCTCCGTGTCGGCTCCTCGCTTCACATCCGCACTTGCCCCTGGCGATTTCCCTCAACAGGGACTGAAAAGCCACGTTGGTCATCTTGCTCACTGTGAAGACAGGCCAGTGATTATGGCGTTTGCTGAGAAGAGCCGTTTTGAATCGCAACACGGCTGGAGCGGCTCACCAGAATTCCAATGACCGGACCGAATACGACAACCATGGGGATGCCGACTCTGATCGCTGCATCGATACACTCGCGCCCCGCACCCTTATGAGTGAAGTAAGGCTGCTTCCTGGTGAACGCGGAAACTGCGTAAGTCGACAAGCAGAGGATCATCATAGCGGAAATGAGTCCATATACGGCAGGGCGCAGCCAATTTCCGAATCTGGCATGGGTGAGAAACGGACCAATGGCTGCAAATGTTGCCGCGAACGACATGCAGACGGCCCACTGATAACGTGAGGTCGCTTCCTCATACACCATTGGCAGCGAAGTTCCAAAGTCTGAACGCAGCACAACCTGATCGGCCGTCCGCACGGCAAAGTACGCTCCAATCAAAACACCAACACATGCGCCGCCCACTATGCCAGAAACCACCCGTTGGACGATCCTCAACATCGGCATGTTTATGCTTCGAACGAAACGCAAGCGACGCATCAGGCGATGATCCGACCTGGATTTCACGCGTTGGCTGCTCTGTGATGGAATGGTGTCTTCGCCTGATTCTGCACGTGGAAGAACTCTCTCTTCAAGAGTCTACTGCCGTCGTGAGTCACTGTCACCCGGGAAATGACCTCCTCACCTCACTAGCCTCGATCCTCGTCAACATGCTTTTCGGGATGTTCCGCGTCCATGCGAGCGGCAATCTCGTCGCATTCGCGCGCTGACAAGTCGAAATGGGAACCCATGGCGATCAGAATGTTCTGCCGATCCTCAGGTGTACCCTTCAGCCGTGAACGCAAGAAAACGTGCAGAGATTCCGGACCTTGTTGAACGGCTTCCACCAAGTGAATCAGCTCGGTGAGCTGATCCACTGGCACAGATTTCGAGTCGCCGCCATGGGCTTTGGCCAACCGTGAGACTTCATCAAACTCACCGTTTGCGAACGCCGGAAGGCTCTTGATCGCCTCGTTCCACCACGCGGCCGTCTCCCTTTGTCGAAGGTCGAGCGACCTGATCGCATCCACGGAAGGTCGTCCGAGCAACATTCGGGACAGAATCAGCGGGTGATGCTGGTCCGGTACAGCAATGCATTTGCCCGCGTTACCAAGCGATACGAATTCTTCGGGGGTTTCACAATACGTAACGTCCTGGTTGCACACGCTGCAGTGCCGAATTCCCGGCTGTTCCGTCAATGCAAGCTCGGACCACTGCTTCGGGCAAAGCGTGGAGAATGCATGTTCGCAATTCCAAATCTGCGAGTTGAGAGCCGTAAGGTCGCTCATGCGTGAGTTCAAATTCCTTCCTGCATGGGAGTCAAGATCGTAATGCACGACGATGCCTTAAGCCACGGTTACCGCTCCGTCAATTTGGAAGTCGAGGCTATGATTTGGGGGCGAACTTGGAGTCCTGGTTCATCGTGCCTGGTAGTTCTGGGTGGGTTTATGCTGCGTGGAACGGTTCTGAGGGTTCCCGATCGAGAGACAGACGGTTCGGCGACCAGGGGGCTCGATCGGAGAACGTGGCAGACGTGCGACGTATGCCGTAGACTCCATCGACCTTCCTCAAACTTCCCTCCGTACTGAACCGGCACGTGTCTCGCCAATCGCGGCAAGGCGCTGTGACCTACAATTCAGCGTCACTGGACGGCGTGCCAGAATTTCGGGTGCGGAATCTCCCGCAACTGTTTCTGTCTGACCGTTTCGACGTTGTGTTTTCGAACGGGTGTCTGATCATGAAACATGCCTTTCAATGTCCATCCTGCCGGTCTCGTTTCCGCGTGGATGAGAAGTTTCTTGGGCGGACGGTTCGATGTCCCAATTCGGAATGCGGAAAGCCCGTTCGGCTGGAAGCACCGGCCGCGTCGGCTGAATTGCCTAAAGAACACGCCGGAGCATCGGAGCGACCGCAGCGTCATCCGGAAATGGCGCCGAAGCAGTCTCCAGCGACATCCCGGACTGCGACTCCAAAACCACAATCAACCGCAATTGACTCCTCCGATCGGGCGGCCGTTCGAAAAGCGCGCACGCGCAAGGCTCTTGAAGAGACGGCTCGGCAGTCGTCCATATCACCCTTGATGCTGACTGTTGCAGCGGCAGCGCTGCTGGCACTGAGTGGCGGCGGCTATTGGCTGATGAGCGATCGTTTCAATGGAGCAACTGAGATCACGACAGCCGAAGCCGCGGCTCCGTCGCAGCCGGAGGAGCAGGTGTCCGCACAGACGGCTCGCGCTGCCGACGGGAATCTTGCGAAGCTCGCACAGCCCCAGCTCACTTCCGCGCCGGCATTGTCTCCGAAACAACAGAAGGATCTGGAACGTCAGAAGACGGTCGACCAGAAACTTGTCCCGTACATGACGAAGTACTGCGTCGAGTGCCATGGCAAGGATGCACAGGAAGGCGGTGTTGCTGTTCACGACCTGAAGTCTGCCGATGAACTGCTGAAGAATCGTAAGAAGTGGGAACGCGTTTACCGCATGATCAATGCCGGTGCGATGCCTCCGTCAGGACATGATCCCAAACCGGACGATGCGGATCGGGAACAGGTTGCGGAGATTCTGTATGACGAACTGTTCAACTTCGACTGTAATCTGATTCATCACGTTGGGCGATCGACTCTGCATCGACTCAATCGAGCCGAGTACAACAACACGATTCGGGATCTGTTTGGGCTGAGCATCACGCCGGCAGACAAGTTTCCTCAGGATGATGTGGGTGAAGGATTCGATAACATCGGCGATGTGCTGAGCGTCCCTCCGCTGCTGATGGAAAAGTACCTCGACGCTGCAGAAGAAGTCGCTTCTGCCGTCATTGATACTCGCGACTTTTCGAAGGGTGTGAATCAGAAGTTTGATTCCGGCCAGTTTGTTTCATCACTCGGCGACATCAGTCCTCGGGAAAACTTCGCTGTGCTTGCAACGAACGGCACATTGACCGTGAAGTACAACGCGGTTGCGAACGGAAAATATGCCATTCGGATTGAAGCAGGGGCGACGCAGGCGGGTGATGAACAGGCGAAGATGGGACTTCAGATTGACGGGCAGCAGGTGAAAGACTTCGAGGTCTCCGGCTTCCGAAATCCGAAGTGGTATGAGCACACCGTCGAGCTGACTCAGGGTGAGCATTCCATTGCGGCAGCGTTTCTGAATGACTTCTATGATCCAAATGCGCCGGAGCGACGTCGAGACCGCAACCTGGGTGTTTCCATCATTGAAGTGACGGGGCCTGAAGGCGCTGAGGGCCTCGATCTGCAGCACGACATCCACAAGAAGTTCGTGACGGTGAAGCCGTCCGATACTGTCACAGTCAGGCAGGCGGCGTCTCAGGTGCTGCGTCCAGTTCTGTACCGCGCGTTTCGTCGACCGGTCACAGATGCCGAAGTGGATCGCTTCGCAGGGCTGGTGGAAAAGACAGTGAACGAGGAAAAGGAAACCTACGAATACGGTCTGTATGTTGCGCTGCAGGCGATGCTGGTCTCTCCCGACTTTCTGTTTCGAAAGGAATCAGATCCGGAAGGCAATGAGACGGAGCGGGCTCTGAACGAGTACGAAGTCGCGTCGCGACTCTCTTACTTCCTGTGGAGCAGCATGCCGGATGACCAGTTGTTCCAGCTGGCGGAGAATCGGCGTTTGCTGGATCAGGAAGTACTTCGAAGTCAGATTGAACGAATGCTGCACGATGACAAAGCTGCATCGCTCGGGCGAAACTTCGCGAGCCAGTGGCTGAACCTTCGAAACCTGGTGGATGTGCGGCCGAATCCGGAAGTGTTTCCGGAGTTCGATGATGCGCTTCGCAATGCGATGGCCAGAGAGACGGAGCTTCTGTTCGCGACGATCGTGAAGGAAGATCGGTCGATCGAGGATTTTCTGGCCGCTGACTTTACGTTCGTCAATGAGCGTCTTGCGACGCATTACGGGATTGAAGGAATCAAGGGCGATGAGTTCGTTCGAGTGTCGTTGCAGGGCAGCCAGCGAACGGGCGTCCTGACTCATGCCAGCATTTTGACTCTGACCTCGAACCCCGGTCGTACGAGCCCGGTGAAGCGAGGCAAGTGGATCCTGGAGAACATTCTTGGCCAGGCACCTCCTCCGGCTCCTCCCGGTGTGCCACCGCTGGAAGAAGCTGCGAAGGATGTGACCGGTCTGAGTCTCCGTGAACGCCTTGAAGTCCATCGCAAAGATCCCGGATGTGCATCCTGTCACAAGACCATGGATCCGCTGGGAATGGGGCTTGAGAACTTTGATGCGACGGGCCGATGGCGTGACAGGGATTCTGACAAGCCCGTTGATGCATCCGGAGATCTTCCGGGTGGCGAAAAATTCTCCGGGCCGCTTGAGCTGGTCGGCATTATCCGTAATCGGCGTGAGCAGTTCTTTCGCTCATTCACGGAGCGATTGATGACGTATGCACTGGGCCGAGGCCTGGAGTACTATGACAAATGTGCTGTGGACCATGCACTGGAAGTGATGAAACCTCGTGGCTATAGGTTTTCGTCTCTCGTGGAAGGAATTGTCACGTCCGATCCATTCCTGAAACGCAGCAGGACGCGTGAGATTGAGCCCTCAGCCACGCAGCCGGGCAGCCCGTAAAGGAATCGCTGGGTGGCAGGCTGCCTGGCAGGTGCTGAAATGCAGTTGAATGCCCTTGAGCCGGAGGAAGCTGAAGGCTCGTTGCCAATTCGCGGGGCGCGTTGTTCGCCTGGCTCAAACATGTGCACAAGGTGTGAGCCATAAAAGGGTACGACAGTTGTCGCATTGATGGCCAGCCAGTTGGCAAAAAGAAAGGCTCGGCGTGTTTAGCGCCGAGCCCTGCATCAACGAACTATGGTTGCCTGAAGTCGATTAGAAGACTGGGAGAAGTCCTTCAAGAATCAGGCGATTCACGATATTGGTCAGCTGAGCGGCTTCATTGATGTTGTTCCCTTCAAACTTCTTGAAGAGACCTGTGACGCCTGCTGCGACCTTGATCTGGTCCTTGCCTGCTTCGCCTTCAACACGAATGTTGCCGGTTGCTGCAACGCCTGCTCCGAGAGAGATGGAGTCGTTGCCGCCACCGAGGTAAATGTCGATGTTCTTGCCGGCTGACAGATTGTCGAGCAGCACAACGTCGTTGCCGGCGCCGCTTCGAATGCCGAAGTACTGACCAGCAAAGAGATTGTTCAGAGAATGGTAATCGCCGTTGGCAAAGCCGAGGTTGCGACCTGCACGAACGTTGGACGCCAGAGTGGCTTCGCCATCGCTGTTGCCCATATTCACGAGAATATCGCGGCCGGCTTCAACGCCAAGCAGTGCCACAGAGTCCGCACCGGCTTCTGTGAAAACGTTGATGTCGCCGGTCACGGTGATGTTCTGATTGCCTGCGAACAGGGTGTCGTCAATGACAGCGTCAAGCTGAGTGATCGTTGCAGCGGTCGTTGGACCAACGACGGCATTGAACTTGAATGTGTCGACCAGGGCGACCTGGTCATTGCCTGCACCGGTGTTGATTCCCAGGCTTCCGGCAATGGTGAGCCCTGCACTCGCGCTGACACGGACAAAGTCGTTGCCCTTTTCGCCACGGACCAGCAGCGATCCGGTCAATGTGACGGCTGCTGATGTGTCCAGTGCAAGGGTGTCGTTGCCCGAACCCATGTTGACGTTGACGGTTCGGAATACGATCGCTTCGTCAATATTGGTGGTGAAGCTGTCATTGCCATTGCCGAGGCTGACGTTCAGGTCGCGGAAAAGAGCGTTCGGCAGAGTTACTGCTGTGCCAGCAGGCGTGACGACGTTTCCAACCTTGATTGAAGTTCCGTTCTGTCCGGTCAGCTTCAGCAGTCCGCCATCGATGTCGACGTGAACTTCATTGTTTCCGTTGTCGCCCAGCAGGCTCACATCAAAAGCGGCTGAGACTGATGCGGTGACAATTCCGGTGGGCAGAGTACGTGATTCCAGTTGCTGGACTTCTGCTGGTGCGGAGAACCACTTCTTCTGCAGCTTGCGCTTCTTAATCGCCATTACACTTCCCCTTAGTATGGTAAAAAGACTTGGGAACAGGTGAGTATGCCTTCCCGACTGCATGATGCGGAAAACCCGCTGCCATATCCATCTCACGGCAACGCAAAGTTCACAAATTGCCGATGTTCTCACTGCGGGTGAACAGGTTTGATGTGCGGATGGTCAGTAAGTTTGCCGGATGTGAAGCAGTGTTTCGGGCGTTGGACAAACGCTACCGAAGTTCGCCGCTGAGGATGCGCCGAATGGCGGTTTCGGGCTGATCGATCGGCTTTGGAAATTCGCCATCCCAGGGCACAAGGCCGTCCTGGCGAATAAGGAAGAGGGCACTCCGGACGACGGGAATTGGACTTCCGTTCGCTCCGGGGGTTGTACAGCCCCATGTGGAGCAGCAGGAATCCGGCTGGCCAGCGTTTGTATCCCTCAGAATTGGGAACGGCCAGACTCCGGACGCTTCCTTCAAGTCTCCCGACATTGGCGTTGAGATCCCGAGGACAACGATTCCGGCACGCTTGAGAGCAGGATGAAACTCTCGAAGCTGCCGCATGAGCGGATCTGCCTCCAGCCCCTTCGTTCCGTCAAAGAATGCCAGCAGCACTCGATAGCGATTCACATAGCCAGCCAGTTGCATCGGGCGATTGTGCTGATCGAGCAGTTGAAAGCCCGGGGCGGGCTGCAGTTGCTCCGGGACCATCACCGTCTTGTCCTGACGAAATGGGTTCGCCATGCGCCATGCCGTCAAACTGCAGACAACGGCGAGGGCGGCCATCAGGAAAAGAAATCGAGGCTTCATGATTAGAATAGGGCCAAAAGCGAAGCTTCACGAGCCGTGACAAACCGAGAGCATTGAACATGCGGCACGGCAGGAGCCTCGCCCTCACATCTGTCCAGGGGCAGCTACGGTGCAAGCTCCAGAGTCACTGTAGACGCTTTGGGAGTCTGTGTCTCATGAATCCTGGTTTCGAGGTCGCGGATGAACGGATCGAACCGAGCGATGTCAGCTGCGTTGTTCCCCTGTTCATGCTTTCTGAAGCCGAACAGGTACGTGATGTTCTGCGGACGCCAGCGATGGAAGTACTGTTCGTTCTTTCGGGAAATCAGGGATCGCAGTTCGTTGTACTGATCGGTGGAACGAAGTTCGTAGACCGTCTTGCCTGCGACTTCGTGAGTGATCACTGTCGATGCTTCAGCGTCTCTTGCTGCCGTTTTGAGGCTGCCGGAACTCAGGGCGATTCGGACGGGCAGCGGAGAAAGTGAGTCCTGCTGATATGTCAGCGTCACAGACTTCCTGTCATCGGCCCATTTGGCGTCAACAACCTTCACACCTTCTCCACTGGCGCTGGCAGTTGCGACATCCAGTTTCAGGACAGGTGCCGCAGCTCGCGCGCCGATGAAGCGTTCACGGAAGACCAGTGCCGCGGCGGCGTAACCACGGTCATTCAGATGCATGCCGTTGTCGGTCAGCCGTTTTGAGTGGCTGATCGCTGTCGAGTGATCTTCGACTCCCATCAGCAGATCGATGGCATTCATCTGATCCTGAAAGCCAGTGAACATGTCCACAAACGCCAGCTGGTGAGACTGAGCGACGCTGCCAGCCGCTTCAGAATATGTTCGAATTCGTGAATTGAAACGAGCCGGCGACGGGATTGGAGGTGCGGTTGGGAAAAGTTCATGAGGAGACACCACGACGCACGGAATCCCCGACGCCGTCAGTTCATCAATCAGCTGTGAAAACTGTTTCGCAAAGTTTTCGGGTGTCATGCCCGCTGTCAGAGCTTCGTTCTGCCCGTAGCACAAAATCGCCACGGTAGGCTCTTCCGCTCGAATGTGTTCGACCATGCGAAGATAGCCGACGTCCGGTCGATCGAAGATCCCCCGAGATTCAGCGAATGCTGTGTCCGCGCTCCAGCCGAGATTTCGGAAGGTCACTTTCTTCGATCCCAATGTACCAGCCAGAGTCGCTTCGAGGTGTTCGAACAGCTGAGCACGTTCGACAAACGTAGCACCCACCAGCGCGACGTGATCGCCGTCTTCAAGGACGAACGGCAGAGTATTTCGGACGCGGGCTTTGACGACCGGTGCCGCAAACTCGCCTGGTGCTTTGACCTGAAGTCCGGCCACCGGAATTTCTGCCACGGGTTTCAATTCCGGCCAGTCACGGTCATTGAAATCTGTTTGCTGCCAGCCCACCGGAGGCATGGCCTTTGCGGACTTCCAGCCGCCGCCCACTGTCGTTGCCTTCGCGTCTCGCACGGCCTGAATGGCGATTCCCACGACTCCGCTGGCCTTCTCACTCTGCAGTTCGACGGCAACCTGATTGCGACCATTTCGGAGCAGCGTGCGGATCTCGATTCCCAGTGCCTGAAGCGTTCCGTCATTCACGTCAAAGTCACGTTGTCGCAGGATACGCTGGCCATTCACATGAACGGAGCATGTGGAGTCGCTGACAATCATCAGGTGAACTTCGCTGCTGCCAAACACGGCCGGGTCGATCGCCCAGCGGTACCAGCCGGATGCTGTACCTTCAGGGACATTTGCCGAAATCCACTGCCATTCCTGTCCCGAGGCGTTCGCCGAAACACAGAACAGCATTGTCAGGAGAGCGAACAGTGAACCAATCGAGCGAACGGGATGAGAGAGTCGCATGGCGGGATCCGATGGGAAGGTATCGCTGGAGTTCCGTGGGCGAGTTCAACGATCAACGTGGATCCGACAGCCGAGTGTCGAAATTGAAGGTCGGGTCGCCCGAGTCACAATTGCAGGTGAGAACGATAGAGAAAGCCGACCTCCAAGGCTACTCAATCGAGCCCTTCACAAAGCCAAGTCGGCGGCGGGCTTCATGGCCGAGGGCTTCCGCGGCTTCTGAGGTTTCCGCAAGGACATTCAGGTGTCCCATCTTGCGCCCGGTTCGTGCTTCGGCTTTTCCGTAGAGGTGGACGAAGACTCCTGGAAGTTCGAAGACCGAAGCCCAGCGTTCCGGAGTGGCCTGCATGAGATGGTCGCCCAGGAGATTCACCATCACGGCAGGAGAACGCTGCTGAACGTCGCCGGACGGCAGACCACAAATGGCTCGGAACTGCTGCTCAAACTGACTGGACCGACAGGCATCCATTGTCAGATGCCCGCTGTTATGAGGCCTCGGAGCAATCTCGTTCACGACCAGGCCACCATCGAGGGTCGCAAAGAACTCAACGCAAAGGACGCCGATGACCTGAAAATGTTCAAGTATTCCCCGAGCGATTTCCTGAGCGTCCTGCACCTGTTTTGCACTGATCAGCGTCGATGGACTGATGGAGACATCCAGAATGTGATTGACGTGATGATTCACCGACGGGGAGTAAAAGCGACATTCACCGCTGGCAAATCGACTGGCAACAATCGACAGCTCAAATGCAAAGTCGACAACTTTTTCGAGGATGGCTTCATTGGTGCGGAACTGCGACCAGACCGCATTCAGATCCATCGACGATCGAACTCGCGCCTGGCCCTTGCCGTCGTAACCCAGCGTGACGGTTTTCAGGATCGCATCACCGCCAAACTGCCGGACGCCGTCTGTCAGTTCCTCGGCCGAAGTGATACGCAGAAAGTCGGCCGTTGGGATTCCGATGGATCGCAGGGACGTTTTCTCAAGCAGTCGATGCTGAGACGCTTTCAGCAGTTCGGGGCCCGGATAAACAGGAACAAACTGCTGAAGAAATTCCACAGTGCGAACCGGAATGTTCTCCTGCTCATAGGAGACCACGTCGACCGTCGCCGCGAATTCACGCAGAGCGTCCTCATCGAGAAACTCTGCGGCAAACGAGCGGTCCGCAATCTGCCCGGCCGGTGAATCGGCTGGATCACCAAACACAACAAAGCCATAGCCGCTGCGTCGAGCCGCCTGGCCAAACATCCGCCCCAGTTCCTCTCCCCCGAGCATACCGAGCCGTGATCCGGGGGACAGTGTTTTCGTGGTCATGAAGAGTGCTCAGCCGGGATCCAGCGCTGATCCCGGCCGGTGTTCACGGTCATTCAGGACGGCTTCAGTCTGATCATCACAGAACTTGTGCATCGCCGCATTGAGCTGTGAATTTTGCAGGGCCAGAATTCGAACCGCAAGCAGGCCCGCGTTTTTTGCTCCGGCCGTACCAATTGCCAAAGTCGCGACCGGCACACCTCCGGGCATCTGCACAATCGACAACAGCGAGTCCAAGCCGTTCAACGCTTTGCTCTGCACGGGAACACCCAGCACGGGCAAAACGGTCTGAGAAGCAATCATGCCTGGCAGATGAGCAGCCCCGCCAGCGCCGGCGATGATGAGTTTCAAGCCACGCGACTCGGCGGAACTCGCATATTCATTCATCCATTGTGGCGTGCGATGTGCAGACACGACTTTGCATTCATGGGGAACGCCGAACTGCGTCAAAATTTCGGACGCTGATTTCATGGTTTCCCAGTCAGAACGACTGCCCATGACGACGCCGACAACTGGCTGGTCACTCATATGGAATTCTCAGCAAAACCGCATTAAGACAACGTCACCACGGGATCTCTGGTGAGATCCACGACAAAATCCTTCACCCGTGCGGACTCAGCGCCGCCGCAACATTGAATCCGCCACAGAATCAGGCAACTCTGAAAACAGTACACGGTGGCGTCCGAAGCGGAAGCCACCGTGCAGAAGTTTTCAGTGTCGGAAAAACTACCGGTTGGCCTGAGGCGCTCCGAGGACTGGTTCAAGGACCTTCTCTTCCGTTCCCCGCTTGACGGTAAGCTTCAGTGTTTCACCGGCCTTGGCGGGAACCAGTGCTTCGATCAGCGTCTGGTAGCCTTCCGCTTTGGTGTCGCCGACCTTAATGATCACGTCACCGGTTTCAACGCCGGCCTTGGCTGCCGGAGAATCCGGTCGAACGGCTCGAACAACAATACCGTTCTCGCCGCTGGCTGCCAGATCCGGCTGCAGACCGAGGTACGGTGTTCGTGTTGTTGGGCGACGACGACCAGGCTGGGACGACGCAAACTCGGGGCGTTTCTCCAGGCCGTCCATGCCTCGCAGCAACTGCTCCGAGTAATCAATGACGGTGACTGCACCTTCAATGTTCAGCGTGCTGAAGTCATCATCCGGTGTGTGATAGATGTCGGTCATTCCGGTGAAGCAGCAGATCACAGGAATCTGTCGCTGAAGGAAAGGAAGGTGGTCGCTTCCCCCGAATGCCCCTTCAGTCATTGTGATGTCGACTGGAGTGACTTCGTCGGCCTTCTTCGCGATGTCCGTGAACTCAGCGGCCGTGCCGACACCATTCACTTCGACTCGGTTATTTTTCAGATTCCCGATCATGTCGAAGTTCAGCATGGACACAGTTTTCTCAAGTGGGAACACAGGCTCCTTGACGTAGTGGAAGCTGCCAAGGAGGCCGCGTTCTTCACCTGAAAAGCAAATGAAGACAAGGCGTCGCTTTGGCCTGGGACCGGATGCGAAACGACGGGCCAGTTCAAGGACCGCGGCTGTTCCGGAAGCATTGTCGTCGGCACCGTTATGAACTTCACCCGTTCGATTCTGAGCGCGTGAGCCGTAGCCGCCGAATCCAAGATGGTCATAGTGGCCACCGATCACGATGGTTTCGTCGGCAAGGGGACCTTCTCCTTCGACCACACCGATCAGGTTGTAGGCGGTCACCGAATTCGCTTTGAATTCGGTCTTGATGTCCGCAGAACAGCCCTTGAGAGGTTGAGACACAGGCTTCAGGTTTGCGTCGATGTAAGCAGCGACTTCGGCGAGCGAACCAAGAGTCTTTCCATCGGCGATCTGCAGAGGTGCGGCCTTCAGCAGCTCGTCCACAACGGCCTGCTTCACATGAACGAAAGGCACAGGACCAGGCTCGTTACCAAAACTGGTCGGTGTTGCCAGGTCGTCCTTGTCCGCCGTTGGGCTGCTCTGATGGTCATTCACGAAAATCACGCCAGCCGCGCCGGACTTGGCGATCAGTTCCAGCTTCCGATCAATGTAGGCATTCGGGCTTGTTTGCTGGCCCTGAAATGCGCCGTCAGGACGGTTCTGAGGTTCGCGGCGAATCAGGACGATAATCTTGTCCTTGCAATCCAGTCCCGCATACTCGTCGTACTTCTCTTCTTCAGACGAAATGCCGTAGCCAACGAACACCAGTTCACCGGACGCTGCGCCATTCGCGCCGCGGCGGATGGGCTGGAACTGCTCACCCAAAGCCAGCTTGACTTCTTTGTTGTCCGGGCCCTTGACGGTTACGTGAGTCGTATCAGAAACGACAACGTCACCCAGAGTAATCTCAAAGGGTTGTCGCCATGTGCCGTCCGGCATTCCTGGCTTCAGACCATATTTCTGGTACTCCGCCAGAATATGCTCCGCCGCCATCTCGATGCCTTTGGTTTCGACACCACGGCCTTCAAGCTTGTCTGATGAAAGATATTCGATGTCGTGACGAACGCGGGCCACGATTTCCTCGCGGCTGGCGTCCTTGTTTCCATCTCCTGCCAGAACGACGCCTGTCTGCTGCAACATGCTCAGCAGCACCGCCATCTGACCCAGCTTGCGAAGTCCCCACTGTGCCATAAATTCCCTCAATGCTGAAAGACGCTGAAAATCAAACCGAAAAAAAGGCCGCCGTCGGATCTTCGCGAAGAATGATTCGCAGGCGGTTCACGTCCACCAAATGAATCGTCCGGCAACTGCAGGTGAGGAACTTCTGCCAGGCGAATTCTGATCATGGGACGCTTGAGATGGCCAGGTGGCGATCCATCTCAATTTCTCTCCTTAGTGTAGCGAATGGCTTCTCGTAACTGAATTGACTCAGAAGTCCCCGTTCACAACTTCAGAAACTTCGGACGGTCGCGGATTTGCAATTCATTGCCCAAATCTGCCGTTTTGCCGTTTCGCTGTCGCTCCCGGATTCTCGGGCAATTTTTCTGACCGATTGTTCACGCCGCAGTTCAGGGCTTGCTCTTGAAGAAGACTGCTGAGAGACTGCGATTCCACCGATACTGAGTGTAAACCCATGGTTGTTGACAAGCCATGGATCTGTCGAACTCGGGACTTTGCCAGCATGACTGTTCAAACTGCATTTCCATTCCGCCATCGATTCGGTTTTCGCATGACTGTTCGAAGCCCTCTGGTTCCGATGCTCGCGGTACTGCTTTCTTTCGTCGCAGGTCCTTCCACCGCCCGTGGCGTGGAAGACCTTGAGACGTCTGTTCAACAGTCGCTTGATTATCTTGTTTCACTGCAGAAGCGTCAGGGGTACTGGGAAGCCAATCAGGGGCAGTATCGAGTGGCGATGACAGCACTTGCCGGAACGGCGATGCTGGCAGAGGGGTCGACGACCACAACTGGCCGATACGCAAAGTCGATTCGCCTGGCGGTTGACTATCTGCTTTCGATGAGTCGCCCGAATGGCCTGATCGGTTACCGTGAAGATTATCACTACACCTATGGTCACGGTTACTCAATGGTCTTTCTCAGCCAGGTCTATGGTGAGGAAGAAGACATCCAGCGACGTGAAGAACTGCGCGACGTGCTGACTCGCGCGGTCCAGTTTTGTGCCGATGCGCAGACCAGCCGAGGCGGCTGGGGTTACATCTCGGCAAAGGAAGGCAGTGACTTCGATGAAGGATCGACCTGCATCACTCAGGTTCAGGGCCTGCGAGCCTGTCGCAATGCGGGCATTCCTGTGTCGAAGGAGATCATTGACCGGGCCAAGAAGTACATCGATGACTGCACAACTGCGGAAGGCGGCGTGCAGTACAGCATTCGAGGCGGCGGGGCTCGCGCTCCGATCACAGCAGCTGCGCTCGCGGCTATGTACAATTCCGGTGAGTACGATACTGAGCTGACTCAGAGGATGAGAAACTTCTGCCGGATCAATGTCTGGCCGGACAAGCCTGTGACTTCCAGCAACGGCTTCTGGCATTACATGCACTTCTACTTCGCTCAGGTCGTCTATCGTACAGGTGGGGACGAGTGGAACAAATACCGCGAAGAGCTGAATGAGAAACTGCTGCGAGAAATGCAGTCTGGCGGCGGCTGGGCGGATCCTCAGGTCGGTACCGTCTATGTGACCGCTCTGAACTGCATTATGCTTCAGCTGGATAAAGGATATTTGCCGATTTACCAGCGATGATTTTGTCGGCCTCGGACGTGTAGTGACAGATGCCGTCATTGGGCATGCGACTGTCATTTATCGCAAGGTGAGAATTCCTCATGGGCGTTTCAAATCGTTTCCTGCACATCAGTTTGCTTCACCATTGTTGCCACAGTCTGGCTGCGACGGCTGGTCTTCTGCCACGCAGGCTGCTGGCATCTGCCGTGCTGGTTTCGTTGTCGTTTGTGAGCGCGGGCTGCGGTGATGGCGAAGAACAGGCTCCGGGTGCAGCCGCTTCCGGAGAGACTCCTGCGGTCGCAAATGCAGAACCAACAAAGACTCCATCTGCAGCCAGCAGCGGCTCCAGCGAGAAATCCGCCGAATCGGGTGATGAACGTGTCGAGTTCAAGCCGTTGAGCCTGAGCGGATTGAAGGGCAAAGGTTCTGCGGGTTCGGACACCACGGCGAAGAAACTGTCGCCGACGGAACAGATTCAGTCGGTGATCAGCCATCTTCAGCCGCTTCAGATCCTCCTGGGCCAATGGCGCGGGACGACGCGGCGTGAGTACGAAAATTTCAAGGCGGTTGATCAGCATGAGTGGGTCTGGGATCTGCGAACCAAACCGGATCAGCCCGCTCTGGTCATTCAAAGTGACAAGAGTCCCTATGTGAAGAGCGGTCGGCTGACCTGGGACACAACCGCTCAGAAATTTCAGCTGACGACAACTGATGCAAACGGCGTGGCTCGCAGCTTCACAGGAGATTATTCCGAACCCGTTCATGAGGTTGTCGGAAGCGACGACAAGCTTCATAAGGTGTTCACCATCCTGTTCGATCAGGAAAAGGCGGGGTCGGATGGTGAGCAATGGCAGCTCGCGATTGCTCAGCAGGAAAACAACCGCTACCTCCTCGAAGTGGGCAAGCGTCGAGGTCAGGCTGCCGCATTCAATCGCTTTGATACTGTCTCGACACAGCGTGAAGGAACCAGTCTGGCGGCCAGTGACACCGACTACGCTGAAAAGACCTGCATCATTTCCGAAGGTCTCGGGACGACCGAAGTCACGTACAAGGGCCGTTCCTACTGGGTCTGCTGTTCCGGCTGCCGCGCGGCGTTTGACGAAGATCCCGAAAAGTGGATTGCTCTTGCAGCTCAGCGTGACAAAGAGAAAGACAAGAAGTAACACAAAGCAACGCAATCATGTCTGCAGTCGTCGCCATCGATATCGGGAATACTCGCGCGAAGTTTGGGATCTTTCAGCCGAACGCAACGGGCTTCGTTGAGCCGCACGGCATTGTGGCCAGAGTTTTAAGCCAGACGAATGACCTGTCGATCGATTTCCTGCGATGGTGGAACAGTCTGGATGTGGCGGCCGTCACGCGAGTGGTCGTGGCCGGAAGCGATCCTGACCTGCGTGACGAGCTGATTCGTCGCTGGCCGCTGAAGCAGCATGTTCCTCTGGTCGTCAGCAGTTTTCAGCAAATTCCTGTCCGGGTCGATGTCGATTTTCCTGCTCGAGTTGGTATCGATCGACTGCTCAACGCGCTGGCTGTCGCGCGGCTCAGAGAATCCGGTCGGCCGGCGATTGTTGTGGATTCCGGGACGGCCACGACTGTTGATCTCGTCACGTCCGACGGTGCGTTTCGAGGTGGCAGCATTCTTCCCGGGCTTCGACTTTCGGCTCATGCCATGCACGACTATACCGCCCGCCTGCCACTCGTGGATGTTGACGAAACGCTGACCGCCCTGCCCTCGCTGCCAGGTCGGAATACTGAAGCAGCGATGCTGGCCGGCCTGTTCATCGGCCAGCTTGGGGCCGTGCGAGAAATCTCCGAGAGACTGGCCGAGGCTGCTCGGCGGGATTTCCATGAAACCCAGTCCGCACAGCTGTTCATCACAGGCGGCGGCGGCCGTCAGCTGGCCGATCACCTTGCCGACAGCGCCTATGTCGACAGCCTCGCCCTGCACGGCCTCGCACTGCTGGGGATTTAGGCTTCGCCCAATGAACTGCCCCCACACCCAAGTAGCGGAACGGCGCAAGCCGTCCGGTGTCAGGATGGGCGGGTTGCAGTGACCGGAGTTGCAGTGACCGGAGTTGCAGTGACCGGAGTTGCAGTGACCGGAGTTGCGGTTACCGGAGTCGCAGTTACCGAGTCGCAGTTACCGGAGTCGCAGTTACCGGAGTCGCAGTTACCGGAGTCGCAGTTACCGGAGTCGCCGTTACCGGAGTCGCCGTTGGGCCGGAGTCGCTGTCAGGATGGGCGGGGTTGCAGTGACCGGAGTTGCAGTTACCCGGAGTTGCAGTTACCGGAGTTGCAGTTACCGGAGTTGCGGTTACCGGAGTCGCAGTTACCGGAGTCGCGGTTACCGGAGTCGCGGTTACCGGAGTCGCGGTTACCGGAGTCGCAGTTACCGGAGTCGCGGTTACCGGAGTCGCAGTTACCGGAGTTGCAGTTACCGGAGTTGCAGTTACCGGAGGGCTCGCGCCCTTCCGCTATTTTTTGGGGGGGGATGGTGAGATGGTGAATCGCGCAGAATTTTAGACAGTTCCGGAGCAACAGGGACTCCTCTAAGTCAGTGCTCGACGAAATGATCAACAGACCACGTGATCAACAGGAGTCAGGCCATGAATCCGGACGAACAGGACGTTGATGGTCAGAATGTTGGTGATCCCGAGACTCGCGAGAACCACACCGCGAAAGAGTCGCAGGCGGAGAACTCCCCTTGTGAAACGCCGCCGGCTAGCAGTTATTCCGATGCGTCGCCTGGCATGATGTGGGGGTCTGCCGCGTCTGTGCGTGCCTCCTCGGAGCCGTCTGCTTCCGAATCGCCCGGCAGCGCAGTCGAGGTCGCGGGACATCAGGGCACAGGATGGCAGACGCAGGCGCTTGCACAGGATGGATTTGTTACTCAGGTTGGCGGAACGTCTGACAACCCCGTGGCCGACTTCTTCCGTTTCGCGTCCCGCTTTTTGTTTACTCATAACCCATTCTACGTCATCAGTGCTGCGCTGTTTGTGTGGGGATTGAAGTTGCTGTTTCGAGTCGGCGACAGCTCCATCCTGTTTGCGCAGGGAACTGTCGGCTACATGGAACCATGGGGGCTGATGGCATCACTCTGCGGCGTTACTCTGCTGATGGCTGCGACAGCTGTGATCATCGTCCGACTGGAAGCGCGAGGAGCACGACTGGTCGGGGATTGCAGTGATGCCAACGAACACCGAGTGTCGTTTGGCAGCGTCTGGGAAGACATCCGCTCCTTGATTCTGATCGTGCTGCTGATGTTCCCTGCGATCTCGATCAGCTTTGATGAACTGCTGACTCAGGCGAGTCAATCTGGGCGCACCGGAATGGTGGTCCTGATGTTTGCGACAGGCCTGGGTTTTCTTTTGGTCCTGATGGAAGTGTTGATTGCCGGATTGCAGATTCGGCTTGCCGCGTTCTGGCGATTGCCGATCTATGCCGTGCTGGCGCTGTTCTTTATCTGGCCGTTGTTGCTTCTGCCGGAATGGACCGGAGGATCGCGGTTTCAAGTCCGCTGGTTGATCTTCCTGTTTCCGACGGCAGCGTCGCTGGCTCTTCTGGGACTGATCCCGGCGATTCGTCAGGGAAAAGCGGCAGTGGAGCACAATGGCACGCCGTGGGGATGGCCGTGGTTTCCATGGACGGGCATTGTGTTTCTGACTGGAACAGTCATCTTCCGAGCGTATTCGCTGACGATCGCGTTTGATCCAGCGAATCTGGAGTTTTCGTACTGGGACACTTCGTTCGGCATCTATTCCCTGGTGCCCATGGGATTCTGCCTTCTGCTCCTGCTGGTTGAGATTGCTCAGAAGGAAAAGAACGACGACCTGCGCCGGATGGCCTATTCCGTGGCCCCGTTTCTGCTCATCGCCGCCTGTCCGTGGACTGTTCCATGGAACCATCTTCCCACGTACAACCTTTTCGTGGCGCAGTTTGTCAGTGTCGCCGGTTCACCGGTGTTTGTGACTCTGTGCATGCTTGTCGTCTTCTATGGTGTCGGCTGCCTTAGAAGGATCCCTGGCAGCGAAGGCGGAGTGCTTCTGTGTCTGATGCTGGCAACGGTGATTGGCCCGCGCACATGCCTGCAGCCAGACTGGAGTTTTCGCGACATCGAATTCCAGTTCTGGCCTTTGCTGCCGTTGGCCTTGATTCAGGGAATACGAGGCTGGAACCTCCGGTCTTCACTGCGACTGATGATGTCCTTTGGCTGCGTCATGCTGCTGGCTGTGAAGATGATGAATGGTGACATGCCGGCAGGAGTGAAGTCGTTTCTTGTCCTGCACGTGATGCTGTTGGCGCTGATGATTGCGGCCTTTCGACTTGCCGACGACTTTGCAGAGTTTCTTCGATCCGTGGCGCCTGTCTGTTTTACCGGAACGATTCTCTGCGGGGCCTTCCTGCTGATGAAAGGTTCCGACGTACGAATGGCGTGTCTGGTTTACGTGCTGTTGATGACACTGACGGAGTTTTCAGTGGGCAAGGTGCTGCAGGATCCTCGTTTCCAGAAGCATGCGATTTCGCTGCTCTGTCTTGGATTGATGCTTGGCCTGCTGGTTCTGCCGGTCTCTCTGTCGCGAGCACAGCTGGCGGGAGGTGTCAGGCCGGTCGTGTTCGCCGGAGTCAGTTTCACCGTGGCTGTCGGCATCAGTGTTTTGAAGACCGGCTATCGAACCGTTCTGGCACTCCGATGGAAACGACTGCGAGACTGGGCTCTGTCATAGGTGAGGGGCGAACTCCGCGAAATCCTCGACGGCGTGCAAATATCAGTCAATTTGAGTCGAAACTTGGGGGAAACGAAGTCGGTGAGTATCATTCGGCGACTTTCGTTTGACTGCCTCTGAGGTTTCCATGCTGCAGACTGTATTGCTTCTGTTTATCGTGCTCGATCCGTTCGGCAACCTGGTCATGATCAACTCCCTGCTGAAGGACTACACACCTGCGCAGCGGCGGAGGATTATGATTCGCGAAAGTCTTGTGGCGGCGCTGATCCTTCAGCTCGCCGTGTTTGCCGCGCACTTTCGGTGATGAATGCTCTGGGGCTGAAGACGTTTTCTCTTGGGATCGCGGGCGGCATTGTGCTGTTCATGATTTCGATGGGGATGATCTTTCCCGGACGAAAGCTGATGGACGAAGAGGACAATGCGGATCCGGTGATTGTGCCCATCGCGATTCCGTTGATCGCCGGTCCCAGCACGATTTCGCTGATCCTCCTGCTGGCTCAGAAGTATGACCGCAGCATGGTGGCGATGTCCGTCATGATCGCCTGCGGGCTTTCGACATTCATCCTGGCCATGTCGCCCGCCATCTATGCATTCCTTGGCGTCCGCGGGGCACGCGCGATGGAACGACTGATGGGAATGCTGCTGGTCATGATGTCCGTGCAGATGGTACTGGATGGAATTAAGGCGTATCTGCAGCCCTGATGAAGCATCGCTACAGACGGTCTGAAGGGAACGAAGATTGTTGATGCCGCGTTGCCCGCCATGAATGATCAGAGCCGGTGATTATGGCTTCGATGCTATGAACGGCCCCCAACCAAAGATACGCACGTTCTGAGTGGAGTAGGCTCTCATTGATGACCGATCCGAAGAAATTCTATCCAACCGCAAGCGACACCTCGCCGCATATCTTGGTGACTCGGTTTCCAAGAAATTCCTGGATCCGCTTCCCCGGAAGTGTTCTCACTTCAATCGATGCTGCGTGGCGGAGACAGGCCATGGCGGGCGGCGATGCAACTGATCGGGCATGAGGGGGTGGCAGCCGCAGCGTGCGCCGTGGCGGAAATTGCCTTCACAGCATATTGCACGGTGCCAGACGCGAATGATCATGTGCACCAACTCGCGACGAACGCAGTGAAGGCCCTGGAAGTGTGGAGGCCGATGAAGCATTCTCAGGAGGCAGCTTCGTCGTTATGGACATCCGCCACAAAGTTCTTCCTGGCAGTTGAGGTCGATGGAGAATTACACCAGCTCTGCGGACGGCCTGCTCAGACCTTTGGGCGAATCATGGGACTGTGCTGTGGAGTGATCGCAGCTCCCGAAAACGCTCGTTCTGTTCGAAGCCTGGGAGTCGCCGCGGACTATGCTCATCGACTTCTGAACGTGGATGAAGCGATGCTTAGACAGAGAATCGCTGCAGCTCTGCTGCCGTATGCTCTGACAATCGCACATTCCTGACTTTCGCAGTTGCGAAATCAATTGTTCTTCTCTGCCAAAATCCACCACTGCACCCGGCAGGAGGACGACTGGGCTGCTCGCTACTCGTTTTGAGACCATTCATTAGACTACGCGACCGATTTGCTGCAGCAATGCTGAGGTCATCGCGAGCCGAACCCGTGCAGATGGAATTCCGCCTGACAGAAAGGTCTCCGCTCTGCATTTCTGCCGCCGCATTTTGTTTGTGTTTTCCATCGAGGAAAGGTCCTGACAATGGTAGTTCGAACTGTTTGGCACCGAGTTGCAGCCTTCACGCTGGCTGTGTTGACTTCGGCCGGCGCGGCACATGCTGCGGATGGCGAGTGGGTTACTCTGTTTGACGGCAAGTCTCTGGACGGCTGGGAACAGGTCGGCAATCCGGAAAGAGCAAATGGGAAGTGAAGGACGGCGCGATCCACGGCAGCGGTGACCCATCGATGCTGGTCTGCACCAAAGGTCCGTACAAGAACTTCCGCTACCGCGCGGAGATCCGAATCAACGACAAGGGTAACTCCGGCTGCTACTTCCGCACGACTCGCAAGCCTGGCTTCACCGACGGTTACGAAGCACAGATCGACAGTACTCACACGGACCCAATCCGCACCGGTTCTCTCTACGGAATGAACCACGTCTACAAGCGACTGGTTGAACCTGATACCTGGTTCACCTACGACATCGAAGTTCGCGACGACGTCTGGCGTGGTCGCCAGGTGACTCGCATCAAGATCACCGTCGATGGCAACGAGCTGTATGAATACCTCGACTTCGAACAGACTTTCAAGGAAGGTCACTTCGCGTTTCAGCAGCACGATCCGGGCAGCCGAGTTGACATCCGGAAAGTGGAAGTCATGGAGCTGAAGTAGTTCTCAGGTTCCCCACATCGCCTTCGCCGCTTTGACTGCGGCAGGCTGACAGCGGACCTCAACGGAACAGCTGAATCTGTCAGCTGTTCCGTTTGTATTTCGATCCCGATCCGGGATCCTGATTTTTGTACGCTAAGATTTGACGAAGTTGATTCATGCCTCTGCTTGCTCTGAAGAATCTGACGTTCACCTATTCGAAGCCCAATCTCCTGGAGAACATCAACCTCATCGTGGAACGCGGTGAGAAAATTGGTCTGGTGGGACGCAATGGAGCTGGCAAGTCGACGCTCATGAAACTGATCGCCGGTCTCCTGAAACCGGATGATGGTTCGGTGGACCTGCAGGCCGAAGCCGTCGTGGCTCGACTGGATCAGGAGGTTCCTCAGGGCGGCGATCGATCGGCCTTCGAAGTCGCGGCGGAAGGTTACGGGCAGCTCGGGCCGTCCGTTGCCGCCTACCGTGCGATCGGTCACAAACTTCACCACGGCGAAACTCTGACGGACGCTGAACACAAAGCGTATGAAAATGCCAGCCATGCTCTGGCCGACGCAGAAGCATGGGACGCGGCGGATCGACTGGAAGATCTGCTGGTCGAGATGCAGCTTCCTCCGGATGTCCTTTTTGCGTCCCTTTCGGCCGGGATGAAACGTCGAGTCCTCCTGGCCGCGGCCATGATTCGCCGACCGGACATCCTGCTTCTGGACGAACCGACGAACCATCTGGACATCGAATCGATTCTGTGGCTGCAGGATTTTCTTTCCCGCTTCGACGGCACTTTGATCTTCGTGACTCACGACCGAGTCTTCTTGCAGGAGATGGCCAACCGCATCGTCGAAGTCGACCGCGGCCGCATCTTCGACTGGACGTGCGACTATCAGACATTCCTGAAGCGACGCGATGCCTTGCTGGCCGCCGAAGCGGTGGAGCAGGCGCAGTTCGACAAGAAACTGGCGGAAGAAGAAGTCTGGATTCGCCAGGGCATCAAGGCACGCCGTACTCGCAATGAAGGCCGAGTCCGCGCGCTGAAGGCGATGCGTGAAGAACGCCAGCAGAGAAGAAAGAAACTGGGGACCGCGAAACTGCAGCTTCAGGAAGCCGAACGATCCGGCGCGCTGGTGGCTCAGCTGGAAAACGTGTCGCACGATTTCGGAAGCAAGCCCGTCATTCGTCAGTTCAGCACGACCGTATTTCGAGGCGACAAGATTGGCATCATTGGTCCCAACGGCGCCGGCAAATCGACGCTGCTGCGAATTCTTCTGGGACAGCTGCAGCCGTCGTCTGGCAAAGTTCGTCTCGGAACGAATCTCCAGATCGCCTACTTCGATCAGCTCCGAAATCAGCTGGACGATACGAAAACTGCGCGCGAGAACATCAGTGACGGAACTGACTTCCTGATGATCAACGGTCAGAAACGCCACATCATGGGATTCCTTCAGGACTTTCTGTTTTCACCGGATCGAGCTCACACGCTGGTTGGATTCCTGAGCGGTGGTGAGCGAAATCGGCTGCTGCTTGCGAAAATGATGTCGCGGCCGGCCAACCTGCTGGTGCTGGACGAACCAACAAACGACCTGGATGCCGAGACTCTGGAACTGCTCGAAGATGTCCTTCCGCAGTTTCCCGGAACGGTCCTTCTTGTCAGCCACGACCGAGCGTTCCTGAACAACGTTGTCACGAGCACGATCGTGTTCGAAGGCGACGGAATGCTGGGCGAATACGACGGTGGCTACGACGACTGGGCTCGAGTCCGGAATGCTCGGCTTCTTGCCGCGCGGTCGTCATCCGGCGGTAACTCTGCAGCTTCGAACACAGCCACAACCTCGACAGCCAACGCTGTGAGTGAAGTACCAACGATCGTCAGCAGTTCCGCCTCTTCGGCAGCCACTGCCAAGCCACGCAAACTCAGTTTTAAAGATCAGCGCGAACTGGAGCAGTTGCCGGAACAAATCGCCGAACTGGAAAAGCGTCAGAAGCAGATCGAAGCCGAGATGGCGGCTCCCGGCTTCTATCAGTCCGGCCAGGCCAACATCGCCAAGCTCAGCACGGAACTCGCAAAGGTCGGAGAACAGCTGAACCACTGCTTTGAACGCTGGGAACTGCTTGAGAATATGTGATCGTGGCCGTCACTTTCTAAGTGACGAACTGCGACTCGTCTCGCGGCATGGCACGGGAAAATGGAGTCGCATACTTTTGTAGGTGCCGACTGCCGGGCGGCACTTCGCTTTTGTGGGTGCCGACTGCCGGGCGGCACTTCGCGGCCTCGCCGCGACCAGCCACCTGTTGATGTTCCATAGTCTACAGAGTGGACGTGGTGAGCACTTACCGCTGTGTCTGTCTTCCTGAGCGAGCGGGTTTGCATGGTGGCCGAGCTTGAACGAGGTTCGCCTTGCGGCGAAAGTCCTTTCCGCCAGATCCGGCAGAATGGACTTACTTTGATGAGCATTCGCGACGACACCCGCAGGTCACCCGAAAAACAGCGAGTCGCAGGGCATCACTCGAAGAGTGATGGCTACGATAGGATTTCGTGCATCACTTTGCCGTGGTCGATGTCCAGACGCCGGCGACCTGGGATTTCCAGCTTGCGATTGTCGACGCCCAGCAGGTGCAGCACCGTGGCATGCAGGTCGGTCACGTAATGGCCTTCACCCAGAGCGTTGTAGCCCAGCTCGTCCGTTTCGCCATGCACAACGCCTCGACGGATTCCCGCGCCGGTCATCCAGATGGAAAATCCGTTGGGATGATGATCACGGCCATCTTTGCCGCCGCCTCGTTGTTCAAGCCCGGGCGTGCGGCCGAATTCCGTGCAGAAGACGACAACCGTTTCTTCCAGAAGTCCTCGCTGCTTGAGGTCCTGAATCAGTCCCGCAACAGGGAGATCGACCGTCCCGCAGAGTCGTTCATGATTCTCTTTGAGCTTCTGGTGAGAATCCCAGACGCCGTACGCGGATGGATACACCTGGACAAATCGAACGCCTCGTTCCACCAGTCGTCGCGCTGTCAGAAGTCGCTGTCCGGCTAACTTCGTGGCGTCATTGTTCAATCCGTACATGTGCTGAATGGACTCGGTTTCAGCGCTGAGATCCACGGCTTCCGGAACCGCGGACTGCATTCGAAACGCCAGCTCATACGCTTTGATCCGGGCCTGTAGTTCCCGATCGCCCGGATGATCTTTGAGCGATTCCTGATTCAGATCTCGTATGAGTTCATACTCCAGACGCTGCTGCTCAGCGCTTTGCCCGCTGAATCTCTGCCCGAACGGCAGCGGATTCTTTGGATCGAGTTCCAGCGGAACGCCGGAATGCGACGGGCCGAGATAATACGAATCGATCGATGGGCGAGTCGTCGTATTCGTCGGGCCGCCGAGCACCACGAACCTCGGCAGGTTCTCATTCAAAGACCCCAGACCGTAATGCGCCCATGAACCGATGCACGGCTGAGTTTCATCGAGGCGATGGCGGCCGGTGTGAATCTGATTCTCCGCCGCGTGATCATTGTCGGTCGTCCACATGTTGCGAACGATGCAGAGATCATCTACGCATCGGGCCATGTGAGGCAGCCAGTCAGTGACTTCGATGCCCGCCTGCCCATGCTTCTTCCATCCCACCTGCATCGGATAAATGATCGGGTAGACATCCCGCACATTGATTTCTTCGGCCGGAACCGAACGAAATCGTTTGCGGTGCAGAGGAGAATTCGCCGGATTGTCAAACGGAGTCTTGTCGTACGTCAGTCCTGCATACTGATTCAGCGCCGGCTTGGGGTCGAAGGTTTCAACATGACTGTATCCGCCCGACAGAAAAATCCAGATGACCGACTTCGCACGCGGAGTGAAGTGAGCCTGCGGCGTTTCGTCATCCGCCCGCAACGACTCATGCATCATGGTTCCCAGCGCCAGTGAACCAAAGCCGAGGCCAAGATCATTCAGAAATGACCGACGACCATCCCGCTGGCAGCAATTCGTATCGCGCGTCACATGAGTCACAACAAAGCCTCGCACGAAAGTTCAACAAGCACCGTAGCCATCACCCATCGCAGCAAACCATCGTAGCCATCACTCTCTGAGTGATGCACCGCGTTGAGCTTCAAGGCAAGAGCCTCATCATACGCTGAACGCAGCTACGGGCCAAACTAGAATTGAGAGTTCCCCGCGTGGGGCTATGTCTCGGCTCGTGAACGACCGGGAATGCTCCGGAAGGCTGAATTGTGCTGCTTTGGGGTTGCCGCGATGAGGCGTTTCCCACGAAAATCCTTGTTGGGAGAAATGTACGTTGAGGCTCTTTGGGACATGGATGGACCATGAGGCGATTGTTTGATCTTTTGCTGGCAGTGCCTGCTCTGTTGATGATCGCCCCCGTGTTTGCGCTGGCGGGGTTGGCGATTCGGTTGTCGAGTCCTGGTCCGGTTTTTTATCGCGCGGATCGAGTTGGGCTGAATGGGCGTCGATTCACGATGTACAAGATGCGAACGATGCACTGCCGTTCGGTGGCGGGCAGCTCGATCACGGCGGCCAATGATTCACGAGTGTTCGCTGCCGGAAAAATTCTGCGAGCCTTCAAGATCGACGAGCTTCCGCAATTGTGGAACATCGTGCTGGGCGACATGTCCATCGTGGGGCCTCGACCGGAAGCGCCGGACATTGTTGAGCGACATTACACGGCGGACTATCACAAGTCCCTGCTCGTTCGGCCTGGCCTGACAAGCCCTGGCAGCGTCTTCTATTACACTCATGGTGAGCAGCTTCTGGCGGAAGGCGACGCCGAAGAATTTTACGTAGCCAAATTGCTGCCTCCCAAAATGGCGCTGGATCTGGATTACCTGAAGACCGCCTCCGTGTTCTCTGACATTGGTGTGATCTTCCAGACAGCGAGCGTTCTCGTTCAGAAGGCTCTGGGGCGAAAATCGTTTCCTCTGCCTCATCTGCTTGCAAAACAGGACGCAGTTGAAGCAGGACAAGCGGAAACCTCCGCAGCTCGCACGGCCGCCTAATCGTAGTGGATCTCGCCAGAGATCCGGCGATTTACGGGTGATGACAGGAATTCTGGCGAATTCCACTACGGCGGAAAATTCGGTTTGGAAAAGGCTTCGTTGCGTGGCGGGGAGACAGAATTCGGGAAACAGTGGACCATGCTCCGCGAAACTCAGTACACTTTGAGTGTTCGCTCCTGCCTTCCGACTACAGACCTACGTCTGCCCACCTACCTTCCAAAAGGGGATTCGCATGGTTCGTCCCTTTGCGATCGCTCCTGCTGCCATACTGCTGATGCTTCTTCATGGTTCGGCTTCCTTCGCCCAGGAGGGCAGCCCGCCGGTGAGTTTCGTGAATGATGTCATTCCCGTGCTGACAAAAGCTGGCTGCAATGCTGGCCCCTGTCACGCCAAGGCGCCCAGCGGCCAGAATGGATTCCAGCTGTCACTGCTTGGTTTTGAAACCAGCGACGATTACGAACACATCGTAAAGGAGAATCGTGGACGACGGATCTTTGCTCCAGTGCCGGAACAGTCGTTGCTCCTGCTGAAGGCGACTGCAGAATCACCGCACGGCGGAGGTCAGCGGCTTCAGAAAGATTCCGCATCGTACCGGATGCTGCTCGACTGGATCCGCCAGGGGGCTCCGTCCGACGCTGGTTCCGCACCGGTCCTGACGAAGCTGGTTGTTGAGCCTTCGCGAGGTCAGGTGTTGCCGAATGCGACACAGCAGCTGAAAGTCCTGGCGGAATATTCCGATGGCGTCGTGCGAGATGTCACATCGACGGCCCTGTTTGAATCCAACGACAAGGCGATGGCGGAAGTGAACGGAATGGGCCTTGTACATGTGTCCGACATTCCGGGCAAAGTGTCCATCATGGTTCGCTTTCAGGGACTGGTTTCGGTGTTCAATGCCGCCGTTCCGCTGGGGGCTCCAGTCGAATCTCTGCCGGAGTCAGCGAACTTCGTCGATGATCACGTGTTCGCCAACCTGCAGGATCTCGGCATTCCGCCTTCACCTGTTTGTGATGACGCCACGTTTCTGCGTCGAGTGACTCTGGATATTGCGGGACGCTTGCCGACTGCTCAGGAAGCGGATGCCTTTCTTTCCAGCACCGCGCCGGACAAACGGGATCAGGTCATTGAGACTCTGCTGGCCAGTCCCGACTATGCGGACTTCTTCGCGTCGAAATGGAACTCGCTGCTGAAGAATCGTCGTGATGATGCGAGCGACATCACGTCCAACTTTGCGTTCCACGCGTGGGTTCGTGACAGCATGCTGTCGAACAAGCCCTACGACCAGTTTGTGCGAGAACTTCTTGCGGCCACTGGAACGGTGATCGCGAATCCGCCGGTGGCCTGGTACAAGCGAGTGAAAGAACCGAAGCAGCAACTGGAAGATGTTGCGCAGCTGTTTCTCGGCGTGCGCATGCAGTGTGCTCAGTGTCATCATCATCCGTTTGAGCGATGGAGTCAGGACGACTATTACGGACTTGCGGCGTTCTTTACTCAGGTCGGACGAAAGCCCACGTCGACTCGCGGCGAGGACATGATCTTTCATCGCCGAGGCACTGCCGGGGCGACCAACATCCGCAGCGGTGCGGTGGTGAAGCCGTCTGCCCTTGGGACGGTGATTCCTCCGATTGCTCCGGACGAAGATCCACGCCTGAAGCTGGCGGACTGGATGGCGTCACCGTCCAATCCGTTCTTCGCGAAAGCCCTGGTCAATCGTTACTGGAAGCACTTCTTTCGACGAGGACTGATTGAGCCGGAAGACGATATCCGGGACAGCAATCCTCCGACGAATCCCGAACTGCTGGCCGCACTGGAAGACTCTTTTGTGCGAAGTGGTTACGACCTGAAGCAGCTGATTCGCACGCTGACTCGATCGAAAGCGTACCAGTTGAGTTCCATAGCGAACGCGTCGAATCTGGTTGACCAGCAGAACTATTCCCGCTTCTATCCTCGACGTCTTCAGGCCGAAATGCTGCTGGATGCGATTGATGATCTGACCGGCATCCGGACCGACTTTGCCAATCTGCCGCCGGGAACTCGCGCGATTGCATTGCCGGACAACAGTTACAATGGCGGGACTCCGTTCCTGAAGGTCTTTGGCCGTCCGGAGAATGAGAGTGTCTGTGAGTGTGAGCGAGGGCAGACCTCCAGCCTGGCTCAAAGTCTTCACATGATGAACGCCGGCGATATTCGGCATAAGCTGAACTCGGGCGGTGGTCGAGTCGATCTGCTGACAAAGTCGACTCAGCCGGTGGAAGAGCGAGTCGCAGAATTGTACCTTCAGGCATTCTCCCGTCGTCCCTCGCCGGAAGAAATGAAGGTGGCAGTGGATTATCTGACGGCTCCTCAAACAGATGCGTCAGGCAATCCCATTGATCCTCAGCAGGCACAGAGAGAAGGATTTCAGGATCTCCTGTGGGCTCTGATGAACACCAAAGAGTTTCTCTTCAATCATTGACGCCGGTTCCTCGTGAGACCTCATTGTGCTGGACAGTTATAACGATCGCTGGGCTCTTATTACGGGAGCTTCCTCCGGGATTGGTGCGGAGTTCGCATCACAGCTTGCGGGACGCGGGATGCATCTGATCCTTGCTGCTCGTCGTAAAGATCGTATGACGGAGCTGGCAACCGAATTGAATACTCGGCACGGCACACGCTGTCACATCGTCACGATCGACCTGTCGGAACCGGAATCCGGCAAGGTGCTGTTTGACGAAATCAAAAGGCTGGGAATCGACATCGAGCTGCTGGTGAACAACGCCGGCATCGGCATGATCGGTCAGATCGAAACGACCGATCCCGAGGAAGTCCGACGGATGCTGAACCTGAACCTGATGACACTGACGGATCTGACCTATCGAGTGCTGCCGGAGATGCTTCAGCGCGGGCACGGGGCGATCATCAACATGTCATCTCAGGCGGCATTCCAGCCGGTCGCGTTCATGGCGGCCTATGCGGCCAGCAAGTCTTTTATTCTGCACCTCAGTGAAGCTCTGTGGGCAGAAGCGCGCAGCCGTGGCGTGACGGTCATGGCACTGTGTCCGGGAGTGACTCGAACAGACTTCTTCGACACCGCTGGTGCTCAGGGGTGGCTTGAAAAGCATGCATCGCAGTCGCCCGCCAAAGTCGTTAAGACGGCTTTGCGGGCGATGGAAAAACGGCGGCAGTACATCGTTCCCGGCTGGGGCAACTACATCATGTCGCTGCTCGTTCGTCTGACGACTCGACGGACGGCGGTGAATGAATCGAAGCGATACTTTCGACCGAAGAAGAAGTAACGAAAGAGAGAAGAGCCTCGCCTCGGAGAGGCGAGGCCACTTTCCTTACTTCAGTGCGATGATTCGGATATCGCGGAATTCGGCCCACATTGGTTTTCCAGCGTGAAGCTGCAGAGCCAGGATGCCGTCGGTCAGTGCGAGAGACGGATCGTTGTCGTGGAAGTCCAGAATCAGCCGGCCATTCAAGTAGTGCTGGATGTGATTTCCTTTGGCTCGGATGATGACATCGTTCCAGTCATCGACTCGAAACAGGCTGTTCCAGGTTTCCTGATCGACGAGGTCTTTGGATTCGGTCTTCTTGCCGTCCTTGTCCCATGAGCCCTTTTCGCCCACGAGGCAGATGCGGCCGCGTTTGCCACCTTCGTCGTAAATAAAGCCGCTAATGTTTGGAAACGTCTTCTCGTTCCGCAGTTCATGCTGGTAACCGCGAACAACCCATTGATTGCGAGGCTTGCCTTCGGTGATGTGTTTAGAGCGGTACTGGATCCCGGAGTTGTTCGTGGCGTTGCAGCGGAATGAAAGTCGGAGTTCAAAATCCGTCGTCTTGCCATCTTTCCAGATCAGAAACGTATTGCCATCGGCGACGTTCGCTTCGGTCGTTTCTCCGTGAATGACACCGTCCTTCACGCTCCAGAGCCGAGGGTCGCCGTCCCATCCCGTAAGATCTTTCCCGTTGAAGATCTTGACCATGCCGGGATCTTCGGCCGGTGCGTCATCGCCACTGGAAAAGCTTGCGGCCAAAAGCAGAGCTGCAGCGATCATTGGGGCATATGGGAATCGTTTCATTGGGACTCTCGAACTGTCAGGACGAAGATGGGAGTTGCCGCAGGAACCGAATCCGCGGGATCCAACAGTCGAGGAGTATGAGGAATCCTGAGACACAATTCCAACCAGGACGCGTCGCCCGCTGCTGCATCAAACACGGGGGGCCAGCTACTGGGGGCGATCCTGGCGATCGGATGCGTTCAGCAGGAACGACCGACTTGCCACGGAATCGGGAAAAGGAACCCCGCAGCAATGCAGACGGGGCCGGGGTTTTCGCGAGCCATGGGTTCCGGACTGGAGCTCTGGCAACGCTGAACCCAACGCGGGCATCGTTGGTTCGGTGCTGAGGCAGGCTCAATGAGTTTTGGTTGCTCAGGGCTTTGATTCTGAGGCGCAGGAACGGTTGCGATGGCTGAACGGGGAGAATCAAGAACGTAAGGGGCTCGAGTCTTTCACGGCAAGGCTGCCAGGGGTATCACCAGGCGTGGCATCAATGGAAACAAGCCGAACCTCGGGCCCGAGTTCTCTGTCGATTTGCTGAGGGAGTGTCGGGCACGGACAAATTCGACAACAGTTTCTGGCACTTCCAGGCAGAGAACATTGGGGCGGGAGTCACTGATCCGGGAATAGGGTGCAGAATGGTGATTTTGCTTGCCGATTTGGATTCACACATCTAAACTGCCCCGCTTCCAACCGGCCGACGGCCGTTTTTTCTGCCTGCTGCAATGGATCCGCAGCGATTTTTTGGTTCGGTTTCACCGAGTGTACTTGCCACCCGGAATTGCCGTAACCCCTTGAGGTTTAAAGAGATGAAGAAGAACATTCACCCGGAATACCGCCCTGTTGTGTTCATGGACACATCAACCGGCACTCGATTCATGCTCAACTCCACCATTCGAGCCAAAGAAACGACCAAGTGGGAAGACGGCAAAGAATACCCACTCGTGAAGGTCGAAATTAGCGCTCATTCTCACCCGTTCTACACCGGCAAGATGAAGTTCGTTGACTCCGCCGGTCGCGTTGAGAAGTTCACCAAGAAGTACAAGTGGGGCAAGAAAGAAGAAGCTGCTCAGTAGCTGCTGACATTCTGACAATTCGAAAAGGGCGTGCGCAGGGAACTGCGTACGTCCTTTTGTTTTGAAGTCTCTCGGCCGTTACTGCTTCATCTTCTTCTTCAGGGCTACTCCCATGTTTCCCGTCCTTGAACGACAAACAGCTCGCTATTCGGAACTCGAAAAGCAGCTTCAGGATCCGGACGTTCTTTCGAACGTGAACCGGATGCTTGAGATCCAGAAAGAGATGGGCAGCCTTGCGCGCATCGCCGCCGCGGTTCGCCGATTTCATGCTCTGGAGGGGGACATTGAAACTGCGAAGATGATGGTGGATGAAGAAACGGATCCGGAGTCTCGCGAGTATGCCAAGGCCGAGCTGAATGGCCTCGTTGCCGAACGGGATACTCTGGCGGTCGAGCTTGAGGACATGGCCACCGCCGGCGACTCGATCACGCGAAGTTCCTGCATCATGGAAGTTCGCGCGGGGACTGGTGGTGACGAAGCCGCGTTGTTCGCGAAGGACCTGTACGAGATGTACATGGCCTTCTGCACGGCCAAGGGCTGGAAGACCGAGCTCCTGGAATTCAGCCCGACTGAACTTGGTGGTTTGAAGGAAGTTGTGTTTTCAATCACCGGCGACGGCGCGTTCCATCAGCTTCAGTTTGAGAGTGGTGGCCATCGGGTTCAGCGAGTTCCCGAGACGGAAACTCAGGGACGCGTTCACACGAGTGCTGCGACGGTTGCGGTGCTGCCCGAAGCCGATGAAGTCGAAATTGATATTCGTCCCGAAGACCTGCAGGTCGACACGATGCGAGCCGGCGGTCCGGGCGGTCAGAAGGTGAACAAAACCGAAAGCGCCGTTCGAATCACGCATCTGCCAACGGGTATCGTGGTGAAGTGTCAGGACGAAAAGAGCCAGCACAAGAATCGTGCCAAGGCGATGCGAGTCCTTCGAAGCCGCATTCTGGAAATGCAGCAGATGAAGCAGCAGGCCGAGCGTTCGGAAGCCCGCCGGACTCTCGTCGGGTCAGGCGACCGCAGCGAACGAATTCGGACTTACAACTTCCCGCAGAATCGACTGACCGACCACCGCTGCAATCTGACGCTCTACAAGCTGGACAGAATTGTGCATGGTGAAATGGGTGAACTGATTACCGCGCTGCTGGCCTTCGACCGTGAAGAACGACTCAAGGCGGCTGACAATCAGTTGTGACAATTCGACCCAAATCGTAGTGGAACTTGCCAGAGTTCCTCGCGTTGATACGAGTGGCGGGATCTCTGGCGAGATCCACTACACCTGTTTCAAAGGCCCTGAGATCACACGGCCTTCAGTGGCAGAAGCAGCTCGCCAGCCAGCTCGGAGATGAGCAGATCCAGCTCGCTCTGGGAGAGCACAAGGAACTCTGTTGCGCGATTCTGTGTGCCGGATGTGCCAGACACGGTGCCAGTGAATCCAGCCTGCGAGCCAGTACCAGTGTGCTCGTTGTCTGATACCGACGCCGTGTTTTCCGTGACCGCGATGCTTGTGTGCGCTTCATCGGAATGTGTCGCGTCTGGCACGGAAGCAGCGTCTGCCTGACTGCTCGACTGGTGTTCGATCACCACTGACTTTGTCCGCGGACTCGAACTGCTTCCGACGCTGCCAGGGCTCGTAAAGCTCTGAGATCCTGACGTGTCCGTGACGACGAACCACGAACAGTTGGCCTGCAGCTGAGCCCATGTGAGAGCACCGGGATGAGATGTGCCCCATGGGTTATGAAGCCGGAATGTGTCGCTGGCCGAGTCATATCCGGTCACAACGTAGGCATGAGAACCGACAAGGCCGCTGGTTGGCGACGACTGCGTTCCCAGAGTGACGGCTCGCTGCGATGTGAGAGCTGTGACGAGTGTTGATTTGCTGGCGGAGTAAAATGGGAAGTTGGTCGAGTTGTAGCCGAGGACCTGACAATTCACGTCGGCCATCCAGCCACCTTCGATGGCCGCATAGCGATTGGTTCCATCGCGGCCTTCGTTGCCGGTTTCGTTCCACTGAGCATACGCCTTTTCAGCGAGGGCGATCCACAGAACCGTTGACGTGGATGTCGCACTGAGGCCATAGCCGGAATAGACAAGTGATCCATTGGAACTGACCGGAAGACTTCGGTTGACCGTGACGTAGTCCGCCGTCCCGGTACCATTGGCGAACCCGGAGGTGATGGTCCCGTTGTTGTTGAAATTTCCGTATTGCCCCGTGTAGAAGCGAACGGTGTATGTCCCGTCGCCGTTATCGATGAACATGTTGCGCACAGCGTTCGGGTTTCGGTCTGCGATCGCGGCAAGAGCAGAGATGAAGTAGCAGTCGCCGAGCATCCCCTGTTTCGTATCCGAACGCGATGGAGTTGCCGGGAACAGAGTACCAGTTGCCGTCGTCCAGGTGAGGCCGTTCGTTGTGACCTGCGGAACATCAGCGCCGAAGAACCATTTGTCGATCAGGCGATTCAGCTGAGTCGCCGCGCTGCCGCCAGTCAGAGTTCCCAGTGTCTGGCCCTGGAATTTTGCGTTCGCCGAGTTGCTGTTCACGACGTCGCTCGCGAGGTTGCGAACATAATCCAGGATGACAAATCCAGCGCCAGGGCTGACGAGATACTGATAGTCGGAAAGTTCGGTGCTGCTGACCGTTCCATCATCGCCCGCAAGCCGCAAAATGCTGATCATCTCCGTTCGATTCAGCAAACCATCGCCATAGGCATTGCTCACAGCGGCAGCAATGGTCGGATCCTGAAGACCGGAAGGAAGGACCGGAGAAGCGACTTCGACCGAGGCTACTCCGTTCTTCTGCCCGCCGGTGGCCGTAACCGTAAATGTTCCTGCAACGTTGCCCGCTTTGTACTCACCGGTGGTTGTGATTGTGCCGCCGGTTGCCGTCCATCGAAACGAAGGCTGTACGGTCAGTGCGACGCCGAACTGATCCAGGGCCGTAGCCTTGAAGACCTGCTTCGCTCCATAATTGAGCTTCAGGAGATTCGGTGTCACTTCAATGGTGGCCAGTGCCTGAACCACTTCAAACTTCAGGTTCACCGAGACATCGCCAACACTGCCGCGGATCGAGTACGTTCCGGCTCGATCAAACGTGACTCGGAGACTTGTTCCATTGGCGCGAATGTCCGTCGTGGCACCGACCGGAGCACTTGTGCGTTCCCATTGAGCGTCGGGAGCACCCGGCATCAGGACGCCGAACTGGTCCACCGGCACCGCAGTCAGCACAGCTGTTGCTGACGTGACAGAAATGACACTTGCCGGATTCAGTGTTCGACCATCCGCCCCTGAGACCGCGATTGCTCGAAGTGTCTGGACGACATCGAAAGAGGCGGCCGCTGACACTGTTCCCGACGTCGCATTGACCGTGTATTGCCCGGCCTTGTTGAAACTGACGGTGGCGATGCCCGATGACAGCTTCCCGGTGGCCACTCCTCCATCTGGTTTCGCAGTCGTGGTCCATGTGACCTTCGGCAGAACAGTGAGCGCGTTGCCAAACTGATCGACCGCAGTCAGCTTCAGAGTCTGTAATGCCGTCGTGACCTTCAATGGTTTGTCGGCTGGAAGCGGTGTCCCATCAGGATTGCTGAAGGTCATTGACGTCAATGTCGCCACGACAGAGAGTTTCAGCTCTGTGGTAACGGTGCCGCTTTGAATCGCGACGGCCCAGTCACCAGTTTTGTCGAACGTGATGCTGCCCGAGTTCCCGTCGGTCGTCACAGTCGCGTTCCCTCCTGTCGGTGACTTGGAGATTCTCCAGGAAACTTCCGGCTGAATCGTCAGTGCCGTTCCGAACTGGTCGACGATAACGGCATTCAGAGAAACAGACTTGCCGGAGACGACCAGAGGCGTTGTGCCGGCAATTGCTGCTCCGGAGGCATTTCGGAGACTCACCTTCGTGGCGGTTGGAGTCACGTCGAATGACTTGGACGCGGAAACAGCACCGGAGCTGACTGAGACCGTCCATGATCCCGCCTTATTGAAGCCAACCTGAGCTGTCGTGCTGGTGACTCGGACAGAAATGGTGCCGCCGTCCGGAGCCGAGGTTGCTGTCCACTGCAGTTTCGGCAAGGCGGACATCGTCCTGCCAAACTGGTCCAGTCCGATCACCTGCAGCTGCTGTGTGGCGGTTACAACGGAAATTGGCTCGCTGGAGTTTTCTGATGAGCCACCCGGAATTCCGAGGGCGAGGGACGTGAGCACCGCAGTCACGTTGAGAGACAAATCTGTCCGAACGGAGTTGCTCTGGAGTCGAAGCGTGTAGCTGCCTGTGCGGTCAAAAGTTGCCGTAATCAGTCCGTTGTCGTGAGTGAATGTCACGGTCGCGCCGAGGGGCGTTGTTGATGCCGACCACTGGACTTCGGGGGCGTCAGCGAGAGGCTTTCCGAACTGGTCGAGGGGAACGTAGCGAAATGAGAAGCTTGTTCCGCTGACCGGAATCGCTTTGCCTCCAGCCACCGGCTTCGACTCGGGCGTGAGGTATTGATAACTGCTGAGCGCCGGCTTCACATCGAAGGTAGCCGTCGCGATCACGCTGCCGGACTTTGCCTGTACCGAAAACGCGCCGGTTCGATTGAAATTGAGTGTCGCCAGAAGTCCCTTCATGGTCGCCTTGACCGTTCCCGTCTCTGGTGCAGACAGTGTTGTCCAGGTGAGTGCTGGCAGTGTGGTCATCAGGTTGCCGAACTGATCGCGACCCTGAAGTGAGATTCGTGCGGACGTTGAAGTGACCGACAGAGGCGTGTCCGGCGTGATTGCGGCTCCCGATTCGTCCTGCAGTGACAGTGTCGTCAGGACCTGCGAAACCTTCACGGCAACGTCCGAAGTGAGGTTTCCGCTGGTAGCGCGAAAGACATAGTCGCCGGAAGCGTTAACACCGACCTGCAGATTGTTCCCATTCTGTGCAGTGCTGGCCGTCACGCCCCTGGGAAGTGTCTTCGTTGTCCATGTGACTGACGGCTGCGTCGTCAGTCGGATCCCAAACTGGTCCAGAGCATAAGCGCTGAATTGAACGGAATTTCCAGAGGTGACCACTGGTTTTGAGCTGCTGGCCGGTGTTCCGTTTCCATCGGTGATTGCAAGACCGGACAGAACGGAGTTGACCTGAAACGACAGCGTCGAAGTGGAAACCACCTGCTTCGCCTGAATGACGGAGACTCGGACAACGTACAGCCCCGCCTCGGTGAATTTCAACGTATTGTCTTTGGCTGCGCTGGAATTGTTCTTTGCGAAGGAAACGGACTTGCCACTGGATGTCTCGACGGTTTCCCACAGAAACGACAGTGACTTGTCGTTGGAGACGATCGTGACGCGAACGGAATTCGTCGTCACTTCATACGACGAGCGGACATTCGCGGGGCTGTTCACGGAGCTGGTGGAGATGCTTCCTGCCACCGGATTCCGGTCACTGACCGGCGCTGCGGAGCCAGTGAATTTCAGAGCGACACTGGTCGACGAATTGAGAAGCCGAGACTCAAGTGATTCGCAGGTGATTCCCTGTCGGGATGATTTCGCCTGAAAACGACGCAAATTCGACGTCATAAGACCGCGACTCCATGAAACGGAATGCGGTTCTGTCGACATGCCAGGAGGCGGGGAATCCTCGCTGCGAGGGGCAGCGGCAATGTTCAGCAGGATCTGACAAAACAGCGAAGTACTGGAGGGCACTCACAAATGGCCCTGTGAGAACGTAGGTTGCGGCAACAAAGAAGCAACCGCTCTTTCGGTAGCATTTCCCTGCAGTTTGGTCGAAGGTTTGCAGACTTGAGTCCAGCTTTGGAGCGAGTGGAAAGCGCGGGGAGCCGGACGGATCGTGTGCACATCAGCACGCCTCACTGGGCATAGATTTTTTCGATATGAATGCCTGAATTTCTGCGCTCACTTCCGACCGTTTTTTGTCGTTCTGTTCCTTATGCCGAATTTCGGCGCGTTGTCAGACCAGTATCCTCTCGGGAAAATCAATATTTCCCGGAATTCTGCGAGACAACTGCGGGTGGAGCGCTAGATTCGAAAAAACAAAGGGTCACTCTCCGGACGAGTTTCGGGAATGGCCTGTCGACCGATGGAACTTGAGAGGGACGAATGCCTGAGAACGCCCCGCTGACCGATGCTGATCTCCAGTCGGCGTCCTGGATCTTTGAGCAGATTGCCGTACGAGAAGGCTGGCATGCCGACCGTTCCCGAATTCGGCGGTCCGTTGATGAAGCTGCGCAGTTCGTTCAGCGCGAAGGAGATTCGTCATGGCACCGCTGGATGCTGGAATGCGGTCATAGTCTTGGGCATGTGTGTCGTGTCATCGATGGCGAGATCCACGAACTGATTCGTCTGGCTCGAGATGGCGTCGTCGTCATACTTCGATCGGACGCCACGCAGGAATGGCGTGCATTCGTTGTTGAGCGGGGACGGCGGCTTCGTCTGCTGGAACCTCGCGGTCGACGTTCCGTCCGGTTCATGCGACCGCTCAGGCTGACACGACAGCTGAAAGCCGCGGGCTTTTCCGGAGTGCAGCGTTGCATTGTAATCGAGCCTGCGACCGTCGAATCGCATCTTGCCGCCACGATGCCTGATTCTGAGCAGACTCCTTTTGCCCGCCTTCGCCGACTGATGAAGCCGGAGCGAGCGGATATCTGGATTGTCATCGTTTTCGCTTTGGTTTCCGGTCTGCTGGGAATGACGACTCCTTTGGCCGTGGAAGCCCTGGTCAATACCGTCGCGTTTGGCAGGTTCCTGCAGCCGGTCGTTGTGCTTTCCATCATGCTGCTGGCCTTCCTTCTCTTCCAGGCCGCACTGAAGACCATGCAGACATTTGTCGTTGAGATCATCCAGCGCCGCCTGTTTGCTCGACTTGCAGCTGAACTTTCATGGCGTCTGCCAAGGGCACGAGTCGACGCGTTTGGCGACCATTATCCGCCGGAGATGGTGAACCGGTTCTTCGATGTCGTCACAGTTCAGAAGATTGTGGCCTCACTGCTTCTGGATGGTGTCAGCCTTGTGCTCAGCACCATTGTCGGTATGGCCGTGCTGGCGTTCTATCATCCATGGCTGCTGGCCTTTGACCTTGTGCTGGTGGCGATGATGGCCATCATCATGTTTGTGCTCGGGCGAGGTGCAGTGAAGACGAGCATCAAGGAATCAAAGACGAAATATGCCATGGCATCGTGGCTTGAAGATCTGGCTCGCTGTCGCACGACCTTTCGATACGACGGAGCTGCAGAGTTTGCATTGGAGCGAAGTGATCAGCTGATCTACGACTATCTGTCCGCACGAAAGAAGCACTTCGCTGTCCTGATGCGGCAGATTCTGGCGATCCTGATGATCCAGGCGCTGGCGAGCACCGCGCTTCTGGCCATTGGAGGCTGGCTGGTGATCTCCGGGCAGTTGTCCCTGGGACAGCTTGTGGCCGCCGAACTGATCGTGGCTGTCGTTGTTGGCTCGTTCGTGAAAATGGGCAAACACATGGAGAGCTTTTACGACCTGATGGCGTCGGTCGACAAGATTGGCTCACTGCTGGATCTTCCGGTAGAGCATCAGGATGGCCTGCTGATCGTTCCAGGAACCAGCGGCATCGTGGCAAGGAACCTGACGCTGACCGGTGTGAATGGGCATGGTGGCCTGTCCGCGGTCTCCTTCAATGCTCCGCCGGGAACAAAACTGGCCATTGTTGGTGACAGCGGTTCGGGCAAGAGCCTGCTTCTGGACATCCTGTTTGGACTTCGCGAACCTGAATCCGGAGTGCTGACAATCAACGGAGTCGACCCGCGGGACCTGCGACCGGATATCCTTCGCCGTCGTGTTGTGATGGTGCGCGACATCGAGATCTTCGACGGAACGATCGCGGAAAATGTCCATCTGGAACGCACGGATATTTCGATTGGCGATGTTCGCGAGGCGCTGGATCGCGTTGAGCTGACTTCGACTCTTCAGGGACTGCACGAAGGTTTCAATACCGTTCTGACCCCTTCCGGTTCTCCATTGTCCGGCAGTCAGATTCGTCGGCTGATGATTGCACGAGCGATCGCTGGGCGGCCTGAAGTCGTCATGCTGGACGGAATTCTCGATTCGCTGCCGGATCATCAGGCCGAATCGATCCTGTCACGCATTCTGACACTCGGAGATCAGACCACTGTCCTCCTTGGCACCAGTCGGCCGACTCTGGCGGGAATGATGAGCCAGCAGTTGACACTGTCCCACGATTCTCATGCCAGCAAATGACAGGAGAATGACGATGTCGAGTACACTGAATCAACCACGTTCACTTCGAGCAGACATGAAGGATCCCGCAGTTATGGAACCAGCCTCCCCTGCCGGGAATCCTCCGCCTTCGCCAACGGCTCGCCGTCGATCGATTCTCGCGCCCGTCGCATTCAGTGATGCGCTGATGCCGTCTCTGCAGCTGGCTCGGTCGTCGCGATTTGCAAAACGAATGGCGATCATCCTGCTCCTGCTGCTGGCCGGAACGATTGCGCTGATGGCTTTTGCTCCGTGGCAGCAAACTGTCACCGGGGCAGGATTTGTTGTGGCCTATGCGCCTCGCGAACGTCAGCAGGTCCTGGAAGCAACAATCGAAGGTCGCATCGTTCAGTGGAATGAAGAGCTTGTGGAAAACACGCGTGTCTCAAAGGGAGACTTCATTGCCGAGATTCGCGACCTCGATGCGGATTACACAACGCGGTTGCAGGACCAGCTGGACAGTACGACCGTGATTCTTGATGCCTCGAAGAAAGTCGTCGATGCGACTCAGGGGCAGCTCGCGGCCTATCAGCAGGTGAAGGTCCAGATCGAGGCTGCTCAGAACGCCTACGTGCAGTCAGCCACGGAGAAAGTGAACGCAGTCGAACAGAAGCTGTCACTGGCTCAGGCAGCGATCCCTGCCGTTCAGGCGGCTTTTGATCGAGCGAAAGACCTGCACGAACACGGCAACATCTCCCTGGAGAAGTTTCAGGAGACGGAACGAAAGCTTCTGGAATGTCAGGCCAAGGTTCGCGAAGAACAGGCCAATGTGTCGGCGGCGAAAGCAGACCTGACCGGCAAGCAGAATGACCGGCTGGCTTACATCCAGAAAGCGGAAGCCGACGTGCGCTACTATGAAGGTGCACTTGATAAGGCGAAATCGGAAGTGGCAAAGGCCTCCAAGGAACTCGCAGAGATGCAGTCCAAGGTCGCTCGCCAAAGCACTCAGGTTGTGACTGCACCATTCGACGGGTACCTCGTTCAGATCAGTTCGAACATTGGCACTCAGATGGTGAAGAAGGGCGACCCGATCTGCACGATCGTTCCTGATACCAAAGATCGCGCCGTGCAGATCTGGCTGGACGGCAACGACGCTCCGCTAGTCGAACCAGGCAGCCATGTGCGGCTGCAGTTTGAAGGATGGCCTGCCGTGCAGTTCGCGGGCTGGCCATCGGTCGCGGTCGGTACTTTTGGTGGAACGGTCGTCTCGGTCGACATGATCGACAACGGCAAGGGCAAGTTTCGATGTCAGATTCTTCCCGATCCGACGGATGCCAATCGCTGGCCGGAGGACCGTTTCCTTCGTCAGGGAGTACGGGCCAATGGGTGGGTTCTGTTGAAGCAGGTACCGCTCTGGTTTGAAGTCTGGCGGAAACTCAATGGCTTCCCGCCGACTGTCGATGTCGACTCCAAGTCATCGTCAAAAACTGAAAAGTCGAAGTCCGGTGAAGATTCGGACTCCGGAAAGTCGCGAATCAGGTGATTTTGTGTTCATGTGTGCCAAGGCAGAACGCCGAGACTTTTCCGACGATTCTGATCGAGCGGGCGACATGGCATGTTCATGTGTGCGCTGGTTTTCGGCGAAAATTCTGATTCGGGGTGATGGGCGTCCAAAATTCGCTGAGAGCGCAGTATTGAACATCGGCCATTGTTAAACTGCTCCGCTCATTTTGCGGCCTGTGGGGACAGGGCGTGAGGTGATTGATCGTCGTGGCCCTGCACTGGGCGGGGCAGAATCGGAAACCGGTGGGCTACTGGTCGAATTGGCCAGTGGAGTTGCCGTGTTTCTTTGCAGGGTCAACAGAAATAGGCAAGCCAATGGCCGCAACGAAAGAAGTAGTAATCACCGGCGTCGGACTGGTGACTCCGCTGGGAATTGGGCGGAACGCTTTCTGGACGTCTCTGTCTGAGGGACGGACGGGCCTGAAGAAGATGCAGCTGCTGTCCTGGAATGCCTGCCCGGGGCTGATCTGCGGCGAAGTCAGCGACTTCAATGATGAAACCGCGAAGAAGGAACATCTGAAGAGTCTGCGCAAGAGCCTGAAGGTGATGTGCCGCGAGATTCAGACGGGCGTGGCATCTGCACTGCAGGCCATGGAAGATGCGGGTTTGAAGGCCGGCAGTATTCCGTCGGACCGCATCGGCTGTGACTTTGGTGCGAACCTGATGTCCAGTCCTCCGGAAGTCGTCCAGGACTCCGCGGTGAAGTCGATTTCGAACCGAACTGGCGTGCTGGCCTTTGATTATGACATGTGGGGCCAGGTCGGAATGAAGGGCCTGGAGCCTTTGTGGCTTCTGAAGTACCTGCCGAACATGCCCGGCTGTCACATCGGGATCGCCCTGGAAGCTCATGGTCCAAACAACTCGATCACTCACGACGAAGCGTCTGGCGGGCTTGTGATTGGAGAAGCCTGTAACGCCATCCGTCGCAACCGCGCGGACGTCATGATTGCCGGCGTCACGGGAACTCGTATTCATCCCGTGAAGGCCGCTCATTCGGCGCACTGGGACGTTTTGGCCGATGGCCCGGCTGACAGTCGAGTTCGTCCGTTCGACAATCTTCGCAGCGGCGAAGCTCTGGCTGAAGCAGCGTGCAGTCTGATTCTGGAATCGCGTGAGCATGCGGAAGCTCGCGGTGCGAAGATTCTGGGAACTATCCTGTCCTGCGGCGCGAGTTCTGTTTCGTCAAAGGATGGACATCCCGACGAAGCCGCTGCCATTCGTGTGGCATCAGAGGCCGCTCTGCAGCGAGCCGGAATCACGGCCGCAGATCTCGGCCACATTAACGCATGTGCCTCCGGACATCCTCATCGTGACCGCTACGAAGCTCAGGGACTGCGACAACTGCTCGGCAGTGCGGCAGACTCCGTGCCCGTCACTGCGATCAAGAGCTACACCGGGAGTGCCGGAAGCGGATCCTCCATCATGGAACTCGCAGCCTCATTGCTGGCCCTGCAGCACGGCGTGATCCCAAAGACCCTGAACTATACTCTGCCCGATGCCGAAGCACCGCTGAACGTCGTTCACGGCGAACACCGACCAACATCCAACGGACTGTTCCTCAAGACCAGCGTCACCCGCATGGGCCAGGCCAGCGCCGTTGTCGTGAAGGTGTAAGCTCACGCAAACACGGGAGCAAACCCGTAGCCAACACGAAACAAACCCGTAGGATGGCCGCCCTCGGCCGTCTGTTTTGCGTTTGGCTTTTCCACGCAAGCTCCGTTCGTTTGAAATGCGTTGGACATGACGCAGTCAAACTCGAAGAGCCGTGAGAAACCAATCGCAGACGGACGAGGGCGTGCATCCTGCCGCTTCACAACATTGGACTCACGATTCGTGAACAACCTGGCCTCGGTGTCGAGTTTTCAACCCCGGGATGTTTTTTTGCTCGCATCTAACAACCATTCCTCGCCCGAACGAAGTTTGGGCGAGGTCGAGCGCACTCCCCGGAGATATGAAATTTGAAATCTCATATTTCAAATTCGCATGCCGAAGAGACTGCGACCATGGACGAGCGGCTGGTGTCAACCGGCCGGTAGGTCCTTTGGCCTGGCCCAGTTTGCGCTTCTCAATCTCCAATAATCATTGACCATTGCTCACAACATTCCAAGATTTGCCCGTAGGATGGACGCCCTCGTCCGTCTTCCTGCAATGGCGTTCTTCGTCCGATATCATGCCATTTAGGATTGCGTTCCATCGGTTCAGTCAATCCTCAAGAGCAATTAGAAAGTAATCGCAGACGGACGAGGGCGTCCATCCTACCCACGATGGGATTTGAGATCTGAAATTTGAAATTTGAGATCTGCCACCCGTTGTGGCGGGGATTGGTGGTGGCTGCATTCATTGGCGTGTCCTGTTACGATGGTGGCATGACTGACCCAGCGACTCCGGATGACACTGAGTTTCAGCTTCTTGGACTTCCGACGTCCGATGAAGATGCTGAGCTCCGCGCGCGGATTCCGTTTGAGATGCTGGCGAGTCAGTTTGTGGATGATCTGCGGCATGGGCGGAAGCCGTCGGTCGATTTGTTTGCACGCCGGTTTCCAATCCACGCAGCACAGATCAGGGAGGTCTTTCCCGTCCTGGCGATGCTCGAGAATGCTCGCATTGATCGGGAGTCGCGGTCGATGCGGCGCAACATGCCGGACCGCTTCCCGCTGACTCGACTGGGAAACTGCGAACTGCTGAATGAAATCGGGCGAGGCGGGATGGGGGTCGTCTTCCACGCGCGAGATTTGGCGACGGATCAGCATGTCGCCGTGAAGATTCTGCCATGGCGAGTTTCTATCGTTCCGGAGTGGGTGGCACGCTTTGAACGCGAGGCTCAAACGGCAGGTCAGCTGCGTCACAAGAACATCGTCCCGGTGTATCGCTATGGCCAGGAGGATGGTTACTGTTACTTTGTCATGCAGCTTGTTCGAGGGATTGGGCTGGACCGCATCATCGAGTTTCTTGGTCGGTCGGCCGAGGGCCTGCGCGTAGAGGACATCAGCCTGCCTCAAAGCGCCGATGAGATTCCATTGAATGGGGTTGAGAAGGCGGAACGTTCCGGCAAACCGGCCGACAACTCGCCAGGCGGCCGATTGACTCGCACTTCCTGGAGAGACTTCGCCAAGGTCGCCATCCAGGCCACTCAGGCGCTTCGAGCTGCTCATCGAGCCGGGATCTGTCATAACGACATTAAGCCAGGGAATTTGCTGCTGGATGCAGAGGGGCGAGTCTGGGTGACTGACTTTGGGTTGTCGCAGTCAGTCAGTCCGGCCGAAATTGTGCAGCAGTCGAATGACAGCGGGGGAAGGATCCTGAGCCCGCTGCAGCGGCGCGTTGAGCAGCAGAAGAAGCGAAGCAGTCTGGCATCCAGCACGTCGGTGGGTGGTACACTGCGGTACATGGCTCCTGAACGTTTTCTGGGGAAGCAATCGGCAGCCTCTGACCTGTATTCACTTGGGGCGACACTGTACGAATTGTGTCTTCAGAGTCCTCCGTTCGATCACGAAAATCGCGATGCTCTCGTCGCGCAGATTCTGGAGCAGCGCCCTGTTTCTCCGAGAACGATCTGCAACGAAATCCCCAGGGCTCTTGAGACCATCATTCTGAACTGTCTCGAAAAACATCCGTCGGATCGGTACCTGTCTGCCGACGGGCTGCTCACCGATTTGCTCCGGTTCACTCGAGGCCAATCCATCTCCTCGACCCGCCGCATGTCATTCGGCGGCTTCTTTCGAAGGCTGACACACCGACTTTCGAAACGTCAGACGCTGGGGGAGGAGTAGGGGTTTTCAGTGTTCAGTTTTCAGTTTTCAGTTTTCAGTTTTCAGTTTTCAGAGTGGCTTGTGTCTCCGACGCGAGGATGGTGTTCGGTTTTCGGAGGCGTGGGTTGGATAGTGGGAACCAGGTTGCATTGCTGGGTCCCCGCCTGCGCGGGGATGACGGGGGGATTTCAAATCTCAGATTTCAGATTTCAAATCTCAGATCTCAAATTTCAGATCTCGCGTCGGAGACACGAGCCACGTTGAAATTTGCTGGTCGCAGAGAAAATCCCGAAATCCGCCTCGCAGGGAGGCATCGTTGACCGTACAACGTTTGTGCGTGCGAAGGTGTGACTGGCCAATTTGTTCCCGAAAACGTTCATGCGAACATTTCGCTTCCTACTGCTGATCGTCTGGAGTGCTGTTGCTCTGCTGGGGCATTCGGGCATTCACGCGCTGGCGGAAGCGTCGGGAGTCTGCTGCTCGGCTGAGCAAGCTGAGATAGGCAGCACCCAGGGCCATACGCAACACAGGCATTCCCACGAACATTCGTCCTGCCATCATGAGCATTCTCATGAATCAACCGCCCCGGAGCACGGCAAGGGGCATCATTCTCATGATTCAGCGAACTGTCGGCTATGTGACTGGTTCCTGAAGATCGGCAGTTCTTTCCACTGGGTTGCTCAGGTAGTTGCGAACGAACAGGTCACCGTATACTCGGACCGCTCTGTGGCCCGGGAATTTGGTGATCCGCTGCCACTGCCACTGACACGGGGTCCACCGGCGACGATCTAGCGCGGTTCCGCTGTCATGTGCTCTTGCTCGTCGGTTGCTGATCCGGCGATCTGTTGGCTTTGGCCAGAATTCACTTCGGTCGTTCCTGTTTTCTCGGGCCCGAAGAGACACATGTTGCGGGTGAACGCGCTGTTTCCTTTGTCGCCCGAACTCACCGCGTTCGCTGATGGCTGGCCCCAGGATTCGCCCCGGCGCCAGAATGTGAATGTCTCAGGATTCACCTGTCAGCCTGCAGCAAAGTCAGCATCGCGCGAGTGCAGTTCGGTCCGGACCGTTTGCCAATACTTGTGGTGGTACACAACGTGTCGTTCGAATCAACTCGTTCTTCTCCGTCGAACGTGACTGCGCGCAGTCCTCTGGCCGGCACCGCGCAGTCTCTGCATCAGGCGCTGAACCATGACTTCTGTCCGTGGGTCAATCGCTGGGTCTACTGGCTCAAGAACCCGTTCTGGTGTCTGATTCTGGCGGTGCTGCTGTCGCTTATCTGCGGACTGTTTGTCAACCCGTCCGCCTTCATCGTCACCGGCATCCTGGGAATGCTGGCGGGGGCCGGAGTGTTTCTTCCCTGGCTGACTGTTCGAGGACTTGAGTGCCACATTCGATTCGACCATCGGCGTGGTCGTGTCGGAAAAATGTCGATCGTCCGACTGCAGATTCGAAATCGCTGGCCGTGGCCTGCATGGGGGTTGTCGCTGATCCGAGGCTTCTCACTGAAAGCCTCGCACGAGTCATCGGAAGGCATCTCCCTTGCTAAGGTACCGGCATGGTCCACGGTTGAGTATTCGTGGCCGTTTGTTCCGGCAAGTCGTGGTCATTATCCACTGTGTGCACCGGAGCTTGAGACGGCGTTTCCGTTCGGATTGTTTCGCTTTGGACGCAGGGCGGAAGTGGATGGTCGTCTGATTGTGTGGCCGGCCACGGTGGATCTTGCCGGGTTGCCGGACACAGAAGAAACTCGGGGAGATGATTCTCTGGCAGAGCGTCGAGCCGATGATTTTGGCGACATGCTGGGGACTCGGCCGTTTCGAGAAGGCGATTCGCTCCGGCGAATCCACTGGGCACAGACAGCACGACAACGTCAGCTGATCGTCTGCGAACGTCAGGCGATGGAGACGACATCGGTCGTCGTTTACGTGGACCTCGATCCTGCCAGCCATATTGAATGGGACGCGGACAACCGACACTCGGAGGATTCTCTTGAACTGGTGATTGGGACAGCCGCCAGTATCTGTGAATCATTGCACGAGCAGCATTGTCGAGTTGAACTCGTCGTTGGTGAAGAACACTTTGTGGCAGGATCGTCTGCGACCGGCTTTCAGAATTTGATGTATCGTCTGGCCACGGCGAACCTGCAGTCTCAGCCTCGCCTGAGAATCTCTCGCAAGGGTTCCTCCGGGTTCGGGATTGCAGTGACCACAACCGCCGGTCAGCGATGGCGAGGCTCCCAGTTGCACGGACTGCATGTCGTTGTGCTGGCGACAGGTCCCACCGCGTCGACTCAGGAAGATCGAGTTTCCACAGGCTGGATTCAGCTGGATGTCGGTACCGACCGGACACAGCTCGGTGCCGACTGGTCCCGTTCTGACTGGGCCAGCCAGCTCTCATCGCGATGGAAAGGAGCCTGTGGTGCACGCTGAATTTGTAGCCAACCGGGCGAATGGATCTGCTTCGATCGCGACAGACAATGATCTGGAGATTCGGCATCGAGTCACATCTGGCCGACGACGAACGCCTGCTGCAGCAGCGGCGGCGCTGACAAAGACGTTCCAGCCAGCGTCTGAAGCGGCCCTTCATGCGATGACGGTCATTATGGCCATTTTGGCGATGGCCACGTTTCTGATCACAGATGCGGATGGGGGACGCAGTTCCTTTTGGCTCTGGTTTCAGTTCCTTGCTGAGTCCTGTGCGACCGTTGTCGGAGCTCTGGTGATCCGGCATCGACAGAAGAAGCAGGATCTGACGTCGGCGATTGTCCCGGTACTTCTCGTGGTCGCAATACTCAGCCTTCTTTGGGAGCCCTTTCAGCGCTGGGCACTGTTGTATGGGCGACCATTCGAAATGATGGTCATGCACTCCCAGAAAAACCTGATGCTCACCCTGGCGGTCTTTGGCTTTCGTTCATCATGCCAGCGTCTCAGTGTGTTCATTGGCGTGGCGTTGTGTGTCTTTTGTGCATCGGTCGGGAGGAACGTCCAGATTGCCTGGCTGATAGCCCTCTTTGCGTGTTCGGTGATCAGCTGGCTGACCGCGACTTACTGGAACGGTCTGCAGCGGCGGCTGCTTCCGACCGAGCACAGTTCATTCCCCTGGCGCTGGCTGATCATTGGTCCGGCGATTCCGTTATCGGCCCTGTTGATTGCCACTGCCGGCGGACACGATGTGATCCGTTCGGTGCGAGGTTATCTGCCGGGATCGGGTGGCGAAGGGGATTACGACGAATTCTCCCGGGGAGGCGTGAACGACGGCGATGCGCTGGTTGCCGGGATGAATGACATCCGGAGCTTCGGATCGATCGACGATGCACCGTTTGCGGATGACGACAAGCCCAGTCTTTACGACGTGATCAACGATCAGTTTGATGAGCCTGCGCGAAAGATCAAAGACCAGCAGCGAGCCGTTGCGCTTCCACCGGGACTGATGGCGGAGACTCAGGCACGCATGGCAAAATCTCAGCAGGCCAGTCGGGAATTCTCCACAGACCGAAAGCCATCGAAATCAAAGAGTCAGCGACTTCGAGACCTCGAATCCGCAGCGCTGTTTTTTGTCAATGGACGAGTCCCCGTGCATCTGCGCATGGAGCTCTACGATGTCTTTGACGGCGTCGACTGGTATCCGTATCCGGAACTGACGGACGGACCTCGCATGGCGGTGGTGCCGACGTATGGAAAGCCGTGGCTTCGAATCCCGTGCGGCAGTCGAGGCCTTGGTCTGCATGTGCATACCGATCACCATATCCTTCGACCGGTGAATCTGAAAACAAATGTGATTCCCGCACCGCTGGATACGCGAGCCGTTCACATCGATAAAGTAGAAGACTCGTCGCTGTTTGCCTGGCACTGCGATTCCATCGTTCGAATGAACCGGGAGATTCTGCCCGAGCTGACTCCGATTCATCTGCAATCTGACGTTATCGATCCGGACTTGCTTCCGGAGCACCAGGATCTTCGCTTTTCCCGGCAAACCGAGGGAACAGAGAACACGATTCCAGCAAGCATCGAAATGGAACGTATCGCCGCGCTGGCAGCGGAATGGACTCAGGATGTTCCCGACGGTTATCCAAAGATCCGTGCGATCTGCGATCATCTTCGGCTCGAATACACGCTTGGGGATTCTGCTCCGTCGCCGAACGATGTTCACCGAGCCGGCGCGGATGTGGCGGAAGAAGACGAGAGTCCGCTCAGTCGTTTTCTGTTTCGAACCAAACGGGGAGAACAGTATCTGTTTGCGACCGCCGCGGCTGTGATGATTCGAAGCCTCGGATATTCGTCGCGGCTTGTCTCAGGCTTCTATGTCAGCCCGGAGAAATATGACGCGAAGAAACGCCACACACCGGTCCATTCTTCCGATGCCCATTTCTGGTGTGAAGTATTCGTAGGGCTGGGCACGTGGGTGACGATCGAAGCGACTCCTGGATATGAAGCACCGGCTCCGCCGCCGAAATTCTTCGAGCGTCTGCTGACATCGCTGCTGGCGGGAATGCAATTCCTTGCGAAGCACTGGATCTGGACGACATTGACCATCGTGGTATCGATGACGGGCGTTCTGTATCGAGTAATGATTGTTGATGCGATTGAAACGACGATGTGCCGATGGTGGCCGGCGGCCGATCCCGCCGCGAGGCTCCGTCGAGTCGCACGTCTGCTGGAACACCGGCTGCGTCGCGCCAGGCTGACTCGTCCGGCGGGGATGACGCTGCATCGATGGATCGGTCGAAACCTGCCCACGGCTGGCACCGTGCTTCCGCGGTACGTGAGTCTCTCGGACATCGCGATGTTCGGGGCACCGGAATCACTTCAGAGTCAGACCGGCGATGTGCATGAGGTTTGCGATCAGGTGCTCGGTCTCATCTCGCAAAAATCGCTGCTTGACAGGAAACGCGGGCGGCAACGAACACCCGAAGCGGACAAGCAGCTTCGACTTTGATCGTGACCCCCTTGATTGAATCCAGAACGATTCCAGAACCAAACAACTTCTTCCAGCAAAGCCCGACAACTCCATGCTGAAACTTGCAACTCCCGAAACAACGCAGGACCTTGAATCCATCGACCTGCTCCGGCGACGGCTGAATTCCAGTCTTCGAGGCAAGCCGGATGTGGTGGAAATGGTTCTTCTCTGCATGCTGGCAAACGGCCACCTGCTTCTTGAAGACAAGCCGGGACTTGGGAAAACCACCCTCGCGAAAGCGCTGGCCGACGGGTTGGGCGGGCGGTTTGCCCGATGTCAGTGCACGCCGGACCTTTTGCCTGGTGACATCACAGGATTCAGCATCTTCAATCAGAAGACTCAGGAGTTTGAATTCCGTGAAGGTCCGGTGTTTGCGGACATTCTTCTGGCAGACGAAATCAACCGCGCGACGCCTCGAACGCAAAGTGCCCTTCTGGAAGCCATGGCAGAACGCCAGGTGACCGTGGATACTCGTCGCTACAAACTCAGCCCGCAATTTCTTGTGATCGCGACACAGAATCCTGTTGATCAGCACGGAACCTATCCTCTGCCGGAAGCTCAGCTGGACCGATTCTGCATGAAGCTGAGCGTGGGGTACCCGGATCCTGAAGAAGAAGTGCGAATGCTTCAGGACGCGATTGGTGTTGTTGATTCTCAGCGAACCTCGGCCGCCGCTGTTCTTGGACCTGAGCAACTGCGGCGTGTTCAGCAGTCGGTCGCGTCAACGTCCGTGGCGGACAGTGTGCTGCGATATCTGGTTCAGCTGGCTCAGGAAACTCGGCGACATCCTTCCATCAGTCTGGGACTAAGTCCTCGAGGCTTGCTGATCTGGCAGAGAGTCTCGCAGGCACGCGCATGGCTGGCGGGTCGAACGTTCGTGACTCCGGATGACGTGCAGGATGTTGCCGGTCCGGTTCTCAGCGTCCGCATCGGACTCGACCCACACGAAAGCGCTGTTGTGATTCAGGAGATCCTTGATCGAGTCCAGGTACCGGAGGCTGGAACATGATGAGTTCTGAGAGCACCGTTCGTGCCGCTGTTGTCGTTCTGCTTCTTCTGAGCTGGACTGGTTGTCAGAAGTCGACCGAATCTTCAGATCATCACGCCGATGATCATGAACATCTGGAACATTTTGTCCCGCCTCATAAGCCCGCATCATTCGAGGAGCTTGTCAGTCAGCTGATGTCTCGATGCGAGACGCTGCCGCGGCTGGCTGAAGCCGATGAGAAGGAGTTTCAGAAGCGGTCGCTTGAACTGAGAGACATTATTTTGTGGGTCCCGGAACTTGCCGCCGACAGCAATCTCAAGCGTCAGGAGTTTCAAACGGCCGTCAATGAGGGAAACGAACTGCTCAAAGCCTATGAAGCCTCAAGTGCCGGCCGAACACTTCGGATGGAAACCGTCCAGAAGAACCTCGATACGCTCAAGGCGATTGTTCCTGAATCCATCGAAGTCGCTCCTCAGTAAATCAACAAAGGCACCGTCATGCTGCTTTCTCTGCTGTTTGGATTCCTTTTGCGATTCCTTCAGAGTCTCGTTGAAGCATCGCCGTTCATTTTTGCGGGCTTCGCGACTGCCGCCGTCCTGCGTCGGTTCTTTGGCCCCGAAGGGACTCGACGACTGTTCGGCGAGGGGACTCGTTCGTCGCTGATTCGGGCGTGGTTGATCGGGATGCTGCTGCCCGTGTGTTCTCTGGGTGTGATTCCGGTGGCGAGGGAGCTTCGCAGGGTTGGCATTTCCGGGGGGACAATTCTGGCCTTCGCGCTATCGGGGCCTCTGTTCAATCCTCTGTCGCTGTTGTATGGACTCACGCTGTCAGAACCGGTTGCCATCATCTCCTTTGGCTTCTGTTCGCTTGCGATTGTGACTGTGGTTGGAGTGATCTGGGATCGCATCTTTCCTGGTTCATCATTGCCTGTTCCTGTCGACCCGCCTGTCAGGCATGGGCTAAAAAGAGTTGTCGCAGTGGCTGCCGCGATGGGGCGCGAGCTTGCTGGTCCGTCTGCGGCCTACATCCTGCTGGGGCTTTGTGGCGTTGCGATGCTGGGTGTCGTGCTTCCGCCAAACAGTCTTCAGCATACGTTCAATTTCGACAACCCTGTCGCGCCGCTGTGGATGGCGGTACTGTCCATTCCTGTCTACGCCACTCCCATGCTGGCGATGTCGCAGCTGGGCATGATGTTTCAGCACGCAAACTCGATTGGGGCCGCCTTCGTGCTGCTCATTCTGGGAGCCGGGATGAACATCGGGAATCTCGCATGGATGATTCGGGAATATGGTTTTCGCCGAAGTGCGGTCTTCCTGGGATTGTTACTGGGAGTCGTGCTTGGTCTTGCCTATGCCGTGGATCAGCCGTTGTTTCCGCGGGACATTGAGCCGGCGAATCATACCCACGCATTTGATATCTACTGCCGTCCGTTCTCGGGAAATGAGCCGGCGATCGCTGCCGCCTTCGCAGCACGAGTCGATCGGGACATCGAACCATGGCAATGGCGTCCGCTTTGGTTTCTTCTGGTGCTCGTTGCCGGAGGCGTTGTGATCCAGCTTGCTGATCGGTCGAAACGAATTGAGCGATGGGCGGAAAATTCCGCGGACGTTCAGCCGACGCGTGCACGCGATATCGTAGTTCCGGGGCCCGTCCTTGGCGGTCTGGCTTTGCTGGGACTGGTCATTCTCAGTGCTGTCGGATGCTTCACGTACTATCCAGCGCCGGAAGACTGTCTGAATGCCATGGAAGATGCTCGCATCGGAGCCCTGAGTTCCGCGCTGTCGATGGACCACGATGAAACAAAGTACTGGTCCGAGCGTTACGACGACTGGACTCGCAAGCTGGAAGTGGGCGCATGGCTGAGGCACGGAGAACTAAGCGAATATCATCGATGGAAGACACGACTTGTGCGGGAGAAACTGGAACTGCTGGAGCACGAAGTCGAAGACAACGAGCGGGATGAAGTCCGCGATCTGGTCAGTGCGATTTCGCGCAGTCATCGCCGCATGAAGCATGCCTACACGAAGGAGCTGTGAATGAAAACGGGCTGCAGAAATCTGCAGCCCTTGCACTACACGAGTTGAACAAACGAACGACGATTACTTCATTGCCATGGTGACGGTCTTGAGTTCCGTGTAGTTGGCAAGTCCTGCTTCACCGCATTCCCGACCAATACCACTCATCTTGAATCCGCCGAATGGTGCACCGGCATCAAACACGTCGTAGCAGTTCACCCACACTGTTCCAGCTCGCAGGGCATGTGACATCTGATGCGCCTTTTTCACATCGCGAGTCCAAACAGCAGCGGCGAGGCCGAATGCGGTGTTGTTGGCGCGGCGTGTGACTTCTTCGATGTCCTTAAACTTCAGGATGCTCATCACCGGCCCAAAAATTTCTTCGCGAGCAATGTCCATCTGGTCGGTGACGTTCGAGAAGACCGTTGGTTCCACGAAGTACCCTCGGTTACCGAAGCGGCGCCCGCCTGCGTTGCACTGGGCACCCTGAGCCTGGCCGCGATCGATATAACGCATGATCTTGTCAAACTGGGCCTGATCGACCTGTGGCCCCTGCTGAGTTTCCGGGTCAAAGGGATTTCCAAGAACTCGCTGCGCGGCTCGCTTTGAAATGCGATCCACGAATTCATCGTGAACGGATTCTTCCACGAACAGTCGACTGCCAGCACAGCAGCACTGTCCCTGATTGAAGAACAGGCCAAATTCCGCCCCTGCGATGGCTGCATCAAGGTCGGCGTCGGCGAACACAATATTCGGGCTCTTGCCACCCAGCTCAAATGTCAGACGCTTCAGAGTCTCTGACGCTTCCTTCATGATGATCTTTGCTGTCGTCCCTTCGCCCGTGAACGCGATTTTGTCGACCTGAGGATGGCGTACGAGTGCGGCACCGGCGGTCGGGCCGTATCCGGGAACGACGTTGATCACACCCGGAGGAAACCCGGCCTCAAGGGCAAGTTCCGCAAGTCGCAGGCAGCTGAGCGGAGTTTGTTCGGCGGGCTTCATGACGATCGTGTTGCCGGTCGCCAGTGCCGGGCCCCATTTCCATGCCACCATCAGCAGCGGGAAGTTCCATGGAATGATCTGACCGCAGACGCCGATTGGTTCACGGCGTGTGTAGCAGAAGTAGTCACCGCGGACAGGAATTGTCTGCCCGTGCACCTTGTCGGCCCAGCCGGCGTAGTAGCGCAGACAGTCGATGGCCAGCGGAAGGTCAGCAGCACGAGCGTCGCTGATGGGTTTGCCGTTATCCAGCGTTTCCAGCGCAGCCAGTTCATCGATATGAGATTCTGCGAGGTCTGCCAGTCGGTTCAGCAGGCGACCGCGATCACGGGCATCCATGCGTGACCACGGGCCCGTTTCGAATGCCGCGCGAGCCGCATGGACGGCGAGATCCACATCGGCTGCGTCACCTTCAGCCACTTCGCAGATCACTTCTTCGGTCGCTGGATTCACGGTTGCAAATGTCTTCCCGCTGACCGCGGGCCGAAACTCATCACCAATCAGAATGCCGGTCTGACGAATCCGGGGTGGCGTGACTGTTTTGGGTTCAAGTGTGGATGACATGACTTCGCTCCTGCGTGATGGGCTGCCGTTAGAAACAAACGGATGTGACGAAAGATTATGCCGCGCCACAGAACAAATTGCGACTCATCCCAGGGGAAGGCGAGAAACATGTCCGACGATCATTCGGGGATTATTCGGGCTTTGAGATTTCTCTGATCCTGCGAACTTCGGTCCGGAAGCCTCGATCATCAAGTTCCACGATGCGATAACCAGGAGCCGCCGCCACAAAGGTGGGTGTTTCTCCGGCTCGGCTAAATTGAATTCCGGTGGAAGGAGTCGTGACAACCGTTGCCGCTCCCACCGTGGTCTCGGAAGCATGATGCACATGCCCGCAGCAGATCAGGCGAACTCGAGGATCCTGGCAGCACCATGCCTGAAGCCCTTCTTTGCCAGCGAGGCCGATCTTGTCCATCCACACACTTCCCATCAGCACCGGGGGATGATGAAAGAACAGTGCGACCGATTCGATGCCGGGCCTGCTGGCCAGTTCTCTCGCCCAGTGAATCTGTTCGCGACTGATTTGGCCTGCCACGGATCCGGGAACATGTGTGTCGAGGCCAATGCAGCACCATGTGCCCGCCTGAAAATGAAACTGAATCAGGTCCTGGTTCTTTCCAGAAAAGCGGCCGCGATAAACCTGACGCATCACACGGCGATCGTCATGATTTCCGGGCACCTGCCAAAGTCGATCTGCCCATGGCTGCAGCAGTGCATCGACCGCTTCATAGCTGGCGGGCAGTTCATCATGAGTGTGATCGCCGGTGATGATGACATGATCAAAATGCTGACCGGACTGTCGGATCTGGTCGAGTACTCTTTCAAGAAAGTAGCGAGTCGGGACGTTCTTCAGTCGAGCATCCGGGGCGGCAAGAAGGTGCAGATCCGTGAGCTGCAGGATGCGAACGTGTGCCATAAGATTTGATCCGTTCAGTCGTGTCAGAGAATATGTATCGTTGCTCAGTTTGCGGTCCGGACGCCACCGTGGATGATCTTGATGTGGCACGGTGCGAGCTGTTCGGGGAGTTCAGGACGCAGACTCACCGGAGTGATTCGCTCTGAAAGCCTTTCAGCCTGCTTCCGGTTGCGGAAATGAGGATGGAAAGCCGATGAATTCAGCCCTGAACGCGAAGACACTATGATTCGCAAGATCGATGAGTCAATGGAGTCCGATGTTGAAACAGAACATTGTCGCAACGCGGGAACTCCGGACGGAAACACTACAGCCGAATTGAAACCAGCGTATGACAGATCGAACAGAGTTTTCCGAAATCAGTGTTCTGATCCCGGGGTATTCGATCGAAGATCTGCCGACGGATCTGGCGGAAGATGACGCCGCAAGTTTACTGAACGCAATCGCCTGCGCGTGGCATCCTCGACTGCTGGCTCAGTCTTCATCGCTTCCCATGCTGCGGCAGGCGGAATCGTTGTATGGCTTTCCGGGGCGTCGAGTCGTTCTGGTGCCGCAGTGTGCAGAATCATGGATGCCGCATGAGTGGAGATCCGTCCTGCGCGAACAGGATCATGTCGTCCTTGATCGGTGTAATTCCCGCGAGCAATGGCTGGCGTCGATTGAGTCTCAGGTAAGTCTGCCGGTTGTCGAAAGTTCCGGTGATGCCGGTTCGGCGACAGCCGGTAATCCCATTCTGGCCGATCATTTTCTGGCTCTGGGAACGGTCATCCTTCAGCTTCAGCTCTTGAGTCGACGACGGCACCACTTTGTAGACCCCGATCAGCTCCTTTTGCAGCGTGAAGCGACGGAAGCTGCAAGGGCTTCTCTTGCTGGCAATGAAACGCTTGTCCGTGAACACCTGAAAAAGTGTTTTGAACATCTGCGGGATATTCGGGAAAAGGTGTACCCGCAGAATTGTTATCTGATCGACCTGCTCGTCCCGGGAGAGATTGACAGTGCGGCCAGTATCGAGAAGGCCGTGCTTGATTCTCCGTGTCTCAACCTGCTGATGTCCGGTCTGGAACTTGAAACTCTGAAGAAGACTTCTCCCGGAACCGCGGAGCACCTGCGAAAGCGATGCGAAGAAGGGACTTTGAACATCCTTGGAGGTCACCATTCCGAGACTCGTACGAACCTGGGTTCCATGTCGGCACTGATCTCGGACATTGAACGGTGTCGAGTTTCGATGGCGGTGGTTCTTCAGCAGACTCCGAAACACTGGGCGCGTCGTCGGTTTGGCATGACCGCGTCACTCCCTTCCGTGTTGAGTTACCTTGGGTTCGAATCTGCTCTGCACGTCGCGCTGGACGATGGTCTTTACCCTGACCGCGAACGAAGTCAGTTTGAGTGGCAGGCACCGGACGGTTCCATGGTTGCGGCTGCGTCGCGCATCCCTCTGGCGATTGACAGCAGTTCCGGATTTCAGAAGCTGGCAGATCGATACAACGAAAGTATGCAGGACGATTCAGTCGCAGCCTTGTTTCTCGCGCGACTGCCGGACGTGAGGACGCCGTGGCTTCATGATCTGCAGGTGGCGACGTCGTACGCTCCCGTGCTTGGCGAGTTTGCAACTATGGAGAAGCTCTGCACCGTTGCGGATGGCGGGCGGATGATGGAGCGGCCGAGTCACGCGGATTACCTTTCACCAGCTCTGATCCAGTCATCGGTTCTGAAGACGGAGCCGCCTGTTTCCGGCCCGGCCACGCTTCGTCGTCTCCAGCAGCGCTTCGAAGCGATGCGCACACTTGCCGCGATGACTCAGATAGTTCGCGGTGAAGTGCGTGAGATCAGTCCGGTGAAGCGGCTTCGAGAGCTGGATGCGGCGATTGCTGCGCTGGAAATGCAGCAGGTTGACACGAGTTCGACAGTTCCTGAAAAGCTGCCGGCCCTGGAAGCCGCAGGAACGCAGATCCGTGAAGGACTCAACAGGCTGGAGTCAGAGCTGGCCACCGTGTTTCGCAGCCGAATTCCTCAGCAAGCCTCCGGCGGCCATTCTCTGTTTCTGATCAACACACTGCCGTTTGGAAGACTGCATGAAGTGATCTGGCCAAAGGACTGGAAGCCGCCGGCACAGAATTCGTTCACTGAGATTGCTCAGAATGACAACGGCCAGTTTCGGCTGCTGGTCAAAATGCCGCCTGGCGGCTTCGCATGGTTGAAAGAAGCGGAATCCGGGGCGAAGGTCATTGAGACCATTCAGCCGGATCGACGTGAACCTCCGCTTGCCGAGCCTCTGCTGCTGCGTAATCGTCACTTCGAAGTGTCATTCAGCGATCGCACGGGCGGGATTGAATCAGTTCATGTGCACAATCGTCGCGGCAACCGACTGAGTCAGCTGGTAACGTTTCGATATGAAAGGGAACAGGTGTTTCGTCGCGAGGTCGCAGAGGGTGAAGAGGCTCCGGAAGAAGAACTCAGGACGAATTACGCGATCACTCGGGTGACGAAGCATCGAGTTCTGGAACAGGGGCTTGTCTTCACGGCCATGGAAACAACGACGGAAGTTCTAAGCCCGTCCGATTCCTCCTTGCTTGGGCGAGTCGTGCAGGTGACTCGCGTGGACCGAGTTCGTCCTCGTGTCGAGATCGAGATTACTCTGGACCAGATTCCGCTGCCTCCGCGAGGGAACCCGTGGCTGACGGGATGGTGTTGCCGTTTTGCGTGGGACAACGAAGTTGCTGCGGTCACACGAAGTGTTCTCGGGCAGGCTGCCAGCTTTCGGCTCGAACGCATTGAGTCACCGGATTATGTTGAGATCAGTGACGCGGAGCAGCGGGTGGTGATTGTGTCGGACGGTCGGCCGTGGCATCGACGATCCGGCCCGCGTATGCTCGACAGCCTGCTGCTTGTTGAAGGCGAAACCGAGCGGACATTTCGCTTTGTCGTGGACTTCGATCAGCAATTCCCTCTACGGAGCGCTGAGGAGATGCTGACACCGGTGATCCAACAGGACGCAACTGGCGCTGCTCCGTCGTCGATGCCGTTCAGCTGGATCATGGGTCTGTCATCGAAGAACGTGCAGATGGTGCGCAGCGAGTACTTCTCCCGCGCTCCACAGACGTCCGATGAATTGTCCCTGATCCTGAGCGAGACCGAGGGCATCGAGACAAACTGCACCGTCCGGCTCGCACGAAAACCGACGGCAGCGTTTGCCGTCAATGCGTCCCGAAGCAGCAAAATTGCGCTGAATATCACCGCTGATGGCGTGATCGTTCCAATGCTTCCCTACCAGCTGAAAGAAGTGCTGGCCGTCTTCTAATTCTGATTCCCATTCTTCCCATAATTCCCATTGGCTTTCTCGTGGCTGGTGCAAGCCGATGGGAATCATGAGAAGCATGGGAATTATGAGAGGGATCCTATTTCAGGCGGCCGGTGTCTTTCAGGAGCATACGGACGACGTCAAGGCTGCTGTAGCGAAACTGGTAGCCGAGTTCATTCTGCAGCCTGGCCGGGGAGACGACCCACGGGTAACGGATGAAATCCCAGAGCGTTGCCGGGAACAGAAAGATCGGAAGTCGCAGCGCCCACCAGATTCGAGTGGTCGTGCGGCAGAGGATGTCGGGCACAGGAATGACGGGACGGCGACTGATTTTTCCCAGATCGCGAATCGTAAACGTGTCCGGAGGGGCAACATTAAATGGGCCGCGAGCCTTTGCCTCAAGCATGCGGATCGTCGCTCCTGAGACATCTTCGAGATGCACGAACTGCATCTGCGGATCAGATCCTCCGGGCAATACGAGCAGCGGTGTGGCCGTAAACAGAGGCATCATGAAATTGGTCACGCCATTCCCATAGATGATGCATGGACGCGTCCAGCTGACGGCGATCTCCGGGTGATCACTGGCGAACTTCTTCAGCAGCTGTTCAACCTGGTATTTGTCATCCGCATATCGAAAGTTCGGTCGAGTCCTGAGCGGAGAGTCTTCCGACATGGGAACGGGATTGTCCGGCCAGGCGCCGTAAGCAGTCGCGCTGGAGGACACCAGCAGCCGCTCTGGCTTCAGCTCTGCAGCGATCTCCAGAATCTGTCGACTTCCTCCCACGTTGATCTGATGCATTCGATTTTCATCGCGCATCGGATTGACGACGAATGCAAAATGCAGAATCGTGTCGGGGCGGAACTGACGAACAATCTCGCGGACCTCCGGGCTGGAAATATCGCAGCGCCGGAATTCATCAGGTTCGTCCGAACGTGGCGGAACAACATCAAGCCCCAGGATCTTTGCACCAGGCCACTGTCGACGAATGTCATGGACAACCGCTCGACCATAGTACCCGGAGCTGCCGGTGATCAGAATTCTCTCTGGAATGCTCATTCGTCTCTTCAGTCGTCCTTCTTTGATGGTGCCGCCGGAGCCTTTTCGTCTTCCTCTTCGGCAAACGGATCACTGCCGGATTTCTCTTCTTCCTTCTTCTGCGGGAACTTGCTTTCATTAATTTTCTTGATGTCATCGTCCGCGTTGGCGATTGGCAGCTTTCCGCTCAGTTTGATCGTGTCAGGAGCTTCACAGGTTTTCTCATTGCAGGCCTGAAAGCGAACTTCGACCGTCACTTCTCCTTTTTCCGCCGCTTCGGCTTCGTCAATTTCCAGAAGGGCGTAGATCATGACCTTGCCGCTGTAAACATGAGCCTCCTCATCCTGAGCCTCCATCTTCAGAAGTTCATGCTTGGGATAGCGAACACGCTTGAGTTTGATCTTTTGCTGGCTCGTGATCTTCACTTCGGTCGGAATCAGGAACTTCGGATTCGACGGATTGGCATTGATGTGCCAGTTATCTGCCACCGTCACTTCAATCGCCACAGGGCACGTCGCGCCGCGCGGGAGTTTGTCGAAGTACGGATAGATTTTGACTCGCACCGGCTTTTCGTCGTACGTCCGTTTGAACGGTGATGCCGGAGCATTCGGATCTGGCGCAACCGGCTTGAAGGCCGATACCTCGACTGCTTCATCCTGCCCTGAACTCGTCGCGGTCTTTTCATCCGGAACGAAGGCGGCCGTTTGGTAGTTTGAAATTCGGACCTGAACCGCGGCTCCTGCAGCAGATTCGCTCTGAAGGTATTCCCGCAATGCCATAGCCAGACCTGAACATCCCGATGGGCTGTCATTCATCGTGGTAGAAAACCGAGTCAGCAGTTTCTTCGCCATGTCGCGATAAGCGGCATCTTCCGACGAGAGCCAGATGAGATTGCGAATGGCCAGGCTGTTGCCGGAGGACGACACCGAATCGAACGGGGAACTGGTTCGGGCAAACAGTTTCTCCTGATCGTTCGCTGTGAAATAGAAAGTGCCCATCGCATCTTCGTAGAACAGTTTGTTCTGTTGAATCTGAAGCTCCGTCGCCGCAGTGAGCCATCGTTGATCAGAGGTTGATTCATGCAGGGTTCGAAGAGCGGAGATCAGTGCGGCATAATCATCGAGATACGCCTTTGGGCCTTTGACGCCGTTGCGCCATGAACGGAGCAGTCGTCCATTGTCATCCTTCAGGTTTTGAAGAATGAAATCGGCAGCGCGGGCGGCAAGCGTCAGATCATCAGCGCGGCCCGGGAGACGGCCGCTGACGGCGAGTCCCTGAATCATCAGCGCGTTCCATTCGGTCAGGACTTTGTCATCCAGGAGAGGTCGAGGACGAGTGTTCCGGATCGTCAGGAGTTTCGCTCGAGCCGACGTCAGCAGGACACTGAGTTCCTCAGCACCGCCGTCCCACTTCTGTTCGGACGGGAGCTTTGGCAGATACAGGATTCGACCGTGCTCAAAGTCCTGTTCTTCATCCAGCCCGTACACGAGTCGAACGGCTTCGAATTCTTTGTCGCTCAGCGATGCTTTGAGCTCATCGGTGCTCCAGACGTAATACTGACCTTCAATCGCGTTCGTTTCCGCATCGAGAGCCGAACAGAAACCGCCGTCTTTCAATGTCATCTCGCGGCGAATGAAACCAACCAGTTCGTCAATGACCTGTGCATGCGCAGTCGCTGCATCCGGCCTGAGCAGAGCCGCACGTGAATAGGCTTCCAGCAGTTGGCCCTGGTCGTAGAGCATCTTTTCGAAGTGCGGCACGGTCCATGTGCGTTCGGTGCTGTACCGATGGAAACCGCCACCCAGATGATCGCGGATTCCTCCCTTCGCCATTGCTGTCAGTGAATGCTCAACAATCCGCAGAGCCTCCTGATCGCCAGACGTATGGAACTGCTGCAGCAGAAACAGCAGTCGAGGAGCATTGGGGAAACGAGGCCCGTCCGGACGTCGCGGATTGAAATCCACACCACCCCAAGTGGAATCATATTGGCGCTGGATAGCCGCCTGGACACCTTCGAGCACTTTGGCATCAATCGCGGCGGAATCCTCGGGCACTTCCGGAGTCGAGATTCTTCGCACCTCGCGAGCGATCATTGTGGATGTTTCCGTGACAGACTCACGACGTTCCTTCCACAGCTCGTGAATTCGGCTGGCAGCCGTCAGGAATCCGGTTCGGCCTTCCGGTGTGTCTTCGGCCGGCAGGTACGTTGCTCCCGCGATGGGATTGCCGTCGTTGTCAAGAAACATCGACATGGGCCATCCACCACCGCCTCCGCTGCCAGCAGCCTGTTGGTAGACGATAAGGGCCGTCATGTAGATGTCATCGATGTCCGGTCGTTCTTCTCTGTCCACTTTGATGCACACGAAATTGCGGTTCATGAAGTCCGCAACTTTCTGGTTCGAGAACGCTTCTCGTTCCATCACATGACACCAGTAGCAGCTGCTGTAACCGACCGACAGGAAGATGGGTTTGTCTTCCCGCTTCGCCTTTTCGAAGGCCTCCGGTCCCCACGGAAACCAGTCGATGGGGTTGTGCGCATGCAAAAGGAGGTAAGGACTGGATTCTTTGGCGAGCCGATTGGCCTTGGGAGATTCGGGCGTCGTCACCGAAGCCTCCTGAGCAGAAAGGGTCATGGCGAGTAATCCGACACTCACCAGACAGGCTGTCGAACGAAGAACCGACGGGGAAGGCGTCAAAGCAGTCATGCTGTGATCTCGAAGGAAGAACAGGAATCACGAGTGTGGCGGGAAGAATGTCTTCTGCCACGGCCCGCGTCGAAACTCGGGCATTCTAGGAACCGGTCGCGTGGACTTCTATTGCCACGATCACTGGCAAGGCGTTCGCCGTGCGTTTGGCGTGGAGTACCTGAAATTCCATTCACCACCACGTGAAGTGAGTTGAGCAGGACGAAGTCCTGAAAATGGCGAAAAACAGGGATCGGCGATTGTGGCTCCCGACTGAGTCAAGTTGCAGGACCTGCCGGTCAGGGATCCATGGCCTTAGGGGAATATACCGCCTTTTCCGACCAGGAAAGCTATCCGGAATAGAACGATCGCAGGAAAGAATCATCTGGTACCGAACATGACGCCGAAAAAGGGAAAGGCGAATTGCGCTCCACTGCGCGAAGTCTGTCGACAGAACGACCGTTCCCGACCTGGGCTGGACCGGGAATTTCAGTGGACGCATCGAATCAGGACGGAAGCTCCCAATGGACGGAACCATGGAATCTCCCATCATCGCAACTCTGCCGCGCGGTCACCGAATGGACCGTCAGTTCGGTGTCATCTTCGATCAGCTGCCGTCACACACAGACGACCTGACTCGAATTGAAGGCATCCGTACGCGAGAGGCAGTCCTGCTGAACCAGCTGGGAGTCTACTGTTTCGCACAGATTGCCCTGTGGCGGCATCGCGAGATGAACAATTTCGCGTCAGAGCTTCAGATTCCCCTGGCTCGACTGATTGACGAAGCATGGGTCGCTCAGGCTCGTTCATTGTGTCAGGCCGTGGCTCCTGCATCGATGGTTCGTCCGTCATCAGTCTTTCGCACTCTGACAATTCTGACCTGTGCCCTGATGGCCGGGTTCTTTGTGGTCTATCTGCTTGGTCAGCACCGTAATCAGCCGCTTTCCGGAGTCTTGTCGGCCGACATTACATCAGTTCGAGTCCCAGCGCCGGCTCGTCTGACGGACGTTCACGTCAAAGCGGGAGACGAAGTGTTCTCCGGTCAGCCGTTGCTGACGCTGGAGAAGCTTGAACATCTCGCCATGATCGAGAACTCAGAGAAGTCTCTGAAGGAAGTGGAACGGGAACTTCGCCGACTGGAAGCTCAGGCTGCCATTGAACTCGAATGGCGTAAGAAGGATGTGGACCGCGAACTGTCCGATGTGCGAATTCAGCTTGCCCAGGCGCGAACGATGAGCGGCTATCCTGCTCAGGCGTCACGACCATCAGGCACACCGGTTTCCCCCGTGTCTGCTCGAAACTCACGCACGAAACCTGCCAGGACTTCAACTCCGGGCGGCATCATGTTCTTCAGCCGAAGCGGTCAGGTCACTCCTCCGGGTCAGCCAGGCCGAAATCTTCCGGCTCCCGCTCCTCCGGTGCGAGTCGCTGAAGTGGTTCGAGACGGAGTTGTGTCAGATTCACCCCAAATGACCGTCGATCCTCTTGCACCTCTTGAAGCAGAACAGGCTCGGCTTGAATCACTGCGTTCCGGACTGTCTGCAACCGTTGAGGACGCGATTGGTGTCACCAATGTCAAAGCCCAGTATCTGGAAGCGCGAGCCCAGTTGGAGAATCTGAAAGCTGCCAGCCGCGAGATCAAAGTACAGTCGCCGGTCTATGGGATTGTCGGACAGGTGCGATACCGCAAAGGCGATGACATGCCGGAAGGCGAAATCATGCTGCGAATTCTGCACACCGACCGCCGTTATGTGGTCGTGTATCTGCCGACTCGCCGTGTTCACGAAATGTCAGCAGGACAGGAAGTCGAACTCCGGTTCCCTGGCAACCATGAATATCGAGGACAGGTCATCGAGATGCCTCTGATGGCGGACACGACCACTGAAGCATCGGGTGAAACGATGGCGGCTGTACGAATCGAGCCCGTTGGCAAGGTTTGGCCGTCCGTCCCGGTTGGTTCACAGATCGACGTCATTTCGCTGCGGTAGATTCGCCCTGAATCCTTCGGACCAGAATTTCGACGACTTCGCCGATGGAGAGTTCCGACGTGTCCACAATCGTCGCGTGTTCTGCCGGCTTCATGGGCGCATAGGCTCGAGTCTCATCGCGTTCGTCGCGCTGCCGAAGCTGTTCCATCACCGATGAGACAGGCTGCTGAACGCCTTTCTGAGCAAGCTCGCGCTGGCGGCGTCTGGCACGAGCCTCCAGGTTCGCTGTGACGAAGAATTTGAATTCTGCCTCGGGGAAAACGACAGTCCCCTGATCGCGCCCCTCCGTCACCATGCTTCCCTCGTGACCGATTTCACGCTGCAGGGCGACCAGGCGGTTTCGAACCTGTGGGTTCGACGCGATAATCGAAGAAACGGCCGTGACATCCGGCGAGCGAATCTCGGACGAGACATCTTCACCGTTCAGAATGAGCTTTGTTCCGTCGAAGCGAATCTGGACAGTTCCGGAGATTCGAGCTACCGCCTCCTGATCGGATTCATCCACGGCCGCTCGAAGAACCGCCAGGGCAATTGCGCGGTACATGGCTCCCGTGTCCAGAAAGCGGACTTTCAGCCGTTCGGCCAGCAGCCTGGCGACTGTGCTTTTTCCAGATCCGGCAGGTCCGTCAATCGTGATGATCATTTCCTGATCCATGGAGAATTCTTGGTCAGAGGTCTTTGGCGGCGGCTCTCGAGCGTCGTTCGGAAGCCTGTCTGGCGGTAGTTTACCGACTGGCAGTCTCAATTCCAGAACTGTCGGACAGTACTCCACACGGCAGGATTCCACCAATCGTTACAGCCGGATCACGGTTATTACTGAGAACGTGAAGTTTCGACGTCCTTTTGCAACACGCCGTTGCAGGACGACCTAGGTTCTCAGTGGCCATTCGAAGGTGCGTTTTGTCAGGCCTTCGAACAGTGTATGGAACCATAAAGCCGAGCAGGAATATGCCGCTGCAGACTTTCAACTACCGACTCGTAACCCGAAGCGACTTCGACGGTCTCGTCAGCGCTGCACTTCTTCGCGAACTGCAGATGCTGGACGACATCATGTTCGTTCATCCGAAGGACATGCAGGACGGGCTGATCGAGATCACGTCCCGCGACATCATCACGAATCTTCCGTACGTCCAGTCTTGTCATCTCTGCTTTGATCATCATCACAGCGAAGCTCTGCGACTGGGACACATTGTTCGTCAGAACTACATCCTTGATCCCGATGCCGATTCCGCCGCTCGAGTCGTGTACAACTACTTTGGGGGCGCGTCCCGATTTCCGAATATCAGTACGGAGATGATGGACGCTGTGGATAAGTGTGACTCAGCGCGATTCACACGCGAAGAAGTCCTGGCTCCGAAGCGATGGGAACTTCTGAACTTCATCATGGATCCTCGTACCGGTCTCGGTCGATTCCGTGATTTTCGCATTTCGAATTACCAGCTCATGATGGCTCTGGTGGACTACTGCCGAAGCCATTCGATCGAGCAGATTCTGGCGCTGCCGGATGTTCGTGAACGCATCGATCTCTACAACAGCCAGCGTCCTCAGTACTGCGAACAGATTGCACGCTGCAGTGGCGTCTATGGCAATGTCGCAGTGATCGACCTTCGTTATGAAGACACGATCTTCTGCGGCAATCGATTCCTTGTGTATGCACTGCTTCCGGAATGCAATGTGTCAGTGCACCTGCTGCGAAGCCGTCAGCCGGGCATGTCCGTTCTGGCCGTTGGCAAGTCGATCCTGAACCGCACCAATCCAGTGGACGTTGGACAGCTGATGCTGAAACATGGTGGTGGCGGACATTCAGCAGCCGGCACCTGCCAGATCGACTCGGAGCAGACGGATGATCTGGTACCGCAGATTGTTGAAGCATTGAATCAGAGTATCGACCCCGTGTCGAAAGTAGCGGAATTCGCCGGCTCGGCCCGCTAGCCAGGGCGCAGTGTGAAGGATTTCCTCTGCACTTCGATGTGGTGGAACTCGCCCGAGTTCCCATTATCAGCGAAGCCGCGGGATCTCTGGCGAAATCCACGACAGAAACATCTCACCGTCGAACATCAAAGCACCCGAGGATTCCTGAGGATCCTCGGGTGCTTTCTTTTTCTGCGGATCGTTGTGGCTGAACGATTTGCTCGCAGGATGAGTTCCGTCGCTTTGCGGAAGTCTCTATTATCCGACGCCATTGAAGAATCCTTCCGGTACTGAGGCGTCGAGTGCAGCATGGCGGATGAACAACCCAACGATCCCGAGATCCAGCGTTACGTCGTTCGCTATGGAACGATGCGGCTGCTGGGAGACTTTGAAGCTCGGCGAGGCGTTTCGTTTGCACGCAACGATGAAGTGATCGTTCGATCGGAACGCGGCATTGAATGGGGCACGGTGCTTTCCACTGCCACCAGCGAAACGGCCACGTACCTTGGAAAGAACCAGGCAGCAGGTGGACGAATCCTGCGACCGGTGTCTTCGGAAGATCGAAGATCACGGCAGGAGAATTCGGACCGTGAAAAGAAGTTCTTCTCCGTGGCTGCGGAGATGATTCGCGGGCGCAGCATGCAGATGCAGCTGATTGACGTGGAACAGGTCTTTGGTGGTGAACGCGTGATTTTTTACTACCTGTCAGAAAGCCGCGTGGACTTTCGTGAACTGGTGAAAGCGATGGCGCGCGAGTTCAATACTCGTATTGAAATGCGTCAGATCGGCATTCGAGATGAAGCGAGGCTGCTGGCAGATTACGGTGACTGTGGTAAGCCCGTCTGCTGCAATACTCATCTGCAGGAAATGCCGCCTGTCTCAATGAAGATGGCCAAGCTTCAGAAAGCCACTCTGGACCCCAACAAGATCTCCGGCCGCTGCGGACGGTTGAAATGCTGCCTTCGCTACGAATACGACACGTATGAAGAGCATCGTCGCGAACTTCCTCCGATTGGCGCCACCGTAATAACCCGCAATGGCCAGGGGCGGGTTTTGTCGCAGGAATTGCTGGCGAAGAAGCTGGTTGTCGCATTCGAAGACGGCCGCAGGCTCATGACTGATGCATCCGATATCGTCACCGTGGTTTCCCGAGGTGGAAAAGGGCGGCGGGATGAAGACGATGATGAGTAAAATGTTCAGGAGGCTCTTCATTCAAATGGGGAGTTGTTGTAGAATCGCCACGCCTCGTGAAGTTTGTTGACTTTTGGCAACACTCGTGAGAGGCGTGTGACATCCGTTCAGAGCATCAGTTTCCTGTGGCAATCGTTGTTCTGTTGCGTGCCGTCGGCAGGGCTTCAGTCAACAAATGGAACTTTGAGGTTTCTTCGGACATGACTTCCGTTCGAGATACAGCTTCTACGGGCACCTATCACCCGATGGCTTACAAGTTCGTCTTCTCTGCCCTGAAGTACACGCAGGAACAGCTTGGTCGTGACCGGTCTTCGGAAGCCACAGGACACATTTCAGGGCCAGAACTGCTTGACGGGATTCGCAGGCTGGGACTGCAGCATTTTGGAATGTTGTCGCCTGTTGTCTTCAGACGCTGGGGCGTCAACCTGACCGATGACTTTGGCCGAATTGTCTTCCAGCTGATTGAAGCCGGGGAGATGCGAAAGACTCAGGACGACCAGCTGGATGATTTTCTGGGCGTCTACGATTTCTCCAAAGTGTTTCTCGACGACTACACGCTCGATACCAGTGCCGCGTTTTCTCAGCAGGCAAAGTGACTGAATCGACAGGACCATCCCTGTGCTGTTGACTGAGAACGAACTGTTTTCGCACATGGGTGTGGAAGGCATCACCAGACTGGTTGCCGGCTTTTATCGTCAGATCCCTGACGACTCCATCCTTGGCCCCATGTACCCCGCGAACGACCTGGCTGCCGCCGAAGAGAGATTGCGGCTGTTCCTGATCTTTCGATTCGGCGGGCCTCAGGACTACCTGCAGCGTCGCGGGCACCCTGCACTTCGCATGCGACATGCACCATTCGCCATCGATCAGACCGCACGGGATCGCTGGATGCAGCTCATGGAAAACTCCATCGGCGAGTGTCAGTTCAGTGAGCAGGTTTCGCAGGTCCTTCGTGGATTTCTGGGCCACGTCGCGACATTCCTGATCAACCGACTGTGATTTGCGCCGCGCGCTGAACTAAAAGCAAACAGGCACCAACGGCATCATTCCGGATCTGTCTTTCCATTCAAGACAGATCGTGTTTTCGGGACATGGAGAACAACATCGTGTCCATCGTCGCGTACCTCTATTGAGATCCGGGCATTCCCAACATTCGGTCCCGGGGATTCGGACGGCCGTCCCTGACGATTGATCAGGACGGTGACGCCGACAGAGACACAGCTGACGATCAGGACAATGGCAACCGGCCGGCGTTTTGTATTCCCTTTGCCAGCAAAAAGCAGACTGATGGCAGCGGCCGTCAATGCCACTACGGCAATCCAGGACATCCACGAATCGGAAGCCGAACTGCTTCGATCTTCGTTCAGTAACTCAAGCAGAATAGACTTTGGCAGGCTGATCTTGTATTGCCCGGTGGAATCTGAGCCTTGTTCCACGGTCAGAGGTGCCACCAGCGATGAAACGGGAGGATCGATGGGCCCGCTGGCGATATCCGCAACGACAGCGGATGTCAGGCACACACTGAAAAGTAGTGAACCTGTGAGCATTCGAAGCATGAGTCTTTCCTGAAGCGGTGTGTGAGATGCCTTACGCTACTGTCGTGTGGAGTCTGCGATGACCGACAGTCTTCGATAGGTGACGAGATCAATGTTCTCCGAAAGAAAACGTACGCTGCCGTCTCCGAGCAGAAACATGGCTCCTTCGCGATGAAGACTTCCAAACCCTGTCGTTGGTTCACGGCCTGGCATCCCAATGTTGATTTTGACGGCCGCGTCACCGAGGGTCATTGCCAGTCCCGCAGCCTTTGTGCAGTCCGGTACAGCGACCCATGTTCCATGTCCGGCAACCTGATCGGCATGAGAAGCTGCGGTGACCGGAGCGTATCGTTCGCCGGTCATCAACGCGTTGCTTGTACCATCTGTAAAGTCGAGGTAACGGACTCGGCTGTTCTGCCCAAAACATCCGCCGTAGAGACGCTGATCACAGTACTGACTGGCAATTGACTTTCCGCGAGCTCCCAGGCTGCCAGCATTTGTCAGCGGCCAAAGCGATGTTGGTATGCCGTGAGTGTTGTACCGGATCCCGCCGTTACTCGCGTAAAGAAAACCGGCATTTCCAAAGTAGGTGGAACGAGGAAACACATCACCCCAGTTTTCAACGGAGGATGTCACGATACCGTCAACGACGGACCCCGATGCAACACTCACGTGGTCCACGTACTCGCTGGCGGCTTCGGTTGGACATCGAAACGTCGACATCACCTGTCGCAGCGCGGCGTGTTGTTGAACTGCGGCAAGTCCCTCATCGGACCGCGTTTGAAATTCGGCCGCCAGGTCCGAAGCGCCGATTTGCGGAAGAATCTTCTGACTCCAGGCCCAGCCACCATATGGACCGTTCTCGCTCAGAGCAAAGCCTGGCGGCAGACTTTCATGCTGTTCATGGTACTGATGGAGACCTAGACCGATCAGCTTCAGGTTCATCTGACACTGGCTCTTTCTGGACTCGTCCCTCGCCTGCTGGATGCAGGGAAGCACAATGATCAGATTTAGCAGCAGCGTCACAACGACCAGCAGCACATCGAGAATTGCCCACCCATGTCGGGCCATGCGTCCTGACTGGGGCTTGCTCGAACAAGTAGTCGAAATCCGGGAGGTCTCACTGATTGACTGCATGATGGTCTCTCCGATTGAGAGGCAGGGGCGTTGACCAGTTCTGGACACCGCCAGTCGGCAAATTTGTTTGGGAGTTTGACTTCGCTGATGATCAATGACGAACGTCGGCAAGGCCAAACCAGGCTCGGAATCAGCATTTTGGAGGGTTCCGGGCTCCGAAAAAGTGTCTTCGAAATGTCCTGGACGTGTGTTCCGGACGCTTGGCGAACGGTGAATCAGTCGGCTATGCTCTCCCGTGCAGATTCCGGTAATTTGATGGAGAAGTGCGCACTGTCAGGTTTGAGCATCAATTCAAACGCTCCGCCAGTTCGCCCAATTCAGTGAGTTGCAGGTTTTGCTGATGGGTCTCAGTCGAGATCAATTCCTGGTGTTCGAAGTCAGACGGACAATGCCGGGGATCATTTTTCGTTATCCAGTTTCATACTATCGGCTCTGACAGGACTAACAGAGATGTCATCGGACCCAACGCAACCAGAGACCGCTTCATCGCAGCCTGCTGAATCAACAACTCCTCCAGCGCCTGCTCCGGAGGTTTCCGCTCAGGCGACTTCCGCAGAATCTATGGAAGACGCTGCAGCGGCCGCGGCCAGAATTCGCGAAAAGATGGCTGCAACCAGTGAAGCCGCGTCTCAGGCGACTGAGTCAGCCAAACCCACACGGACCGGCAAGTCCGGCTCAGTGGAAATTCCGGCGGCCGACGATCTGGATTCCTCGCTCGAAGCAGAAATTTCTGCGGCGATGTCCGGCGACACGGCAGCTCCTGTCAACGTGACGGCCGGTGAACCAGCCGTTTCGGAATCCGGAGAAGCTTCCTCGGAAGTCGGAACCGGGTCCAAGGTCAAGGGCGTGGTTCAGGCGATCCACGGTGGCGAAGTCTTTTTGGAAGCAGGCCTCCGTCAAAACGTTGTGCTGCAGCTGACTCAGTTCCCGGATGACAAGCATCCATCCGTCGGCGACACGCTCGAAGTGATCATCGACGCACTTGATGCAGACGGCCTGATTAAAGGTCGCATTCCTCGAGCGCGCCATCGTGCTGGTGGAAACTGGGAAGCTCTGGCCGTCGGTCAGGTTGTTGACTGCCTTGTCTCTGGTGTCAACAAAGGTGGTCTGCAGGTGTCCGTCAGCAATCTGCGTGCGTTCCTTCCGGCAAGCCAGGTGGAACTGGGCTTCGCTGGAAATCTGGAACAATATGTCGGACAGAAGCTGACGGTTCAGATCACAGAAGTGAATCCCAAGAAACGAAACCTGGTGGTCAGCCGACGCGCTCTTCTGCAGGCGGAACGAGCAGAAGGCGAAGGCGAATTCTGGACCAGGGTGGAAGTGGGTCAGGACTACAAGGGAACCGTGAAGACGCTGAAGGACTACGGCGCTTTCGTCAATATCGGCCCTGTCGATGGTTTCCTTCATATTGGCGAAATCAGCTGGTCGCGCATTAACCATCCAAAAGACGTCCTGAAAGAGGGCCAGGAAATTGATGTCCGAATTCTGAAGCTGGATCCGGAAAAGAAGCGAATCAGCCTCGGAATGAAGCAGCTGGCTCAGAACCCGTGGTCCAGTGCCACAGAAAAGTACTCCACCGGGCGCACTGTGTCCGGTACCGTAACGCGTCTGGCGGAATTTGGAGCTTTCATCGAACTGGAAGCAGGACTCGAAGGCATGGTTCACATCAGTGAACTGGCATGGCGTCGAGTCGGAAGCGTCGGAGAAATTCTGAAGGTCGGCGAAACTCGCGACTTCCAGGTTGTTGATGTCGATTCCAAGCGAAAGAGAGTCTCCCTGTCGTTGAAGGCGCTTGAAAAACGACCGGAACCACCGAAGTCAGAAAAGCCGGAAGAACCACCAGCAGCTCCTGAGGAGCCTCGTCGGCCACGTAATCCAAACCTCCGTGGTGGTACTGGCGGCAGCTCCGGTGGTCGTGGACTGTTCGGAAATCCCTCCGACTTTTCGTGATTCAAACGGTCGTCAATATCGAATGACTCAGGCGGCGTGGTCTCAGCCATGCCGCTTTCTTTATGAATCTGCGTTCTTAGTGCAGTCCCGCTGCAAAGATACTGTCCCACCTCACCTGACAGTCAGGAGCCCACCATGCGTCGCTTGTTATTTGCATTCACAGTACTCTGCTTTTCGACCCTGGTCCGTGCAGACGAAAAATGGATTCAGCTGTTCGATGGTAAGACTCTGAACGGCTGGAAGATGGCCGAACATGGCAAAGCAAAGTACACCGTCGAAGAGGGAACAATCCACGGTGTGACGGTCGAAGGCAGCCCGAATTCTTTCCTGATGAGTGAGCAGGAGTTCGGCGACTTCGAGCTGGAATTTGAAGTGAAGGTCAATGATCAGCTCAACTCCGGATGCCAGATTCGTTCTCGTGGCAAGACAGAGGCGGACGTTGACGCCGAAGCTGCAAAGTCCGGACGAAAGCCTCAGGGAGAAGGTGGTCTCGGTCGCTTCCATGGGCCTCAGGTTGAGATTGAAGCGAGTCCCGGTCAGGCCGGCTACATTTATGGTGAAGCGACACCGTACGGCTGGCTGTCCGAAGAACCAAAGGACGAGAAACACTCACATGATTACATGAAGAACGGCGAATGGAATAAGTTCCGTATTGTCGCTCAGGGGCCGCGCATTCAAACGTGGATCAATGGAAACAAGGTTGCAGACCTGACCCACGAAGGAATTTACAAGACCCATCCAAAAGGCCACATTGGACTGCAGGTTCACGGCATCGCAAAGGGAACAGGACCATTCGAAGTTGCCTGGCGCAACATTCGGGTTAAGCCACTTTGAGTGATGGCCTGGCAACGAGCCGAAACGCTCGTTGTCATGGAACAGAGGACCGGAACACGCAGTTTGATCTGCTCACGGATGTCGTCAGAAGGAAGGATTCTATGCGAGGCGTTGTACGTTCCGGATTGCTGCTTCCTGCACTCTGTGTCCTCGTCAGCTGGTCTGTCGAAGGTCGCCAGCTCGCGGCGCAGGAATCCGGGATCAGGGTTCCGGAGGGCTTTGTCGTTGAACTGTACGCGGACGATGAACTTGCCCACGACATCCATTCGCTCACGATCGATGCGAAAGGGCGAGTAGTCGTTTCGGGACCTGGCTACGTTCGCATCCTGATTGACTCAGACAACGACGGCAAGGCCGACCGTTTCCAGCAGTTCGCCGATCGCCCCGCAACCGGTTCGCAGGGGATGTTCTTCCTGGGCAATCACCTGCTCTGCTCGGGTGATGAAGGCCTTCAGATTTTTCGCGACGAAAATGGCGATGGAGTTTCAGACGGTGCGCCTCAGGTCTTTCTGAAAATCGCAGCGGGTGGCGAACACCATGTGCACTCGATCCAGAAAGGGCCGGATGGCTGGTGGTACATCGTTGCCGGCAATTTTTCGGGGGTCAATGCGGCCTATGCGACAACTCCGACGTCGCCGCTGAAGAACCCGGTTTCCGGCACCCTGCTCCGCCTGCGCCCGGATCTTTCCGGAGGAGAAATTGTTGCGGATGGATTTCGTAACACGTACGACTTTGCGTTCAACGGTGCCGGTGACTTCTTCACCTACGACAGCGACGATGAACGTGACATTTCCATGCCCTGGTACCTGCCAACTCAGGTCTTTCACATTCTCCCGATGTCGAACGCCGGATATGTGACGCCAGGCCTGAAACATCCGCCATCGTATCCGGACATGCCTCCGGTGCTGGCACAGTTTGGGCGAGGTTCGCCGACGGGTGTTTTATGCTACCAGCATCACCAGTTCCCCGCAGAGTATCACGGAGCCATCTTTGCTCAGGACTGGACTCTGGGACGTATTCTGGTTGTGCCGCTGGAACTGAGCGGAGCAGGCTGGAAAAGCCAGCCCAGGGAATTTGCTGTCGGACAGAATCAGTTCGGATTTGCTCCCACCGACATGGAAGTTGGTCCGGACGGAAGTCTGTTTGTCAGCGTCGGAGGCCGGGGAACTCGAGGAAGTGTTTTCCGAATTCGTGCGACAAATTCCGCGTCAGCAACTGCTGCCTTTTCCCCGGGGACGACGACTGAGGAAAAAGTGAATGCCGTGTTGAAAGCCGAACAGCCAAACACCAGCTGGTCGCGAGCGAACTGGCACCCGCTGGCTCGATCTCTGGGCGCGGATGTCTTTCGCGCGGCGGCGGTGGATGAGTCGCGGCCCAATCCGGAACGAATTCGAGCCATTGAAATACTGGTCGAACAGTTCGGGGGACTCGATGGTCCGACATCCGCAAAGCTGGTTGACGCAGGTCCCGCGGTTGTGCGAGCCAGAGCTGCCTGGGCGATTGGACGAACAAAACCTGACGCGCCAGATGTGCAGGTGCTGAAGAAGTTTCTGTCTGACCGTGATGTGTTCGTCCAGCGATTTGCCCTTGAAGCACTGACCTCGGTGACGGGCAAGAGCACGTACAATCAGGTGCTGAACGAAATCGCAAGGTCCTTTGTGTCGGACGATCGGCTCGTTCGCCTCACCGCCGCTCAACTTGTCAGTCGTCTTCAGGAAGATCAGAAAGATGCCATTCGAACAGCGCTGGCGGGCCATCCGAAAGGGCTCATGTGGTTTTCGATCGGGCGACTGATGCGCACCTCGGCGATGAGCATCACTGCGGCGGAGGTCGCGACAAACGTTCTGACGGCTCCAGCCTCAACCCTTGCGACGAAGAAAGAAGCCGTTCGCCTGCTGCAGCTTTCCGTCGGAGATATGGGCCCGGCGAAAGACCGGCCGCCAATGTTTGAAAGTTACGCGCCGCGATTTTCGCTCGAACCGATTGAGCGTGAACTGAACCCTCTGCTCAGCCGCATTTTCGCCGTCTTTCCGACAGGTGATCACGACCTCGATCATGAACTGATTCGGTTCATTGCGATGACTGCACCGCTCAATCGTGAGCTGTTCTCAAAACTGTTGTCGGGAATCACACCCGACAGTTTGCCTCAGGATGACATCCATCGGCTTGCCGCGATTAGTCGATTCGAAATTGAACGGTCTGTCGAAGAGACGATGGCCACAGCGGCTGCTCTTGTTGGAATCGATGTGAAGATCCGTCGGCTCAACATGCGCCAGGATACAAACTGGGATGATCGCATGGGCGAACTGTATGCCGCCCTTTGCAAGGTCGATCCGGCGTTACCATCGATGATTGCGGATCAGCCTGGCTTTGGTCTGCCTGGGCACGTTCTCTTTCTGGGTGTGGCACCGCAAGCGACAATTCCCAAAGCCATTGAGGGAATTGTGAAGACGATCGCAGCGGATCCTGAGTATGCATGGTCCAATGACATTGTCTTTACCATTGGCGAATCCGCCAATCCGGAACACCAGGCGCTGCTTCGAAAGCAGCTTGATAATCTGTCTGTTCGCGACGCTGTTCTGATGGTGCTCGCTGAGAAACCTGTTAAGGAAGATCGAGCCCTGTATCTGAGTGGACTTGAATCGGCTCAGCTGAACGCGGTTGAAGCGTGCCTTAAAGCACTGACGAAACTGCCTCGAAGCAATGATCCCGCAGAGCAGTATCAGCTGCTGAATGCGGCACGACGCCTGATCAATGACAAACGCGAATTTCAGCTTCGGGAACTGGCAATGCGGCTTCTGCAGAACAATACCAGCCAGACTCTGGGGTTCGTGTTCGGAGAGCCTGGCTACAAACCTCAGCCCGAATCGATGCAGTCCTGGCAGCAGTGGCTGGAACAGCGCTACCCTGATTATCGCCCTGTCAGCCGCAGCGACGTTGCGCAGAGAATCCTTGCGAGCCTGAACGAAGTTCCATGGGAATCCGGGGACATGAATCGAGGCAAGCAGCTCTTTGAAAAACTCGGCTGTGCAAAATGCCATGGTGGACGAAGAGCCCTTGGCCCCGACCTGACAGGCGTCTCACGGCGGTTCTCGCAGAATGACCTGTTCGCGGCGATTGTGGAACCGAACAGGGACATTTCTCCCCGATACCAGACGACTTCCATCGAAACGAAGGCAGGGAAAGTCCTCACCGGGCTGATTGTCTACGAATCTGTGGATGGTCTTTTGCTGAGGGATGCAGAACACAAGACCTATCGAATCGAGGCGGCGGACATTGAGTCCAAGCACCTGCAGCGAAATTCACTGATGCCGGATGGCCTGCTGAAAGACTCTCAACCCCAGGATCTCGCGGATCTTGCCAAATATCTGCAGTCGCTCTGATCCTGCCCGTTTGAAGCGGAAAGAGCCTGCGCCTATCATTTCGCAGACTCTGAATTGAACTTACGGAGGATTCACGATGCGTATGTCGCTGCGTTCATTTGCTGGCATTCTTTTGTTCGCATGTCTGGTTCCGACAGTGTTGTCAGCGGGCACGGACGAAGACGGAATGACGGCGAAAGAAAAAGCCTTTTCCGCTTCGATGGAAAACTGCACGCTTGTCGGATCATTTACTGTCGATGGAAAAGAAAACAAAGACGACAAGGAACCGCTGAAGGCTGAACGGTACGAAATTGAAAGTGCCGTGAAGGCCAATGACAACATCTGGATCTTTACAGTCCGGATCAAGTACGGAAACCTCGACACGAAGCTTCCGGTTTCTGTGCCCCTCGAATGGGCTGGCGACACGCCAATGGTGACATTGACGGATGCTGCGATTCCCGGACTGGGCGAAGGTTTTTCCGCGCGAGTGTTGTTCTATAAGGATCGATACGCGGGCACATGGCAGCATGGACCCATTGGCGGCCACATGTTTGGTCGCATCGAGCATAAGAAAAATGAAGCAGCCGACAGGAAGTAGCTGGTCGGTTGCGCTGGTTCGAATGCCCCGTCCCTGAGCCGGGATTCGGTGATCTTTTTGATGTCAGTTTTTTGGGGCAAAGTTCCCCGAGGAGTTTCTGGAATGCGGTTGAAAGTTGTAATGCTGTGCGGCCTGCTCGCACTGTCCGGATCAGTCTGCTCTGCCGATGAAAAAGGAAAGGCAGAAGAGACGACAAAGGTGAAGCTGCAGAACCTGACGCTGACCATTCCAAAGTCGTGGACCGCTCCGGACGCACCAAAGCCGATGCGACTGGCAACGTACGAGATCGCTCCGGTTGAAGGCGATAAGGAAAAAGCGGAGCTCGCCATTTCCAGCTTTCCCGGCGGTGGCGGTGGAATTGAGCCTAATCTGGCTCGCTGGATTGGCCAGTTCGAAGCCGAAGGACGCGAATCGGTCATCAAGAAGGGTAAGGCTGACGGAAAGCAGTACTACATCGTCGATATCACCGGCACTTACAAGAAGTCTGTCGGACCTCCGGTGCTGCAGAAGACAGAATCAGTCAAGGGTTCTCGAATGCTGGGCGTCATCCTTGTTCAGGGCGAAGATGAAGTCTACTTCCTGAAGCTGACTGGTCCGGACAAAACCGTCAAGGCACAGTCAGAAACTCTGCGCAACGCCTTCGGTGCAAAGAGTGAAGGTGAAGAAGACTACGAACTCTAGCAGCCAGTCAGGAACTGGAGCCTGATGAAAACAAGAGGGCGAGGCTCCTGCCGACTCATTGGCACTCAACTCGGCTCTGGCGGTGATTTGCTGCCGGGGCCGAGTCTCTTTTTTGTACGATCCACCTGATCCGTCGAGTTTCTTCATCCCATGCAGATTCACTTAAACGGTGAAATCCGACAAGTCCCGAATCAGTGGACGATTGCTGATCTTCTGCAGGATTTGAAGATCGAAAATCGTTACTGTGCTGTTGAACGCAACCGAAATGTTGTGCCCAGAGAACAGCATGCCACCACAGCTTTGATGGCGGATGACGTCATTGAGGTCGTGACTCTGGTTGGCGGTGGCTGACAAATGACGCTGATCAGCGTCAGCGAATCCATGGAAAACTCACACATGAAAACGAATCCGGTCAAGCGAGCCCTGGCGGAAGGGAAGCCATCAGTTGGAACCTGGCTCTCATTCGGCGATGTCTTTACTGCCAGGCTGATGGCGCGGACCGGGTTTCCCTGGCTAACCGTGGACCTTGAACACTCCCCGATCGACTGGCAAATGGCTTCGCTGATGTTTGCGGCGATCTCGGATGCCGGATGCGTGCCACTCGCCCGAGTCCCTCGAGGTGATCATGATTTGATCAAGCGAGTTCTTGACGGCGGAGCATGGGGAATCGTCGTGCCGATGGTGAACACCGTTGAGCAGGCCAAGATCGCCATCGCCGCGGCAAAGTATCCGCCTCAGGGAAATCGTTCCATCGGTGGCAGTATCCCTGCTCAGAACTTTCAGACAACGTCCGGTGAATATTACCGCAGGGCGAATGACGAAATTCTGGTCATCCTGCAGACAGAATCTCCGGAAGGCGTCGACAACGCGGAAGAGATCTACAGCCTGCCAGGTGTCGATGGCATTTTCGTCGGTCCGAATGATTTGTTCTGGCAGATGAAGAAGCCGGACGGAACCGAACCGACGGCCGAAGAATTTGAAGCCATGTTGCAGCGAGTTCTGGCGGCGGGGAAAAAGACCGGCACACCCGTCGGCATTCACTGTTTCTCAGTCGAAGACATCCAGAAGCGAATTGCCGAAGGATGGCAGTTCCTCGCTCTGAACAGCGAACTGAAAATGATGGTGACCAAGGCTCAGGAATATGTCGTGCAGCTGGGGCTGGCGACGGCAGAAGACATTGCACGTTACTAACTGCCATTTGAAAAATATGCATCGGGAGAAGGAATGTCCTCCTGAGGCAAGCCTTAGGCCGGGCTTCGATGTTCGATCGGCTTGGCAGGAGCAACGCCCATCTCTTTCAAAGGGCCGCAAACATCGCCAGGTACCAAAGTGACACATCACACCGAAGAAAGAACTTTGCAACTGGCTGAAAGACTCATTGAACGAATCCGCTCAATGCAGTCCGCAGCGGTCGCGTTCTCCGGTGGTGTCGACAGTGCCGTCGTGGCCAGGGCCGCCTTCCTTGCACTGGGCGAAAACGCAGTCGCCGTGACGTCCGTCAGTCCCAGTCTTGCCCCTGACGAATTGATGGATGCACGCCGGCAGGCCCGTGAGATTGGCATTCGTCATGTGGAATTGCACACGTCCGAATTTGCGAAGGAACAGTATCGCAGGAACCATCCGGACCGGTGCTACTTCTGCAAGGACACACTGTACTCCGCCATTGAGCATGCTTTGCCGGAACTCAAAGTCGCCGTGGTTCTGAATGGTACGAACACCGACGATCTTGGTGATTATCGTCCCGGGCTTCAGGCCGCGGCCGAATATCAGGTGCGCAGTCCTTTGGCCGAAGAAGGGCTTTGCAAGGCCGACGTCCGAGCCCTCGCGGCGCTGTGGCGATTGTCCTCCGCCGACAAACCTGCGGCGCCGTGTCTTGCCAGTCGGATTGCTTACGGAGTTGAAGTGACGGAAGCTCGCGTGGCTCGCATAGCGGAAGCCGAATCATTTCTTCGTAGTTTGCTGCAATGCCGGGAACTTCGAGTGCGCGAGGAGGCGGCGGAACTGGCTCGCATCGAAGTGCCGATCACCGTCCTTCCTTCGCTGACGGAACCGGAGCATCGTGAAGCCATCAGCAGCAAACTTCGCAACCTTGGGTTTCGAGCCGTCACAGTGGATCTCGACGGATTCCGTTCGGGAAGCATGAACGAAGTGCTCGTTTCACTCGGTTCGCCAAAGCCAGCCCTGGTGCCTTCGACTCATATCGGTGATCGTCATGAGCACTGACGATGCATCATCCGAAAACACACCGGTGCCTCAAGTGCCTGGTGCATCCGACATTCCAAAATATGGAGTGGTGCTGGGCATTGACTATGGAACCAAGCGGATCGGCGTTTCTGTGTCTGACCGCGAACAGAAGTTCTCCAGCCCTCTTCACAACCATACTCGACAGGGGCTTCAGGGAGACGAACGCTTCTTCAGGAAGGTCGTTGCAGAGTATCGGCCGGTTGGACTTGTTGTGGGTCTTCCGCTGCACATGAACGGCAATGAGAGTCAGAAGTCACGCGAGGCGACAAAGTTCGCTGTCTGGCTTTCACAGATCACTCAGCTGCCCTACACCTTTCAGGACGAACGTCTGACATCGTTTCAGGCGGAGAAGTTGTTGCTCGCCGCAGAAATGACCAACAAGCAGCGCAAGGAGCGAATGGACAAACTTGCCGCCCAAATCCTGCTTCAAATGTGGCTCGACGCCCGCCAGCCACCACGCGTGCCGAAATCGCTGCCGCCGGAGGATATCAGCGAAGCGGACGCACGCGGGGAAGGGCCGCAAGAGGATGGGAATTAGGTGAGGAATGGGAATGACGGGACTGATGATGCCAGGGTGACAGTCCACGATGCCGTTTGTAGACTTTGAAGATTCCTGATCATGACCAAGAGAGCCCATCGATATGGCAACAACTCAATTGCGCGTCTTCTGGTTTTTCCTCCCGCTGACGTTCACTGCGTTTCTTTGTGGCGGCGGCAATGCCGTTAGCCAGGATGCTCCGACAACAGCGGAAACAATCAACGTGTGGCCGGATCTGGCACCGGGTGAGACGACGAAACTGAAGGGCGAAACTCTGCCGTTTCGGCCGGAAGAGAATCCGCCGGTTGTGAGGGTCTCCGGGATCACTCAGCCAACACTTGCGTGCTATCCCCCTAAAGTGAATTCCACGGGGGCAGCGGTCCTGATTCTTCCGGGCGGTGCGTTTGGGCGAGTTGTCACGAACAAGGAAGGCTCGGAGATTGCCGAATGGCTGAACGGTCATGGGATCACTGCGTTTGTGCTCAGCTATCGCACGATTGCGAATGACGCCACGAAGGATGAAAAAGCGAATGCGTGGAAGAAGCCCGTCCAGGATGCTCAGCGCAGTTTGTCGCTGATTCGAAGTCGAGCTGCCGAATGGAAACTTCGAAAAGATCGGATCGGCATCATGGGCTTCTCCGCCGGAGGCCAGGCAGCCGCTCGAGTCATTTGCCTGAACAATGAACGAACCTATGACGCGACAGACACGATCGACAGCGAATCAATTCGTCCGGACTTTTCGTTGCTCGTCTATCCATGGAACCTGACTGTCGGCAAAGAAGCGAACCTGTTGCCAGAGCTGACCGTTCCCAAAGACTGCGGTCCTGTCTTTCTTGTGCATACTCACGACGACGGCGCATCGTCACTCAGTTCCGCTCTGTTCTACGTCGCCCTGAAGCAACAGAACATACCCGCAGAGCTGCATGTCTTCGGCAACGGAGGACATGGCTACGGAATGCGACCGGTTGCGGATTCAAACGTCGCCACCTGGCCAACACTTGCCGAACCATGGCTGAAGCGAATGCTGTCGAAATAAGTAGGTGCCGCTTGCCGAGCGGCACTTTGCGGCTTGCCGCAACCAGCGACCTGACGAGTTGCCACGTGATCGCAGGTCGGCGTGGAAACGCATCGTCGCCCAGTTTGTTCCATGGGCCAAATGGCTTTGCCATCAGGTGGATGCGAGAATCAAGGTTCGCCTGACGGCGAAAGTCCTTTCCGGCAGAAAGGACCTTCGCTAGCATTCGGATCCAAAACCGGGACGCGGCGACCAAACTGCGTCGATTCCATTTAGCCCGTCGATTTGTGAAAGAACACTCGTGACTCGCCCTTCCTGTGTGACACTTGGACTGCAGCCGAGCTTTGGATTTGGAGACCGCACGGGTCTCGCGACGCCGGGACATGTGGCGGCGATGAAGTACGATGGAGCCGGGATCCAGCCCATCTTTCCTCAGCAGTCCATCCGAGAAATGACTCGAACACAGCGAACTCCGCAGCAGGTCATGGACGACGCTCTGAATGGCGCTGCGGCCGCCGGGTGGACTCAGCCTACCGGTGCTGATGCCGACCACTTGAAGACGCCTCAGGATGTTGACGTGACGGCAGCGGTCGGGTTTACATTCTTCACGATTGATCCGTCGGGGGCTGTCGATCAGAAAGCCGACAACTACGACGAAGCAACTCTGCGTCAGAAGTTCGAAGCGGTGAAAGGTGAGATCGCATGGCTGTCAGGCTACAGCGGGAAGTCATTGAAGCTGTCCAACGGCACCACGATTGTGCTTGATGAGCCGACTCTGATGCGAGCCGCAGTGAAGTACGGGGCTGCGATTCAGCAGGCGGTTGAACTCTCCGGCTACATCGCCAGCGTTCATCAGAAGTCCGGCAAGAACTTTGAAATTGAGCTGTCAGTTGACGAAACCGATCAGCCAACGACACTCGCAGAACACTACATCATTGCCGACCAGTGCCTAAAGTCCGGGATGAAGCTCGTCAGCCTCGCACCGCGTTTCATCGGTGATTTTGAAAAGGGAGTCGACTTCAAGGGGGACCTGAAGGCACTGGAAAAGTCACTGGCGGATCATGCTGCGATCGCGGACATGGTGGGGCCGTATAAGCTGAGTCTGCATTCGGGCTCGGACAAGCTGTCGATGTATGCCGCGCTGAGTAAAGCGACGAAGGGACGTTTTCACGTCAAGACGGCCGGCACAAGTTATCTGGAAGCACTTCGCGTGGTTGCTCGACATGACGAGTCGCTGTTCAGGGCGATCGTCGCGTTCGCTCGAGGACGCTACGACACGGACAAGGCCACTTATCACGTTTCCGCGACTCTGGCGTGTGCTCCTGAGCCACAACTGGTCTCCAGCATTCGCGACCTGGAACGGGAATATCTGGAACTGTGGTCTGAAGTTCCGGAAGGCAAAGGCTTCACAAAGCCGGGCCGACAGATTTTGCACTGTACCTTCGGGTCAACGCTGACTCATCCGGAATTCGGGCCGGCAATTCGGTCGGTTCTGAAGAGCCATCCTGGGACCTACGAAGAAGTTCTCGCCGATCACTTCGGTCGACACCTGCGACCGCTGCGTGCAGGGCTTTAGTCGTTACGCCACCTCACACCAATGGAACCAAAAGTAGCGGCACGGCGCGAGCCGTCCGGTGATTGCGCCGGTGAAGGGATGGCATCGCATTCGTTGTGTGTCACCGGAGGGCTGGCGCCCTTCCGCTAATTTTTTTTGTTATTTTCGGTTCGGGTCCCACAGCACATCGTTCCGGCCGTCGTCGTTGCTGATTCGAGCAAGAACGAACAGCAGGTCGGACAGTCGATTCAGGGCGACGATCACGTTCTGATTCATCGGTTCCGATTCGGCAAGTCGCAGGACATCCAGCTCAGCTCGTCTGCAAACCGCTCGTGCCAGGTGAAGCGCGGCCGCGGCGGGGTGGCCGCCGGGCAAAATGAAACTGCGCAGAGGCTGAAGCCGTTCGGTCATCGAATCAATGGTTCGTTCCAGGTGAAGCACGTTGTCTTCTGAGACACGTTTCTTCAGGAGGTCTGTTTCCCCTTCGGCGGGCAAAGGAACACACAGGTCCGCTCCGAGGTCAAACAGAAACTGCTGGAGCGAATAGAGCAATCCGCGGATCTCTTCAGATTCCGTCGCCGCGGCCGCAACCCCGATGGCACAGTTTGTTTCATCGACGGAACCGCCGGCGATGATTCGAGCATTCAGTTTGGAAACACGCTGGCCATTTCCCAGGCTGGTCTGGCCTTCGTCTCCTGAACGCGTGTAGATCCGATCAATGCGAACCATGTTCGATCGTTACTCCAGATAATGAAACTCATTCAAACTCAACAGTGCCTGGACATAATCCGCCCAGCGTTTGCCGACCTGCTCAGGGTTCGCAGCTTCGGCCGACGCTGCTTCGCCGGCTGAAAGAAACTCCAGGCCGGCGGCCGTCTCCTGATCATCCGGCAGGCGACCAAACAGCAGCTGGTAGGCTCGTTCGATGCCCTGCCGCCGATCCAGTGAATTCAGCTGTGCGGCAAGCTTGCCGGAATGAGCTTCCATCCACGGCGAATTCAGCATGAACAGCTGTTGGAGCGGCGTTGTTGTGGGTTCGCGGCGGGGACTGTGAGAACTGGCTTCGGGAAAATCATGCATCCGCAGTATCGGATGAAGCTCTTCTCGCGCCACGATCACATACAGCGTTCGTCGCACATTCTGATCATCATCAACGGGCCTGGCGGGGCCGCCCATCGTCAGATCCAGAGAACCGTCAGCAGACAGGATGGCATCGCGCCACATTTCAAAGTCCAGACGCTTTCGGTTCATACGCCAGAGAAATCGGTTTTCCGGATCGATCGCGAACATGTCATCACGCTGCGCTGACGACTGACCATATGTCGCTGAAGTGACGATTAACCGGTGCAGCCACTTGAGATCCCAGTTGTGTCGAATCAATTCGGCGCTCAGGTATTCCAGCAGCTCCGGATGAGACGGCGCGTCTCCCTGTGAGCCGAAATCGCTGGGAGTCCGAACGATGCCATAGCCAAAGTGCTGATCCCAGATCCGGTTCACGATCACTCGAGCCATCAGCGGCGACGCATCGGAAAAAAGAGCTTCCGCCAGCTGCCTGCGACCACTTCCCTCATTCAGCGCGGTAGGAGCATCCGGGCGAAAGATCCGAAGGAACCGTCGAGGAACGACATGGCCCGGATTGGCCGGATTGCCGCGACGGAAGATTGGAAGATCGCGAGCCACGCCATCTCGATAGTCCAGCTTCGTCAGTTCATCTCCTTCCGGCAAAACGAAGATCGCTGACTCCTTCAGCACATGAGCAAACGGAGCATCCACATGGGGAGTCTCCGATTTGATTTTCGCGATCTCCTGACGTGTTGCTTCGGCATCCGGCGAAGCCGGGTCCTTGATTTCCTTGAGTTTGGCGTCGAGTGCCTTGAGCGTTGTTCGAGCTGCTCTGACCTGATCAGACTCGGCTTTCGGCAGCAGCGGTCGTTCATCCAGCTGCGAACTCGCAAACACGCCGGCGAGGCCGTAATAGTCTTCCATGGAGATGGGGTCAAACTTGTGATCGTGGCATCGTGCACAGCTGACGGTCATGGCGAGGAACGTGCGTGAAACGGCATCGATGCGTTCATCCCATTCGTCCGCCACAATCTGCTCAATCACACTCGGAGCCAGTCGAAGTTCCTTCCAGTAGGTCGGGCTGAGCCCAATAAACCCCAGTGCAGCGAGATCTTCGGGATCAGCATCCTGCATGAGATCCGCGGCCAGCTGCAGCTTGACGAAACGATCATATGGCATGTTCGAATTCAGCGAGTTTACGACCCAGTCGCGGAACATCCAGCCTCGATCCGTCGGGCTTTGCCATTCGGGTGTGAACTCGGAATAACGAGCCAGATCCAGCCAGTTGCGAGCCCACCGTTCTCCAAAATGTGGTGAACTCAATAGCCGCTCGATCGCCACATCGGCACCGTCGGCGGTCATCTGAGCGAGGTCTTCCGGACGTGGCGGCAGACCGACAAGATCAAACGAGAGTCTTCGCAGAAGTACATCGGGTTCCGCTGGTTGTGATGGCGTCAGATGATGTTCATTCAGCTTCTGAAGCACGAATGCGTCGATCGGATTGTGTGACCAGTGCTCGGGCGTTCCCTGAGGAACCTGAGGCACGGGAATGTCGGCCACTGGTTTGAACGCCCAGTGTTCCTGCGCCGCTTTGTAGTCAATCGATTCCGTCGATTTACGTGGCGGCGCGGTGTATGTTGGCGTCGCTGCACCCGATCGAATCCACTGACGGAGAACCTGCAACTCAGACTCCGGCAGCTTGCCATCCGGTGGCATCTGAAGTTCAGTGTTGAGATACTCGACCGCATGAAGCAGCAGGCTCTTTTCCGGAGCAGTCCGGTCAAACAATGCCCCTCGACTTCCCCCTGACACAATGCCGTCCGAAGATTCAAGACTCAGTTCACCGTGAGTCGCGGCGCCATCGGCGGAATGGCACTTCACGCACCGCTGCACCAGGATGGGGCGAACAGACTTCTCGAAGTATTCCAGCTGTTCTTTGCTGTAATCCGGCTGCTGAGACATGGCAGTGGAGTGCAATCCCACGACAGCGGCCAATGCCATCACCAGTCGAAAAGCGCCAAGCGGGATCCACCTGCTGAGTCGTTCTGGTTGCTTCGATTCGCTGCGCCGAATTCTGCAGGATTCAAGCTTCATCAGAATTACTCCCGCTTTGTGTGAACGATCGAACTTCAGCCAGTCAGCAGCTCACGCGACTATCGCAGTTTCGTTCGATCATGTCACCGTCGCCACCAGAATTTTGCGACTCATCCGTTCTGTTGGAATCGCGTGTGTCCTTGAAGGTCACGATTCGCGAACCTGATCGAATTGCTGGCGAAGGATGCTGGCGGTCTCCGGGCGGGACATCGCGATGTAGGCAATCATGCCTTCGACCCACGCTCGGAAGTTCGGATGGTTCTCACGATTCTGTGCGGCGAGCCCGGTGGTTTTTGCCTGGTGCAGAATTGCTCGCAACCTTCGCACTTTGGTTCGAAGAACACCGGGGCGATCGTTGACGACAAGTCCTGTCACCGATTGAACGCGATTCTGTCGCTGGATACGAGTCTTCTCTTCGTTAATCTGCAGTCCCTCATCCTGGACGATGTGACGAATTCGGGCCATCAGATATCCCGTGCGGGACTTCAGCTCTTCGTTTCCGGAAAACGTGATGTCATCCGCGTAGCGCGTGTAAGTGAGCCCCAGTCGGGAGGCCAGACCCTGCAGCCGGCGATCCAGCCGCAGTGCAACCTGATTGGAAAGTGACGGACTGGTGCAGGCTCCCTGAGGCAGCGCACGGGGGCCAGTGGCAACGAACAGTTTTTCGCCACCGAACTCCACGGTTCGTCGCGGACATTCAGTGCACAGCAATGCCAGAATCGTCGCAACTGCTGGTGAATAGCCGAGTTTCTGAAACACCTTTCGTACTCGGGGAAACGTGACCGACGGAAAGAAGCCTTCAACATCCGTGTTCAGAACAACGGCTTTCCCGCAGTGCGGCATTGCATTAGTGACTGTGCTGCGCCCGACAACAAATCCATGCGCCTGTGGAGACACGTCGAGCTTGCTGAGAATTTGAGTCTGAATCCACCTTTGACAATTCGCAAGTCGCCGGTGTGGAGCGCTGAGAAGCCGAGTGCCGCCCGATTTTTTTGGAATGGAAAACTGGATGTAATGCGATCGGCGAGTCACCTCGCTGTGAAACGCAAGCCCTCGAAGCTGAGGCACCGTCAATCCCAGTGCCGCGGCGACATCTGCGGGAGTCTGGAGAACTGGAAGTGCTGCGGCTTCCAGTCTTCCAATGTCACTGTTTCGTTCATTCAGCCTGCCGGAAACACGACGTCCAAGATACGTAATGTCTGTTGCGAACCGAGAGGCGATGTCCTGTGCTCGCTGCTGCTTTCGCTGAGCTGCTTCCGCTTTTTTTTGTGCCTTGAGTCTCTGACGTTCTTCGCGGCTGGCGGCAACCGCTGCTTCGCCTGCCCGACTGGCCTCATTTCGAATGGCATCAATTGATGGACGCACTGCATCCATCTCCAGCCCCACCTGATGGATCTCTGCCAGCTGTTCGGCGGTCAATAGCCCCTGAGTCAGCATGCCGCGATCGATCAGCTTTGTTCGTGTATCGCTTGCTGGGGGGATCAGGTCACGTCGTCCCCAGAACGCTCCGGACCAGATCCATCGCGTCCGAGTGGAACTGATGATTTCGTCCCGTGTGATCGGGAGAAACGCGGATGCATCGAGTCCTGTCTGCAACGAGTTGGCTGCCTGGCTTCTGACAGGAGGCTGTGAAATGGTTCCAGCTGTGGTTGCGTTTGCCGCCGGCTTTGCTGGCACCGGGGCCGAAGGCGCAACGGGTGAGTTCACTGGTTTGGGTGTCGCGACAGGATCACCAAACAGCAGTCGTCGCAGCCAGCCGAAAAAGCCTTTTGAATCCTGAGTGCTCATGGGTTTCTGAAACTCGCATACCACGAATCAAGATTGTCGGGCCGCGAGGTTGCTGAGGCCGACTGACGCAGCGCCTGAAGATGCCGACAGGGACCCTTCCGAAGTCCGTTCTTGAAATGATGGGAACACTTGCACCGACCCCGAACGATCCGACCATCCCCGTCGATTAGCAATTCTGCAGGACTCCCACCGGCCCGACCTTCCAGAAGGCGCATTCCGTTCGGCATGGTTTCGTTTTTTGACAGCTGTACCTGGCCTGCTGCGATCAAAGCTCGCGCCGCAAGTGTCTCAGGATGATCGCCCCCGATCTGATCAGAGGTCAGCGGTACCGGCATCACCTGCCGCCAGCGATAAAGACGTGCCGGCAGGTCGTGAATGATCTGCCCCAGCAACGCCAGCCGATTCAGGCCCGCAGCGACAGTGGACGTCGGAAGTTGCGTCTGGCTGACGATCGACTCAAACGACTGCGCGGCATGATTCCTGAACGCTCCGGCAATCTGAGCCAGTGTGGCTTCTCGAACTTCCACTGGTGGCAGGATCTGATCCAGCGCGCCGGAGGACGTCCAGTCGTTTGCCGTCCATCCTGACAGCCCCAGCACGAACCGCATCTCTCCCATCGTGATCATCCAGAAACTGGGCAAACCCGTTCCCAGCAGTCCGACATGGACCTCATCGGCGAGGGGAAGCAGGCGGCTCAGGACCTGCAACCGATCGCGTCCCCAGATTCGTATGTTCTCCTGGCGGTTTCCATTCCACGGTCTGGAATCACACGACACCCTGCGGTCCCATGGTTCAAGAATAACCTGCGGTGCCTGCCCTGGGATCAGCTCGAACCGAATTGCTCTGGGACTTTTCGCCGCGCGATGGCGCTTGAGATAGGCGAGCAGGTTGTACAAGCCTTCCCTGCCAATCGAGACGACTCGCATGGGAAGTGTCATGGCCGACTGAAGCTGCAGGAATCCTCGCAGCCATGAACCTGGCAGATCAATCTTCTCTTCACGATGCTGCCCGGCGGAATCCGTCTGAACCTCAAATCCGCCTGGATCTATTTCAAACGAGGTTTGCCGATAGCTACGAAGTGTCTGAAAGTGTTCGTACAGGTCCCACGTGTAATCAACGTTGGTCGTACCGGGACTCACATCGCGTTCATTTTCGAAGGCTTCACGGCCCACTGTGAGGCAACCGTAGCTGCTTTCATCCGCGCTGAAGCACTCGAAGAAGAGGCAATCAGAAGCGACTGTGATCACCGGGTCACAAGGCACCAGCCGGCGCCAGATTTCAGGGTCTGTCCGCTGCAGGAATGTGGAATACTTCAGGCGAGCATCCCAATACTGTCTCCTGAGTCGTTCATAGTCTTCTTCGAGGCCAGGGCGAATTGGCGGACGTGCCTGAGGCTGCAGCTCGGCCTTCTTCGCGTCCACAGCTGCTCTGCGAATCGTCTGCTCGCGAGCCAGTTCCGCACGCTTCCACTCAATGTAAGCTGATTTGTCGCGTGCATGAAACTTCAGGTCGCTCACGACCACTTCATGAAGCGCGCTGATGGCTTCGCGGAAACGAAGAGGCGACTTGAGCTGTCCCCGATAACTCACGCGATCCCGCCGCAGATTCGGCTCAAGCGCGATGGCCAGCCCAAAGGCACCTTCCCGGATTCCGCTGCGTCGGTGATAGCTGCTTTGAAGTTCCATAACGTATGGGAGCAGATCTGCGGGAAGAGGAATTTTGGAACGTCGAAACGAGAACTCCGAAGACACGAGGGTCAGCGGTCACCATGAACCAGGAGCAAACAGTCTCACACTCAAACTGGGAACGAACACATTCACCGACTTCGAAGCGTCGACCGGGAGCGTTCACAAAGGCCCGACGTCATCTGGCCTGCGTGAACCACGTTGACTCAGCCCGCAGTCCAGATGACGTCGGGCCGAACGAACAACGTTCCAGGGGAAGCAATGGAGAGCCAAACTCAACCACGGCGGAACACCGCAGCATGTTAGTCTCGGTAAATGTTCAATCCTCCCCGCCAAAGTGTGAGACTCTTTGCTCCGAGCAAAAGTCTGTAGTCTGTAGTCTGCTAAGAATCACAATTTCAAATTCCAGCTGATCTCCGGAAAGGTCTGAATCACCTGCTGATGCAGCTCCGGGACTTCTGCCAGTTGAACGACCACGGCCAGCGCCTTCTTCCATTCGGTGTCTCGAACTGATCGAAGAGCAACAGACAGAAGCGGCAACAGTTGTGGTGCTTCATCCGGGCGCCGTTTGAGACGCTCTGAAATCTGTTGAAGAACGGCCGGCTTGTATCGGGATCCCCGGCGAACATTCAGCAGAACCGTCGCCCACAAAGCTCGAACAAGTTCCTTTCCGAGCTGACCGCGATGGCTGGCATCCAGCCGATCCGGAGCGGGCTGTTGTTCCAGCATCCTGATTACGCCGAAACGAATATCATCGTACGGTGATTCAAGCAGTCGTTGCCAAAGCCTGACATCCTGACTGGCTGCTGGTGTCTCTTCGAACCAGGCCCAGCCAAACTGCCGTACATTTTCGAACCGACTATCCAGCAGCTCCATTATCGTCGAGGAAATCACAGAGAGCCCGTTATCCCCGTGTACCGCAGGTAGACTGGCGGCTGTGGATGTTGTCAGCAGGGACTTGAGCCATTCGAGCAGCTGTGGTCGCAACGCTTCGCACTCGGCTCCCGCCAGCCTGCCAAGCTCCGACCATTCCTGCGGACTGGACATGACAGACGCTCGAAGCCACTTGAGCCCAATCTCTGCCACAGCTTCGGGACGGCTGCACGCCATTGTGATTCGCTGAGACAGAATGATCGTTTGCGGATCCACCTCGCGCGACAAACCCTGGCACAGCACTTCAATGGCCGCAGGGTTGCATTCACCGAGCATTGAAAACCACTGTTCGCTGCTTAGTAAATTCAGTTGCGAAGATCGCGACAGTGATTCCGCCGCGAATCGCGCAAGGTCGTCGTCCGCATGCGCTGTCAGAACGACAAAGTCAGCAATGGGAAGCGTTCGAAGAAAATCCTGATGTTCGCGATTCAACAGGCGAAACGCCCATTGTCGTACCACGCGCGCGGCGGCTTTTCTGACGAGCAGCCACAATTGCTCCGGAGCTGCTGTCCATGCGTCCGGAAATGCGGGTGCCGGCGACAGGCTCGTAAGGGTGGATTTGTCGCGAAGGTGCCAGCCGGATGCTCTTGATGTCAGCACGTCCGTGTGGTGAAACAGAATGTGCATCAATCCCCAGTTGTCGATCATCGCCAGACCATCCGGCGTGTCCGCGTCCGAATAGTTGAGCATCGCGCGAGTTGAGGCTTTCACGTACCGCGCCGGGTCAGTTGCCCCAAGGTGACGAAAGTACCGCCACGATCTGCGCGCAAGGTATCTGCGAGTCAGAACGGTGAATAATCTCAGCGTACGGTGCCATTCCGAATAGCGCCGGAGATTCTTTGGCATCCCGTCCCGCGGAATGGCAATGGTTTCCGAAGTCCAATACTCCCGAGTCACCCAGTTGTAACGCTTTTGAACACACTTCTTCCGGCGGATCGAAACATCCAGCGCTCGCAGAAACAATCCCATCAGGTCGTCGTCCTGCGCCTTTTCGGCCAGCTTAAACAGGCGCTTGACCAATGCTTCGTGCCGGGGGTTGTTCAGCGGAAGCGACAGGTAGTCCTTCAGGAATTTTCTGGCAACCGGGCGAGTATCATTCATCCATCGTGCCGCAAAGTCACCGAGCCGAGCGGCATCGGTGACCGATCGCAACTCAGCAACAAAGCGATCGTCTCCACTCTCGAAATACTCTTCGGCGAGCAGCATGGAGCCTGATCGAGTTGGAGAAGTGCTGGACAAAGCTGATTCTTCGTAAGGTCATTCAGACTGAACAACAATGCTTGGCATTGTGCCCGCCAAATCAGAATTTACCAGCGAATCAGACTCGACTATTTCACCACGAAGTTCAGCAGTCGCCCGGGAACTGCAATCACCTTGACCACGGACTTTCCTTCCAGATGCTTTCGCACGGAATCATCGGCTTCTGCAAGACGCTGCAGTTCAGCGGCGTCAATTCCGTTGGGGACGACGATCTTGCTTCGCAGTTTTCCATTGACCTGAACCGGGACTTCAACACTGTCTTCCACCAGCATTGCAGGATCATGCTGTGGCCACGGCTCATAGGCCATTGTCTTCGTGTGGCCAAGGGCCGCCCAGAGTTCTTCGGCAATGTGGGGAGCAAAGGGGCTCAGCAGAAGCACGAAGGAAGAAAGCACCGACTTCGGACGAACCTCCTGGTTCGACATGAAGTTTGTAAATTCCATCATGCGACTGATCGCGGTGTTGAACGCCAGCCGATCGATGTCGTCGGTCACGGCCTTGATCGTCTTGTGAAGGACTCGCTGCTGTTCCACTGTTGGCTCAGCATCCACGACCGCAGAAGTCAGCTGAACCGCTTCCGCTCGATCATCAATCATCATTCGCCAGACACGACCCAGGAATCGGTAGACGCCTTCCACGCCGCTCATCTGCCATGGCTTCACCTGCTCCAGCGGCCCCATAAACATCTCGTAAAGGCGCAGTGAATCCGCGCCGTAGTCACGAACGATGTCGTCCGGATTGATGACGTTGCCGCGAGACTTCGACATCTTTTCCGCTTTGCCGTTCTCGTCCGGCTCACCAAGAATCATCCCCTGATTCACCAGCTTCTGGAATGGCTCGGGCGTTGTCACATGACCGCGATCGAACAGCACCTTGTGCCAGAAGCGTGAGTACAGCAGGTGCAGCACCGCATGCTCGGCACCGCCGATGTAGAGATCGACGGGAAGCCAGTACTTTTCCTTCTCCGGGTCGATGAAGTTCGCCGAGTTCTTATTGTCGCAGAAGCGCAGGTAGTACCAGCAACTGCCGGCCCACTGAGGCATGCTGTTGGTTTCACGCTTCAGCTTCACACCATCGGTGTCGGTCTTGAACAGCCAGCTCGGCTCAGCTTTGGCCAGCATGGGTTCCGGCGTTCCCGTCGGCTTGAAGTCTTCCATGTGAGGATGAAGCACCGGAAGTGATTCGACCGCATCTGTCCGCATCAGCCCCGTCGGATTTCCATCGGCATCCAGTTCGTGCCAGATCGGGAACGGTTCGCCCCAATAACGCTGACGACTAAAGAGCCAGTCACGCAGACGATAGTTGACGGCTTCTCGACCAACACCTGCAGCCGCCAGGTCTTTTGTAATCTGTGCTTTGAAGTCGGCTGTCGGCGTGCCATCGTACCTTCCGGAATTCACCGCGATGCCCGTTTCCACAAACGCGGCATTGTCGATATCCGCGACATGTCCACTGCCAGGTGCAGGAGCAACGACCTGGCGAATGGGAATCCCGAACGCCTTTGCAAATTCGTAGTCTCGTTCATCATGCGCCGGGACAGCCATGATGGCTCCGGTGCCGTAACTGATCAGCACATAGTCGGCGATCCAGACCGGGACCTTTTCGCCGTTCACCGGATTGATTGCGTAACCTCCCGTGAAGACGCCGGTCTTGTCTTTGGCAAGGTCGGTACGGTCGAGGTCACTCTTCAGCGATGCCTTCGTGCGATACTCTTCGACCGCCGCTTTCTGTTCCGGTGTCGTGATCTGATCCACAAGCGGATGTTCCGGCGCGAGCACCATGTAGGTCACGCCGAAGAGTGTGTCCGGGCGAGTCGTGTAGATGCGGATCGTGTCGGCGGCGGGCTCTTTGGGAAAGGCCTTTGCGGAAAGCGGAGAGCCGAAAGCGGAAAGCGGAGAATTTGGAACGCGGCTTTCCGCTTTCCGCTCTCCGCTTTCGATCATAAAGTCGACTTCTGCGCCGACGCTGCGGCCGATCCAGTTGCGCTGCATCAGCTTGATTGCTTCCGACCATGTCAGAGATTCCAGCTCACTGGCCAGACGATCTGCGTACGCCGTGATGCGCAGCATCCATTGTTTCAGCGGCATGCGGACAACCGGATGACCGCCTCGTTCGCTCTTGCCGTCGATGATTTCTTCGTTCGCCAGCACAGTTCCAAGAGCCGGGCACCAATTCACCGGCGCTTCAGAAACGTAGGCGAGTCGGTGCTTGTCCTGATACCGTCGTACCGCCTCCGACGGCAGCTTTCCGCTTTCCGCCTTCCGCTCTCCGCTTTCCCCAAGGATCTCGGCAGGAATTGGAAGCTCACTGATCGGCCGGCCTTTGCCTTTTCGCTTCACGCCGTCCGGTCCGGTCCATTCAAAGTCCGCGTCGTACCAGGTGTCGTAGAGCTGAAGGAAGATCCACTGAGTCCAGCGGTAGTAGTCCGGGTCCGTCGTTGCGAGTTCGCGATTCCAGTCGTAGCTGAATCCCAGCATCTTCAGCTGACGCTTGAACGTCGCAATATTCTGCTCGGTCGTGATGCGAGGATGCGTGCCGGTCTTCACGGCATGTTCTTCGGCGGGCAGTCCGAATGCGTCCCAGCCCATGGGATGCAGAACGTTCCTTCCCTTCATGCGGGCGTATCGGCAGACGATGTCGGTCGCCGTGTAACCTTCCGGATGTCCCACATGCAGGCCGCTGCCGGAGGGATATGGAAACATGTCCAGAACGTACAGCTTCTTCTTCTCGGACACGCAGTCTTCCGTGCGAAACGTGTCGTTCTGTTCCCAGTATTTCTGCCATCGGGCTTCGATGGATTTATAGTCGTAACGAGGCATCGTGCGTGTTCTTTGAAATTGCGGTCGAGTAGGTGCCAGCCTGAGATTTCCGGCGGGCCAGGAACGTGGCGAAAGTGTATTCCATCCTGGCACTGTCGCCAAACTGACGTGAGTGTGACACTGGAACTGAGAGTGCGGATCGGGGTTTCAGTGGTTTCGCCGGAGAGATGCCGAGCGAGAGTGGCCGGTCTTTCCGGGATTGCTGCTCCGGGGCGCTGCGTCAGATCGGCATGACATCAACGCTGACCGAAAGCCGATGCTGCCCGCCTCCAACGAAGACACCCGTGAGCGGAGGCACGTCGGAATAATCCCGGCCCCAGGCCAGAACGATATGGTCGGTACCGCATTCCGTATCGTTCGTCGGATCGACGCTCAGCCAGTTGCCGCCTCCGCAATACACAGAAAGCCACGCGTGCGAAGCATCTGCTCCGACCAGCCGTGGTTGCCCCGGAGGAGGAACCGTTCGAAGATACCCGCTGACGTATCGAGCGGGAATTCCGAGACATCGCAGCATCGAGATTTGCAGATGTGCAAAGTCCTGGCAAACCCCTCGACGCAGCCGAAACACTTCATGGACTGGTGTATTGACCGTGGTCGCTCGGTTGTCATACACGAAGTCCGTGTGAATCCGGCGAGTCAGATCCATGACGGCTTCGGTCACGGAGCGTCCTTCGCCAAACGATTCCATCGCATAATTGCGAATGGCGTCGTTCCAAACGATGCGAGGCGACGGGTAGGAGAATTCCAGTGCGTCGCGGTCCGCAGAATCCAGGTGCTGGCGCACCGCCTGCCGCACTTCTTCCCAGGAGTATTCCTTTGCATGGCTGGGTTTCATCGTGTCGCGAACAGTGACGACTGTCGTTGCCACAACATCCAGCTTCTGATAACCCTCGTTGAAGGAAAACACATGGACGGGGTTTCGGAACGCATCCGTCCGCCGAGTCTTCACGGAGGGTTCCGGGTCGATGTGCAGCTGGAAGGATTCCACCTGCTGCCAGTCGACCGGCCGAAACTCCAGCCATGCCTGGTTGTGGCCAATCGAGACCGGGTCGTGGCCGGAATAGGTTGTGCGATGAGTAATCCGATACTTCATGGCTACCCCGGCAACTCGCTGAACTGTCTGGGGGCTCCGGAATGCACGAGGTACTTGTTCGTGAGAGCATCCGAGAGCTTCATCATCGATTCATCCACCACTCTCAGCGTGGCAATGACTGCCCTGGGATTTGCAGCGGCCAGATCGTCGGCCGTCAGCATCCGAACAGCATGCGCTGCTTCCATGACCAGTCTCATTTCGCCGGATCGAAGCGGTTGAGTCGTGAACCCCGGCAGCCGGTCGACATGTGATACGAGGCGATCAATCTGGTAGGCCAGAGATCGTGGGTTCGTTTCGTCGGTGATGGCCAGGTCCAGCACCGCATTTCGCTGCAGGTTCTCGCGGTATCGAAACCGATATGTCATGCGAACATCAAGCACTTCCACAAGCGTCTTCAGCAGAGTCGGCGCCATGGGGCCGCGACGAAAGTCCGCTGAGATCAAGAGTCTCGCTGTCGCACCGGCGCGCTCGATGCAGCGACCGATTTCCAGAAAACGCCACGACGGGCCTCGGTTCATTCCATCCGCGATCAGACCGCTGACCGACGCCAGATCACCGACAAGCGAGTTGGAAGATGCGACCACGTCCGCCAGGTCGCGCCAGTCTTTGTTCGGAGTCGCCCAGAAGGATTCGGCCGTCACGTTAATCCGGTGCCATGTGTCAGGGCTGATCCAGTCGCGGACCAGTGATGCCAGTCGAGTCAGATCGCGAACCGTGCGAGCCAGTCCGCCGTATTCCTGAGGATCAAAGACGGCGATTGGAAGTGCTTCCGCGAGAGAAGGAAGCTGAGACTCCATTCCGTCGACGACGAAACCAGGTTCGATCTGCCCCTGTTCGCTCAGTGCTCGTGCGAGGAATCGGACTTCCGTCAGATCCACGCTGCCTTCTCCGACCAGCCGTTCCGCGAGTGCCCGGACGAGGCGACACAGGAAGTCACAACGGTCGATCGAACGGCCCAGCCAGAACAGGTTGTCAGCGACTCGACTTGGAAACAACGCGCTCGTGCGTCGCAGTTCCGCCGGCTGATCCTGAGGTGTCAGCAGCGACACGGGATCGACCTTGCGATCCGCAATGACCCAAAGATCCTTGCTGCCATCTCCTGCCGAAACGGACAGCTGCATCGGCCCGGTATCCGGAGCGATGCGGATCAATCCGCCAGGCATCAGATGCCAGTGATTGTCTTCTTCGACCAGGAATGCTCGAACCGCCGCATGCCCGCAGCGAACGCCCTGCTCTGTCCAAACAGGAAGCCCGGATCGAGCGATCTTGTCCTGCGCGACCCAGGCCCATGGCTCTGCCTGAATGCGTTTCAGGACTTCCTCGCGCTTTGCTGTGCTCAGGTCGCTGATGATGATCTCTTCGCCGCCGCTTTTCTGAAACGCTGGCTTCAGGACAAGGTCACCAAAGTGCCCTTCGACGAACTTCATGCTTTCGGCGTCGCCGCACCACCATGTGGGAATGGAGCTGAGTCGCAGCTGCTCGCCCAGAAGTTTCTCGCACAGCTTTGGAAGGAACGCCATGAAGACCGGAGCCCCCACGATGCCGCATCCTGGCGTATTCACAACAGACACGTTGCCGCATCGAATGGCGTTCAGCAGTCCAGGAACGCCGTGGGCTGAGTGAGAACCAAGTTCGAGCGGATCCAATCCTGATTCCGCACAGCGACCGAGAATGATGTCGACGGGAATCAGACCGGAGAGCGTCTTCAGGAAGACCGTGTCGTTACGAATCGCGAGGTCCCCACCTTCGGCCATTGTGTAGCCCAGGTAACGCGCGAGGTACACATCTTCGAAGAAGTAGGGATGAGTCGGACCGCTGGACAGCAGGACAATTCGCGGATTCTCAATCGGCTTTGCGGTGCGGCGCCTCAGCGAGTTTTGCAGGCGGCCAAAGAAGCCGGCAAGTCGCTCAACCGGTATCTGTTTGAACGCTGACGGCATCGATCGCGCACTGACGATCCGATTCTCCAGCGCGAAACCGGGCCCGGCCGGCGCTTCCGATCGGTCGGCCATCACGCACCATGTTCCATTTGCGGAACGAGCCAGTTCCGCTGCGTACAGAAACATGGAGCTGACATCCGGTCGCCGCAAATCACAGAACGGGCGAAGAAACTCCGGATTAGCGAACAGAACTTCCGGAGGCAACAGGCCTTCTTCAACAAGACGGCGCGGGCCGTAAATGTCGGAGATCAGCAGATTCAGGAGGCGGGCACGCTGCCCAAGGGCAATCTCAAGCGATGACCATTCCGCTGCGGTTGTCAGCATCGGAAGCAAATCAAGACGCCATGGCCGCGCACCTTCGCCGCCGTCAGTGACGGAGTGATAGTTAACCCCGTTCTCACGCAGCATCCTGTCGGCCTGCGCATTTCGGCGCGCAAATTCGGACGGGGCGACACTTCGATAGGCGTTCAGGAACTTCTGCCAGTGGGCACGAGGAGCACCATCCGGGCCATAGACTTCGTTATAGACTGTGACGGGGCACGAGAACACAGGTTCTGTTCGAAGTCCCGACACTGCTCCGCTGCTCATCCCACACAGTCCGTCTATGAATCAAAGGCCGCCTGTATTGCAGGACCTTCGGCGAGTTTGTCACCTGGCGTTTGCCGCTGCTGACATCAGCGCGGCGAGGCCAGTTCTATGATCGTCATGATCAACGTTTTAGAGTGTAACGGACCCAGGCGGGAAACGCACACGTTCTGCCAGGACTCTGTTTTGTTTCCACTGGACCCGTTCCGAATCTGCCGCCAGAACTCTGAATTCAGCAGCGACGGCGGTCGCAACCGTATTCGATGAGCCTTGCGGTTTACCGAATCTGCCGCTGCGTTGTTAAATCACAACATCGAGCCGCTCGTCGTTCGCGCGAGACGCGAGTGTGGTAACGGGCCCCACGGCGCTATTGAGCGTCCGGGGGTGGAGCGATGATGAGTTCGTCGCCGTGATACGAATAACCGGAGAGCACGATTGTGTGAGTTTCGCTGTGGCGAAACGTGACGTTCTGCTCATCCGCCTTGCGTTGCGGATTGTCTCGCAGCACGGCCCCGCCTTCTGTGGTCCATGACCATTCCAGAGTCTCTGCAGGCGGTCGGCGTGACGACTTTGAATCGAAAAAGGCCTTCTTCGATAAACGAGCCTTTCCCGAAATGTTCGTAGTCCTGATCTCCAGAGACTCGAACGGCAACGCCTCAAGTCCAGAGGGCTGAATGCTCTCCGGCACAACGAGGGGAACGTATCGAGCTTCGCCTGTGATCAGACATTCCATCAGATCTTTCCCTGGTGATTCCTTTGAATCAGGCGATTCAGGCTTGTCGGATTCGTCATCCGGGGCGGGCGCTGCATCGTCTGAACCGTCGTCTGACGCTGCCTTCGACTGAAATTCCAGGCTTGATCGAATCACGCCGAATGGTCCAACGGAATCGACCCAGGTTTGCGACCATGTCGTCTTGGCACTCTCCGGACTGGGTTCTTCCTTCGAACCGCCGCTCGCCCTGCCTGCTTCAAGAGACCTGTGCTGAGGCACGCTGAAGACTTTGCCAAACCAGCCCGCCATGACTTCTTCGGGAAGCGATGCACTGAGCAGTGCGGCAAACTTTGAATCATTCCCGGAAAGGATCGCAATCAGCTGTTCCCGATCCTGCGGCGCGAACTGTGTGATGTTGCCGCGCGGATCCACGATGAACTGCACGGCAATGCTTTCCAGCTTCCTTTGCGAAGCGGCGGCCGTCCTCCATGGTTGTTCCGGCGAAGTACGCAGTTCTCGCGATGGTGATTGAAGACGAACGTCCATCAGGACATCGCCGTCAGCGCCAACCTGCCGCACTCGATATTCAAGAAAACACCGATCGCGCGTTTCGAGTGTGACGGCCGCTGCTGTTCCCTGCTGCAGTTCCGTGGATCGAACAACGACGGAGCTGACGGAAAATGAATCGCCCGGAAACAATCCCCAGATTGCCTTCGACTGCTGGGCCATCACCGCTGAGCCAAAGCAATGCAGCAGTGCGACACAAATCAGCAAACCAGAACGTTTCGGTCTCATGGAGGCTCTGCATCCGTCAGCTTGTTGGAAAATTGATGGACAGAGAGTACTCGATTTGAGTCGCCGAGACAAATTTCCGGACGCTTCTCGCGAAGGCAACGGCGACTCCCTCCAGACAATGCTGGAGGGAGTCGGGTTGAGGAATCAGTTGATCGCCTTCAGAAAAGGAAAATCATCCGCGTTGGTAATGTGATCGGACGATAATCCTTCGGCGTACCAGGATGGATTGTTCTGGAATCGCTGACGGTTCTCTTCATTCAGGAAGAAGAACAGCCGTCCCTTGTAGAAGGCTCCCAGTTCAATCACGCCGGCTTCTGCACGACGATCTCGCTGCATCGCAACCGGGTCGCATCCGTGAAGTCGAGGAATAAACTGCTCCGGACTGGCGAAGAACTGCTCTCGTTCTTCAGCGGACTGGAAGAAGTAATCCACTCCGTTCCATGTGCCGACGAACGATTCGGAACCCTTGATCCATTTCTTGTCGCTGTGCATTGCAACGGGCGAAAAACCACCAAGTCCAACCAGTTTTCCGTCGTGGCGAACCAGCAGGCAGGGACGCAGTGTTTCGTCCGGATCATCGGAAGCAACTGCCTCCGATGCGCTTGCGGCCCTGGAGTCACGAGCTTTGTCCAGGCGAGCCTGGTAGTCGGTCAGAGATGTTCCTCCGACGTATCTTGCGCTCTCCGTTCCGTCGGGACGCAAAACGACTTCGGTCGGAAGCGACGCAATCCCATACTGAGAAATCAGGCCGGGGTCACGGTCAGCGTCGATTCGAACGCCAATCACGTCTGTCCCGAGCCGCCCGATGATGGAGGCCTGATTTAACACGGCCGAATCCATGGAACGGCAGGCTGAACACCAGTCAGCCTCAAAATGCAGAACGAGGGGCAGCTGTTTTTCCTGAGCAATCTTACGTGCCTCGTCGAACGAGGACATCCACTTGCCCATTTCGGCTGAAGGCTGAGCCGCAACGGCATCTCCACCTTTGCCCATGTCGGAAGTTTTCGGAACTCCCATGTCCGGGGAACCAATGGCCAGAAACAACGCCATTCCCATCAGCGCACTAACGGAGGTCATCCGCAGCATCCTTTCAACTGGCAGGTCTCGTTGCTTTCCTCATGAAATCAACAAGATCTTGTGAGGCTCATGCTGAACCTCAAAGGGGAATCCGCACATCCCTGCGGCGGATTATTCATCAGATCAAACGGATTAGTCCCCATCGTATTGGCTGAAACAAAGTACCTGTCAGGTCCCCACCCGCCAGGTACTTCCGTGATCATCAAAAGGCGTCAGAAAGTTGATTGAATGCTCACCTGTTTCAGAACGGGAGCATCAACGCGACTCAAACTTCATCATCAGGCTGGAAGAATTCCTTTGGCCGTCAGATAAGCAATAACTTCTCGAGCAAGTTCTTCGATGCCCTTGTTGTCTGAGTCCAGCACAATCTCTGGATTCTCCGGGGCTTCATATGGAGCACTGATTCCTGTGAAGTCCTTGATCTCGCCGGCTCGTGCCTTCTTGTACAGGCCCTTCGGGTCGCGTGATTCGCAGGTTTCCAGGCTGGCCTGAACCAGGATCTCGATGAATTCTCCCTGAGGCAGCAAAGCTCGGACCATGTCTCGGTCAGCCTTGTAAGGAGAGATAAACGCCGTGGAAACAATCGTTGCGGCGTCAGCAAACAGCTTTGAAACTTCGCCGATGCGGCGAATGTTCTCGGTGCGGTCAGCAGGAGAAAAGCCGAGATTCTTGTTCAGCCCCATGCGAATGTTGTCGCCGTCCAGAACGAACGTGTGCACACCGCGTTCATGCAACAACTGGTCGACTGCGTTGGCAATCGTGCTCTTGCCACATCCGCTCAAACCGGTAAACCAAAGCACAGCTCCACGATGGCCATTCAGCTTCTGGCGATCTTCGCGAGTCACCTTGTGAGCATGCCACGTAACGTTGGTTGCTTTCTGTTCGGCCATCCTTCAATGCACTCCAAAAATCCATGATCAAAACAATTGCAGTTGCCAGGAGTCCGCTTCCCGGCTGTTTGTAAGGAGGCGGAATGATAGGGAAATGCCCCAGCCGAGCAAAACCGTCTTGGTCGCTTGAAAAGGAGGGTGTGCTGGAATCGAGAATAAGAGAACAGATGAGCAGGTGTCTCTTGGGTGGCTGATGAGAGGTATGGGAGGAATGAGATTAATAGGAATTATGCCCCTTGCTGCCACAAATCCCATGAATCCCATTCCTCCCATAACTCCCATCACTCTTCGCCCTCCACCACCCTTCCGCCTTTCTCGAAAATCGCTGTTTCCTGCAGTGGACTGAAAATCGCGGACTTCGGCTCTAACATCTGGGGTTTCAACTGCCTCCGGCAGTGGTTTGATTGCCAAACGAGCGGAAAAAGACATGACAAACGTTCAGCCTTCCAAAGAGCCAGTCCGTCCGGAAGAACTGCCTCCAGTCACGCCACCATCAGCCGGTTTCATTGTTCAGCTTTTTCTGATTCCGGCATTGATCGTCATGGCGGTCGTGGCTGTCTGGGCTCTCTTTGGCAAGCTTGCGGATTCCGAAAGCGACTGGACCGCGCTGGTTTCCGAGCTGGGCAGCAACAACGAACACCGTCGCTGGCGAGCTGCTCAGGGACTGGCTCAGCTGATTCGCAACGATCAGGCTTCGCCCCCGGTTGATCGAGAGCCGCTGGCTCGAAATCCGGAAGTGGCGGAAGCACTGGCGACCTTGCTCAAGGAATCACTGGCATCGACGACTCCGTCTGACGAAGACCTGACTCATCAGCAGTTTATCGCACGAGCATTGGGAGCACTGGAAGCGGATGCAGTAACCCTGCCGGTACTTGCCGTCGCGATGGAAGACGGCCGAGATCTGGAAGTTCGAAAGAGTGCGTTGATGGCGGTGGCTGCGATTGCAGGACGCCACTTTGATGCGGAAACCGGGTTTTCAGCAGCCGGAGGTGAAGATAAGCCGGCTTCCGAGCGCAAACGGCTCACATCGCCAACGATTACGAACACGGCAGTGCTGGATCAGTTGAAGCGAGCGGCTCAGTCTCCCGAGCCTGTGATTCGGCATCTGGCTGGTTTTGCTCTGGGAAATGTGGGCGGCGAATCCTCGATCGAACAGCTGAAAGTCATGCTTTTTGACGGTGACCGAGCAGCGCGCGCCAACGCGGTCACAGGACTTGCGAGAAACGGCAGCGTCGAAGCAATTCCCGCGCTGGTGAAACTGTTGAAGGAGGTGCAGATTCCTCTGGATACAGCGGCGCTGAAGGGGAAACCGGAGCAGGAGATTTTTGAGGCCGAGCAGCGTTACCAGGTGGAGCAGCCGCAGCTGGCTCGCAACTGCCTGAGAGCCGTGCTTGATCTGTGGGCGTTGATGACTCCCGAGCAACGGCAGGAGATTCGCCCGGAAGTGACAGCGATTTCGGAAAAGTTCTTCGCCCCGGATGTCCGCCTCCAGGCCTCAGCGCTGTCCAAGCGGATTGCTGCTGAGTGATCATGGAAAAATGAGAATCCAGAATGCTCGGAGCCTTGCGGGTTGGCCTGTTGGGCATTGCAATTCGGGCTTTCCGGGAAACGTTCACCGGAGAACGGCAGGATGAACGCAGGGCGTTCTTCAGGGCGATGATCATTCGGGGATGGTCCGAACGGGTGATTCTTTCGCCGCTCCGACCGAAACATTGAGACGGCAGAGACTTCTGCCGGGAGTATTTGATCGATGGCGTCTGATCCCATCTGTGACATTAGTTCACTCGATTTTTCGAAACCTTTGTTCACGATCGAAGACATTCGCAGCGTGAATCCTCAGCGTTTCGAGATGGAGCAGCTGACCGCCATCGTGCATGTCGATCAGACTCAGCATCTGATCGTTGGCTACAAACAGCTGACCGACCAGGAATTCTGGATTCGAGGACATATGCCGGGATTTCCTCTGATGCCCGGCGTCGTTCAGTGTGAAGCGGCCGCTCAGCTTGGTGGCTTTTACGCCCGAAAGTACGACCTCATCGGTGGTGACTATCTTGGCTTCGGCGGAATGAACGAAGTTCGGTTTCGAAAGCCGATCTATCCCGGAGTGCGACTGGACCTGATTGCCAAAGTCACACGCGTGATGGCTCGCAAGCTCGCGCAGTTCGACTTTCAGGGCTGGGTCGGAAACGATTTGATGTTCGAAGGACAAATGCTGGGTGTCACAGTGAATAAGGGCTAATCGCCTGGTATGCTCTGCGACGCCCAGTAAAGTGTTGTTGCTTCACATCGCACAAACCGGCCCAAAGAGGCGGGAATTGTTGGGCGCGAGTATTCTCGATTGCAGATCGACAGCTAAGCCCAATTCATCACGGTCGTGAAAACTCGTCCCGTCGTCACCAAAGACAGGAGTACGTCCGTGAAAGCGCTGGTCGCCAGAATTGTTGTCGTTGCCATGGCCTTTTCCTCTTTCATCCACTCTGCATCAGCGCAGACCGATGAAACGAATGCCATCATTCAGGAAGCCTACACGTATCTGTATCCCCTGGTTCTGATGGACGTCACACGTCTTCAGCTGACCAATCTGGATCCGAAGCAGAGTCCCATCGCGGGAGCGCCGAACTCGTTCACACATGTGCGAGCATTCCCCACAGCGGACCTTCGCGTCGTTGTGCGACCAAATTTCGACACGCTGTATTCTTCGGCCTGGCTTGATCTGTCAGAAGGCCCGATGATCGTGTCGCATGGTGACACCGGCGGTCGTTATTTCCTCCTTCCGATGCTCGACATGTGGACCGATGTTTTTGCGGTCCCTGGCAAGCGAACCAGCGGTACGAAGGCCGCCGATTTCGCCGTTGTGCCACCAAAATGGCAGGGCGAACTGCCTGCCGGAGTTCAGAGGATTGATGCTCCAACGACAATCGTGTGGATCATCGGACGGACTCAGGCCAACGGTGTGGAAGACTACCCTGCCGTGCACAAGATTCAGGACGGATTCCGCATTACTCCGCTGGCAGACTGGGGCAAAGCTCCAAAGAAGCGCGAGTACAAGATTGACCCAACGGTCGACACAAAGACGGAGCCAATGCGCCAGGTTGCCGAAATGCCGGCTCGCAAGTTCTTTGAACGCGCGGCAGCGCTGATGGTCGCAAATCCGCCTCATACGTCAGACTGGTCCACAATGGCTCGCCTGAAGCGGATCGGGCTTGAGCCAGGCAGCTTCAAGCCGACAGTCAGTGACGAAGAACTGACAGTTGGCGTGGAAGCCGCGGCTGCGCTCTTCAAGGAAAAGCTGCCGACGGTAGCTCGAGTCCATAACGGCTGGCAGATGAACACGGATACGATGGGTGTTTACGGCAATTATTACCTGAAGCGGTCTATTGTCTCTCTCGTTGGTCTGGGTGCAAATCAGGTGGATGATGCGATCTATCCTTTGAATATCGTGGATTCAGATGGCAAGCCTGTGATGGCGGAAAACAAGTACGTCCTGCATTTCGAAAAGGATGAGATTCCGCCGGTCAACGCATTCTGGTCGCTGACGATGTACGACGAAGAAGGTTACCAGGTGGCCAATCCTCTGAATCGATTTGCCATCGGGGACCGCGACGCTCTGAAGTACAACGCCGATGGATCTCTCGACCTGCTGATTCAGCATGAGAGCCCGGGCAAAGACAAGGAATCCAACTGGCTGCCGGCTCCGAAGTCCGGAAAACTCGGGCTGACTCTTCGGCTTTACGCCCCCAAGCCATCGGTTGTCAACGGCGTCTGGAATCCGCCAGCGATCCGCCGAGTGCCATAATCGGAGCACAGGTCCGATTCAGCCAGCTCATCAATGCAAAAGGGTCAAACGGTGCGTTGCACGGTTTGACCCTTTGTTTTTTCTTCTGAACAGCCTCAGCCCATTCGTTTGCCGAATCATTCAAGGCCGGCGCTGCACGACAGACGAGCTTTCCGCTACGGCTTCGAATCGCGCAGCATCGTTCCGATGCTGAACACGCAGATCGCGGTGAGTAACGCGATGGGCATGACAATGAGCTGAAAACCGAAGTTCAGCTGCCAGATGATCACCATCGGAAGTATGGCGAGAACCAGCAGCTGCAGAATGATGCCGATGGTATGCTTCATGGGAACAGCACCTGTCAGCGGTTCAGTGGCTTGAATCGACCCGCCACTGGTTTATCAGCGGCGTCGCCCAGACGTTCACGGCGCTGCTGTTCGTAGATGCGATAGTTTCCTTCGCACCACACGACACTTCCATCGCCTTCAAAGGCCAGGATGTGCGTCGCAATTCGGTCGAGGAACCAGCGGTCGTGGCTGACCACCACGGCACAGCCACCAAAATTCTCAAGCCCCTCTTCCAGTGCTCGCAGAGTATCCACGTCCAGGTCGTTCGTTGGTTCGTCCAGCAGCAGCAGGTTTCCACCACTTCGCAGCAGTTTTGCCATATGGACTCGGTTACGTTCCCCGCCAGACAGCTGCCCAACGAATTTCTGCTGGTCGGATCCCTTGAAGTTGAAGCGACCGCAATAGGCACGCGCATGGATCTTTGACGATCCAACTTCCAGCAAATCGTGTCCGCCGGAGATTTCCTGATACACAGTCTTCGATCCGTCCAGTTCATCTCGGGACTGATCGACATAGGAAACATCCACGGTTTCCCCAAGTCGCAGAGTCCCTGAATCAGGCTTTTCGGTTCCAAGGATCATGCGAAACAGCGTGGTCTTGCCGGCTCCGTTTGGCCCGATCACGCCCACGATGCCGCCTGGCGGAAGATCAAACGTCAGGTTTTCAAACAGCAGCTTGTCGCCGAAGCTCTTTTTCAGATTCTCCGCTTTCACAACCAGCTGGCCCAGCTTGCGCGAAATGGGAATTTGAATCTGAGCCGCATCATCCCGCTCATCGTAGGCCTGAGCGGCCAGTTCGTTGTAACGCTGCAATCGAGCCTTATTCTTGGTGGCTCGCGCTTTGGGCGACATTCGCACCCATTCCAGTTCGCGCTTCAGTTCTTTCTGGCGACGGCTTTCACGTCGTTCTTCCAGTTCCAGTCGCTTCTGCTTTTGTTCCAGCCACGAGGTGTAGTTTCCTTCGAACGGATGTCCCTTTCCTCGATCCAGTTCCAGGATCCAGCCGGCAACGTTATCGAGGAAGTAGCGGTCGTGAGTGACTGCGACGACCGTGCCCTTGAACGTCCCCAGGAACTGCTCAAGCCACTGAACGGAACGAGCATCCAGGTGGTTCGTTGGTTCGTCCAGAAGAAGCATGTCCGGGTTGCTGAGCAGAAGCTGACACAGGGCGACGCGACGCTTTTCTCCCCCGGACAGAACGCTCACTTTCTGGTCGGCAGGAGGAAGCATCATGGCATCTGCGGCGATCTCCAGAGTTCGGTCGAGCTCCCAGAGATTGGCAAGGTCGATTTGGTCCTGAACCCTGGCCTGTTCATCGAGGACCTTTTCCATTTCTTCCGGACTCAGGTCCTCGCACAGCTTCATGCTGAGTTCATTGAATCGTTCGAGCACCCGGCGAGGTTCAACGACGGCTTCTTCGATGCATTCACCGACGGTCTTCTCGGGATCCAGTCGCGGTTCCTGAGGAAAGTAGCCGATTCGGATCCCTTTTGCGGGGCGAACGGTCCCCATGAAATCTTTGTCTTCGCCGGCCATGATGCGAAGCAGCGTGCTTTTGCCCGAGCCGTTGTTTCCAAGGACCCCGATCTTTGCCCCGGGGTAAAATGCCAGCCAGATGTCAGAGAGAACTTCTTTCTCGTCGTACATACGAGTCAGATGTTCGATGGTCATGATGTACTGTGCAGACATGTGTTTTCCGAGCCCGTGAAATAGTCAGTATTCAAAGATCAATTATGACAGCCGAAGTGAGCTGGCCTCTTGAGCCGACCTCTTCCGGAGGCAATGCGTCAGGAAGACTTCTTTCGACGCCGCCGAGTACCGGTGGTGGTTGCAGCGACATCCTCGGCGTTGTCTTTACGTTTCGTCGCGACTCGCTGTGGCTTGCACAGCACCGTCAGCAGACGAGACATGAAGGAAAATGCCTTCGGATACACCTCAGCCGATGAACTGCCGCGAGGACCTGCGACATTCAGGATGCGAATCTTATGGCGGCGAAGCCAGTCGACAACTGAGTGAATCTGGTCGTCCGCCGAATTCTCACCCGACAGCAGCCCGCGACCGCGTGCCGGGGCCAGGTATTCCACAAAGACGGGCTTGTTCTGGTTTCGCGCCGAGTCCAGTGTGAGTTTTGTGCCGCTGGAAATGCGATCGAGGACCAGGATCAGCGTTCCATCGGAATCGCGGACGTTCCATTCGGTTCGAACGGCATAAGATCTGGAGGCCGTCTCCAGAAGAGGATATTTCTCCGGAACCTGCCCGTCTTCGGCGCGGCGATCGCCCGGACACCATCCGCCAATGGGCAGGCCCACTTTCAGGGCCGCATCCAGAGCGGCCCGGTCAACGCCCGTTTGTCCGCCGGAAACCACCTTCAGAAGCAACCGCTCCTCTGTGCAATCAGAAGCCAAACGATGTCCTCACTGCTTTCTCGGATGAAACTCATGTTGTTGTTTGATCGGCGGATCGCCAGCATCTCAAAATGTAGTGGAACTCGCCAGAGTTCCCATTCATCACGTCGTGGAACTCGCCAGCGTTCCTTTTTCGCGAATCCGCGACGTCTGACGGCATCCATGATGATCACTCAGGAAGTCTGGCGACTTCCACTACGTTCAGGCGGGAAGTCTGGTGACTTCCACTACGTTCAGGCGGGAAGTCTGGCGACTTCCACTACGTTCAGGCAGGAAGTCTGGTGACTTCCGCAACGTTCAACAGCGATGGAGCGAGACTAGTCGTTCTTATACTTCGAGTGACATTTCTGGCATGCCTGAGCGACAGTGGACATGGCCGTTTCGAACCCTGAAAAATCTCCGCCGTCTGCAGCTTCCTTCAGGGTTTGAGATGCCTTGACGATCTCTGCTGCATAGCCTTTGAACTCCGCATCGTCTTCGTAACCAAAGCCAGGCAGAGTCACCACTTTGGTGAGTGTCCCAAGCAGTGCGGCCTCGTGCTTGATGAGATCCTTCTTGCTGCCAAGGGCAGATTCGGAGGCGACTTCCGTCTTCATGATCTTCTCGCAGTCCTCCATTCGCTTCATCAGCAATCGCATATCCGCGACTTCGGCGAATGAGTCCGATTCAGGCGGTTCTTCCAGTCCGGCCGGCTTGGATCGATTGAGCGTGTCGGACATCGCTTCGAAGAGTTCCTGCAGACGTTTCTGATCCTTCGCTCCTCGCTGAAGCGGAGACTCATTCATCTTCTTGGCGAGATTTCGAACGTAAGCTGCGTCGCCTTTCCACGAGACAGATTCTTTCTGCTGCCGAGCGACTTCGGCGAGTGCCGCAAGAGTTGCGGCCTTTGGTGGAATCATCATCATCGAGGAATTGAAGTTTCCAACGGTCGTGACATTCTCCTGAAGGAAGTTGCGGATGCTTTTTACTTCCTCATCAAGCGCTGTCGTCGAAATCAATGCGTCCCAGGAATCACCGTCAGCCGCGGCCGTTTCTGTCGGCATGTTCTTTTCAGGAGCCGGGTCTGCTGTTTTTTCGGGAGCCGTGGTCTCTTTCGGCGTTTCCGAGTTTTCTGCGGGCGTATCGTTCTGCGCCACCATCGTTTCCGCCGGAGCACCGCCGACAGGCGTCACGTTGGTCGCAACTTCATACGGAGAGTCGAAGAAAGCGTCGAGCGGGACGTTGCCAAACCACTTCTGACCTTTCTCGTCCGTCCACAATTCATCGCGAGCATGAGTTCGCGCCGGGGCCGCCGCGACCCCATCCGACTTTTCTGTCGCTGTGCCTGGCTCCTGAGAATCCGTGACGGCCGGAGGCTGCGTTGCGGGCGCGTCACCCGCTGGAGATGCCTGGTCCGACTGCTTTGTACATCCGAGCGCGGCGGATCCAGCCAAGGCTGCGAAACACAACGTTATCCGTCCTGAACGACCCATCGTCCAAATTCCACTCAAAGAATGTGGTTGTCTGATGTGAATCCTAAGGCATTTGACCTGACGATGATTGCCTGAACCTTTCGGTTCGGCCATCCACCATGTTCCATCCTGAATGCCCGTGCGGAGTTTACACTGTGCTGCCGGATCGAGGGAAGACAGTCGAACGGATGTGGACGCAAAATCGCTCACAACTCCGTAGTGGAACTCGGCAGAGCTCCTTTCCCGCCATCGCCAGACAAAGAATCGCCAGGCAAAGACCCGCCATCAGGTCGGCCAGTCGCTGGTCGACGTGACTGAGTTCAGACGACGATCGCAGCATCACAGTTCGTAACATTCTGTGAAAAAGCAGCCTGACCCACATCGTTCGCCCGATCGATCGCTCGAATCGCAGGCACCAAAAACGAAAAGCGGCCCTGACTCTCAGTGAAAGTCAGGGCCGCTTTTCCTGCACGGCTGTTGTGGAATTTGGATCAAACAGGCTTGGTACTTGGAGCACCTTCGCGACGGATGGCATCGTAGATCTCCTGACGATGCACAGTGACATCGCGAGGAGCATCAATACCGATGCGAACCTTGTCGCCTCGAACTTCCACAATGGTGACTCGAATGTTGTCACCGATGATTATCGTTTCGTCGCTCTGACGTGATAGTACCAGCATGTTTTCCTCCTTCGCAGAAAGGATCGACGACTGCTGTGGCGGAATTCAGCGGATTTGAATGCGCTGTCACAGGTCGGGAGATCGCTTTGCGGTGCAGTATTGCGAAAAGAGTTGCAGGTGTTACAGCCGGACTCTGACCGCCCCGGTCCGGACGGGTTGAAGCCATCACGGACGTGAGACAATCGCCATCAACGGAGCACCGGACACGATTTCCGGAAAAGAAATTGCTCAATCACTTTTGGCTTCAGTCAGAGCGGTACGCCTGAGTTTGAGGCAACCTTGGGGATGCGCAGGGGTTTCCCTACCTCCAGCCGGTCAGGGCTGCTCATCCTGTCCTTGTTGGCTTCGAAGATCTGCATGTACTTGCCCTGAGACCCCAGGAACTTTTCAGCGATCCCGGAAAGCGTGTCGCCGTACTTCACGACATATTCCTCAAACTCTGCCGGCGGAACGAAGGCATCGGCCTTTGGAGCTGGAGGTTCACTACCTGATGGAACGGAGGGAAACGGAGAGCCTGGCTCTGCAGACCCCGGAACATCTTTTGGAGCCGGAACGGCTGAAGGTCCTGCGACGGCCGGCTCCGTGCTGTCCGGTGTCAGAGGTGGCAACGGCCTTGCTTCTGCTGGTGTTGTCCTGGCGGTGGCTGCGGGTTCGGCGTCCTCCTCCGGAGCATCTCGCCAGGTCCGGAAGCCGTCGAGATCTTCCTCGCCGGTGATCTCTGTATTGACCTTCCTCTGACGGGAATTCACTGGAGACGGCAGCTCCTTGTTTCGTTCATCCATCGACTTCAGGACGTCTCGCAGCGTCCACGTCGGCTCGCCATTCAGATCATCGCCTTTGTGCCGCGGTTTTTCGTCCAGGTAAACGGCAACGTTGCGGTCTTTGAGTCGCTGGTTGAGTTCCTGCTCTCGCCGCACCGTCTGCAGGTCTGTTCGCAGCAGCGGTTCATTGCGAAAGAAGAGCGCAGCAACGATCCCGATCAGGAGGATGCCCATCGCGAAGCCGATTTTTCGGTCCGTATGCATCGCTTCTTCGCTGCGTCTCAAAGTCATTTTGGGGCTGCGGCAAAATCTGCCGATCTATCACCCCGTATCCGTCTTCGGCTGCAGCGTGTCACATCTGAAGGAAAAATTGCCGAATTCTCCTGAGTGACCGCATTTCACAACGGTGGCGTCTGGTGCTGACGATGTGTGTGTCGATGGGTACTAAAGCTGAGGGACTTGGAATGCTGGGGCACGGAGGGCTGATGCCGGCTGATGCCCTGCCGCTCGCCGGGGTTGAAGATCAGGACAGCAGATCCTGAAGAACACGGCCTTCGCTGGTCGGTCCGATCAGGCGATTGTCCAGTCCCTGGTACAGGTAACTGAAACGATACGGATCCAGTCCCATCACATGCAGAATCGTGGCCTGAAGGTCTCGCACGGTGACCGGATGCTCGACCGGGTAATACCCAAATTCATCCGTCTGACCGTAGGCGGTTCCTCCTTTGATTCCACCGCCCGCCATCCACATCGTAAATGCATACGGATGGTGATCGCGGCCGATGTACCCCTTCTTCAATTCTGTTCGGACATTGTTCTGCATCATCGGAGTTCGTCCGAACTCACCGCCCCACACAATCAGCGTTTCTTCAAGCAGACCTCGCTGTTCCAGATCCCGAATCAGCGCGGCGATCGCGCGATCGGAGGCCTGACATTTGATGGGAAGAGTTTCATCAATGCTCTCGCCAAGCGATGAACCATGATGGTCCCAGCCCCAGTCATACAACTGCACAAATCGAACTCCGGCTTCCACAAGTCGCCGTGCAAGCAGGCAGTTGTTGGCAAACGTCGGATCATCGCCCTTGTAGAGGACTCGCGGATCATCCGCACTTTCGGCTGGGGAAACGTAACCCGGCTTTGCACCATACATTTCAAGGATGTGCTTTGGTTCGCGCGAGATGTCCATGACCTCGGGAACCGACGTCTGCATGCGGTAGGCGAGTTCGTATTGAGCGATGCGAGTCTGCGTTTCGGCGTCGCCGCTTCGCTGAAACTCCGCGGCATTCATTTCCGCAAGCGCATCCAGCATCCGGCGGCGAACCTTTGGATCCATGCCATCCGGGTTGCTGAGATACAGCACGGGGTCTCCGTCTGTGCGGCACTGAATTCCCTGGTAGACCGAGGGAAGAAATCCTGAGCCCCAGAGCGACTTTCCGGCATCCGGTGTTTTGCCTCCGGACAAAAGGACTACAAAGCCAGGGAGATTCTGATTCAGGCTGCCAAGTCCCCAGGTGATCCACGATCCAAGTGACGGATTTCCAAGACGAGGTGTGCCGGTGTGAAGGAACAACTGGGAAGGGGCATGATTGAATTGATCTGTCTGTACCGTGCGAATCACGGCCGTCTGATCAACCACTTTCGAAAAATGAGGCAGGAGTTCACTAATCCATTGTCCGCTGGCTCCGTGTTGCTGAAACGAAAACTGCCCCGCCAGAATCTTGGGAACTCCTTTGATGAACGCAAAGCGCTTCCCTTCCAGAAACGACTTCGGGCAGTCCTGAAGGTGGAGTTTCTGCAGCTCCGGTTTGTTTTCAAAAAGTTCCAGCTGAGACGGTGAGCCAGCCATGTGAAGATAGATGACTCGCTTCGCCCGCGGTGCCAGCATCGGTTCTTTGGGAGCGAGTGGGTTTTCACTGCCGGCCGGCCTGGTATTCCCGTCCTCAGCCGCCATCAAAGCCTGAGCAGCCATGGCGCCGACGCCGAGTCCCGCTGTGTGCAACAGATGCCGGCGAGTCGATCGTTGAGCAAATTCCAGAACAGGAGTCATCGATATCTCCCAGAAAGACCATCATCTCGCACAGAATCGTGGTTTGCGAGGATTGATTTCCGCGCGGTTTGACGAGGAACTCGGCCGAGTTCCACGACGGCGGCCAGGACGCGGCTCGACGATGGTACAAATTCCATGGGATTTCAAACATGATCGTTCATGTCGCCAGGGAGATGCCTGGTTCAGGGAATCTGTCCCCACAGGTGTTTCTGAGTGCTGACTCCGTGAAGTGCGGAGCCAAGTGCCGAGCGGATGGCCAAAACCCGGAAGGAAGCGGATAAACTACGGATCAGTCGTTTGACAATTCCCGGCGAAGCGATTTTAGTGCTGCTCTGCGCGAACCAGTTCGTGTCTTTCTACCACCAGAATTGGGCGGTCGCGGAATGGAATCGAAACGACTGCGCTTCACCTCCCAGCTATGCTCGACTGTTCTTCATACGTGTCTTGCCTGTCACAATTGGGGACAGGGTGCGCGTTGAGGCTGGTTCTGGTGACCGGTGTTTGGCTCAGTGCTGGTTCATCCGGAATGGCTCAGGAGCCAGCAAAACCTGCAGCCCCGGCGTCATCGGATTCCAGTGCCGCGTCCCCGCGTCTCAGGAGAAGACGCCCGACGAAGCCAGCCGCCACACCAGATGTCGTCGATCTGCTCAACGGCGAATTTGAAAAGCAGTGGAAGGTGTTTTCCGCGGAACCGGCTCCGTCGGTCTGGAAAGTGGTTCGCGAAACCGCGGAGTCAGAACCGATCCTCGTTTGTTCGGGGGAAATCAAAGGGTTTCTGGCCACGGTGGAACGGTATGACGACTTTGAATTGAAGTTTGAGTGGAAGTATCCCAAAGACGCCAACGGCAACAGCGGGATCCTGGTTTACACTCAGGACGAAGAGAGGATCTGGCCGACTTCGGTCCAGATCCAGCTGCACCAGCCAAAAGCCGGCAGCATTTTCCCCAGCGGCGATGCGATGACCGACAATACTCGGGACGTCGACTTGAACCTCGCTCGTCCTGTGAACACCTGGAACGAAGGTCGAATCATCAGTCGCAAAGGTCGACTGACCGTTGAGATCAACGAAAAGAAAGCCGGTGAAGTGACGGGTGCTCGTCCTTCTGCAGGACGCATTGCATTGCAGAGCGAAGGATCCGAGGTTCACTTTCGGCATCTGAAGCTTCGAAAGTTGCCCCCGGAACCCGCACCGCCAGTGACTCCGGAGGCGCCTGCTGCACCCCCCAAATCTGACGATCAGCCCAAGTAGGCACAGGCTGTCAGACGTCTGTCTGGTCCAGCCAGTTCGGGCCCATGGTGACGTCAACCTCGAGTGGTACGTCCAGCACCATCGCTCCCTGCATCCGCTCGCGAACCAACTGGATCAGGTCGCGCGCCTCGTGCGCGGGTGCCTCGAACACGAGTTCGTCATGAATCTGCAGCAGTAGTCTGCTCTTCATTTCTGCATTCGACAACGCGGCGTCCACGTCGAGCATCGCCTTTTTGATCAAATCGGCCGCAGAGCCCTGAATGACCGTGTTGATCGCAGTGCGTTCCGGCATGTTTCGGTTGATGCCCGTCGTTCGGCGAATCCCCGAGATGGCTCGCCGGCGATTCAGAATCGTTCGAGCAAATCCGGTTCGGGACGTTTCCGTCAGTACCTTTTCACAGAACTTCGCGACGCCTGAATAGGTCTGGAAATAGTTTTCAATGAACGCGGCCGCTTCATCTTTCTCAATGCCCAGTCCCGCCGCAAGTCCCCACGGAGTCTGTCCATAGATGACTCCAAAGTTGACCGCCTTGGCCATCCGTCGCTGATCGGAACTGACTCGTTCCAGTGGCGTGTGGAACACCTCGCTGGCCACCGCGGCGTGAATGTCGATCCCCTTCGCAAACGCCTCCTTCAACGCCGCGTCACCGCTGAAGTGCGCGAGAACTCGAAGTTCGATCTGCGAATAGTCCGCACAGATCAGCGTCCAGTCCTGTTCGCCAGGACGAAATGCGGCTCGGACTCGCTTACCTTCCGGAGTTCGAATCGGAATGTTCTGAAGATTCGGGTCGCTGGAACTGAGTCGTCCCGTAGCGGCTACCGTCTGATCAAACGTCGCATGAATTCGACCGGTTTGACCATTCACCAGCTCGGGCAGCGCGTCGAGATACGTTCCTTTGAGTTTCACCAGTTGCCGGCGCTCGATGATCTTCTTCGGAAGAGGATGCATCGCGCGCGAGTTCTTCCAGAACCTCCTGGTCGGTGCTCGCTCCCGTCATCGTCTGCGGCAGGACGGGCAACTTCAGGTCCGTGAACAGAACGGTCGCAAGCTGCTTCGGTGAGTCGATATTGAAGGACTTTCCTGCCTGCGCATGAATTTCTTCGGTCAGCAAATCAATCGCCGCCGCGGCCGTCTGACTCTGCTTCTTCAGTTCACTCACGTCAACGGATATGCCGGTGTGTTCCATCTTCGCCAGAACGCGAATCAGTGGCTCCTCGAGATCACGATACAGGGGCAGCAGGTCGTCGGCTTCAACCCTTGCTGCAATGTTCGGCGAACCGAAACGAGCAAACGCAGCTGGCGTTCGCTCTGGCCGGTTGCTTCACGAATCTGTGTCGCTTCCGCATCGCCGGAGTCATCCTCTTCGTCGTCGAACATCGTCTTCTGACGAGTCCTGCGTGCGTCAGACAAGGCGGCTTTCTTGACGGCTTCTGTCGCGTGGCGATCAACCACTTCGGCAAGATTATGTGTCGCGGCACCGGCGTCGAGCAGATAGTCGGCGATGGAGGCATCAAAGAGCTTCGAAGGCAATCGACGTTCGGCGTTGAGCAACGCATGACAAAGCGGCTTCGCAGACGATGTCACAAGTTCGGCCGAACAGTTTGCCAGCCAGTCCAGAATTCGATCCGTCGCACCGGCGAGCTTGTGACTTCGCAAGATCGGCCGTGTACAACGTCTGACCATCTGAAAATGCAATCGCCGACAGATGTCGAGTTCGAACGGACGTCCCGCCAATGACCGCTTCCACATAAACTGTCGACGCAGCGGACATGGCCTTGAGTGCCGTATCGACATCTTTCAGGTTCAACAGCGGCTTCGCGTTGTCCAGCGATGTCGGCTTTGCAGGAGTCGGATCGGACTCCGGCTTCAGCGCGAGACTCTCCCGCATTTGTGCCGCATAGCGTCGGAAGCCGAGCAGGTTGAAGAAGTCGTAAAGAGCCTGATGATCCGGCTCGCAGATCTTTGCCGCTTCGAAATCCAGAGTCATCGGGAGGTCATCGCGAAGCCGGACCAGGTCCCGACTGAGCCTCGCCTGGTCAGCGAACTCCACCAGGTTCTCCTGGACCTTCTTGCCCGGGGCCTTGCTCGCGTTGGCCAGAACTTCTTCCAGAGTCCCGAACTGTTCGATCAGCGTGCGAGCTGTCTTTGGACCGATCTTCGGAACGCCTGGAACATTGTCCACCGAATCGCCGACGAGAGACTGATAGTCGACCACCTGATCCGGACGGATTCCCCAATCCTCCTTCAGCCCGGCTTCATCCAGAAATGTGTTCTTGCGACAGTTCAGCATGCGGACATGAGGCCCCAGCAATTGCCGAGCATCTTTGTCCGTGGACACGATCACTACGTCCATGTCGCGTTCGACGGCCTGGCGAGTCACTGTGGCGATGACGTCGTCCGCTTCCCAGCCCGGGCATTCGAGACCGGGGATTCGAAAGCCCTCCAGCAGCGTCTTGATCAGCGGGATCTGGGGCCGCAGGTCTTCCGGAATTTCAGCCCGGTTCGCCTTGTACTGGTCATAGATTTCGTCACGTTTTCCCGGTCCCGGGGAATCCAGAGCACACACCAGATGGGTCGGTTTTCGGTCCAGAATCGCGAAAATGTCCCGGGTAAACCCAAAAACGGCGTTGGTCGGCTGCCCCTTGGTCCCTGTCATGGGCGGAATCGCGTGAAACACCTGAAACATCAGAGAAAATGTATCGATGATGTAAATGCAATCGCGAGCCATGTGGTGTTTCTGCCGATAATGTCCTGATCTGCCGGTGGGGTGAACCGCCTTCAAAACCCTCCGCACAGCCAGTCGGAGGCTGACAGGTTTTCGGGCGGATGGCAAATGCGGCCAGTCTACAATTTGCATTTCCTCCGGGCTTTGGTACATTCTTAGTCCGTTTACAACTCAATCTGTCCTTTTGTTCAGGCGTCCCTTGGGAGGGTATTTGTGGTTAAGTTGCGTTTGCGAGATAACGAAAGTGTAACGGAGGCAGTGCGTCGGTTTCGAAAGTTGGTTGAACATGCCGGCGTGAAGAAGGAAATGCGCAGCGCGAATTCTACGAGAAGCCAAGTGACATTCGTCGTCGTGATCGTCGCCGTGCCGAAATGCGAGCACGCCGCGCGAATCAGCCGCCGGAACTGGAAGTCCAGTAAGCTCAGACTTGCTGACGAAGTAGCAGCAGCCCGGGTCGAAAGCTCTGATCAATCAGGGTTTCCGTCCGGGCTGATTGTGTTTTGAGGCTCGAATTTTCGCAGGAACACCGATGACTCAACGCATCAGCATTATTGATTCACACACTGGCGGTGAACCAACTGAATCATCGTCGACGGCGGTCCGGACCTTGGCACCGGTCCATTGTCAGAGCGGCTGAAGATCTTTCGTGACCGTTTTGATGACATTCGATCGGCCGTCATCAATGAACCTCGCGGCTCGGATGTTCTGGTCGGCGGACTACTCTGCAAACCCGTTGATCCCACTTTTGCGCGGCGGGCATCATCTTCTTCAACAACACCGGTTACCTTCACATGTGTGGCCACGGAACCATTGGGCTGATGGTGACACTCGGATGGATGAAGAAACTTGGCCCCGGATCACATCGAATTGAAACGCCAGTCGGTGTGGTAACGGCCACGCTGCTGGATGATCAGCGAGTCTCCGTCCGCAACGTTCCTTCATGGCGCTATCGCAAAGCCGTTCGAGTTCATGTCCCCGGTCATGGCGACGTGACGGGCGACATTGCCTGGGGTGGAAACTGGTTCTATCTGGTGAACGATCATGGGCGAACCATTCAGGTCTGCGACTGGAAGTCACTGACCGATTTCACTCTGCAGATCCGCGAAGCACTCGAGCGCGAAGGGATCACGGGCGAGAACGGTGGCGAGATTGATCACATCGAGCTGTTCGGGCCGGCGAGTTCTGCTGCGGCCGATAGTCGCAATTTTGTGATGTGTCCCGGCGGAGCCTATGACCGTTCTCCCTGCGGAACCGGCACGAGCGCGAAGCTGGCCTGTCTTGCTGCGGACGGAAAACTTCCGGCGGGCAAAGAATGGCGGCAGGAGAGTGTCGTTGGCAGCGTCTTCACCGGAAGCTGGGAACTGGCACCGGCCGACAATGAAAGCCGCGCAAATGGTGAATCGCCTGTTATCATTCCGACCATTACAGGTTCGGCCTGGGTGACAGGAGAGGCCAGCCTGATCCTTCAGTCTTCTGACCCGTTTCGCGCGGGAATTCGTTCATGACAGAAAAGCACACGGTCATTGTCGGTGGCGGCGTTATCGGTGGATTCACCGCCTGGTACCTGGCTCGCATGGGCCGCAAGGTTACGCTGATCGAAAAGGGAGACTTCGGAAAAGCGTGCTCGCACGGCAACTGCGGCTACGTCAGTCCCAGCCACGTCATTCCACTGGCTCGCCCGGGACAGATTTCCAAGGGCATCAAGGGAATGCTCAGCCGACAAACGGCTCTGCGGATTGAACCGAGCAAACTGGCGATCCTGGCCCCATGGCTCCTGAAGTTTGCTCTGCGCTGTAACGCGAAGTCGATGATGGAAGCCGGGAAGGCCTGTCATCCGTTGCTTCAGTCTTCTGCTGCGTTGTACCGCGAAGTGTTCGAGCAGGAAAACATGAAGGTCGACTGGAAGACGGATGGACTTCTGTTCGTCTACCGCGATCAGCACGAGTTCGATGCCTACGCTGAAACCGATGCATGGCTGAAGAAGCACTTCGATATGTCGGCCGTGCCTTACGCCGGTAAAGCTTTGACAGATCTGGAGCCTGCGTTGAAGCCTGGTCTTGCCGGAGCATGGTTGTATCAATGCGATGCTCACCTGCGGCCCAGCAAGCTGATGAGCGAGCTGCGTCGGATCATTCTGGCATCGGGCGTAACGATTCTTGAGAACACCGAAATGCAGTCCTTCGAAGAGCGCAATGGCAAAGCGGCGGCCGTTGTGACGAGTCAGGGCAAGGTGGAAGGTGATGAGTTTGTCATTGCCACAGGAGCGTGGACACCACTGCTCAGCCGGGAAATCGGAATCAAGCTGCCGATTCAGCCGGGTAAAGGCTATTCGATCACGATGGCTCGCCCGAAGCTGTGTCCGAAGTATCCGATGATTCTTGAAGAGTGCCACGTTGCGATCACGCCGTTTGAAGAAGGCTATCGCGTCGGAAGCACAATGGAGTTTGCCGGCTACGATACGACTCTGAATCGTCATCGCCTGAACTACCTTCGTTCCGGTGCTGCGGAATATCTTCACGAGCCGACTGCTGAGCCTGTTGAAGAAGAGTGGTACGGCTGGCGTCCGATGACAGCGGATGGAATTCCATTCATTGACCGTTCGCCACGATTTGGCAACGTCTGGATTGGAGCCGGACACAGCATGCTGGGGATCTCGATGGGAACCGGCACCGGCAAGCTTCTTGCCGAGTTGATTACCGGTCAGAAGCCTCACGTGCCCGTCGAGTGCTATCGAGTCAATCGATAGAACGCCGACAGACTCTCAGATCTTTTTGATTTTTCCGAGAGACCAGCGAACCAGCAAGGCCTTGTTGGTGTCGAGCCCGCTGCCTGCCGGAATGTCTTTGACCGCTCATTTCCCTGATCGTGATTGAACTACAAAAAATGATCCGCACCATCACCAACCGCGACCATGACTCCATTCTTCGAATTGCTACCGAGTCTGGTTTGTTTGAGTCGGATCAGGTGGATGTGCTTCGTCAGATGCTGGAAGAACCTGGTGCGGACGATCAGTGGCTGGTTTCCGAGCTGGATGGACAGTTGCAGGGGGTTGCTTATTTCGCACCAGAAAAGATGACACGCGGAACGTGGAATCTTTACTTCATCGCCGTGCTTCCAAGTTCTCAGCGCCAGGGTGTTGGTGCCGGGTTGGTTGAGCACATTTCCACCTGGCTTTCTGAACGAGGCGAACGCCTTTTGCTGGTTGAAACGGCCGGGCTGGATGATTTTGACTATGTTCGACGCTTTTATCAGTCACACGAGTTCCAGCCCACCGCGGTGATCCCCAACTTCTATGATGACGGAGTCGATAAGGTCATCTTCATCCGACCGCTGCATTAGTTCCTCGCACACACGTCATTGTACCTATCGTGGCTCGTGTCTCCGACGCGAGAACCCCTAAACGTCGGGGGGGCGCAAAACCGACGTTTCTATTGCAATCTCGTCTGCTGTGACACAAGTGTGACAAAACAAATGGCAGATTCCGCTGTCACATGTGGCCGATAAAGACTATACTTGATTGAGCGGACGTGTTGCTCCGCCTGCTTTTGGGCGACCCGAAGATATTCTTCTTTGTCTCGCCTGCCGTGCTTCAGGTGCTGTTGATTCCTGACCTCGCCTCTTCCTGGTCAGTGATTTGCGTTGATTTGTCTGTGGTTTGCAGACGGACAGCCCCGTATCAGAACTCCGGCTGTGTTTCTGTTGGTTGCCAGTGCTGACTGGCTTCATCGTCTTCCCCGGCGAACCTGCACGCGAAGCGTTGTGAATTTTAGTGGCCAGGCCACTCAATTGCCCCTTTGGGCTGGATGAATTGAATGATCAGTATTTTTGTCGGCAACCTGTCCTACAACACGACAGAAGCCGAAATCGAACATGCGTTTGGAAAGTATGGCCGAGTTTCATCGGTGCGACTGATTACAGATCGTGCCTCCGGAACTCGACGAGGATTTGCCTTCGTGATGATGCCCAGTGTCGATGACGCTGAAGAAGCCATTGCGAGGATGAACGGCCAGTGTCTTGGCGGCCGAAACGTTACTGTCAATGAAGCTCGAGACCGTGAAGATTCAAGATCATCCGGGCATTCCGGTCCTGCTCGCCCGGCGCGCAGGTCTGCTCTCCTGGATTCTCTGTGATCACCCCCTTTTTGGAGTAAGTTCTATGAAGATTACCGCTGCTGCATTTTCCCGTTTGAAGCTCAAACTCCGTGGTCAGCCTGAAGGCACTGCCGTTCGGATCAGGCTGAAAGACGGGCTTGTGACATTTCGCCCGGACATGAAGAAGGAAGGCGATGTTGTATTCGCGCACCGCGGCCAGTCTGTCCTGGTCGTCGCTCCAGACACTGCACAACGGATTGATGCTCGCACGCTCGATGTCGTTGAAACAAAAGCCGGAGATCGCCTTCGGTTTGTCAAAACCGTCTGAGGCCAGATGAGACAACATGTCGCCCTGGGGCACTGGGCTTTGCAGCCTGGTGACTCCCATGGGGGCGTCACCATCGCAATCTCAGCCTCCGATCCCATTCGAAGCTTCTACGCGTCGGCATTCTGATGTCGAAACAGAATAGCTCGCAAAGGCGGCTGGCAGCGGAACCACCCGGACCACGTTTCGACACTCACGTCTGTCGGATGCCAGTCTGGATGAACGGGCGAGAGACCTGCTGCAAGGCCGAGCCATCGAGTTTGTGTCCGCAGGATGCCCTGCCACAGAATTCGATCGCTGGCATCCAGGATCGTCAGTGTGTCGCCGTCGGCCAACTGGTGCATGCCTTCAAATTGCCAGCCATGAGTGTTCGAGTCGCTGAACGCTTCGTCCTGGAAGATTCGCCAGACTTCGCCTTCCATTCCCTGCTGAGTGAACTCGGATATCCAGCCTTGAAGTTCCATCGGTCGCTTCCTGAGACACTTCCTGTGAATGAGTGTCGATGAATGGCTATTCCGCGGTCGTTTCTCCCGGTGATTGTCGTCCAGCCCAGAACCCGGTGAACTGCTTGTCGACACCTCGCCAGCGGCAGAAGGAACTGATGGCGGAATCGATCCAGTCGAGATCGCTTTCTGGGTCAGAATCTTCTGGAACTCGCCCAACGCCTGGCAGCGATTCTGCAAACCGCAGCCATCGAGCCGTCCAGTCTTCCGCGTCGTCAGTGCTTCGAGTCTGTTCCACCAGCA
>JAXMBV010000013.1:0-206066 GCA_046349695.1 Planctomycetaceae bacterium | reverse complement strand
TGATGCAGCAGTTTGATCTGGTGATCGCGGACACAGAATGCCACGCCGAATTCTTCCGCGATTGCTTTGGCCTTTCGAAGAATCGTGTCGCCGTGATTCCGGTCGGTGCCGAAGAAGCGGTCTTCACGCCTCGACTCATGCAGGAAATTTCAGGGCCTGTGCGAGTCATGTTTTATGGTAGCTTCATTGGTCTGCAGGGGCCCGAAGTGATTGCGGAAGCCTGTGCTAAGGTTCCTGAAGTGCAATGGACGTTTGTGGGAAGTGGCCCCTTACTGGAATCCTGCCAGCAGCGAACAGCCGGGCTGTCGAATGTTTCCTGGATCCCGTGGATTCCGTACGAACAGCTTCCGGATCGAATCGCGGAAGCTCACATTCTGCTGGGCGTCTTCGGCAGTTCGCAGAAAGCGGGACGAGTCATCCCGAACAAGGTTTACCAGGCCCTGGCGTGTGGTCGTCCTGTAGTGACTCAGCAGTCACCGGCTTATCCTCAACAGCTGCTGGATGCTTCATCCGAGACCACCGGCGTGCAGTTCATTCCACCAGGAGATTCCGGGGCTCTGGCGGCTGCAGTTCGGAGTCTTGCCGCATCGCCCGAGCAACTTGCTCGCCTTGGTGGTTTGGCGCGGACGTCGTACGAACGCTGGTTCTCCGCCGGTGCCGTGCAATTGGCGCTTCAGGAGAGTTTGCAGCGCGTTGTGAAATGACAGTGAACGGTCATTGTTGCGAGGTTGCGATGGAGAATCCGTATGAAGCGCCGAACGACGATTCGCCTGCTACCGCTGGACCCAATTCCGATCTGCGATACCCGCGGCTGATTCTGATCATTCACCTGGTGGTCATTGGCTACTTTGCGGGCATGACCTTATTCGAAAGTGGAAGCCTGAGGTCCTTCGCTGCTTTGAGATGGCTTAAGGAAAACTCTGTCGTGCAACTGGTGATGTGTTTGGCCAGTCCTGCCTGTCCCGTCGCTATGGTTTTCTGCGCAAATCGTCTCGTGCGAAGATCGCGTGCTTACCGGCTTTCAATCATCGCTCTGGATTTGGTTTTGTCGGTTGTGCAAGTGTTTGTGATGCTGCCGCTTGTTTCCTGAGCCAGCACGTCTTTGATCTCACCTTCAATTGGCTCAATCCTTGCGGCCTCGTTAAGATCCCTGGCTGTTCAGGTTTGGTGCTGGAAATTCTTCCCGTGTTTCCGGCCGAACCTGCGTACTTCTGAGAATCCACGAACTGTCGCATCGCACGGCGGATGTGGCACTGTTTTTCCCGAGACGTTTATGGACACAGCGCTGACTCTTGATACCGGTGCGAAGCTTCCCTCAGTGGGCTTTGGATTCTGGAAGGTCGAAAAGCCTCAGGCGGCTGGCATTTGTCGCACCGTGATTGAATGCGGATACCGTCACCTGGACTGCGCGTGTGATTACGGCAACGAAGCGGAAGTGGGGCAGGGCATTGCCGGTGCAATTCAATCCGGCATGGTGCGTCGTGATGAGCTGTGGGTCACTTCGAAGTTGTGGAATACGTATCACGCCGCGGAGCATGTGCAGCCAGCCTGCGAGCGGACTCTGAAAGATCTGGGGCTCGACTACCTGGATCTGTATCTGATTCACTTCCCGATCGCTCAGAAGTTCGTTCCGTTCGAACATCGTTATCCGCCAGGCTGGTTTTATGATCCGGCCGCGACACCTCCGAAGATGGAAGAAGTGCGTGTGCCGATTCAGGAAACCTGGCGAGCCATGGAGAAGCTTGTCGAAAAGGGCCTGGTGAAGCACATCGGCATCTGTAACTTTGGAACCAGCCTGCTTCGTGATCTGCTCTCATATGCTCAGATCCGGCCGTCGGTTCTGCAGGTGGAATCGCATCCGTTTCTCGTTCAGTCCAAACTGCTGCGATACTGTCAGCAGGAGCAGATTGCGTACACCGCGTTTTCACCTCTGGGTCCGGCCAGCTACTACAGTCTTGGCATGGCATCGCAGTCAGAATCGCTGATGGACAATCCCGTCGTGCAGTGTATCGGGCTCGAAAAAGGCAAGTCGGCGGCTCAGGTTCTGCTTCGCTGGGGCGTTCAGCGAGGAACCGCAGTGATTCCCAAAACGACGACCCTGGAACGTATGAAAGAGAACCTGAACATCTTTGACTTCGAATTGTCCGACGCCGATATGGAATCCATTTCGTCGCTCGACCGAGGCCGCCGGTTCAATGATCCTGGCGTCTTTTGCGAAGCCGTCTTCAATACGTTCTGCCCCATTTACGAATAAACAAAAAAGTGACACCGGACGGCTTGCGCCGTGCCGCTATTTGGACGCATCAATCAAAAGTAGCGGAAGGGCGCGAGCCCTCCGGTTTTTGCAAGCCCTCCGGTCAGCAATCAGGAACCGAATCTCCGTGTGTGGAATAGCCGGCGCCATCTGGTGGGATGCTGCAAAGAGTATCTCGCCTGAAATACTGCAGCGGATGACGACCAGTCTGCAGCATCGCGGCCCGGATGCGGATGGTCATTACTTCTGGCCGAATGCCGGTCAGCCTGCGGGCTCATCGACCGGCGTCGCGCTGGGACATCGACGGCTCAGCATCATCGATGTGGCCGGAAGCGCGCAGCCGCTTGGGAACGAAGATGATTCCATACAGATCGTGTTCAACGGCGAAATCTACAACTACCGTGAACTGAGAACTCAGCTGCTGGCCGCGGGGCACACGTTTCGAACCGATGGCGACACAGAAGTCATCGTGCACCTGTATGAACAGCACGGGCTCGATTTTGTCCAGCACCTGCGAGGCATGTTCGCGCTGGCCATCTGGGATTCCAGAGAACGTCGACTGGTGCTTGTTCGCGATCGTCTGGGCAAGAAGCCTCTGTACTATCGCAGGGAAGACGGACGGCTGCTATTTGGAAGTGAACTGAAGGCCCTGCTTCAGGTTCCCGGTGTCCCACGCCAGTTGAATCAGCAGGCGGTGCTGCAGTTTCTGACGCTGCAGTATGTTCCTCATCCGGATTGTATTCTGGAAGGATTTTCCAAACTTCCTCCGGCTTCGCTGGGCGTCCTTCAACATGGCGAATGGAGCGTCCGCAGTTACTGGAGTCCGCCGTTTGATCAGCCGGACCTGTCACGTCGGCGAGTTGAAGACTGGAGCGATGAGCTGCGATCGACGCTGAACGAAGCCGTGCGACTTCGCCTTCGCAGCGATGTGCCTCTGGGAGCATTCCTGTCGGGCGGAATTGATTCGACCGTGATCTGCGGCGTGATGCAGAGTCAGCTGGATCGACCGGTGGAAACATTCTCGATCGGTTTTCCAGTCGCGGCGTTCGATGAACGAGCCTACGCGCGAGAAGCGTCGGCGTTCCTTGGCACGAATCATCATGAAGCCGTGGTGACGCCGGATGCACTGGGCATTCTGCCGAAGCTGATCTGGCATTATGACGAACCGTTCGGAGACAGCTCTGCGATCCCCACGATGTATCTGTCTCAGATGACTCGCGAACACGTGACGGTCGCTTTGACGGGCGATGCCGGAGATGAATTGTTCTGCGGCTATGATCGATATCGGGCCGCTCGGTTGACGGGATTTTCTGACTACATTCCTCGTTCGCTGCGGCGAATGATGTCAGCGGTGATTGCGAGGATTCCGGCATCGACGGAACATCGATCGTTCCGCCGTCGACTCAAGCGGCTCATGGAATCACTGGCTCAGGACCCGGAACGACGGTACCTGAACTGGATCACCATCTTCAACGCGTCGCGGCTTGAGTGGCTTCTGACGCCGGAGCTGCAGACGCTGGCGGCACAGCGTGATCCCGCCGAGTGTATCTTTGATGCGTACCGAAAATTCCCGACGCGTGATTTTATTACTCGGACGACCGCCACGGACGTTCAGACGTATCTGCCGTGTGACATCCTGACGAAGGTCGATATTGCCAGCATGGCGGCCTCGCTGGAGTGTCGCTGTCCGTTCCTCGATCACAAAGTCGTGGAACTGGCGGCTCGAATGCCGATCGAAGTGAAGCAGACGCTGAGGCAGTCGAAGAAGGTGCTGGTTGAAACGTTCCGAGACAAGATCCCCACGTCGATTCAGAACCGTAGCAAGATGGGATTTGGCGTTCCGATCGACCACTGGTTCCGCAACGAACTGAAACCTCTGTTGTTCGAAGTGCTTCTGTCCGACCTCTGCCTGAACCGAGGACTCTTGAATCCAGCCTCCGTGCGAATGCTGGTCGATGAGCATACATCAGGCCGCATGAACCACGCCTATCGATTGTGGAACCTGCTCTGTCTGGAACTCTGGCAGCGATTGAATCTGGACGGTACGCCACCGATTCACGCGCCGACGGTGATTGTGTGATCTGTCTCAAGTGTAGAGCGATTGTCCTCAATCGCTTCTGCGTTCTGCGCCAGGCGGTCAACGGCTGAGGACAGCCGTTCTACAATGGGTGGGTAGCACGCCTGCAGGGCGTGTGCCGCAGGCGCCGGAAGCCATTGAGTGCACGTGGAATTTCCAATGGCAGGTTCGCTGGAACAACGACGCTTCCACTTCGGCTTCCGACCGCTGCGCGTCACAGGCTTCACCTGTGCTACCCAGTGTAGAGCGATTGTCCTCAATCGCTTTGAGCACTGCTTGTGTTTGGGCGGAAACGGCTGAGGACAGCCGTTCTACAATGGGTGGGTAGCACGCCAGCAGGGCGTGTGCCGCAGGCGCCGGAAGCCATTGAGTGCACGTGGTATTTCCAATGGCAGGTTCGTTGGAACAACGACGCTTTCACCTCTGCTTCCGACCGCTGCACGTCACTGGCTCTACACGATCACGGTACCGCTGAACTCGGCGAAGGGCTGCCCGTTTGCTGTTCAAATCGCTCACGAATCGGTCCGCGGCGCATTTGAGGATACTCTTCGATTACCTTTGTTGTTTCGACTCGCGACATCAGGAATCCGCCGGCACAGGTGGCGGACAGAAGAAGACCAGGGATCAGATGCTTCAGCGATCCCGGCACTTGTTTTCGAAAGGCGAGCATCAACACTTGATGAGCACCGCCGAGCGCCCAGAGACCACCTGAGGCCCACGTGACCATGGCCATGAAACTGTCGTAGCCAGGGTTCTTGATGTTGGGCACTTCGTAGATCCAGAACATGACGGTGCTGGAGTATCGATAGCAAAGAAACCACAACGCCAGGGCCGACACCGGAAGAAACCATGTGACCCACGGACGCTTCTTCAGTTTCGTCGCAATGAAAGAAGGCTGACCAGCGATCGGGGCTTGCCCGACCGTTTTGTCCGGGACATAAGGATTCGCAGAAGTATCGGCAGCGTTGTTCATAAGTCGCCCTTGCCAGCTGAGTCTTCGTCATGCACACACGCCAACATCGTAGCAAATCCCGCCCCGATGCTCGCGCGCCGTTTTCAGAGATTGACTCGACGCCCGACGTTTCTGACAAGAATTTCACATTTTGGTCATTAGTTTTCAGTGTTCAGAGTAGAGCGATTGTCCTCAATCGCTTTGGTTCGCATACCTGAACATGAAGCAGCTGAGGACAGCTGCTCTACAATGGGTAGCACGCCTGAAGGGCGTGTGCCGCAGGCGCCGGAAGCCATTGAGTGCACGTGGTATGGTCAATGACGGGTGCACTGGTGTGGCCATGCCTTTCTAACGGCTTCCGACCGCTGCGCGTCACAGGCTTCACCTGTGGTACCCAGTGTAGAGCGATTGTCCTCAATCGCTTTGGTCGCTTTTGTGATTGGGTGTTAACGACTGAGGACAGTCGTTCTACAATGGCTCGCGCCGCTACTTTCGAGCATCGCATTTTTACGATCGGACAACTCTCCGTGATTTCCCGTCAGGACATTCAGCTGATCTTCGCGGCGGCTCGTGCGTGGTTGAGCGGGCTGGCGGCGCTGGTGATTTTGGCGATTGGACTTCGGATTGTGTCGACGTTTGGCTGGTACTTTCCGCCGAACTTTCAGGGAGGATTCCTGGCCGGGCGAGATACCTATTTCTGGCGGTCGGCTTATGGTATCGGATTCTATCTGCACATCATCGGTGCTCCGATCGCCTTGCTGACCGGACTGCCTCAGTTCAGCCGACTGCTTCTTCGCGCGTCGCCTCGCCTGCATCGTACTCTGGGGAAGACCTACGCACTGTCAGTGCTGATTGCTGCGGCTCCTGGCGGATTCATCATGGGCTTCTGGTCGCGAGGTGGTGTACCCGCGATGGTCTGCTTTATCGCGATGAGCCTCCTGGTGGCCGTCTTCACGGTGCTCGCCTGGCGAACGGCATTGCAGCGACGCTTCGAGTCGCATCGAAAATGGATGACTCGCAGTTACCTCGTCATGATCTCCGCCGTCCTGCTTCGCCTCATCGACCCCGCCCTTCGCCGCTCGGGTGTTCCCGATGAGCTGTCGTATCAGATCTCCGTGTGGCTCAGCTGGGTACCGTCACTCGTGATCTTTGAAGTCATCGAGCGAATAAGAAACGCTCCATTGGTCCATCACGAAGATAGCGGAAGGGCGCAAGCCCTCCGGTGAGTGCGACTGAGGTAGCGAAATGGGGCGTAACGCTCCCGGTGAGTGCGACACCGGACGGCTCGCGCCGTTCCGCTAATTGAACTGACGCCCGAAACGAAGAACCAAGAACTAAGAACCACGCCCCATCACCCTCTCTGCGTCCTGTACTGATTCAGAAAGATCCCCGCCGAGATGGCGACGTTGAGTGAATCGGTGCCGTTGTGCATGGGGATCGTCAGGGCGGTCTGGAGGCAGCTGCGAATCGCCGGGGAGATTCCATCGTACTCATTGCCGAACACGATGACTGTGCGTTCTGGAAACGTGAAGCCGGCGAGCGGTGTGGCGGTGGGGTCCAGCAGAGTTCCTGCGATGTGACAGCCGTGGAAGTCTCGAAGCTGAATCAGCTGGGCAGCCAGATCGTTGGTTTCTTCAATGGGCAGGAACAGACCGTTCCCCATGGAAACTCGCAGGACACGTCGCGAAAACGGATCGGCGGAACCCGGGCCCAGCAAGACTCCGGTGGCTCCGAACGCGGAAGCGATCCGGATCAGAGCCCCCACGTTTTCCGGGTCGGTGATTCGATCTCCGGCGACCAGCAAAGCAGGGCCGCGAGCGGGCAGGGCGGAGCCGATGGGACTCGCAGGCCGACGACTCGCACACGCCATGACTCCGCAGTGAAACGCGAAGCCCACGAGTTCTTCGGCCAACGGCTGGCTCAGGCGATACACAGGAACATTGTCCGGCAGCCTGGCACCAAACGAATTCCACTTCCGGTCGCTGATCAGGATGCTGCGAACATCGAAGCCGCTGCGAAGGACTCGTTCCACCACCGTCGGACCTTCGGCAATGAACAGACGTGCGTCGCGAGTTGTGTTGGTTGTCTTCAGGCTGCGATAAACCTCAAGCCTTGGATCGTTGAGGTTTTCAATGCGCTCTTCGAGCATGGTGATTGGAGAGTTGACGGGACTGGTGCGGATCGCGAACAACGACATCGTTCATTCTAATCCACAGAAGAACCGTACGTCCTTCCCCCACCGGGTTGATCCCGGTGGTTTACTGGCTTTTGCACTACCGGCGTTGCACGACAGCACATTGACAAGCAGCGGAAGGGCGCGAGCCCTCCGGTGAGCGCAATCGATAAGCAGCAGAAAATCGCGAGCCCTCACCTCTTGTCGTCACCGGACGGCTTGCGCCGTTCCGCTAACTGGTGGTATCGGTGCTCTGTGTCCTGGTGAATTTCAGGTGCATTCGCGGTAGTGCAGAAACCTGGTTCCACCGGGGTCAACCCGGTGGGGGAGTGTATTTGATCAGGGCTTAGGCACCTCGACCGGTGGAGCCACGTTCTTGCGATCTTCAATCGCCCGGTTCACCACGTCCTTCATCGCTGGATGAGTCAGGATGATGAAGTGCATCCAGTCCGACTTTGTGGGGGCGTGGTCTCCCCAGAGTTCCTTTGCGACTCGCTCAGGCAGTTGCGGAATGTTGCCGAATTTTTGACGACCTGTTAGCTCAAGATCCGGCCAGTACAATCCTGCGAACGCATTCGGAGGTGTTCGAAAACCGCGGCTAACAGCGGATTCTGGTTCATCCATCGCCTTAGGCCGGGCTGACATCACGATATCGAAGACCCCGCGAGTGGCCTCGAACAGCAACTGCTGCTGAGGCTCCGTCGTCTTGCCGTCGTCAATCGTGAAGACCACATTCAGCAGCTGGACCACGAGAGATGTGGATGTCACGGGAATGTGGCGAGCCATGCTCGATGGCGTTGCGATCATGATCTGGTTGACAGGCAGCGGGCTGTTCGAAGCAATGACCGGAGCTGCAAATTCGCTGAACGATTCCGGAACAGTTGTCGTGGCGATGAGAGCCTCTTTGTCTTTGGCAAGTTGCTCCAGACGCCGCTGAATGACGGTCAGTACGGAACGCTTCTGTTCATCATTCAGCGTGGCTCCGTTGGCCAGGATCATGCAGGCTTGAGCCACCTGGGAAGGACTGCTGTCTTCGCGTAGGAGCACTCGGATTGCGACGCTGGCAACCTTGTCGCGGAAGGCGGGCGTGCCGAATTCTTTGTTGCCGTTCGAGCTGCGATACTGGATCGGTTGGCTGATCCACCAGTCTTCGTTCAGTTGAGGGCAATTGATCAGGATGTCGGTCGATGTCTTTGCAAGTTCCGCGTAGTCCCTGACTGATTCATAGTTTAGGAATCCACGAAGAAGAACGGCCGCATCGGCGATTGCGACCGCGTCCGCATTCGAACTGACGTCCTGAGAAAGAACCGAGCCCGCCCAGCTGACCACTGGCTTCAAATCATCGAATGACTCAGGGCCCGAGTAGCTGATGTATGTCAGAAGTCGCTTGTTCCATTCGGCGTTGGTGCTTGCTGTCCTTGCCGTCACCCATCGAACAAAGAACTTTGAACCGGGATTGGCTTTGCGAAGGATGGTGGCCGCTTCGTAGTCCAGCGTCCAGACTCGATTCTGTTCCTTGTCCGTGACCTGTAAATCTCCATCCAGTCCCGCAAGGACTTTGTAGAGCGTCTCAGTGACCGTCTCGGAATTCTGTGGAGTCAACAGAGCCGCACACGCCTCGAACGCCGCCTTCAAACCCTCAACACTGCGTTCGCGACTCAGCATCTCCAGCCAGTGCTCCAATGGCTGCCCGTTGTATAGCGGCTCCGCAGGCGACGGCATCGGCGGTTCGGTTTTCGTCCGTGTCTGAGCTGCTTCAAACTCTTTTCGATAAGGAGCCAGTGCCTTGTGATAGAGCAGGCAGAACTGGATCCAGTCGGCTTCTGTGGGCTTTGAGCCAACTCCCCAGAGTTGGTCGGAACATTCCTGAGGTGTGCGATTGGCGGCTACGGTGATCCCGTTTGTTGCAGCGACCTGGAATGTGCCCCATTGGATTTCTGTTGTTGCCAACCAAAGTCTCAGGTCATAGCCGCTCAATTTGACCTTCGCTCGTCCAGTCTTGCACTTTTCGAACAACGCCTTTAAGTCCGGGTCCGCAATAGATTCATCACGCAGGACGAACACCAGGTCGAGGAATTCCGCGACTGGTAGTGTTTGGTAACTTCCTTCAAATCTTGAAGACAGTTGCAGGTCGGAAACACTCAGTGGCGATCGGAACCGCTCGCTTAGAGTCACCATTTTCCATAGGTTTTCGTCCGGCGAAACAATTAGGTGATGTAGCCGCTGTTGAAGCAGATCGTCAATCAGCTTCAGCAAAGCACGGTCTTCCTTCAGTGTGGGTGGTGTATCACCTTCATTCTGGAAGAAAAGGCCATCCTCTTCTTCACCAATTGCCAACGCGAAGATGATACAGGCCTTTGCCAAATCGGCTTCATTACAATCCTTGTCTCTCAGAACATCCAACGCCGCGGAAAATCGCTTTTTCTCTACCAGCGACCAAGATGATGGGTCTTTACTCACAGGAACCAACCACCAGTCTGGCTTGATGAACGGAGACGCTTCAACAGCGGCAACCAGGGTTGGATTTTGTGAGAACATGCCTGATCTTTTCAGGACTTGAGATGCGATGAGCGGAACCAGTTTTTCTTTCTCTGGGTTCGGTGTTGGGGACGCCTTGATGTAGTCGACAAACCAGGCTTCGAATGCTGAGACATCCTGTTTGCGACCTTCCGTCTCGGCCGTATTGCCCGACATTCCGCTCTGTAGTCTCTCGATGAGTCGCATTCGCCAAGATTCGGACTCCGTCGCCTCAAACGACTGTCGCCACATCGCAAAGAACTTCTTGGGGCAGGATTTGGCAATGAAGTTAAAGGCGTGAAAGTCCAGAACGTAGTTGTGCTCCGATCTGGAGCCATGACCGATCTTCATGGTGACCGGGAATGTGGGCAGTTGCTCGATCAGAGTTAGCGCGAGTTCAGGTTCCGGTGGAGCCGCAGCGAGTTTCAATCTCTTGTCAAAAAGCTTAATTAACTCGGCTTCATTCTTGGATTGCAACAGCGTCTGAATCTGTGTCTTGAATGGCACTTCGTCTGCAGGTGGCTCGATCGCCGAGGCCGCAGGTCGTTTTGGATTCACAACCGGGGGTTTACCATCGGATTGGACGACAGTAGATTCGCGAGACCCCGGAGGCTCGTTGTTAAAGTTAATGCTGCCCGGCACTTTGTCTGCCGCAGATCCAGCTTCTTTCGCAACGCGAGGCACTTGCTGAATTCTGGCGATGACCGTTTCGCCGTTCTTCAGAGTGAACTTGTCGTGGTCGATGATCAGACCGTCGCTGGGGCCGTCGATTGTGATTTCGTAGGTGTCGGCGTGAAGGCGAGTTGATGTGGTGCCGTGGGTGACCTGAATGCCGTCGACGGGCTTGCCCTCTTTCAGAAGCTTCACGTTGACATTGTCGACATCCGATTCAATGATCAGCTGGCCTTTGCTGAGTTCCAGCTTGATCAGGATGCCGGCGAGGATCATCAATGGGAGGGACGCGGCCAGCAGAAGTCGGCGAAGGATCCTGGATCCACCCTTGCCAGTTGTTTCTGGCTGCGGGGCGATGGTGACCGGAGCGGATTCTGTGAACACAGCTCGGTCTGGGCTGGCGGACTTTCTAGCAGGCTCCGGAGACGCGGCGGCTTTTTCCCTGGCTTGCTGAAGAAGCTCCACGAGCTTTGAACCTTCTGCGAACGGAGCCAGCTGTTCGGCCACGTGAGCCGCACTGGCAGGTCGATCGGCAGCACTGCGAGACAGCAGCGACGCCACGAGCTTGACCAGTTCTTCCGGTGCTTCGGGACACAGAGTACTCAGCTTGGGCGGCTGATGGTTGGCGAGCAGTCGCAGCTTTTCCAGCGGCGATTGATTCGGTGCCGCAGCGAGTGGTGCTCGGCCGCAGAGCAGGCGGAAGAGCGTGGCTCCCAGCGCATACAAGTCGGCTCGATAGTCAACGCCGCTGCTGGCTTCGGCCTGTTCCGGCGCCATGTAGTCGAGCGTTCCCATGAGCTGCCCGACAGTCGTCAGATCGACACTCGCTTCATCCCAGACGGTCCATTGAGCAAGTCCGAAGTCCAGGATTCGAATGTGGCCGAGTTCATCGAGCATCATGTTGGACGGCTTGATGTCTCGATGCACAACTCCTTCGGCATGAGCACACGACAGACCCAGAGCTGCCTGACGAATCAACTCACACGCATCAGCCACCGGCAGTCGTCCCATCAGCCGAGACAGTCGGCTCAGGTCCATGCCGGCCACGTATTCCATCACCAGATACTGAGTCCCATCGATTTCACCGGCGTCTGTTGCAGCGACGATCGACGGATGACTGAGCCGTCCGACGACTCGAATTTCGCGATCGAACCGAGTTCGCACGTCGTCGTCTTCGGCAGACATCATCGGCAACAACTTGATCGCCACGTGACGACCGAGCTGCCGATGTTTTGCGAGATAGACCGCCCCCATGCCGCCTCGACCCAGGGGCCGAATCAGTTCGTAGATTCCAAAGTCGCGCTGAGCCGGATGCCAGCTTCGGATGAACGCCTGAGATTCCTGTTCGGCAGGAGCATCGAACAGGCGACGCACTTTCGACATCGCCGCATCCAGTTCCGGCGCGTTGCTGGAAGTTGCGACTTGTGCGGCTGCTGTCAGGACGAGTGACGCGTTTGCGTCTGAGGACGCTGCTGGCTTCGGCCGAGCATCATTCGAAGCAAGCGGCTCGGATGTTCGCATCGTCGCAGCGGAAGCGGAAGCACCGGCGGGACTCACGCTTTGAGCCACCGTGGCCTGAAGCGACTGCAGCAGCGTGTCCTGCTGAGTTTCCAGGGTTCGAAGAGCCGACTCACACGTGTCGCATTGCTGAAGATGCAGTTCAAGCTGTTCAGAATCGGATTCGTTCAGCCAGCCGGACAAGTAGTGTTTCAGTCGATCGGACTGAGGACACTCGGCGGTCGCTGAAGAATCCAGTGTGTCTGTCGAAGCCATGTGAGAATCTCCCGGGGACGCTCAGTGTGCAGAAAAGACTGGCGTTTTGAAACTGAGCAGGTCGCCAAAGAGAGAAACGAAACGTGTGTGACAGGATTTTGTGATTAAGCGGGATGCGTGAGCATCCCGTGTTCAAATAGCGGAACGGCGCAAGCCGTCCGGTGCCTGTTCTTGTTGCCGTCCGGTGCCGCAAAAACGGTGTCCAATTGGTGGAACGGCGCCAACGGTCCAATGACGCAGACTCACCGGAGGGCTCGCGCGGCTCGCGCCCTTCCGCTACTTTCTGTCGAGAGTTTCACCCCGATTTGTCTTGTCGCCACTGCCACCATTCGCCACGATGATGCCGATGATGACCGAATCTTCCAGCAACGTGACTCGATCCAGTCTGCTCCAGCGAGCACGTCAGAGGGATGCCGTTGCCTGGCGAGAACTCGTGGATCTCTACGGACCGCTCATCGCCGCATGGTGCCAGCGCTGCGGCTTGGATACTCACACGACCGCCGACTGTGTCCAGGATGTCTTCAGCGCCGTTGCGGTATCGATGGAATCCTTCGAGCCGAAGAAGACGTCGGGGGCGTTTCGAGCATGGCTCTGGACGGTGACTCGCCGCAAAGTGATCGACAGTCTTCGTCGATCGAAGCGAGCGCCCAGAGTTCTGGGAGGATCAACCGCCGCCGCCATGTTTCAGGATGTGGAAGACGGTTGTTTGGTTCCGGAAGATGAGCCTTCGGAAGAGTTTCAGGTTCGTGAACTGATCGACCGTGCTCTGAACCAGGTCCGCAGCGAGTTTGAAGCGTCGACGTGGCAAGCCTTCTGGCGTTCGGTCGTGGATGGCCTTCCCACGGATGTCGTCGCCACGGAACTCCACTCCACCTCCGCCGCCGTCCGCCAGGCCCGCAGTCGCATCCTCCGCCGGTTGCGGCAGCAGCTGGGTGATTGGGAGTAGGGCAGGGTTTTCAGTTTTCAGCGTAGAGCGATTGTCCTCAATCGCTTTGAGCACTGTTTGTGACGTGAGGGGCGTGAACGGCTGAGGACAGCCGTTTTACAATGGGGTAGCACGCCTGCAGGGCGTGTGCCGCAGGCGCCGGAAGCCATTGAGTGCATGTGGTAGTGCCAAAGCCGGGTGCCATGAAACGAGGATCATGTGTCAAGAGAATGAGGGCAGAAGAATAAACACAGAAGCAAGAAACTCGCCTGCTCGTGCGACGAATCTTCTGCCTCTATTCTCCTGCCCGCCCCTCGCTGCGATTATCTTCTGTCACCCATTTTCTGTCGGACCGCGCATCGGACAGTTTTCAGTTTTCAGTGTTCTGTGCACGCATGCTGGGCTGGTGCACTGGTGTGGCCATGCCCTTCTAACGGCTTCCGACCGCTTCGCGTCACAGGCTTCACCTGTGGTACCCAGTGTCGAGCGATTGTCCTCAATCGCTTCGAGCACTGTTTGTGTTTGGGTGGAAACGGCTGAGGACAGCCGTTCTACAATGGGATTGTCCTCAATCGCTTTGATCGCATTCTGAAACAGGAAACGGCTGAGGACAGCCGTTCTACAGTTTTTCCCCCAAACGCAGGAATTGCGGGCGTCGGGGGGCGGGTTTGGGAATGCCGGTGCAGAAAGTTGTTTTGACTGCTAACTTACGCACCCTCGCGCGTGTCACGGCGGGTGAGAATGGCTTTGTGAGCCTTCCTGTTTGTTTCCTGTCTTTGCTCCTGAACTGTCATGACCTCAGAACTTGCCAAAACCTACGATTCTCATTCTGCACAGACTCGCTGGGTCGAACACTGGCTTAGCCAGGGTTACTGCAATGCCGATCCAGCTCCGGGTCGAGAGCAGCATACGATCATGATTCCGCTGCCGAACGTTACCGGCGCGCTGCACATGGGGCATTGCCTGAATGGAACTGTGCAGGACCTGCTGACTCGATGGCGCCGCATGCAGGGGCGAGTTGCTCTGTGGATGCCCGGGACGGACCACGCTGGCATCGCGACTCAGGCGGTTGTTGAACGCCGCATGCTGGAAGAAGAAGGCAAGACTCGCCACGACGTCGGCCGTGACGAACTCGTCAAACGCATCTGGAAGTGGAAGGACGAGTACGAAGCGCGCATCCTGAATCAGCTGAAGCAGATTGGTTCCAGTTGTGACTGGCGTCGAGTCCGATTTACTCTGGACGAAGTCTGCAGCAAAGCCGTGCGCCGAACGTTCTTCAAGATGTTCTGCGATGGTTTGATCTTTCGAGGCAAGCGGCTGGTTAACTGGGACACGTACCTTCAGACCGCCGTTGCGGATGATGAAGTTTATACGGAAGACATCGCCGGCAATTTCTGGACGATGAATTATCCGGTCGTTCAGAAAGCGGAAAGCGGAGAGCGGAAAGCCGAAAGTGCGGCAGGCGGCGATTCCCGGCTTTCCGCTGTCGGCTCTCCGCTTTCCGGGGACTGGGTTCCCACCGGTCAGCGGATCAGCTTCTCGACAACTCGTCCCGAGACAATGCTGGGCGATACGGCGGTGTGTGTGCATCCGACCGATGAGCGTTATACGGATCTCGTGGGCAAGCACGTCATGATTCCAGCCAATGGTCGAATCATTCCGATCGTGGCGGATGCTTTGCTGGCCGACAAGACTCTGGGCACAGGAGCCGTGAAGGTCACTCCGGCTCACGATCCGAACGACTACGCCTGCTGGACTCGGAACAAGGACAAGATGGGCGAGCCCATTAACATCCTGAACGCCGATGGGACGATCAACGAGAACGGCGGCGAGTTTGCGGGCCTCGATCGTTATGAAGCTCGCAAGCGAGTTGTCGCGAAGATGGAATCACTGGGGCACCTCGAAAAAGTGGAAGACCGAGTGATTCCGATGAAGTACAGCGACCGCAGCAAGACTCCGATCGAACCGTTCTTGAGCGATCAGTGGTTCGTGAAGATGGACAAGCTGGCGCAGGACGCGATTGACGCGGTCGAAGACGGCCGAGTGCGTTTCTTCCCTCAGCGTTACGCGAAGACGTACGTCGACTGGCTGGCCGAAAAGCGAGACTGGTGCATCAGCCGCCAACTGTGGTGGGGGCACCGGATTCCGGTTTGGACCGCCACGTTCGCAAGCACGGACGAGGTGCATCGGGCTCTTGAAGAACTTCGCCATCCGAATGGATTCACCTTCGCAAAGGTATCAGAGACCGATCCGTTGACGGTTCTCGTTTGCCTTGACGATCACTTTGATGATTCGGACGACGCAGTTCACAAGAGTCTGGCGAAGATGGGCTTCGTTCAGGACCCCGACGTTCTCGACACCTGGTTCAGTTCCGCACTCTGGCCCCATGCCACATTGGGCTGGCCGGACCTGGAACACAATCCGCCGATGGAAAGCGGAACACCGAAAGCGGAAAGCCGCAGCGGCGATTCCGGCTCTCCGCTTTCCGCTTTCCGCTTTAACAACGAAGTTCTCTCCTTCTTCTACCCCGGTTCGGTTCTCGTCACATCCCGCGACATCATCACTCTGTGGGTTGCGCGCATGGTGCTGACGGGGCTGTACAACATGGGCGACATTCCGTTCAAGCACGTCTACATCCATCCGAAGATTCTGGACGGACTTGGCCAGACCATGTCCAAATCCAAAGGCAACGGCGTCGACCCGCTGGAACTGATCGACAAGTATGGAACGGACGCTGTTCGATTCACGATCGCGTCGCTGTGCGGGGAAACTCAGGACGTTCGCCTGCCGGTTGGTTACGAATGTCCACATTGCCAGGCTGTGACTCCTCAGACCAAAGAGCATCAGGACATGAAGCCGATGGGTGGCCCCAAGCCATCCATCAAATGCGGCAAGTGCAAGAAGTCGTTTCAGTTTCCAAGCCCATGGTTTACGCCCGACGAAGGCGCGCCGGTGGCTCGGATTGTCAGCGAGAGGTTCGATTACGGTCGTAACTTCTGCAACAAGCTGTGGAACGCCTGTCGCTTTGCCTTCATGAATCTGGAAGGCTACACCGCGGGTGCTGTGGCGGAATCAGAACTGGCGGTGGAAGATCGCTGGGTGCTGAGTCGCCTGGCAACGACGGTTCGTGAAGTCACCACGATGCTGGAACGGTACCAGTTCGATCAGGCGACCAGGGCCGTCCGCGAATTCACCTGGAATGAATTCTGCGACTGGTATCTGGAGATGCTGAAGCCTCGCTTCCGCAACGAGACCGCTCGGCCGGTGGCTCAGCGAGTCCTCGTGGTGGTCGTTGATACTCTGCTGCGACTGCTGCATCCGTTTGCTCCGTTCATCACGGAAGAACTGTGGCACAAGCTGAATGAGCTGGCGCCGGTTCGGCAAACGGCAAATCGGTTGTCCCGCGTCGGAGACACGGGGCACATTTCTGAGAGTGTCATGGTTGCGGCATGGCCGGAAATGTCTGTGTCGTTCATCGACGAAGCTCTGGAAAAGCGATTCGAGCGACTGCAGCAGACGATCGTGGCCGTGCGAAACGTCCGATCGGTGTACGGCATTGCTCCTGGAGCGCAGCTGAAACTCTTTATGCGATGTGCGCCTGATGTGGCGGAGCAGCTGCATGCGGTGGCCAGCCAGTTCGACTTCCTTTCGAAGACGATGCTGGAAGCGGCCGGACTGGACATTTCACGTCCCGCCGGTTCCGCCAGTTTCTCCCTGGGCGACGCTGACGGCTACATTCCTCTGGAAGGCCTGATCGACCGCGAAGCCGAGTTGACTCGTCAGAAGAAGGAAGCCGAGAAACTGAAGGGCTTCATCAAGGGCCATGAATCCAAGCTTTCCAACGAAGGCTTCATGGCCAAAGCTCCCGAAAAAGTCATCGCCGAAATTCGCGAAACCCTCGCCGGCCTGAAAGCTCAGCTGGAGAGTGTGGAGAGAATTATTGCGGAGTTGAGTTAGGGGGCAGTTTTCAGTGTTCAGTGTTCAGTGTTCAGTGTGAGGTCGTCTTGTGCTGGGTAGCACGTCTGAAGGGCGTGTGCCGCAGGCGTCGGAAGCTGATGAGTGCACGCGGTATTGCCAATTGGCGGTGCGCTGGAACAACGACGCTTTCACTGCGGCTTCCGACCGCTGCGCGTCACAGGCTTCACCTGTGGTACCCAGTGTAGAGCGATTGTCCTCAATCGCTTTGAATGCTGGGTGTTGAGAGTGGCGTGAACGGCTGAGGACAGCCGTTTTACACTGGCGTGTGCTGAAGGCGCCGGAAGCTGATGAGTGCATGCGGTATTGCCAAAGCCGGGTGCAATGAAGAACGAGGATCATGTGGCAAGAGAATGGGGGCAGAAGAATCAACGCAGAAGCACAAGATGCGGCCACTCCTGCGACTATTCTCCTGCCCCCATTCTTCTGCCCGCCCCTCGCTGCGATTGTTTTCCGTCACCCATTTTCTGTCGGACTACGAACCGGACGGCTTTAAGTATTCAGTGCACGCACGCTGGGCGGGTGCACTGGAACGACCACGCTTTCACTTCGGCTTCCGACCGCTGCGCGTCACAGGCTTCACCTGTGCTACCCAGTGTGGAGTAAGTAACGGCTGAGGACAGCCGTTCTACAATTCGATCGTCCATTCCACGTTTGCCGGGTCTCCCGTGTCAAACTCTGTTGAGTGCTGGAAGTCCGACTTCTTGAGGGGGCCGTGGACGCCGTAGGGGATGAGGCGGATCTGGTTCTTTGAGGTTTCGACTCGGATCTCAAGGAAGCTCTGATAGAACGGGGCCTGGTTGGAATCAAACGCCGCAGAGAGCCATTCGGCGGAGAACGGCCAGCCGCCGAACTGGCGAGTCCAGAACCAGGCCGGGCGTTTCCACAACGGAGCAGTCGCGTTGATCTTGGACACGACTTGTTCGCGGCTTGGATAGATGGCCCATTCGTCCGTGACGGGCTTGGCAGGCCAGTCGAGCGACGTGCCGAAGCTCAGGTACGCTCCTCCTCCTCCGTTGACGAAGTGGCGCACAGTCTTCGTATTGCCAGACGCTGTCGTCACCGGTTCGACATAGTATTCCAGGTCATGAGTATCCCCGGCCATGACGATGTCGACCTCATAACGTTCCAGCAAAGTCTTCAGCTCCGTAAAGTCGTCATCGCCTTCACTGACATCTCTGCCACCAGCGTAGAACGGATGACCCAGCAGAGCCAGTTTGAATTTTCCGCTGGCGGACTGAAGAGCCTTCTCAAGCCATGCTCGCTGAGATTCATCGATGCCGCGAGCCACACCGGTATCGATCGCGAAGAGCGCGAAGTTCGGAGTCTGGAACTGGAAGTAGGGCAGCTTCTGACGCTGGACCGGAACCAGATACTCCGACTGCAGGCGAGTCGCTTCGGCGATTAGCTGATCGATATGCCGATCGGTCGTGGACGTCAGATGATTGTCCGCATCGACTCGCGCCCGCATCGCAGCGCGCGCGGCTTCCGGTTCGAAGAACGTGGCCGCAAAACCTTCCAGAGCATCGTACCAGTCATGATTACCGGGGATCGCATACACTGGTTTGCGAACACCCATGAACGGCAGCCAGAACCGAGCTTCGTAATCTTTCATCGCCCCGGATGGATAAACGACATCGGACGAGATGATCACGAACTTCACCTCAGGCCGATTGGCAACTTCCAGCAACTGGGCGCGCAGGGAATGCTGTGACGCATCGCCCTCGCCGGTGTCGCCGATGATGATGAAGGAGAAGTCTTCGTTCTTTTCGAGTGCTTCCGAGAGGCCTTCCGGGTGAATCGCGAGCGGTAGAGGATCAGATTCCGGAACGGCCGCCGCGACCGCCTCCGCCATCGCTTCTCGCCAGGTGTCTGTTCGCTGTTCGGCCCAGGAGTTCCAGATTCCCGCCGCCCAGTTTTCGGTATCGAAGTACCAGCTCATGCCCCACACAGGAGTCGTCGCTGCCAGGATTGCGGCGAATGGCAGCCCCATCTGAAGTGCTCGACTGATCGCAGCGGCGTAAGAACATCGAGCCAGGCGAAGTCGCACGGCCAGTCGGATTCGCATGGTCAACAACCATCGAAGGATCATGCGGGGCAGGGCCAGCATCATCGTGCCGCGTCTGACCGTCCATCGCCAAAGTCCTCCTTCGACGAACTTGAGTAGCTTATTGGTGGCCATCAGGGATGGAATGAAAACCAGGAAGGACACGAGCAGTCCTGCGAAGATATCTCCCATGACAGCAAAGCCTGGGGCGACAAGTCCCAGAGCAGTTCGGTCGAGTCCCATTCGGCCAAGATGGATGGCGAGAAGTGTGAAGAGAAAGGCGATGATCCAGCTTCGGTCCGCGGCGGCTCGTGACGTTTCTTCCTGGACGACCGTGCGAGCGAGTGTGAGGATTTCAGGATCCGCCAAAAGGTCGCTCGTGATTTCCTCCGACGCCATGTTCTGCGGATTCATCAGCGGGGATGAGAACATGCGGAGGGAGATTCCGAAGAGTCGAAACGCGACAGCTCCTGCCAGAAGAACGGTCAGCCAGACTTCCGGAAGCCAAAGAAGCGTAATGGCCACAGCGGCCCATGCGATCAGCAGAAGCAGCGAGCTCCATCCGCGTTCGGATTGACGTCGCGCCTTCCTGAAACTGATCAGTTCACGAACAGCGTCCATTCCAAACCATGCCGCAAGAGTCCATCGCAGAGCTTTCACCGCAAGCCAGCCGGCGCTGTAGAGTGTCAGTCCCAGAACGAGTGAGATGAGCGCGCTCTTCCATGCGGAACGAGCGTCAGCCAACCTGAGCCTTCGAAAGCCATGAATCATCTCCAGCAGCGCGGCGAGGATGAGTAGAACGCCAAGTCGGCTGCGCGCGTTTCCTTCAAATGCGGGAGCAACCAGTGCGAGCAGGCTGAGCAGTGAAGTGATGACCGGAAGAATATAGTGAGACAGTGGCTCACGCTGTTTTGACATGATCTCGTTCCGAAGGAATCCTTGCCGATCATTCATCAATGCTGCAGTGCAGGGATGCCGGATCGCTGGGCTGTTGGATGTTCTGAACCGTCGCGGTCAGGGGCGGCACCGGACGGCTCGCGCCGTTCCGCTAATTGGACATAGAGTTCTAAGCGATGTCTAAGGACCGTGAAGCGCTTCGCTGCGCAGTGAGTTGGCGCGATTCATCACGTCGTTCGACATGTCAGCCTGCTTTGGCTGTAGCCGAAAATTGAACTGGCGATGATCGGTCACGTGTCGCCCGAGGAAGTGGTCCGAGAAAAATTCGATCGGGAACTTCTGATACCACGGACTGTTGACGTTAATCATCTCAGTCTTGGTCTGATATCCATCCATCAGCAGCTGAACTTCGCGCGTTCCATACCAGGTGAAGTCGAACGAGGCGGGCGTGTAACCAATGTCCTTGCCGTCCACCTTCACCAGCGCGCCCTGAGGATACGAATTGATCGTGACGCGGCGGTGGACACAGCCGGTCTGGGTCAGGCAGATCAAAAGGAAAAGGGCAATCGCGCGCCGCATGGGCGAATTCCATCCGTGGAATGTGACTCATGAACCCCGAAGGGCTGCGGAAGGGTAGCTCTTGACCGAAAACGCAACCAGACCAGTTCCTGCTTTTTGTGGGACTGGGAGTTATGGGAAGAATGAGGTGATAAGTGTAGAGCGATTGTCCTCAATCGCTGCGAGCACTGCTTGTGACGTGAGGGGCGTGAACGGCTGAGGACAGCCGTTTTACACTGGGGTAGCACGCCTGAAGGGCGTGTGCCGAAGGCGCCGGAAGCCATTGAGTGCATGCGGAAACGCCAAAGCCGGGTGCAATGAAAAACGAGGATCGTGTGGCAAGAGAATGGGGGCAGAAGAATAAACGCAGAAGCACAAGATACGGCCGCTGCTGCGACTATTCTCCTGCCCCCATTCTTCTGCCCGCCCTCGCTGCGATTATCTTCTGTCACCCATTTTCTGTCGGACCGCGCACCGGACAGTTTTCAGTGTTCAGTGAACGCATGCTGGGCAGGTGCACTGGAACAACCACGCTTTCACTTCAGCTTCCGACCGCTGCGCGTCACAGGCTTCACCTGTGGTACCCAGTGTAGAGCGATTGTCCTCAATCGCTTTGAGCGCTGCTTGTGTTTGGGTGGAAACGGCTGGGGACAGCCGTTCTACAATTGGATTGTCGTCAATTGCTTTCACCCAGAACAAATCGTGAACGGCTGGGGACAGCCGTTCTACACTGGTTTCCAGTCGGAGAATGTTGCGGCCTGGCCGACTCGGTGGCCGTTGTCGTCGACCAGGTTCCAGACGATCGCCTTCTCGATCAGGAAGCGTTTTCCGGACTTGCTGATTCGGATACCGTGATAGTCGTCGACATACCCGTCGCGAGCTGCGCGTTCCATCATCTGGGCTCGTTCGTCGCGATGCATCGGTTCGGCAGTGAGTCGCGAGGGCATCGACGTCAGAGTCGGCAGGTCCATCTCCCAAAGATCCAGGGCCGTTTGATTTCCATAGTTCAAAACGGGATCAGCCTGTGTCCCGTGGGAGACAACGACAAACGGCGCTGCGAACAGTCGACGTGCTTCGTCCTCTGGATCATCACTGCGTTCGATGAGATCTTTGCCGAGGTATCGACGATAGGAATTCAGCAGGGTCTGAGTGTGCTTCATGAACTCCGGCGACTTCCACGGTTCTGCGGATGTCAGGAAAGAGCCCGGTGCAGCGGTGCTGGAGGTCGAAGGAATCGTTTCAACGCCTGGCGACAGAATGCTTGCAGCGTCATGATTGGCCATCGCATCACTCGCCAGATCATCAGAAGGCGGCATATCGGCTGCGGAGTCCAATGACGGTTGATCTCCTTCGCCGGGGGCTCTCTTCGGCGGCGGACCTGGATACTGGTAGAACTGACATTCCAGTTTTCCGTTGAACAGTTTTCGTCGTCGAGGAGCACGGCGGCCGAAGTGCTTTTCGAAGAAGCGATTGGATGTGATCACATAGACGCTCCATGTGGGCAGGTCGGCCGTGACGCGTCCGAGTTCGCGATAGACGGCTTCGACTTCCAGTGGATCGCCCAACCGTTCGCCGTACGGAGGATTGCAGATCAGCACACCGTACTCACGGGAGGAACGGAAATCGCTGACTTCCTGTTCGCGAAACTGAATGTCGCCCGCCACACCAGCTTCGCGTGCACCTTTCTCTGACAGTCGCATGGCCGCAGGATCATGGTCAAAGCCAAGGATAGGTTCCGGCATTCGAGGCAGCTTCAGGTCCTTTGCTTCCGTACGAGCCTCCTTCCAGACTCGCCGATCCAGCCATGCCCAGTCTTCTGCGATGAAGGAACGACCGAGTCCTGGAGCGATATTGCGTCCGATCAGCGCCGCTTCGATCGGGATCGTACCGCTGCCGCAGAACGGATCGACCAGCAGACGATCGCAGTTCCAATAGCTGAGCTGAATCAGTCCCGCCGCCATGGTTTCACGCAGCGGAGCAGGGCCGACGAATTCGCGATAGCCGCGTTTGTGAAGTCCGTCGCCGGAGGTATCGATCGTGATCGTCGCGACATCACGCAACAGAGAAACTTCGATCTGATACATCGCCCCGGTTTCGTCGAAGCGGAAGCGATTATGTTTCTTCTTGAGGCTTTCCACGATCGCCTTCTTCACGCAGCCCTGAACCGCGGGAACGGCGTGAAGTCTGGACAGAACGCTGCGGCCGGCGACCGGGAACTTGGCGTCGACGGGAAGAAAGTCGCTCCAGGGAAGTTCAACCGTTCGATCAAACAGTGCGCCGAAGTCCGGAGCCGGAAATTCTCCCACCTTGATCAGCAATCGGTCGGCCGAACGCAGCCACAGGTTACAGCGAGCGATATCGCGCTCTGTGCCGGTGAAGTGAATCTTTCCATCCAGCGTTCGCAGGTTGGTATAGCCGAGCTTCTCGAGTTCTCGCGCGACGACGGCTTCGAGTCCAAAGGTCGTGGTGGCGATCAGTTCAAATTGAGGCATGGGAATTCTTCTGGCAGCAGGAATGTCCGGCGAGGACAGTGGTGCCCGTGGTGAGAGACTTCGGCCAAATTGTCAAAGAGTGAGATACTCAGCGATCGGCAGGATGTGTCCGACGACCGGCAGAGTCAATGATTTCAGTGCGATTGTTCACGACGTCTCACAAATGCGTGCATGTTCTTTCGGACTGGAAGCGAGTTGCGTACATTGGTCGCTGGGTTGATCGTCCATCGGTCATCGCTGCACCGGACGGCTCGCGCCGTTCCGCTATTTGAACTGGCTTTTCAGCTTTGCGGGGAATGAGGCATGAGCACTTCGAGTTTCGCTGTGATCAATGGCACGATTGTCCTTCCCAACAGGCTAATTCCGGATGGCATGATTTGCTGGGAAGGAAAGTCGATCACCTCCGTTGGTCGCCGTCGCCGGCTTGCTCGCACTGTTACTGTGCTTGACGCGGAAGGCGGTTACGTGACGCCGGGGTTTGTGGATATTCACGTGCATGGTGGCGGCGGTTCTGACTTCATGGACGGAACGGAGCAGGCAGTCGAGACCGCGTGTGAGGCTCATCTTCGGCACGGGACCACGACGCTGTTCCCCACAACGACGACCGGATCTTCCGACCTGATTCATGCCATGATCAAAGCTTGTGCCGATGTCGGGAAGAGGCAGCGCGCGGGCAAAGCCGGCGGTGCTCGCATTGCGGACATTCATTTGTACGGACCGTACTTTGCGGAAGACAAGGTCGGATGTCATCCGGTCAGCGGACGCCGTGCTCCGGAGGTCGATGAGTACCGTTCGTACTTCGCCACGAAGCAGATTCGGATTGCGACATGTGCGGCTGAGCTGGACGGAGCTGCGGCGTTCTTCAAGGCGGCTCGCAGAAGCAAGTGTCTCATCACCTGTGGCCATTCCAATTCCAGCTGGTCGGAGATGCAGGCGGCCTTTGACAGTGGTATGAGGCATGTCGATCACTTCTGGTGTGCCATGAGTTCCGTTCCTTCCGTTCGCCAGCGACTGGGTGTGCCGATGCAGGGCAGTATGGCGGAATTCGTCCTGATGAATCCGGAGATGAGCACGGAATTGATCGCGGACGGATGCCATCTGGCACCGGAGCTTTTGGAGTTTGCATGGCGAATGAAGGGAGCTGCTCGACTGTGCCTCGTGACTGACTGCAACCGGGCGATGGACATGCCGCCGGGAGAATACTGGTTTGGTTCCGAGCAGGAAGGCAGCCGATTCCGGAGCGACGGTCGAGTCGGCTGGGCCCCGAACGGCAGCCTGGCCAGTTCGATCGTGGGAATGGACCATATGGTCCGGCAGATGGCCCATTCGACGACGGCTGACCTGGCATCCATCATTCGGATGGCCACCCTGACTCCCGCTGAGCGAACTGGCATCGCGGCCAGTGCCGGCAGCCTCGAACCCGGCAAGCAGGCCGACATCCTTCTCCTTCGGCCCGACCTGACCGTCCGCACAGTCATCCAGTCCGGCCATGTCCAAAATGCTGGGGCGTAGCTGATCCCCGGAACGTCGCACTGCGCGCAGCCTCGATTGTAAGTGCCTTATGCTGATTGACTTATGACTTCAGGTGCATGGCACCTTGGATGGGGAAATGGGTCGGATGACGGGCTGCGGAGGCTCGGTTATGCTTCGGGTTTGGGCCGTTTGAAAAGGTACGCAGGTCGTTATGGTCACGGATGCATCCTCTGAGATTCCCGCATTTCTCCAGTCGCTGAATCCTCAGCAGCGGGCGGCGGCGATGCATGGGGAGTCGCCGCTGCTGATCATTGCGGGGGCGGGAACGGGCAAGACGACCACGCTGGCTCACCGAGTCGCATGGCAGATTGCATCGGGGGTGGACCCGTCGCGCATGCTGCTCCTTACGTTTACTCGGCGGGCCGCGGCGGAAATGCTGAAACGGGTCGAGGCGATTCTGTCGCAGCTGGATCCTGCGGCGGTGAAAGATCCGTCGGTTTGTCAGAGAACGGCGATCCGGCGTCTGCGAGGTGGAACGTTTCACTCGGTCGCGACAAATCTGCTCCGGCGCCATGGGCATCTGATCGGGCTCCATCCGGACTTTACGATTCTGGATCGAGGTGACTCCGAGGATCTGATGAATCTGGCTCGGTCCCAGCTGAACCTGCCAAAATCAGGCAACCGCTTTCCTCTGAAAGCAACCTGTCTCGACATCTACAGTCGCTGCGTGAACACTCAATGTTCGCTGGAAGTTGTACTGCGAAAGTGGTTTCCCTGGTGCATGGAACATCAGGAGCAGCTTGGCAACCTGTTTACGAACTTCAGTGAGACAAAGGAGAAGCAGCGAGTTCTGGATTTCGACGACCTGCTGCTGTTCTGGAACGCGCTGGTGGATGACGATCAGGCGGGGCCGATTGTGCGTGAGCAGTTCAGTCGGATCCTGGTCGATGAGTATCAGGATACGAATGTGCTGCAGGCTCAGATTCTGAAAGGGCTGTGTCCGGATGGAAAAGGGCTGACGGCGGTCGGCGATGATGCTCAGTCGATCTACTCCTTTCGAGCCGCTACCGTCAGGAACATTCTGGACTTCCCGGATCATTATCCCGGCACCGCTGTCATTCCGCTCGAGCAAAACTACAGGAGTACTCAGCGGATTCTGGACGTTACCAACCGTGTCATTGCAGAAGCCACGGAGCGACATCGGAAGGAATTGTTTTCCACTCGCGGCGAAGGCTCAAAGCCTCAGCTTGTGACGTGCAGCGATGAGGAAGCTCAGAACGAATATGTGATCGATCAGATTCTGGAACGTCGTGAGAAGGGCGTGGCACTGAAGCAGCAGGCCGTGTTGTTTCGAGCCTCACATCACAGCATGGCGCTCGAGGCGGAGCTTGGTCGGAGGAATGTGCCGTTCGTGAAATACGGTGGCCTTCGATTTCTTGAGACGGCTCATGTGAAGGATCTGATTTCCTTCCTGCGCCTTGCTGAAAATCCGATGGATACCGTCGCAGGTTTTCGAGTCCTGGTACTGTTGCCGAGCATCGGGCAGGCCAAGGCGACGTCGCTGATGGATACTCTGCGAGATGCCGGCGGCAACTTTGATGAATGGATGAAGTGGAATCCGCCTTCTGCGTTAAGGGACCTTTGGCCTCAGCTGGTGCAGTTGCTTCAGCGACTGGAGAAGCGAACGAAAGACGACGATGCAGGAGTGTCGACGGACCTCAATGCGATTCGACTGTACTACACGCCGCTGCTGGAATCGAAATACGACAACGTGGTGGCTCGCACGAATGACCTGAAGCAGCTGGAAGCGATTGCCGCGCGGTATCAGAGCCGCAGTGAGTTCCTTTCTGAGATGGCGCTGGATCCTCCGACGTCGACGCAGGAGATGCCCGCAGATCCGTTTCTGGATGAGGACTATCTGATTCTGAGCACGATTCATTCGGCCAAAGGGCTGGAGTGGGATTCGGTGTACGTCATCCATGCGGCCGATGGCAACATTCCCGCGGACATGGCGACCGGCAGCGCGGAGGAGATTGAGGAAGAGCGACGGCTGTTTTACGTCGCGATGACTCGGGCGAAAAACAATCTGACGGTGATTCGTCCGGAGAGATATTACTTTCACAATCGCCACAAGAGCGATCAGCATTCACTCAGCAAGATCACTCGCTTCCTGACATCGGCCATCCAGAAAGAAATGCAGATTGTTTCGCATGGCATTGGTGGCCATAGTGGTCGAGGTCCGGGCGGATTGGTTCAGGGCGACACAACAGAGATTCGAAAACGTATTTCAAAACTTTGGGGCTGACAGTGGCAAAGAAGAATAAGAAAAAGGCCGATGACACCATTGGCGACGGTATGGATGTTGGTGGTTTCGAGCAGATGATTCGCAAGATGGCTGAAGAGAATCCCGAGGCCATGCAGAGTCTCATGAATCTGGTGGGTGAGACCATCTTCAATGCGCGCGGTGACGATGACAGGAAGACCGCGAAGAAGAAGAAGTCGCTGGAGAGCAAGTTTCAGAAGTCTCCGAAGCAATTTGAGCTGCTCGCGGAACTTGCTGCCATGGAAGACGATACTGACAAGCGTATAGAGATCTGGAGGCGAACGGTGCAGGCGGCCGAGGCGGCCAATCCAAAATTCGCGAGGTCAGACGTCGCTTTGGCGCCCGGCAAGAAGACAGATGCTTATCTGGATGCACTGTTTGCTCTTGCGAATGATCTGCTCTTCGTTGACGAGATCGAAGAATCGATCAGCCGACTGAAAGAGCTGCTGCTTAAAGACCCAGACGATTTTCGTGGTGCTCATAGGATTCTGCTGGAGACGTACTGTCGACAGAATCAGGTCGAAGAAGCCGAAGACCTTGCCGACGACTGGCGTCAGGCAGATGACTCGCCGTTCGTTCACATGACCTTGGCGGTGCTGAGGCTGGCAAAGACCGGACCATCACCGGAACTGCACGAGATCGTTGTGGAACAGTTGCGTTCCAACCCGCACCTTGCACCGTTCCTGCTGGGTAATGAGGAACCGGACGTTGATCCGTGGGATGAGACCGATGAAGGCAGTCCGCGTGAAGCTGAAGAATACTCGCGAATGTTCCGAACGTTGTGGCGATCCACTCCCGGCGCGCTCAACTGGCTGAAAGAGATCCACCAGGAGATTCTTCCAGAGCTGACTCAGGATGATCTCGAAGAAGAGATCGAAGAACTGTTCGAAGAAGCTCTTGAGCTGCGAAAGTCACGCCAGGTCTGGTACTGCCATTTGCACAAAGTTCAGGGGGCGAGCAAGGCGATTGGCGAGAACGAACTGCTACTCTGTCTTGTGAAGGTCGGAGAACAGGACAAGCCGATTTGCATGGAGAATGTGGACCGCGATCTCGCGCCGCAGCTGGCACTTCGGTCGATCCTGATTGCCTGCGTTGAACCTGAAGACGGAGAGCCGGTGCGGCCAAAAACGATCCAGTTTATGGACGCCGAACTTGCTCAGGAACTGACCGACTCACTTGCTCGGTGCGACATCAAGGCGACCGTTGTGGCGGAGCCGCCGGAAGCCGTACGGATGATGATTGAGCAGGGATTCGGCCTTCGGGAATATGCATGGGACTCCGACGTGATTGCTGATTTGCCTGTCCCTGTTGATACGACCTGGGAAGTCGACTGGCAGCAGCTGAATGACTGGATTCCCGGTCCGAACGGAGAGTTCATTCAGCCATGGGTCCTGATGATCGCCAGTCATGAGGGTGCACCTATTCGGGCCACTCGTGTCGACATGAAGATGCCTGATGAGGAGACGTTTCGTTCCCTGTTCGCTCAGGCCATCCTTGCTCCGATGGGCGGAGAACCTGGGCGCCCCAGTGTGATTGAAGTGCGTCAGCCGAACCTTCGCATTCCGATCCGGGACATTGCTGCAGAACTGGGTGTTGATGTGGTCGTCGGTCCGTGTCTCATCCTGACGACCGCAATGGCTGAAATGCCACGTCCAGGAAGGGGGCATGCTGTTGTGGAAACGCCGATGATCGACGCGGAGGGAGTCACTCCGCAGCTGATGGAGGAGCTTTTTGTCGCTTCTGCAGAGTTCTATCGGTCTCGAGTTTTTTCTCGCATTCGTCCGGAGCTGGTGCTGGAACTGAAGTGCTCCGAGATCAGTCCGCAGGAATGGTATGTCGTGACGATGGGTCAGAACGGTCAAGAGATTGGCTTGACTCTGTTCGCCAGCCTGAATGCCGTTCGCTCGATGCTCTCAGGAGTCGCATATGATCCGGATGATCAGACGTCTCTGATGACCGGGATCACGTATACTCTGGACAGCAAGCAACTACAGTCACCGAAGGATGTATCGGCCGCGGAGCAGTTTGGCTGGCCGGTACCGGGGCCGGAAGCGTGGCCCAAAGTGATTCGAATGACAAAGGGAAACCTGTTTCCTGCAGAGCTCGACGAGCTGCTTGTGTCGGTCGTCGCGATCCGTGCAATCCTACATGCATTTGGAAAGTCTCGAGGAGAGTTTCCGCTGAATGTTGCTCTGGGAGACCGCACGGTCACTGTTTCTGGCCGAGTGCTTGATCTGTCGCGATCGTAAATTGGCGAAAATTGTGGGAACTTTCGACGCTGCGGAAGACTCTGAATCCTGATAGCGGTTGACGGTTGGACTTGTGAAGTCATTGCGCGGAGATTCTGTGTCCGGTGTGGCACGGTTCACATCGTGGGGTGCTTTAGAGACTTTCCGGTTTTTTAGAGACCGGAGGGCTGGCGCCCTTCCGCTAATTGAGGATTGATCGGGCGAGTTTCGTCCGGATACGCACTACGCTGCGAACGGTCTGCTTCAAGGAAATTCGGTGATGGCACGTCGTCTGGTGTACCTTGCGGCTCTGATGTTGCTTGTCTCCTCCACCGGGCAGGCGCAGATTCCGTTGATTCACAATCCGATGCCTCGCCCGCCAGGCGGCCCGGAGTTTCAGGTCAAGAGCGTCGAGGTTCATGCAGAAGTTCGCGACCAGGTGGCCACTGTACAGGTGGCTCAGACCTTTCAGAATGTTTCGTCGCGCGTTCTGGAAACGCAGTTTCTGTTTCCGCTGCCACCTGATGCGGCCATCAATGGTTTGACATTGATTGTTGACGGCAAGGAACTGAAGGGCGAATTGAAATCCAAAGAAGAAGCTCGCCGGGCGTATGAAGAAATTGTCCGTCAGCGAAAGGATCCGGCTCTCCTGGAGTTTATGGATCGCGGGTTATTTCGAACGAGTGTCTTTCCGATTCCTCCCGGGGAAACTCGCCGCGTTGAAATTCAGTATGTCCAGCTTCTGAACAGTGTCAACGGTCTGGTGGATCTGACGTTACCGGCGGGCCCCGCGTGTACTCACAACGTTAAAGTGGACCAGCTCAAGATTGACGTGAGTATCGAATCCACCATCGCGCTGGGCAATGTCTACAGCGCGACTCATGATCTGTCATTCACTCGCAATGATGAAAAGACAGCCCGCGGCCATCTGGAGCTGAAGGACGTCACGAGATCGCAGGACGTGCGCATTCTGTTTGGAACGAAGGAACAGGATGTCGGAATCAGCGTCGTCAGCTACAAGCCGGAAGACGAAGAGCAGGGGTACTTTCTTTTGCTGGCGTCTCCGGGAAGCAATGACAATCAAAAGCCGATCATCGGTCGGACGCTGCTGTTTGTCGTTGACCGATCCGGCAGTATGGCCGGCGAAAAGATGGACCAGACAAAGTCTGCGCTGAAGTACATGCTGAATTCGATTGGCGAAAACGATACGTTCAACATCGTTGCGTTCGGCAGTGAAGTGAAGACCTTTCGGCCTGAGCTGGAAGCCGGTACTGCCGATGCAAAGAAAGCTGCTCTGGACTACGTCGACAACATGTTTCCCGGTGGCGGTACGAACATCAATGGTGCACTGACGGAAGCGATGGCTCAATTGAAAGATGAGAGTCGTCCGACGTACGTGCTGTTCATGACTGACGGGCTGCCGACGGTCGGAGAAGTTTCTGAGCCGGCGATCACAAAGAACGCGGAGAAAGCAGCTCGGCGCAATGTGCGAATGTTCAACTTCGGTGTTGGGCATGACGTCAACAGTCGCCTGCTGGATCGTCTGGCAAAGAATCATCGAGGCCGAACGACGTACGTTAAGCCGAATGAGAACATCGAACAGCCAGTCACGACGATGTTTCAGCAGATCAGTATGCCGGCGATGACGGACATCAAAATGGTGTTCGAGTCGAACGGAAAGGCGTCAGAGAATTTGGTCAATCGTCAGATTCCTGAGACTCTGTCGGACCTCTTCTTTGGCGAGCAGCTGATCATCACCGGACGTTATCGCGACACCGGAGACGTGCGAGTCACGCTGGAAGGAACCGTCAACGATCAGGCACGACGGCTGATTCAGGAGGCGAAATTTGGCAATGCTCAGGAGACGCGCCGCAATGCATTTGTCGCTCAGCTCTGGGCGACTCGACGCATCGGTCAGATTATCGATGAACTGGACCTGAATGGACAGAACAAGGAGCTGGTCGATGAGCTTGTTGCGCTGTCACTCAAGTATGGCATCATGACGCCGTATACGTCGTTCCTCGCGGACGAGACTCGTTCTTTGCAGGATGGCCGACTGACGATGGATGAAGCTACAGATCGGCTTGCAAGTGGACTCGGCATGGCCTCCGGAGCCGGCGGCTTTGTTCAGCGCGAGTTCAAGCAGAACTTGAAGAATGCCGAACGAGCGTCTTCGGCACCACAGCAGGCGAGTGAAGAACTGGAAAATCTGTTTGGCAGTGCCCCTGCCGGTGGCGGACGAGGCGTAAATGCAGTGAGTTCCCTGCCAGCTCCTGGTGGACCAGCTCCGGGCGGACAAGTCGGCAAAGGCAGCGGCGGAACGTCGGGCATGGCCGGACTGGGACCTGGTGAAGCACCGCGTTCGACGGTTCGCAAGATCGGCGATCGAACATTCTACTGGAAGAACGAAGAATGGCAGGATGCGGCGCTGCTTCAGGACGGAAAGCTGAAAGAAGTTGAGATCACGACCGTGAAACAGTTCTCTGAACAGTACTTTGAACTCGCGAAGAAGGATGGCGGCAAGTGGAGTGTGTTCCTGTCGGTTGAAGAGCCGATTCTGGTTCTGATGGGTGACAGGACTGTTCGAATCGTGCCGGCGAAAGCGGAGTAACGTGTCGAGCAATTGTCCGCCAGTGTCGAGCGACTGTCCTCAGTCGCTTTCGCGCTGTCGCCTGATCTCGTCTGTTATGAAACGACTGAGGACAGTCGTTCTACCAGGGGTGAAAGGGAGCGACTGAGGACAGTCGTTCTGCCAAGACAGTCGCTCTACAATAGGTCAGGCGGCTTCGCGGGCGGGCGGCTGATCGATCGTGCTGGATTCTCGCACGGTCAGCTGTTCCAGCAGTTCGCGAATGGTTCGTTCCGCTTCGATGCGGTCATGCTGCCAGCGCTGCTGAACCTGTTCCAGCCGGGACTGCAGTTCTGCGATGGCATTCTGCTGGTCGCTGACGACCGTATCGACCGTGCGTTCATTCAGTTCTGCTTCGCGTTCTGCGAACCACTGTTCCAGTTCGGATCGATCCTTGCGGAACTGCTGCTGGCGTTCTGTCAGATCGGCTGCTGCCGATTCAACTTTGTCGCGATCTGCATGGACCTGCTGACGCAGGCGATCGAAGTAGGACTGAACGTCATTGCGAGCCTGTTCCAGGCGTGCTCGTGCGAGTTCCGGATTCACGGCATCGCGAATGAGTCCGGTGCGAGCTTCTTCGATGACCAGGCGATGTTCCAGGATTTCGGCCTGAGTCTGGTCAAGTTCCGCACGCATGCGATTCAGCCGCTGTGATCGTTCATCAAGGCGAGCTGCAAGTTCCGCGAGCGAGCTTTCCTGCTGACGAAGGCGTCGCTGCCGACTTTCGATATCGCGCAGGATCGCGTCGCGTTCTTCTTCACTGCGGCGCTGCTGGCGCTGGAGGTCGGAGAGAGCTGCGTTTCGGGATCGGTCGACGATTCGTGTTTCGCGATCAATGGACTCTTCACGTTCCGACAGCAGAGTCCGAACGCGTTCGAGCTGTCGGAATCGCAGTCGGTGAAGTTCGATGAACTTCAGTCGTTCGCTGCGGAACAGCTGCTGTTCTCTTCGGAATTCACGGAGTTCCGCTTCAAGATCGTCTTTTGCCCGCGTCAGATGTTCGAACTGGAAACGATAGCGGCGCTGGAGATTATTCTGTTCTGTCAGCAGAGCCTGTCGCTTCTTTTCGACTTCTTCACGCAACCGGGTCTGTTCAGCCTCAACGTGCTGGCCGAACTGTTCTCGCTGCAGCTGCAGATCTTCCGCCTGTTGTTTTAGTTCGCTGACCTGAGCTTCGTAGGCGTGCTGGAGTTCTTCTTTTTGGCGAGCGACACCGACCAGTTCCTGAGCAATCTCCTGGCGAGCACGTTCGGCCAGACGCAGGCGTTCGGACCGAAGCTCTTCATCCAGAAGCCGCAGTCGATCCGCGTGATCAGCCCGGTCACGTTCGCCCTGCTGACGCAGTCGTTCGCGTTCGGCTTCGACAACGGCTCGTTCCTGACCAATCTTGAGTCGTTCTTCGTCAAGTTCTGAGCGAACGGACTGCTTGAGCAGAACGCGTTCCTCCGCGAGTGCTCGTTGTGCAGATCGCAGTTCAGCCGACTGACGCTGCAGAAGTTCTTCCTGCTGAGCGACTCGGGTCAGGCGCTGTTCCAGGTCGGCGGAGAGTTCACGCTGCTCGGTGCGGGCACGAGCGACTTCGGTGGCGAATTCCTGAGCACGCTGTTCGAACGCACGACGTTCCGCTTCCAGCTGCTGCTGGTCAGCCAGAAGTTCAGCACGTCTCTGATTGAGTTCTGCAAAGCGCTGCTGGAGCGATTCTGCGGCGGCGGACGCCTGGAGCAGAATGCGAAGAGCATCGGACTCTTCACCCAGACCGGCAAAGGGAGCCGGCTGAGGGGGCAGGGCAGCCGCCGGGGCACCTGACGACGCAACACTGCCGCTGGCACCTGACATCGTCAGATCCTGTGCAGAGTTGTTCGTCATCCTGGGGACTCCTTTCCCATTTCCCAAACAGGGACGGACCCGTGGTTTGGAAATCAGTACTGACCTGCGTCATGAATCCGTTCATGGACGCGTTTGCTGTCTGCCAGTTGTGGGGCTGTTTGTTCTTCTCAGCCCCATGGCGACGTTCTCTTAGCCCAGCACTTTATCAAGCATGTTGACAAAGTGCTGTTTTGGAGGAGCACCAACAACCTTGTCGACCATTTGTCCGTTCTTGAACAGCATGACGGTTGGAATGCTGGTGATTCCGTAACCCGCGGCCGTCTGATAATTGTCGTCGGTGTTCATTTTGCCAATCTTCACTTTGCCCGCATATTCGCCGGAAAGCTGTTCGATGGTTGGCATCAGCATTCGGCATGGACCACACCACGGAGCCCAGAAGTCGACAAGAACGGGGCAGTCCGCCTGCAGCACATCTGAAGAGAAGTTTGCGTCAGTGAACTCGTGAAGGTTACCAGCCATGACAGTTTCCTCTATGAGCAATGCGGAGGTTGGGCATAAGCCAGACCGAACCAGCCGCCATCCAATAATCCTGGATCAGACCGCGTGAAATGACGCGCGACAAAGACTCATCCGATTTGGAATTATTGGGCAAGGGTCTGACACTGTCAACGTGGGTAGAGTTCACGGAACGTCGGAAACGGCACAGATTGGAAGCATTCCGGATGCGAGGCCCCGACGACGCTTTTGCCGCCACCGAATTTGGCGGAAACACGTCTGATTCGGCAGGAATTGCCGAACTTTGTGAGTTGGAATGTCGAGAAGAAGGTGTCTGAATCTGGCCCTAAACAGGCTCCTTGCGGGTGCTTGAATCACCCAGATCACCTGGATTTCCACCCGCGGGAGAGATGTTGGGATTACCATGGCGGAACGTCTTCGCAGGACGTTGCCGTCCCTGGGTCTCGTTGATATAAGCCTGCCCATCAGGACGGTGAGTATTGATCAGTTCCCGGATTGGTCAAAACATCGTTCGTCGGAACCAGATTTGAAATTTCTTACAGGTCCCAGAATCGGAGAATGTGAACGTGAGCGAAGCGACCCCGGAAGGCCAGGAAGCACAACAGGTTCAGGAAGTTGTGGTATCTGATGCAAACGCCAATGCTGGCTATGCGAATTTTTGCCGAGTTTCCAGCACTCCGGAAGAACTGATTCTGGACCTGGGACTGAATCCAACACCGTACGCAACAGGCAAGGTGGAAGTGAAAGTCACTCACCGACTCATCCTGAACCACTACACAGCCAAGCGTCTGTGGAGTGCACTGTCGATGGCTCTGCAGCGTCATGAGCAGGCCTTCGGCGTTCTGGAAACGGACGTACGCAAGCGAGTCAAGCTGCCACCGAACCCATAATCAGGGTCAGTGCTCAGTGAAGCCTTCCAGGCTCTGGCGGGAAGCGGATCGCACGATCTGTCTCGTGACTGGCTTTGGCGGACTCACTGGGCGATATTCGCAAATGATGATTTGACAGAGGCTTGGCGTCCACTGGATGCTAAGCCTCTTCGCATTGTCGTGTGAATCGTGACGCAGCAGGACAAAGCTCTGCTGTTTCCAGTTCGCAGCCTCCCTTAACGAATCGTGTTGCGCCGTATGTCTGATCAGCCATCACAGCCAGTCCCCAACGACGATGGTCCGCACAGCCAGGAGATTCGCCATTCTCAGGTGGCTGCTCTGGTGCCGCAGCACGTTGCGCGGGGAGTGTTCACGACCGGTGCTGTTGTGCTGCAGGGCCAGCATGAATTCATCGTGGACTTCCTGTTGCGGATGCAGCAGCCTCAGCAGGTTGTTTCGCGCGTGGTGCTTCCGCCGTATGTTGTGGGACAGTTTATAGGAGCCTTGCAGGACAATATTCATCGTTATGAGGATCGCTTTGGCCCGGTCCATATGCCGGTCATCCCGAACAACGGACAGCCTCAGCAGCGACAGTCTGCGGAAGAGCTGTATGAGACTCTCAAGCTGAGTGAGGATGTGCAGTCGGGGACGTATGCGAACGCCGTCATGATCGGGCATTCTCCGACCGAGTTTTCCTTTGACTTCATCACCACGTTCTTTCCTCGCTCCGCCGTTTCTGCGCGGGTCTTTATGGCGACAGCAAACGCCAAACGGCTGCTCGAATCACTGCAGCATTCATTTCAGCAGTTTCAGCAGCGAATGAAGAATCCTCCGCCGGCACCACCAGCGGCTCCTGACGATCCGCCGGGATACGAAAAGCCGGACGGTGACTGGCCTCCGGGGCTGTAGAGTCATACTCTGCGTCGGTTCCGCCCGGACCACAAAACGCAGGACCTGACCATGCCACGCTTCCGTTATTGTCTGAATGCCAGCACGATCATGACCACACCGATTCTGCAGCAGATCTCTGTTGCGAAGCAGGCGGGTTATGGTGCGATTGAGTTGTGGCATGATCACATCGACCGGCATCTGCAGTCAGGCGGGACTCTGAAGGAGATTCGCAGCGCGGTGGATGACGCCGGGCTGCAGGTTCCGACCACGATCTACCTTGCTGGCTGGTTTCAGCCAGCCGGAATCGAACACACAAAAGCGCTGGACGAAGTGAAGCGTCGGCTGGAGCAGTCCGCTGCGGTCGGAGCGATGTTTGCGATTGCCGGTCCGCCACCGGGGCAGGCCGATCGTGAACTGGGAGCACGGCATTACTTTGAGCTGCTGGAACTTGGAAAGCAGTTTGGTGTTCGGCCCGCCTTTGAGTATCTCGGTTTTGTGGAGGACATCAACACGATTGACGATGCCATCGACATTATCACGCGTTCGGGGCATCCCGAGGCAACGGTAGTCGTGGATCCGTTTCATTGCTGGCGAGGTGGTGGTCCGATGGCGTCACTTCGGAAGTTGAATGCCAGCCAGATTGCGATGTCACACTTCAATGATGCGCCAGCGTCTCCTCCGGCGAATCAGCAGCAGGATTCGGATCGCGTTCTGCCGGGTGACGGTGCGATTGATCTGAGAGCCTATTGCGATCACCTGTCCGCAACGGGTTACGACCGCTGGCTGTCGCTGGAGCTGTTCCGGGAAGACCTGTGGGCACAGGATCCGCTGACAGTTGCAAAAGTTGGTCTTCAGAAGATGATGGCTGTTGCGGAAGGTTAGCAGCGTCTTTTGATTTTGTTCGAGCGGCATTGCCGTTCTGTCTGGTCTTTGCGATTTTCGGGCGGTCCGCCGGAACGCCTGTTGAAGGAAGATAATGTCTCAGGTGTCGCTTCCCCGAGGTTTTCGTTCGTCCGGTTCAACATGTGGAATCAAGGCCAGTGGCAAGCCGGACCTGTCACTGTTTGTTTCTGATTTTCCCGCAAGTGCCGCGGGAGTTTTCACGACCAACAAGGTGTGTGGTGCTCCTGTCATTCTGTCGCGGGAAAGGGTTCCTTCCGCTCAGGCGCGCGCGGTTGTGATCAATTCAGGAAATTCCAACGCGGCCACGGGCGAACAGGGCATCGCCAACGCTCGCACCATGACCGCTGCGGTTGCTCAGGAACTTGGCTGTGCGCCGGAAGCGGTGATGGTGTGTTCCACCGGAGTAATTGGTGTTCAGCTGCCGATGCCCGTGATTCTGAAGGGGATTCCAGGCGGCGCCGTATTGCTCGGCAGCACTGATCAGCACTTGCTGGATGCTGCGACAGCGATGATGACGACGGACACGTTTCCAAAGCTGACCTCTCTGGATGTCGCCGTCGGAGGTGGCTCCGTTCGCGTCGCGGGTGTCTGCAAAGGTGCCGCGATGATTGCTCCGAACATGGCGACCATGCTTGCGGTTGTGATGACCGATGCTGCGCTGACACCCGAGCAGTGTCAGCAGGCTCTGCGGTTTGGTGTGGATAGAACGTTTAACTGCATCAGCGTCGACGGTCATATGAGCACCAGTGACACCGTCCTGTTACTTGCAAATGGTGCGTCAGGCGTGACTCTGAACACCGCAGACGTGGAGAAGGTGCGAGATGCAATTCAGCAGGTCTGCCAGAAGCTTGCGACAGACATTATTCGGGATGCAGAAGGGGCCGACCATTTCATCACGATTGACGTGACTGGCCTTGCGACTCGTGACGCTGCCTTCCGAATGGCCAAAGAAATCGCCGACAGTGCGCTTGTGAAGACTGCGATTACCGGAGGAGATCCAAACTGGGGACGCATCGTATCGGCTGCCGGTTACGCTGAAGTCGATTTCGATACCGCGTTCGTTTCTCTGACGATCAATGGTGTTGAAGTGTATCGTGCGGGGACTCCCGTTCCTTTTGATGCCAGTGCTTTGTCGAAGGAGCTGAAGTCAAAACGAGAAGTGCACCTTGTCCTTTCCGTCTCCGGTGGCCCCTGTTCCGGTGCTGAGTCTGTGCGGTTCTGGACTTCGGACCTGACGGCTGAGTATGTGCGTTTGAATTCTGAGTACACGACTTAGTGGGTGGAACGACGTGGGAGCAACGGAGCTGCCGTAACCGGAGGGCTTGCGCCCTTCCGCTAGTTATTTTGAGTATGCTTTGAATGCTTCCATGTGCCGGCGAGATTCCTCCTGGCTACCGGCGGCTGCGTACATTTTGGCGAGTGTCTCATGCAGCTCCGGTCTGAACGGCTGGATGGTTAGTGCTCGTTCAGCCGAAGCCAGACCTTCGTTCTGTTTGCCGGACTGAAACTGGGCGAGCCCCAGCAGGAGCCAGTCTTCGGAATGGTGACGCTTCCTTGTCAGCTCGCTCAGATAAGAAATCGCGGCATCAAATTGCCGTTCCTGCACAAGACAGTCGCCGGCGACAAACAGTGCATTCATGCGGCTGCTGACGGACATTGTGGTGTCCCGACAGGCTCGCTCGGCCAGAGATTTTGCTGCCCGAAGATCGGATTCTTCCCATGCCATGCGTGCCAGTGCCGAAGAGAGGTCACCATCCTCCGGGGCTTCGCGAACCAGTTTCATCAGACGCTGCTTTGCCTCTTCGCGAAAGTGCTGGCTGAGTTCCTTTGTCTCTGCCCGATAGGCAAATTCAACACAGGCCAGTGCCATACTTCGCAGACGTTCTTTCTCTGACAGCGCCGTGACGTCGGAGAACGGGACCAGTTGAGCGTTTGCTGCGGTCGATTCTGGCTCGGAGTTCTTCTGTGGTTCAGTCGCGTTGTGTCGGCCGATGCGGTGGTGAGTAAAGGCGATGTGTGGAATGTCGGTGGGCACCTGTGGCATATGACACACAACACAGTTGTCCGGCACTGACGTTGACTGCCGTTTCTCCACAGGAGCAGAGCACGCTTGTTCCTTGTGGCACTGAAGGCAGGACTGTCGGTAATCGCCCGCCGCCAGCGACGGCAGAGTCGAAGCGTGACTGTCATGGCATGTTGCGCAGGTGAGCGAGTCTGATTTCTGCCAGCAGGCGCTGGCATGCATCTGATCCATGTGGCCCACGACTTTCATCGAACCACTGCCGCTTGACAGCAGATAATCGATGCGAGTTTCGGACAGAAGCTGTCCCGGGCGGAAGTCGGAGGCTGTCATTCCCTTGTGAAAGACGGTCGCTTCACCTCGCAGGTGACACTGAGCGCAGAGCGATTCCTGGCGATCACGAGACAGACGCGACGGATTCACGATGGTAGGGTCCGGGGCTCCTGACAGCGTGACTGTTGGCACGCTCGCTTCGGGCTTCCTGTGTTTTGCAGAATGTTCGGACCCTGGGCCGTGGCAGCGTTCACAGCCAATCGATTCTTCGATGATCTGCAGACGGCTGAAGGACTGATCAACAGGTTCAATCTGGCCTGAATGACAAATGAGGCATCCCATGTCGATCGGACGTTCGAAGCCCTGATGATCGGCTCGGTCATAACCCGGCGACATGGCCCACTTGCCGGTTGATGTGTACCACGTGACGGGCGACTCCATCAGAAATCCGTCACGTTCCACCAGGTAGGAACGGCTGTGGCGACCGGAACCCACCAGGAACCTGAGAGGAAACTCCGTGTGGTAAGGGACTGGTTCAGGTTCGGCAGCTGAACGTGCAATCGCAGGTGCTTCAGTGGTCAGTGACGCTTCGGAATGCCATAGCTGATCGTTGCGGCGGAACACGGAGTACGTTCTTCCGGATGCTGCATGGGAGAATTGACCATCTGCCGGTTCAAGTGTCGGATTAACTTCGGTCAACGCTCGACTGTGAGCTGTCAGGAGATAGGATTGGTGTTGGTCGCCATGACATTGTCGACAGGTCTGGCTGCCGACAAAGGCTGCCTGTGAAGCCGTCTGCGTCGGACTTGTTCCAGGCTTCTGAGCGGGCAGAGTATCGCTTTCGGACGTTCCTGGAACAAACATCATCACTGAGGCAACGAGGCCAGCGATGGCAGCGGCGAAGCCGAAGACGAAGTACGATCGCCGTCCGGTCATTGCCATTCCTGATTCTCTGCTCGAAGAGAGTGTTGGTGGACTACTTGCCCTTGTTTCCCGCAGGCTTCGATAGCGAACGCTGGTAGGCTTCCAGCATTTGCTTGTAGCGAGCCGGAGGCGTTGACTGCCGGTTGGTCGTATCCTGCCGGTCCCGATCTCGGTCGGTCTTTCCTTCGCGGGATGATCCGCTGGATTCCAGGTCCAGGCTTCGCAGCATCTCTTCGAAGCTCTTCTGTGACAGGTCCTTTTCCTTCTGCTGCTGTTCGTTCAGCTTGCGTTCATCGAGCTGCTTCTGCATACGGTCGACAAACTGCTGAAGCTCGTCCTGAGTCCAGCCGAGTTCATCGAGCAGTTTCTGATCGACTTCGCCGCGTTCCAGTTCCTTCTGGAGGCGGCGCAATGCCAGACCAGCCGCCTTTGCAGACTGCTCCACCTGTTCATCGGTTGGCTTGGGAGCATCCATCTCCTGTTCATCAGAACCTTTTTCAGGGTCTTGAGGGTTTTCACCTTCGGCAGGATCAGCATTGCCCGATTCATCTCCATCGGTCATCGGCGCATCTTCCGCACCCTTTGACTCAATATCATTGTTACCAGGCCCATCAGCGTGACGCCCGTTAGGCTGCCGACGACCGGAAGAGTTGCTCTTCGGCTTGCCGCCGGACTTACCACCAGGACTGCTCTTTTCCTGACCGCCCTTCGGTTCACCGCCACCCTTGTCGTCACCTTCTTTGGGTTCTCCCTTCGGCTCACCGTTCTTTGAGTCACCGCTCTTTGAGTCGCCACCCTTTGAGTCACCGCCCTTTGAGTCACCGCCCTTTGAGTCGCCACCCTTTGAGTCGCCACCCTTTGAGTCGCCACCCTTTGAGTCGCCACCCTTTGAGTCGCCACCCTTTGAGTCGCCACCCTTTGAGTCGCCACCCTTTGAGTCACCGCTCTTTGAGTCGCCGCCCTTTGAGTCGCCGCCCTTTGAGTCACCGCTCTTTGAGTCACCGCTCTTTGAGTCGCCACCCTTTGAGTCGCCACCCTTTGAGTCACCACCCTTTGAGTCACTGCCCTTTGAGTCACTGCCCTTTGAGTCACTGCCCTTTGAGTCACCACCCTTAGAGTCACCACCCTTAGAGTCACCACCCTTAGAGTCACCACCCTTAGAGTCACCACCCTTAGAGTCACCACCCTTAGAGTCACCACCCTTTGAGTCGCCACCCTTTGAGTCACTGCCCTTTGAGTCACCATCCTTTGAGTCGCCACCCTTTGAGTCACCACCCTTTGAGTCGCCACCCTTTGAGTCACTGCCCTTTGAGTCACTGCCCTTTGAGTCGCCACTCTTTGAGTCGCCACTCTTTGAGTCACCGCTCTTTGAGTCACCACCCTTTTTGGGGTTGTCGGAATTGGATGATTCTTTTTCGCTGCCCTGACCGTCGGACGACGATTGCTTTCCGGTCTTGTTGCGATCGGCCTTTGCCCCGGCGCTGGAATTCATGCCGGACTTATTGTCGGTTGATGACTGCTTGCCGTCCGTTCCATCCTCGTTCGACGACTGTTTCTTGCCATCTCCTGCTTTGTTCTCTCCGGAGTTACCGTTCTTGTTCTCGCCGTTCTTGGTGTCGTCCGTGTTGCCATCACCGTTCTTGTTCTCACCGTTCTTCATGTCGTCCGTGTTGCCATCGCCGTTTTTGCTCTCACCGTTCTTGGTGTCGTTAGCGTTGCCATCACCGTTCTTGTTCTCACCGTTCTTGGTGTCGTCGGCTTTGCCATCGCCGTTCTTGTTCTCGCCGTTCTTGGTGTCGTCAGCGTTGCCATCACCGTTCTTGTTCTCACCGTTCTTTGTGTCGTCAGCGTTGCCATCGCCGTTCTTGTTCTCACCGTTCTTCGTGTCGTCGCTTTCTTTCGCTTCCTCCTGCGAGGAATTGGAATCACCATTTTCTTCGCTTTGAGGTTTCTCTTTCATCGAATCCAGCAAGCGCTGCATCGCTTCGTCGTCGCCTGCTTTCTTCGATTTGCCTGAACCTGCAGGCTTCCCGTCGGGACTGGCGTTTGGATTCTGCTTTGGATCAGCAGTCGAATTCCCGGACTTCTCTTCGCCGTTGGCGCGCTGGTCGTTTGTCTTGCCGTTCTTTTGTTCGCCGGCCTGGCCGTTGGACTTCTGAGGATTTCCGGAGTTGCCATTGGAGTTTCCGGTGTCGCCTTCTTTTGCCGGTTCCGTACTTTCCTGAGTCCCTTCAGAGGCGTTGTTCCCGTCCTGCGGATTTGCATCGCCGTTTTGTGGATTTTCCGTTCCTTCACCTGGCTGCGGCTGTTCGGACGCTTCGCCATTCTGTTCCTTGTTCTGGCGGTCCTTCAGTTGCTGTTGCTGTAGTTCACGATCCTGAGCCAGCTGCTGCTGAACCTCTTCTTCAGAAACAGGAGGCTTGATGATCAGGTTCAGTTCGCTGCCGCGTCCCAGATTGCCCAGAGGCGGACGGTTGTCTCTCGCCTGAATGTGATACGTGACCACATCACCCACATTCAGCTTCAGAAGTTCCAGCCGAAAATCCCAGGTCCCCGTCCACTTCTTCGTCTCACCCGTTTCCGTGGTGTCCAGCAGCACTTCACCGGGCTGACGAGGTTGTCCATTGACGGAATAGTTTAGAGTGACATTGCGCAGCAGGAAGTCGGGATCTTCGACTTCCACGAGCAGCGGCACGATGGCATTTACCGGTACTTCCAGGTCACGTGACGGGTCCAGCAAACGAACGATGGGAGCCTGGTCGCGACGAATTTCCATCGGGTACGCGGCTGGTTCCGGGTCATGATTGTCTTTTTCATCGGTGACCTGAATCCGATAGAACTTCGGAAAGGTTCCGTCGGAACGATCTTCCAGTTTCATTGTCGCTGTGAGTGTCGTCCCGTTAACGTCGACCTGAACCTGTTCGCCTTTCACCTTGAAGCTGGCATCGTCGGACAATTCGATCACTGCCGATTTCAGCGGTACGTTGCTTTCTGCTTTGATTGTGACAACAGTGTCTTCCCAGCCCTCGATCGCCCCGGAAGTATCGGTTCGGTCCGGCAGCTTCATGTACTGCGGATACTTGTACTGCACTTCAGTCACTCGGGCAGACGGCGGCTGCTCCACTCGAATGGTGAAGTCCTGCGAATACGCATCACCCGCGATGACTCGATAGGTCAGATCCTGCCGCACGCCTCGACCACCTTCACCGGTCATCAGGACCTTGTAGCGATGGTCGTCTTCTGTCGCCTGCATCGTCAGGACTTCGTCCACAAACTTTTTGTCTGCGGTCGTGTAGAGGATCTGGACCTGTTCGGGGACGACGCCGGAAAGGTCGACCTGGAATTCCACGTGCGTCCCGGCGGGAATCGTGACATCACCTGGTCGAATATCATCCAGAACCGTTCGAGTAGCCACCTGAGTCTGTGAAAGCGTCAATGGCCTGAGAAGACTCATCGACTTCGGGCTGATCACCGCATAGAGACAAGTCAGCAGAGTCAGGATGAACAGGGCCGTTCCCATGCGAATGAGCCAGCGTCTGTCGATCACTTCATCGATATGCACTTCGGCGAGCTTCAGCGCGGCTCGCTTTTCCAGAGTCTTGTGAATGGCTGTGTCAGACGGATAGCCGGCCGCCTTGAGATCGACAAGAGTCAGCAGACTGCCTTCGAGTCCCTCCGAGGATTTGTCCAGCATCCGCGCGGCGTACAGAGGATGAATGCGGCGAAACCATGGCATCACGATAAAGCGGATCGCAATCCCGGCGCAGAGTGTGAGCACCACAGCCAGCATGACGGCTCGAGTGACCGGTCGAAAGCCCCCGGCAACAACCCAATGGTCCAGCAGAGTAAACGTCAGGACGTAGCCGATCAGCAGCAGGCCAGTCAGAACTCCGGCCGTCATCAGGTCGGTGGACTTGATGCGATTGCGAGCCTGATCGACCTGAAACTGAATGAACTCATCCGGGTCAGCATAGGTCTGCGAATGTTCTGAAACCGTCGACACCGTCCGATTCCCCCACTACAGCCTATTTGCGAAAGCACGAAGCGTCCCAGGTACGATTGCATCGTCTCGAACTGAGAGTCGCAATACACGGCGAATTCTCTGCAGTTTCCAGAACTTTTGAATATTATCGGTGCCAATACCTGTGTCCAGGCGACCGAACAGGCCAGACACCACAGAATTGGAATCGATCTGAGACGCTTTGTCGTTGCAGAAGTTCCGGTTCAGCGCAACAAAAAACACCGGGTCTTCTTTTCAGAAAACCCGGTGTTTTTGAGAGGGGCGAGAGGGAGTCGAACCCTCGCGTGACGGATTTGCAATCCGTTGCCTTAGCCACTTGGCTACCGCCCCAGAAGTTGATTCAGGGAAACTGGGCAGAATTTGCTGGCCCTGTCGCCTCGGAATTTTATACCGAATCTATCGGCAGACGGTCTATGCCGCTGGAGCCCATTTCCGGTGAAAATCTGGTCTGAGAATCTCCGTGACTGAGTGACCCTGGGAAGAGGCGAGTTTCGCAGAAGCGTCGGGTGTTCCTGGAATTGATGGGTTCCGAGTCAGGATGCAGGCTTTCTGGTGAACTCGTGACGCAGACTCACCGGAGGGCTTGCGCCCTTCCGCTACAAAACCACATCGCCGCCAAGCCAGACTCCCGGTTCGGGGTTTTGGAAAAACTCTGAGGATTTTGACCAGGGAAACCAGGCAATCTAAAGACATCCGGGATTCCTGAGGGTTCGCTGGCAGTCCGGTAGAAGCGGCCTTTCGTCGTGCGTAGGATGGAAATCGTGGAAATTGCGGCGAGCCGGGGATGGTCGCCGAGGGGACATAGAAGACGCTTGTTCAATCGAATTGCAGAGGAACGACCACCGTGGCTGAATCCGAAGAAGTACTGATCCAGGTTGCTCGAGATGCCGTCAGCCAGTGCAACTGGGTTGTGGGTGAATGTGCTTCCAAGTGGACACAGAAATACGCCCGAGGACGTACGGATGCTGATTTTGGTCAGATGGTCGGTCTCAGCGGCGACCAGATTTTCCAGCGTCGGCGAGTCTGGGAAGCGTTCGGCGATCTCCACAAGAAGTACAAGGCTCTAAAATGGTCGTTTTTCTATGTGGCTCTGAACTGGGACGATGCAGAAGACTGTCTCGCGTGGGCTCAGGATGCCGAAGCCACGGTCGCCGAAATGCGAGCCTGGCGACGAGCTCAGCGGGGTGAAGATCTTTTTGCGGAGTCGTCAGAAGGCTACTCAGAATGGGCAGCGCCTCTGGGTGGAATGGACACGAGTGCCGTTCCGCTGTCTCGCGTTGTTGATCCGTCACAGTACACACCGAGCGGAATGGGGGATCGAGCTGGCATGATGGCTGCGGGGGCTCGTCCGGCCACGGCGACAATGGACGCTGTGGCTCGTGATGCCGGCGATGCGTCTTATGCTCCGTTCCGGTCTGACGCTGGTTCACCTGCTCCCAAGGTTCGCGAACAGGAACCGGGCGCTGAAAAGCAGGAACTGACTCCTGAGCAGTTTTGGAAGCGAGCATCTTCGATGCTGGACAAACTCAGTCGCGCCTTGAGCCCCAAGCTTTTGAAAGCTCTGGAGAAGCAGCCGGAATCTGTGCGAGAGAAGATTCGCGAATCGCTGAACGACATCGTGGAGAAGCTGGAAGGGAATTTGGATTAGGTTCTTGGTTCTTGGGGCTGGAGGCTGGAGGCTGCGGTTTGGGTGGTGCTCGACGGACCTTTCCTTCAGACAAGTTGCTGGAGGAAAGGGTGTTTGGAGCGATTGAGGGCAATCGGTCTGCAGTGGCTGTTTGCGAGGGTTTGGCGAGAAGCGGGCTGAGGGCAGGGTGTTTTTTCAGAAAATCTGTTGCCCAGATTTCCTGCCCTCATTTGATGCTCGAATTTGCACGTAAAAACAGGCAATCTGCGCAATAAAACTGCCGTTGACCGTCTTTTGCGAATGGATACAATCGGTCGAGTTGAGGATTGGCAGAACCAGGGAAACTGCTGCAACTCGAAGTGACTTCGGGGACTTTGCGGGCTCACTGGATGCCACAAAAATGGTACTCGCAGTGTTTCAGGGCGAATCACACTGGGCCAAAGGATCGCCACAGCGACTTTTTTCCGGTGATGAAGCGTCAGGGATGGCGTCCGACGGACGGTCGGACGATGGGATGCTGCTCTCCGCAGCTCATCGCTTTTTCCCCAAACGGATTGTGCTCATGAAAACAGTGTTCACGACTGGCGAAGCCGCCAAGATCTGCAAGGTCAGCCAGCAGACCATCATCCGCTGCTTTGACTCGGGACAGCTGAAGGGGTTCCGAGTTCCGGGGTCTCGCTTCCGTCGAATCCCGCGGGATGTCCTGTACAAATTCATGAAGGAAAACGGCATTCCGACCGATGCACTCGAAAGCGGCAAACGGAAAGCTCTGATCGTCGACGACGACGTGGAGCTGGTGGAACTGATCACGGATGCTCTGGAGGCTGATGGTCGATTCGAAGTCCGCATCGCCAACAATGGTTTCGATGCCGGAATGATGGTGAAGGAATATCATCCTGACATCATCGTGCTCGACGTGATGCTGCCCGACATTAACGGCAAGGAAGTTTGCCAGCGCGTTCGCAGCGATTCGGCTCTGGACGATGTTCGAATCATCTGCATCAGCGGGATGGTCGAACAGGACAAGATTCAGGAACTGAAGGCTGCGGGAGCCAACCACTTCCTGCAGAAGCCGTTCGAAGTCGAAGCGCTGATCGACAACATTTGCCGTCTGCTCGATATTGAGCAGGTCGAAGCTTAGTTGCTCGATGCAGGGCAGAAATTGAGATTTCACAACGGTCGCTTTCGGGCGACCGTTGTTCGTTTACGGAGGTCGTGATGTCCGCAAACGGAGGGTTGCTGGAACCTGATCATTCTGCGTCACTCCTGCGCGGGCTGACGGCGGGGCTGCCATGGAGCGAAGCGACCCGGACCTGCGTTCAGCATTGCTGCAGTCAGCCGTCGGTCGTTGCCGCGGCGCTGGTGACGGTTCATACCGAGGGGACTCTGCTGGTTGAGTCTGGTCGTTCGGCTGGCCACGGCGGTGTCGTGGTTTCTCAGACGACTGTCGAACGGTCGTTTGGGAATATTCTGAATCGTCAGTCCATTCTCGAAATAGTGTCCGGGCTGGGAATTTTCAGCGGACTCACCGTTCAGCTCTTTCCGTGGCAGGATCTGGGTGCGGTTCTTCTCATTCAGCCCTCCTCCTCGACAACTCACGCGCAAGGTCCAGGTGGCGAACTTCTGCAGTCAGTTGCGCGGCAGCTTCTTGGCCGCAGTGTGGATCGGGCGTTACTGTTCCCGGAAGTGTCACTGCTTGAAGCGATGGCGGAGTATGCGGCAGGGGCGGGACATGAGATCAACAATCCTCTGGCCAGCATCATTGGTCAGGCGCAGTTGCTGATGAAGTCGGACACGTCGCTCGAACGTCGTCAGGCACTGGAGACCATCGGAGCACAGGCGTGGCGAATTCGCGACATGATTGGCAACTCCATGCTGTTCGCCAGGCCGCCAGTACCACAGCGAGTTTCCTTTCCGCTGATCCCCGCGCTACAGGAGCTGATGGGCGCGCTGAGCCAGACCGCAGAAGACAATCGTGTCGAACTTCATTTGTCTGCTCAGGATGAACGAGTGCTGTTGAAGGCGGACCGTTCGCAAATCTCGAATGCTGTCTCGCAGCTGATTCGCAACAGCATTCAGGCAATCGCATCAAAGAATGTTCCGGGGAATGTGGAAGTCGAAGTTCGCAGCGACGTTGATCAGGTCGTTGAAATTGTCATCCGGGACGACGGGCCAGGTCTGCAAAATGATCTGATCCGAAGGCACTTATTTTCGCCGTACTTCTCCGGCCGTTCCGCAGGGCGCGGACTGGGGTTTGGCCTGAGCCTTGCATGGCAGATTGTCCGGATGCACCAGGGGCTGCTGTTCCATCAGACTCCTGTTTCCGGCGGGGCGGAGTTTTTGATTGGGTTGGGTGGGGAGTAGGTTTTCGGTTTTCGGTGTTCGGTGTTCGGTGTTCGGTGTTCGGTGTTCGGTGTTCGGTGTTCGGTGTTCGGTGTTCGGACTTGAGATTTCAAATTTGAAATTTGAGATTTGAGATCGGAGAGAATGTCCAAAACTGGGTTTCTCATACGCAGGTGACCGGAAAAGACTCAAATTTGATCCTTGACCCACGACCTGTCCGTTCCGGACCATCTCCCCACGGCTTTTCTCAACCCACAAACGGGCCGCGACCGACATTCAGAAGCGAGTCCGTCGGCTGCGTCCCCCTCCCCACCGGAATATTTTGACATGACCGCCTCCAAGCTGCAGGGAATTTTCACTCCGAACCTGGTTCCGTACACGGCAGACGGCGGCATCAATGAAGCGGAACTGCGACGCTATGCCGACTGGCTGATCGACCGAGGCGTGCATGGTCTGTATCCAAACGGATCGACCGGCGAGTTTACTCGGTTTACTCCCGAAGAGCGTCGTCGGATCGTAGCGATCCTGGCAGATCAGGTTCGTGGTCGAGTTCCCATTTTGGCCGGGGCCGCAGAAGCGAACGTCAAGGAAACAATCAGGGCCTGTGAGTATTACGCGTCACTGGGCATTCGAGCGGTCGCGATCGTCGCCCCGTTTTATTACAAGCTGAGCCCCGCATCGGTTTACGCGTACTTCGCGGAGATTGGTCGCAACACGCCGATTGATGTGACTCTGTACAACATTCCCATGTTCGCCAGTCCGATTGATGTGCCCACCATTCAGCGATTGTCTGAAGAGTATGAGCGCATCGTCGCGATCAAAGATTCCTCCGGCGACATTCCTCACATGATTCGCATGATTCAGGCGGTTCGCCCGAACCGACCTGAGTTTGCGTTTCTGACCGGCTGGGATGCCGCGCTGATGCCGATGCTGCTGGCGGGCTGTGACGGTGGAACGAATGCGAGTTCCGGCGTTGTCCCTGAGCTGACTCGCAAACTGTACGATCTCACGACAGCCTACAAGATTGATGAAGCGCGCAAAGTTCAATACGACCTGATTCGGCTGTTCGACACAATGATCTACTCGGCGGAGTTTCCTGAAGGCTTCCGCGCAGCTGTTGGTCTTCGCGGATTCCGAATGGGGCAGGGCCGTCAGCCATTGTCTGACAAGCAGAAGACAGACCTGGGGACATTGAGTCGCGAGCTGCAGTGCATGCTGTCAGCACATGGCTTTACTGACCAGCCGGTCGGAGGTTGTCCGATCGGAGATTCAGGAGCAGGCCAGCCGAATCCCGCGGAAGTCTCCGTGATTGTTCAGCAGGTTGTTGCTGAGCTGGCACGCCGTGGGCTGATGTAAACCAGTCGCCGGCACGGAATGGCGATCAGGCCTTTTCGAGGACCAGTTCGAGATACGAGCGACGCTCGGACTGGTTCAGGCCCAGTGACGAAGCCAGGGAAAGTAAGGCTGACGTTGCTGCCGCCCGCTTTGATTCTTCGCAGACGATTTCCAGCTCCACAAACGGCGGAAGCCCGGTCACCTGATCGAAGCTGAGTGTCACGGTTTGCTGCTGCCAGGGAACGCTGAAGAGTTCTCGCCGCTTGTGGACTCGGCCGGCCGATGTAAACCCCAGAGCCAGCAGGATGGCGCGAAGGCCTGCTTCCTGTGCGGACGCCTCTGCCGATTCAAACCTGATCTCGCGTTCTTCGCGAGTCTTTGTCAGCAGGTCAAGTCGCGGGCCCTTCCATGTGAATGTGATGGCCTGGTCGCTGCGTCGAATTCTTAAAGCTTCGTCGGTCACATCGAAGTCGCGACACGGATGCTGGAAGTACTCATCCGATTCTTCGCAGCAGGAGCCGCTGTTGAGACCGAAGCGTGTTTGCAGCAGCGCCCGAAGATTCATGTCTTCCGGCACAGCGAACTTCACTTCGACTTCGATCATCGGCAGCTTCCTTCGAAGAACACACCAGCGACAAAATCATCCTGCGCTGTTCGCAATCTGCTCTGAGATGGATCGCAGATGATTCCATGTGAACAGCCCGGAATCATGGTTGTCTGACCAGCGAACTCGCAACGCGTAATTTCCGCAGAGCGAAACTTCAAGCAGCCCGAGATCCTTCGGAACAGACTCAGGATCCAGCAACTGCTTGCCTGTAAACTCATCCACGCACACAGCGCAACGACAGTTCTGGCGAACCGTGCGGAACGGCAGCATGGAAATGTCCGAATCGGACCATTTGAGTTCGAGGAGACGACTGTCCTTGTGGACTCGAATATTGGCAGGGGATTGCATGGGGAGGTTTTCAGTTTTCGGTTTTCAGTGTTCAGTTTTCAGTGTTCAGTTTTCAGTTTTCAGTGTTCAGTGGTCGGGGTTCAGAACTCTTCTTCGTCTTCTTCCTCTTCATCGAAGTCTTCGAGGTCTTCGTTGGTGATGTTGACGAAGGCTTCGATGAGGAGTTCGACGAAGTCGTCGAGGGATTCTGTGAGGTGGACGAAGTCGACGGGACGATGACGATACTGGATCACTCCTTCAACTTCACGTTCGGTATCCAGACAGTAATAATCACCGTCGCCGGTTTCTCCAATGACCAGCATCCGGCTGGGCCAGAAGAACTCCGTGCCATCGGGTTCATAGATCATTCCGTTTCGGACTTCCTGGTTGATCGTCAGAACGTCCCCTGGGCTGGACAAAAGTTCCACGTCTGCCACGGTGCCATCGTCCCGGGAGCCGTCATCGGAGCGAAGTGCCGAGCTAAGGACCTGGGGGTAAGTCTCAAGGAGAGCCAAATACTCGGTGGGAAGTTTCGAACCGCACAGGACTTCAAGTTCCGTCCGGATATCATTCTGCATCGGCATTGGCTGTCTGCTTTCAGTGGAAACGCAGTCTGGCAGCAGTCAAACCGTGCTCCCTTCCGGAACGGACTGTGCGTCGAATGGGGATGGTTCCAAAGGTCCGGGCTTGTCAGACATTTGTCATATCGCAAAAACGAATTCTAGTTGGCTGCGATGTTTTTTCTCTTTGGCCGGGAAAATTGCCAGAATGTGGCAACTGTCCTGGCGAAGAGATGTCCTTTACCGACGTACTGGAGTTCATGATCGCGTCTGAAAGGACCGTTCAATGATGGTGCTCAGAAGTGGTCATAGTGTGGCGAGGATTGCATGAGTTCATCTTCCGAAAATCCAAACAGCCGACGTGAATCAGCCGCTGCGGCCAACGGATGGCTGGTGATTGTCCTGATGGGGCTGGTGGCCGTGCTGTTGTTCAAGACGGTCACGGACAGCCTTCGCAACCGTCCCGACTACACTCAGCGAACCGTGGCGGCTCGGGGTGAACTTGGAGCCGATGAGCAGTCGACGATTGAGGCGTTTGACGCAGTGTCGCCTTCGGTCGTTTACATTCGAACGAAAGGGTATCAGCAGGACTTTGACGGCAAGATCAGCGAGCACGAAGTGTCTTCCGGCACGGGCTTTGTCTGGGACGAGCTGGGACACATCATCACGAACCTGCATGTTGTTCGGGATATTTTTCGCGGCGCGGTGATGGAGGTTCAGCTGCCGAATGGACAGGCCTACGATGCTGAGTTCATTGGAGCGATGTCGAAGCATGATGTTGCGGTGCTGAAGATCAAGGCCGAGCCGTCTGTGCTGGCGCCGATCACGGTGGGAGCATCTGACGATTTGAAAGTCGGTCAGAAGGTTCTGGCCATCGGAAACCCTTTTGGTTTTGATCGGACATTGTCCACGGGTGTGATTGGCGGGCTGAATCGCAACGTTGGGACGGATGGGAACAGTGTTCTTGCCGGAATGATTCAGACAGATGCGGCCATCAATCCAGGAAATTCCGGAGGCCCGCTGCTGGACAGTGCCGGTCGTCTGATTGGAGTTTGTACCGCCATCGTCAGTACCAGTGGAGCATCGGCCGGGCTGGGATTCGCCGTTGGGATCGACGATGTTCGCACTGCGGTTGAACGGATCCTTCAGGAAGCAATGAACGATCAGGTTCCGTCGATTGGGATTTCGATTCTGGATGCGGAAACAGCCAGGGAAAACGGAATTCCCGTCCAGATGCTCACCGGAGGCCTGGTGATTCTGGAGGTACTGCCAGCGACTCCGGCAGACGCAGTGGGGCTGCTGGGATGTCGTCGAATGGCCAACCGAGTCGTCCTGGGCGATCAGATTACCGCGATTGCCGGCGAGCGCGTGACCACGTACGAAGACTTGCGCCGGATACTGTCGCAGCACAAGATTGGTGACGAAATTGTGCTGGATATTGTTCGGGGCACGAGGTCGATGCAGGTATCGCTTGTTTTGGGCAATCGGATGGTGTTGCTGTAAGTGGCCATCGTGTTTCAGCTTCCAAAGCAAACGCAAAATCACAAAATGGGGGATCTGCCGGGGAATGGGAAGTGTGTCGCCGGACTAGTTTGAGACTGAAAAAAGGTGCCTGCCTGGATCAGGGGAATTGATTAGGGAGACTATGAATTTTTGTTGACATTCCAGTGCGCCGACTCAAGAATCCGGCACCGAAAGGATTCGGCTGCTGCCGCTGTTTCTGGCAGCTTCACCCCTCACTGAATACGAATGTCAAAAGAGCCAATTGGCCAAGACAACAACAGTGCGCGGTCGTTGCAGCGGTGTACTCCAGGGAAGGAAAAAGGATGCCCTCATTTATTGCAACCGGTTTGTTCCCCACTGGAGCCACTGAATGTCGTCGCGTTACTCTGATGCAGATTCCGGACTTGAGTCTCTCTCTGACATCGAAGGATACGAATTTCTCAGCGATCTTGACGCTGGATTTGAAGAAGAGCTGAAGTCTTTGGGCGTAGATCCATCTTCACCGACTGCGGCGAAGCCAGGATCAGAAGAGAAAGTGATGATGCTGGCTGCTCGATATGCAGCTGGATTGCCACTCTGGCACGAAGATGACTGCTACGATCACGGTCCTGGCAGCGTCGGAAACCTGATTGTGGAAGACGAATTGAGCGAAGACAATTCGGAATCATTCGACCTCGCCTGAGAACACAGGCCACAGAGCAGAATTCCAGAAAACGCCGCATCCCCTGCGGCGTTTTCTTTTTGGCAGGCCTTTCGGCGGCTCGGTTCGATGCGTGGACAGTGATTTTGCGGTTTCGGCGGCAATTGCCAGTCGACGGGACGGTGTGCGGGGCGAGAACCACTGCAGTTCTGCGAAATTCGCTTCTTCGTGCGAAGTCGGGGGTTTTCACTTGCCGAACGAGCCGTTATCCTTCGCCCCTTCGAGTTTGACAGCGTCAGGGTGTTGGCGGGTGTTCAGCCTGCCATCCTGTGAAATTCCATTTTGTCGTTTATCGGTTCAGGAACTTAGTGATGGCAAAGACCAATCGAAAACTCAAGAAGGCCAATCATGGTGCTCGCCCGGCAAGCTCCAAGGCTCGACGCCTGAAGCGTAAGCATGTGAAGCTGTCCTGATTAGGAAAGACGTTTCGAATTCCCGTCGGTCCGCCGAGGGTTGAATTTGATTCAGCGTATCAAGCAGATCGCCTGCCCCAAAGGGCAGGCTTTTTTGTTGCGCGAAACAGCGGGTTTGCTCGACGGTGTCTGCTCCTGGAGACCGATATTTACCGCGCGGCTGAGCGGAGAGAACGAGCTGCTCTGGCGGGAGCACAGTTCAGTTGAGACGATACGGGGCATTGCCGCAGATCCTGGCCTGTGACCGAAGACACATCTGACAGAATTCGAGTGCCTGATATGACCGGAAAAGTGACTCAGCTGTCCATTCACGAAAAGCTGACTCGACTTGCCTCAAATCTTTGGTGGAGCTGGGATCCGGATGCCACAGAAGTTTTCCGGCTGATTGATCCGGAGAAATGGGAAGAGGTCCATCACAACCCGGTCCGACTGCTTGCGGGATTTTCGCAGGACCGGCTCGAAGAGCGTGCTCGGGAAGCCGTTCTGCACACACGCATCCACTGGGCGTATCGACGATTCCTGGATTATCTGGAACGCAAACAGACATGGGGTTCGACCCATGCAGCGATTCTGGGGCAGGGGCCCGTGGCATATTTTTCCGCCGAGTTCGGGCTGCATGAATCGCTGCCAATTTATTCCGGCGGCCTGGGAGTTCTTGCGGGCGACCATCTGAAGAGCGCGTCGGACCTGGGATTGCCGCTGGTCGGTGTCGGTCTGTTTTACCACGAGGGATATTTTACGCAGGCGATTGATTCGAGCGGCTGGCAGCGAGAATCCTATCCGCCTCTTGAACCAAATCTGCTTCCGCTGAAGGAAGCAACAAATGCTTCCGGTCGAATCGTGGTCTCCGTCGAGACACGTTCCGGTTCCATCTTTGCGCGAGTTCTTCACCTGGCCGTTGGGCGCATCCAGCTGTACCTTCTGGATACGAACATCCCGGAGAACAATGAAGAAGATCGCCACCTGACCGCTCGGTTGTACGGCGGTGATCACAGAACTCGTATTCGTCAGGAGCTTCTGCTGGGCGTCGGTGGTGTGCGAGCCCTGAAGGCGCTGGGAATTCTGCCGAACGTCATTCACATGAATGAAGGGCATTCCGCGTTTGCTCCTCTGGAAGTCATCCGCCAGCGCATGCACGAAGACGGGCTTCCATTTGATCGAGCGCTTCGTGACACGGCGTCTCGCTGCGTCTTTACGACTCATACGCCAGTGCCTGCTGGTCACGACCGGTTTGATCAGGGGCAGATTGAACATCACCTGGGCCCGCTCGCCGATTCTCTTGGATTGAATCTGCATGGGATCATGGGGCTGGGCCGCGTCGATCCGCAGAACGGCGGCGAGATGTTCTGTATGACCGTGCTTGCTCTGAAGCTGTGCCGGATCGCCAACGGTGTTTCCAGCCTGCATGGCGTTGTCAGTCGTGAGATGTGGGCAGGACTCTGGCCGTGGCGCAGTGTGGAAGAAGTTCCGATTGGCCACATCACCAACGGCGTGCATGTGCCTACCTGGCTCGCTGCTCAGATGCGCGTTCTTTATGACCGAGTGTTGCCGGAACGCTGGCATGAACGCAGTGGTCAGGCCGATGTCTGGAGTCAGTTTGAAAGCGTGACACCAGGCGAAGTGTGGGAAGTGCATTCGACGCTGAAGATGCGGCTGATCAACTATGCGCGCCGTCAGGCTGTGGAGCAGGCGATTCGCCGCAACGAAGATGCCTCTGTCATCCGCGACATGGAACATCTGTTTGACCCGCAGGCACTGACGATCGGCTTTGCACGACGATTTGCGCCGTACAAGCGAGCCGAGCTGATTCTGAAGGACCTCGATTTTCTGGCTCGACTGATCACAGATTCTGATCGGCCTCTGCAGTTCATCTTTGCGGGCAAGGCACATCCTGCTGATGATCGCGGCAAGCAGATTCTTCAGCAGATCTTCCGACTGACTCGCCAGGAACCATTCCGCGGCCGCGTTCTGATTCTGGAGAACTACTCCATCGATATGGGGCGTTATCTGGTTCAGGGGGTCGACGTGTGGCTGAACAATCCGCGTCGTCCATTGGAAGCGTCCGGAACCAGCGGCCAGAAAGTGGTGTTGAATGGCGGCCTGAACTGTTCGATTCTGGACGGATGGTGGGCCGAGGCATACGACGGCAAGAATGGTTTCGCGATCGGCACCGGGCGAACTCATGCCAACCAGGACATCCAGGATGCACGCGACGGTGAAGACCTATATCGAGTGCTGACTGAGCAGGTGATACCTGTGTTCTATGATCGTGATCGTGACGACCTGCCGCAGGAATGGATTGCTCGGATGAAGCGAGCCATCCGAACGCTTGGCTGGCGATTCAATGCCGATCGAATGGTCATGGACTATGCTCGCCAGTCGTATGTGCCCGCGGCAGGTGGTCTGAGCTGCTCGATTGTCTCCATGCCTTAGCAGTCTGTTAATTGACAGAATTCGGAAGAGCGAAGGGGTGAAGGTCCTTCTGAGCCGTGAATCGTGTAAAGTGCGGGTCGCTGTCTGCAGATCCGTCCGTGGCTCGACAGCAAATCAGGGGAGGTTATGATAATACTTCCCTGGTGGTAAGTGTTTTTACTTCCCTGTTCTGTCGTGATCGCCATGAATTCCTCAGAGCCAATGACCGGCAACGCTGCTGATTCGGAGTCCGCGCAGCAGCTCCGTACTCAGTTGCAGAAGCACTGGGGATATTCTGATTTCCGGCCTTTGCAGCGTGAGGCGATGTCTCTGGTCATGAGTGATCAGGATTCGCTTGTGGTGCTGCCGACGGGTGGAGGAAAGTCACTTTGCTATCAGGTTCCTGCGATTTGTCGCGAGGGCCTGGCGCTGATTGTTTCGCCCCTGATTTCGCTGATGAAGGATCAGGTGGATTCTCTGCAGAGTGTTGGCATCAGGGCGGCCTGCATTAACAGCATGCAGAGCCAGCGTGAAAAAATTGAAGTGGCGGATCTCATTCGTCGTCGCGAGCTGAAGCTGCTGTACATTGCGCCGGAACGTCTGGTTCAGCCCAAAACGATCGAGTTTCTGGCACAGTCGAAAGTGTCGTTTATCGCGGTCGATGAAGCGCACTGTATCAGTCAGTGGGGGCATGACTTTCGGCCGGAGTATCGACAGCTCAGCAGTCTCCGTGAGGTGTTTCCTGGCGTCTCGATTCACGGATACACGGCCACTGCGACTCCGCAGGTTCGCAGCGATATTGTCCAGCAGCTTGGGCTGAAGAACGCGGAAGTTCTGGTGGGCTCCTTCGATCGTCCGAACCTGGTATACCGTGTCGAACGACGGGCGGACGGGATCGGACAGATTCAGCAGATCCTGAAACGTCATAAGGGCGAAACAGGAATTATCTACTGCATCAGTCGCAAGAATGTGGAAGCCACAAGTCAGGCGCTGAATCAACTGGGCTTCCGAACGCTGCCGTACCATGCGGGACTTTCGGATGATGATCGTCATCGCAGCCAGGACGCATTCATCGAAGAGAAGGTGGACATTATCGTTGCGACGGTAGCGTTTGGGATGGGCATCGACAAAAGCAACGTTCGATTTGTCATCCATGCAGAAATGCCAAAGTCCCTCGAGCATTATCAGCAGGAGAGCGGTCGGGCAGGGCGAGATGGTCTGGAAGCAGAATGCACGCTGTTGTATTCACCGGCGGATGCAGAGATCTGGAACTTCCTGATGAATGATGTCGAAGACGCCGCGGTCCGTGAGGCCGGCGAGACGTCACTGCGATCCATGCGACAGTACTGCACAAGCATGCGTTGTCGCCATCAGCTGCTGGTGGAACATTTCGGGCAGAAGCTTGAAACGCTGAACTGCGGGGCCTGCGACATTTGTCTGAAGGAAATGCAGCCAGTCGAAGAGCCTCTGGTGATTGCTCAGAAGATTCTGTCATCTGTCATTCGCCAGGGTGAGCGATTTGGTGCGGCGTATACGGCTCAGGTGCTGAAGGGCTCGAAGAACAAACGCATTTCCGAAAACGGTCATGACTCGCTCAGCACCTGGGGTTTGCTGAAGTCTGATAACGAGCTTCAGATTCGAAGCTGGATCGATCAGCTGGTTTCGCAGGGCTTCATGAGATCCGTTGGGGAGTACAATTGTCTGCAGGTGACGCCTTCCGGCCGTCAGTTGCTCAAGGGACAGATACAGCCGATGCTGTTGCGAACTCGCACGACCGAGAAGGTGGCCGGGACGGACGACAAATGGGAAGGTGTGGATCGCGACCTGTTCGAAGAACTTCGCGGCATGAGGACTCGACTGGCGATCCAGAAGAATGTGCCGCCGTACATCGTCTTTGGTGACGGGACTCTGCGATTACTCGCGGCGCATCGTCCGACGACGCGGCAGGGACTGCAGCAGATTCAGGGGATCGGAGTGAAGAAGCTGCAGGAGTTTGGTCCTGTGGTCCTGTTTACGATTCAGCAATGGTGTGAGCAGCACAAACTGCAGGCCAATATCGGATTGAATCTGGACGGAGATGCGGCTCAGCCTTTGGCACGACTTCCCGAGCCAAAGTCCACAGTGACGATCCCGGAAGAGTACATGGAGTACTTTGAGCAGCGAATTCCGGTCGAAGAGATTGCAGATCAGCTGGATCGGACTGCGGAAACCGTCGTGAAATATCTCACTACATGGATTCAGCGACGACGGATCACGGACATCGGGGCCTGGGTTCCGGTCGCGCAGCAGAATCGTGTGGAAGACTCATTGGGGCGACTGGGTTCTGAACGCCTGAAACCGCTGTTCGAAGATCTGAACGGCGAAATTCCCTATTACGTGATTCGACTGGTGGTCACGGTGTGGGAACTGAAACAGCAGGAAGACGGCTGAACTGGCTGAGAAAACGCGGAATTTGTCAGCGGTGCCGGAATTCGTCAACAGGGAAGGGCGATTCCTCGTACGCTGGAACGCCTGGAATTGTGTCCACCGATGGCATAAACTCCCGTCGAGTCTCTGAGTCAAATTCAAAAGGAACATGTTGATATGAAGTCGGTCAAATGGATGACAGGCCTTGCGCTGCTGGCCTATACCGTCGGTTGCGAAGAAGGCAAGTATGAAGATTACGCCACGGCTCCGCTGGCGGAAGAGCATGCGCATGATCATGACCACGATCATGGTCATGACCACGGCGGCCACGAAGGCAAGCATGGTGGACATGTGCTGGAGCTGGACGATGCGCATGGACATCATGCGGAACTGGTATTCGACAAGGCAACTCGTGACGTGACTCTGTATTTCTACGGAGCAGAAATCGGTGTTGCAAAGCCGGCGACCGGCGTTGCGTTTGAGTTGATGATTGACGGCAAGGAAGTTGTTCTTGAATCCAAAGCGTCACCTCTGGAAGGCGAAACGGAAGCCACAGCTTCGCGCTATGTGGTGGCCGGGTCACAGATTCCGGAGAGCATCAAGGGTGAAGAGCAACTGGACGGCCACTTCCATGTGACGATTGATGGCAAGGAGTTCGCCGGCGAAATGCATGCTCATTCTCATGATGAACATGCTCATGGGGAAGCTGGTCACAGCGATGAGCACAAGGACGAGCATAAAGACGATCACAAGGACGACAAGGCACCAGCGAAGTCTGAAGGCGACAAGCCGGCAGAAGCGGCACCAGCCGAAACAAAGGGTTAGCAGCCCGTCGAGGCAAGGACCAGCGGCCTGTTGAGACGGAAGGGCAAGGCTCCTGCCGAGCCGAAGTGCAGCGATTCTGGAAGAAAGCCCGGTTCTGATGAAGGACCGGGCTTTTGTTAATTGTTGATTGAACGAATTTGCAGAGAACAGAACTCATGTCGCAGCCTCCCCGATTTGGCCTGACGACTCTCACGTGCATCGTGATTGCCAGCATGATTGGCACGGGTGTCTTCACGACATCCGGCTGGACTCTGGCCACCGTTGGAACACCGCAGAGAGTGATGCTGGCGTGGCTGATTGGAGGAGTGATCGCCATCTGTGGAGCTGTGGCGTATGGAGAACTGGCGAAGCGGCTGCCGGTGTCAGGCGGCGAATATCTGTATCTCAGTCGTCGATTACATCCGTTCTTCGGATTTCTCGCGGGCTGGGTTTCACTGACAGCCGGGTTCAGTGGTGCGATTGCGGTATCGGCACTGGCGTTTGAAAAGTATGCCCTGTCCGATGCTCGGCCGGACTGGTTGCCGGAAAAGACCCTAGCACTTTTCGTGATCGTGGTGTTTGGGCTTGGGCATGGCTTTCTGGTTCGTCCATTTGCGATCCTTCAGAACGCAATTGTCGGGATCAAGCTTTTCGCGCTCACAGTGTTTCTGTGCGTTGCTGGGTTGAAGATCGGGACTCATCCGTGGCATTGGGAGCCTGTTCCTGAGTTTGCACCGCTTGAAGGCACCGCGTTGCTGCTGGCGATCGCCAGTTCGGTGATGTGGATCTCGCTGAGCTTTGCGGGATTCAATGCGGCGATTTACATCTCGTCAGAGGTGAAAGAACCGGAAACGAACGTCCCGCGTTCGTTGTGGCTGGGAACAGCTCTGGTCACTGTCTTCTATCTGCTCCTGAACACAGTGTTTGTGAGTGCTGCGCCGGCCAGTGAAACCGCATTGAAGGAAGAAGTCGCAGCCGTTGCTGCCAGGGCACTGGGAGGAAGTCAGCTGGAACTTCTGATCCGTGTGGCTGTTTGTCTTGGAACGATGACTTCTGTTGCGGGCATGGTCATGACCGGGCCGCGTGTGTTTTCCCGGATGGCAGATGATGGGTTGTTCCCGGCATGGTTCAGCAGTGGAAAGCACAGTACAAGTCGGACGGTTTTGTTGCAGACTGCGATTGCCGGCGCGATGGTTTACATGGGCACCATTCAATCGCTTGTGAAATACCTTGCCACGATTCTGACGCTGTCATCGGCGTTAACTGTTGCGACACTCTTCTTTCCTCAGAAGGACGGTCAGTCAGGGGCTCGAATGAACATGGTGACCGCTGCGGCATCCGCGTTCTTTGTGCTTGCATCCGTGGTGACGGCAATTCTGATGGCGACACGTGATCCCAAAGACCTGATTGCCACTGGAGTCACACTGGCCGCCGGGGCAGTGCTGTGGCCATTGGCGCGGGGCATGGCTGGCTCCTCGAAGTGAGAAATCCTGCGGGATTCTGCGCCTGTTGCCGCATCTGTCCCACCCTGTGTTCCGAAAACTCGAAGATTTTGGTTATCGGAGATTGGAAACACCGGATGGAAAGGAAGTTTGGCATCGAATCCTGACCAGCAGCCTGTGAGGCTGAGTGGACCAGTGTTATTCTGTGGGCTGAAAGGCGACCAATGGGGTCGCCGATTGCGTTTCTGGTTACTCGTTTGAATCCTCCGTTACCATGTCAGCCGAGGCCTTTCATTCGCATCTTGCCGCCCTGCGAGCACAGGTCGAAGCTGCTCTGGCGGAGAATCTGCGGCGAGCAGAGTGGCCGGAAAGTCTTCGCTCGGCTGTCGAATACAGTCTGATGGCGGGCGGCAAGCGATTGCGTCCGGTCCTTGTGCTGCTCGCCTGCGAAGTCTGTGGAGGCCGTGGCCTGGAGGCGATGCCGGCCGCCTGTGCCATTGAGATGATCCATACGTATTCGCTGATTCATGACGACCTGCCATCGATGGACAACGACGACTATCGGCGCGGCCGGCTGACCAGTCACAAAGTCTACGGAGAGGCACTCGCGATTCTCGCTGGCGACTGCCTTTTGACGCTGGCATTCGAAACGCTTGCCGGCGCGGACCTGGATTCCGGTCGACGGGCGGAGCTGGTACGAATTCTGGGGATGGCTGCGGGTGGACGCGGCATGGTTGGCGGACAGGTTCTGGACCTGGAAGCCGAACGAGGATCCTTCCTTGCGAAGGCGTCGGCAGAAACCGCCGGAGTTTCGGGGAACGGCAGAGCAGAAGTTTCGAATTCCTGCCGGAACATGTCCAACCAAACTTCGGAGACACGCGTAGAAGAGCTGACTCAGATTCATAGAATGAAGACAGGAGCCCTGATAGCCGCTTCTCTGGAAATGGGAGCTGTGTCAGCGGGAGCGAGTTCGGAACGCCGACAAAAACTGCGAGAGTATGGGCACTGTATAGGACTGGCCTTTCAGATTGCCGATGATCTTCTGGACGTCACGGGAGATGCGGCAAAGCTTGGCAAGACGCCGGGTCGTGATATCGATCTGGGAAAACTGACCTACCCGGCATTGCTGGGGATGGAAGCAAGCCGTCAGAAGGCGGCGGCACTGATTCAGGATGCCTGTGAGTCTGTGCAGATCTTTGGAGACAGCAGTCAGCACCTTCAGGAACTGGCTCGCTTTATTGTGGAAAGAGATCACTAATGTCATTTGAGCTGCTCCGACAGGTTCGGACCCCGAAGGATATGCGGGGGATGAGCGACGCCGATCTGAAGCGACTTGCGGACGAAATTCGTGAGGCGCTGCTGACGATCGTTTCTGACCGCGCGGCTCATTTTTCCAGCAATCTGGGCGTCGTTGAACTGTGTATTGCGCTGCATCTGACTTTTGATTTCACCAAAGACAGGCTGATCTGGGACACTGGCCATCAGATCTATCCTCACAAGCTGGTGACGGGACGCTTCGAACAGTTTTCAACCATTCGCCGTCGAGGCGGATTGATGGGGTATCCGAACCCTGTTGAAAGTGAGTACGACCTGTTTGTCACGGGACATGCGGGCAGCAGCGTGTCGACCGTTCTGGGAATGAAGGCCGGCGATGACCTCGTCTTTCGTGATGGTCGAAAGTCCGTGGCGGTCATTGGAGACGGAGCATTGCCGTCCGGGATCGTCTTTGAGGCGATGAACAATGCGGCAGGTCTGAAGAAGGATCTGCTGGTCATCCTGAACGATAACAAGATGGGCATCTGTCCCCGAGTGGGCGGGCTTGCCAGTTATCTCGACAAAGCACGTGTCGCTCCGTTTTACAACGGCCTCAAGCGGGACGTGTCATGGCTGCTGAACAAGCTGCCTCTGCTTGGTGAATCCACTGAGAAGATGCTGAGCAGTTTCAAGGATGCCGTGAAGTCATTTTTGCATGGCGGCATGCTGTTTGAAGAGATGGGCTTCCGTTACATCGGCCCTGTGGACGGTCACGACATCCGCAGTCTGCGTCAGTATCTGGAGATGGTGAAGGACGTCAAAGGCCCGGTGCTGCTGCACGTGTTCACCGAGAAGGGTCATGGGTTCGAGCCGGCGTGCAAAGATCCGGTGAAGTTCCATACGCCTTCCCCGTTCCGGAGAGATTCTGAGAACGAGATTGTTCCTGTGAAGAAGTCTACCGAGATTTCTTACACGGAACTGATGTCCGATGCGATTCATGCGTGCATGGGAGAAGATGAGCGAGTCTGTGTGCTGACCGCGGCGATGTGTGCTGGGAACAAGCTGGAGAGAATCCGTGATGAGTTCCCGGATCGGTTCTTCGACACAGGTATTTGTGAGAGCCATGCGGTGGCATTTGCCGGGGGGATGGCAAAATCCGGCATGAAGCCGATTGTGGACATTTACAGTACGTTTCTGCAGAGAAGCTTTGACCAGATCTTTCAGGAGGTCGCGCTTCAGAACCTGCCGGTGGTGTTCTGCATGGACCGTGCGGGGCTGTGCGGACCGGACGGGCCGACTCATCACGGCGTGTTCGACAATTCGTACATGCGTATCTTCCCGAACATGATCGTGACGGCGCCCGGGGATGAGCTTGAAATCCGGCCGATGCTGGAGTTTGCTCTTCAAAGCAAGTCGCCGGTTTCGATTCGCTACCCGAAGACTCGTATTGAGCGAGTCGAGCGAGACGTTCAGCCGATTCAGCTGGGCAAAGCCGAAGTCCTGTCATGGGGAACAGACGGAAACATTCTGGCGTGCGGAACCATGCTGGCTCAGGCGGTATCAGCAGCACAGCAGTTGCGAGCTGAAGGTCTGAGCGTCGGCGTGATCAATGCTCGATTCGTGAAGCCAGTGGACGAAGAGGTCGTGAAGAAGGCAGCGGAAACAGGATTCCTCATCACGATCGAAGAGAATGCTCTGATGGGTGGCTTTGGAAGTGCTGTGCTGGAAGCTGCGGCTCGAATGCAGCTGAATACAGAACGCTTCCGCATCCTCGCGATTCCGGATCAGTTTGTGGAACACGGCGATCGGGAAGAGCTGCTGGCAGATTTGGGACTGGATGCAGCGGGGCTTGTGCGAGTATCGCGTGAGCTTGCTGCCAGTCGAGTTGCAGCGAATGCGTGACGCAGAACGCAAAGAACGCGATGCCCTCATTTCGAGTGCATCGCGTTCGATGGATTTGGATGAAGACACTGTTGCCTGACCGAAGGTCTCTGTGCTGACTTCCGGTCAGCCGATGGAAGTGCCCTTTTCAGCTGGATGCAGCCTGATGGGATCCAGAATGCACCAGACCGCAACTGGGAGGGAACCGCCGAATCCTGAGAGGCAGCTCAGTGAACGTGTCATGAAACTCTCGATCGCCTCCTGCGCGCGGCAGAGGAAGTCGAAAGTCGACGCAGGAACCATCGGGCTGGAGTCCGGACACCAGTCCTGAAAATCCCTGTGGCAATTCCGGTCAGGGTGGCCGGCAACCGATTGCATCATCAAAGCTGCGAACTCATGTTTCGAGAGAGCCCGCGAACTGGCCGGGTCAGCGAACAGACTCGAAGCATACCGCCGCAGATCAGCGTGCAAACCAGTGAGCGAGTCTTAGTTGAGGAACGTGCGTCGGAGCCATGCGTTCTTACGACGCTCAAGTTCCATGACGCGACCAAACACTGTCTGGCCGGAACGGCGTGCTGGCTGGAAGATCTGAACTCGGCGAGAAACCTGCTGCACAGGAGCAGACTTTGCTGAGGTTGAAGCTGGCAGAACATGCACGGTGTTGTCACCAGCGACCGCCACTGAAGAGAGAGCAAGAACCGCGAGAATCGACATGCTGAGAATGGAACGCATGAACGCACCTTTCACTTCACAATAGGAAACGAGTGACATCACAGACTGTCGCTCGAAAGACACTGCCGGTCTGTTTCGACGCGGTGTCACACCAGAGTCCGGCAGAAAGTGCGACTGCCTGGCTGAAAGCGCAGAAACGAGCGACTTGCGGCGTGAATCTTTGCGAGGTCGAAATCCGCGTGAGGATGAGAGGATTCTTCCCATCCTGTGTGACCGGTACAGTTCTCCACTGGATTGCGAATGGCCGGGATGAATGTTCAGTGAGGACCATGACTGCGGACGCCGAGCTGGCTCAAATCACAGAGAAAGTGCCGTAAGGGTGGCACCATGATTTTCAGCGGCGGATCTATCCACGTTTGTCCGCGTCGATCCGCGGTTTGGAATCGCATCGCAGGGTTCCCGCGTGCGCGGGAATGATGAGGTGTGGCCCATCAGAACTGGAATAATCGGGTCAATCTGCTCAGAAAATGTTTTCGATTGAATCGTAGAGTTCAATTGACACAGACATCCGATCCGTTAATACTAGGGTTCAGTCAGTCTGCTTTCGGCACTGACTAGTGATGTCCCGAGGGACATCACCCGGTTTTGTGTGATGCTCAGTGGAACTTCTCAAAGTTTCCATTTCGCTTGCTGAGCTTTCCGGTGTGGCGGATCCTGGTCTCCTGACCGCCTGCAGACGTGTTTCCCGGATAGTTTTGGCACTTGAAGGCTTTTCGCCCCTCATCAGCGTTTGAGCTGCAGAAAATCCCTTGGTGATTTCTGCAATCAGAGATTTGTTTTGGATCTCCTTTGTGACGAGATCAAGGCAGATTCTTTGCAATGGCTGAGGTGGTAATGGGCCCACGGCGATCGCCGTACGATGGATCTTCCGCGAACGTTCCGGCGTTTTGTGTTTGCAGAACGTTGATTCCGGCGTCTTTTGAAGATGCCTCTCCAATCTGTTTGTGCCTCTTGCGGTTGCTTGTGCCGAACGGCGTGTTTGGTGCCAAACCTGTTTCTGCTGGTTTGTGAATGCCGCAGTGGCCTTTTCTGAGATCTGTAGTATGGGCTGCAGACTCGCCACAATTTGTCCTGCCAGGTCTTTATCTTATGCCGACAAGCCGTTCCGATTCTGAAGGAACCAGCCAGCGCCCTCCTCGTCGCCGATCGTCATCTTCTTCCTCATCCCGCACACCCTCGACTGGTCGTCGACCGTCCAGCCGAAGTCGCAGGCCTGAATCAGAAGAGGCAGTAGAAAGCGCACCCAGCCAGTCAGATGATGATTTTGGTTCGGGCGTGGAGAACGATGAGCCAGCGCCTCGTCCAGCTCGAGCCACTCGCAGTCGTCGAAGTGCGGAGCCGGCTCCTGAACCACCAGCGCCTCGCGCGGAATCTCGGGCTCCTGAGGCTCGTGAAGAAGCTCCTGCCGCCGAAGAGCGCAGCACCGAGCGTCCTCGCCGTGGCCGAACTTCCGACCGTCGTCCTCGCCGAGAAGCTCGACTTCCGTTTGCAGAAGGAACTGAAGATTCCGCGTCGTCTGGCGATCGGGGGCGCGATCAGGATCGCACCTCCAATCGCTTTGAACGTCAGATTGCGGACGTTGAGTCTCAGACGGGCATGCGTTACTTCAGCACCGACGATCTGGACTTTGGTGACGACGAGCCTGCTCCCCGACCGTCAGAGCGTCGCGGTCGCTACCGTGGTGACGATTCATTTGAACGCAGCCGACCTGAAGGTGACGAGCGTTCAGAACGTGGTTCACGATACGAGCGAGGAGATCGCGCACCGCGAGGTGAACGGAGCGAATCGCCGGATGGAGATCGTGACCGTGCTCCGCGCGGCGAACGCAGTGATCGTGGTGAACGATCTGATTCTGTGGATCGATCTCCGCGCGGTGACCGAGGAGATTCCGGAGAGCGACCACCACGTGGTGAGTACCGCGGCCGTGGGCCTCGACGAGATTACGGTGACCGGGGACCTCGTCGCGACAGTGGCGAACCATCGGACCGGGGTGAAGCAGGATTCGAAGATCGTGGCAGCCGTTTTGGCGGTGGTGAAGGCGACGATCTGACCGAATGGAGCGAACAGCTGTTCGGCGCTGACAATGAAGGCGGCGAAGAAGGCGGATACTTAGACGGCGAAGGTGGCGATAATCGTCCTCCGCGTCGCCGTCGTCGTCGTCGTCGTCGCGGTGGACCAGAACGCGGTGGCGAACAGGCTCCGCGGTTTGAAGGTCAGAACCGGTTCGAAGGAGGTCCTCGTCGTGATACCGGACGGCCTGACGGTGGTCGTTATGGAAATCCTGGCGGTGGCGGTGGTGGCGGCGGCCGTGGTCGTGGTCGAGGCCGCGGTCGTGACAATGGTCCTCGTGGCCAGAGCATGGGGCGTGGTGGCGGCCGAGATCGCGATCGAGGCAGCATGCAGCGGCGATCTCGAACGATTCAGCCATCGACCGAGGTGGTTGAAGGGACGTTCGAAGGCGTGCTGGAACTGCATCCTCGTGGTTACGGGTTCCTCCGTGATCCGCGTCGAAACTACGCAGCAGAAGATTCGAACCCGTTTGTTTCCAGCTCACTCGTTGAGAAGTACAGGCTTCGCGAAGGAGTTCTGGTCAAGGGCGAAGTGGGGCAGGGCACGCACAACCAGGGTCCGCGGCTCCATGAGGTTTACACAATCGACGGACTGACTCCGGAAGATTACGCGAACATCAAGAACTTCGACCAGCTGACGGCCATCAATCCGTTCGAGCAGATCCGGCTTGAGACGGGTCCTCGGCCTCTCACAATGCGAGTGATGGACCTGCTGTGTCCGATCGGAAAGGGACAGCGAGCACTGCTTGTTGCTCCGCCGCGAACCGGCAAGACCATGCTGCTTCAGGAGATTGCTCATTCTGTCAGTGTGAACCATCCGGAAATTCATCTGATGGTGCTGCTGATTGACGAGCGTCCTGAAGAAGTGACGGAAATGCGCCGGCTGGTGCAGGGCGAAGTCATTGCCTCTTCACTCGACAACGACGTGGAAAGCCACATTCGAATCAGTCAGCTGATCATCGAACGGGCAAAGCGTCTGGCCGAAGAAGGCAAAGACGTCTTCATCCTGCTCGACAGTATTACTCGTCTTGCCCGCGCGTTTAACAAGTGGAGCAATACGGGACGAACAGCGACGGGTGGTCTCGACATTCGAGCGCTTGATATTCCGAAGAAGCTGTTCGGACAGGCTCGACGGTTTGACGAAGGCGGTTCTTTGACTGTCTGCGGTACCGCCCTGATTGATACGGGCAGCAAGATGGACGAAGCGATCTTCCAGGAATTCAAAGGCACGGGCAACATGGAAATGATGCTCAGCCGCGACCTGGCTGATCGGCGCATCTGGCCATCAATCGACATCACTCGGTCAGGAACACGACGTGAAGAGAAGATTCTTCCGCCGGACATGCTGGAAGGCATTACGATGCTGCGTCGAAGCCTGATCAGCCTCAGTCCTGTCGAAGCGATGGAACAGCTGACTCGCACGATGGAAAAATTCCCGACGAATCGGGAATTCCTGACGCGAATCAAGGCTGTTCTGTAAGGTGTGACTGTGTCACTCTGACGTTCACGATGCCGATGGAGTTTCTCCATCGGCATTTTTTATGGCGATATCATTTGGATCCGTAAACACTGCGTCATGGACTGGTACCAGCTGAGTCTTCTGTCATCGTTGTTTCTGGGATTCTATGAGATCGCTAAGAAGGTCTCTCTGAAGGATAACGCCGTTGCGCCGGTCTTGTTCTTCAACGTGCTGACTCAGTGTGTCTGCTATCTGCCGGCCGTGATCAGTCAGCGTGTTCTGAACATGAGTGCCCCGACAGCGTGGATGACGATTGAGCCGCTGACGTGGGATCAGCATCTGCTGCTGGCGACGAAGTCAGTGATCGCGGGAAGTTCCTGGATCTTTGCGTCCTTTGCGATCAAGCATCTGCCCATGTCGATTGCATCGCCGATTCGTGCGTCCAGTCCCGTGGCAACGATCCTGATTGCCGTGGCGTTCCTGAACGAGCGCCCAACGATTGCTCAGTGGATTGGCGTGATCATCATCATCCTGTCGATGTACGCGTTTTCGCTGGTCGGGCGAAAAGAGGGCATCCGGTTTCACCGAGACCGCTGGGTCTGGCTGATGGTGGTGGCTACTCTGCTGGGAGCCTGCAGTTCTCTGTATGACAAGTATCTGCTGCAGACTCGAAACTTCAGCACGGCCACTGTGCAGGCATGGTTTGCAATCTACCTCGTCCCCATGATGATCCCGATCAGCACCCTCTGGTATGTGCGGCAGAGAAAGCAGTCTCGATTTGAATGGCGGTGGTCGATTCCGGCCATTGCCATGCTGCTGCTGATCTCGGACTTCCTGTACTTCTACGCGATTGAGCAGCCAGGAGCTCTGATGGCTGTGATCTCTCCGCTGCGACGAACGTCCGTGATTGTTTCGTTCGTTGCGGGTGTGCTGATTTACGGAGAAAAGAACTGGCGACAGAAAGCGATCTGTATCGCGACTCTGCTGGTTGGCGTTTGTGTGATCAGTCTGCTGGGAGACTGAGTCCTGATCACGTTGCAGAACGTGAATAGCGAAAAGACCCTGCCCGCCGGGATCAAATCTGGATCAACGGCGGGCAGAGGAAGAGGCAGAGAATCTTTGAGGGCTGATCGGCAGATGGCCCGGTGCGAAACTACTTGCCGACGGATTCGGCAAACTGGAAGAAGTCGAGCTTCGCCAGCTCCATTGTTGAACCTGCGTTACGGTTGGTCGGGCGGTTGAACGCGTAGGCGATCACAGCTCCGCTGGAAAGTTCTGCGACATAGATGACGCCATACGCTGGCTGGACACCACCTGAACCTCGAAGGTTGACCGGGCCAGTCACGATCGCGTACTTAGGCTCGGGCGTGTTTCCTGTGTTGAAGTCGGCGGCAACCTTGTGGAAATACCGGTGGGAGAACTTGCCGGTCTGTTCGTTGATCACTGAACCGACCAGGTCACCGGTCAGATTATTCAGAACGAACACGGCTTCCTGATTGAATGTCTCAAGAATAGGCACCGTCACCATGGAGAACTTGTCATTGCCGTTTGCTACAGGAGCCTGAGCAGTTCGCTGAGGAACCACGGTGTAGACAGCGGCCATGGCAAACGCACCGGCCAGAAACAAAGCACCAGAACGGAGAATGGACTTTTTCATCTTCTCGCCTCGGAGTTTCACTCGACAGAATAGCATCGAAACCGTCACGATGCCTTACGTGTCATGATACTGTTCTCTGGTCAAGTCGACCAGATTGTCATTGACTACCTTTATCCGGGAACCGCTCAAAGTGTTCCGGGTTCAGGCCGTAAAAAAGCGTTAGTTTTTGCCATGTCCACCCAGATTTCGTCATCGGATCAGTGCCTGTGGGGTGCCATACGTGAGCGAGCTGCTCAAAGGGCCGCTTCCGAACCCATGCTGGCCAGCTTTCTTCACGCCACCATTTTGAACCACGAACGGCTGGAAGATGCGGTCAGTTACCATTTGGCCGGAAAGCTGGCCTCCAGCACTTTGTCAGCCATGCAGCTCCGGGAGATCATTCTGGAAGCGATGGTGCAGGATCGCGGGATTGTGGACGCCGTCTGTGCGGATATTCGTGCGGTTCAGGAGCGTGACCCGGCAGTGAAGTGCTGCCTGGTACCGCTGCTGTTTCTGAAGGGCGTCCATGCTCTGATTGGATACCGCATTGCAAACTGGCTCTGGAAACAGGGACGCGAACTTGTCGCCCTGTATCTGCAGAATCGAATCTCGGAGGTTTTCGGGGTCGACATTCATCCGGCAGCCAGGATCGGTCGCGGAATCCTGATGGACCATGCCACATCCATCGTGATTGGGGAAACGGCCGTCATTGAAGATGAAGTGTCGCTGCTCCACGAGGTTACTTTGGGGGGAACCGGCAAAGCGACCGGAGATCGTCATCCCAAAGTGCGTCGAGGCGTGTTGATCGGCGCTGGAGCGAAGATCCTGGGCAACGTCGAGATTGGTGAAGGTGCCAAGGTAGGCGCCGGCAGCGTGGTCTTAAAGGACGTCGCTCCACACTGCACCGTCGCCGGCGTTCCTGCGGTCGTTGTCGGAAAGCCGTGCAGTCAGGCACCAGCGCTTGATATGGACCACGGGATTGTTTCGGGTGATTCGATCTGATGCACCGTGATTACTCGAAGTCGCCCGAGATCATTGTCTGTGCGAATCCGGTGTTGTCCGGAGGCAGTTCCACCGCGCTGGGCATTGAGGAATTTGGCTGCGGAGTTCGCGTGCCGACCAGTGACGTTCCAGTGGACACGGCATTGACCTGATTGGCCGGAAGTCCTCGTTCGTGCCGGCTCCACCAGGCATCAGCGTCGTCTGCGTTCCAGTTTCTCGCGTCGGGGCAGCGAACCAGCATTTGAGCCAGATCGCGCGCTGTCTGCGGACGCTTTGCCCGGTTCTTCTCGAGGCAGGCAAGAATCACGTCTTCCAGTTCGGCGGAGATTGTTCGACCGGAACGCTGTGACGGCGGCGTCGGCGCGGCGTCAACATGAAGGCGGCACAGTTCGACGATGTTGGAAGCCGTGAAGACCGGCTGCCCCGTCAGCAGGAAGTAGCCGACTGCTCCGACCGCATAGATGTCCGACCGATTATCAACTGCCAGCGGCGACTGAATTGCTTCGGGTGACATGTAGAGCGGCGTGCCGGTGAGCGACGTCGCGGAAGTCATGGCCGCTTCCTTGTTGTCATCGGCAGCTTTCACGAGACCGAAGTCGAGGACTTTCACGACATCCGGCTCACTTCCTCGCCGGTTCAGCATGATATTGGATGGCTTGATATCGCGATGCACAAGCCCTCGCGAGTGAGCTTCATAGAGCGAACCGCAGACCTGAAGCAGGATGCGAATGGTTCTGGCTTCTGACTGTGGACCGTACTTTTCCACCAGATGCTGCAGGTCGATCCCGTCGAGGTACTCCATTGCGTAATAGAACACGCCTTCAGGGGTTCGGCCATAATCGTAAATGGCGATCGTGTTCGGATGATTCAGCTGGCAGGTGATCTGGACTTCACGTTCGAATCGAGCCGTCGTTGCTTCGTTCACTTTGTCGACGTCAAGCATCTTGACGGCTGTGGGCCGACGCAGCATGGCATGATGAGCTTTGTAGACGACGCCCATACCGCCGGAGCCGAGTTTATCTTCCAGTTCGTACTGACCCAGCTGTTTCGCTTCCACTGCTGCTCGACGAGCATCGCGTTCGAGGCGAGCAACGATCAGAGTAAAGATGAAGATGACAACAGAACTCACGCCCAGAAGTGTGTAAAGTCCGGTGAACATCCACTGAATGATCGTGAGCGTGCGGAACGCTTCTGTGTAGTCGACCTCCGTCGCAATGCCCATGTCATACTTTTCCAGCCACTTCCATGCGCCAACAACATCAACTCCGCGATAATCGCGATAGGGTTCCATACTGATGCCATCGTTGCCGCTGATGGCCTTCGTCACCATCTCGGTCAACGGCTGTTCTTTGCGGCGGGTCGAGGGTCGTTCGCCACTGGTGAGGTCAACGCCGGGATCACGCACGTCAATATTCAGGAGTGAACGAGAATCAGGCCGGTCCGGAAGCAGACCCGTCATGATCAGTTCTTCGTCGAAGCGACTGTTGGAAATCATCTGACCAGTGCGATCAAACGCATAGGTTTCGCCCGTTTTTCCGAGTCGTCCGAGCTGCATGATTTCTGTGAACTTGAGTTCGGGGCGGAACTGAAATGCAAGGACTCCCACAACCTGAAATCGCTCATCGCGAATCGGAGCTGCGACGAACATGTTGGGAACACCCGTTCGCACTCGCCCTGTAAGGTCCTTGATGGCATCCACGCTCAGGAAGGGCGGGCAGACTGCGGTATTGCCATCCAGTGTATGAGCCAGGAGCGATTCGAGTTCCGGAATGTCTTCCCGGCCAATCAGTTCTGCAGACGACGAAGAGACGATGTGATGATTCTTGTCGGCAAGGAAGTAACCGATGTACTGATGGGATGACATCATCGGCGACAGTTCGTGCAGCAGCGTTCTTCGCAGTTCTTCGGTCGTGCGCTGCGTTGTCTGAGCATCTTTGGCTGTGGTCTGATCGACTGACGTTTCACCCAGAAGTTCATAGGCCGTCTGGCGAACACGCAGACCGTTGGCAGCACTCTCCGCGGTCGATTCCTGGACCTTGAACCAGGTCTCCAGCATTGCTGTTTCCACATCCAGCAGTGTCTGAAGGCTTGAGCTGAGGTTACCGCGGATCGTGTTGCGAATCGCGGAACTGACGCCGTACCCAATTGTGGAAAGAAGAAATACGGCAATGATCGGCCAGATCCACAGTTGTTTCTTCAGAAACACGCCGGCTCGGGAAATGGTCTGTCCCATGCGCGATCCGGCAAAAGTCACGTGAGCGCCATTGCGGCGTCCCCCCTGATTGCCTCGACGAAACGGATTCCACACGGCGAAGATTCCTGAAAGAAGGCCCCTGAGGTTATCTCAGCAAGATTGATGCTTTTTCCAGTGTGCAGGGAGATTGACCCCGAGGAAACAGCGTGAGTGCGCAAACTGACACACTGCGTGTTGCAATTTGGAAACACGCCGGAAAAACGAGCCTGGCATGACGGACTAGGGAGTAGTTTCCGCATTCATGATTCGGATTTGTCACTCTCAACGGATGCTGGCAAGCGGTCGAAGGAACCATCACCACCGCGTCACCAGGCTTTACGGGAGTGAATGTGGACGGAGATCCAGAACCGACAACTGCGGGAGGAAACTTTGTTGTTCAGGGGATAGCCGATCAAGATCCGTCAATCGGTTGTTCCGCGCGACCAGCCCCTTCAGCAGCGGAAAGTGCTCACTGTTTGCCAGCCTTCCAACAGCTGTTAACCCGCAGGAGGAAACATCGAGGTGAAGGAGTTCAGGCCAGATCTGATCGGCCAGCGCGTTGTATCCCTGCGGTCCAAGGGCGTTTCCCCGAAGGTCGAGTTCGGTTATTCGGCTGGTGAGACGTGGGACAGTAACAAACGAAGCATGTCAATCGCAGATCCTGATATCGGAGGGGTTCGCTGGAACCAGCCTGCCAGTGAGTCGCCGGTGGTGATTGAACAGTTGGCAGCCCTGAGCCTGCGAATTTGCGGATGTGCAGCACGGACAACGCGTCCGGAGCTCAATGGGTTACCTGAGACGTCGAGTGTGGTCACTGTAGGTTCTCTGCCGCGAAAGTGCTGCGGTGAGTCGCTGCAGTTGCATCCCGGTGAGCTTTCCGGAACTGACATCAAGAGTCGCCAGTCGATTCGGAAAACTCAGTTGGTGAAACTGATCGTCATGCAGATCTCGGAGGTTTCGAAGCTCCAGACTTACCAGTGCCGGGACGAGTTCGAACAGCTCTTTCCAGTGCTGCAGGTAATCAACCGCGCTGATGCGGATGTGCTCCAGAAGTCCGCGTTCGAAGCTGCGAAACGTGAGCCCTTTGACTCCCAGTTGCTTGAGCGGTTGCAGCCACTCACCTCCGAAGGTTTCGAGCAGTTCGCGTTCCCGGTTCATGAGATCTGAGCGGCCCGGCGTTCCGGCTGGCATTTCGCTCAGTTCGCATTGAACGCGAATAAACTCGCCACGCGGATCGCCGCGGTCTTCCAGGAAATCCGCGTAGATCAGACGCGGTGTCACGTCATCCGGGGTTCTTCGGATCTCTTCAATAAAGGCCGCTTCGTCGGTCATTGCTGTTCCCAGGTTGCAGGCGAGCGAGTGACATGACAGGATACCGAGCGCCTTGTCCTCAGGAAAGGATGTCCTTCGTTCGTCACGCCTTCGAACCCCACAGAAAGTCCCACCAATGAGTCGCTATGAACACATGAGTTCCTTCGGGGGCAAGCCCGTTGTTCTGTACGCATCAGGAATGGATGTCGATCCGGATTCGAGTTACCGCATTGCATGGACGTGGGACAATGAGGGTGTTCCTTTTGGTGATGTCTTTGCGGAGTTTCTCGCATCTGATCAGGCGGCCGAAGTGACGGCCCTGGTGACAGGTGCATATGGCGAAGAGATGTACGAAGAACCCATGAGCACGGTCATCGAACCGCTGGTTGCTGCGGCTCGCCAGTTGCCGAGCCTGACTGATCTGTTTATTGGCGACATCATCTCTGAAGAAAATGAAATCTCGTGGATACAGCAGTCGGACATCTCGCCGGTCCTGTCCGCGTTTCCCCGCCTGCGAACTCTGGGAGTACGGGGTTCGAATGGACTGACATTTGGCAACATTGTGCATGACCAGCTGCGAACTCTGATCGTGGAGACGGGTGGACTCGGGAGAAGCGTGATCGCCGAAATTGCGGAAGCGAAACTTCCCGAATTGCAACACCTGGAAATCTGGACCGGGAGCGAAGATTACGGTTCTGATTCGACGATTGCTGATATCCGTCCGTTCTTTGACCGTGTGTTGTTTCCGAAACTGAAGACTCTCGCGATCCGCAACAGTGAATATGCCGATCAGCTACCGGCATTGGCTGCGGATTCGGTGGTCCTGCGCCAACTGGACGTGCTGGACTTTTCCATGGGGGCAATGAGTGATGAAGGTGCAAACCAGCTGTTGGCTCAGAAGGAAAAGTTCGCTTCACTGAAGAAACTGGATCTGAGCGAGAATATGTTGTCCGCGAAGAAGGTTGCAGAGCTGAAGTCCATGCCTTGCCCAGTTGTTCTCGACAGGCAGCGCGAAGGCTGGGTTGGTCGCGATGGGACCGTGCATCGTTATCCGGCGGTCGGCGAATAGTGCGCAGCGTCAGCATTGTCGGCAACCCGGAGAATCGTCGCGTGACGTTGTTTTCTGAGGATGCGCGTCGACTGGGTTGGCAGGTTCAGGTCGTTCCCTGGGAACAGCTGCTTTCCACGCCAGAGCAGTCATGGCCGATACTGATCGCTTCGCCGGTGATTCGCATTGAGTCACCGGGCGAAAACAGAACTGTCGAACAGCAGCTCATCGCGAGGGGTGCGTCTTCACAATCTGCTGGTGACAGTGTTCGATTCAGCGGTGAGTATGGTCGAATTGAACAGACGGAGTTCTGGTATGCTGGTTTCTGCGATGTCCTGCAGAAGCTGAAGCGGATGAATGACGTCGACCTGCACGGTCGCTGGATGAATCTTCCGGATGACATCATGGTGATGTTCGACAAGCGGCAGTGTCAGAGTCTGCTGCGAAGTCGTGGCGTCTCCGTTCCCGAAGTCCTTGGATTTGTGGAATCATGGGAATCGCTTGTCAGGCTGATGGATGACTCGGATGCTCATCGGGTCTTCGTGAAGCTTCCTCACAGTTCTTCAGCGTCCGGTGTGATCGCCCTGCAGAGAAACGGACAGAGATGGGTGGCCCGGACAAGTGTTGAGATCGTGCGAGCAGAGGATGGTCCACGGCTCTATAATTCGTTGAGCGTGCAGCGTTATGACGACCGGGAAACCATCGCCGCCATCGTGAATGAGCTTGGTCGATCCGGTTTGCATGTGGAACGATGGGTGCCCAAAGCAGGTTTCGCCGGACGGACATTTGATCTGCGAGTCGTCGTGATTGCCGGAGAGGTTCGTCACACGGTGATGAGGACCAGTGTGACTCCGATGACCAATCTTCATCTCGGTAATGCTCGCGGCGATCTGGAAGCGCTGCGACAGCAGATTCCCGAGGCAAGCTGGAACGACGCGATGGAGTCGTGCCGACATGCAGCCGGTTGTTTTCCAGACAGCCTGTACCTTGGCATCGACCTTTTGTTTACTCCTGGCTTTCGAAGCCACGTGATAGTGGAAGCGAACGCCTTCGGAGATCTCCTGCCTGGTATTCTAAGTAACGGTCAAACAACCTATGAAGCTGAGTTACTGGCGATGGAGACCCCACAGCCATCCGATCAGCCGTGACGACTGTGCTGTTCGAGTCGCATCATCGTAGCCATCACTCTCCGAGTGATGCTCTGCGATTCCATAGGCCAGGCCGGACGAGCATCGTCTGGTTGTCGCAATCGGTGAAGAATCGCAGAGGCCCCCTCATCCGGCCTGCGGCCACCTTCTCCCCCGGTGGGGGCGAAGGACGATAAGAGCCTAGACCAGTTCTGCCGCAAGGTGCTCGGCGAGGTCTTCGAAGGAGGTGCAGGCGAGTGGTGTGCTGACGCCGTGGAAGGTGATGGCGGGAATGGTCTGGCGGAGCGATATCTGAATGGGCATGGCCTGCTGGAAATTGCGAGGCTCAGGCGGTTTCCAGGCAAACATCAGACTGTGAGTTGTGCTTCGGCGCGCATGTTCTTCGGCAAGTCCTGCAACTTCAGAGGCCATGACTTCGGAGATCATTACAGTTCCATTTTGAATCTGTTCTTCCAGGATCATCGCGAGCAGTTCTTTCTCCTGCTGCAAGGGCGTTTGCGCTCCCTCTCGCACAAAGAGGAATTCAATCGTGAGTGCATCGTGGCTGAGCCATTCGATCAGTTTTCGAATCAAAGCAATCTGCATTCCCAGACCCATGATCAATCGCTGGCATGGGTAAGCATCATCCTTGATTCGGCATTCTGTCAGATCAGGAAACAGCACAAACTGAATCGTCCGACGTCTCCTCAGAAACTGATTCTCGTCGCGGGAATAATACAGCAGCTCGGATCGAATGAACTTGATTTCAAACAGGTCCGGTCGCTGCGCTTCGTCTTTCTCCATGAAGGCCAGCTGGGAATGAAGCAGGCTTTCGATGCTTCCCCGCGTGGAGATCGATGTAAAGCCGCCGACAGGGTACATATCCTCTTCAAGGATGTGAGTCGGTACATTGCGAGCACGCGATGAGGCACGCGGGACGCGGCGCGGCAGCGTCGAGCCGATTGCGTCGGCGGTTCGAAGAATCTGTCGCAGGGCCAGTCGCTGTCCAAACTCGATCAGAGCCGTTCCTTTTTCCAGCTCGAAGATGTCTTCCGGTGAGAGAACCTGGCCCGTTGAACGAATGCGGCTGATCAGTTCATCGTATCCCTGATTCAGCAACGGTGTGAGCCCTTCAGTCTGCAGGGATTCTGTTCCCTGCTTCACGAGTTCCTCCGGCGAATGCCCGCTCAAATTGCGAGCGACCGCCGGGCTGAGCAGCACGCCGGGAACGCCCGTTCGTTCGCAGATTCGGGCAATCATCCAGGCAATGGCCCTGATGCGATCTTCAGCCGGGTATCGACTGATGGCAACACTGGCCCGCTCGAACGCAGCGTCGGCGTAGAGTTTTCCCAGCACGTAGTCTTCATACGCTCGCACTTTCTCCGGGGAAAGATCATTAACGATCGGACTGCGTTCACCAGCGACCGATCGTTCATTCATCACAAGTCGAATCACGTCCGCGATGAAACCTGTGGGAGGAAGGCTGTGGTCCGCTGCTGCGAGGCAAAGAGCGCAGTGGAGTGGCGCGCGGATCGTTTCCGAGTTGGTCGGACTCAGCCGCTGCAGCCACAATCCCTGCGTCAGGTAACGCCGGGCTGCGTCAGAATCTCGAAGCTGGACGGATGTCACAAGCGGGCCTTATTTTGTGAAGTTTCAAACAGAAGAGGTTATGTCAGAAGCCAAGCAGGTTCGGAATCTTCTCCGCCAGCAGATCCATTTCCTGGTGTGTCTCGCCGAGATACGAAAGCAGCCGCAGGTCATCCAGGCTGATGGTGCCGCCCGAGAACAGCCATGACCGGACGCGAAGAAGTTTGTAGAGCTTCACGAGTTTACGGTCGCTGATGAAAATTCGATCTTCGCGCACCAGAGTCTTCACGAGACGTTCAAATTCGCGAAAGACCTCGTCAGGGAAGAACTGTCTGCGATCCGCGCCGCCTTCACCGGAAGCATCCTGCTGGCCAAACTGGCAGGTGAGATACCGGCCTGCTTTCAGGATGTCGTCGAGCGTCGCGAGTCCTTCCTTCCACGGCTTCTGATTCAGATTCTTGAAGACTTCGGAGCGAATACCCGCGTCAATCAGCTCGGTGAAATGATCGTCCTGCACCGAACGACTGATCGCCTTCAGAACGAAGCGGTCCTTCAGGGCTCCGAGTTCTCCCTGTTCCGGCACTTCGTTCGTTGCCGCAAAGAGGACTCGCAGATTGACAGGCTCCGGTTTTCCGTCCTGGTAGAACTTTCGCTCGTTGATGATCGTCAGCAGAATGTTCAGAATTGCAGAGTTTGACTTGAAGATTTCATCGAGAAACGCCATCCGTGCAGAAGGCAGTTTTCCTTCTTCACGCCGCACATATCTTCCGTCGCGAAGTTCATTGATGTCGATCGGTCCGATGATTTCTGAGGGCTCGCTGAATCGCGTCAGCATGTATTCGAAGTAATCTTCTTCGCTGACACCAATGGCATCGCGGAATTTCAGAACCAGGTCGGACTTCGCTGTTCCCGGCGGGCCGACCAGCAGCAACGGCTCCTGAGCGACGGCGGCAACGACCATCAGGTCGATCAGTTCCTGCTTCTTCACGAAGAATCGACTGAGCGACGTTCGAAAGCGGTTCAGACGTTTTCGAATGTCTTCCGCTTCTTCGCGAAGCTGATCGAAGCTCCAGTCTTCCTTTGGCAGTTCACGTCGATGTGACGTCATAACAGTTTCCGTTCTTAGAGTCTTGTTCTGTTTATTCCAGGTCCCAGAGGACGAGGTTTTGATCACCATCTCCGCCGGCGGCAACAATCGTTCCATCCGGTGAAGCTTCCAGGGCAGTGACACGGCCAATACCCCAGTCAAACTGCTCAACTTCCTGTTCACGCTCGACGTTCCAGATGCGAGTTGTTCCGTCCTGGCCTCCGGTGATGATCGTGTTGACATCCGGACCAAAGGTTGCGGCGTAGACAAACGACTGATGGCCGGACAAAGTCTTAAAGCCACCGCGAGTCCGCGGCAACTCACCGACCTTGAGATGGCTGCCGTCGGCAAAAGCGAACCTGGTTCCACAGCGCGAGACGATGATTCGCTCTGCCTGAATCACGTGATTGAAGATCTCTTCGTGTTTCCACGGATTTGCGGGGTTGCTGCATCGGTAAATGGCGCCTTCCCGAGTGACGAAGATCAGTCGTTTGTCATCGAGTGTCAGCACAATCGATTCGATACGGAGGTCATTCGAGACGGGATCGACGGCGTTGCCGTCCAGCTGATCCAGATTCCATTGATACCACTTCTGGCGACAATGACACAGCAGAGTATTCGATCGATGAAAGGCCACCAGCCGAGGTGAAGTGGGCGGCACGTATGCTGGTCTGACACCACGTCGCGGCGGGTTTGGAGGTGGAATCGGTTCAATTGGCAACGTCCGGACTTGCCGACCGTTCTCCATGTCCCACGTCTGCACGGTGTGATGATTGACGCCGGTGGCCAGAAAACGTCCTCCTGCCGCAAACGTCAGCGACAGGATGCGTGAAGGAAATGTCTCCAGCAGCTGAGCATCAGCAGAAATATTCAGGTCCCACAGCAGTACGGAACTGAACGGTTCGCCCGACTTGCGATGGAACATCACCGCAGCGAGATATCGTCCGTCCGGCGACCATGCCAGTTTTCGGATCAGACACAGTCCGTGTTCCTTCGGCCGCTGCAGCAACGTCAGCATCTGCAGCCTCCTGTGATGTCAAGTCGTCGAGTAGATTCATTGATGTTCATCGGAATGCGCTACTCCATCAGCTTTCGGACATCACGATGAATACGTCGACGGATCAGGAACTCCTCCTCATCCAGCCAGCGCTGGCTGTTTCGGTCCATGGTGAAGCCGTCACTGATAATGGTCTGGACGAGTGCTTCAACAATGTCCAGGTGTTTCAGAGAATAGTGAGAGCTGACCGTCTGCCCGTCACGTACACCAGTCAGATGTTGGAACAAATCCTGCAGGCGTTCAATCGCCTCCTGAAGCGGCGCCTGACCGACCGCGGAGATGTACGAGATCGCAAGGTCTGTCTGCTTCTTCGCTCCGACATGACCTTCCTGCATCAACGAGCCGCCCAGAAGAAGTTCTCGAGCAACATCGATGTCTTTCCAGCCTCGATCCTGACCAAAGTAGAACCAGGCACCGGCCATCTGAAGCAGAATTCTCAGACGCTCTGTGTCCGTCGCCACGCCTTTGCGGGAATCGCGAACGATTCTGCTCATCGCATCCAGCAGGAATGAAATCTCATTCTTCATCCCCAGCTTCCGCAGGGATCGGAACGAATGGGACAGCAGGCTTTCGAGCGCCTCCAGAGTGGTCACATCGGCCGATGTCAGTGAAACCAGCAGCCGTGACATTCCGGTGAAACAGTCCTGCACAGCTCCCGTCTGATCATAATGCGCGCCAATCTGCAGTCCCTTTTCCAGCAGTTGAGCCTTCTGGACGGGATCACTCAGCTGCTTTTCAAGGGCTGGCAGAGTCGTCAGCAGTCCCTTCGCAAAACCCTCACCCAGCCGTGTTGACAGTTCCAGTGCTGTTGTGACAACCTGAGCACGATCGGCCGGGGACAGTTTTCGTTCCAGCAGCCTGTTGATCTTGGCTGCCAGTGCTGTGCGATCATTTTCCACAAACAGATCGGCGAGGATCTTCTGCAGATCATTGTCAGACCGACGGCGCCATTCGCGATACGGATCCAGTTTCTCCACCGGTTCAAGAATGCTGGAATGCTGACGCAGTCGATCGACCTTGTAGCGGTCGAGCCGGTCCATGTGATCAAGTCGTTCCATCATGGCTGCGGGGAACGGACTGCTGAGCGGAGTTCCGTTGCTGACCGATTCGATCCTGTGCCGATACGCATCGAACAGCCAGCGGTGAATTGGATCCGCGTTCAGTTTCTTTCCATTCGATGACTTTCGGTGCACAAGCCCCTGATCGGCGGCGTGTACAAGCTCAGCAGCCTGACTCGATTCACCCAGCTTCGCAAATGCAAACGCGAAAGTCAGATCGATGTAATGAAGGGTCGAATCGCTGGCGATTCCAAGATTGGCGAAACTCCATTCACGAACGGTTTCGTGCAGTTCCCGCACCTTCTCTCGCACCTGTCGAATGCGCTCACCGGACTGGCCGATTCCTGTTCGAAGAAACGATGGCATATCGCGGTCCGCAACGATCCCATGCTCATACATCCGTTCCAGAATTCGGTCTCTTGCCCGAGCCAGCATCAGGACATCGTGATTGAGTCGCGCGAGTGTGGTCCATGCCATCCAGCAGGCGCGAACGGAAAGTGCAGATTCCTGCCGCTCAAGGAACTTCACAAGCTCCGGCATCTGCTGACGAATCAGCGCTTGTCCGTCTTCACTGGCACTGGCCCAAACGACCCAGGACGCGACCTGTGCAGATTCCGCCGGCGAAGGTACGGATGACTGAAACAGAGCCTTCAGTTCCTTTGCAGAAACGCGATCGTTCTGATCGATCAGCTCCATGCCGCCAAGACGCTTTGCTCCCAGAACATCCACTCGGAACCAGTGTTCCATAAGTTCGGGATCGTAATGGTCCTCTTCCCAGAACTGATGTTGCCGGCAGATCGACGCGTCCACAAAACGCGCCAGATCAGCATTCAGCTCTGCCATCTCATGCCAGAGACTGGAACGCCCCTGATCCTCCAGCGGTACATCCAGATCCACAAAGCGCTGTTCGACCTCTGCGAGTCGCTGTCGCAGAGCCACCATTTCCGGATCTTCAGGTTCTGCCGGGCTGCGACGGAAACGGCTGATGAGTCGTTCCAGCATGGACTTCCCCGATTCCGCACTCTTCTCTGCCGGCTTGTCGGTGCCGGATTTTTCGTCCTTCGTGCGCCGTGTCTTCTTTTCAACCCTGGCTTCTGCCGGAGCGGGTGGTGCTTCTGTACGGCAGATGAAATCATCAAACTCAAACTGATGCGACCGTCGCCATGCCGTCAAAATTTCCTGGTCGCGGTCCAGTATGTAGTCCACCCAGCTGCTTAGCGGCAGAAAGGCTGAATCCGGAATGCTCCTGACAATGAACGACGTCGCATCGTTTCCCGCGCTGGGAAGAGCCGTGCGGTCTGAAGCGGCCGTCGCCACTGAGGTCCTCGCGTCTTTCTGAACGGGAGCCAGCCAGACGAGTCGTGAATCATCCGGTGCCAGCAGTGCCCGAATCGCATCGCGTCGCAGCGGCGGATGCAGACGCAGGCCTTTCGGGACAAACAGATTGGGGATCTTCAAAAACGTCCGACAGGCCAGTCCGTCAAAGACAAGGATGGGCGGAGCCGTCCGTCCCGGGCGAACACGAATCACAACCGTGGGATTGCTGCTGTCCGGTCCTTCAGCAACCGCGAATGCCAGTCGCTCAAGGACCTGATCACTGCAGGCCTGAATGAAGCGATCCAGCTGGCCGATCGCATCTGACGTCAGAACGAAAACCTCCGCGTCTTCTGTGCCGGAACTTCGAGCCAGGCGGAGGGGCACTTTCAGGCGAGCCACATCGCCTCGATTCTGCAGTGCTTCCGCGGCTTCCGGCAGAGCGAACTCCATGATGCTGTAAACATCCTGGAATGGTTCTTCAGCGTCGCCCAGTCTCCCTGCGCTCCGATGAGCAGGTGTTGACCAGGAGCCGGAACGATGGCCGATGCCAGTGGATGGACCCAGCCCGCTTCAGTCCAGATACGAGGCTGGCGTTCGATATACACTTTGACGTGCCGTCTGCTGACATCCGAACCGCTTGCGTCTGGTACTTGAGTGTCGGAGTCAGCCACCGGCGCTGTCTCCGCCGATCGCAGAATGGAATACAGCGGCGCGCCGATCACGCGAAGCAGGAGGACCGACCGTCCATGCACCTCCACTTTTCGAAACGACTGGCGATCATTTCCCTGACGAAGAATCTCGTTCACGAGTTCCGGGAACAGTCCTTCGTCCGAAAATTCAAACAGGACCTGCGTCCGATCTCCGACATGGCCATACTGCGGGTCTTTCCGAAGCGGCACGGCCTGCAGCCACGACTGCCGAGGCACGAACGTCAGGTGCTTCGGACCCTTTCCCCGATGGACCGTGACGCCCCACGCTTTCAGTGCGGTGGACAGCGCTGCTGGTAGGTTTCCGTCTGCGTGAATCCAGAGAGAACCCGCATCGTCAACGGCCATTGCCATCGAAGCCGTGACGGTTGCTTCCGGGATCTTTCCGCTGCGTAGTGCAAGACAAAGAGTATCAGCGTCCGGAAACTGAAGCAGCATGTTGCTCTCTAGTGAAGAGTCGCGATGTTTTGTATTGAGGGCACGAATGAAATTCTGTCGAGCGACCGTACTGCTGGATGAACTGAGAAGGCCTGTTCCGGCTGCACAGCCACCGATTTGTACTGACCGCGCCGGAGTGTATACAACAGTCAGTAGGTCGTCACCATACTCAGAGGCTTCTTCGTTGTACAGGTTCGTGAGAGCACCAGCATGCCTGCGGATTCGAATGGAAATGGTTTTCTGGCAGAGGTTCTTGCCGATCCGGACAACGATGTTCCTCGGCTTATCTATGCCGACTGGCTGGAAGAGCAGGGCAGTGCTCGCGGGGAGTTTATTCGCGTCCAGTGCGAGCTTCATACCATCGACAATCTGCATCCTCGGTGGATGGATCTGACATATCGCAGCGAAGAACTTCTGAAGGCTCACGGTCAGGAATGGGCGGACGAACTTCAGCAGGATGTTCGCAAGTGCAAATATCAGCGTGGCTTCATCGACACGATCACCGTGCTTGCTCGAACGCTGCTGAAGAACGGTGAGTCTCTGATGACATCGTTTCCCGTGGGCTGGATCCGGCTGAACTATATGAAAGGGACGGCCGCCAAATGGGCCGACTGCACGGCTCTGCAGCATGTTCGCTTTCTGGACCTGTCGTATCTGAAGATTGGCGAAGACGATCTGCTGGGATTCCTTCAGTCACCTCATCTGAAGAACCTGCGAGGCCTGAAGATCGGCGGTGCCGAACAGCCGCAGTCAGACCGTGTCGCTCAGGCCGTTTGTCAGCCTGGGATCGCGGCGAATCTGGAACATCTCGAGATCGAAGGGTACGACGGAGCTGTCGAGCGACTCCTGGCTCAGGCAGCGCGACACGGCGGATTTCCCCGACTGAAGCATCTGCGGCTGACTCCCGGTTACGGTGATCGATTCGAAGATCTGGAGGAGTTCACGTCGTCACCGCTGGAATCTCTGATCATCGCCGGCAGCCTGAATGTTCGGAACTGCGAAGCACTCAGCGCGATTCCCCTGCATCAGTTACGCAGGCTGACTCTTAGTTCCTTTCCATTGTCCGGCCTGAAGAAACTTGCCGAAGCCGGTGCACTGGAATCGGTGGAAGAGCTGAAGCTGGGAGATCCCGAGTCTGCTGCTCGGTGCGCGAAGGAGCTGTTCTTTCATAAACGACTGCAGCATTGTCGCGTTCTGGATTTGTCCTTCCAGAATCATCTGTTCCCTCGAGCTGACATGGGCGACTTTATGAACCTGATGGCTCGGCATGCACCGCTACAGAACCTGACCACGCTGCGACTTCGATCGCTGCACCCAGGATCACTCGCGAAACTCGCCACAGCCCCTCAGCTCACGAATGTCCAGGACGTGGCCGTTATGCAGTCAGCGCTTTCGGAAGACGACCTTCTGGCGATTCGCAGTGGCCCGTGGCGCGAATCACTTCGACGCATCGAGTTTGTCAGAATGGGATTGCCCGCGAAGGTCATTCGCCAGTTTTCGAAGGCCGTCTTTCCGAACCTCCTTCACTTCGCGCTGGATGCAGAGTATGAGTTCGAACTGGACACCAGCGGAATTGAAGACGCGGTGCTTGAGCTGCTGATGCTGAACGCGATGCCGAGCCTGCAGTCACTCAGTCTGGTCTCACTGGGACTGACCGAAGACACGCTCAAAGTCATCGCCGGCTCAGAAAACTGTTCGGGTCTTCGGCAACTGACCTTCGACGAAAACCGAGGCTCAAACGATGCCATGATCGTTGTCCTCGAATCGCCCAACCTCCCGCACCTTCACCGATTCTCACTCCGAGGCTGCAAAGGCCTTCGTCGATCGGAGAAGTTTGTTCAAACGTATGGGGAGAGACTTCGTTATTGATGAGTAAGTCCAGTCTCGTTCGACATTCTGCCTCCACGCGGGCTTGTCCCCGTGGAGCGAAGATCATCACCAGAAAACGCATTACATGATGCCTCGCCACCGTGCGGCTTGCCCGCATGGAGCGATGACTTGATCCGCAACGCTCTGGTTTCGATCAGGGCTCGACGGGGACAAGCCCCGCCGTGGCCTTCTTTTTCCTCGGGTCCTTTTCTGGTTTTGATCAACGGCTCGACGGGGGCAAGCCCCATCGTGGCCAATACTGATTTGCTTTGCTCCCGGATGAGCAATCTCAACATCCAATTCAGAATGCCTTGTTTGTATACTCACCGACGGTCCCCACATACCCACCAAACTGATAGACCGGCTTCATGCCGTGAACAAAAGTCAGATTGTTTAGAATTCCCAGTGCGACATCGCCCGGTGAAACATCAAATGGACAGCCGAGAACCAGATGGACGTGGTCAGTAAGGACGCCAGCTCTGGCCAGTCGAAACGACTTCTTGGCGGCCACGGCCAGCAGCATTGATCTTACTCGGGAAAGGACTTCGTGACGAATTTCGTTCCAGCGTTCGCGATGAACCAACACGACATGAAGGTTGTACCAGTAGACTCCGTGCGACGTTTTCTGAAGTTGTGACAGGTCAACCGCATCACTATGAATTTGATACTGGTCCATGCGAGCCTGAACACGTGGGTCTGCCATCTGATGATGTCCGAGCTGATCGCCGACATACTTCTCAAAGGCCTGTCTACTGAGTTCGGGGCTGTTGAAAAGGCCGATACTGCGAATCTGACCGAATCGGCAAAGTTGATCGACAATCTCGAACATTTTCGGTTGGAACTTGAAAGGGCTTTCTTTTCACGAAGCCAGATGACAAAAGCGGTTCACTTGACCCGTTGAACAATTGTCACGGGTGCCACAAATGGCAAAGTACTGATTGCCAATTGGCTTGTGAGCGGATCGGCAAAGCGATGTGAAAGGAGCCGAATACCATCCCGCTCAAGGTCTGCTGCCAACCGGGGCTCCCATTCGCTGTTTGGTTCCGGTTCTCTCCAGAAAATGCTGAAGGACCATTGCAGCGGTGCTGAGAACCGGCAGTTGTCTTTGGTGTAGACTGGAATCAGATCCGTCATGGCATCTGTTGTTCCTGCGAATAGCTCCAGCGCGTTGCTCCGCCTCCACGCGGGCCTGTCCCCGTGGAGCAGAGATCATAACCAGAAAACGCCCTGGACGTACGGTCGCCACCGTGCGGCTCGTCCGCACGGAGCGATGACTTAATCCGCAACGCTCTGGTTTCGATCAGGGCTCGACGGGGACAAGCCCCGCCGGGGCCGTCCTTTGGGTGGCGTGTTCTGGTTTTGATCAACGGCTCGATGGGGGCAAGCCCCATCGTGGCCATCGCATCAGACTAAACGACAGCCTTCACGCGGGCGTGTCCCCGTGGAGCGAAGACCACAACCAGAAAACGCATCACATGATGTCTCGCCACCGTGCGGCTTGTTCGCATGGTAAGGCCGAATTACTTCGTGCTCGTCACGCCGATCCAGTCCTGGATGGCACGGACTCGTGGGGCGGGTTGTTCGCGCAGGGCTTCCAGAGCGTGGACGACGGCGGAGCAGCCGGGCAGTGTGGTGACGCAGGGGATTCCGTGGGTCACTGAGGCTGCTCGGATGCGGCCTTCGTCGGTTCGGGCGCCTTTGCCGCTTGGCGTGTTGAAGATCAGCTGGATCTCGCCGTTGGCCATGTGGTCCAGAAGGTTAGGTCGACCTTCCTGAACCTTGCGGACCGTTTCCACTTCAATCCCGGCTTCCTGGAAGACTCGTGCCGTTCCGCTGGTGCAGACGATCTGATAGCCCATCTTCTTGAGCTTGCGGACCGGTTCAATCATCCGCTGCTTATGACCTGAGGCCATGCTGATGAAGACCTTGCCGCTGGCGGGCAGCTTGCTTCCTGCAGCAATTTGCGACTTGGCAAAGGCCAGAGGGAATTCGGCATCGATGCCCATGACTTCGCCGGTCGAACGCATTTCGGGGCCGAGCACGATGTCGACACCCATGAAGCGATTGAACGGGAAGACGCTTTCCTTGACCGATGTGTATTCGGGAATGATCTCTTCGGTATACCCCTGCGACTTCAGTGAGTATCCGGCCATGACCTTGGCGGCCACCTTTGCGAGCGACAGGCCGATCGCCTTCGACACGAACGGTGAAGTACGGCTGGCTCGAGGATTCACTTCCAGGATGTAGACCGTGTACTGATCCCCGTCAAGCTTCACCGCGAACTGAATATTCATCAGGCCTCGCACCTGAAGTGCTTTGGCCAGCGAATGTGTTGCCTGTCGAATTTCGTTGACGACATCGTTCGGCAGTGAATACGGTGGAAGAGCACATGCGGAGTCACCGGAATGGACGCCGGCTTCTTCGATGTGTTCCATGACTCCGCCGATGACGGTTGTTTCACCGTCGGAGATCGCATCAACGTCGACTTCAATCGCGTCTTCCAGGAACTTGTCGATCAGCACCGGCTTGTCGGGCGACACGTCTACGGCTTCGGACATGTAACGTTCAAGGCTTGGCTGGTCGTAGCAGATCTCCATCGCTCGCCCGCCCAGAACGTAGCTGGGACGAACAAGGACCGGATAACCAATTCGATTGGCGGCAGTGCGAGCGCCTTCCGTGTTTGTCGCGATGCCGTTTGGCGGCTGATGCAGTTCGAGACGTTCCAGGATTGCCTGGAAGCGTGCACGGTCTTCGGCCGCGTCGATCATATCCGGGCTGGTGCCGATGATATTCACGCCGGCCGCTTCAAGACCTCGAGCCAGGTTCAGGGGAGTCTGTCCGCCGAACTGCACGATGACGCCATCCGGCTTCATCCGGTCGCAGATGTTCAGAACGTCTTCCGTGGTCAGCGGTTCGAAGAAGAGATGATCCGAAGTGTCGTAGTCGGTCGAAACCGTTTCCGGGTTCGAGTTGACCATGATGCTTTCAATGCCCAGTTCCTTCAGGGCGAACGCGGCCTGACAGCAGCAGTAGTCGAACTCAATCCCCTGACCGATACGGTTTGGGCCACCGCCAAGAATCATGATGCGGCGAGTGCCAGGAGCTTTTTCCGGCGTCTCGTTTTCCTGCTCATAGGTCGAGTAGTAATACGGTGTGTACGCTTCGAATTCCGCGGCACACGTATCGACCTGCTTGAAGGTGGCTTCAATGCCAAATGACTTGCGGCGGGCGCGCACTTCCATCTGCGAACAGTCCCACCACCACGCCAGCTGTGCATCGGAGAAGCCGTTCTGCTTGGCCTTGCGGATCAGCGCGGCTGGGGCATCTTCGAGTCTTGCGATTGTTCGAATCTCATCTTCGAGCTGAACAATCTGCTGCAGGTTTCGCAGGAACCAGGGATCAATGTCGGTCAGTTCGTGAATCTTTTCGAGCGACATGCCATACTTCAGAGCATAGCGCAGATAGAAGACGCGTTCGGCGTTTGGAACTGCGAGCTTTGACTGGATCTCATCCTTGGTTGGCTGTCGTTCGGTTCCCCAGAGGTCCTTCTTGCCGCCGCCGAGTCCGAAGTGGCCGATCTCCAGTCCTCGCAGAGCCTTCTGGAAAGACTCACGGAACGTGCGGCCGATCGCCATGGTCTCGCCGACAGACTTCATCTGAACAGTCAGCGTCGGGTCAGCTTCCGGGAACTTCTCGAACGTCCAGCGAGGAATCTTGGTAACGACATAGTCGATCGTCGGTTCGAAACAGGCCAGAGTTTCGCGAGTAATGTCGTTTGGGATTTCATCCAGACGATAACCGACCGCCAGTTTGGCCGCGATCTTCGCAATCGGAAACCCCGTCGCCTTCGAAGCCAGCGCGGAGGAGCGGCTGACTCGAGGATTCATTTCAATGACGGTCATCCGGCCATTATCCGGGTTGATCGCAAACTGAACATTGGAGCCGCCGGTTTCGACGCCAATCGCACGCATCACGGCGATCGTGGCATCTCGCATCTTCTGATACTCTTTGTCCGTCAGCGTTTGCGCTGGTGCCACTGTGATCGAGTCACCCGTGTGAACACCCATCGGATCGAAGTTCTCAATCGCGCAGATGATGACAACGTTGTCGGCGTTGTCTCTCATTACTTCCATCTCGTACTCTTTCCAGCCGAGAATGGATTCTTCCAGCAGAACTTCACTGATTGGAGACAGCGCGAGTCCTCGACGGACCTTGTCTTCGAACTCTTCGATGTTGTAGGCAATGCCACCGCCGGTGCCGCCCAGAGTAAAGCTGGCGCGAATGATGATCGGAAGACCGATCTCCTTGACGGCTTCGCGAGCCTCTTCCAGCGTATGGACGGTGAAACTGCGAGGAACATCCAGACCGATGCTCAACATGATCTGCTTGAAGGTGTCGCGTTCTTCAGCGCGTTTGATCACATCTTCGCGAGCGCCGATCATTTCGACGCCATACTTTGCCAGAACGCCATTGCGAGCCAGATCCATCGCCGTGTTCAGGCCGGTCTGACCACCCAGAGTCGGCAGCAGCGCGTCGGGGCGTTCCTGGCGAATGATCTCTTCCACATACTGCCAGGTGATCGGTTCGATGTAGGTCCGATCGGCGGTGTCCGGGTCGGTCATGATGGTCGCTGGATTGGAATTCACCAGCACGACTTCGTAGCCCTCTTCACGAAGGGCTTTGCAGGCCTGAGTGCCTGAGTAGTCAAATTCGCAGGCTTGTCCGATGACAATGGGGCCGGAACCGATGATCAGAATCTTCTTAATGTCGTTACGGCGTGGCACCTGAGAGGTCCTTCCTGGTCAGCTTTACACCCCTGCGTCCCCCTGCGCGTACCGCGTTCGCAGAAATTTCTCGGAGTTTTTTCCGAAGCGCGAGGCAGCCGCTGGGTCGCTGGGGCGTGGAGTGCGCAAAATTTGGAGCAGGTTACCAGGATTTTCCGAGGGTTCAAGAATTCAGGACGCCACAGAACCTCACGTTGGGCAGGATTGCACCATTTTCCCTTGGAATCTCATTTCTGACGATTTCCAGCCGCTTCTTTTCGCTCGTGAATCTTGCCGTACGTACCTTCCTGTGAGCCGGTTTCCGGAGCCTGGCATTTTTCCGCATTCGGTTGTCCACTACATTTCCGAGCTGCCGCAGACAATTACGCTCACGAGTGCCACGGCCCGTGAGCGACGACCGAGTTGGATTGTTCTGAAACGAATCCCTTGAAACGCATTGCCTTTGTCATCCCAACGCTCGATCAGTCCGGCGCCGAACGGCAACTGACACTTCTGGCAACGGCGCTTGCAGCACGCGGGGACACCGTTTGCGTGATTGCTCTGAACCGAGGCGGCCATTACCAGAAAGAGCTCGAACGAGCCGGTATTCCGGTTCATGTTTGTGGCAAGCGTTTTCGCTTCGACATTCTGACATGGATGAGGCTCCGCAGAATCCTGGCGGAGTTTCAGCCGCAGATCGTGCAGTCCTTTCTGTTTGCCGCAAATGCGTATGTGCGTTTGCCCGGCGTTCTGCCTGCGGGATGCCAGTGCGTGATTTCCGAACGCTGCGTGGACTCGTGGAAAAGCGGATGGCAGCTGTCGCTCGATCGGAAGCTCTGGAATCGTTCCGTCGCTGTTACAGCAAACTCCGAAAGCGTCGCGAATTTTTATCACTCGGTGGTTGGGATTCCTCGAGAACGTCTGGTTGTCATTCCGAACGCCGTGGTGCCTCCACCAACAGACCTCTGCCGGCGGGACGTTCGAGCACAGTTTGGTTTCAGCGACGAACACAAGGTCGTGGGATTCATCGGACGACTGGCTGCTCAAAAGCGTCTGCGGGACCTTGTTTGGGCGTTTCAGCTGCTGCAGCAGATCATTCCCGAAGTTCGGCTGGTTGTGATCGGGCAGGGGCCGGAACGTGACGCGATGGCAAGCATGGCGGTCAACTTCGGCTGTCGGGAAAAGATCGTGTTCGCCGGACACCGCGACGATGCATCGTCGCTGCTCGTCGGAATGGATGCGTTTGTGCTGCCCAGTGAGTTCGAGGGAATGTCGAACAGTCTGATGGAAGCGATGAGTGCCGGACTTCCATGCGTCGTCAGTGACATCGACGCCAATCGAGAGCTGGTCGAACACGATGTGAATGGTCTTGTGTTCCCGCTGGGACAATGCCCTGAGCTGACGAAGTCACTTGTGCGGCTGTTCCGTGAACCAGATCTTGCAGGTCGCCTTGGACTCGCTGCCAGCGACCTCATGAAGCGGAATCATTCGGTCGAACAGCTGGTGACGCGGCACTGCAGTTTGTACGACTCCCTGTAGCTTCTTTCTGCCGGAAAGAACTATCGCCGTCAGGCGAACCATGAGTGCTGATTGCGCGCGGAGCCTTTGCCATCCGGCAGGAACAATTGACATGGTGGTAGCCTGTTCCACGTTCACGATTCTGCGCCTTGCCGCCTCGTCAGGTCGCTGGTCGCGGCGAGGCCGCGAGGTGCTGCTCGGCAAGCAGCACCTACATCCGTTCTTTCTGCCGGACAGAACTATCGCTGTCAGGCGAACCCTGGGTGCTGATTGTGCGCGGAGCCTTTGCCGGGCGGCAGGAACAACTGACATTGTGGTCGCCTGTTCCACGTTCACGATTCTGCGCCTTGCCGCCTCGTCAGGTCGCTGGTCGCGGCGAGGCCGCGAGGTGCTGCTCGGCAAACAGCACCTGCAGAATCGTTGTTTGTGGGACGTTGTTGTATCAGGCATAATGCGGGTCCTCCCATTTCCTGCCTCGTTCTAAGGAAGCCCTCCATGTCTTTGAATCGTCGATCGTTTCTTGCCGTAACTGCTGCCGGACTGACTCTCGCGGCGACTCGTCGTTCGATGGCGGATGAGGCGTCGATGCAATGGGCCGATGTGCGCGATTGGGGTGTCGAAGGTCGGGCGTTCAATGATACGGAAGCGTGGTTCGATCGGCTTCCAGGGCGTGCAAAGGGTGTCGTGCGAGACGCGGTGTGGAATCTGTCACGACATTCGGCCGGCATGCAGGTTCGCTTCCGAACGGACGCGACTGAGATCCATGTCGACTATGCGGTGACCAGCGAAAATCTCGCGATGCCTCATATGCCGGCCACGGGAGTCAGCGGGCTGGATCTGTATGCTCGCGATGAAGACGGCAGCTGGAAATGGGTGGCGGTGCTGCCGCCGAAATCCAAAATGACAAAGACGAAGCTGGTGTCTGGCCTGCGTCCGGGACTGCGAGACTATGCCATTTATCTGCCTCTGTATAACGGCACGGAGTTTCTGAAAATCGGAGTCGCCAAAGAGGCGAAGTTTGAAACCACGGCTCCTCGTAAAGACAAGCCGATTGTCTTTTATGGAACCTCGATCACTCACGGTGCCTGCGCGACTCGGCCTGGCATGCCGCACCCCTCGATTCTCGGACGTCGGCTGAATCTTCCGATCGTCAATCTTGGCTTTAGCGGCAACGGCAAGATGGAAAAGGAAGTGGCTCAGTTTCTGTGCGAGATTGATCCGGCCGTTTATGTCATCGACTGTCTGCCAAACATGTCTGCCGAAGAAGTCACCGAGCGCACTGGCCCGCTGGTGAAACAGCTCCGAACGGCTCATGCGGATGTTCCGATCGTGCTGGTCGAAGACCGCAGTTACTCCGGATCATGGTTGCTCGACGGTCAGCGTCAGAGGAATGAAACAAGTCGCGCGGCATTGAAGAAGGAATACCAGACGCTCCTGGATGCGGGCACTTCGAAGCTTTCCTACATCGATGGCGAATCTCTGCTGGGAGCAGATCGAGATGACACAACCGACGGCTCCCATCCGTCGGACCTTGGCTTCTTCCGACATGCGGATGCGTTCGAACCGGTGTTGAGGAAAGCGATTGCGGGGTGATGGAGCGTTGATTTGCTCCCCTCCCGCAAAACGGGAGGGGTCGGCCGACAAGGCCGGGGGAGCGCTTGGCACTTGCTGCGATTGGCCCCCACCCGATCTTGCTGGCGCTCGATCGACCTCCCCCAAACAAGTTTGGGGGAGGAGGGTCTGCTTATCAGTTCAAGAACGAAGAACCAGGAACTAAGAACGAAGAACCAGGAACCGCCCTCATGAAGACTCTCCTTTGTCCTCTGCTTGCCATGATGTTGGTTGTGTCTCCGGTCTGGAGTAGCACTGCTTTAACGGCGGGGGACCGGACGGTTGGAAAGCCGTTTGCGACTCGGTCAGAAGTGATTGCGCGACATGGCATGGCGGCGACGAGTCAGCCGCTGGCGACGATGGTGGCGATCGATATTCTCAAGCGAGGCGGGTCGGCGGTTGATGCGGCGATTGCAGCGAATGCGGTTCTTGGCCTGATGGAACCAACAGGCTGCGGAATTGGCGGCGATCTGTTCGCGATCGTGTGGGATAACAAGAGTCAGAAACTGCATGGGCTGAATGCCAGCGGTCGCAGTCCGGCCGGATTGACTCTGGAGGAATTTCAGAAGCAGGGACTGAAGAAAATCCCCTCATTCGGCGTGCTTCCGATTTCCGTCCCAGGCTGTGTCGACGGATGGTTCGAGCTGCACTCAAAATTCGGTCGACTGCCAATGTCAGAACTTCTGGCACCGGCCATTCAGTATGCTCGCGAAGGTTTTCCCGTCTCCGAAGTGATTGCTCAGGGCTGGCAGAGCGGCGAACGAGTCTTCGCGAAGCAGCCGGGGTTCGCGGACACATTCCTGGTTGACGGCAAAGCGCCACGAACGGGCGACATCTTTCGAAATCCTCGCCTGGCCAATACTCTGGAAAAGATCGGGCAGGGCGGCCGTGACGTCTTCTACAAAGGCGACATCGCGCGAGCACTGGCTGCGGATGTGCAGAAGCATGGAGGGTTCCTGAGCTATGATGATCTCGCGAACCATACGTCAGACTGGATCGAACCGGTGTCGACGAACTATCGAGGCTATGACGTCTGGGAACTTCCTCCGAACGGGCAGGGCATTGCGGCGTTGCAGATGCTGAATGTTCTGGAAGGTTTTGATCTGCGAAAGGCGGGATTCGGAAGTCGCGATCATCTTCACCTGTTTGTCGAAGCGAAGAAGCTGGCGTTTGAAGATCGAGCGAGACTGTATGCCGATCCGGCGTTTGCCAAAGTTCCCGTGCAGGAGTTGATTTCGAAATCGTACGGAGAAAAGCGGCGAGCCCTGATTGATGCCAGCAAGGCGGCACAGCAGTATCCCGTCGGACTTCCTCACGCGGTCGAAGAAGGCGACACGATCTATATGACGGTGGCCGACAAGGACCGCAACATGATCTCCCTGATTCAGAGCAACTATCGGGGATTCGGGTCAGGCGTGTGTCCGGCAGAGTTGGGATTTTCGCTGCAGGATCGCGGAGAGATGTTTGATCTGCAGCCGGGTCGATTCAATTCGTACGCACCTGGAAAGCGCCCGTTCCACACGATCATTCCGGCGTTCGTCACGAAAGGCGGGAAGCCGTTTTTGAGTTTCGGTGTGATGGGCGGAGCGACTCAGCCGCAGGGGCACGTTCAGATTTTGCTGAACATTATCGACTTTGACATGAATATTCAGGAAGCCGGCGATGCACCTCGCATTCTGCACTCTGGCTCATCGGAACCCACGGGCGAACAGATGACGACGGGCGGCACCGTGGCTCTGGAATCAGGATTCAGCGAAGACGTTCAGAGGAGTCTGGAATCCGCAGGCCATGTCTTTAGGCCGGCACGCGGCGAATTCGGAGGATACCAGGGAATCCTCTACGACGTTCATCGCGACCTGTACTTCGGCGCGAGTGAATCGCGGAAGGATGGAATGGCCGCGGGGTATTGAGTGTAGGTGCTGCTTGCCGAGCAGCACTTCGCGGCCCCGCCGCGACCAGCGACCGGACGAGGTACCACAGGATTGATGGCAGACGTGCATTGAAAGCATCGCCAAGTGTGTGCGTTTGAGACGAGTGGCTCAGGCATCAAGTGGTTGCAAGACCAAGGTTCGCCTGGCGGCGAAAGTCTCGCCCGGCAGGCGAGACCTACTCCTTCGTCAGTGTGCAGGATTCTCGCAGCGTGGCACCGGATGAAAATCGCACGAGTCCCCAGGAGACGTTTGCGGCCGGCACCGACATGGTGGCGGTGACAGAGGTTCCTGTGGTTGAAATGGAGCAGGAAGCACCCGTTCCCAGACCCACCATGCTCATCTGGCGAATCCCTTCTGCCTGTCCCTGCGCGGTGGTACCACCGGGAATGATGACTTTTCGAGCAGCCTCGTAGGCGGCGATACCAAGAGTCTGGCGAGCAAAGTTCAGAGCTGCCAGTTCCAGTCCGCCGAGGAACAGCACAAAGATCACGGGAGCCACAATTGCAAACTCAACGGTCACAGCGCCGCTTCGCTTGGTGTTGTCGCCGGTACGTTTTGCGAATCGGGAAGAAAGCAGTTTCATAAATCAGACTCGACGAAAACTGGGGAAGGTGATTCAGCCAGCAAAGCCCGCGCTTCATGGAAGGCGGGCTCGCTGAATTTCTACAGGAACGATTCAATCAGTCAGTCAACACGATTGGCAGAGAACGAGCCAGGTCTCGAAAGGCCTGCTGGAGCTGTGACGCATTCTGTGTTGCGTAGTACTGGCCACCGGTAAGGCTGGCGACCTGTGTCAGTGTCGCCTGTGTTGAAGTCAACATGCTCACGCAGTGAACGGTAATACCAGCATTTGCCGCATCCTGAGCTGCCAGAACCGGGTCACGTCCGGCGTTCCACTGTCCGTCGGTCATCAGGATGATGACTTTGTTCGACAGGGCACGACCGTTCGTGCCAGTCAGTTCCGCCACTGCTCGGTCAAGACCCGCTGACAAAGTTGTGCCGCCTCCGACTGGAGCTGCTGTTCGAGCATTGAGTGAATTCTCGATAGATGTTCGGTTCGTGGACCAGACGAAAGAACCTGCCGATGGCAAACCCACATCTGTTGAGACAACTGGATAGTTGGTATATGGGTAGTAAGGCAGGCTCATGTCGGAGCTCCACGTGACGAGTGATGTTCGAGGTGGATACTGGAACTGACCGGCTTCATCGAGGAAAATGTCGATGGCGCCCATCAGGATGGCCCAGCGACTGGCCGATGGATGTGGAGGTGAGCAGTAATCTCGCCAGATTCCCTGAGGGTAGTAACCAGCTGGATTTCGCAGCGGGTTGTTTGGCGGGTAGGCCCAGTCTGTTCCTGACATATCAAACATCATCGAGCCCGATCGGTCCAGACACAGACACACTTCCACTTCCTGCTGACCCGCAGTCGCCTGAAGATTTGTGGAGAAGGTGTTTCTGCCTGTGGCGCCTCCGAAGAAGAGCGGTACAGCGCTGAAGCTGCCGCTGTTGCCGATCTTCGCGTTGACTCGCACGGCATTGTAAGGCGTTGCATTTGCTGTGAAGGTCCAGGAGCCATTGTTTTGGCCATTCACTCGGCCAAGTACTACGTCGTTCGTGTTGATCGAGTAGTTTCGGTTAGCAACCTTGTTCAGGGCTGCATACTGCACAGCGGCTGCGATCGCCTGGTTGGCGTCCTGAGTTCGGGCCAGAGCTTCGGCTCCTGCCTTGGCAGCAGCGTCCGTTGCGGTACGAAGTTCGGTTCGAGTCAGCTGCATGTAGGCGAAGTCTACCATCATGGCAGCGATCAGAACGAATGTGAACAGCATGGCAGCGATCAGAATGTGCGCTGCCCCTCGTCGTGTTGACGGCTGTTCTTTGCAGAACCAGCGTTTCATATGAATTTCTCCCTCGTAAGTTTTGACGTTTCAGCAAGCCGGAAACGACAGCAGATCAAATTGGAATTACATGCAGCAGGCGAAGGCGTTTCAGAGTCGAACCATCTTGACCACGGCCGTGACAGTTTTTCCTGTCATGAATCGGAGTGGCCCGTAGGACAGATTCGACGCCGGCGCTGAGAGCGTTACAGTCACCTGAGTGCCACGAGCGGTTGCTGTGGTCACGGTCGGACTGAACGAGAGGGTGTAGTTTGAGACTCGACGTGCCGTCATGATTTCTGACACGCGGGTTTCGGCGAGAGTCTGATTCTGGCCAGGTCGAGTAATGATCTTTGCGGCTTCATAGGCGGCCAGATTGACCGACTGCTTAAGGAAGACCGCGTTTGCCATCTCGATCGCACCAAACACAAGAATCACCAGCAGAGGTGCAGCGACGGCCAGTTCCAGCGTCGCAGCTCCGCTGCGTTCCGGAGCACCGTTGGCGGTTCCTGGTGAGTTTCGAATGTTCCGCAAGATCTTCACTGCTGTATCCTGTTCGAACTGAGGATTGGCTTCTCTCGAGCCGTTTCGATCCGTCGGTCGTACCGAATGTTCCGGAGTGTCGAATCCGCTCACTCTGGAATGACCCTTCTGTTTCTTTAGGTCAGATTTTTCCGGATTGAGTAAAAACCGGGACCGGTTTCCCTCCCTCATCAGCCTCACCGTCCGAACCTGACGAATGGCTGGTTCTCGACAGTTTTTCCACAGGTGCGGACGTGTTGAGGTCCGGCAACATCCGTCCGTTTTCTCAGTCAAAAATCTGTGTTTTGCGATCAGAAACGACTGTTGAGCCTGACGACAGCCGATGATTTGTACAGGTGCTCTCGCCTCGCATCCGTGAATGATGAACCGACTGCGTTCTGATCGTCCTTTGTGTTTCTCTCCGTCACGGCTGCGAACTACACTTCTTTGCCTGCATACTCCTGCCGTTGTTACCCGCCTGACTGTTCCTGCAGTCCGTTCCCCGCCACCGTCGACAGGTTTCACATGTCCAAAGCCTCTTCACCCGCACTCTCTTTGCTGGCTCGTCGCCACCTGTTGCAGGTCGGTTACTCCGGCCTGATGGGGTGCGGTCTGAGTCAACTGGCCAATGTGCGAGCGACGGCGTGCGAGTCCAGCATTACGCCTCGGGCGAAGTCCCTGATTATCGTCTTCTGCACCGGCGCGATTAGTCACCATGATACGCTGGATATGAAGCCCGCCGCGCCGCTGGAGATTCGCGGAGAGTTTCAGCCGATTGCAACGTCCGTGGCCGGAACTCAGATCTGTGAGTACCTGCCAAAGCTGGCGACGTTAGCTCACAAGTACGCGCTGGTTCGAAGTCTGTCGCACAAAGACAACAATCACCTGATGTCGACTCATCATGTGCTGACGGGACATCTGCAGCCCGGCGGCTTCTTTGACAAGGTCGCATCGCGAGATGACTGGCCCTGTTATTCGGCTGGCTGTGAATTCCTGCGTCCTCGAAGCGATGGCATTCCCAGCGGCGTCAACCTGCCAACCTTCCTGATGTCATCGCCTTTGACCTGGCCAGGACAGCATGCCGGATTTCTGGGGCCGAAGTATGATCCGTGGCAGATCGTTGGTGATCCGAACAGCAAGGACTTTCGAGTCGACGCGCTGACTCTGGCTCAGGGCATTGACGCGCAGCGGCTGGATCATCGACGATCTCTTCTGAGATCGCTCGAACAGGATGCCAGCATTGCGAAGGATGCCACTGCCGGACGAATGACGGAAGATCAGCGGCTGGCATTCACGATGCTGTCTTCCGGCCGACTGACTCAGGCTTTCGAACTGCAGCGTGAAGAAGATTCGGTGCGTGATCGCTATGGACGACATGCGTTTGGCCAGTCCCTGCTGCTGGCTCGACGCCTGGTCGAAGCGGGTGTGCCGATCGTTCAGGCCAACATGGGACCTGTCCAGAACTGGGACAGCCATGCAGCGATCGGACAGACTCTGAAGGGCCGCCTCCTGCCGCCTCTGGATCAATCCGTTTCCTCGCTGTTGATGGATCTGGATGAACGAGGACTTCTGGCCGACACGATGGTCATGATGCTCGGCGAATTCGGACGGACGCCAAAGATCAACAAGGACGGTGGCCGTGATCACTGGGGACCGTGCTTTACCGGATTGTTTGCCGGTGCAGGAGTTCAGGGCGGAAAGGTCATCGGTCAGACTGATGAGATCGCCGCCTATCCGGATTCCACAGCCTACTCACCGGATGACATCGGAGCGACGGTCTACACGGCTCTGGGAATTGAACCGCATTCCGTTGTCCGCGACCGACTTGACCGTCCCGTGCACCTGAATTCCGGCAGCGTCATCGATGCGCTGTATGAAGGCTGAGCGCCGTTTGAGGTTTGACGGGCGGATTCCTGTTTGTCGGTAGTCGATGTGCTCATGGATTGCGATTCAGGCCCGACAGGCCGTCACAACCCCTGCCGGTGTGCGTAAGCCACCGGAAGCGAAGTGAGATCAGTCCACAAGGCCCGAAGGGTTGACACATTGACGCGATCTGGTCAACGGGTTGTGTCGGCCAGGCAGGCCTTTGAAGTTCAGAGGTCCGCAGACCGGGGCCTGCGACCCGGCAGGGGAACTGATGTTGGCAGAATGGTTCCGTCCGGGGACAATGCTGCCGCTCTCCTGAAGTGACGTCATCCCGTGTCATGCAAACGGTGAATGTCTATGTGTCGAAGCGCGCTGTGCGTGATTGTGTTACTCTTCTTCGCGGTTGAAAGTTCACACGGCGGCGAAGAACTGACGTCCGTCCTGATTCGCGACGTGCCGCATGTCCGACAAAAGCCTGACTTCTGCGGAGAAGCCTGTCTTGCCATGGCGCTGCAGAAGCAGGGAATTCGAGCGGATCAGGATTACGTGTTTGATCAGTCCGGACTCTCTCCGATCCTCGGACGAGGATGCTACACGAAGGAACTGGTTCAGGCGGCGAAGGCGATCGGCTTCAGTCCAGGACGAGTCTGGTATCGCGTTCCTGTGGCCGACGCCGATCGTTCTCTGGACCGCCTTTTCCAGATCGTTCACTCAGATCTGAAGAGCGGGCAGACATCTCTGGTCTGCATGCGGTACGACGATCAGCCTGAGACGACGGAACATTTTCGACTCATCGTGGGCTATGACGCAGAACGTGACGAGATCCTGTTTCACGAACCGGCGGAGAAAGATGCGGCGTACCGTCGCATGGCACGTGCAAAGTTCATGACGCTTTGGCCACTGAAGTATTCACAGGAAGAATGGACCGTGGTTCTGTTTCGACTGGAACCGACGGAAGCCCTGCGAGGTGAAGTCTCTGCCGAACGCACCGACGCGGATTATGCTCAGCACATTCATGCCTTGAAGAAGCGTCTTCCTGATGAGTCCTTTCAGATCGTTCTCGAGAAGCCGTTCGTCGTCATTGGCAACGAGTCTTCGAAGGACGTGCAGTCTCATGCGACGAATACGGTGGCCTGGGCGGTCAGCCGGCTGAAGAAGCAGTACTTTTCAAAGGACCCTGTCGAGATCGTGGACATCTGGCTGTTCAGGGACAAGGAGACGTATGACTCGAACTGTGTGAAGCTGTTCGGACGCAAGCCGACGACTCCGTTTGGCTATTACTCGTCCGCGGACAAAGCACTCGTCATGAACATCAGCACTGGTGGCGGTACATTGGTGCATGAGATCGTTCATCCGTTCATTGAAAGCAACTTTCCGGACTGTCCATCGTGGTTCAATGAAGGCCTCGCGTCTCTGTACGAACAGTGTCGCGACGTTGATGGCCGAATCATGGGCAGCACGAACTGGCGATTGAAGGGACTTCAGCAGGCCATCGCGGCTCGTGAAGTCCCCCCGTTCGAAACACTCTGCAAGACGACTCGCACACAGTTCTACAACGAAGACCCTGGCACGAATTACTCGCAGGCCCGGTATCTTTGTTACTACCTTCAGGAGCAGGGGCTGCTGGAGGAGTATTACCGCCAGTTTCGTCGTAACAGCAGCAAAGATCCCTCAGGGTACCAGACACTGATGAAGGTGCTGGAAACCAGCGACATGCCGGCGTTCAAAGACCGCTGGGAAGCATGGACGGCAACGCTGGAGTTTTGATTGGCAGGATTCACTTCAGTCGTGAATTGCCAGCCGGGACGTCGTCGTTGCTTTTCAGTTGTGCCATCAGGGCCGACAGCGGCTTTCGAGTGACGCCCTTTCGCATGGCTTCCTGTGCTTCCCGCTGAGGCATACGCTGAATCCAGTGAGGTATGTCGTCCTCACCGTATTCGACAAGCTGCAAGGCATATTCAAAATACGCGCTGGCCCATTGCCTTGAATCCGGCAGAGAGCTCATGACAAGGAACGCATCTTCTGTTCGACCAGCCTTGATAAGTTCACGCGTGATGTCGACGAACGGATTGAGAACCCAGTACGGCGATGCTTCCGGGCGCGGCCCCGCAGTCAGTTTCTCAAGCGAAGTTTCCAGAAGTGACTGTGTCAGCTTCCAGCCTTTGTCCATTTCATCGTCCGCCATCAATCGTGCGGCAACCATCAGCTGAGAATACTCGGGCAGTTGCCGAATCTTTTTCTGGCACGCTGTTGGGTGATCCGTCAGCAGACGGACTTGCAGCCTTGTCACCATGTTGAAAATGGAGTGCGAATCCGGGAGGTTGAGTTCTGCGATGGTCTGCAGAGTTGTCTTTTCCGCTGACGCATCTCCCAGCATTTGCGCTGCACGGGTTTTTCTGACGTAATGCATCGCAATGAAGAGCTGGATCAGGTCTTCGTCTTGCAGTTTTCCAAGGACGCCCTGCTGAATTGTTCCCGGATGGCTTCGCACAATCTGGATCATGCGATCAAGACTCTGATCCGCATCGGCGAAGTCGCCCTGTTCAAGAAGTCTGTTCGACAGTTCGTACAGGTATGTCAGTTTTGTCGATGGAGAATCCGTGGTTGAAATGTACTGATTCAACAGGTCGGCCGAGTGCCAGAGGCGGAGCGGTGGAGAGGACTTTGAGTCTTCGTCGGATTGAGTCTTCTCTTCCATCAGCAGGTCAATAAGGATCTTTCGGTCGTAGGTGACAATCGATCGGGATTTTTCCTCCTCCAGTTTGAAGATGATGGCGTCAAGCAAGTGGTTACGCTGGATCCCCATCGGTGTGTTGAGGGCGATTCGAACAGCTCCGCCGAAGTTTTTCTTCTCCAAGCATCGAGAACTCATCCGGCCACACTGAAGTTCACGATACATCTCAGAGAGCTGTTCCGCTGCAGCATTGCCCGCGGCGTCGATTTGCCCCTTGTCGACAAGTTGGTTGGCTTTCGAATGAATGCCTGGAGACGCCGGAGGATTCAGCAGTTCTTCGAGCGCCTTCCAGTCAGGCTCTTTCGGTTTCGAATGAATGCCTGAAGACACCGGAGGATTCAGAGTTCGAAATGCTTGAAACAACAACGACGCAAGACGCAACTCAGGGACAACAAGGCTGGCTTGAGCAAGACGGCTGGCGTTGGATGTCGTGGGAGCGTTCGACGTATCGCTGTTCTTCGTGGTTGCGTCTTTCTGAGCGATTGTGTCTTTATGAACTGTCGTGGCTTCCTGCACGGCGGCGACTTTTGCAGGTTCTTCGCCAATCACGCGTGGCAGAGTCCCAGCGGCGGAGCAGAATGCAAGCATTACCCCCGCAGAGCACAGCCAGACTTGCCGTGATGTCAGGAACAGTTCACGACTGTGCTTCCCGCTGAGAAGTCGGGAGATGCGTCCTTCCAGGATCGAGGGATCTCGACCGGTAGCTGCGAGTGCGACGACTGGCTCTGACTGACCAAGGCAAAGCTCTGCCATTTTCAGCAGTGACCCCGCATACTCGATCGGAGTATGTCCCGACATCATGGCCAGATCATCGCAACAGATCTCCCGCTCCACGCTGACTCGCTGGCTCAGAAACCAGACAGCCGGATGGAAGAACAGAAAGGCTTCCACAATGCGCTGGATCAGGTTGATCCAAAGGTCAAAACGACGGATATGAGCCAGCTCGTGACTGATGATGGATGAGAACTCTTCCGGCGATAGTCCAGTGATCATCGAGACAGGAATGAGCACGACTGGCCGAAGGACTCCGATCACCACCGGAACAGCAATGCGCTCACATGATTTCACGATCGGTGCACACTTCAGGCCAAGCCGCTGAGCCTGCGACTGGATGATGTTCAGCAGAGCGGGATCGACAATGTGACTTCCAGCTTGCGAAAGTCTGCCGGCTGATGGAAGAGCGATTATCAGTCGAAGCAATAGAACGAATACTCCTGTTGCGTAAACCCACGAGACCCAGTGCTTCCACGTGAAAGCGGGGTGTTCCGTCATGCCGGGATTGGATGTCGTCGAAGCTGCGTTGTTGGCTGTGGACCGTTGTGCAACGACAGACGATTCAGGTCTGAACTGGCCGATGACTGTCGACTGGCCTGTCTCCGGATGCAGCGCCGGCAATGCGGAGGCTGAAGCAGCGAGACCATTCATTCCATCGTCTGCTTTCGCTGTCAAAGAGGACTCAGTTGGATTGGCGAGTTCTACGGGGAGAGCTGTGGCAGCCCCAGCAGAACTCTCTGACAAAGTGCCCAGTGCCAGTGTCGCGACAGCACAGAGTGGGCATGCCAGCAATGCGGCGGTGTAAACGAGATAGCGCCGCTGAGCCGAGTGTCTGCAGAATGTTCGGGAGATCAGCAAAGCAGCGAACGCGATCAGCGTTCCCTGCCAAAGAAAGTGCAGCAGCGTTTGAAAGAACGTGGAAACGCTGACGATTGCTGTTAAGGACGAGATTCCTGGGAACATGGACGTTGCCTCCTGGTGCAATGCGAAATGGGACGACGCCTGACAGTGGCGTGGCGATCAGAGGAAGATTTGCGTGGCTTCGTTGCCTGGGATCGAAGACTCATCTGGCTGATGGGACCGCCAGCCTAGTCTTTTCCTGCGCTGCGGACTCGCTGATTGAAGACTGTCCGCAGCCGTCGAATCGCGGATTCATCGAGTTCCGCTGACTCGAAGAGACTTAACATGAGTGCTTCGGCGGAACCGTTGAACACGCGTTCCACCAGGTCGCCGACCATGCCGCGGCCAACGTCCCTGTCGGAAAGCAGCGGCTCGAACCGAAACGCTTTTCCTTCGACCGGATCAAGCTGCCGCAATTGCCCTTTGTCGACCATCTTCTGCAGTGTTGTAATCACCGAAGTGTGTGCCAGATCTCGGCCGCGTTCGGCGAGCGTATCCCGAATCTGTCGAGCCGTCTGAGGGGATGATTCCCACAAAACCTTCAGGATCTGAAGTTCGAATTCCGTGGGATGTTCTGACGCCGGCCGGGCCATGCGATGTCCTCCGTTTGCGCTGCGAGAGCAGTAATTTCTATTTCCGTAGAGATTATTCGCCGGAGGGCCTGCGTTACAAGATGATATCTCTACGAAAATAGAAATTATTCGCGGCTCGGTCATTCCATGACCGGGGGCTCATTAAAACGGAGTGGCGCGGCTATTCTTCGGGCCAGGGAGCGAACGGGTCTTCAAACTCGATCCAGTGTTCGGCACCGAGAGCCAGCTCGGCGTCGGTAAGAAGGCAGTCATCGAGCGCGCGGGTGATGTCCTGAGGAGACAGGTTCTGGCCGATGATGACAATCTCCTGACGACGATCGCCCACAAGTTCATCCCATACGGATTCGATGCCTTCGGTTTCTTCGGGCGACCATTCTTCCCGAGGAGTTTCCGCCCACCACTGGCCACCAGGATCAGCGCTGATGACCGATCCGGCGTGCGACCAGAAGCCTGCCAGAGCAGGGCGGCTGGCCAGCCAGAAGAAGCCCTTGGATCGCAGGATGGTTTCGGCCAGAGGATTGTCGAGCCAGAACGACTGGAATCGCATCGGATGAAACGGCCGACGAGCACGATAAATGAAACTGGAAATTCCGTACTCCGCGGTCTCCGGCTGTTCTTCACCTCGAGGCGTCGTGAGCCATTCCGGAGTCGATTCCGCCCAGTCCAGCTGAAACCTTCCTGTGTTCAGAATCTTTTCCAGCGGAACCTGGCTTCGAGTTGCCTCGATAACCTCCGCTTCAGGATTCATCTTCTTCAGGATCGCAAGGAGGCTCGATTTCTGTTCGGGCGTGACGAGATCCGTTTTGTTCAGAATGATGACGTTGGCAAATTCGATCTGGTCGGCCAGCAGCATGGAAAGATCACGATCATCATTCTCATCCAGCGCGACACCTCGATCACGCAGTTCTTCCGCGGACTGAAAGTCCTTCAGAAAATTCACGGCGTCAACAACCGTCACCATCGTGTCCAGCGTTGCAAATTCTCCGAGACTCTGGCCGTCTTCATCAGCGAACGTGAAAGTTTCGGCCACCGGCAATGGTTCCGAGATACCTGTGGACTCAATCAGCAGGTAGTCGAACCGATTTTCACGGGCCAGGCGAGACACTTCCAGCAGCAGATCTTCTCGCAGAGTGCAGCAGATGCAGCCGTTGGACATTTCCACCAGCTTCTCATCCGCTCGACTAAGTTCCACGTGGTCGGCCACATGGCGTGCGTCCACATTCAGTTCACTCATGTCATTCACAATGACGGCGACCTTCATGCCCTGGCGATTATTCAGCACATGATTCAAAAGCGTCGTCTTACCCGCGCCGAGGAATCCGGAGAGCACGGTGACTGGAAGTTTGCGTGTGGCCGACATGGTCTGTTGTACTTTACTGTTTTGATAACGAGGCACAGAGGCCGGGGTGTTAGCGAAGAACCTCGAGTCGGGATCCCTGAATGCGAAGCATACCGTCATCAGCAGTGCTCAGGGTCCCTTCCACAAGGACAAGGTCAAATTCTCTGAGATCAAGGAGCCTTCGAGCATCTTCAGGAATGATCTTCCCGTCCGTGCCACGAAACTCCAGGATCGCCATCATTTCCAGAATATCACGTTTGCAGAAGGGGCACTCATGGGGATTGTGAGACTCATCGCCATCATGACCTGTAGCATCTGTCAGCGTGACCGACGCAAGCCCTTCGGCAAATGGTGACAGGTCTCCGGCATTCACTCTGGCTCTCACCAGGACGACATCGCCTGCCTTCTTCTGGCCGCTCTTTAGCTGTTCACGAATCGTCATGATTGGCTCTTCCTGACGACTTGTCGAAGCGGACATCAGATCCTTCGTCAGCAGACGATTTCGGATCGCCAGCATTTCAGGGCTGAGCGATTCACCACATCCCGCAAGAGCCGCGCAGGATGCGATCATCAGAGCGAATCTGGGCCACAGTCGGAGTGTTCGTTGTGTCAGCGATGTCATCGTGAGGAGTCTTGGTTCGGCAACAGTGCGGAGCATCTTTTCCCTTCAATTCGTTGCAGCAGGTTCCGCGGCAGCAGGTTCCGCGGCGGGCTCTGGAGCAGGTTCTGGCTGAACCGCGCCTGAACCAGTTTCAGCCGACAGTTCCTTCTTCTTTGGTGGTGGTTCAGGGGAGAGACTGGCGAGCGATCGCAGCTCGGTGATGGACGTTGCAATTCTCTCGGAAACCTCTGCCCAGCTTGATCCTTCACGTCCATGCATCGTGCGATCGACAGCACCGAAATCTTCGAACAGAGATGCCGTCAGTTTGGTCAGCGCTGCGAGTTTTGATTCATCCTTCAGCTCCCGCTTTGCCGCGGCTTCCAGGTCCTGAAGTGCATAGCCAACCTCATGCAGTGGATCGTGGGCGGCATCCTCATTCCTGTTCTCAAAGCCATCTCGAATCTGTCGATACTGGACACAGACCTGTTCGGCAGTCTCGGCAACGGTCGGCTGACGAGCCGGTGGTGGCGAATCGGAGCATCCTGTCTGCAACACTCCGACTGTTCCGACAATCAGAAGGAGTATTGAATTCCGAAGAGCATTGAACCATGAGCAACAACCACACAGAAACATGAATCGCCTCTTCTTTCAGGAAGACTCCCAGGGTTCTCACCTGGCAACAATGTCGCGCGTTATCGAAACGCCTGTCAAATACTTTCAATCATGACGCTCCGGCGCACCCAATGCCACGATTGCCGAAGGAGTCCCGCCGACGATTGATTTGGCTCGCACCGTCAGATCTTTCAGCGTCATCACCCAGATCGTCCCGTCACCGGGATTCGTGAAACAGGCAATACGGCCCTCAGAATCGAAGCTTACCGAATGATGCCCGTGATGACCTTCGACTTTGCTGGACCCAACCGGCATCGTCTTCGCAATCTTCGCGTCGGAAAAATCACGGTCGCCGTTGGGGTCGAGGTCAACAATGGTCAGCTTTTCCTGAAGATCTCCTTCTCGCTTGTCGTGAAACAGAAAGGCGTATCTCTTTCCTCCGGACGCAAGAACAACTTCAGGAGTTGTAAGCGACAGTCCAGTCTCCACTTCGATGGGAAGCTTAACGACGGAGGGCTGATCGTCGGCGGCATTCAGCAGACAGAGCGATGACTTTTCGTTCGGCCCACCGGTTGTGAACAACACCCAGTTTCGGTGGTTGGCGAATGCACCCGTTCGATTCGGTTTCTCTGCGCCTTCTTCTTTTCCAAGTGAGATGTGGTGGACCTTGACGGATTCTGCAGAACCCGTCAGAGCCTTATCGGCCTGCACCCAGCAGACCCCGTCGGCCGGCGCGAAGAACACCTTGCCGGAGTTTGCAGTTGCTCCGTGAATGACGCCTGTTGGCAGCCTGAAGGAATACGCAAGGCTCTCGCTTCCGGACTTTGCGAGGTTGATGACGTCGACGCGGCCAGCGTTCGGGCCACCGCCGTCAATCCACGTCGAATAGCAGACCGCGTTATCGACGGCTGCCATCGTGATGTGATTGCCTCCGCCGGAGAAGAAGTTGCCGGCAGAACCACCGGAAACCTTCATTAATTCTTCTGGCTTCAGCTGAGTAAATCCGTTCCGTGTATCATTGGCCAGGTAGTACTGACCGTCGTACAAATAGAGATGGGCTGGGTTCCCCTGTTCCTTGTCGAGTTTTGAACACTTGACGGATGGTGTTCCCTTAAACTCCCAGTGAGAATGGTCGCCGTGTGGTTCTTCGCGAATTCCGGTATCGACTGCCACCCAGCCGCTTTGGTGAGCGCCCTTTTCTTCGTCACGAACGCCGACCAGAAGAATGCCCCCGGCGTGTTCCATCTGGACGAGATCCTGTTTCTCCAGATCCAGTTTGGGGAATCCGTCGACAGGCGATGCTGACACGATCCACTTTTCACCAGCGTGGACTTCACCCCACATCAAAGTGTCTTTGGACCGATCCTGCCAAAGGACTCGCGCGACTCTTGGACCACGATCACCGGCCTGGCCTGTTTCGGCCAGCGTGAATGCACACAGCAGCAGTATTGTCAGATTGCAAAATGAACTCGCACGAAACATGCGAAGGGTACTCCTGAAAAATGAAGTCATGACGGAGAATTCTTCAGTTGCCTGGGTTTGCGGAACTGGCCGACGACGCTTCGGGAAACGGCAGCCCTGATCCTTCGGAGATTCGGAATCTGCCTTGTTCCCATGCAAGACAGGTCCACGTTGCACTACTTCCGTTGCCTTCCATCCAGTAGAAGCGGCGGTCCCTTTCGCATTGATACAGAACCGGAGTTCCGGCCATCGAAGGGCTGCTGATCCACTCGGGATGAGCCTTCAGGAAACGAGCATACAATTCGTCATCTGCTGACTGAATCTGCGGCACCTGTGTCCAGGTTCGCTGTTCTACTGTGAAAGAGGCGGGAGGCTGCACCTGGCTGGGCAGGACCGGCTGAGCTTCCGTCTGGCTGCATCCTGAACTGACCAAAGTCATGCTCGCGAAACAGGCTGCAACAAAGGCGAATGAGCGAATCATTTTGCCTCCCGAATGCAGTAGAGTCGCGTGCCCGTGCGAATCAGGAATGTTCCGTCAGCCGCCGCGACGCCGTAGACGATCGGATCTCTGGCGGCATCACGCGATCCCTCACGACGACGTCGAAAGCTCTCTTCCATCGCCTTCAGCTCTGCAGCATCAAGAGACTTGTCGCCGTTGAGATCAATGCGAGGCAGCATTTCGCGAAACTCCGCGGGCAGTTCCTGCTCGGTGATAATCCCGTCGCCGTTAGCATCACCTTTCGTCAGAGCCGCCATCATGCCGGCTCCGCGTCCGGACCGTCGGCCGGTACCGGCTTCTGAGGAAACGCCGTCCGCTGAACCGCCGTTCGACTTTCCATCAGCGCTGGCTTTACTTTCATCGTTCGACTTTGACGCTGTGGTTTCACCAGCTCCGCGTTCGTAGGCACTGCCTTCCGCTTCGGTGTAGGTCTCGGGTTTGGGAGGACTCATGGGATCCCACAGCAGATTCGTCGCGACTTTCTCAAAGGTCGATCCGGTGCGAATGACCTGAGTCGTCCCGTCCTTGCCGAAGAAATATGTCAGATCGCCCGACACAACAGGAGTTGCCCAGCAGGTTGTTCCCAGTCGTTCGGTGTAATGAACGTCGCCGGACTGAGCATTCAGACAGTAGAGCACACCGACATTATTCAGATAGTAAACACAGTCTCCGTTCACCACAGGACTGGCATAGTCGCAGAATGCCTTTGAAGCTCGCCAGAGAACCTGATGATCGGCACCTCCTGAGACATCGAGCTGCAGACACAGGTTGGACTGGGCTGCCTCCTGAGTGGATCCGAATTCGGGGACTCGAGCCCCCACATAAAGCCGCGAACTCGCAACGACGGGTGATGGCACCGAGTTTCCGGCGAGCCCGCCGATCGTCCAGATCTGGGATCCATTGGAGGGATCAAAGGCCGTCACTGCACCACCGGAACTCACGATGATCTGAGTTCCATTGGTTGTCTCGGCAACGATGGGCGATGTCCATGAACTTCCCGATGGGCGATCGGTCTTCCAGACTGTTTCGCCCGTCTTCTTGTTCAATGCCAGCAGGTAAGACGGCCCTTTATGCTCAATGTTGATGATGACAAGATCGTCAGTCTGAGCCGGTGAGCTTCCAAGACCATGATTGTTCTCAAACTTCCCATAGTCCGTTGTGAGACTGCGATGCCACAGGGCTTTGCCATCATGACCGATGGCAAACACGTCTCCCCCTTCAAAGAAGGCATACGCGGCGCTCGAATCGACCAGGGGCGTCGGGGCAGCGCGTGATGCCGAGTAATTTGAAGGAGCTGTCGTCGACGCGGCATGCCGGAAGCTCCAGACGGAGTCGCCTGACGTGATGTCGTAACAGGACAGGCAGCATTCGTCCTTCTGTGGACCAATGACTGTCGATACAAAGACGTGGCTCCCAAGCACGACAGGACTGGACTGGCCGTAACCCTCCAGTTCTTTCTGCCATGCGATGCCGCTGGCTGTTGACCAAAGCTTTGGATACGTGCCCCTGGCGGTCGATGATCCGCCATTTCGGAAGCTGCTCCAGGCGGCATCGGAATTTTCACCGGCCGACACCGGGATTGTTGAACCAAGGGCGATGAAGCCGGAAATCGCGGCTCCTCGAAAAATTGCGCGTTTCCAGAACGACAATCTCATATGTCAGGACCTTGCAAAGAAAGTGTATTCGGATGTGTTCATGGTGCGACTCAGCTGTTCGCCTGAATGCATCAGACGAACAGCGTGAGAGACGATCTTGAAGTGAGTCTGCCAACTCCGGGGCTATGGCATTTCAGCCCTTGTCAGAATTCGCCAACGATGTCGCCGGCGTCTTTGCTGTGCAGGCGGCGATGAAGATTGCCGTCGATGTTATCGCTCAGAAATCGCACCGCTCCGTCTCCCATCAGAACCTGTGCGCCGCCCGTATGGAAACTGCGAGGAGCAAAGAAGCCGATTCCGTGCATCATGATGTCAGGAACACGACTGTTGGGGGTCAGATATCCATTCGTTGTGACTGCGAGGTTCAGACCTCGAATCCAGCCGATGCCTCGACCGGTTCCGCCAATTCCGCCACGCCAGTTTGTGCCGGACATTGCCACAACCGACAGATCCGGGTTGCTAATGATTCCTGAAGGCCAGCCTGCACCACCGTTATAGCCAGGGCCGGCAGAGTTCGACGTGACTCCCGATGTCATGTTCAGCGTCTTGCGATAAGGGAATCTGTCCATCGTGCCGGCTGGCAGAGTGATATCCAGTCCGTCGCCGCGAATTGCTTCACTCATGAAGACCGTGTTGGACAGTCCATCCGTGACATCTCGAAACTTCGCACCGGCCAGACGCCAGACGATGCCATCGGTCGGATACCGATCGTCGTAAAACGTGCCGCGAGCACTCCCGAGACTCATCATGTAATTGTTGGCCCCAAATGTTCCGGCAGGAGAACTGGTGGTCGTGTAAGTGTTCGGACCAATATCACTTGGGCACAGGAAACCAGGAATCACCTGATTTGCGACATTCACATATCGCGGGTTGAGGATACGGTTGGTGACCGGGCCGGTCAAAAATGGCTGCGAGAAGTCGATCAGGTTCTGCAGGTTAGCCTGTTCCAGGTACGGCAGCAGTCGTGCCTGCGGTGAGTAACTGGCTGAATCTGAGTTCATCGGAATCAGTCCATACGTGCTCTCGTAATTGTGGATGGCCAGTCCAAGCTGCTTCAAATTGTTTTTGCATTGAGTTCGTCGAGCCGATTCACGTGCCTGCTGAACCGCTGGCAGCAGCAACGCGACGAGAATAGCGATGATCGCGATGACGACAAGGAGTTCGATCAGCGTGAAGCCACGTGATCGTCGAAGGGAAGTGTGCATAGAGTGCCTCGGAAAAATAATGAATGCGTAATGGAAGGCTGCAATGGAACGCAGCAAAGGTTCGGCTGAGCTCAGCGGTATCGCTGGACGCGTTTGGCCCTGCCACGAAAGACCGGGGAGCGCGCGATGTCGGAACCCTGAGGAGCCCGGATGGAGACTCCGTTGCGGCAGCGCAACGGCATTGGACTGGTCGGACCGAACGACCGTACTCTGGCCGCAACGGAGTGTTCCGATTCCTCAGGCATTCAGGACTGCCAGGCAGTCCCGTTCAAAAAGCATCAGCTGTGACCGGTGCGCCAAAACAGCGAAACCGACGGCGCATTTGCACAATGCGACTTAACTGGATTGAGTCCGCATTGCCTTAGACAGCTGTTGCCGGCGGAGTGGGCGGTCCGCGTGATCGAGCAGTGATGCGGTCTGCAGAATCGCAGCGCTCCGACAACGCGGCCTCTGCGATCTCGAGCGGTTGGAAGGCTGGTGCCAGAGTCGCCGCTACGGCCTGCAGCACCGGCTGGGAGTACAGTTCGCAGAAGCGACAATGTTCATGCTGCGTCGAATCTTCAGGCTCTTCAGGAGCCTGGTCGCAGTCGGAATGGGCGTGATGATGATTGCAATAAGCCGAGTGATGTGAGGAGGTTGCGACTTCACCGCTGCTGTTGATCGCTGCGTGTTCATGGTCGCAGGTCGCACGATGGACTGGCGCAACAATCGCCCACAGAACGGCGAACCAAGCCGTCAGCGACCAAAGTGCAAAATGTCGAACCGCGCCGCGCATGCAGCTTTCTCAGGCAAAACAAATTCAGCGGCCGACCAGTCGCTACGCCACATTCTGCTGACATTACGACCATCGTCAAGGTCAGCGTTGGGAATTCCTGCGGAAGTCGTTCGAAGATGGTTTGGTGATGGATGACTGTTTGGTGATGGGAATCATGCGATTCATGGGAGGCATAGGATTTATGATGGCATGAATTCATAATTCGCATGCTTCCTATGATTCCTAAGGCTCCCCTGATTCCCATCGATTACCTGTCGTCCCACTGTCTTCTTTGCCGTACTTGTCGCCTGGCGTTCGACATTCGTTCACGAAGTCCGCCCTGTTCAAGGAACTCTTTTTCCAAAGTTCTGAGTTGCTGGTCGATCAGGTAGTTGGCCTGATGAATCAGACAGATCGCAATGTTGGCAACGACTTCGCCAGGCCGCGTTTCCACAAACTCACGATAGAGTTCAAATGTCTGCGGCGACTGGCGACCCAGATCGCGGACAAACAATGCTTGTTTTGAACTCTTGTCCCAGATCTGTTGATCGCGGACTCGAAGGTAATCACGATAGTCTGCCAGCAACTCTTCAAGACTGGCCCTCGCGACATTGGTGAGCTTGATCTCCGTTTCCTTCGACGTCGTTCCGGCTTTGCTGCCCTCAAGAATGTTCTGCTTGCCGGACCGGGCCGCTTGAATCATCTGGTCAGCCGTGCGGTCACCGCGAGAAAGAAATTTTGTCGTGAAGCGGTGGGTGATGTCATAGATCACTTCGGACTTCTGCCACGACAACAAAGTCTGATAGTCCCCGCGAGGCGGTATGATCTCCGGTCTGTCTTTGGATTCACCGCTCATGATTGCTGTCTCGTTGGTGTGATTTGTTGTTACGCCCTGGGTGCGTTGGTTTTGTCGTACTTTAACAGCTGCGGGGACTTGGTGGGAATCATGGGAAGCAGGGGAATCATGGGATTCATGGACGCACACAATTCATTCTTCCCATTCTTCCTCTAATTCCCATTGCTTTGTTGCTCCCATAGCCAGGCTTTGTCAGTGGCACTGGCCAACTTCCAGTGCCTACAATCTTCACCATGAACCGATGGCCACAACAACCTTTGACTGACCTCGCCAAGAGCCTGACTTTTTTCAGGTGGTTGTTGTGTCTGTCAGGACTGGCAATTGGTCGCCTTGCGGTGGCGGATGAACACGCAGCGCTCCCGGAAAATGTGGTTCGGGTTCTGCAGAAGCATTGTCACGAATGTCATCGGGAGCAAAATCAAAAGGGCGGGCTGCGTCTGGATGGTCTTTCGGGAATCCTCACCGGTGGCGAATCTGGTGAGGTCATTGACCTCCAGCATCGCTCTGAATCGGTCCTGCTGGAAAAGATTACCTCGGGAGAAATGCCGCCGGACGATCGTCCTCGGTTAAACGCCGAAGAGACTGAGATCATCCGAAACTGGATCCTGGACGATTCCCGTTGGAGTCACGCAGGCGACGAGTCAGCAACCGCACATTCGCTGCATGAGGTGTATCCGATCCTGCTTCGACGGTGCATCGTGTGTCATGGCCGACATCGTCAGGAGGGTCAACTGGACTTGCGCACTCTGGATTCGGCCATGAAGGGCGGACAGTCCGGTCAGGTGATTGTGCCAGGCGATCCGGAAAAGAGTCGGCTTGTTCAAAAGATACGCTCCGGGGCCATGCCGCCTCATGATCGGCTTGTTGAAGTCAGCGTTAAGCCCATCGAGCCTCGTGAAATGGAAGTGCTTGCCGATTGGATCAAATCCGGAGCGAGGGACTTTGTCCCGGAGCCTCCCAAAGACGTGATCGGACCGGATCCACTTGTGTCAGAAGCTGATCGCGACTTCTGGTCGTTCAAGGCGCCTCAATCACCCGCTGTGCCAAAGATCCCAGTGACGCAGGCCGATGGAGCTTCGTCCGCCATCAATCATCCCATCGATGCCTTCCTGCTCCAAAAGCTTCATGATCGTGGTCTCGAGTTCTCACCCGTGGCCGACAAGGCCACGTTGATTCGTCGAGCCACCTTTGATCTCACCGGTCTTCCACCAGAGCCCAATGATGTTCGCGCGTTTCTGAACGATGATTCACCGAACGCATGGGAAAAGGTGATTGATCGGCTGCTGGCATCTCCTCAGTATGGCGAACACCAGGCTCGCCGCTGGCTTGATCTCGCAGGCTATGCAGATTCAGAAGGCAAGCGGGAGCAGGACCTCCCTCGACCTCATGCCTGGCGGTTTCGAGACTATGTCATTCGATCCTTCAACGCGGACAAACAGTTCGACCGCTTTCTGCAGGAGCAACTCGCGGGCGATGAACTGGTGGATTACCAGAACGCCACTGAGATGACTCCGGAGATGTCTGACTGCCTGGTCGCGACCGGTTTTCTGCGAATGGTGCCCGATGCCACGTGGGCGAACATCACCGGATATGTTCCGGATCGAATGGAAGTCATCGCAGATGAAATGGACGTGCTCGGTTCTGCTGTGATGGGCCTGTCGCTGAAATGTGCTCGGTGCCACAGTCACAAGTTCGATCCGATTCCTCAGCGGGATTACTATCGGATGCTGGCTGTCTTTCGTCCTGCTCTGGATGAGTACGACTGGCTGAAGCCGGATGTCAAAGCAGGTCTGGGACCGGTGAGTGTGGACTCAATGCCGGGTCGCCTTCTGCCGCACGTTCCCACTGCAGAACGAAAGGCCTGGGAGGAACACGAAGCGACGGTGAATCAGCGAGTCGCCGATGCGAAGGCTCGCAATGCCACCGCCGAAGACATCCGTGCGATCGAATCTCAGCGAAAGCCCGAGCCTCTGATTCAGGCATTGTGGGATCGTGGCGAGCCAACTCCGGTCTATATGTATCGTCGAGGCGATCCGTTGAATGCCGGGGATGTCGTAAGCCCCGGTGCTCCGTCAGTGCTTTCCACGTCCAACGGCAATCTGGAAATTCAGCCGCCATGGCCGGGTGCGAAATCAACCGGACGAAGGCTCGCGTTTGCTCGCTGGCTGACTCGCCCTGATCATCCTCTGACATCCCGAGTTCAGGTGAACTACCTTTGGCATCAGCATTTCGGACAGGGGCTTGTGAAGACTCTGGCCAACTTCGGCAAGACGGGTTCTGCTCCATCGCATCCTGAGCTGCTTGACTGGCTGGCCTGCGAGTTTGTTCGAAACAACTGGAGCCTGAAGTCGATGCATCGACTGATGATGACAAGCCGAGCCTACCAGCAAAGCTCCGTTGTGCATGAAGACGTTCAGGCGAAAGATCCGGAGAACCAGCTGCTGAGTCGAATGCCGATGACACGACTGAGTGCAGAAGAACTTTACGATGCGATGCTGATGGTTTCCGGCAGGCTTGACCCAACTCCATTTGGTCCCGCCGACTCTGTTCAGGCGCGACCGGATGGCTTGATAACTCCTTCGGCAACGCCCAATGGCTGGCGTCGAATGATCTATGTGCAGCAGGCGAGGAAGAAGCAGGTGACTCACCAGGAGAACTTCGATTTTCCTCAGATGAATCCCAACTGCGTCGAACGCCGTGATTCCCTCGTGGCTCCTCAGGCGCTGCATCTGATGAACAACGGCATGGTGTTCCAGCTGGCAGATGCACTCGCGGATCGAGTACTGAAGGACACTCAGTCGGCCAGTGATCCTGCAGCGCGAGTCGATCGTCTTTCTTGGCTGACGAAGGGCAGGGCACCGAACGAGGAAGAACGGCAGCTCGGCATTGACACTCTTCGTCAGCTTGAGCAGGAATGGAATGCTGTCGCAGGAGCATCAGGAGATCCCGACGCGGCACGCAAGGCGCTGTCGACGTATTGTCATGCGATGTTCAATTCAGCCGGATTCCTTTACGTGGATTGATCATCGTGGCACAGTTCTTCGGCAACATCAGCAACGGGTTTCAGCCGCGACGACGGTTTCTGTCGAGCGTACCCGGTGGAATCATGGGGGCTGCCCTCGCAGATCTTCTTCTGCGCGATGGAGTGTCGCTGGGGGATGAGGCGGCGACGACGTCGGTTGGCTCGGAGCCTGCGGTCTTCACGGACATGCAGCCACGGCTTCCGCATCATGCCCCGAAGGCCAAAGCCGTCATTCATCTGTTCATGAATGGCGGACCGAGTCAGATGGATCTGTTCGATCCCAAGCCGTTTCTTGAAAAGCACCATGGAGAAAACTACTTCGATCGCATCGCGGGCGAAGTGGAGAATCCACAGGCTGCCGGCGCGCTGATGCGAAGCTCGTTCAAGTTTCGGCAGCATGGTCAGTGTGGCATGTGGGTCTCTGATGCCATGCCGCATCTGGCTCAGCGAGTCGACGACATTGCGCTGATTCGTTCGTTGTACACGACCAATCTGACGCACGAGCCGGCGGTCTATCTGATACAGACAGGGAAAATGGGGCCAGGTCGTCCGACGCTTGGTTCGTGGGTTGTGTATGGGCTCGGCTCGGAATCCAACAATCTTCCCGGCTATGTGGTTCTGGATGATCCATTGGGATTACCCGTCAACGGCGTCGAGAACTGGCAGGCAGGATTTCTTCCGCCCGTGTTTCAGGGAACGCGATTTCGTTCTACCGGTTCGCCCGTTCTGAATCTCACGCCGGACGTGGCTCGCCCGGAATCCATCATTCAGGCGGAACGCAGTCTTCGATCCCGGCTGGATGAGCTTCATCGTCGCGAACGGCCAAATCAGCGAATCCTGGAGGCTCGCATTGCCAGCTACGAACTGGCGGCACGCATGCAGATGGCAGCGAGCGATGCTCTGGATGTTGCGTCAGAAACGGCTGAGACGCAGGCGCTTTACGGGATTGGTACTCAGCCAACGGATTCGTACGGCCGCCGCTGCCTGATTGCTCGTCGTTTGATCGAGCGCGGGGTTCGGTTCGTCCAGCTGTATATCAACAGTCAGATCTGGGACAACCACACGGGGCTGTTCACGGACATGAAAGCTGCATGTGATCGAACGGACCTTCCGATTGCCGGTCTGATTCAGGATTTGAAGCAGCGGGGCCTCTTTGATGAAACTCTGATTGTCTGGGGCGGAGAATTCGGACGACTCCCGATTGCTCAACTTCCTCCGGACAAGGATGAACGCAAAGCCGGTCGAGACCATAACAAGAATGCGGCCAGTGTCTGGTTTTCCGGCGCGGGCATTCGGGGAGGCGTGACGCACGGAGCCACGGATGAGCTTGGCTTCAATGCGGTCGAAGGGCGAGTCAGCGTGCCGGACTGGCATGCGACCATCCTGCATCTCATGGGGCTGAACTACGATCGGCTTCACGTGATGGAGAACGGACTGCGTGAGCGGCTGACGGGCGTTGGAGAAGCCCGGGTTGTGAATGAGATTCTGAAATGAAAAGGCCAGCCACAACAAACGTCGTGGCTGGCCTGATGTCATTTTTTGGCGGGCCGGAGACTGAGCAACCGGAGGGCTTGCGCCCTTCCGCTATTTTGGTTTGGGTGTCTTGGAATTGCTTAGTTGAGCGTCACTTCGCGACCTGAGGAATCTTCGGCTCGGAAGGTCATGTGCTCAAAGGACACATCGGACTTGGTGACGATTACGATTTCCACTTCGTTTTCTTCTTCCAGTCGAATCAGTTCCTTACGCTTTCGGTTATTCAGATAATTACCGACTCGGTCATGGACTTCGATCACGATGCGGCTGACCTGTTCGTGCACTGAGGCCGACATGACCAGTCGCATGACTTCGATCGAGAGACTCTCTGCTGTCTTGACTGAGCCCACACCGTTGCAGGACGGACAGTTTTCGTAAACGCTTCGTCGCAGAGACGGACGAATGCGCTGGCGAGTCATTTCAATCAGTCCGAACGGACTGATCCGCAGGACTCGGGTTCTGGCGCGGTCGCGCTGAACCGCTTCGCGCAGAGCACGCTCGACACCGCGGCGGTGTTTTTCTTCCCGCATGTCGATGAAGTCGTTAACAATGACTCCGCCAAGGTCACGCAGACGAATCTGGCGGGCAATTGCGTCGGCGGCTCGCAGATTCATCTGATAGGCACTCTTCTCGGCGTCATTGTCTGCTCGGAAACTTCCGCTGTTCACGTCGATGGCGACCAGAGCTTCGGTCTGATCGATCACGAGAGAACCGCCTCCCTGCAGCGGAACATGGCGATCATGGATGCGAGCAATTTCGTCTTCAATGCCGTACTTGCTGAAGATCGGTTCACCGCCGTTGTAACGCTGAACGCGATTCACATGCTGTGGCATCACGATCTTCATGAACTCACGCGCTCGTTCGAAAGCACCATCTTCGTCGATCACGACCGTATCGATTTCATTGGTGTAGATATCGCGCATGGTTCGGATGATCATGTCGCTTTCTTCGTAGATCCCCGTCGGCGCGGTCGACTTCTTGAGCTTTGTGACAATGGTTTCCCACAGTCGCAGCAGGTAGTTCAGGTCGCGTCGCAGGTCAGATTCTTCGCGGTCAATACCGGCCGTACGAATGATGAAGCCCAGGCCTTCCGGCGGCTGAATGGACTTCATGGTCTGACGGAGGCGTCGGCGAGTCTTTTCGTCGTCGATCTTGCGGCTCACACCGACTCGCTGGAGGCCTGGCATGAGAACCAGGTAGCGGCCTGGAATTGAGATGTAAGTGGAAAGGGTTGGCCCTTTGTTGCCAATGCCTTCCTTGATGACCTGGACGAGCACTTCGCTGCCTCGCTGCAGGATTTTCTGGATCGGCGGCTTGTTGCGGGCGTTGCGCTCATTCAGATGTTTCGGAGGACGACCGCCTCGGCCCGGACCGCGTTCTTCACGCTCCTCACGGTCGTCTTCATCACCTTCTTTGACGAGATGACGATAGTACTGGTATTCGATATCGCTGACGTGAAGGAAGCCGTTACGACCGACGCCGAAGTCCACAAAGGCGGCCTGAATACTGGGCTCGATGTTGACCACCTTGCCCTTGTAGATATTGCCGACATAGTTTTCGGCGCTGCTTCGTTCGACGTAGAGTTCCTCGAGGACTCCGTCTTCCACAATGGCGATACGACTTTCCTCCGGCTGGAGGACGTTAATCAGCATTTCCTTTTTCATGGTACAGCTTTCGTTCTGAGTCACGAACGGTCGGCTGTGAAGACATGCTGCTGTCGTCGACTGCTGCGGCAAAAAGGCCGGGCTGAGTCGATGGGAGGCTCCATGGAATCATGGCGTTTGATTGCCCGCGATGATTCACAGGAAGAAGTGTCAGGAGGTGATTTGACGGAGGACAGCAGGATGCTGTTTCTGAAAGCAGGACACTGCGCACGTTCGATGCTGGCTTCTGTGAGCACAGCAGGAATGCTGACGCGCAGGCGATGCGTTCCACCTGACAGTGATTCGAGCAGATGTCGTGGCTGGCTGTCGCCATCCGGCAATGGGAATCTGCAGCTTCACCTGGAAGGCTGTGATGCAGGCCGGACATCCGTGACAGACAGTTCATAACACGACGTTCGTCAGAAGGTCCTGAGACCTTCAGTCATTTGTTTCCCACTGCAAGTGAACGCCACTCGCAGTCTGAGGCCAGGCCTCAATGTTCGTTATGTGTTCAACAGCCGCCGTCTGCGTTTCTGCATTCGGCCAGCTGACTCACCCGATTGCTCGCGTGAGAAAGTTGTGTTTCAGGCAGTTCCGGTTCGACCCTGTTTGAAGCGATCTTCACCAGACCAGAATGAACTTTGTGACGGAGTTCATCAAAAACCGTTTTCATCCACCAGGTCAGGACAGAGCCGCGAAAGCTCACCCTGCAGATAGTGTTCGACATCCCGAGCCAGATCCAGCGAACACGCGTGCTGGGCAATTCGAACGGCTTCCGTCATCGACAGATTTCTGACGACTTCCTTCAGCCGCGGGATCGCCTGAGGTGTTGCACTCAAACTGCGAAGTCCCATACCCAGCAGGAGCGGAATAAACCGCGGATCGGAGCTCATCTGACCGCAGACCGTCACGGGTTTTCCGTGCTTCTCTGCAGCTCGAAGCACCATCTGGATCAGCCGCAGAATCGACGGGTCACCGGATCTGTACAGATTGGCAACCGTCGGGTCCGAGCGATCACAGGCCAGAGTGTATTGGATCAGGTCGTTTGTACCAATCGAGAAGAAGTCGACTTCCCTCGCAAATTCCTCAGCCAGAATCACGGCGGAAGGGACTTCCACCATCATTCCCACAGGAATATTCCGCTGAAACGGAATTCCGTCCTCTTCCAGGTCTTCCATTACGTCCATCAGGATCATGCGAGCCTGCCGAAATTCCAGCAGCGACGACACCAGCGGAAACATAACTCGGACGTTTCCGTGAACGGAAGCTCGCAGAATGGCCCGCAGCTGCCGCTTGAACATCGGAGTATTCACAAGGCTCAGCCGGATGCTTCTGAGTCCCAGCATGGGATTCGGTGCTTCCGAAAACTGACTTTCCATCAGCTGCGGAACCTTGTCGGCACCAATGTCCAGAGTTCGAATGACGACGGGTCGATCACCGCACGCATCAACGACGCGGCAATACGCTTCGTAATGATCTGACTCCGACGGCTCGCGGTTTCCGCTCAGAAATAGAAACTCGGTTCGATAGAGTCCGATGCCATCCGCACCTCGCTTGATGCACTGGCGGACTTCTTCCGGAAACTCAATGTTGCCAAAAATCGAGACTCGCTGGCCATCCTGAGTTTCTGCGGGCAGGGATTCCATCTGCCCCAGTCGCTCACTGACTCGCTGATTGCGGGCCTGCGAATCGCGAACGCGGCTGAGCGAATCTGTGTCCGGGTCGATGATGACCTGACCATGGTCGCCGTCCAGAATGACCGTCTCACCGCCGGACACACTCGCAAGGACTCGCCCAAGTCCCACGATGGCCGGAATCTCCAGGGCCCCGGCAAGAATCGCCGTATGGCTCGTGTGGCCACCGACCTCAGTCGCAAAACCAAGCACGAATTTTGTATTCAGTGTCGCCGTTTCGCCGGGTGTCAGATCATGAGCCAGCACGATCACAGGCTCAGTCAGATTCCGAAGCTCTTCGCGGCTTTCTCCCAGCAGTTGACGGAGCAGGCGTTTTTCCAGGTCGAAGATGTCCAGAGCGCGCTCGGACAAATAACGGTCACCCAGCTTTTGTAGCTGTTCTGCATAACTTCGAAGAACCCGGCTGACGGCGAATTCCGGTGAACGTGCCTGATCACGAATCAGCGCTTCGACTTCTCGGATCAGACGAGGATCCCGGGCCATCTGCAGATGTGCGGAGAAGATGGCACCATACTGCTGACCGAGTTGTGACGACACGAGTTGTTCATTGTCAGCGATGTCTCGACACACATGATCGAGTGCCGTATGGAATCGCTGAAGTTCGGCGTCGACGGCATCTCGACTGACAAACTTTCGAGGGATACGAAAATTCTCTGAACCCAGCACAAGGGCCGGGCCAGTCACAACTCCGGGAGAAACAGCGATGCCTGTGTATACCTTCATGTCGGCAGTCTAGCGTCATTCGCGTTTGGCGGAAGCAGACCGCCAGTTGACTCGGCGGAAACCCACGCTGCTCTCCAGTTTCTCGCAGAATCTGCCTGCCAGAGTCCTGAAATGAAGGAAGGCAGGACCAGAGAACTTGAACAGGAATTTGTGAAAGTGGGCATTTTCTCCGCGAAACCCGCAAGGCTTTCCCAATCGGAATTTTTGATGAAGGGTTTCCTGCGGGACGCCCGATAAACAGGTACGGAACAAAGGAGGAGCAGAGTTCTCAATGGTTTGACAGGGATGTCATCGCCAGGGAATTCTGCAGAGAGAGAACGAGACACTGAGGGATTCAAGGATGCGTCCCAGATTGCGCTTATTTGTCGGTTCAGACCAACCTGAGACGATGGCATTTCCGGAACCGGAAGTCTCCATCAAACTCGGGGAACTGACGCGAATCCTTGCCGATGCCATCATCTGGGATCGTACCTGGGTCACAGACTTCGCCGACGATGACGTCAAGATCTCTGCAGACCTGTACGAGATCCTCAGCATGTACTCCCAAATGCGCCCAAGCGCATAGTAGGTGCTGCTTGCCGAGCAGCACTTCGCGGCTCCGCCGCGACCAGTGACCTGACGATGTGCCATGGTCTGCGTGGTGAACGTGCGAATGGCAACCGCCACTTCTGTCCCTGCTGACAGATGGCATTGGCATAGCGTGCACGCAAGATGCGGTTCGCCTTTCGGCGAAAGTCTCGCCCGGCAGTCGAGACCTACAGTAGGTGCTGCTTGCCGAGCAGCACTTCGCGGCTTGCCGCGACCAGCGACCAGACGATGTGCCATGGTCTGCGTGGTGAACGTGCGAATGGCAACCGCCATTTCTATTCCTACTGACAGATGGCTTTGGCATAGCGTGCATGCAAGATGCGGTTCGCCTGGCGGCGAAAGTTCTTTCCGGCAGAAAGAACCTACTGGGATTTCTGTGACACCTTCACCCAGTCGATCAGGTACGTCGCCGGAAACGGAGTCTTTTCGTTCGGGGCACCGACGAAGCCGCCGCCGATGGCGAGGTTCAGGATCATGTGAAACTCCTGATCGAACGGAGCAGGGTACTTGCCTCCGGAGGATTCCCATTTCGTCTGTGTCTGCCAGACTTTGCCGTCGAGCATCCACTGGATCTTTCCTTCACTCCATTCAAGCCCATAGGTGTGAAAGTCATCCGTCAGATTGCCGTTCGGCAGTTTGTATTGTGACCCGGAGTGTTTGTTGTTCGGCCATGCCGCGCCGTAGTGCAGAGTTCCCCAGACGTTGTTCGGTTCCTGCCCTTTGAATTCCATGATGTCGATCTCACCGCTGGAGGCCCATGTGCCGTACTTGTTGTCGGTGGGCATCAGCCAGAATGCGGGCCACACTCCCTGACCGGCCGGCAGCCTGGCTCGCATTTCAAAGCGTCCATACTTCCAGTCTCCACGCCGCTTGCTGCGGACTCGGCCCGAGGAATAGTCTCGCACGGTTCCCTGAATGTCGGCTCTCTCTTTGCGAGCTTCCAGGACCAGACAGCCGTTTTCGATGCGGACGTTTTCGGATCGATCCGTGTACAGCTGAAGCTCATTGTTGCCACCGCCGAACGCGTTGACTTCGATCTCCCACTTCGTCCAGTCGAGCTGCGGGCCTTCAAAATCATCCTGCCAGACGACCTTCCAGCCATCATCCTGCGTCGAAGTTTGTGTCAGCGCCGGAGTCTGTGCCAGCACTGACGCGTGGAAGGCCACAAGACTGATTGCGATCGCCATCGCTCGTTGTCGTCGCAGAATGTTCATGAGCATGTTCCTGCAGAAATCGTGAGAACAAAAATGGCCGCGATCAGGTTCGATCCCTGACGCGGCCTGCATAGTGTTGTTGAAGCAGATCAGTGCAACAACCGACAAATCATCAGTCAGCCAGCGGCTTCACCCAGATGTTGCGATAGCGGACCGGATTGCCGTGATCCTGGAGATACAGAGGACCATTTTCCGGACCTTCCGCAACCGGAGCGGCTGTCGTTGCGTGAGTCAGCTTGAGCTTCTCGTGAATCACGACGCCATTGTGCTTTACCGTCATCCAGCCATCGGCCGTCTTCTTGCCGTCCGCTCCGAATTTTGCGGCATGGAATTCCACGTCGTACGTCTGCCAGCTGAGAGGCGGGTAGCACATGTTGAGTTTTGGCTTGGCGATTGAATACACACCGCCACATTCATTCTGTTCGCCGGTCAGGCCAAAAGAATCGAGCATCTGTACTTCGTATCGTCCCTGCAGGTAGAGACCGCTGTTGCTGCGTCCCTGGCCCCGAGCATTCGGCATGTAGGACAGAAGGAATTCGACATGCACTTCCGCGCTGCCGAATTTCTCTTTGCTGGTCACACCCTGCATCAGGAGTTTGTCGTCCGACATCTTGCCGCCTTCGAACTTGTCCGGCGTCGTTCCATCAAACAAAACGATCGCGCCTTCTGGCGGCTTGCGGCCCAGAGTCGGTGAAACTCGAGTGACCTTCGCCAGTTCTCCGATCCGCTGGTTCTCATTGGAGAAGATCACCAGACTGCCTTCACGAATTTCACCGCGTCCGGTGTCACCCTTCATCACGGCCATGTCGCCCTGACGTTCCCCCGCGCCGCGAAGAGGCGTGTTGCCGTCCCAGCCTTCTCCTGGCAGTCCGCCCATGTAGGCTGCCCATGCAAACTTTCCCTGGCCTTCAGCGATGACCTGCAGGCCGATTTTCACTTCGCCTTCATTGGTCTTGATCGCCCCGGCGTACTCGCCCTGATACTTGAAGTCCGCTCCGGCTTTGTCAGCCGACAGCGCCGAGAAGTTCCCCGCATTTTCATCCGCCATGGAGACGGAAGCTCCAAGGCAAAAGGACGCGGAGAGCAGAAGACTGCAAACAATGGTTTTCATAACAAACACCTTGCGGGAGTGATTCAAAAGGAAATTCATCCGTCGGGAGATTCAATCGTAGTGGAACTCGCCAGAGTTCCTTCTTCATGCAGAACGTTGGGGCGATGAACGTGTGGGCCAGGGAACTCTGGCGAGTTCCACTACGGTTGGCGGTACGTGAGGAAAGCCCGGAGGAGGCTCCGGGCTTTCTACATCTTCAAAGTTCAGACTACTTGCCTTCCCAGCGAGTCTTCATGAACTTCAGGCCGTTCTTCGCGAGATATTCTTCTGACGGGAACATGCGACGCCAGATGCGAGTTGCTGCGGCGAGGTCCGGCAGTGCGAGTCCGAAGGCTTCGATCATCAGCCATCCGTCATAGTTGACGCTCTTCAATGCACTGAAGGATTCGTCCCAGTTGACTCCGCCTTCGCCCGGAGTGGACCGGTCGTTTTCGGAAATGTGAACGTGAACGAGCTGGTCGGCACAGGCTTTGACCGCCTGAGTAATCGACTTCTCTTCGATGTTCGCGTGGAATGTGTCGTACATCATCTTCACGTTTGGATGATTCACTTCACGACAGAACTGAGCATCATCGGCGGCACAGTTCAGGAAGTAGCATTCGAAGCGGTTCAGGTATTCCACCACCAGAGTGACTCCGGCGGCCTTGGCGTGATCGCCGGCTTGAGACAGAACTTCCTTTGCTCGGTTCCATTCATCCTGAGTTCGGCCGGCTCCGGAAAAATGTCCGAGGGCCGAATGAATCGGACCGCACAGCATGGTGGCACCGGCGGCGTGACAGCAGTCGATGGCCTTCTTCAGTCGCTCAAGACCCGCCTGTCGTACTGCAGCCGTTTCGCCGATCGGATTTTCTTCCGGCGTACAGACGGTGACAGCGGTCGATGCGAGTCCGTTCTTTTTCAGTTCTGTGCCGATCTTTCGGAAGTGATCCGGATTGAGATCGAACATTGGCAGTTCCACGCCGTCAAAGCCCCATTCCTTCAGGCTGGTCAGAAGGGGAAAGTGAGCTTCTGTGACTCCGGAAGTCCAGAGCAGCAGGTTCATGCCATACTTCATCGTGTGGGTCCTTTGAACGGGAACAAATCGTGAGGTGAATGTGTCGCGAAACCTTCGTTCGCTTGCGCCGCAAATCGTTGCTTGACTGAGGCAGGTGAACAGCGTGAGCGAGGAAAGTCAACAAGCCGGAAGGCGACTCCTGGGCAAAAGTTCGTGCCCCTTGTCAGACCTGTGGAATCCCTTCGACGGCTTCGACAGCCGCCAGCATCTCCTCAGCATGTCGCCACACAATCGTCCTTGCGTCGCGCAAAACGCTGAGACACTGCTCATCCAGCGGCGGCAGTGTGACTCGGCGCAGGACCTGATTCAAGCGAGTCAGCAGGCGTTGATCGTCCTGATAATCATAAAGAACGCGAGCCGCCAGAAACTGAGTCACAAAGGAGGCCAGACGATCCGTCTCCCGGGACGCCAGCCGATTGACAACTCGCTGCAACCCGTTGGGACACACGTCGTCCAGAATTTGATAGTACCGATCCAGCCATTCCGGACACTGTTCGGTCAGCCACGCATCCAGAAGCAGCTCCGTCACAATATGGCCAAGGAACGGAGGTCGATGATCGTACGGATCCGGAATCACTCGCCGAAACCGAACGGACAGCTCTGCTTCCAGCATCACAAACGCCGGGCAGTTGTGAAACGCGTCATCGTCTCGCAGATGCTGGAGGACACCATCCGCCACCTGACGATCCTGCTCATCCAGCTGATCCAGCATCGGCACGACTCGGCGCGTGCGCAGACGGACCTTACGATCCACCACGCTGAGCCAGTCAGGCAGGGCAGTCCCTGCGACCATCAGTGGTGAATCCAGAAATCGATAGGCGTGTGCCAGGTAGTTCATTCACGCATTTGAACGAGTGAAACTGATTTCGGAAAGAGAGCCTTCCCCATGGCCGACTCCATCGACCTTCTTATTCGTATCCTGAACGAAGCGTTTGATCGAAAATCGTGGCATGGAACGAACCTGCGAGGTTCCATTCGCGGACTGGACGTTCAGCAGGCTTCCTGGCGACCGCAGCCGGAACGTCATAACATCTGGGAACATGTGCTCCACTGTGCGTACTGGAAGTACACGGTTCGACGAAGACTGACGGGCGAAAAGCGAGGCTCGTTTGCTCTCAAAGGCTCGAACTGGTTCGAACGTCCCACGGCTACTGATCGCAGCGAATCCTCATGGAAGGACGCCGTGGACTTGCTGACGGAGAATCACCGACAGCTTCTTGCTTCCATTCAGGAACTCTCTTCTGATCAGTTGAACAAACCTGCAGCAGGCGGCGACACGTCGATATTGACTTTGGTCACGGGCATCGCGGCTCACGACATTTATCATGCGGGACAAATCCAGCTGCTGAAAAAACTGACGAGCGCGAAGAAATCGTAGAGGGCTCTCAGAAAGGCCAAAGATCCGGTCGCGGCCTGGAGGAAAGCTGGACCATCGATACTTTGGAGCGTACTATTGGGCCTGTCGTGAGCCTGTCCGGATGTCTGGCTAACCTGCCTGAATTGCCCGGATTTCCAGTACTTGCGGAATGAGGAATCTTCAATGACGTCGGCTCGTCGAATTTCGTCGCTTCCGACGGACTCATCGTCCGAAGGCACGGCCACGGTTGAGGTGACTCGCGGGCCCGTTCCGATTGCTGATCCGCCGGCAGAATCGCCGATAACGCCTGCGGAAGAACAGCAGTTGCGTGAAGAAAAGCTGGCGGCCATTCGTCGAGCGATTGACGCCGGAGCCTACGATTCCGACGAGATCCTGGAAAAGGCACTCAGCCGAATGCTGGAAACTCTGGAAGATTAACCGGGCCTGGGTTTGGCGGAAGATGAGAGCGGGAGCGACTGAAGGCCGTCGTTTGGCACAGGTTTCCCACCCAAACTCGAAAGAAACCCGCATTCCGGGACGCTGCCTGATGACAAGCCTACAATTGTCCGGCAAACTGTGCGGCTGATTCGACGGTGCCCGAAGCGAGCGTGTGATTCCGGGAAGACGTTGAGTCCTGCGTAGTGAATTCTGCTGGATGGACGACGAGGCGGTTTGTGAGCGATTCTGCAGTCAAAGATCTTGAACGTCATGAAGTGACGGTGTCCCCTGTCGAGAAGTTCCGTGAGTTTCTCGGCACGCGCGGCAAACGGCTGACTCAGGAACGCGAAACAATTGTGCGGGAGATCTTTGCAGAACACGAACACTTCGATTCCGATCAGATCGTGTCACGCCTGACTCAGCCTCGCCGTGATGGCGGACGCGTCAGTCGAGCGACCGTGTATCGAACGCTCAGCCAGCTCGAAGAAGCCGGCCTGATTCGCAAGGTCGCTCGTTCAAACGACCGCGAAGTGTATGAGCATGATTATGGCTATCCGCAGCATGATCACTTCATCTGCGAAAAGTGTCAGGAGCTCGTGGAGTTTCGCAACGACGAAATCTCTGCGGTGCTCGAACGAGTCGCTGCGGAACACGGTTTCCGAATGAGCGGCCATCGACTGGAAGTCCACGGTATCTGTTCGGCCTGCGCCAAACCACCGACTCGCCGCCATCGCAAGCTGGATATGATTTGATGTAGGTGCTGCTTGCCGAGCAGCACCTCGCGGCCTGACGTGACCAGCGCCATGATGACGTGCCATGGTCTGCATGGTGAACGTGGAAATGGCAACCGCAATGTCTGTTCCAGCTGACAGATGGCTTTGGCATCACGTGCATGCAAGAAAAGGTTCGCCTGACGGCGAAAGTCTCGCCCGGCAGGCGAGACCTACAGTAGGTGCTGCTTGCCGAGCAGCACCTCGCGGCCCCGCCGCGACCAGCGACCAGACGATGTGCCATGGTCTGCATGGTAATCGTGGAGAAGACGATCGCCATGTCTGTTCTTGCTGGCGTATGGCTTTGGCATTATGTGCATGCAAGAAAAGGTTCGCCTGTCGGCGAAAGTGCCGCTCGGCAAGCGGCACCTACTGTGTCAACTATTACTCGCCGTCTCTTCGAGCAGCTTTGCGATCTCTTCGTAGGATGCATACACGTCGTTGACGTTCCAGTAGTCATCCGGCTTCAGGTACAGTCGACGAACCGGGTCTGAGTTGCTCACATCGGGCGACTCATCAGCGTCCAAGTCGGCATCGCGGATGACCAGCAGATACGTGGCCGTTCGAAGTGCTCGCCAGCCAGGTCCATTCAGTTCCAGAATTCGCTCGGCGTTCTCTTCGTTCGCAAGTTCCAGAAGGGACTTTGCCGATTCCTGATCTGCGATGTTCAGAGGAAGCCCTGTGACTTCGGCAAGAGTCGGGGCCAGATCACGGCTGCCGCAAACGACCTGACTTCGTCGCGCGGGCAGTGATGGAGAATAGATCCAGAGTGGCACGTGCACGGACGATTGATTCAATGCCGAATCGAAGGAGTCCGGCAGAGCCTTCGTGATTCCTCGCGATGCCGTCACGATCAGCGTGATGTCGCGAGAATCTTTGGCGGTGTTGGAACTGGATGTTGTCTGAAGAGAGAGCAGTTCGTCGAGAACACAACTCAACAGCGAATCCGCGTTTTCTCGCGCGGCCAGAGCATCATCGCCGACTGCGTTATGCAGGCGAATCACGACGATGTCAGTGGCGGTCAGGTCGGAAACACGTTCTCGCGGCAGTTCGTTGGAATCTCGCAGGTTGAGCGTTTGAATGCGACGGCCCGCCAGTTGTGCCTTCTGAGTCAGCTCATCGACCACCGATGCGAAGGGGTATGTTTCATTGGATAAATCTTCAAAGTCCTGCCGGTGAAATTGTTCAAAGACCAGCGAATGAACTTCCAGCCAGTCAAAAGGTCGAAAGACGATCGTGCCGTCATCACTCGATGAATTGGCTGCGATCAGGCCATGGCTGAGCCGATCAAAAATCACGAGCCACGTTTGTGGGTTATTGGAAGTCACTCGATGAATTGTCCTGTGGATGGTTTTGGTTGAGCGGAAACAGGAGCATAGCAGATTGCCCAGTAGGTCTCGCCTGCCGGGCGAGACTTTCGCCGTCAGGCGAACCTTGGTTCTTGATCGCCCATGTTGCCACTGCCATACGCCAGCAAGAACTGATATGGCGGTCGTCTTTTCCCCGTTCACTCTGCAGACCATGACACGTCGTCAGGTCGCTGGTCGCGGCGGGCCGCGAAGTGCTGCTCGGCAAGCGGCACCTACATGGGACACTCGTCCGGGACAAGTTTGACCGTTATAGTACAAACCGCTGCATTCAGGGGAATCGCGGCATCGTTCTCTTCCTTCCGACAGAGCTTCCCAATGTCCCACCGCTCAATGGCTTTCCTGTTCGTTGCACTCCTTTCCAGTCTTGGACACAGCGTGTTGGCCGATGTTCGCCTGCCTGCGATCTTTAGCGATCATATGGTGATTCAGCAGCAGCAGGACATCAAAGTCTGGGGATGGGCGGAGCCTGGTGAATCGATCACCGTGACGATCGGCCCGAATTCTAAAGAGACCAAAGCCGCTCCGGATGGAAAATGGAGCGTGATGCTTCCGTCCATGAAAGCCAGCAAGACGCCAACGAAGATCACAGTCAAAGGCAGCACGACGATTGAGATCAGCGACGTCCTGGTCGGTGAGGTCTGGTTGTGCTCCGGTCAGTCGAACATGGAGTGGCCGGTTGCCGCCTGCACGGATGCTCAAAAGGAAATCGAAGCGGCGAAGTTCCCGAACATCCGCCATATTAAGGTGCCTCTGGTTCCATCCACCACGCCGCTCGACAACTTTCAGTCCTCATGGCAGGTCTGTTCACCGGAGACTGCTGGCTCGTTCACGGCCTGTGGCTTCTTCATGGCTCGACACCTGCAGAAGGAACTGGACGTTCCGATTGGCCTGATCAATTCCTCATGGGGCGGTACGCGAGTCGAACCATGGACTCCGCCGATCGGATTTCAACAGGTTCCTGCACTTCAGGACATCTACCAGTCTGTCATCGGACGAACTCCTGGCACGCCACAGTTCCGAGAACGCCTGAGTGCTCACATTCGAGCAACCGAAGAATGGACGGCCAAAGCGAAAACAGCTCTGGCGCACGATGAGATCATTACACCGAGTCCTGCGTATCCGGCGGAGCTGGTTCCGTTCGGAAGCAATCAGGATCCCACGATGCTGTACAACGGAATGATCCACGCGGTTGTCGGTTATGGCATTCGAGGCGCCATCTGGTATCAGGGCGAATCCAATCACGGCGAGGGCATGCTGTACCTGGAAAAGAAGAAGGCACTGATTGGCGGCTGGCGCAAGCTGTGGGGCCAGGAGTTTCCTTTCTACTATGTTCAGATTGCTCCGTTCCGATACGGCAATGAAGACCCAACGATCCTGGCTCGCTTCTGGGAAGCTCAGGCCGCCGTTCAGTCGATTCCAAAGACCGGCATGGCCGTGATCAACGACATCGCAACGATTAACGACATTCATCCGCCGAACAAGCAGGACGTCGGTTACCGCCTGGCACTCCTGGCTCTGAAGAACGACTATGGCAAGAAGGATCTCGTCGCCAGCAGTCCCGAGGTGGATCGTATTGACGTCGCGCCGGGACAACTGAAGGTCACGTTCAAGAACACCGGTGGCGGTCTGAAGACTCGTGATGGCAAACCGGCGACTCACTTTGAAATTGTCGGTGTCGGCTCGAACGGTTTCCAGGCAGCCGATGTGAAGATCGAAGGTGACAGCGTGATCCTGACGTCCACGAAAGTGAAGGACCCTGTTGCGTTCCGATTCGCGTGGCACATGCTGGCCGAGCCGAATCTTTGCGGTGGAACGGGACTGCCGGTGGGAGCCTGCCGAGCGGGCGAGATTCCGGACTTCATGAGTTCGCTGCCGATCAGCAAAGAATACTCGCTCGTCTATGACCTGGACCTCAGCAAGCTGGCTCACGACATTCGCTATGATGTGGATCACAGCGGCGCTGTTGGCAAGTTTGATCGCATTGGTTATCTCGTTGACCTTGGGCAGGGCGACGGTGATGAACGGCATGTGTTTGTTTCCATGGACGCCTTCACGAACGATGTGAAGAAGATTGGCATTCCCACGATCGCATCAGGAGCACGATTTCAGCAGAAGGTGAAGTCGCTGGATGTCTTCAGCAATGTTCCGGAGCTAAAGACGGGGACTGGAATTGCCACGGGCAACATTGAGTTCTGGCCGGACAATTATGGCATGCCGAACGCCGCGAATATCGACGGTGCCTCTTCGGATGTCTATGACTTTGGCGATGAACTGGCAGTGCCGGCGGATGGTTATGGCTCCATGCAGGTTCACAACTATGGAGAAAAACAGACTCTGTTCGCGATCAATCACTGGGTGGCTGGCGCAGGAGCGGAGCTGGGCATCGGCAACAGTCCCGGGAATACTCGAGACTGGACCTTTACCGGAAACGCCGGCAGTTATTCCTCAAAGCGACTGCGAGTGTATGTTCGTCAGGTGAAATGAGGAGGCAGCTCAATTTGCAATTTCCAATCTCCAATAACCATTAACCCTTGAGCTCGTCACGAGCAATAACCAAGGAATCTGAAACGCCCGCGTCGCCCTCCCCCGAGCTCGCTGGCGCTGGCTCGACCCCTCCCGGACTTCGTCCAGGAGGGGAGCTTTGGCCTCAGTGAATCGCGGCGATTTTCTTAATCCTAATCTTAATCCTAATCCTGGTCTTGATCCTGGTCTTGATCCTGGTCTTGATCCTGGTTCCCACCTGCTCGAACCCATCAAGACGAAAGCTCGCGCGAGGGAGTACTTCATGACACGGTCGATGGCCTTCCTCTTGCTGTCTTTCTGTCTTGTCTGCGAACCACTCGCCGCACAGCAGGAGTCTGCAATTCGCACCGGCAAAGCGCGCGAGAAGGCCATGGCGACCGAAGTTAACTGGTCGGTGACCAATTCGACCGTGCTGGATCAGTTGAAGCTGCTGGCGGAGCAGACACAGTCGGTCATTCTTCTTGATCGGCGAATTGATCCGGGGTTGGCACTTTCGCTTGATACCGGATTTGTGTCTCGCTGGCAGGTCGTGCAAAGAATCTCCTCGGCAGTCCCCGGTGCAGGTGTTGTGGATGTTGCCGATGTGACACTGGTTGGGCCGTACCAGTCAGTCCGACGCGTGCCGGTTTTGATGGCCATGTGTGATGACAATCTTCCGCGATGGAAGAAGGTTCTTTCGAATGATGAGTATCGCAAAGTCACGCAGGTGTCAGCTCGTGAATGGCCCATGCTCGCAGAGCCCAGGCAGTTGCTGGTCGATGCCGCTCGCACGGCGGGAGTCGCCATTCGAAACCCTGACGCTGTTCCTCATGACGTGTGGGATCAGGGACGGCTCACGCGACTTTCGTTCCTGGATTTTTCCTGCATCCTGCTGGCTCAGTTTGATCTGCAGCCGGTTCTGAGCGAATCGAAAGCGGAGATCAGTATCGAGCCTGTCGATCCGACGTCGAAGATCACTCACAAGTATTCCGTCGCTGCTGCAGACAAGCCGAAGGTCGCTCAGGCCTGGCAGGCACTGCATCCGGAACTGGCTCTGCGCTGGACGGGAAACTCGACGACAATCACAGCAACCATCGATGAGCACGCTGACATGATGGAAGTTCTGTCGTTCCTCGATCGCCCGACGACTGGAACTGGGCAAGGCACGCCGCAGGAGTCGCTGAAGACTCGCAAGTTTCAGCTGAAAGCGTCTCGCACGACTGTTGGCGATCTCATCCAGTTCTTTGCAAACAACTCCGTCAGAGTCGAAGTGTCCAATCCCGATTCCCCTGAAGCCAAAGCGCTTCTTCGCAAGCTTGTGGATCCGGGATCGCTGACGGAAAAGATGTCCGGCCGGGAGTTCTTCCCCGCGCTGTTTGGTGAGCACGTTCGGGAAGTCGACGTGCAGGATGATCGAGTGATCCTGACACCATGATTATCGGGTTTCAGGATTATTGCGCTGTCTTTCGACAGTAAAGCCTTCCTCTTCGGCCCAGGTGAGAAGAGCACATTCTGTCGCTGCCTGCTCGTACTGATACCACTCTTCAAGCTTATTCAGGTCCGCCAGCAGTTCTTTGAACCGGCGATACGCGCCTCGGCGGCGAAAGATGTCGGAGACTTCATGCCGATGATCCGGCAGCCGTTCTTCCGCGAATCGGCGCACCAGACGACTGCCAAGGTCAAGGGAGTCCTTGTTTGGCACCATGCAGTAGCGAGTGTCGTCGTCGTAGTCCACATCAGGACGCGCTTCGCCTGAATCTTCATCTTCCTGATCTTCCTCGCTCCAGCAATCACTTTCCAGGTTGTCGGGAGATTGATAAATGATCTTGCCAGTCGTTCGGCAAATATAATCGGCGTTATCACTCATCGCCACGTCAACGAAATGGTAGGCTAATTCAAGGTCCAGGTACTGAATTGTTGGCAAGGTCGTTTCCTCTGGCACGAGATGGAACTTTGTGTCAGGCCGTCGCGCGTTCGGTATCGTGAAATCCTAGCATTCCAGATTTGTTTTGTGACGTATTTCTACACGGGCAGTTTGACGAAGTCGCACAATGGTACCGGGCCGGGGCGAGACTTCAGGAGCTGGCCAATGGTGACGCCTGCGAAGGCCGCTTCTGTCGCGGCGTAGGCTCGATCGAGTTCCTTGTGCAGAGGGCACAGGGTCGTGTGGGAGGGAAGGCCGAGCGGACAGTGGCGAATCCGTTCCAGCGGGGAAACGGCATTGATCACGTCGAGAATGGAAACCGTTTCGGCGTCGCCGGAAAGCATGTATCCACCACCAGGTCCGGATCTTGAAGCGACCAGTTCCGCGGCAGAGAGATCCTGAAGAACTTTGTACAGATACCGCCTGGGCACCTGAGTTTCGGCGGCCAGGACATCCGCGGATTTCGGTGTGTCCGGGTCCTGCGCGAGGCAGGCGACGGCTCGCAGTGCATATTCGGCGGTTTTCGGAAGCATGACGAGAATCCCTTTCCTATTTTCGACGGAATCAATTCTACACCTTGACATGTACAATTCAAGCCGCCATCTTTGACGATACCAGAAACAGGGCAGGGGAGCTGATTCCGAAGACGGCGGCGAAACTGCTCTGAGTCCGCGAAACACGGGGACGGGAGATGGCGATGCACCAGATCAGGACTTACGGCGTATTGGTGGCGGCTGTATTCGGCATGCTGTGTCATTCAGATTCTGTCCTGATGGCTCAGGACGATTTTGAAGGACCGCCGATTTCTTACAGCGAAACGACACCGGACAACTGCATCAGCCGTTTGCAGGAGCGTCTCAATAAGGGCGAAGTGGTTCTGGAGCATGACAATCACTTTGGCTACGTCAAAGCGGTTCTTCAGGCTCTGAACGTTCCGCTGGAATCTCAGTCGCTCGTGTTTTCCAAGACCAGTCTGCAGCTTCGCCGAATCAATCCAAAGACACCTCGAGCGATCTACTTCAACTCGGATGTGTACATTGGGTTCTGCCAGAACGGCGATGTGATGGAGGTTTCGGCGGTGGATCCGAAGCTGGGCACGGTCTTCTACACGATGGACCAGAAGAAGTCAGATGGTGTTCCGCAGTTTGACCGACGCACCGATAACTGTCTTGTCTGCCACAGTTCCTCCCGCACAGAAGGAGTTCCAGGGCATCTCGTTCGATCGCTGTTAACGGACGCCGGCGGACAGCCTTTGCTCGCCGCCGGAAGCAAGAACGTGAATCACACCACACCGATTGAAGAACGCTGGGGCGGCTGGTACGTGACCGGACTCGCGGGGTCTCAGAAGCACATGGGCAACCTGATCATGTCACGGGATGAAGTGCCGGAGACCATTGATAACTCTGCCGGCCAGAACGTCACAGACCTGTCCGACCGGTTCTCGGTGTCTCAGTACCTGACACCTCACAGCGACATCGTGGCACTCATGGTTCTGGAGCATCAGGTGCTCGTGCACAACCGAATTGCCCGCGCGAGCTTCGCGGTGCGTGAAGCGCTGCATTACGAAACGATGCTGAATGAAGCGCTGAAGAATCCTCAGGGGACTCGCCTGGAAAGCACGACTCGCCGCATTCAAAGTGCCGGTGATCGACTGGTGGAATCGCTGCTGTTCAGCGGAGAAGCGAAGATCACAGAACCGATCAAAGGAACGTCGGGCTACGCGGAGATCTTCCCAAAGAATGCTCCTCGCGATCCAAACGGTCGTTCGCTGTATGACCTGGATCTGAATGCCCGGATGTTCCAGTACCCCTGCAGCTACCTCGTGTATTCCGAAGCCTTCAATGCGCTGCCTGCCGATATGAAGTCCTACGTCTGGCAGAAGCTGTGGGACGTCCTGAACGGCAAGGACACGACCGGCAAGTTTGCTCACCTGACCGAATCCGATCGCCAGGCGATTGTGGAAATCCTTCGAGCCACAAAGTCCGACCTGCCGGATTACTGGAGGGAGTGAGTTTTCAGTGTAGAGCGATTGTCCTCAATCGCTAGGAGCACTGTTTGTGTTTGGGTGGAAACGGCTGAGGACAGCCGTTCTACAATGGGTGCCGCAGGCACCGGAAGCCATTGAGTGCTCGTGGTATGGCCAATGGCGGGTGCATGGGAATAACGACGCTTTCCCATCAGCTTCTGACCGCTCCGCGTCACAGGCTTCACCTGTGGTACCCAGTGTAGAGCGATTGTCCTCAATCGCTCTGACTTCGGCTGCGAAACGGGTTTCGAAACGGCTGAGGACAGCCGTTCTACAATGGGTGCCGCAGGCACCGGAAGCCATTGAGTGCTCGTGGTATGGCCAATGGCGGGTGCGCCGGGACGACGACGCTTTCCCATCAGCTTCTGACCGCTTCGCGTCACAGGCTTCACCTGTGGTACCCAGTGTAGAGCGATTGTCCTCAATCGCTCTGACTTCGGCTGCGAAACGGGTTTCGGAACGGCTGAGGACAGCCGTTCTACAATGGTATCAGCGATCGGCAAAGGCCACGGCTTTGAGGTATTCTCGATTTAAGCGAGCGATGTGAGCAACGGACACTTCGGCCGGGCACGCTGCTTCACACTCGGACGTGTTCGTGCAGGATCCAAAGCCTTCCTTGTCCATCTGAGCCACCATGCCCAGCACACGGCTCGTTCGTTCCGGATGTCCCTGAGGCAGCACGGCCAGTTGTGAAACCTTGGCCGAGACAAACAGCATTGCCGACGCGTTCTTGCAGGCCGCGACGCAGGCACCGCAGCCAATACAGGCTGCGGCATCCATCGCGACTTCCTGGCGTGCACCCGGGACCGGAATGCAGTTGCCGTCAGGAGCATTCCCTGTGTTCACAGAGACATAGCCGCCGGATGCGATGATCCGGTCGAATGCGGAACGATCCACGACGAGGTCTCGAACAACCGGGAACGCGGACGCTCGCCAGGGTTCAATGGTGATGACCTGGCCGCTCTGAAATCGTCGCATATGCAGCTGACAGGTCGTGGTCCCCTTGTCCGGACCATGAGCCTGGCCGTTGATCATCAGGCTGCACATGCCGCAAATGCCTTCGCGGCAGTCGTGGTCGAATGCAACCGGTTCTTCACCCTGAGCAATCAGCTGTTCATTCAGAACGTCCAGCATTTCCAGGAAGGACATGTGAGTATTCACGCCGTTCAGGCGATACTCCTTGAACGCTCCGTGAGCATTCGGACCAGACTGTCGCCACACACGCAGAGTCAGATTGAGTGTCTCGCTGCTCATGGTTATTTGTAGCTCCTGGTCGAAGGCTTCACATTTTCAAAGATCAGCGGTTCTTTGTGCAGCACAGGTTCAATGCCAGCACCCTGGAATTCCCAGCCCGCGACATAGCTGAACTGGTCATCATTTCGTTTGGCTTCACCATCGTCTGTCTGATGTTCTTCACGGAAGTGACCGCCACAGGATTCTTCGCGGTGAAGAGCATCCACGGCCAGCAGTTCAGCAAACTCCATGAAGTCCGCCACGCGGCCGGCCTTTTCAAGGCTCTGGTTGAGTGATTCACCGGAACCCAGAACGCGAACATCTTTCCAGAACTGTTCCCGCAGGTCGCGAATCTTCGGAATCGCTTCTACCAGCCCGGCCTTGTTACGAGCCATGCCGCACTTGTCCCACATCAGCAGGCCGAGTTCACGGTGGAATGAATCCACACTGCGACGTCCTCGGATGTTCAGCAGCTTGCTGATACGATCTTCCGCATCCTTCTTTGCGGCGATGCAGGCCGGGTGATCTTCCGACACCTTTTCGAACTTTGACGAAGCAAGGTAGTCGCCGATCGTGTATGGAATCACGAAGTAACCGTCGGACAGGCCCTGCATCAGAGCACTGGCCCCCAGGCGATTGGCACCGTGGTCAGAGAAGTTTGCTTCGCCAAGAACGTACAGTCCCGGCAGATTGCTCATCAGGTTGTAATCCACCCAGAGGCCACCCATCGTGTAGTGAACCGCGGGATAGATTCGCATCGGAACCTGGTAAGGATTCTCCGCTGTGATCTTCTCATACATGTGGAAGAGGTTACCGTACTTCTTGCGAACAACGTCCTCGCCGTCACGTTTGATCGCATCACGGAAGTCCAGGTACACAGCCAGTCCGGAATCGCCAACGCCGAATCCAGCGTCACAGCGTTCCTTGGCCGCTCGTGAAGAAATATCGCGAGGAGCCAGGTTGCCGAACGACGGATAACGACGCTCCAGATAGTAGTCTCGTTCGTCATCCGGAATTTGTCCCGGAGCACGCTTGTCGCCCTTGCTCTTCGGCACCCAGACTCGCCCGTCGTTTCGAAGGCTTTCGCTCATCAGAGTCAGCTTGGACTGGTAGTCGCCGCTGACCGGAATGCAGGTTGGGTGAATCTGCGTGTAGCAGGGATTCGCAAAATAAGCACCTCGACGATGGCATCGCCATGCGGCCGTGACGTTACAGCCTTTCGCGTTGGTCGACAGATAGTAGACGTTGCCGTAGCCGCCCGTGCACAGGACAACCGCATCGGCCGTGTGAACTTCCAGCTGACCGTTGGAGAGATTTCGAACAACGATGCCGCGAGCCACGCCGTCGATGACGACCAGTTCCACCATCTCCCGACGGCCATACATCTTCACTTTGCCGGTCGACACCTGGCGCATCAGAGCCTGATAGGCACCCAGCAGCAGCTGCTGTCCGGTTTGACCGCGGCAGTAGAATGTTCGGGAAAGCTGAGCACCGCCGAAGGAGCGATTTGCCAGCGTTCCGCCGTACTCACGGGCAAACGGAACACCCTGAGCCACGCACTGATCGATGATGTTGTTTGCGACCTGAGCCAGGCGATAAACGTTGGCCTCACGTGCTCGATAGTCGCCGCCTTTCAGAGTGTCATAGAACAGGCGATAGATGCTGTCGCCGTCGTTCGGATAGTTCTTCGCCGCGTTGATCCCGCCCTGAGCCGCGATCGAGTGCGCTCGACGAGGACTGTCCTGAAAGCAGAACGCCTTCACGTTGTAGCCGAGCTCACCCAGTGACGCGGCGGCCGATCCGCCCGCAAGTCCGGTGCCCACCACAATCACGCTGTACTTGCGCTTGTTGGCCGGGTTCACCAGCTTCATGTTGAACCGATGCTTGTCCCACTTCTGCTGAAGAGGACCGTCGGGAACTCGCGAGTTCAGCTGATCACTTGCCACGCGAAACATCGGAAGACCTCAAACTCTGCGATAAAGAATCAGAAAAACGCAGCTCAAACGGGAACGACCGGAGATCTCATCAGCTCTTATAAGCAAATGCCCATGCGATCAGACTGATGAATCCGCCTGCAATGGCCCAGGCAAACAAAAAGCCTGCCCAGCGAAGAATGAAGTTCCAGTTCTTATGATTCAGCCCCAGTGTCTGCAGAGCACTGCGAACACCATGGCTCAAATGGACACCAAGTGCGACCAGTCCCACAAGGTAGATCACCGCATGAAGCGGGTGAGACAGAACGGCCTTGACGGCCTGGAATTCGTTGTCTGCCACCTTTTCCGCATTCAGAGCAGCGGTGTAATCAACGCCGATACCCTTCTTGAATTTCATATCGACGATGTGAACGACGAGAAACGCCAGAATCACAAAGCCAGTGACAACCATCCAGCTGAATGCTCCACCCGGGACGATGAAGATTCCCTGCTTGGATTCCTTCATCGCATACGACTGACCACGAGCAACTCGGTTCATCGCGCCGGTGGAAATTGCCAGGCCAATGTGGAAAGCAAACGTTGCAAACAGACCGATTTCGGCCGCGGCCAGAAGCGGGCCAAGGCTGTGCAGTTTGTGAGCATAGTCGTTGAAGACCTGCTCCCCTGCGAACAGCTGCAGGTTGCCCGCGAGATGTGCCACAAGAAATCCGCAAAGCGAAAGTCCGGTGATCGCCATGACCACCTTTTGACCTACGGATGTCGAACAGGCTCTAACCACGGGACCAAGCCCGGGAACCTTTGACAGGAGTTGAGCCGGTACGCTGAGAATTCGAAGCAGAGCGTTCAAGAGCTATGCTCCTCCCGGAGAAAGACGGTCAAATAGAAGGATCTCTGGAAATCCGCACGCATTACTCCGGATTTCGCAGCATTCGTCGGATTATAGGAGCCCCCATCTGAACTGCAACGAGCCGCCATTTCTCTCTTTTCCACGAGAGTTTTCACGAGGCTCCTGGAACTCACGCCACCGTTGTGCGTGTTTCAGCCGGTAAATCTGCACCATCACCGTGGCCCGGTCATTCCATGACCGGAACCCCGTAAGCCGGATTCATCGGCGTAGTGGAACTCGCCAGAGTTCCCGTCATCAACGCAAGTTGTGGGATCTCTGGCGAGGCAGGCCATAGGATCTCTGGTGAGGCAGGCCATAGGATCTCTGGTGAGGCAGGCCATAGGATGTCTGGAGAGATCCACTACAGAATCGTTCACAGCGCCGTTCGAGCCCGGGAATGACTCAGCGACCGTTACTTCAGGCCGCTGAAATCGACGGTCGCGAAATAATCGTCCGCGGTTTCCGCCCGGCGGATCATTTTCACGCTGCCGTCTTCCTTCACGAGCAGCTCCGCACAGCGAAGCTTGCCGTTGTACTGGAATCCCATCGCGTGACCATGGGCACCCGAGTCGTGAATGACCAGCAGGTCTCCCCGCTCGACCTTTGGCAGAGGACGCTGGATGGCAAACTTGTCGTTGTTCTCACACAGTGATCCAACAACATCGACAATCTGATCGTGAGGAGCATTCTCCTTGCCCAGCACGGTGATGTGATGATACGCACCGTACATGCCGGGACGCATGAGGTTCGCCATGCACGCGTCCACACCGACATAGTTGCGATAAATGTTCTTGTGATGAACGGCGGTGGTGACCAGAAACCCATGGGGTCCTGTGATCATGCGACCGTTCTCCATCTTGATCTGAAGGGGATCCAGGACAGTTCCTGCGATCATCGAATCGTACAGTGCCTTGACTCCCTGCCCGACAGCCTTCAGATCCACAGGCTGCTGTTCCGGTCGGTACGGGATCCCAATGCCGCCACCGAGATTCACAAACTCGATGCGAATCCCGACCTGGGAATAAAGCCGCTGTGCCAGATCAAACAGCATGCGAGCTGTCTCAACGAAGAACTCACCTTTCAGCTCATTCGACGCGACCATGGTGTGAAGACCAAATCGCTTCACGCCCGCGTCACGCAGCTTCCGATAACCGTCGAACAGCTGTTCTTCCGTAAAGCCGTACTTGGCTTCTTCCGGCTTGCCGATGATCACATTGCCTTCGCGAGCCGATCCCGGGTTGTAGCGGAAGCACAGCAGCTCCGGCAGACCGACGTGCTGCTTCAGATAATCGATGTGAGACAGGTCGTCGAGATTGACGATGGCTCCCAGTTCCACCGCCTTGCGATATTCATGAGCCAGCGTATTGTTGGACGTGAACATAATGTCCTCGCCCGTCAATCCGACTCGTTCGGAAATCATTAGCTCCGGAAGACTTGAGCAGTCTGCTCCCAGGCCTTCTTCCTTCAGCACTTCCACGACGTAAGGATTCGGAAGTGCCTTGACTGCGAAGTACTCACGAAAGCCGGCGTTCCATGAGAAGGCGGCATTCAGGTCACGAGCCGATTTTCGAATTCCTTTTTCATCGTACAGGTAAAAAGGAGTCGGGTACGTTTCGGCAATGCGACGAACAAACGCGGCATCAAAGGGCAGTGGCTTTTGCATGAAAGGACGTTCTCTTCAAAGATGACGTTTGCCCGGACAAAAACCGGGGCTCCGGAATTTTCGAATCGCGTAGGATGCCGATCGGCGGCAAAACCGCCAGAGTCTCGGGCGAAGAATTCTAGTGAATGGCTCGACATGCCGTCACAGCGACGATTTGCAGCTGAACGTTTTTCACGCGTGAGAGATGCTACGTCTGCCAGAACTTCCACCACGGTCGATTCGACTTCGGTGCACTGACGTCCGGAGCGGAATCGAGGTTCAGGATCTTCCACCATTCCTGGACAAGTTCTTCCGAAAGAGTTTCCTGGACGGTCAAACTGGCCGGTGCGGCATGCAGCGGCGGTCCGAAGAATCCCGCGTTCCAGCTGCGGCCCTGCAAAATGGGAGGCCACAGGAGAATCACAGCCTCGCCTCTGACTTCCGGAATCGCTGCCGGCGACCCTTCGCCCCAGATCGATTCCATCATGTCCGGCCGAGGACTTCTGCCACTTCCATAATGCCACCACGCGTCGTCCGATCCGTCCTCAGGGAACTCGCCCGCGGCGACCCGCAGCATCTCCTCAGTCGGCTTCCGACAGTTCGGCAGCAGTTTCGACAACGCGCACTGAAGTAACGTAAAGAGGTGAAAACAGTTGCTGAGGTTGTTGTAGCGAACTCGAAAGCCTCTGCGTGATTCGACATGAAACACGAGCACACTGCCGCTGCAGCGACGAAGAAGTTCCAGAACCCATATCGGACCGACTGAGAATCCGGATGCCCGCTCAAGCAGGTCGTGGACGTCCGCCTGAGCTGCCAGTTCAAGACGCGATGATTCGGAATGTGCCAGGTGAGCGACAATCGACTGGCCCAGATACTCCAGTCCTATTTCAAGCTCCTCCGGGATTTCAACATCGTCGCCGTCATCATCTGCATCGATGTCTGCATCATCGTCTTCGTCCGCTTCGCTTTCGTCCTCAGCCACTGATGGCGCAGATGAAGACTGAGGCTTCTGTTTCTCATGTTCCAGGTAGATGCGTTCCAACTCACCGCACCATCTCAGAAACGTCTCCCAGATGGCCGGCAGGGAATGTTCCGGATCAGCACCGTTCTCAACCGATGCCCCGAACCAGACGGCCAGGAACCCCGCACCGGCCGGAGCGTTGATTCGAGGAAGCTCCGCAATGATCAGCGTTCGGATGTTGCTGCCATGTTCATGCTCCTGAACAGCACCCAGCGCTTCACGCAGTGCAAGCTCCGGCTCACGTTCGGTCTGTTCGTTCGCTGCATCAATGACGGCATTTGCAAGCCGCTGAATTTCATACACATCCATTGAAGCCTCGGTTCTGAAATACACTGGAAAGCCAGGCTGTGGCAGAGTTACTCCTCAGAAGGACTGGCGTCAATAAAGTCCTCCGCGAGTTCACTAAACCGCGGTACGTCACTGGAGACATAGACACAGTTGCCGACCTTTGTGTCGACGGACACACACCGCGTCCCGTCCTGCGTGTAGCATTCCACCTTCGTGATGGCATCGAAGGGACAACTCACATACTTCTGAAAGAACAGATTAAGAAAACCGTTCGGCCGAATGGCGTTGTGGAATTCGACGATCCGCGTTTCAAAGTTGAAGACGATGCGGGACCGTCGATAAAGACCGGAAAAACAACGCCACGTGTATTCGTGAAGGTCGGACATGCTGAACATTTCCTCGATGAAACCGGTTGCTGATTACTTCACAAGGAAGATGCCTGCACCAACAACGAGGGAAATCGTCGCCACGACAGGTGCCTGATATCGCTCGAAGGCGCTCACTGGGAACTGCGGGTCACTCTGGATCCCCGCCTTTTTGTACATCCGTATGTTCCAGCCAATAAACGCGGCCGTCACGATCAGAATGCCCCCCAATGCCATCGGCTCCAGTGGCTTCTTTCCATGCAGATAAGGTTCCATCGCCATTCCAAACGCAACACCGCAAAGCATGTAGGGGATGATGACAAGACGCAGTCCAGACATAGGAATCTCTTGCTTGAATCGGGAAGACGCAAGTGGCCGACGTATTTCGACCGGTTCGGCAAATGCCACAACGATGGCTCGACTATTCCTGAAGCAGCAGCAGTTTCGCATCGGCCAGGTCCAGCCAGTCGCAGATGCTCTCGCCATCGCCGTAATCGACCGTCACTCTCAGCGTCGAAACGCCCTCGACAGACAGCTGAACAGGAATGGGTTCGTCGGTCGATGAGATCATTCGATCCAGCAGGACTTTGTCGTCGCCTTTGATGATCAGCTGCACGGCATGAGTCCCGTTGGATGCGACTTCGTCATCAATCCCGGCGAGGCATTCCAGGCTGCGGTATTTCTGATCAAGAGCCCAGGACATTTCTGTTTTGGAATGGATGCACAATCCCTTTGAAAACTCCCGACCGCGAAGTCGCAGCTTCGACTGTCGCTGAATCGTGATGTCGCGACGCGGCCCGAACAGTAACTGCTGCTGTTCGTCCGTTGCCAGCCCGGCGAGCAGGCTGTTTTCGGGGTCAGCCCCCAGAAACTTCTCGTCCAGTGACGCGAGATCCGAAAGGTACGTCAGCCTGCCACCGCTGAGGTCAATCTGGCGAACAGCGTCCAGGGCCACGGGAATCGTCTGGTCCCATGTCGTAATCACCTGCAGATGTCCGGCAGACGTCGTGAATGCCTTCACTGCCAACTGGTCGCCGGTGCCGAGCGAAACCTTTCCTGCCGGCTTCGCAGGCGGAGCAGCGCCATCCGCTTTACCAAACACAACTCCATAAACTCGTGCGAGCGGAACAGGGACCGTTTCACCGTCGAGCAGAAACTCGAGCTTCTCTCCATTGAAGGACGAGACGACTCCAGCCAGAAAATCCAGGCCGGATCCATCACGCTTGGCAACGATCAGGAGATCCTTTGTGGTTTCACGCTTTCGAAAGGTCTCCCATTGCGTCCGAAAGGCGGGGTTGTCCACATGCAGTCGAATGCTCTCCACGGCCTCAACCGGGATCTCAAGGGTTCCAAGTCCGCCGGATGTCAGCGAAACGGCTTTGGCAGTGCGACTGCCCGCTGTTCCGGAAATTTCTGAGCCGTCGCGAAGGATCAGTCTCTGAGGGTCAACGGGCGCGGCGCCGCCTGCACCAGCCATCGTGATAAGCAGCAGATCTCCCATCGGAACGGTGATGGTCTGACCACCGGACTGCATCATCAGCGATTCGGTGCTGATCGATTCCAGCGTGCCGGTTTCGGTTGCGCCGCTGAGCCGAGTGATCTGGACATCCGTGGGCAGGGCGATGCACAACGACATCAACAACGTAAACATCGGATGGGGCACTCCGTTCGTCTTGCAGTCACACGTCTCCGAACTTACTTTTTCTGTTCGGCAATGCGGCGAGTATAACGACTGATGGCGTCAAGGAAATTGGGCGGGAACTGCTGACGAATCAATTCACGGGCCTGAGCTTCCTGCTGCTTGTCGAGCATGCCCCAGGCGCCGTTTTCTGTCAGTTCTTTTCGGTCGGCATCGCCTTCGCCCGCGGCTCCTTTTACGCCACTGGAGCCGGCCGGCTGAGTTGATGGCTGATTGGATCCGCCGCCGCCACCACCCTGTTGCTGTTGTTGCTGTTGCTGCTGCTGTTCCATGTCTTTCAGCAGTTTGTCGAGTGCGGCGATGACTTCTTCTTCACGCTTTTGAACCGGATCATCGGACTTGCCAAGGTCCAGGCGTCGCTGCACATCGGACATCAGTCGAGCAATCTGAGGAAGTCCGTCGGCCGGAATGCCCGCTTCTTCCCGCATCATCTCTGCCACAGCCCGAAATCGCGCAGGGACATCGGTTGTGTTATTCAAAAGCAGAACAAGATCATCGGCTGCCTGATCCGGCTTCAGCAGTCGCAGTCGACACACGGCTCGATAGAAAAACAAACTGGCAGGGTCAGCAACTTCTTCCGGCTTCAGGGGCTCAAGCAAAGTCAGAGCATCGTCGTAAAGCCGATGCTGAGTCAGCCAGCGGGCATACCAAAGCTGCACGTGGTTCCTGTAGAAGTTCTCAGACCGCACGCCTTCAAACGTCAGCAGAGGCCGCGGACCTCCCGTGCGACAGGAATCCACCAGTTGCTGAACGGCAGTATCAACCTCCGCCAGTGATGCAATCAGGCGATCCAGGCTCTCTTCGGCGGTCATGGCACTGACAACACTCTGATCCGCCCAGAGCTGAAGTGCTTTCGCAGCGCCCGCCTGATCGGCTTTACTGACAGCCAGCCATGCGATCAGATTCTCGTGCACCTGTTCCGGCGACATTCGAACAAAGGCTGCTTTCGCAGGTGCGGCTTGTGGCCTGGCTGGCGCTGTCGGAGTTTCCTGGGCCGCCTGAGCGACGGCGAAGGTTGGAGCGACTTGTCGGCGATTGGATTCCATCGCCACCGTCTCTGATGAGAGGCTGGGAACAAGTCCGGCCATCCCCAGAATGAAACTCAGGCCAGCACCACGTTTCATCACTCACCGTCCTCGTCAGTGTCGTCGTACTCAGAATCATCATCGTCGCCGAATGAGACCATGCCGGCCAGATCGTAGTCTTCCCGATCCATGATCTCGACCGGAACCATGTCGCCGACCTGCAGCTCTGCCCCTGTCACGATCACGTTGGCATCAATTTCCGGAGCATCGGCAAATGTTCGGCCGACGTAAACCCCGTCGCCAAGATCCTCATCGATCAGCACATCCAGCTCGTAACCGATGAACTTCTCCGCATGTTCAAACGCAATCTCCTGCTGCAACGCCATCAGTTCGTCGCGGCGGGCTTCCTTCACGTCTTCCGGCAGATGACCGTCCAGTTTCACGGCCGGAGTTCCCGGCTCCAGTGAATACGTGAAGACGCCCATGCGTTCAAACCGAGTCTCTTCGACGAACTTTCGCAGCTCGTCAAACTGCTCATCCGTTTCGCCCGGGAAGCCAGTAATAAAGGTTGTGCGAAGGACAACGTTCGGAATGCGCTCACGCAGCTTGCCGACAAGCTCCTTCGTCTGCTCCGCGTTGACTCGACGCTGCATTCTTTTCAGCACCGGCGAACTGATATGCTGCAGGGGCATGTCGAGATAAGGGAGGATCACAGGTGACTCGGCAATCACATCAATCAACTCGTCCGAGAAATTGATCGGGTACAGATACATCAGCCGGATCCAGTCAATGCCATCGACCTTCTCGAGCTCTCGCAGCAGTTGTGCCAGTCGAACTTCACCGTACAGATCCATGCCGTAGTAAGTCGTATCCTGAGCCACCAGGATCAGTTCGCGAACGCCGTCTTCCACCAGCTCACGCGTTTCGTCGATGACCATCTCGATCGGCTTCGTCACATGCTTGCCTCGCATCGACGGAATCGAACAGAACGTACAGGTTCGGTCGCAGCCTTCTGAGATCTTCAGGTAGGCATAGTGTGACGGCGTGATTCGCAGGCGAGCCTGATCATTCAATGCCTTGATCGGAGCAGGGCGGAAGAGTTCTCGCTGTTCGCGAGCACCGCCAACCAGGCGATCTGCGACCTTCGTAATTTCATCACGTCCGAATACACCAACGACATGGTCGATGTCCGGCATCTCCTTCAGCAGCCCGCCTTCGTTCTCCAGTCGCTGAGGAAGGCAGCCGGCGACGATCACGCCTTTGGTCTTGCCGGCCTTCTTCAGGTCCAGCATTTCCTGAATGACCGATCGAGATTCCGCGCGGGAACTTTCGATAAAGCCGCAGGTGTTGACGATCACAAAGTCTGCACCTTCCGGCTCCGACACCAGCGTGTAACCGTCCAGTGACAGCGATCCCAGCATCTTCTCGCTGTCCACCAGATTTTTGGGACAGCCAAGGCTGACAAACGCGTACGTTCCTTTGGTCAGTCGAGGATCCTGAGGTTCTCCTTTGAGCATCGGAGAGTTAGAAGAAGACAGGTCGATGATCGGGAGCGAAGGCATTCTGGAATTACTCGATTTCGTGCGCTCGGAACTTTGCGTAATTGCAAAGCGGACCAAGTCTGCACAGGTCTAAACAGGTCTGAACAACCACGACACATGTTCAGCCCAGGAGATCACTCCTGTTTCGGCTGAAGACTCATTCTCGCGGAGCCGCAAAGTCTACTCGGAATTCAGTTTTCGGCCACAGCCTGCTTTTGTTTTCGACCTGGATTCCGGGCGGAAATGGAAATTTCCAGAATTCCTGTAACCTTGTCGCGAGAAATCTGAATCCACTCCGGACACCATATTCCTGATTACCCGGAGAGAGACGCTGTATGAACCAGCCCGCCTGCTGCCCTCAATGCCAGAAACCACTCGGAAGCGACGCGCCGCTGGGGCTTTGCCCGTCGTGTCTGCTGGGTGCGGCTGCGATGGCTCCTGCGTTGAGTCCGGCGAAAGTCGAAAGTCCGCAGGGAATTCCGTCTTTGTCCAGCCTTGAACGATTTCTGTCGCCGACCACTCCCAGCCTGTACCGCTTCGTGCCGCCGAATCCTCAGGAACTGGCCCCGTTCTTTCCCGCCCTGGAAATCCTGGAACTGATCGGCTTTGGTGGCATGGGAGCCGTCTACAAAGCTCGCCAGATCAAACTGGATCGCCTGGTCGCACTCAAGATCATCCGGCCCGAAGCTCAGGCCGACCCCGCGTTTGCCGAACGATTCAACCGAGAAGCTCGAACCCTGGCCAGGCTCAGCCATCCCGGCATCGTCGCCATTCACGACTTTGGCGAAGTCTCCGGCGACATCACCGGCGCAGCGCCGCTGTATTACTTTGTCATGGAGTACGTGGACGGAACCAATCTGAGACAGCTGCTGCGAGCGCCCATGGAGCCGACTCAGGCCCTGACCGTGATTCCTCAGGTCTGCGATGCCCTCCAGTATGCTCACCAGGAAGGAGTCGTTCATCGCGACATCAAACCAGAGAACATTCTGATTGATGCTCGAGGTCGAGTCAAAATTGCCGACTTCGGTCTGGCACGAGTCGTCGTGGGCAGCGCGGAAGAATGGACTCTGACGGGAACCCATCAGGTCATGGGAACTCCTCGTTACATGGCGCCCGAGCAGATGGAAGGTTCGCATTCCGTCGACCATCGTGCGGACATCTATTCCCTGGGCGTTGTGTTCTACGAGATGCTGACCGGACAAATTCCGGCTGGCCACTTTGAACCACCGTCACGCAAGGCCAACGTCCATCCGGGACTCGACAGCATCGTTCTTCGCGCGATGGCACGAGAACCCGAACGACGTTTTCAGAGCATCAGCGAATTGCGCGTTCAGGTGGAGAAACTGGCAAGCTCGCCAGCGGCCTTCACAGCAGTGAAGGGCGGGACTGGCGGCGATGCATTTTTCGGAACGTCGGACGATCAGTCTGATGATTCCTATGCGAACGCGAGCGGCATGTCGGCCATCATGAGCCGTGAAGCACTGGCGGCTATGAGATGGGTTGCCGGACCAACAACGGAACGAACCGCGTCCCGAGCACCTCGATGGCTGATGCTTCTGCTGGCCTTGATTCCGTGTGCCATGCTGTTCTTTCCGTGGCTCGACGTCTACGTGACTGACAATCAGGCAACGCGCGGAATGCCGGAACAGTTCAAGGAAATCTACAACAACCTTCCCGCAAGGCATCTGCAGTTCATCCCGATTCAGATGGCATCGGGAATCAACTTCATCGTGTTTATGGTGTTTGTTATCGTGATCCAGGCCGTTTCTCTGGGACAGCATCGGCCGATGGTTCGACTGGCGTTGCCGGGATTGCTGTTCACGGCACTGGCCATTCTGTTCCTGATGATCCATCGCTCCGAGATCAGTTACCAGTTTGTTCCTGTCTATGCTGATCCGGTCACAGGCGCACCCCCTCAAAGCCACATGTCCTACTCCAATGGCGAAGGCCGAGCGTTCGTCGGTTCACTGGCTCATGAAGTCGTTTACCGCCAACCTTTCTATGCGACGTTCGCCTGTTGCATCATTCTTCTCGTTTTCTCAGCGTCTGAGGTTCGGCATTCATTCGCATTGATGCTGCGAAAACGAGCTGAGCTGCGAGCAAAGGACGGAGGACGCCCTGACCCCGTGGAAGTCAGAGCAGGGCGGTATCTGCTGATCCTGTCAGTCCTGATGTTTATCTCCGGCGGGATCACATTCACGATCATGCTGGACGTGGGTGATTTCAAAGATGATGTGATGTACTTCTTCGCAGGACTTCAGGTCGCCTGCCTGCCGGTCACGATCCTGGGATTGCTGGCAGGCTTCACGCTGAAGCAGCAACACGTCACTCAGATCGTTCACATCGCACTGATCCTGCTGCTGCTTCCTCTGACGCCGGCTTCAGTGATCAGCATTCCGATCGCCGCATGGTGTCTTGCCGCACTGAAGAATCGCTCTCACGGGTCACCGGTCGTGCAGAATGCGGGTGGAATCCCGGCAGCGGCATCGGCACCGGATGCAGCAAAGAGGCTGCGTTTTGCTTTCATCACAGCGGGCATTTTGCTGATGGTCACGACGGTCCTGTTTTTCCTCGTGAGCTTCATGGCGGCATCAGTTGCGGTGAGAGTACCAGCAAATGAAACTCGGGTTGCCCCGGCATGGGGACCATTGATTCTTGCACTGGGCACTCTCCTGTTTACGCTGTCGCTGGGACTGTGGTCACTGATCGCGGCCGGTTCGGTTCGACGCGGGGCAAGCAATGTGATGGCATATCGAGTTGCCACCGCTTATCTGCTGCCGATCACTCCAGCCTGGCCCATCACCTTCTTCATCGGCCTTCACTGTCGAAAGTTGCTGGAAGAGCTGCAGAACGAAACCTCTGGGCCCTTTGGTCCGGCCGGAGCAGGGCAGGCAGCAGGAACTTTGAATGGCGTGACTCCGCATGGCAATGCAGGCGCGACCTCGTCAGAGTCTGGTGCGCAGCGAACGGCAAAGACGGATAACCGCTACTGGCAGCGACGGGGCCTTCAGGCTGCCTTTGTTGTTTCTCTGCTGATGTTCCTCACGATCAGCACCGACTTTTCGACCGGCACGTATGAAAATGGAATCGTTTTGTCTCGCAGCCAGGTGACTCGAGTCGGTCTTCCTGAGCCGTGGTTTGTGAGTGAAACACTTTACGATGCGAATGGGGTCAGTACGCACCATCAGTTTCGATGGCTGGGGCATTCTCTCTGGCTCATGATCGCAGGCCTGGTGTGCTACTTCGTCGCCGACAGAATGGCGCCAGCCGATGGTACTCGACGGAAGCGATGGATCCTGTCCCCCGCCGCAATGACGGGCATGACTCTGGTGCTGGCGATCTGGATGGCTTTCCTGAGTACCTGGGCCAGCACGACCGGCGGAGTTCGCAATGCACTGCTTGGAGATCCTCGCCCGGAACTTCTTCAGGCCGTGCAGAATTCTGATCAGCCCACAGTTCAGCGTTTGCTGGAAAATGGAAATACGACCGATCCGCCGCTGCCAGAGGGATTCAACAGTCCTCTCTGGTGGGCCGTCGCCGAAGATGATCCTATGATCACAGCCATGCTTCTGGCGTATCAGGCCGATGTCAACTTCAGCAGTAAAGAAGGAATCACGCCGCTGATGCTGGCGGCCAGGAAGGGCGATGTGGCGACCTGCGGATCGCTGCTCAACCTGGGAGCCAACGTGAATGCTCAGGATACGATTGCCTCATCCGATCAACACACGATCCTGACGAATTCTAATGCCATCTACTGGCCAGGAGCACGCATGACGCCGCTGATGCTCGCAGCCTGGAATGGACACGAACCTGTTGCAAAACTGCTGCTGGAACACGGCGCTGACCCGATGCTGCGAAATGCCTCTGGAAGAACAGCGTACGAAATCGCTCAGGTCCAAAACTACTATGCCATCCACAATCTGATTCTGGAATCGATCAAGCCAGCCGTTGAGATTCCGGCAGGTGAATCGACGTCCTTCGCGCCAGCGATGCCGCCTGAAGCACTCGACCTGATGCTTGCCAAAGCGTTGACGGAGGACAATCTGGACTCGGTCAAGGCATGGAAGATGAGCGGCGGCTCCGTGCAGCGAGCAAATTCCTCCGGCCAGACCGCATTGATGCAGGCCGCAGCGGCGGGACGTGAACGCATCGCTGCCTGGCTGATGTTGGCCGGATCTGATCCGCTGCAGCGAGATCCCACAGGACAGACTCCCTTGATGATCGCCGCCGCGGCCGGTCACGCACGGACGGTGGAAATGATCCTGAGGCTGGAACAGATCGGCGTCGATGAAGAGATCCAGTTTCGCATGTCTCAGATGGCTTCAGATCTTCCCGGCGGCCTGGATTTCAAGCGTTACCATTTCGACGCAGGAATTGATCAGACAGATTCCAGCGGAGAAACCGCATGGATGAAAGCAGCGGCGGCCGGACATTTGCAGGCCTTCGAAATTCTGACTGAGATGACCGTTGCGGACAAACTGACACCGGATGGCAAGAGCTGGCTTTCCATGGCGGTCGAGAACAAACAGGAATCGCTGCTCTGTTCATTGCTCGACACGGCCACTGCCCAAATGGAGTACCTGCAGAAAGGCACCGTTTCGTCGTCCCGAATCACGCCAGATCTCATGTGCCTCAAGGATGCCGCTAACCGCAATCCTTTGGAACGAGCCCGAGAACTGGGGCTGTCAAAGGTCGTTGAAAAAATGGAGACCTACTGCCAGCTGCTCATCAAGTCCATGGATCAGCATCTGCAGGAAAGTCCAAATGATCAGTACGCGACCGAAGTCAAAGCCAAATGCCTGAAGACCCTCGGCCAAAACTAAAACACAAACTCCCAAAACTCCCCTCGCCCCTACCAGGGGAGAGGGGTCGGGGGAGAGGGGTCTTTTGTCTTCAACATCAATCCCCTCGCTCGCCCGCGGTGTTTGTAAATTCGTCTGGATCTTCCGGATTTCTGCGAACCTTTTGGATGTGAATGGGCTCGCACGCGACATACCGTATCGCGGCATCATCAACGACCAGGGGCATTCTGCATGACAGTTCTCACAACCACTCGCCTGACTCTGAAGAACAAAACTCCGAACGAAGTCCGCGAGATGCTGGATTCGATGCCGCCGGAGGTTCGCAAGGAGGTGGCTCAGTGGTGGGTCGATCGAGCACTCAATGCTCCAGCGCCGGATCCGTGGATTCATGGGTTTACGATCCTGCGAACAGAAGATCAGCAGCCTGTTGGCTTTGGCGGTTTCAAAGGTCCGCCGACGGACGATGGCGTCGTAGAACTGGCGTACGGTATCGACGAAGAGTTTCAGAATCAGGGCTTTGCCACGGAGATGACTCAGGCCCTGACGACCTTCGCCAAAGCCCATCCAGCCGTGAAACTCGTCATCGCGCATACTCTGCCCAGTAACGGGCCGTCGCAGCGAGTCCTGACGAAGTGTGGCTTCCAGAACGCAGGCGAACACATGGACCCCGAGGACGGTCTCGTCTGGCGCTGGGAATCTCCGGCGATGTAAGAGTCTTGCTCTGTTTCTGGCACACGGTGCCTGATTGAACACGCCATTCGGAAGCGTGTGTTTTCTTCCGGAGTTCGATATTCTTCCGCTCTACCCACTTTCAGACTTCACCGAATCCCTGCTGGCCAGTCCTGCATGCGTGCTCTTGAACTACTCCGCGAACTGATTGCTTTTCCGACCGTCAGTTCGGAATCGAACAGCGAGATCAGTGACCTGATTCAATCCTGGCTGACTCGTCTGGGCTTTGAAACGGAGCGAGTGGACTATCTGGATGATCGTGGCGTTCGCAAGTCCAACGTGCTGGGACGCAAGGGGCCAGCCGGAAAAGGACTGGCGTGGTTTGGTCACACGGACGTGGTCCCGGTCAATTCCTGGAGTTTTCCTGCCGCCGGACCGTGGACACCGCATGTGGAGAACGGCCGCGTTTACGGCCGAGGTTCCTGCGACATGAAGGGACCGGTCTGCTGTATGCTCGCAGCGATCGAAGCCACGCTGGCTGTTCCCCTCAAGGCGCCTTTGTACTTCACCGTGACTGCTGATGAAGAAGTCGGGATGCCGGGGGCTCGCAAGGTCGTGGAATCATCCCGACTGTATCGCGAAATCGTGGCGACGCAGACGAACGCAATCATCGGAGAACCGACCAGCCTGGACATCGTCTATGCTCATAAAGGCGGCCGAGCCGTCAGAGTAACTTCCATCGGTCGCGCGGCTCACTCGAGCACCGGTCTGGGCATCAACGCCAACATGGCACTGATTCCGTTCTTGATGGAAGTGAAGAAGATCAACGAGGAAATGGAGACGCAGCCGGAATGGTGCGACGCTCGATTTTCCCCGCCGACTCCGACACTCAACCTTGTCATCCGCGATACCAACACAGGACTCAACATCACGTCAGCTCAGTCGGAATGTCTGGTTTACTTTCGACCGATGCCCGGACAAAACGCTGACGGAATGGTGGATCGTCTCCGCAGCACGGCAGAACAGCTGGGACTGAAGTTTGAGATCATCTTTTCCGGATCGCCGCTGTTCACCGAGCCGAGTACACCGTTCATACAGGAGCTGCTGCAGCTGACCGGGCACAGCTCCGCAAGAACCGTTGCGTACGGAACGGACGGAGCTGTCTTCACGGAACTGCGCAATATCGCCGTTTTTGGCCCCGGCGACATTGCTCAGGCTCACACCGATGACGAATGGATCAGCCTCGATCAGCTGAAGGCTGGCACTGAGAAGTACAGCAAAGCGATCCGCAGATGGTGCTGCTGACCCGCCCGGGCTCCAGTGATCCTGTGTGCCAGTGATCGTGTCACGCCCCGGTTTTGCCTGGTCAACTCCTAAGACTTCTGATACTGATTCCCCCCAATTGAACCGCTTCATCAGCCGCTTAACGAAAGCCGATGTGGACAATGGGCAAATCTATCCGAACCTGGATTTCGGTCTTAGCCGTACTGACTTTGCTTGTCCTTCTGGTGATCTATATCCGTGGTCGGATCATGGAGCCAAATCCGACGATGCTGGACGGCGAAAAGGTTATTGGTGCTGATCGAAAAACTGCTCGCCCGCTGGTTCGCGATGAGATTCGCACAGGACCGGTCTGGCCGGTCCGCATGGGCGATGAAGCTCTTGAGGCAATTGAGACTCAGCGGTTTGGCGTGCTGGATAATGCGGCCATCACGAAGAGCTGTGAGGATCTGGTTCGCGAAAAAGGGATCCAGCTGAATTCCAAAATCAAACGTCCCGAGGGCGTGCTGAAAAACATGCTTGAGCATCGGCATGATTACTACGGCCGCACCTCCATCCTTCTGGATGATTACAAAAGACTGAGCCAGGACCCGCCAGAAGCGAAGGCCATGATGAGCAAGGCAATCGAAACGTATCTCCGGCGTGATGCGCTGCTGATACCCACAGGGCCAGCGGATGAACTGCGTCTTGAAATCAACGCTGCAGTCACTGCAGGGGCTACGGACCCGTTTGCAATTGCGATGGCTTCGATGTTTGACACGACCATTTCGGATACGGAGCGAGCTCCGGAGATGATGCAGTGTGCGAAGCAGATGGAGCAACTCGGATACTCACCGGAGGCGAGGTCCTTAGTCGCGTTCGTTGCGCTGATGGCTTTCGACGAGGAGACCCCGAATGTGTCCCACGGTGAGCGTTATGCCGATCTGTTTGCGAAAGCTCTCTGCGATGACCTTGCCGACTGCGATGGGTCCGCCGCGAGCATGTATGTTCATTGTGAACGTGTCGCACAAAGGCTCGGCATGCTTCGCATTGACCCGCTTCTCGTTGTGTACCAGCGAATCATGGAGGATGATCGGATCAATGAGGCACTTGTAAACTATATGGCTGGAACGATTCACATCAATATGGCGTGGGTGTATCGCACATCGAGAGTTGCTTCGGCTGTTACGGAAGAGGGGTGGATGCGATTTAATTATCATCTTGAACGGGCCAGAGTTTTCCTGAAGCAGTCATGGAAACTCCAGCCCGATGTCCCGCATGCTGCTGCAGGCTTGATCACAGTTGCCAAGGCGAATGTTGAGGACTGGAGTGCAAGACACTGGTTTGTGCTGTCGGTGCGTGCGCAGTTTTCCTTCGGCCCTGCCTACAGCAACTATATGGATGCGATACAGCCAAAATGGGGTGGCAGTGAAGAAGAACTGGTAGAGTTTGGAAGGGAATGTCTGGCGACCAGAGCCTTTGGGACCATTGTGCCGATGCAGGCCTTTTATGCGATCAGCAGTTACGCCGATGATGTTGGCCGGGATAAGGCATGGAAGAATCCGGATGTCATTGAATTGACAGCGGAATACGCGGATGCATTCGACGAATGGCTGAAGACAGACGAACGGAAGCAGGACGCGGATATGTATCTGGAGGAGATCAAAGGCTGGATGCTGGCAGTGCTTCTGCTTCAGGAGGACAACAACCGAGCCGGGCGGCTGATTCGTAATTTCCCAGGCTATATCTACCGCAAGCCGATGGATGTCATCGTCACTGAACCGGACGTAACGCTCGGACGGGCGCTGGTGCTGTCGGGGCCTCAGGGTAAGGAATTCGCGGCGCTTGATGCAAAGTTCTATTCGAAGCCGCTGGATCCAGATACAAAGGAAGGCGAGTTCGACGCGGCCGAAAGCCTGCTTGCAACCGCCTTGGAGGAGGCATCCGATCCATTTGTAAAGCGGTATCTGCAGACCGTGACACACATGCTTCCTGAGTTGCGACAGTATTGCTGCAGTCCGGCGAAAGCCTGCAACATCAAATTTCGGCCCGATCTGTTCACTCAGCGTTTTCTAAATGGTCACGCAGAGTATGTTTCGCCCGAAGCCATCCGGCTGAAACAAACAGCGGGCCCGGCAGCATTTGTCACCTTCCGACACAGATTCCGTCGGCCTTATCGAATCCGCTGTTCTGTTGAACTACCCGCGGCTGCACAGGCGTTGAGTGCGTTTGGTGGTGATGGCGATCCGCCGTATCTTCTAATTGCAAAGAATGTCAACGGGGAACTCCAGTCACACAAGATCTCTTTGCAGAAGGTCCCTGGGAAGATGGACATCGTTCTGATGGTGACTGACGGCCCACCGCGCGTCATGCTCAACCGCACATGGATTCAGCTGAATCTGAACAGCAGTGAGCGAGATCCAGCCGCCCGTGAATTCGATGGAACCACCTGGGTCTGCTCCATCACGGACGCGATCGTGAGTGATGTTATGGTGGAACAGATTCTGGGGAACGAAGAAGATTCGGCTCAGTAAATGTGCTTATTGCCCCAGTTCAAGGCAGGACAAGGCACTTCCAACTCGCACGAAGAGTGATTTCCCCACGAGCGCCGGATGCGACATGACCTGGACGTTGTCGTCTGTCAGCGAAAGTCTTGAGAGGATCTTTGGGGCATCGCCATCGGTCGAGATCAGCAGCAGCTCCCCTTCAATCGTGAGCGCCAGAAGTCGGTTGTCACTCGCAATCAGGCAGCCATACCCTGTGAAGGCGTCGTCCTTCAGTGTATTCCGAGTCTTCAGCTGATCCGCCGGATCAAGTTCATACAGATCATTCCAGATGCCATAAATTCTTCCCTGTGATTCCACCGGTGTATGAGAATCCGGCTTCAGGTCATCGTTCTGAGCATCAGGCTGAGTGTGCAGCGTTCCGTCCGGATTGAAGTGATAGATTCGCGTCCCATTGTTTTCCGATGACACCAGCAGACGTTCTCCCAGCACGACCGGAGTTGGCACATTGAAGTCACCCAGTTCCGGCGGGATCAGTGACCAGAGCCTCTTTCCGGTTTTTGCATCCCAGCCACCCAGTGATTTTGCATCGTAGCCAATCACCTGTTCGATCGTCCCGGTCTTCATCGCCACAAACGAAGAATACGACGCGTCAATGCCCTCTGTGGTCCAGACGTCTTCCCCGGTTTCAGGATCGATAGCGACCAGCGATGCCTTCTTGCCGCCCGGCTGCACGATCAGATGACCGCCGGCAATCAGCGGCGAACCGGAATGTCCCCAGATCATATGAGGTGACTGGAAGTCGGCCGCAAGGTTGCGCTGCCACAGCACAATTCCGGACTCGAGTTCCAGGCAGCACAAATGTCCAAACGCGCCGAGTGTATAGACGCAGTCTCCGTGAATCAGCGGGGTTGCTCGCGGTGAATTTCCATAGTCCAGCTTTCCGGACACCGGATACAGATGCTGCCAGACCAGTGTGCCTTCTTTCGCATCGAAACACTGAAACACATCATGCCGGTCCAGTGCATCGCGGCTGCCGGTGACCACAAATCCCTGTCCCGCAGCAATGCCTCCCAGCCCGTCGCCGCTCAACTCAGCGCTCCAGGCAAACTCCGGTGACTTTGGAAGACTGTCCGGAAGCCAGGCAACTCGCCCGTCTCGCGCGGCTCCGCGCCATCCTGTCCACTCGGCAGCAGAATCCGCGGCCTTGTCATCAGGCCGAAACGAACACAGGGCATACATCCTCGAAGGAGAATGATGCCCTGTTGTATTTGTATTGCCTGCCAGAGGAGTTCTGGCGGGAACCAGTTCAAGTGCCGTTGTGGTCAGGACTTTTTTTTTGTGCTGGCGGAAGCCGCCGGCGCGACAGGCGCTTCGTCTTGCCATGGCACGAAACCAGAAGCTGTTTCGAGGTCGATCAGCATCTGAGCATCCAGGCCAACTTCTTCCAGTGCTGCTGACAACGCCTTCTGGTCTGCTTCCGGCATTTCTGATTTCACAAAGAGCGTGATGAAGGGGACAGGTTTGCTTTCGCCGATGATCCGAAGATCACCCTTGGCCACTTTGCCACAACCTTCCAGCAATGGGCCGGCATAGCTGGAGATGACTGCCGCAGCCTTCGCGTCCTTTGGCAGTTCCATCAGCATGACCGCAGCATTGCTGCAGGACGGGGCCGTTTCAATCGACGCTGGAAGGGCGACTCCCTTCTCCTTCAGAAACGCCATCGGAGCTGCGGACTTTTCGTCGCAGTCTTCCGGTCCAAAGAAGATTCGATATCCCTTCAGGTCTTCAACGGTCTTCGCTGGATCATTGGACCGCACCACGAACAGACCAGTCTGAACGACCTTGTCTTTCAGGTCCGTCAGTCGAGCCAGCGGTGTGACGGTGATCTTTGAGTCCTTAGCATCAGACAGAACCACCGAGTGCTTGCCAACAATAATGTCGACCTTGCCCTCGGACTTTTCCATCGCCGACTCGAGCGTTTCGCCCCAGACAACAGTCACCTTGCGTGACAAATGCTTCGCCAGAAACTCCCCGAGCTTTTCGTACTTTCTCTGTGCGTAGCCTTTGACGCAGTCACACGCGAGAGGACCGGCCAATGGATCCATGACTACCAGAGTCAGCTCCGGTGATTTGTCTTCAAAGGCAGACACAGTGGCCGTGGAAGACAGGAAAACGAGAGCCGTGAAGAGGCTGAACAATCGGAACATCATGGTTTCACCCAGTAAGCCAAACCTACAAACCCAAACTCAAAACTCAATCTGTTGATCTCGACAGAAACATTGTTTTGTAGCGGCAGGGCGCGAGCCCTCCGGTGAGTCTGCATCATCCATTTACCGGACGGCTTGCACCGTTCCGCTACAAAATCCATCACAGTACCGTTCAGTGGTTGTCATCTACTTCTGTTCGGCAGCAGGCTCTTCCGTCTTCTTCTCGGCTGGCGCCGACTCATTCGCCTTCTGTTCTGCAGCCGGTTCGTCCTTCACTCGCTTGTAGCGATTGCTGGACATCACGCTTTCGTTGAACATCAGAGTAATCGTCGCTTCGTCGTCATTCACAAATTCGATCTTGTAATCGTAGTACTGAATCTGATCCTGAATCTGCGAGACGATCAGAGTATTGCCATCCTGAGAAACGGCTTCCCATCCGTTATCGCCACCTTCAAAGATCCCACCAGTCATGGAGAGTTTGCCGTCTTCGTGGAAGTGAAGATAGGATGAACCGTAAGGATCGTCGGTAGCAACAGTTTCACCGCCTTCGCCGCCAATCAATCCGCCGATCAAGGCACCGAGACCGGATGCGGCTGGCTTCGCTTCTGCCTTACGCTTTCCGTTCAGAGACCACTCACCAACAAGCTTCCTGCCGAGACCTTCACGAGCAGCTTTTGCGAGCAGTTCTTCAGGTGTCGTCTCTGGTGCTTCTGCATTCGGGACAAGCACGCAGATGTGAGACTTGTCGACGTTCATCATGTAGTAACGGTTTCGCTGCTCATCGTAACCCAGAGCAACGTGCTTGCATCCGCCGCTAATTTTTGCCTTGCCGACCACACCAAGCAGTTCACCCTTTTCGTTGAATCGCTTGATGGTCCCGATGCTGGATTCTGCCGTCAGAATGTCACCATTGCTGCAGCATCGCACATTCATGGGATTACAGCAGCTTCCGAATCCATCAACGGCTTTGCGATCACCCTTGCCGAAGTCAAAAACTCGATTCCCGTCCCGGTCCAGAAGTCCAACTTTGAACTTGGTGTTTTCTGCAAGGATCAGGTGTTCTTCGTTCGCCTGAATGTCACACTGTCCGCAGCAGCCACCCAGTTCTGCAACAACCTGCTTGGGTTCAGAAAACTCGTGGTTCATTCGCCAGACTTCATAGCCGTACCCTTCGATCGCGTTGCAGCAAACGAAGATGTCTTTCGATGTGACGGCCAGCGCTGTGATCCCCAGTTTGGAATCCAGCATCTGGTCTCCGGAGAACATGTCTTTGTACATGGATTCCTGAGACTTCAGCTGTTCCTCGTACAGAGCCTTCTGCTCTTCGTAGGTTTCCAGTCTCTTGCGATCCTTTTCAGTGATTTCTGCTTCAGGCTTTTCCTTCAGCTTCGCGATCCGTTCATCAATGCGCTTGATCTGGTCTCGAAACTGCTGAGTAAACTCTTCGACCTGCTTGCGAGCGCCTGCTTCAACACGCTCTTTGAAGGTGGCCATGTCGCCAATGTGTGGTGAGTCCGCGGTCGACAGCACTTTTCCATCACTGCTGACCTTGGCAATCTTGCCATGACCTGCAACAAAGATGGTGCCATCGCTCGTCAGGTTGATGGCCGTGGGTGCGAATGTCAGCTCAATCTCTTTCTTCAGTTCTCCGTCCGGTGAATACACCTGGATCAGCTTCGGTGCCGGAACGGTCTTTGTTTCCTGAGTCCCGTCGGCGTTCATCACGACCTGAACATTGTCACCACCCACGCATGCCAGAATGTTGCCGTCTTTGTCGAGACAGTACGTGTGGAGCGCGATCGGCTTTCCGTCATGCAGTGGCTTGATGATTCGAGCCTGCTTGTGAGTACTTGTGAATTCTCCCTTTGGCGTGTCACCTTCACCAGCAACAACAGAATTCAGGGAGAAAACTCCCAGCACCATGGCCAGGGCAGTCCCCAGACAGAAAGCTCGAAGACGCATAAGCAGTCCTTTCTCAGGTAGAGCACAGAAGCAGATAAACGCAGAGGCGATGCTGTTGCCGAATGACGGGAAACACCAACATCGGAATTTCAGAAAGTCGAATCCGATCAGCGGTCGACCGCCAAAATCGGTTCAGATGGGATGCCGGCATCTTACCCCTCAGGAGCCCACGCATGAAGGGGACCCGAGAAAAAATCTTGCCGCCTGTCTGACACAGCCTCTTTCTGGAGCCATTCGGTTCGCGACTTTGTCTGATTTCTCAGCCACTATTCGTCGCCATCGACAAGATCCCAGAATTCCGCTTCACTCGTGTCCAGACGCTCAGTCCGTCGAGCTTTCCTTGGCGGTGGATCTGACGCGGCACTTGGGCGAGACCCCGCCGCACCTGGCGGTTTCGCTCGCTTTGGGGCAACCGGTTTAGACTGAGCCTTTGAAGGCTTTTGGGTTGCAGGCCCCGCACCGCATTCTGCGCAGACTCCGCCACGTCCCAGCGCTGATCCACAATGATTGCACAAGAGGACCGGCTGGTCTCCAATCGCATCGGCCTTGTCGCCCCGCGCACTCCACGCGGAGAGTTCCTGCAGGGCGTCGAACTCCGGATCTGCAATCCGAACCGCATCGGATGCAGGACGATCTACTTTCACCACTTCAGCAGCAGGAGTTCCGGCATCTGGTGTCACTTGTTGCGCCGGTTCGGGAAGTTCGATTGGCGGCAGCGTGTCCTCGGCGACGTTTTGTTTCTGCTCCAGTTGAGCATTCAGGTTTTCCTGCCGCACAATCTCCACTTCGGCATGTCGACCGCTGCTGAGTTCTCTCGCAGAGACGTGCACTCGTGCCTGATGATCGTAGCTGATCGTGACTTCAATCTCTGTTCCTTCCGGAAGATTGGGAGGCAGATCTGTCACGATACAGTCGCCCAGAACGGTCGGCGGACGATCCGCCCCGGCGCCACTTTCCACAATCCGAACATGCACGCGACTCTGATTGGCGACGACGGTCCCAAACAGATGAGTACGCGAAACGGGCAGGGCCGTGTTCGCCGGAATCAGATAATGGGGAACTCGCTGGCCTGCCTCATCACGAATCAGAATGCCAAGGGACCGCGCATTGACGCTTTCCTGGCGAACTCTGGCAAGTCGAGATGACGCTTTGCTGTTGAAGATGGTGCGGACATATTCCTGATTCGCCAGCAGCATCCCGGCATAGTAGGCGGCTCCGTGAGCAATCGACTGATCCGGCGACAGAGATGTGTTCAGAGTTCGTCCGCTCAATTTCTTCAGTGAGTCTCTGATCATCGGCATGCGGGACGCACCACCGGTTGTCAGAACCACATCCACATGCGCCCAGCCGAATTTGTTGTCTTTCAGAATGCGTCGAGTCACTTCTTCGCATCGCTGAACAAGTCGCCTTGCTGCCTTTTCAAATTCCGCCTGTTCAATCTGAAAAGTCTTTAACAGCCCTTCATGTCGAACAGTGATCGCGGCTCGTGGACGAACGGACAAACTTCGCTTGGCCTGTTCCGCTTCGATCGTCAGAAACTGGAGACTCTCGCGATTCGTTCGAGGGTCTTTGCCGAATTCCGCGATGAACTTTTCTGAGGCCAGATCGACCAGAGTCTTCGTCCAGTCCAGACCCCCCAGCTCAAGGTCGCCGTCCGAGGCCACAACCTTCACTTCATTCTGGCGATATCGAACAATGGCGAGGTCCAGGGTTCCGCCGCCCAGGTCAAAAACAAGCAGCTGCTGATCGATGGCCAGTTCCGTAAATGCCAGGCCTTCGTTTCCAAGCACATGACAAAGAGCCGCAGCAACCGGCTCATTGATCATCTCAATGCGTTCAAGTCCCGCAGCGTGTCCGGCCAGCAGAGTCGCATGTCGTTGCGCATCACTGAACTGAGCCGGCACGGTGATAACGGCCTCTGTGATCTCCCCGATCTGTTCCTGCGCGGCGGCAATGAGTTTGCGGAGGATCAGTCCGGAAATGTGAACAGGGGAGAATCTGGCATCGCCGATCTTCCAGAACTTGTTGGAGTCACCCATGAATCGCTTGGCGTGCTGAATCACACGGTCCGGGGCTGCAATCGCATTCCGAAGCGCTTCGGTCCCGACAATCGGCTGACCTCCGTCGAAGAAGACGACAGACGGAGTAGAAAGTTCGCCTTCCTGATTGGGAATCGTGACCGGCTGGCCATGTTCATTCAGCCAGGCAATGCACGAATATGTCGTGCCCAGGTCAATTCCAACTGCATGTGTTTGTTTCATGACACGTCTTTCAAGCACTTCTCTCCGGCCAGGAAAGTCATTTTCCTGACCCGATACCAGCTCGGTCCAGCCCAACCATCGTAATGGTCGATGCTGCTGTTCTCTAATGATAGTTCGCAGATTCCACAGTGTTTGGTACCCGCGTCCTGCGACATTTGAGTGGAAACGAAATTCGGCGAATGAGTTCAAGTGCGGAAGAAGAATCTTGCCACAAATGATCGACCAACGGCGAGGTCGTGCGGGCCGCGTGGGGGCCGCCGCGATGGAAATATGCTTCAAATCCGGCTGGTCCGAGTGTTGTGCCACGCGTGGAAAGCCGTTTCGCAGGAGACACTCCGAAGGCCTGGGATTGGCTTCTGTCGCCTTACTGGCCTTCACCCACAGATCGCCGCTCCGCCTGCTTCACGGGCTCTTCAGCCACCTGGTCGACTCCAGTCCCGGATTCGCGCTGAACGATGACTTTGCCGACCTGAGCCTCGCTCAGAACTCCTCCTTCAATCAGCCTTTCCACGAGCGCTCGGTGCTGCTGTTCGTGTTCATGGGGCAACAGGTCTTCGTCGGATCGCAGGCTGACAATAATGTCCTTTCGCCCTGTCACTGGGTTGGTCTTCAGTTGAATCGTCATTTCAGCCATGGTGATCTTCCTTCAGCGGTGAACGGCATCCAGGTTATTGCAGTGATCTCGACAGGGGACGTTACCCTTGTGGCGATGCTCGGTCCGAAAGAAAGGCGCTGATGGCCCTGGCGTCGAGTGATTTCTTTACGACCAGTTCATCGCGCAGAAGCTCCACTATCGCACGTTGCTCCCGAAGAATCTGAGCCGCTCGCTCCTTCGCTTCCAGCAGCAGCCTCGCCACCGCTTTATCAAGCAGTTCCAACTGCGACGCCGACAGCTCGCTTCGCCTTCCGTCGCTGCGAGGATTCTCACTGGCGTAACTGACCACGCCAACTTCGGGGCCACCCATCCCAAAGTTCTCGACCAACGCACGAGCAATATCCGTGGCCCGTTCAAGGTCACCTGCCGAACCGATGGAAATGTCTTCCAGCAGCAGCTGCTCGGCCTCGCGCCCGCCCATCAGGATGCAAAGGTCGTCCAGCATCTGTCCTCGCGTCACGACATAACGATGAGCAGGATCCTGGTACTGCACGAATCCGAGTGCACCCGCGGAATCTCCTCGAATCGAAATCCGCTCGATCGGAGTCGCGTGCTTGCAGAACAAACTGACGACCGCATGGCCGGCTTCATGAGTCGCCACGACCTTCTCTTCCGACGGTGTCATGTTCGGTCGTTCCACCCACTCCGTCAGCGCGCGATCGACGTCTTCCGTCGTGGTCGCGTCTGTGCGATTTTCCCTCAGCCGGATTCGCGCGAGTGCTCGACAGAGCGCATTCAGGTGGTCGCCACTGAAGCGAGTCCCCGCGGAGGCACCTTCGACATAATCACCCGTTCGCCGCACAGCAAAGTCCAGAGCCTCATCCGTCATCTCCAGCTTCATCGACGCGTTGTAAATCTTCAGGATCGCACGACGATCGTCCTTGTCGGGGTAGGGGATGTGCAGATGAAATTCAAAACGGCCCGGACGGAGCAGGGCAGGGTCCAGAATCTCCACGAAGTTCGTGGTTCCCACAACAAACACAAGCTCATCGCTGTTGAACCCATCCATCTCGGTCAGCATCTGATTGACCATCGAATGTTCAACGCCAGAGCCCGTGTACGTTCCTCGAGCCGCCGCGAAGGAATCCAGTTCGTCGAACACAATGATCGCCGGAGCGGACTGTCGAGCCTTATGAAAAATCTGCCGCAGGTTCTCTTCGCTCTCGCCCACCCAGCGACTTTTGAGTTCCGGGCCGGACACAATCGTGATAGCGGCGCCGATCGCCGTGGCCATCGCTTTGGCAAACAGCGTTTTCCCGGTTCCCGGCGGCCCCCAGAAAATCATGCCGCGAGGAATCAAGCCCTCGAGCCGTGTAATCTCTTCCGGATTCGTGCACTGATCCTTGCGAGTCAGCACGTCCAGAATTTCTGTCCGCAGCCGCTTCTTGACCTTCTCGTAGCCGCCCAGCTGAGTTTCCAGGTCCACACTTGGAATCTCCAGCTTTCCTCCCGACGTCGCCTGACGAATCTGAGCATACGCGCGAGCCGGACTTTCGGGATAGTCTTCTCCTTCCAGCGTCGACAGAAGCTTTCGCAGCCGCACCGCATTCATTCCGGAAACGTATTTGTACAACGCCCACGGATTGAAGCTGCGACCAAACTTCCGCGACTCCTTCTGTGTCACCAGCTGAGTCAGTTTGTTGCGCGGAATTCCGAGCAGCGAAACTCGATGAGGAAACAGGTTCTCAATGACGCTGGGAAGCGGAAACGACGGATCTTTGAACCCGAGCCAGACCAGCTCCGGATTCTCATACAGCAACGCGATGACTTCCTTCGCCTCGGTCGTCAACGCTCCCTGACTTGTTGCCAGAAGATCCAGGTGCGGCAATACGACCACACGTTTTTCCACCGCACCACGCACTGCATCTCGCAGCTGACCGATCATGGTCGCGATGAGCCCCTGAGGAATCTGCTGACCTTCAGGCGGAGTTCTTCCATCAAGGAACAGACACCGCAGCTGATGCTGTCTCAGCCGAGCCCTGACGTTCATGAACAGAAACGGCATCAGGTCCTTATCGCACTCCACCAGAACCGGCAACCCGCGCACGAGGTCCGAAGCCACCTCCGCCAGCGTCGCCGCATACGCCGCCTCCACCGCCGCTTCCGCCGTGAGTTCCTGAGGCAACTGAGTTTCTGCAATCACAACTGACATGTCACCTGCCGTACCACATTGTTGTTCTGGGGATCCTGAAACAACCGAACCGGTTGAATTCATGCGGCAGTATGAAGGACTCGGGGATCTTCGGCTATCAACTTCCGGTCGCAGGCAAATTGCCGTTGAAATTCGCCAGGCATGTTATGGCTGGCTGCCGACTGACTTTGGGTCTCGACCAGGCGACGAATTATCTGAGGTTTTCCCCGGAGGACACTCCCTGAGATTCTATGCGAGACTTCGCCCTTGCGATGAGCGTTTTGGCTTCATCCAAGGTGATGAAATCCTGCAGGTGGGGTGATTCCAGCAACATCTGCAATTGTCCCGGCAGATCGTAAGCACCCTCTTCGATTTGAAATGCGAACCGCTCCAGTGCGAGGCGTTGGAATTCCAGGGACGACTGCCGTCGTTGCTCTTCCGACACTGAATTGTCGTTCATAACAGCCTGCGCCGCCAACGCATAAGGACAAAGGATCTCGCACTGAAAGAAAGTACTTCGCTTTGGATAAATTCGGATCGGTCCTGCCAACTCCATGGCACTGCGATAATCTCCGGTAAGACAGAGGCTGATTGCGACACGAATGTCCCAGACAGCGATGTCCTCGCCTGCGACGGCGCAGTTTCTGGCGACTCGAGCCATATCGAGACACTCCGGGAACTTCTTCACATCCTGCAGTGCACCCCAATAACGGAATGCTGTATCAAGACAGGCGTTTCTAAGCTGAGTCACCTCCGGATTCTGTTCCATCGCTTTCCTCGCAAATCCGACGAGTTGCGAGAGTTCGTTAAGGCTGTCTTCTGTCACGCCCGCTTCATTGTGGGAAATCAATTCACAGGCAAACGTGATGTAATCGGCAACGATGTCGAGACTTCCATTGTCCAGTGCAAGAGGTTTAAGCAAGTCATTGGCTTTGCGAAAATACTCTCGTGCTTCACCGATCTGATTCAGGTTCTTCAGAGTCTGAGCTTTTACGCCGTAGATGCGCCCCAGAAAATAGGTCGTCTGTTCATCTTTCGTGGATTCAAAGAGCTTCTCCTGAATTTGTATTGCACGATCAATTGCCACGAGTGCTTCACTGTTCCGGCCGATCGTCAGTCGTGTCACAGCAAGACTCAGATGGATATCTGCGGCCTGAAGCTGAACGTCCGTCAGCAGCGGCTCAGAATCTGCCAGCACAGATGCCTTTTCGGCGCACGCCTCGAACGCGGCAACCACTTCCACTTCTCTGCCAACAATGCGAGCCTGGATACTGGCCATGTTCATCAAAGCACCAAGTTCAAGGCGGGCAACAACGGTGTCTCCCGGATATGCCGTGGCAAGTCGCCGGGCGGCAGTGATCGCCTTGCCTTGTGCCGCTTCGGCTTCCGGAATGCGACCGATACGACCCAGAAGCGCAGCATAATTGCCCGCCAGGATGACCATCGTTCGGAGCATCTCCGCATCATCAGGCGTTTGAACCATCAGTGAATCAAGGAGAGTCTCCGCTTCTTTGTACGTCTCTTCCGCTTTAACGAGATTCTCTCTTGATCGATATTCAATACCGAGCGATGACAGCGTTTTTGATTTTCCCAGCAACAATTCGGGTTTGTCGGGAAATCGCTGAAGCATCCTGTTCCACGTCTCGAGGGACGCTTCCTTCGCTCGAAAGCTCTCGTCCTTTCCCCGCGCCGTTCCCAGGCTCAAGGCAAGCTGATAATGACTTGCCCCAAGTTCTTTGGCATACCTCGGGTCTTCCGGAAAACGCGCCACCAGCGACGTGAAGATCTCAAATGCTTCTTTCAGCCGAGCTTCCGATTCGGCATACTGGCGAATCTGGCGATGGATGCGGCCTGCTCGCTGCAGAGTCACTCCGCGAATCAGCATCGCAGTCGGATCAGTGGTGCCACGATCCTGAAGAAATCTCTCGCACTGCCGCAGCGACTCTTCAAGCAACTGCTGACGTACGCGAACCATTCCGGGAATCGAGTTCAATGACTGATCGGTGACTTTCTGCAGTAGCGTATCCACAGCTTCCATGGCCCAAACAGAATTCTGTTCTGCGCGTTTTAGCTGACGAACAGCTTCCGCTTCAGACGTGATGGCACGCGTTTCACTGGTTCGGGCAGCGATGGCATTGTCCTGAGCTTCACGCTGCAGCTGCTCCGCCCTGCGACGAGATTCGATCTCCTGATTCCGGGATGTTGTGAGTTCACGCACATACGCTTCGCGAACGATCACCATCGTAATAACTGCGGCCAGTATGATCGCGCCGGAAGTTGCATACACAGGGGAACGCCGACACCATCGCCACAATCGTACGTAAGCTGGCAGCGGTCGTGCCTGCACCGGGCGACCTTCCAGAAAGTTGTCGAGATCTCCTGCGAGCGAAGTCATCGAGGCGTATCGACGTGACGGTGACTTCTCCAGACACTTCAGCACGATGTTGTTCAGGTCCGCCGGAACAGATGGATTCAGCCATGCTGGCGCCACCGGTTCTGCTTCTGAAACCTGACGGAGTGTCTCCGGAACGGTATCAGAGCGGAACGGAGGTCGTCCTGTCAGGCATTCGTAAAGAATACAGCCCAGCGAATACACATCCGTGGCGACTCCAATGTCCGACTTTCGACCCTCGGCCTGCTCCGGCGACATATAAGCGGGAGTTCCCAGCGGCATACCGGTCTTCGTCTGATGTGTCTCTTCATCAAGGACGCGGGCGAGTCCAAAATCGGTGACTCGGGGAACAAGATCGCATAACGAAACTCGCATCGCCTGAGAACGCTGCGTCAAAAGAGGCTTCATTCCAGTCTGCAGATTTGCTTCCGCCCCGGCACGAGTGACCAGCAGAATATTGGACGGTTTCAAATCTCGATGAATGATCTGGCATTCATGAGCCGCTGCGATTCCGCTGGCGATCTGACGCACCATGCGAGCAGCGTCACGCGGATTCACGGGAATGCCATTCAGAAACTCTGCAAGAGTTCCCAGGCCGCAGTATTCCATCGCCAGCCATGGCATGTCACCGATTTCACCATGGTCGTACACGCGCACGACATTCTCATGCGAGAGCCGCGCGATTGCCTCTGCTTCCGATTTCAGTCGTGACTTCTCCTGAGACGATGCGTCGATCCCTGAACGAAGTCGCTTCAGAGCCACAATGCGTTTCAATTGAGGGTCCCAGGCTTTGTAAACAACACCCATCGCCCCGCGTCCGATGGTCTCACGAAGCTCGTAACGATCAATCTGGCGATGGTGTGCCGGCAAGCCCTCCGGATCAATTCCGTCAGTTTCACCCAGCAGGGCAAGGTCCAGAGCCCATTGGATTCGCAGTTCTTCTGCAAGCTCCGGGTAACGGGACTGATACTCAGCCAGCGCCGGAAGTTCGCCACTTTCTTCACGGAGAATCACTTCGTTATGAATCAGTTCCAGCAGTAAATCCCGCCGTGTCACTTCGTCAGAAATGCCGACCGTCAGATCTTCCGGAAGTACTCGTCGGCCGACGGCCCACTCACTCGCCTGTCGCTGCAGCGCAGTATCGAATGCCACCTGCTCGTCATGGTTTCCAGTTGATGAAGAACTCACCTGTTTCACCTTCACAAAATCCTGTCCTGGCAGTCATCGTGATCAGACGCTCTGAACACCGGCAATCTTCTACACACCGGATTTTGGGACCGGCGGAGATGCCTCAGCAGGCCCTACTGCGGCTTCCTGTGCGAGCGGCGACAGCAAAGTCCGGACATCGGGCAGCTCGCGAAACATCTTGAGACGGTCATCGTTCAGAAGGATCTCACGGTGTGGGCCGAACTGGTAACTGCCAGCATCGATTTGTCCTGCCAGAATCTCCCTGGCTCTCTGATGACACTTTTCTGCAAATTCGGCCCGCTGACCTTCAGCGACGCTCATGTCCGCGGAAGACTTCTGAGCACAGACGGAGAGAGCGAGCAGGATTTCTGATGGCTGATACGTTTGGTGGCTGGGCAGGAGTCCGGCCGAATCCGCAGTGGAAAATGCCGCCCGATAGTCACCAGCCAGTGCCTGAGACACTGCACGACGCACCATCCAATAGGACTTATCGGCGGGGTCTGTTGTCGCAAGGCCTTCATCTGCCAGGGCAAGCGATGCTTCTCCGTGATTCGCACGCACCTCGTCGTGCCAGCACACACCGATGACCAGACTAACTGCGTTTCGCAGTTCTCGATGCGCTGGAAATTTCTGCAGGGCATCCCGCGCGAGTTTCAGAGCTTCGTGTCCCAGAGGACTTGCCGAGAAGAGCTGAGGTTCAATCTTCAGACGAGCATATGCCGACATCAGCCATGCTGTCACAGCATCCGGACCTTTCGACACATCTCCAAACCGCTGCAGAACATTGAGCGACTCCTGTGACAGCTGTTGCGCGCGTTCCAGCTGCCGAACCTGAAAGAGCAGCATGGATGTGAAACCGAGAATTCGACCATACTCGAGCTGAACGACGTCATCCTGAAGATTCCGTTCTGCCAGGCTCTTCTGCCATTTGAGCGAATGCTCTGCCGCCTGAAGAGCTGCGTTCAGATCGCCAACACTCTCATGAGCAATGCCCAGAGCCATCCACACATTCGCTGCCTGAACGATGTACTCCTGAACGAGTGGTTCATCCACTGCTAGCTTCTCGGAGAGTTGTGCGGCGATTTGATACTCCTTCACGGCTTCTGATTGCATGCCCGGAAGTGTCAGGCGAATCGACGCAAGACCATACAACGCACTGACACGTGCCTGAGCGGCGGCGGAATCTCCCGAAGACAATTCGGCAATCCGATCGGCAGCGGTTACGACCGTTCGCTGAAGCTCCAGAGCTTCCTCACTTCGTCCGGTCGTTCGCAGCAGAGTCGCGTGATTCCCGTAAAGAAGTCGGCTGGTATTCAAAAGCCGCAGATCATCCGGCGACTTCTGATGCAGCTGTGAAAGGATGGCCTCGGCCTCGCGGTATGCCTGCTCAGCATCACCAGGCTTTCCTTCGCGGCGAAGGTCCGGGCCGATGGATGTCAGCACATTGACTTTGCCTCGCAGCAATTCGGCATGATCCGGGAACCGGGCTAATGCGGCATTGAGCGTCGCAAGTGAATCTCTTTTCATTTGCGATGCATTCGATGCTCCCTGAGTTTTGGGAAGCGTCAACGACAGCTGATACTGCGACTTTGCAAGTTCGGCGGCATATTGTGGGTTCTTTGGGTCCTGCTCCGTCAACACTGAGAACGTCTGAACCGCTTCCCGCAGCTCGGCTTCAGACGTCTCAAACTGCTGAATCTGTCGATGAATTCGCCCAGTGCGCTGCAGTACGATTCCTGTCGTGAACCGTGCAGCAGGATCACTGTTTCCGCGATCCTGAAGAAATCGCTCACATTGCTTTAACGCCTCGTTCAGCAACTGTTCACGAACGCGCATCATACCGGGGATCGATGACAACGACTGATCTGTTGCCCTTTGAAGAAGTGAATCCACTGCCTCCATGGCCCAGACAGAATTCTGTTCTGCGCGTTCGAGCTGACGCAGAGCCTCTGCTTCGGATGTGAGCGCACGCGATGCACTGGCTCTGGCGGCAATCGCATTGTCCTCAGCCTCTCGCTGCAGTCGTTCGGCCTTTCTGCGAGATTCAATTTCCTGATTCCTCGAGGTCGTCACTTCCCGGACATAGGCCTCACGCAGAAAGATCATCACGATGATCGCCATCAACACGATCGCGCTCGATGTGGCATACACCGGGGAGCGTCGACACCAGCGCCACAGTCGCACAAAACCGGGCAACGGCCGCGCCAGCACCGGGCGACCGTCCAGAAAGCGGCTCAGGTCATCAGCAAAACTTCTCATCGAGCGATAACGCTGAGACGGATGTTTCTCCAGGGTCTTCATCACGATGTTGTTCAGGTCGGCAGGCACGGATGGATTTAGTAGTGCCGGGGCAACCGGATCCACTTCAGCCACCTGGCGCAGTGTTTCCGCAACAGATTCCGCTCGAAGAGGAGGGCGGCCTGTCAGACATTCATAAAGGATGCAGCCCAGTGAATAGACGTCCGAAGAGGTTCCGACGTCAGACTTTCGCCCCGCCGCCTGTTCAGGAGACATGTACGCCGGTGTGCCCAGGAGCATACCGGTCTTTGTGTGCATGGCGTCTTCATCAAGCAGGCGAGCCAAACCAAAGTCGGTCACTCGCGGGACCACGCTGGCGAGGCGAAGCCGCTTTGCTCCCGATGTCATGGAAGTTGTCTGCGAGGGCTGACTGGTCACTGTTCCGGAGCCCGTCATTTCCTGAGTCGCCCGGGGAACCAGAAGAATGTTCGACGGCTTCAAATCGCGATGAATGATCTGGCTGTCGTGGGCAGCTGTGACTCCGCTGGCTATCTGCAGCACTAATTGTGCGGCTTCGTGCGGAGCTGTCGGAACACCGTTCAGAAAATCGGCCAGGCTCCCATGTTCGCAGTATTCCATTGCCAGCCATGGCATATCGCCAATTTCACCATGATCGTAGATGCGAACCACATTTTCATGGGACAGGCGAGCAATCGCCTCCGCTTCTGACTTCAATCGTGACTTTTCCTGAGGCGACGCATCAATTCCGGACCGCAGTCGTTTCAACGCCACAATGCGTTTCAGTTGTGGGTCCCATGCCTTGTAAACAACACCCATGGCACCATGACCGACAATCTCTCGCAGTTCATAACGATCGATCCGTCGCACATCAGGCCTGATGCTGTCCGGATCAAAGCCATGTGTCTCACCCAGGATGGCAAGGTCCAGCGTCCATTGAATCTGCAGCTCGTCTGCCAGTGAAGGATAACGACACTGGTACTCGGCAAGAGTCGGAAGCTCACCAATCTCTTCACGAAGAATCACTTCGTTATGAATCAGTTCCAGCAGCACATCACGTCGTGTTGGTTCGTCGCTGATCTGCACCGTCAGATCTTCCGGACGAATGCGATGCCCGGATTTCCATTCACTCGACTGACGACTGAGCAGAGAATTCAGGTCAGCATTCAGGCGATTGCCAGACGAAGGTGGCTGCATCGTAATTCCTCTTTTCTTTTGTTCGCTCGGAACAACGTCAGGCCTTAGATGAATTCGCTACTCGTTCGCATCTCCGCCAAACGGTTCATGATCCAGATGCAGCTCAGCGCAAATACGCCTTAGAGCACGCGACAGGCGCTTTCTCAGTACCACCGAACTCTCGCCGACCGTTTGCGAAATCAGATCCCAGTCTGCGCCGCTGCGGCGCAAATCGAACAGCTGCAATTCTTCCTGCGACATGCGATTTCGGACCTGCTGAAGAAGGTCGGAAAGTTCTGCAGCCAGTCGGGGGTCAGCGGCATCGGAGTCTGCATGCTCGAGTCGTGAATCGAGGTTTGTGACCCGGCGACGATCGCGGCCCTGAGATGTTTCGCGACGCACCAGCATTCCCAGGCGTCTTCTGGCAATCGTGATAAGCAGATTCTCCACTGCCTTCTGATCACGAAATTCATACTCGCCCGCCGCCATCCGAACAAGAAAGCTGGCAAGGACGGACTGGCAGATATCTGACGAGTCCACAAAGGAACGCAGGCCGCTTCGAGTTAATCCTCTTCGCACGGCACGACGTATGAACGGCTGGTACTGCTGCACGAAATCCGCAACCGCTTCGGGAACGCCTTCGCGCAGCTTCTGCAGTGCCTCTTCAAACTCAGACCGTCTCACCATAACTATGATGATGAAGGCACCGACGCCGGAGTTCAAGCGTCGTGACCTGATGCAATAGAAATGCCTCACTGATACTTACATTCACATCACGAAAACAGGCGACATCCGGACAGGGATCGGGAGTCCCCCGCCCTGGAATGGAAATTTCAATTTTCCCGGTCACACGCGGCAGCAGATTGCAATTCCAGAGATAGGCGACATTTCTGTCTCTGCGGAATCTGCCATTCGTAACGGACCTGGCCCATGTTGATTTCCACGTTTCTTAAGTCGTTCGAACGGTTGTTTTCAATTGTGCAGAATGGGCGGCAGGCACGATTTCTGAGGACCAGATCCATCGTGCAGGGACGCCGTTATCGGCGGACCGACGAACTGGAGCCGCGACAGCTGCTTTCTGCCGTTCAATGGGATGGCGGTGCCGGAACCAGCAATTGGGACGATGCGGCCAACTGGGATTCGGATGCGGTGCCGACAGATTCGGACGACGTGACTGTGACAGGAGCCGACGTTGCTGTTCATTCTGCATTGAATCTGCGCTCACTGACACTTTCTGATGCTCGCCTGAGTGTCCTCGCAACCCAATTCATTGCAGTGGATCAATTAACAGTGTCCACCGGCGGCCAAATCAATGCCGGGTCCGGCGAACTGACGATTCATCCTCAGACAGCCGGCCGTTTGATCAATGTCGGTGGATCAGATTCCGGAACGGAACTTGGTGTGAGCAGCGAGGAACTCAGTCGCCTCGTGTGTTCTACTTTGACACTGGGGGCGTTCAGCAGTGGCACGGTCAGCTTCACGGCCCCGATCTCGTCGAGCTCCCACTTACGAGTGCTGACCGGCAATGGAGCCAGTCTTCAAAGTTCGATTGTGATGGCAGAGGACAGAAACCTGACCATCGAATCCTCAGGCACATCCGTCGGCGTCACTCTGATCGACGAGCAGGCAGACATCACCACGTCTGGAACCGGTTCGATTCAACTGACCAGTGCTCGCAACGTGGTTCAGAATCCAGGCTCTCAATTGGTGACGGCGAACGGAGGTGTGACGCTGTCAGGAAATCTCGATGGGTTGGGAACCGGCGCATTTTCGGGTGTCGAAGTCCTTGGTTCGGTCATCACGAACGGAAGTGGTCCCGTTCTTCTGCAGGGGCGTGGCGGCAGCCTTGCCGGTGCGGATATTCAGAGAGGCGTAGTGGTCGGCCTTGCTGGTTCGACCGTCAAGTCCACAGCCGCGGTGAATGGCGGTTCAATCACGATCATTGGTTTTGGTGGAAACGGAAATAACCTGAATATCGGAGTCGACGTCACTGCCGAAGGTGTTGTTGAGAGCGTGAATGGTGCCATATCGATTACCGGCACTGGTGCCGGTACGGGACACACAAATCTGGGGGTTTCCATCTTTACGGCCGCAGTGCGCAGCCTTGGAACCGGCCCGGCGGCAGCACCGGTGACAATTACCGGAACGGGAGCGGGCTTTGGAACACAGGCAGATGGAACAAGTGACAACGACGGGGTGCGAGTGAGCGGGACAGGCTCATTGGTCAGTTCTATTGACGGCTCAATCTCCATTAACGGACAGGGCGGCGAAGGAACCCTTTGGGGGAATCGTGGCATTGGTGTTTTTCAGGGAACGATTGCAGCGACCGGCAGCGGCATGATCACGCTCACAGGAACCGGCGGGAAAGGTTCAAGCGATCAAAATGGAATCCAGACGTCCAACAGTCAGATTGCGACGGCAACTGGACGCATCAATCTGACGGGACATGGCGGTACGGGCAGTGATGCCGTCAACCGTGGTATTGGCCTCTTCGACGGCACGCAGGTCATTTCCAGTGGTGGTGGGGACATTCATGTCGAAGCGATTGCCGGGGCAGGGACTCACAGCAATCGCGGACTCGAAATGTCCAACGGGGCCAACCTTCTCCGAAGCGCTGGTGGCAACATTGATGTGACGGGAGTTGGCGGTGCCAGTACGAATCCCGGAGTCAGCAGTTCGTTTGGCATCTGGCTTTGGGGAGGTGCCGGAATTGAGACAACGGGCGGCGGGACGATTCATCTTACCGGGACAGGAGGGAGTGGGACGGGAAATGACATCGGGGTCGTCGTTGACAACAACACCTTCGCACCCAGCACGGGGCCGTCACATGTGACGGCTGAAGACGGCGATATCGTCGTCATCGCCACGAGCGGTGCCAGCACCGGTGACAATAACTCCGGACTCGTGCTGTATGCAGGCGGTCGGATCGAGACAACGGGGCTTGGTAATGTCAATCTGCAGGGAACGGCGCAGGGGACTGGAGGCTATGGGTGCGATGGTATCATCCTGAACAATGATAACGCGCCGGCTGGTTTCGTAACGAGCATCACCACGACTGCAGGTCGTATCACAGCCATCGGAAAGGGCAGTGGCCACAGCCAGATGGCATACAATGAGGGAATACTGCTGAACAATGGCGTCGTTGTCGCCACGGTCAGTGGCCCCATCACGCTGAATGGCACAGGAGGTGGTGGCCGCTTTGATAACCGAGGAATCATAATCCAGGGGACCGGAACAACCGTCTCTTCTGTCTCCGGTGATATCCTTGTCGAAGGACAAGGCGGTACTGGAGTGAATACCGATGGCTATGGTGGACATCGTGGTGTCGTGATGGCGATAGGAGCCCGGATTGAATCTTCCGGGCCAGCAAACATCACAATCAATGGAACCGGTGGAGGGACAGGGACATTTGGTGGCGGAGTGCTGATTATCGATGCCAATACAAGTGTCAGATCGACAGCCTCTGGAAACATCTTGATTCACGGCACGGGTGGCGCTGCCAGCGGTGATGTGGCGATCGGCGCGACGCTGGTCAACAGTGCGACGATCACATCTCTTGGCACCGGCGCGATCACATTTGTTGGTGTGGGCGGCGCCGGGGCCGCGGGTTCGATCGGAGCTGAGGTCTGGGGAGGGAATGCAGAGATTCGATCAGTCTCCGGACCGATATTGATCAATGGCACAGGCGGTGGCACATCCGCCGGAACATTCAATCGTGGTGTGAATATTTCCAATACAGGTAAGGTTACTGCGTCCGGCTCAGCGACAATTACGCTCATAGGAACGTCCGGGGCAGGCAGTAATTCGCACGCTGTAGGGATCTCAGACGGCACTGTTTCGGTCACTGGCACGGGCAGTTTGTCTGCATTTGGCGACTCCATTGTTTTTGATGGAACGACGACGCTCTCAGCCGGGGCAGCAAACGTAACGCTGGGGCCCAGGAGCTCTGGCCGAATCGTCGACATCGGGACCGATGACACGACGACCAGCCTTGGGCTGACTGATGCAGAACTGGATCGCATCACGACAACCGGGGTCCTTCAGATCGGGACACTTCCGTCCGGCAGTCTTCGTATCACCGCGCCGATTTCCGCGTCCACTTATTCCACACTGAAACTGGAATCTTCCGGAGGCGTCACACAATCCGGCTCAGGGAACATCACTGTGACATCCCTGGCACTTTCCGGCGGAAATGTCACTCTGGGAACGACGGCCAGCAATGTGACGACGCTGGCTTCCAGTTCTGCAAGTCTGGATTTCCGTGAAGCCAGCGATCTGACGATCGGGTCGGTGGCCGGAATTAACGGAGTCACAGCGACCGCGGGCAATGCACAGGTGCGAGTCAACACAGGGAATCTCACAGTCAGCAACACGGCTTCACAGGACGATATTGCAGCGTCCGGATCGATCGTGCTGACCGCGTCTGCGGCGGATGCCGTGCTGCAAATCAGCACCGGAGCGGATATCGAATCAGTCAACGGCGACATCACGCTGACATCCGATCGAATCATGGTCAATGGAACACTGACCGCGGCCGGACACGAGGCCATTCTGCAGCAATCCACGTCGGGACGAACAATACAGATCGGATCCACTACCGACTCAGCATTCGCCGCCCTTGAAATTGCAGATGCCGAACTCGATCGCATCACGGCGGGAACAATCCGGATGGGCAACGCTCAGTCGGGGCCTGTTGTTATTTCCAACTCGATTCAGGCCGGCGCAGGAACCAGTAATGTGGTGATCACGACCGGGCAGAATATCTCAATCGGCCTTGTCAGTCTCACTACCATCAGCGGCAATGTCACACTCTCTGCGAATGCCGATGGCCTCGCGGTCAGCAACTTCACGGGCATCTCAAACAATGGCACAATTCAAAGCCTCGGCTCCGGAAGCGTGACCCTCTTGGCTCGAGCTGGTGGAACTGGGGCCTCGAATTTTGGCATTGATGTTCCCGGCCGTGTTCTCTCAGCGGGGGGCTTGATTTCTCTGACTGGTTATGGAGCCTTGTATTCGGGTGGCGCGAACACCTACGGAATTAACATCCGTGGCGCTGGGCAGGTGGCAACTACAAATGCGGCTGGCATTACTCTTCGAGGCTTCGGAGGACTGGGAACGTTTGGCAATGAAGGCGTGATTGTCTGGGCTGGAGGACAGGTCACGGCCGTCAATGGATCGATCAGCGTCTATGGCACTGGCGGCGGAAACGCGACCGGAAATAGCAGCAGCAACAACGGTATTACGCTCTACAATAACGGAGTCATCGAAACGACTGGCAACGGGTCGGTTCTTCTGGATGGCACGGGTGGAACCGGAAGCTCAAGCTTCAGCGGCGTTGCGCTGACCACAGCCAACTCGCGAGTCACCTCGGTCAACGGCGCAGTAACCGTGATTGGTCGCGGATCGTCCACAGGGCAAAGTACCGGTTCGGGCTTTCATGGAGTCTCTGTCGGTCCGGACAGTCGTATTGAATCTCTGGGAACTGGTGTAATCACAGTGACTGGAACCGGCGGCACTCAGGGGAGTTTCAATGTCGGAGTGATTGTGAATGGCGTGAATTCCAGGATTGTCGCAACGAACGGAAGCCTGACGATTAATGGCACCGGTGGACGTGGCACTGGCGGCAGTATGATCGGAATCTCTGTCCAGGGTTCAGGGACCGTTTCTTCGACCGGCGCGGCATCCATTTCAATGACTGGTCAGGGCGGCAATGCGGCGGGGGGAGCGAATTTTGGAATTGAAATCAACAACAGTGCCGTCGTATCGACCCAGGCTGGAAGTGCGACGATGCTGGGGACTGCAGGCGTTGGGGGTAACAACAATTTCGGCCTTCGCATTTCCAATACTTCAACAATATCGACTGATAGCGGGACTGTGCAGATTCAGGGAATTGCCACAGATACGAACGGGGGGTCCCAGCATGGTTTTTTCATGGACACCGCCGGTTCCATTGTGACAACTGGAACAGGTCCGATTTACCTGTCCGGAATCGCTGCAAACAGCGTTGGCCTGCTGATGAACACAGGCGCCAATGTGCGATCAACGTCAACCGCAGCGAATGCCGGCACAATCAATCTCAATGGTGTTTCAGAAGGCGGCACGTGGGCGCTTGGAATTGACGGCATTGGCACCGATACCTACGTTCGTTCAGTCCGCGGTGACATCACGATCACCGCCAGCCACTCAGCCGTCACGACGCCCATCGGTTCTTTTGTTGACGGAGTTGTGCTGTGGCGACGAGGAATTGTGGAATCCACCGGAACCGCAAAGATCACAATCAACGGAACTGCAGGTCGAGGCATTTCTGCGAACCGTGGTGTCGTGATCTCGGGTACGGGATCTTTCGTGCGTTCGACTCTGGGCGACATCCTGATTCAGGGACAGGGTGGCATCGGAAATACAACAGGGGTCTCCGGAGCCAACCTTTCGAACTTTGGTGTCCGCGTGGAAGGCGGAGCCATCGTGCAGTCGCTTGGTTCAGCGAAGCTCACAATTGAGGGGACCGGCGGATCGGGAAACAACAACAACACGGGCGTCTCAATCTCTGATTCAGGCAGTCTTGTGTCGGTCGTCAATTCGCAGCTCAGCATCACTGGAAACGGTGGAGTTGGAGCGATCAATGCGGGGTCTTCTCCGAATAACAGCTACGGAATCGAGGTGGTCAACTCCGGCAGGCTGTCGATTGCGAGTGGCCAGGCAGAGATTGTTGGCCGTGGGGGCAGCGGCAGCGGAACTGCGGTCGGAAATAACCACGGCATTGTCGTCAGCACCAGCGGCATTATGGAATCCACTGGTTCTGGAACACTGCAGCTTCGCGGGACGGGAGGCACGGGGTCATCCAGCAATTTTGGAGTTTCTGTCGAAAGCTCCGGACTGATTCGCTCGACGGCCGTCGGCACAGGGCAGGTCCAGATTGACGGAACTGGTGGAACCGGAAGTGGTGGTTTTCACCATGGAATTAGTGTTACTGCAACCTCTGTCATAAGTCTTGGTGCTGCGCATTTGCTGTTGAATGGAACCGGTGGAACTTCAAGTTCTGCAGGTCAGGGCGACAGCCGAGGAGTCAGCATTACGTCCTCAGGAATTGTTCAGGTCACTTCAGGGGATCTCACGATCAACGGAACCGGCGGTGTTGGCGCAGCGAATCTCGATGGTATCTATCTCTCGGATGCAGCCAGCCGCATCAACGGAACGGGATCGTCAGGAAAGATCTTTGTTAACGGGTCTGGTGGAACGGGAACGGGCGCGAGTAACCGAGGCATTGTGATCCGCAACGGAGCGAAGATCAGCGGCAAGAACGATGTGGTATTGAACGGCACAGGTGGCACTGGTTCCGGGAACGCAACCGGCGTCCTGCTGACAGACTCCGCTACCGAAGTATTTTCGCAGCCCATCATCTTCGATCCGGAACATCAGTTTGTTTCAATTGTGGGTGCCGGCGGGACTGGTGGCGGCTCGAATCACGGGGTGTGGATCACAAACAGTGCCGCGATCAACTCAAACCTGGGAACAAACATCACCGGGATTGAGGGGAGTGGTTCATCCAGTCTCGGAATTTCCCTGTTTGGTCATGGCACAGTTTCCGGCGGGTACAATGGCGCGACGCTGGCGGCAGATTCCATCAGCCTCGACACTTCCGGGGCGGCAAACCTGATCAGCGGAATCACCCGGATTGCTCAGCGCACCGTTGGTACTCGTATTGATCTGGGAGGTTCAGATCGGACCGAAGTCTCCGGGCGTGTTCTTGGTCTGACAGATGCAGAGCTGGACCGAATTCAGACCTACTTTGAAATTGGTAATTCCTCAAAGGGCGCCGTGACTGTCTCCGCTCCGATCAGCATCAGTTACCCTGTCGATGCGATGCGAATCTATGGACTCAGAGAGCTGACAGAAACTGGAAGCCTTAGTGCATTCGAGCTTTATGTCGATCCCATACCAATGTCGCCGATTACGTCGACATCGAATGCGCCGATCGAACTTCAGGGGAGGTCCGCACTTGTCTTTGGAGCAGGTGAATCCACAGGTACCGGGCTCGGGACGGCGGCGCATCCTTTGCGAATCGACACCGGAGAACTGGTCGTGAAGCTCGCGTCGAATGTCGGTGCGGTGGCCTATCTGCAGCAGTCCAGTCATACCCGGATGAATCAAATCAACATTCCTGGTGGCACGATTTTCCTCTCGGGCGGTACGTTCACTCAGGATAATGATGATGAGATCTCGCCGACGACAAATCTGGTACTGGCTGACGGAGCCACCTGGATTCTGAACAGTCACTCTGTCGGTGGTGGTGAGGGTGAAGAGCCGACGTACCTGCAGACGGTGCAGCATCTTCAGTCGCTGACGGTTCTGAACGGAAACGTGCTGTCCGATTCGATGTGGAACGGGACAGAATACGTGACTGGCGGGATCATTCTCTGTGAAACTGACGTCGAATTCGCTCAGGGCCAGCTGAGTGCTGAACTCTCAGGAAGCCATGGACTGATCAAGACCGGAGACGGACAGGTTTCCGTTTCTTCACGGCAAAGCTATGCCGGTGATACGGTCATTGAGGAAGGGATTCTCTCACTTGTGCATTCAGAGTCCTGGAATCCTATTGAATTCAGTGGCGTCATTGATGTGCGCGGCGGAGCCATTTTCGATACCACCCAGCTTGAACATTATGATCCTCTGCTGGAATCATGGGGCTACGGCTTCCGGCTCAACAGTGACCAGACACTGATTGGAACAGGAGATGTCTGGGGACAAGTTGAGGTCGAAGGTACTCTGGCACCGGGCCCTTATCACGGTCGGCTGACGATCGTCGACTCGATGAACCTCGTTGCAGGCGGCCGATTCATTGCTCAGATTGCAGGGGTGTCGGTCGATGAGAATCTGACTCAGGTGCGAACCGCAACCAGTCCCACGCTGGAAGGGACTCTGGAGCTTCAGCTTTCGTCGGAATTCGATCCGGTGGCAGGCGATCAGTTCCTGATTCTCCTTAACGACAGTGATCTTCCAGTGGACGGTGAGTTCAATGGTCTTCCGGAAGGAACCGTCTTTACGGTCGGAACAGAGAGCTTCCGGATTACCTATCTGGGCGGTGACGGAAATGACGTTGTGCTGGAAACAGTTCTGGCGGTCATCAATACCGACGATGATGGATTTGGTTCACTTCGCCGCGCTATGACTGAGGCGAATACGCTGCCAGGTGATAACACGATCATCTTCAGCATTCCCGGAACAGGTACTCACATCATCAGTCCGCTGACACCGCTTCCTGTCCTGAACGGCCCGACCCGAATTCTTGCAACAACTCAGCCCGGCTACTTCGGATCTCCTCTGATTGAACTTCGAGGTCATGAAGGGCTACCCGAAGGAACTGATGGCATCCATCTTGAAAGTGATGGGAACAGTGAAGTCGCTGGTTTGAGCATCACCGGATTCTCCGGCACCGGTCTTCGTATTGTGGCATGGAACGGTCTCGTTGCTGTGAACTCCAATTACATCGGTGCCGGAACCGGAAGCTTCCTGATGCCCGGTAATCAGCACTATGGTTTGGTTCTGAGTGGCGATGCTGTCATCGGAGTCGGCTATTCTCTTGACCAGATTGACGACTTTCAGGACCTCGTGCCGGCACCCGGGAACATCATCAGTGGCAATTCGAACGGCGGAGTTTTGCTGGATAATGCGCTGGAAGTCTGGATGAATGGCAACATCGTCGGGCTTCATCCAAATGGGCAGTTCTCTTTGCCAAACTACGGACATGGAATCACAGTTCGGAACGGATCCGGAGGCGAACTGACTGGCGGGAATGTTGTCAGTGGCAATACGGGCGATGGCATCCTGATGGAAAGCAGTGCTGCCTACCTGTCGGTGGAAGAAGCGGTGATCGGTCTCAACGAGGACGGAGCCCGACCTGTCTCCAACGGTGGATTTGGCATTCGTGTTCAGCGAGATGATACGTCACCAGCGTATGGTGGTGTGTACCTGTTTCAAAGCACGATCTCCGGTAATGCTGGTGGAGGATTCTTTTACGATGATTACCGATCCACTCCGCTGAGTCCACAGAGTCTCTCGATCGAATCATCCCGCTTTGGCGTGACCTACGGAGGAAATCGTGCCGCTGCCAACGGAGAAGTCGGGATCCGCATTCAACAGCGATTCGTGGATTCGGACCTGAACAATAACAGCGATTCGTTTGAGCTTCTGTCGAACATCATTTCGGGTAATTCGGGTGACGGGCTGTTGCTGAAGGATGTACCGAAGATCTACGTGGCGATGAACCGGATCGGAACGGATGCATCCGGCTCGTCTGCTATCCCCAATGAAATCGGGATCAGGCTCGTCCACGAAAGCTCTGTACCGTCCACCGCTGAGTTCATCGGCAACACTGTTTCCGGAAACCGCGACATTGGTATCTGGATGACAGACTCCAGCAATCCCGATGTGATGTCAGAGTCGATCCTCCTGGCGACAGCGTTTTCTGACAACATGGTGGGCAGTGATTCGGCCGGGACACAGGCACTAGCAAACGGTCGGGGCGTCTTACTGGAATTCTCGGCGGGGTCTGAGTCATCGGCCGTGCACTATGTCACATGGACCGGCGGTGTGATCAGTGGCAACAACGGTGCCGGGGTCACGATTAGCGGTGATGATGAAAACGCCATTGTCGATCTGGACACTGCAATCGGGGTGGATCTCAACCGAGACTTTCCGCTTGCGAATCGCGGGAATGGCGTCCTGGTCAGCTCTGACGTGATTCATGTGAATCTGCTTGGGCATTCGATTATCGCTGCCAATCGCGGCAATGGTGTGCGTCATGAGGGTTCCGGAACAGGATCGAATATCGCGTTTGGTCGCATTGCGGACCAGTTGGACGGGGCTCCGCTTCTATATGGGAATCTGGGGCTTGCAATCGACCTTGGTTCTCCGGGGCCAACGGGAAACTCAGACATCGAAACCGACTATCCGGTGGTCGTGGCTGCCAACCTGACGGATGACGCAGGATCAGAGAATTCGTTCCTCGACATTGTTGGAACCAATCCCATTCTCGGTGGCTACTTTGTGCAGTTCTATTCCACTCGACCAACCGTCACCGGCCGGGGACAGGGATCAGCAGCCATTGGCAGCTTCGCTCAACTGTCAGGATTCGAGCTCCCGGACGAAATCACCAGTCAGCTGGATGGTGTGTATCGAGAAGCTGACCTGGATCCCCGACCCGATCATTTCCGTTTCCGGCTGACTGTTCCAGATAACTTCGGAGCGCGCCTGCTGACCGCGACCATGATTGATCCGCTCAGCGGAGGCTCCACTTTTCACTTTGCCGGCATTTCAGAATTCAGTCCCATCGTTCCAGTGGGAACTCAGCTGACACACCTTCCGCCGGTTGTGAATGCGGGTGGCGACACGAAGGTCGTCTCCGGCGAGGCACTTCAGCGAGCCGTCACGTTTCGAGACGACGATTCGGTGGAGTTCGAAGTCGTTGTCGATTACGGAGATGGCGAAGGATTCGGTTACGCCACATATCGACCTCAGGACCGCGTCATTCTTCTGGACCATACCTATCGCAGCGTCGGTCAGTACGTTGTGTCGGTCAGTGTCCTGGATGACACGACACCCATCGGACTGATTGATATCGATTCGTTTATTGTGACGGTGGAGAATGCTCTTCCGGAGGTCCGCTTTAACGAAGTGGAAATCTCGAAACGTGTCTCGGAAGGTGAAACCGTCAACCTGACTGGAACGTTTGAAGACGCGGACATCGAAGATCTTCATACGGTCGAGGTCGACTGGGGTGATGGTACAGTCGATCCGCCTCAGGCGCTTCCAACGGGGCAGCGCACGTTCTCGCTGAATCATGTCTACCCGGACGACGGCCAGTCCGGAGCATCATCACATCTGTATCGAGTGGTTGTCACAGTTCGAGACGCCGCGGGCGCAACATCTGCAACGCCCGTCTTTCTGGTTCAGGTGGACAATGTCCTGCCAAAGTGGAACTCAGTGACTCCAGCGCTGGAAGTGAGTTCCAGTGAGATCACGGAAGGTGACTCAGTCACGCTGAACGGTGCATTCACGGATCCCGGCCTGCTGGATTCGCATACCGTTGTTGTCAACTGGGGCGACGGGTCACCACTTGAGAAGGTCGCTTCGGCGGCCATTCTGCAGTCAGGGCAGCATCGGCGATTTTCCCTCTCCCACAGGTACCGAGACAATCCAGTCAATGGCTCTCGATACCTGATTCAGGTCGATCTTGCAGATGATGACGAGCCGGCGATCAAAACATCAGCATCAGTTTCCGTGGATGTTGTGAACCAGGTTCCTGTGATCCAGCCACTGCTGATCGCCGATGGTACTCTTGAGGAAGGAGATGCCCAGGCTGTCTTCATCTCCTTTGCAGACAGCGGGATAGAAAATCATACGGCTATCGTAAACTGGGGCGATGGTTCAGCTGAAACGGCTTACCAAATCCTCCCAGGTCGATTTTCGATCTCAGTGAACCATCACTATCGCCGAGATGGCGAGTACGTGATTCAAGCCCGGGTTGTTGATCGGGATGGTGCAGAGTCAGCGACAGAATCTACCGTTTTCCACGTCACGAACTTCCTTCCGACACTCGGCCCTGTTTCCATCAGCAGCGGTGGAAACGCTGAAGGACAGGTTCAGGAAGCGGAACGATTTGAGCTGAGCGGTTCGTATGACGATCTTTCGCCCTCGGATCGGCAGTCTATCATTGTGAACTGGGGCGACGGCACTCCTGCAACCCCCGTCATGATTGACCGAGTCCATCGAACATGGCATGCCAGCCACGTGTATTCAGACGACGGAAGTGGTGGCAGCGGAACACGGGTCTACTCCGCGACAGTCAGCATCTCTGACGAAACGGATGTCACAAGCAGAGTTGTGCCCGTGACGGTTCTTAACGTCAGACCCATTGTCAGTGTCATTCCGGTGCTGACTGCCGCAACAGACAAAGTTCGCCTGAGGGCTTTAGGAAGCGACCAGAGTCCGGAAGATGGACTGCATCTGTCTTTCACATGGACGGTGACTCAGAATGGAGCCCCGGTCAGCTTCACTCAGATCAGCCCCGATGAAATCGAACTCGACGCATCTTCGTCACCAATGACAGTCCTTGAAGGTGGCGGCGGTCTTCTTCTGGTCACGGCTCAGGTCTCAGATGACGATGGCGGTGTCAGCGATCCATGGAAAGCCGGAGTCATCTTTGGAACATCGGGGAACGATCTGATTCGTATCAGCGACGGCAGCTTTACCGATGGTGTAACCCGAATTATCGCCGCCGGACTGGCTGGCAACGATGTGCTGGATGCATCGACCATCACGAATGCCGGCTTCAGCGTGCTGCTGACTGGTGGAACAGGTAATGACCTCCTCTTCGACGGGCCAGGTAACGACACAATCATCCTTGCACAGGGCGACGATTCGCTCAACATCCCGCTTTCCGATCCTCGCAATCAGTTCTTTGATGAGTTCGGGCAGCCATTCCAAATTACCCCGAACACGAACGGTGACGATGAGATCTATTTGATCGTCAACAGTGTCCAGGAGGCATGGGACAACATCGGGAATAATGGACTCAACTTCTCCCTGAATGAATCAGCCGTGTCGCAGCAGTACGGCATTCATTTTGACCTTTCAGTCACACAACAGCTTTCTCCGGAGCAGACACTCGAGCATCAGGACGTTGCTCCCACGAGCGCTGAACCATCGCAGCACTTTGCCGGAGCGCTCGGACGTTTTGTGCGACTCACGGGAAGCAATTACGGCGACACGCTTACAGGAGCCTCGAATTCTCAGGTCTTCGGCGGTCGAGGAAGTGATCAGTTCCTTGCGAAAGATGGAATGAATGCCGTCCGGTTCGTTGGCGGTGCCGATGATGACGCGCTCGTGAATTCGGCTGGGTCTCTGGCCGACATCTTCTTTGGCGGCGACGACGGATCGGACCGACTGGAAAACCTTGGGTCCATTATTGATCTCGTCTTTAACGGAGGTGCTGACGATGACGTTCTGCAGAATCTGGCAGGTGCCACGATTCTGGGACTCTCATTCGGCGGTGATGATGGATCGGATTCGCTTCTGAACAACGGGTCTCTGGCGGATCTTGTTTTCACGGGCGGAGCGGATGGTGACATCCTTCAGAACCTGGCTGGAGCAGACATCACGGGGCTTTCGTTTGGCGGCGATGATGGCTCGGATTCGCTTCTGAACAACGGGTCTCTTGCGGATCTTGTTTTCACAGGCGGAGCGGATGACGACATCCTTCAGAACATGGCCGGTGCGGAGATCATTGGGCTGTCGTTTGGCGGCGATGATGGCTCGGATTCGCTTCTGAACAACGGGTCTCTGGCGGATCTTGTTTTCACAGGCGGAGCGGATGATGACATCCTTCAGAACCTGGCTGGAGCAGGCATCACGGGGCTTTCGTTTGGCGGCGATGATGGATCGGATGCTCTTCTGAACAGCGGCACTCTGGCAGATCTTGTGTTCACTGGTGGAGCAGATGACGACCTGCTTCAGAACATGGCTGGGGCGGAGATTATTGGGCTTTCGTTCGGTGGCGATGATGGTTCGGATGCTCTTCTGAACAGTGGCACTCTGGCAGATCTTGTCTTCACTGGTGGAGCAGATGACGACCTGCTTCAGAACATGGCTGGGGCGGAAATCATTGGCTTGTCGTTTGGTGGCGATGATGGATCAGATGCTCTTCTAAATAGTGGCACTTTGGCCGACCTCGTTTTCACGGGCGGAGCTGACGATGACCTGCTTCAGAACATGGCCGGTGCGGAGATCATTGGTTTGTCGTTCGGTGGCGATGATGGCTCGGATGCTCTTCTGAACAGCGGCACTCTGGCAGATCTTGTGTTCACCGGCGGAGCAGATGACGACATTCTCCAAAACATGGCCGGGGCGGAGATCATTGGGCTGTCGTTCGGTGGCGATGACGGTTCGGATGCTCTTCTAAACAGTGGCACTCTGGCCGACCTTGTCTTCACTGGTGGAGCAGATGACGACCTGCTTCAGAACATGGCTGGGGCGGAGATCATTGGCTTGTCGTTTGGCGGCGATGATGGGTCAGACTCGCTTCTAAACAGTGGCACTTTGGCCGACCTTGTCTTTACTGGTGGAGCGGACGATGACATTCTGCAAAACATGGCCGGTGCGGAAATCATTGGTCTGTCGTTTGGCGGCGATGATGGTTCGGATGCATTGCTCAACAGTGGCACACTGGCGGATCTTGTCTTCACTGGCGGAGCGGACGATGACATTCTTCAGAACATGGCCGGCGCTTCGATCATTGGACTGTCATTTGGTGGCGACGACGGATCAGATCTTCTGATCAATCTCGGTGCCATAACCGACCTGACATTTCAGGGCGGTGCTGACGATGACGTGCTGCAGAACTATGCATCAGCACAGCTTACTGGTGAGATCTACTTTGGCGGAGATGACGGCACGGATGTGCTGGTTAACCTGGCCTCAGGATTGTTCGACCTCACTTTCTCCGGGGGAGCCGACGACGACATTCTCATCAATCTTGGAAGCCGAGTCGCGAATCTGCATTTCGACGGCGGTGAGGGAAACAACGCGTTTGTGAACTGGGGATCGCAGCAGGATTCCTCCGTCGTTCATGTACTGACGATGACCGGCGGATCTGGTTCCAATGCCATGCGGAATGAAGGATCTGGCTGGACGGAACTGCGCTACTCCGGAGGCTCTGGAAATGACTTTCTCCAGAACAACGCGAAGAGAATCGGACTCCTTCACTTTGAAGGCGGCGGAGGTCAGGATGCTCTCGAAAACAATGCTTCCGGAGTTTCGCAGATTCAACTGATTGGCAGTGATGGTTCCGACACCTTCGCCAATGACGGCAACAATGTCAGCGGGATTTATTTTGCTGCAGGGGATGGCAACAATCGCTTCATCAATTCCGGGAATGCTGTCAGTGATGTCACCTATGTCGGCGGCATGGGCAATGACCGCATACTGGACTATGGCACATTCCTGTCGGACTCCAGTTTCACCGGAGGAGCAGGCAACGATGTGTTCATCCTTCGAGGTGCTCATGCTTCAAATTTGAGTTTCTCCGGCGAAGAGGGAAGCGACACTCTGCGAATTGAAACGACAGCCGGCAACAGTTCGTTTTTGTCATTCGATGGCGGCTACGACGACTCGTCGGATGTTCTTCTGAATCTTGCGTCTGAAATCTACGGTCTTAGCTTTTCCGGTGGTGCGGGCGACGATGCATTTCAGAATCAGGGGAGGTCTGTTGATTCAATCTTCATGTCCGGAGGAATCGGAAACGACACGTTCCTTAATCGCGGATCCAGCGTTGGTAATGTCCGATTTTTCGGCGGTGAGGGAAATGACACGCTGGAAAATCGTGGCCACAACGGTGGCGTGTTCGAGATGATGGGTGACGCCGGGAATGATGTGTTCTTCCAAAGTGGCGGAAGAGCATTTTCTGCGTTTCTTCGGGGCGGTGACGGCAACGATGTTCTTCAGAATTACGCCAACAGTGTTTACGCTCTGGAACTTGTCGGTGACGAAGGCAGTGACAGCCTGATTAACAGTGGCAATCTGGTGACATCCATCCTGCTGACGGGAGGTGCTGGGCACAACCTGTTGAGAAACTATGGATCGCAGATTAACCGGATTGCTTCAACTGGGTCGAACATCTCAGCAAACACCGCGGATGTCATTCAGAATTCGGGATCGTGGATTCACGAAATTGTCCTGAGCGCGAATGTCCCGCTGACTTTGACTTCCAGTGGAAACGCCATCGAGAGCATTCACGTTGACGGCAGTGAGTTCTCTGACACGGTACAAATTTCCGGTCGGCAAATTGGGAACATTGTCGTCGATGGCAGAGCAGGGGACGACAGTGTTTCGGTCTCACTCGATGTTCCCTCACCGTTTTTGTCGTTCGATGGTGCAGCCGGTCAAGACATCCTGTTCGTTCGCGGAACCATCTCTACCGTCCTGTTTGATGGCGGCGATGGCGACGATACGGTGATCTTCGCATCAACGGTGGACACGGCAGAACTCAACGGTGCTGACGGCGACGACGTTTATCAGTTCCTCGGTTCCCCCACAGGTCAGGTGCGAATTTCAGAACAGTATTCGGGCTCCATCGATGAAAGTCGGGACACGCTGGACTTTTCAGCATTCCAGCCCGGTGCCGTCACTTTGGATCTTCAATTGCTTTCGGCTCAGCAGCAACCGGCAGGAACCGGGTCACTGTGGATCGAGTTGTCAGACACCATGGGGATTGAGAATGTCATTGGCACACAGTTTGCCGACACACTGCTTGGTAACGCGCGTCCGAATCTTTTGACGGGTGCTCAGTTTCTTGCCAACGGCCAGTCTGAGTCTTCCACTCCTGTAACATGGAACCGCGAACAATGGGTGTTCCTCGACTTCACGTCCTGCTTTGATGAAGGGGAGTTTGTCTACAGCGATGCTGATATTGCAGCGATCAAAGAACGGCTTGAGCAGATCTACATCGGCCTTCCCGTTCATTTCGTAACGAACACAGAGGCGATTCCAGCGGCCGTACGCGTCTCGGGGCAGTTCGCAACCATCTGCTTCAACGATACGCCGTCTACCGGACGCCCGGGCGGCGAGGCCTCGGAGATTGATCCGGGCAATCAGAATTACGGAGGGACCGCTTCCGTGCAGATCAGCGGAATGCTGGGCGGTCGCGAGACCTACGGGACCGACATGCTCCTGGAACTGGCGTCGTCCGGACTGTCCGATGGAGATGAGATTCAGGCGCCAGATCTTCCGAAGCCGGCTTCCACGTCGACAAACCTGCGAGCACTTTCCGCCAAGATTGCTGCCCATGAACTGGGGCATCTGCTTGGAATGCGGCACTATGACGCTTTCGGTCCAATTGGGTTTGGCATCACGGGGCCTCCAGGGCCCGCGGAGTTCACGCCGTTCTACACGGGGATTTCCGCCGCCTTTGAGACAGCCGATCACATCATCAGTTCGCCGGCCGCAGTGGGCACAACTCGATTCAACGATCTGCGAGAACTTTACTTTGGAGAACGAGAAGCCATCAAGCTGGCCCTGGCATTCAGCAGTTTCTCGGACATCCACTCGACTGAGGAATCTGGACCGCATCGAACTCAGAGTTCCGCATTTCCGATTGCACTCAACTCGATCAGCGTTCCTACCCTGACAAATATTGGTTCCACACGTGACAAGTCTCAGCGCGTCGATGCACTGCTGCTGACGGGCAGTATCGAGACCTTTGAGGGTTACTCGGAGAGTGATTGGTATTCATTCACCGTCGGCGCTGGTGATATCTTCAGCTTTGAAGTCATGTCTCGCTCGCTGGCAAAGTACAACGCCAGCGCTGACACCAGCATCGATTCGCTCATTCGAATCTACGATCACACAGGTCAGTTGGTCCGGACTCTCTCCGGACATGCCTTGAATGATGACGATTTTGAAAGCAGTGACTCCGTTTTGCTCGATGTCTCGTTTGAGGCCAGTGGAACGTATTACATTGAAATTGATACGTTCCACAGATCCGTCGACGACCCTGATTACGAACACGCCGTCTTGATCCGTGACCAGCTGCGTTCGCGCCGAGACGACAGTGATCCTTCGAACGACCTGAGTGACCAGGAAGTCGATTTTCTCGCCCGACTGGAAGATTCTCTGGCCGACACGGATACAGGTTCATACGAACTTCTGATGTATCGAAGCCACCGTGTGAACTCCACGGACCAGATCGACTCACTGCAGGGGCGATCGGGGCTTGACACACTTTATGGCGGTCCGGGGGATGATTATTCCATCAGCCTTGATGTCCAGTGGAACGGACTGACCGTGCCCGAAGCGGCGCAATGGTCGAATTCACTAAGCTTCCATGACCGCGGCGGCTATTCGTGGACATTGATCGTGGATTATGGAGACGGGACTTCAGCGATCAGAAGCGACATCGAACCAGGCGAGCCGACGCCATTCGATCACATCTACGGTGATGACGGCGTTTATGTCGTGACGATCACTGTGATGAATGATGACGGCCTGGTGGCGGTTTCAACGGCTACTGTTGTCGTTACCAACGTTGCACCATCGGCGAATCTGAATGGCAGTTCAACCGGCGTTGCTGGTGCACCAATGCTGTGGACGGCAAACGCAAGCGACCCTGCTGGTGCATTCGATCCATTGAGTTACCAGTGGATCATAACCCGTGGATCATCCGTCATCACAACTCAGACGGGCGGTCTGGCGCTTGAATTTACGCCGCTCCAGACGGGAACGTACAAAGTCACGATCATCGTGAATGACGGAGACGGCGGAGTTACAACCGTTTTCAGAGACTTTACGGTCATTGCTCCTGCTGCCGTCACCTCGACGATGATCGATAATGGCGGAATTCAGAGATCGATGGTTCGAAGCCTGACAGTCAGCTTCGATCAGTCAGTCGTCATTCTTCCGGGGGCGTTCTCCGTTCTGAAACGCGGGGGAGGAAGTGTGCCGCTGCAGTCGCCTCAGATCGCAATCGTTTCCGGAAAGACGGTTGTCACTCTTCGTTTTGCTGCCGGACAACATGTGGCTCCCGGAAACTCGCTTGAAGATGGAAATTACGAACTCCGAATCGATGCCTCGAAGGTGTTGTTTGGAAACGCACCGCTTGATGGTAATGGCGATGGACTCTCCGGCGGCACCTACATTCTGGGGAATCAGGCGGGACATCAGTTCTTCCGCCTGTTCGGAGATGCCAACGGGGATCGTGTTGTGAATACCACGGATGCCAGTTTGTTCAATCTGACCTACCGCAAGACCTCCAGTCAGAACGGATTCAACTTCGCGTTTGATTACGACGGTGACGGAGATGTCGACTCGCTCGACTACCTCTACATGAGAGGCCAGATCAACAAGACCATGTCCTGGTTCTAGACTGGGACACTTCCTCCTGGGTCGATTCCAAAGGAGCATTTCGGACGGATCTGGTTTTTGTTAAGTGACACTGAAAGAACTGTTATGTTGAGATTCCTGGTGCTGTTGACCATGATCATGACTCTCACCGCTTCAGCGGAGGCTGCGATCATTGTTTCATTCGATCCGACAGGTATGGCTGCGACACCTGTTTCGATTGGCGTGGGTCAGACGACAAGCGTGCATCTCTATATGGTCTGGGATGGAAATGGAACGAATTTTCTGGACGCTCCGAAAGGACTGTTGACCGCGGGAGTCAATGTGAATTATTCCCCGTCCGGCATCCTCAGCGTGACTGCAGGATCTCCTGCTGCCGGCTGGGATCCATTTCTCTCGGGGATTACTGCTGACGACATCAACGGAATTGCCGCGGTCAGTACGACAGTGGGCTTCGGCGATCCGCCGGTTACAGGCACCACCTTTGTGGAGATTGCCACTCTGCAGTTTCAGGGGATGTCGATCGGCACGGCTAACCTGACTCTTTCCGATCTTCTGCCCGACCCGTCTGTTGATACGCTTACGATCGACGGCGACTACCTTGATGATCCATTCGCGGTTGCTCCGGACATTCTTGACTTTAGCGCGACATTGCAGATCAATGTTGCTGGAACTATTACGGCCGTTCCGGAACCATGTTCTATATCCATGCTAAGTCTGGCTGTCTGCGGGGCATGCTGGCACCGCCGCAGGAAACGCATAGTCGGCTCAGCACCGAATGGTTTTTCGGACGCGGGGTGAGCACGCTACGATAGCTACCGCCAGTTCGTTTAGCCTGAGGGATACGCTATGAACGCTCCAGTTCGCGCCGGCGACGATGATATGCCTGACCGTACTCGTGACGCCAGGGACGCATCCGCCAATCGATCGTCTGATCCGAGTGATCTTCGAAATGGTACTGCAGAAAATGCGGGTGACGCCACTGCCATTGTCAGGCCAGCATCGCAGGTTTCGCCAGTGGCCGAAGGATCAGCTGAACTGACCGTACCATGCGAACCTTCGGTCCCTGCTTCGAATGGTGGTCTGAGTGGACCAGTGTCGACAGACACGACCATCATTGCAGCGCCATCAAACACGGACCTGGAAGACTATTTTGAAACGCTGATCGACGAACAGACAGACGAAGGCAAAACGCCCAACCGAACTCCTGTTGTGGGTGACTATCAGCTCGTCGCGGAGATTGGCCGCGGTGCGATGGGTGTTGTTTACAAGGCGCGTCATCGAAAACTTGAGCGGCCGGTGGCTCTGAAGATGGTCCTTGCTGGTCAGCACGCAACACCGGACGCGCTCAGGCGATTTGTTACGGAGGCGCGTGCGGTCGCGAAGTTTCAGCATTCCGGCATCGTGCAGATCTTCGAAATCGGTGAACACCGAGGCATGCCGTTCATGGCGCTGGAACTGATTGATGGCACAGACCTGCAGAAAGATCTGAAGGGACTGCCCCGAGATTCCCGTCAGTCGGCAGAACTGGTCGAGCAGCTGTGTGTCGCCATGCAGTATGCTCATGAGCATCAGGTTCTGCATCGGGATTTGAAACCGGCCAACATTCTTCTGGACAGATCCGGCAAGGCAAAGATCTCCGACTTCGGGCTCGCTCGCACAATTGAAGGAGAAGCGAGCGGTGAGACAACCGAAGGCACGATCATGGGCAGTCCGAGCTACATGCCTCCGGAACAGGCTCAGGGAAAGCTTGCTGCAGTGTCGCCGAAGTCTGACCTGTATTCACTCGGGGCGATTCTGTATCAGATGCTGACAGCCCGGGCACCTTTTGTCGGGGCCACTCCGCTGGAGACGGTTCAGCAGGTCGTTCACAGCGACCCCGTTCCTCCGTCGCTGCTTCAGCCCGGCATTCCGGTCGACATTGAGACCATCTGCATGAAAGCTCTGCAGAAGTCTCCCGAGGCCAGATACTCCAGTTGCAGTGAAATGGCCGCGGATCTGCGTCGGTTCGTCAACGGCGAACCGATTCTCGCTCGTCCCGTAAGCCGATTCGAAAAGACGTGGCGGTGGTGCAAACGCAACCCGGCAGTTGCCATCCCTTCTGCGCTGACTGGCTTGCTGACTCTGGCCGTGCTGATTGTTGTGTCAATCGCCTATCTGCAGGTCTCAGCTCAGGCGGAAGTGATCATCGATGAACGAGACAAGTCTCGCATACAAACTCAGATTGCGAGAACCGAGCGGAAGGCCGCGCAGGACAGCGAGGCAAAAGCAAAGGAAGAGAAGGCAGAAGCCGAACGGCAGAAGATCATTGCTGAAGAAGCACAGCGGCGTGCCGATGAAAACGCGAAGCTCGCAACACGTCAGGCCATCCTGTCTCTTGAGACGATCCAGTTCTTCCTGTCGGAGGTCGACAAGCGGCTGGAGGCGATGCCGGGAACGCATCAGATTCGAATGTCGCTGCTTGGTGTACTGGAGAAGAAGTGGGAGGAGATTGATCAGCAGATGACTGGTGGCATCGAAGGTGAAGCCATTCCAACTCTGATCAGTATTCGCTCCAGGATTGCTCAGACCTGGACATCCCTCGATCGCATCGCCGATGCTGATAAGCAGTTTCAGATCATTGCCGAGCAGGCAGAACCACGACTTCTGGTCAAGGATCGGAACGACGCTTCCCGCTTCAATGTGACTCAGAACTATTCCAACTGGTCATCCATCCGGTCACGTGTTACAGGAAATCCTTCAGACTCCGAGGAGTTACGCAGTAAGGCTCTGAACCTTTTGCGTGACATTCTGAAGACACCACGACCGGCACCAAAATCGCCGTTGCCGTTTCAGGTGAAAGTTGCGATCAATCGAGTCCTGTCGCTGTCGGCATCTGCAAAGATCAAGATGGGGCTTCGTGCAGAATCTCGCAAAGATTTTGAAGCAATCCAGGTCATCTCCAGTGAAGTCCTTGCCGAAATGGACGCCGGTGCTCCATGGATGAAGTCGGTTCCCGAAACACTTCACGGCACGATCCGCCGGGCCTTCCTGCAGGACCAGGATCTCGCTCGAACCGGTCTCGCTTCTCTCGATATTCGTGAAGGTAAAGTAGAGCAGGGCCTTGCGGAAATGCGAGCGGTCATCGATCGCAACAAGGCTGTTCTGGACGCGTCCGGGAATGATCGGATTGCCGTCGATAATGCCGCCCAGCACCTTCGCGCCTTTGGCCAGTCACTCATGCGACTTGGCAGGTCAGCGGATGCGGTCGCTCCACTGGAGGAAGCGATGACACTTACCGAAAGAAACTGGCAGGCAGATTCGCAGGCGGCTCCGTTTCGCAAGGCCTACGCCAACAGTCTTTACTCCTTGTCGCAGGCGAAAGATCTTACCGGCGATGCCAGCACCGCATTACAGCTTGCCGAACGCGCGAGGCTTCAGAGAGACGATCTCGTAAAACTGTCGCCCGATGTCTCGAATCGAACAAGCCTGATGCTCTGCACGGCTCGATCTGGAAACGCTGCGGAGGCCATCAAGCTCGCGGACCAGCTTCTTGAATACTCTCAGAAGTACCCCGAGCTTGCGATCGACATCGCACGCGCTTTGACGCAGGCCAGCCGCCATCAGGACGACGCGTCACGACCAGCGACGCTGAATCGAGCGATGGACTCGATCGATCAGGCAATCAAAGATGGCATGAAAGATCCCACACTTCTTTCGCTGGAAGTGGACTTCCAGCCCTTGCAGTCGAATGATCGCTTTCAGGCTCAGCTTCAAAGCCTTGCGAAAGAAACTCCACAGTGACGTTGGCTGAGTCTTCTCACCCTTTATCGTTGTACGCTCAATACAGATACGCCGTCACTCGTGAATGGGGCGGGAGGCCTTCGCTGTCGGCGGGGATGATGATGAAGCCGTCGGACTGGGTTGTCGACGAGAGGACGGAGGCGCCGGAGATGGCGAGTGGCTCGGCTTCGGTGCCGTTGATCTTCACGCGGGCATAGTCGACTCGACCAACGGTGGAGACCAGTTTGCGTGTCAGAACGACGTCCTTTTTCGCGTAAGGCCAGTCGAGCGATCGGCCTCCAAGTCCTCGAATGGCGCGGCCGGCGAAAAAGTCGTACGCACACAAACAGGAGACTGGGTTGCCTGGCAGCAGAAAGACAAACGTGGATCCAATCTGCCCCATTCCGGCCGGACTGCTGGGGCGCATGGCGATGCCGTGGATCGCGAGTGTTCCCAGTTCCTTCAGAATCTCCGGCGCGTGATCTTCCTGGCCGACGCTGGATCCTCCGGAAACCAGAATCACATCCGCAGGTTCCAGCATTGCTGCTCGCAGAGAATTTCTGTCGTCTTTAACAAACTGCGGCAAGACCTGACAGCCGCCGTCACGTTCCACGAGAGCCTTCAGCATCGGGCCGTTCGCATCCGCAATTTGATAACCCGTCGGAGCCGTTCCGGCCGGCAGCAGTTCGTTACCGGTGATCAGAATTCGAACAACAGGCTTGCGCACGACGGGAACCGAAGAGCATCCAATGGAAGACAGGACTCCGGCATCCTGAGGTCGCAGGACTCGGCCGGTTTTGAGCAAGACGGAGCCTTCCGCAACGTCTTCTCCAATCGCCCCGACATTCTTCCCGACGGAAACTTCCCCCATCGCGGTCAGAGTGTTCTCGGTCCACTCCGTGAATTCTACCGGCAGCACAGCATCAGCACCGTCCGGCATCGGCGCGCCGGTCATGATGCGAACGGCGGTCCCCGGGCGAACAGTTCCCTCGAACGGCCGACCGGGAAAACTGGTGCCGATCACCTGAAACGACAAATTGTTATACGGCGTTGCACCGTAGGTTTCGTTGGCTCGAAGTGCAAACCCGTCCATCATGGATCGAGTGAAACCGGGAACGTTGATCGTGCTGACGATGTCCTTCGCCAGAATTCGCCCGGCCAATTCGAAGAGCCCGCAAGAATCCGTGCGATCTGTACCGCCGCTTTTCACATTCGCCAATGCAGAATCGATCCACGCGACAGCTGACTCCACTGTAGATCGACTCGCGAATCCCTTCATGCGGACGTCGGTGAGTTTTGAATTGGCAGGATTCGTCATTCGAGATTTCCGATGGAGCAGTTGTCGCTGATGGCGACGGGATTGTATGGATGGTTGGGGAGAAAAATGAAACGCACGCCTGTGTTCGTCCCCGTTCCGACCTCACGCCGGCGGCGCGAAGGTTTGGCAACTACAGCTGAGTTGCTACGCAGTTGTGATGGAAGCGAGTATCGTGTGTAGAACGGCTGTCCTCAGCCGTTCCGCATTCCCTTTTGCGATTCCATGTCCGTTCCTGTCAGTGTGATCTGAGCAGTTGAGGACAACTGCTCTACACTGTGTAGAACGGCTGTCCTCAGCCGTTCCGCGTTCCCCTTCTGTGATTCCATGCCCGTTCCTGCCAGTGCGGTCTGAGCAGTTGAGGACAACTGCTCTACACTGTGTAGAACGGCTGTCCTCAGCCGTTTTGCGTTCCCTTTTTGCGATTCTATGCTCGTTCGTGCCAGTGCGGTCTGAGCAGTTGGGGACAACTGCTCTACACTGTGTAAAACGGCTGTCCTCAGCCGTTTTGCGTTCCCTGTTCGAAGGACCGGTGAAGTGCCGATCAAGGTTGAGTTCTATGGAATTCCTCGAGCCCGCGCGGGGGTTGCGGAAACGATGGCGGAGGGCCATACGACCGGTGAAGTTCTTGCCGACCTTGCGTCACGTTTCCCGAAGCTCGCTGAATCCTGTATCGACGGACAGAAGCTCAGGCAAGGATATGCGTTGAACCTGCGAGGCGATCAGTTTTTGACGGACCAGGTGATCTCGTTGACGGACGGGGATGTTCTGTTGTTTCTGTCGCTGGATGCGGGCGGTTGATGAAGACACTTCATGGCTACCATGGGCGTTATCTTCGTATCGACGTGTCAAACGGGCGAGCCGAATCAATCGCGCTCAATGAAGGGCTGTTGCGAGCCAGCCTCGGCGGCAGCGGACTCGGCGTGGCATTGCTGGAACAAGAACGTGCCGCAGAAGCCGCTCCTCTGGCACCCGAAGCCGCGATCGTGTTTGCCTTCAGTCCGCTCGTCGGAAGTCCACTGACGACGTCGGCCAAGTTTGCGGTGGTTAGCAAGAGCCCGCTCACGGAACGCATCAATGATTCTCTGGCGAGCAGCGGATTTGCCATCGCCGGAAAGAAAACGGGCCATGATGCGATCGTGCTCGTTGGAAGAGCGGTCAGGTTGTCCGTCGTGGTCATCGATGAGGATTCCGTGCGAATTGAACCGGCCGAAGAACTCGCAGGATTGTCCCCCGGCGAAACTCAATCGCGTCTTCGAGCAATGAACTTCAGCGGGCCGGCTTCGCAGAACGATTCTGCGTTTCAATCGGCGATCATCGGGCCGGCCGGTGAGCAACTCGTTCGGTACGCTACGATTTCTCACGATGGCCGGCATGCAGGTCGAGGCGGCAGCGGGGCGTTGCTGGGGTCGAAGAATATCAAGGCCGTTCTGGTGCGAGGAACTCGGCGAGTCACCTGGGCGGACCCGGATGGTCTTGTCGCGGCAGCTCGCGATCTTTCACAGCGTTCGTTCGGACCAGCCACTGCGAAGTATCGGGAACTCGGGACGGCATCGAACCTGCTGACGTTCAATCGATTGAATGTTCTTCCCACGAAGAACTTTCAACAGGGAAGCTTCGACGGTGCTAAGGCCATTTCCCCGGAACAGCTCAGCATCGCTCGCGATCGGACTCGTTCATCCTGCGCCGCCTGCACGATCGGGTGCGAACATCTGTACGGCATGAAAGACGGCAGCGGCTCCGTTCGGCTCGAATACGAAAACCTGTTCGCGCTGGGGCCCCTGTGCGGGATCAGCGATCCGGAAACCGTTCTTGTGGCCTCACGATTCTGTGACGAAGCGGGCCTCGACACCATCAGCGCCGGTGGCACCATTGCGTTCGCGATGGAATGCGCGGAGAAGGGACTGCTGGATCTTCCATGGCTGCGATTTGGAAATTCGTCGGCACTGCTTCAGGCACTGCAGCTCATTGTCAGCGACGATGATTTCGGCAAACTCCTGTCACTGGGAAGCCGTGCGATGGCGTACCAGATCGGTCACGACTCGATCCGCTTCGCGCCGCAGGTGAAGGGGCTTGAGCTGCCTGGCTACGATCCTCGAGGACTTCAGATGATGGCCCTTGGGTTTGCAGTGGGCAGTCGAGGTGCCGACCATAATCGTTCCGGGGCGTATGAGGTCGATTTTTCTTCCGCCGTGGATCGACGCGACGTGGGTCCTGAATCCGTTCAGCTCGCGATCGAAACGGAAGACCGAGCAGCCCTGATGGATTCTCTGATCCTGTGCAAGTTTCTTCGCGGCGTCTTTGCGGACTTCTTCGAGGAATCCGCAACGCTGCTGAAACTGGTGACAGGCTGGAATGTCACGGCCGCAGAGCTTCGTCAGACGGCTCGAAACATTGTCGCGGCGAAGAAGCGTTTCAATATTCGGAGCGGTTGGACGCCGGCCGAAGATACTCTTCCCGAACGCCTGCTCACGACTGCCATCCCTGAAGATGCTCGCGCGGAACTTTCTACCGAACGTCTGCAGTCACTGATTCGAGCCTACAACGTGGCTCGCGGATGGACGGAAGACGGCTGGATCCCCGACAACTCCATGAAATAGCGGAACGGCGCAAGCCGTCCGGTGAATCTCCACGGCGAAACACCGCAAGCCGTCCGGTGAAATGTTGGAGTTTAGACGTCCTCACCGGACGGCTCGCGCCGTTCCGCTACAACTCTTTGGCGTTGCCCCTCCCGCTCGACTCAAGACTGTGTGAGTTTTCCCAAGGTTCCAATCGACTCGGATCGATAAAGTTAGTAAGACGTCTTCCAGCGGAGGCCGAAAAGCGGCTGACCTCGCAAAGCCTTCGCGAATATTGACTGACGAAGTGAATCTGAAATGGCAGAAGCAGAAACATTTTTGCTCATTCCCGGGCGAACGACCGACCAGGGCTGTGGGATCAGTGAAGGGAAGTACCAGGACAAGTACCAGAAGGAAATCCATTCGCTGCAGGTTGCTCCAGGCGACATGGCCCGGCTGGGATTGTCTGAGGGTGACCGTGTCCGACTGACCGGTGAAGAAGGGCAGACGGCCGAAGTGTGCGTCACGATGGCCAAGAAGGATGAACTTCCCGAAGGACTTTTGTTCATTGCTTACGGAGATATCTCCAGCCGAATGATGGCCGGGGATACTCACGGTTCCGGGATGCCGACGAGCAAAGGCATGGAAGTCACCATCGAACTGATTCAAAAAGCCGGCACATAGAAAGGCCTAAGGTCTACGCTCATGACAAGCGCAGCGACACAGGTGAATGCACCAACAGCCAGCGTGCCTGGTGAACTGAAGATCATTCAGGACTCCGTCTGCACATTCTGCGGCTGTGTCTGTGATGATATTGATCTGTCCGTCAAGGACGACCACATCGTCGAAGCCAAGCGCGCCTGCGTGCTGGGCAAGGCGTGGTTCCTGAATCACAGCCACGATGGTCGTCCAAGTTGTCTGATCGAAGGTAAGCCGGCCTCTCTGGAAGAAGGCTATGATCGAGCCGCCAGGATTCTGACAGAAGGTCGCTATCCGATCGTCTATGGCCTCAGCGATTCTCCATGCGAGGCTCAGCGTATCGCCGTCAGTATTGTTGACTGGATCGGCGGCACGATTGATACAACGACCAGCGTTTGCCACGGTCCGTCGGGCATGGCGTTCCAGGGAGTCGGCGAGGTCACATGTTCGCTGGGCGAAGTGGCGAACCGAGGCGACATGATTATGTTCTGGGGTTCCAACCCGGCCGAAAGTCATCCTCGACATTTCACCAAGTACAGCCTGATGCCCAAAGGCATGTTTCTTCCGAACGGACGCAAGGACCGAACGTGCGTGATTGTGGACGTCCGCAAAACCAAGAGCGCGAAGGCGGCCGACATCTTTATTCAGATCAAGCCGAAGAAGGACTTCGAAGCACTCTGGACACTGCGAGCACTCGCGAAGGGAATCGAACTCGATCCGGATTTCGTCCATCGTGAAACCGGCGTCGAATTCGCCGTGTGGAAGGATCTGATGGATCGCATGAAGGCGTGCAAGTTCGGAGTTATCTTCTTCGGCATGGGCCTGACGATGACTCGCGGCAAGCATGCCAACAGCGAAGCTCTCCTGGCGCTGACTCGCGACATGAATGCTCATACTCGCTTTGTTGCAAAGCCCAACCGCGGACACGGCAACGTCACAGGAGCCGACAACGTGGTCGCCTGGAGAACCGGATATCCGTTCGGTGTAAATCATTCTCGCGGTTATCCGAGATTCAATCCGGGCGAATACACAACATCGGACACGCTTGCGAACCGTGAAGCCGACTGTGGAATGACGATCGCCTGTGATCCGATGGCGAATTTTTCTCAGCCGGCACGAGAACACCTGGCGTCCATTCCGTTCATCGCGCTCGACACGAAGGAAACTCCCACGTCTCGAGCCGCAACGGTCGCGTTTACAGTGGCCACCTACGGAATCAACACGGGAGGCACCGTCTACCGAATGGACGATGTGCCTATCCCGCTCCGTCCGGCATTTCCGTCGCCGCACCCCAGCGACTACGATGTGCTGTCAGCCATTGAAGAACGCGTCAAGAAGATCATGGGAGTGACGGGGTAATGCTCAAATCATCGCCCGCGAACTCCGGCCTTGTCGAGATTCAGATATGACTCAGGACATGACTGATCGACTCAGAATCACGATGCTTCAGATGGACAAGTTGATTCGGGCGCTTGAAGATCTCAAGCAAACGGTCTTACCGAACAATCCAAAGTTGTTTGCAATGATGTCCGAAGCTCCGCTTGACGATTTGAATCGTCTGCGACTCGAACTCAGTGGCTACGTGGAAGAATTGAAACCGGCGGGATAGCTGGAATTGTGCACGTTCCTAATCTCCGCGACCGACTGCTGACAAACTCCTGCCGCTCAACACACTCATCCCAATGACCCCACCTGACTACACAAAAATCTCACAAGGCACTGTCTACGATCCGGCCAACGGGATCGATGGCGAAGTTCGGGATCTGTGGATTCTGAACGGACGGATTGTCGAACCCCCTGCAGATCCGACGATTCGCCCGTCACGAACCATTGATGCCACCGGACTCGTCGTGATGCCTGGCGGCATCGACATGCACTGCCACATCGCCGGTCCGAAGGTCAACGTCGCTCGCAAAATGCGGCCGGAAGAAAAGCGGCGAGGCGAAGTGTTGCCGCGATCCAGCGTGACTCACAGCGGCACCATGGGCAGCGTGCCCAGTACCTTTGCGACAGGCTACAAGTACGCCGCGCTGGGTTACACAACCGCCTTTGATGCCGCTATTCCTCCATTGGGTGCTCGCCACGCCCACGAAGAGTTTGAAGACACGCCATGCCTGGATAAAGGCATCTACGTTCTGATGGGAAACAATCACTATGTGATGCAATCCCTGATGAAGAACGAACCGGCCAAGCTGAAAGCCTTCATTGGCTGGCTGCTCGCGTCGACCAAAGGTTTCGCTCCGAAGCTCGTCAATCCCGGCGGCGTCGAGGTCTGGAAGACGAAGCAGGCCGGCAACGTCAGCGGGCTTGATTCCCAGGTGGATCACTTCAACGTCACGCCTCGACAGATCATCGGCGGAGTCGCCCAGGCGGCCGGCGAACTCGGCTTGCCTCATCCGGTCCACATCCACTGCAACAATCTCGGGATGCCCGGTAACTGGGACACGACGCTGGAAACGATGAAGGCCCTGGAAGGACATCGAGGCCACATCACGCACATTCAGTTTCACAGCTACGGTGGCGGCAACGGCGATGAGAACACATTCAACAGCAAAGTCATGCCGCTGGTCGACTATGTGAATTCTCATCCGAACATCACCGTCGACGTTGGTCAGGTGCTGTTCGGCGAAACAACCAGCATGACGGGCGATGGTCCGCTCGGCTACTTCCTGTCGAATGTCTATGGCGGCAAGTGGTTCAGCAGCGACACAGAAATGGAATCGGGCTGCGGGATCACTCCCATCAAGTACCGCAACAAGTCACTCGTGCATTCGCTGCAATGGGCCATCGGACTCGAATGGTATCTGCTGGTGAATGATCCGTGGCGCGTCGTCATGAGCACCGATCATCCTAACGGCGGCTCGTTCCTCGCGTATCCTCAGATCATTCGTTTCCTGATGGATCGAACCTATCGTCAGGACGTGCTGAAGACGTGTCCTCCCGAGATTCGCCAGCGTTCAACGCTCTGGGAAATCGATCGCGAATACACACTGAACGAAATCGCGATCATCACTCGCGCGGGTCCGGCACGAATCCTGGGCCTGAAGGACAAAGGACATCTCGGCATCGGCGCGGATGCGGACGTGACGATCTACACGCCGCATGAGAACAAGGAGATCATGTTCGAAATGCCGCGAGTCGTGATCAAGTCCGGCCGCATCCTGGTGGAGCAGGGTGAGATTCGCGAAACGCTTATCGGAAAGACACTGCATGTGGATCCGGTGTATGATCACGAAGTCGAAGCCGATATTCAGCAGTGGTTTGAAAAGTACTATTCCATCCGGTGGCGAAACTACCCCGTGGATCTCAGCTATCTGACAGAATCGTGCGTTGTTCCTACGCGGAATGAGAGCCACTGATCCCTCGTCTCCTGAATCATGAAGCCCGCCAATCTACTCCTGAAAAGCTGACCCGATGACCGAGGCTGTCACTTCATCCTTTCAATTACACGGCGTCGAAATCATCGACACGTTCGCGGAAGCGTTTCCGATCAAGGCCGCTCGGCTCATCATTACGGCCGACAGTCTGCGATGGGCAACGACCGCCGCAACGGTGATGTGCGGGAACGCCACCAGCGTCATCGCGTGCGATGTCGAAGCCGCGATCGAACGCACGGTGTCCGCGGAGGAAACTCCCGACGGTCGAGCTGGCATTTCGGTGCTCGTCTTCGGCTTCGGAACGGAATCGCTCGCGAAGGCTCTTCAGGCGCGAGTCGGTCAGTGTATTCTGACGTGCCCGACCACCGCGTGTTTCAACGGAATTGACGATTGTCCGAAGGAGAAGCAGATTCGCATCGGAGGCGGCATTCGATACTTCGGCGATGGCTTTCAGGTCTCCAAGAAGTTCGATGCACGCCGCTTCTGGCGCATTCCGACGATGGACGGCGAGTTTGTCTGCGAGGACTATTTCGGAACAGTCACCGGTGTTGCTGGCGGCAATCTCCTGATCTGCGGCACAGACTCGGCGAAGGCACTGACAGCTGCGGAAGCTGCGGTCGACGCCATCGGCAAACTCCGCGATGTCGCGCTGCCGTTTCCTGGCGGCATTGTTCGTTCGGGAAGCAAAGTCGGTTCTCGCTACAAGGGCCTCAAGGCCAGCACGAATGATGCGTATTGCCCGACGCTGCGAGGACTCACGAAGACTTCGCT